>NZ_CP120683.1:0-1200000 GCF_030506325.1 Tunicatimonas pelagia | reverse complement strand
TTGGGGCGTACGTAGATACTACGTCAATTCTCCCCATGCAGTCGTATCGTTACATTCAAGAAGGTGGCTACCGTAAGAATGAAATGGTGAATTTTGACCATGAAAACGATATGGCAACGGTGCTAAAGCTTGATAAGCAAACCTTAGCCGTAAAGGAACGTGAGCGCTATCCAGTACCAAACAATGTAGTAGATATTGTAGGAGGATACTACTTTCTTCGTACGCTAGATTATAGCGATTACGAAAAAGGCGATGTGATTCCTATTGAAGGGTTTTTCGACGAAGAAATCTACAATATTGAAGTGAAGATTATTGGTCGAGAACTTCTTCGAACCAAGGTTGGTAAAATTAACGCCATTATAGTAGCTCCTTCTCTACCTGAAAACTCTTTTTTTGAGAACAGCAAAGATCCGGTGAAGGTGTGGATATCAGACGATAGCAACAAAGTGCCCCTTAAAATTAAAGCCAAGCTGGCAATTGGGGCTATTGAGGTCGATATTAAAGAAATGCAAAACCTGCGTAACTAGTCAGACTTATCCTTCATTTCTCTCCGTCGCATTGGCATCTGATCAATAATGCCGAACAGCTTTTCAGTGCTCAATAAGCTGCTTTGGTTTAGCTTTTGTCCGCCATCTTTTCCAATCAGCACTACAGCGTATGTATTGTTCTGGGTTCGGTACTTCTGACGCAATTGAGTGGCTATTTCTTCGCCCATGACTTTACCTTCCGGAGTAATGACCTTCTGGGGGAAGACCTTAAATACCAAAAGGTCACGGTCATCCATTTCAGACTTTTCTCTTTCAAGCGTTTGTAACTGGTCTTTGTAAATGACTGATTCTTCGGTATCGGCAAAGAGCAGCAGTATCCGGTTTTCCCAGCGGTATTGATCTAATACTGAAACATCTTGGGTAGCAAGTTTCATAGAGAAAAGAAATAAAATTGAAAAAATTATTGAAAAAGATCGCATATGCTGATTATATATTACATCGGTATTTTAACTAATAGAGAATAAAAACGGTTATTTTATAATTTTTTAAATAAAAATTTGACAAATATGACTTTTATGGTACCTTTGTAATAAATAATTATGTTTATAATATATAAACGATAAGCAAAGTAGTAATAAATATTTGATAGAATAAATAATCTAGTTCTCATGGTTATGCTCAATACTTACGCTCCACCGCAAGCTGATACGAAACAACAGCAGTACAATGCGCTTCTTCAGCAAATCCGTGATATTGTCTACAATGAGAACGACTTAGTTGCTAATCTTGGGAATATTGCAGCAATCCTTCATCAAGGTATGAATTTCTCCTGGACTGGTTTTTACTTTGTAAAAGATGAAGAATTGATACTAGGTCCGTTTCAAGGTCCAGCGGCGAGAACTAGAATTCGGAAAGAGGAAGGGATCTGCGGAATGGCTTTCGCGCAAGAATGTACCGTAATGGTAGCAGATGTGGAAGAATACGCGGGGCACATTTCGCTTAACGAATACGATAAATCAGAAATAGCCTTGCCCGCCTACTCAAGAGGAGAGGTTGTGCTCATTCTGAATATTAACAGCCACCACCTCCACAATTTCACTGAGTTGGATAAGCGCAACTTGCAACAGGTAATGCATCTCATTGAAGAAGTACTATAGAAATAACACAGCTTACTACCAAACCAAGCTGTTACCGTCAGTGATTGCCCTATAGCAACGCTGGCGGTTCTTTGTTTTAGCCCTTTCCTGCATCGCTCCTCCGATTAATTCGTTAAGTTTGAAGAAATTAAAACCTAACAATTGATCCTTATGAAATTACTATCTGGAAAAACTGCTTTGGTTACCGGAGCATCGCGCGGTATTGGCTATGCCATTGCCCAAAAGTTTGCCGAACAGGGTGCTAATGTTGCGTTTACGTATCTGTCGAGTGTAGAGAAAGGGGAGACCCTAGAAAAAGAGTTAGGTGAATACGGAATAAAGGCAAAAGGATACCGCTCTGATGCTTCCGACTTTAGTGCTGCCGAGCAACTAATCAATAGCGTAGTTGCTGATCTTGGCTCATTAGATATACTAATTAACAACGCGGGTATTACCCAAGATACGCTGCTGATGCGGATGAATGAGGAAATGTGGGATAAGGTAATTGACGTAAACCTGAAATCAGTTTACAATACGGTAAAAGCCGCACTGCGTACTTTTCTCAAGCAAAAAAGTGGTTCAATCATCAATCTAACCTCGGTAGTGGGCATAAAAGGAAATGCCGGACAGGCCAATTATGCCGCTTCCAAAGCAGGAATTATTGGTTTCACCAAATCGGTAGCGTTGGAGCTGGGTTCACGGAACATTCGTAGTAATGCCATTGCTCCTGGCTTCATAGAAACCGAAATGACCGATAAGCTAGATGAAAAGACAGTGCAAAGCTGGCGCGATGCCATTCCTCTCAAGCGAGGTGGCTCGCCTGATGATGTGGCAGATTGCGCTTTATTTTTGGCTTCGGATATGTCGACGTACATTACCGGTCAAGTGCTACAGGTAGACGGAGGAATGCTCACCTAATTAGTGTTAGAGTGCAGTTGTTTTGAGTTTTAAAGTTCAAAGTTCAGTAAATTAACACCATAACACCATAACACCATAACACCATAACACCATAACACCATAACACCATAACACCATAACACCATAACACTTTCAGTCTCGCTTCTTCGTTACGGAAAAAGCAGAATCGCATCATACTCTTACCACAAAATGATACATGCAAAAGATTCAACTCCTGTTTGATAATTCGCCTTGGCTTATTGTTCCTAGCTTGCTAGTTGGTATAGCTTACGCGCTTCTATTGTATCTGAAAGGTAGAAAGCTCGGTACAGTCTCTTGGGGCAAAACGATTAACTACGTACTCGCCGGACTTAGATTTGTGTTGGTAACACTGTTGTGTTTGCTAATTGTAGGGCCGTTCATCAAGCAAATTCGTAATACCATTGAAGAGCCAATTGTTGTATTTGCGGTGGATAACTCGGCCTCAATTCAGTCAGTGGGGGACAGTGGGCAGTGGATACCGGAAGTCGCGGCTTTACAAAATGAAATACAGCAGCAAGACTATCAGGTAGAAACCAGAAGTTTTTCGTCAAGCGATGCGCTGGAAAATATTGCCTTTTCGGAACAGCGTAGCGATATAGAAGGATTGTTGTCGGATATTGAAACTGAGTACGAAGGCAGAAACTTAGCATCGGTAGTGCTAGTGACGGATGGTATTTATAATGAAGGTATCTCGCCCGCTTACGCATCTTACCCGTTCCGGCTACACACCATTGGAGTTGGTGACACAGTACCTAAGCAAGATTTGAAAGTAAGCAACCTGTATTTCAATAAAATTGCCTATCAGGGAAATAAATTTCCGTTGGTAGCCGAAATAAGCAATACCGGTTTTAGCGGAGAGTCAGTAGCCGTGTCGGTAAACTACCAAGGGAAAACCATAGCCAATGAGCAGATAACCTTCAACCAAGACCGGGGAATAACCAGCGTTGAATTTTTGCTGGAAGCTGCCGAAGAAGGAATGAGTCACTACGTGGTGGCGGTAGAAAATATTGAAGCGGAGTTTACTTCGGAGAATAATGTGAGCCATGCTTACATAGAAATTATTGAGGGTAAAGAATCAATTCTGCTGGTGGCTCAGTCGCCGCATCCAGATATTAAAGCATTAAAGCTCGCCATTGAGCAAAATAAAAATTATGAAGTTGAGACAGCTATTTTGGGATTATCAGCTTGGAATCCGTCCACAGTAGCCAACAGTAAGTTTGACTTGGTAATTCTTCATCAATTACCCGGGCGAGGGCTAAACGATACTCAATTGAATCAGTTAGTGCAGGATGCCAACGCCCTGTGGTACATTGTGGGGGGGCAGAGTAACATTCCGATGTTTAACCGATCGAATGGGCTGCTGGAAATTATCCGCCAAAATAATGAAACTGATGAAGTACGTCCCCTTTTTAACGCGAGCTTCAATGGTTTCCAGCTTGAGAATGACTATCAAACGATTATTGAGGGTTTTATTCCGCTTAAAGTGCCGTTTGGCCAAATAAATTTTAAGGGTGAAAATACTTCTTTGCTGTATCGTCAGGTAGGTAATGTGAAGACCAGCCAGCCTTTATTAGTCACTGGAGAAATAGAAGATAAAAAGCAGGCGGTTTTGTTGGCAGATGGCGTTTGGCAGTGGAGGCTACAGGAGTACGCTAAAAACGAAAACACTCAAGCATTCAATGCTTTCTTCACCAAGCTAATTCAATTTTTATCAGCAAAAGAGGATAAGCGAAGGTTTAAGGTTTATCCGGTACGCAATGAGTTTGAAGATACTGAGCCGATTGTGTTTGAAACCGAAATCTACAACGATATTTACGAGGAAGTTTACGGCCAATCAGTCAGTCTTAGCCTAACGGGTGAGGACGGCGAAGAACGCAATTTTAGTTACGTTACCAACGAAAATAACACCCAGTATCGCATCGGTAATCTACCCGAAGGCATCTACAGCTATCAGGCGAGTGTCAATCTGAACGATGAGCAGCTAACCAGCAGTGGTGAGTTTAGTGTGCGACGCCTGGAAATCGAAACGCTGAATTTAACCGCTAACCATAACTTGCTGCGTGAGTTAGCCCAAACTAGCGGAGGGAAGTTTACTACGGCGGAGAAGTTGGGTGCCATTAGCGAAGTATTTCAGAACCAGAAATTGCAAAGTAAGATTTATACTAGCGAGGCTTTTCTTCCGATTATTAATCTAAAGTGGCTGTTTTTCTTACTGCTGCTGTTGGTAGCTGCCGAATGGAGTATCCGAAAGTATATGGGTAGTTACTAAAAAAAGGGCACCGATTTGATGCCCTTCTTAAATTTCAAATTATACGCCGATAAGAATTACTTACTGTCGGTCTTCTTCTCTTTGGGAGTCTTCTTCTTTTTCAGACTAAGCGAAAGCTCTTCACCTTCGCCACTATAGTCGGCCAAGATTGTATCTTCCATTTCAATCTCTCCTTTAAGAATTTCTTCCGCTACGGCGTCTTCCAAGTACTTTTGAATGGCCCGGTTTAGCGGACGAGCACCGTACTGAGGATCATAGCCCTTATCTGCTAAAAAGTCCTTAGCCTTTTCGGTTAAGTCTACTTTATAGCCCAGTGCCATGATTCGAGCGAATAGCTTATTAAGTGTAATGTCAATAATCTTATGAATGTCTTCTCGCTTCAGTGAGTTAAAGACAATCACATCGTCCAAACGATTTAGAAATTCAGGGCTGAACGTTTTCTTTAGGGCGTTCTGAATCGTTGATTTCATAATGTCATCGATGCTTTCCTCTTTGGCTTTGGTTGAGAAACCAATACCTGCTCCGAAGTCTTTCAGGTCGCGGGCACCAATATTGGAAGTCATGATGATAATCGTATTACGAAAATCGACCCGGCGACCTAAGCCATCGGTCAGAATTCCATCATCTAGCACTTGTAGCAGGATATTGAACACATCAGGGTGAGCCTTCTCAATCTCATCCAGTAGCACCACGCTGTAAGGCTTACGGCGTACTTTTTCAGTAAGCTGCCCACCTTCTTCGTAACCTACGTAGCCGGGAGGCGCACCAACTAGGCGAGATACCGAGAATTTCTCCATATACTCACTCATATCAATGCGAATCAAAGCTTCTTCCTTGTCAAACAGATAAGTCGCCAGCACTTTCGCTAATTCAGTTTTTCCAACGCCAGTAGGGCCAAGAAAAACAAATGATCCTATCGGTTTTTGTGGGTCTTTCAGACCGACTCGGGTGCGCTGAATCGCTTTAGTCAGCTTTTTGATAGCCTCTTCTTGGCCAATTACTCTACCGGTAAGCTGTTCGTTCATTCCCAGTAGCTTCTGGCTTTCGTTCTGAGCTACTCGCTTGGTCGGAATTCCCGTCATCATGGCAATTACTTCCGCCACATTTTCTTCATCTACCGTATAGCGGCGCGTGCGGGTTTCATCTTCCCACTTGCGCTTGGCTGACTCAAGTTGGTCAATCAGCTTTTTCTCTCGGTCGCGCAGTTGAGCTGCTTCTTCGTACTTCTGACTCTTTACTACTCGGTTTTTCTCCACTTTGATGTTCTCAATCGCCTCTTCCAGCTTCACAATCTCATCAGGCACGTGGATATTATTGATATGCACCCTTGCTCCGGCCTCGTCCATCACATCAATAGCTTTGTCGGGTAAGAAACGATCGCTAATATAACGGTCAGAGAGTTGCACACAGGCTTCTAGCGCCTCTGGGGTGTACTCTACGTGGTGATGGTTTTCGTACTTATCTTTAATATTATCCAGAATCTGCATGGTCTCTTCTGGAGTGGTGGCATCCACCATCACTACCTGGAAGCGTCGAGCCAAAGCCCCATCTTTCTCAATGTACTGGCGGTACTCATCTAAGGTAGTAGCACCGATACATTGAATTTCGCCCCGCGCTAGTGCTGGTTTAAACATGTTGGAAGCATCTAGCGAACCCGAAGCTCCCCCAGCTCCCACAATAGTATGCAACTCATCAATGAACAAAATTACATCGGGTGACTTTTCAATCTCATTCATAACCGCCTTCATTCGCTCCTCAAACTGACCGCGGTACTTGGTTCCGGCTACCAGTGAAGCCAGATCCAGTGTAACCACTCGTTTGTTAAACAGTACACGGGATACTTTCTTCTGGACAATGCGTAGAGCCAAGCCTTCGGC
This sequence comes from Tunicatimonas pelagia, assembly GCF_030506325.1. NCBI lineage: Bacteria > Pseudomonadati > Bacteroidota > Cytophagia > Cytophagales > Catalimonadaceae > Tunicatimonas > Tunicatimonas pelagia. The sequence continues at coordinate 1,193,291 of NZ_CP120683.1, read as the reverse complement.
GATGGCCGTTTTACCTACGCCCGGCTCACCAATTAAAATAGGGTTGTTTTTCTTACGGCGACTTAAAATCTGAGCTACTCGCTCAATTTCTTTATCTCGGCCAACGATAGGATCAAGTTTATCATCCTCTGCCAATTTGGTTAAATCGCGTCCGAAGTTGTCTAGCACCGGGGTGCGGGATTTCTCGGAGCCTTTAGATTCTCGGCTAGAGCCTGAACCACCACCACCGAAGATGCGACCAGAATCTTCATCGCCATCGTCAGTATCGGGTCCGGCTACCGGAGTATCGGATTGGTATTCTAATAGTTCTTTCACAACGTCGTAGTTAACATCAAACTTCTCTAAAATCTGGGTAGCAATATTATCTTCATCGCGCAGAATGGAGAGGAGCAGGTGCTCCGTGCCAATCAGTTGACTTTTGAAAATTTTTGCTTCCAGATACGTGATCTTTAGTACTTTCTCTGACTGTCGGGTCAGAGGAATGTTGGCTAGGTTTTTCACATTACCGGTAGCCGTTCCTTTGGTGGCCTGCTCAACGGCAGTACGTAGTTCATCTAAAGACACCCCTAACTTCTTCAGCAAGCTTACCGCTACGCCTTCCCCCTCGCGAATCATTCCTAACAGTAGGTGTTCAGTGCCAATATAATCGTGCCCCAGTCGGAGGGCCTCTTCCCGACTGAGCGAAATAACTTCCTTAACTCTATTTGAAAATTTAGCTTCCATAAGCTTACTCCTTGGAATTAAATGGTAAAATGGGTGTGTCCCCTCGAGCCAAAACCCTCAATAGCAAGATAGATATATATGCTTAGAAAACAACAAGTGGCTCTTAGCATTTGTTCACCTTTCGGATATTGAACGTCGAATAACATTGTCGGCATGAGGGCCTTCACAAAATAACAAATCTATGATGCTTAAATTCGGTACAAAGTCTTTGCCAAAGGCTTGTATGTACCTTAATGGCATAAATTGACTATTTCCCGACACTTGACTCTTACCCAAAATTACCCCTCGCTGGTCGGATATAGTGCTACTAGTTGCGGGAAGTGCTTGATACGACCAAAACTCTACCTCCGTGTTCCACATGAGCAATTCCAGACATTTTGTCAGTAGTGCGAGATTAAGATCAATTAAGTAGGTAAAAGGTTGGTATAAGGTGGCTCGGATATCGTCGGCGAAAAACGCAAAAAACGGAGCCTTGCCGTAGGCCGATGCTAAACTTCTCCAGTGGTTGTTTTGCCACCGGTTCTCATTCGCTATTCTTACGTCTCGGGTAGGTATCTTCCCGCTACCTCTATGTATGGGTACGCTGAGTGCTTGTATTTTGTTCGGCCCCAAAATATAGCAGCGATTGCGGTACGATTGCTTTACGTACAATTCATCAGTATCAATCCATATTTTACCCCCTGCCCGCAGCAGAGAAAAATATTCGATACAAGGAAAATAATGACTTTCTATCAGTACCGATTGATCCAACACTACGTGGGTAAAGCTACCACCAGTTACACCAATAAAGCAGTGTCGCCCAGTCCCTGCCGAATCACGGTAGGTTCATTATTCGTACAGTCTACTACGGTAGAAGCTACGTTATTTCCCGTGCCACCATCAACAATCAAATCTACCTGATCGGCAAAACGCTCATAAATTAAAGCAGGATCAGTAGCGTACGCAACAATCTCATCTTCATCGTGTACTGATGTGGTAATCAGTGGGTTTCCTAACCGCTCTACTAGCTGCTGAGGAATGGCATGATCGGTTACACGAACCCCGATTGTTTTACGTTTGCTATCAATTTTTTTAGGTACGTATTTGCTAGAGGGCAGTATAAAGGTGTAAGGGCCAGGCAGAGCCTTGTTCATCATTTTGAAAATTGGAGTAGGAATATTTTTAGAGTACTCCGAAACCTGGCTGATATTTTGGCAAAGAAACGAAAACTGGTTTTTTTGAGGATCTACTCCTTTGATATAGCACAGGCGCTCAATAGCTTCCGGATTGAGCAGGCTACACCCCAGAGCATAAATGGTATCAGTAGGGTAAATAACCAGTCCGCCTTGTTGTAGAACTTCGGCCACTTTGGCTAGTTTTTTATTTTCAGGATATAGTGGGTTGATTTTCAGAAGGGATGCTTTCATTTATGTGGTACATTAAAAAAATTGAACGTAGGGTAAAAACTTTTCTTAGTAAGAACGATGTTACAAAAAAGCCAGATACTGGGCAAACGTTAGAAGTAAATTCTAATTTTACCAGCAAATTACTAATTTTTACCATACATGAAAAGACCGAAACTGCTGGCGCTGCTTATTGTGGTAGGCTCAATGCTGTTAGTATCATTTTCATTTTATGCCTACCAAATGGTATATACTCCTAATGTGCTGACCGATCAGTCAGATCGAATTTTACTGATACCAACGGAAGCTACCTTTGATGAAATACAGGATAGGCTACACGAAGAAGATTACGTAAAAGATTTACTTTCTTTTAGCGTGTTGGCCAAGGTAATGGAGTACGATCAATACCTAAAACCGGGGCGTTACTTGCTGAAGGCCGATATGTCGAATCTGGCCGCTATTCGCCAGTTACGCTCCGGTCGGCAAGAGCCCGTGAATGTCACGTTTAACAATGTGCGACTGAAGCCAGAATTGGCTCAGCGATTGTGCGAAAACCTGGAGGCCGACGAAGAAGTATTTTTAGCACTTCTTAACAATGAAAATTTTGTAAAGGAATACGGCTTTACGACTGAAAACATAATGGCTATGTTTCTGCCTAATACGTATCAGTTTTACTGGACAACCTCAGCAGAAGAACTATTTGAGCGGTTTTATCAGGAGTACGAGAACTTCTGGAGTGAACAGCGGGCGAACCAGGCCGACTCGCTGAATATGACTCCGCGGGAAGTCTCTATCTTAGCCTCCATTGTAGAATCAGAAACCAATAAGCCGGATGAGGCTCCCAAAGTAGCTGGACTTTATTTGAACCGTTTGCAACGTAACATTGCTCTTCAAGCTGATCCTACACTAGTGTACGCCGCTGGCGATTTTACCATTAAGCGAGTATTGAATAAGCATAAAGAAATAGACTCACCTTATAACACTTATAGGTATACCGGATTGCCGCCGGGACCCATCCGCGTGCCGTCAATCAGCGCGATTGATGCTGTTTTAAACTACGAAGACCATAATTACTTGTATATGTGTGCCAAAGAAGATTTTTCAGGCTATCATAATTTTGCTACAAACCTCACGGCGCACTTAGCCAATGCTCGTCGCTACCAACGAGCATTAGGTCAGGCTGGTATCTATAACTAATCGATGTATCAGCATACTACACAAGTCCGGGTGCGCTACGGTGAAACCGACCAGATGGGTTATGTTTACTACGGAAACTACGCTTCGTATTATGAAGTAGCTCGGGTAGAAGCCCTGCGTCATTTAGGTATGAGCTATCGAAAGCTGGAAGAGAGTGGGGTAATGATGCCTGTGCTAGAAAATCACTCTTATTACCATCAGCCCGTTCTTTACGATGATCTGCTAACCATAAAAGTTATTCTAGCTAAAATGCCATCGGTAAAAATTACTTTTGATTATGAGTTTAGGGCAGAAGGTAGAGCGTTGGTTCATTCGGGTAAAACGGTGCTGGCTTTTATGAACGCTGATACCAAACGCCCTTGCCGCCCACCGCAGGTAATGTTAGAGTTACTGAAACCGTATTTCACCTGAAATCTTCCCGTATGTTTATTGCATGTTTCCAGAGGAAATACTAAGTTTGCGGTCGCATTAATAATACGGCTATTTTACCTAGAGAGTTGGCGGAGTGGTCGAACGCGCCGGTCTTGAAAACCGGAGACCTTCACGGGTCCGGGGGTTCGAATCCCTCACTCTCTGCATCTTACATTCATACAACACTAAAACCCTTTAAATTTTAGGATTTGAGGGGTTTTTCTTTTTTAAGGTAATCATATTATTCATTTTTTCTCCAAACTTATGAGCCCCATTCGGTGCCCTATTTCTCAATTTCTTAGTAGGGCACCGAATAAGCTAAAATAGCTTGTTTATGCATTATTTTGATGGTATCTTTAATTGAAGGATTAATCTGAAGGTGACCAAAAAAACAGAAACAATGCATCAATCTTTTAGTGTTATATTTTGGATAAAACGTGGTAAAGCCGATAAAACAGGGAAGGCGCCTATTTATGCCAGGGTTACTATAAATAGAGAGCGAGCGGAGATTAGCACTGGTCAGAAAATAGAATCTGATCGTTGGAATGTAAACACCGGAAGTGTGCGTGGAAACAAGGAGGATGCTCGTACTATCAACATGGTTCTCAGTAATGTAAGAAATAAGGTAAAGGCTATCTACTATGATTTGACTGAACATCAGCGTATAGTTACTGCTGAGGTAGTTAAAAATACTTTCTTGGGAAAAGGGAGTCTGGAGTATAGCTTGCTTCAAATCTTTCAGCAACATAATGAGGACATGCGAGCGCAAGTAGGTAAGGAATACGCTACTGGGACTCTTGAACGTTACCAAACCTCCCTGAAGCTAACCAAAGAATTTTTAAAGCATAAGTACAATCGTGACGACATTTACTTCTCAGAGCTTCAATATAGTTTTATCACCGATTATGAATTTTTCCTTAAAACGGTTCGAGGGAATAGTCATAACACAGCTAGTAAATACCTAAGGAATTTCAAGAAAATTATTCGTATTGCCGTGGTCAATGGTTGGTTAGATCGCGATCCGTTTTTAGCGTATAAATGCAGTTTGAGGGAAGTAAAACGAGACTACTTAACGCAAGACGAGTTAGACCGGATTATGGCTAAACGGTTTTCATCTGAACGGCTTACTCACGTTAGGGATGTTTTTGTGTTTTGTTGCTACACTGGGTTAGCCTATGCTGATGTGTTCAAACTCAGCTCTTCCGATATTTCACGAGGGATTGATGGCGAGTACTGGCTATTTACGGCGCGTAGAAAAACCGGTGTTTCTTCTAATGTACCCTTATTGTCCCCTGCGTTAGAAATCTTGGAAAAGTATGAAGATTATGCCGAGGTGATGAATGGAAAACAACTACTACCAGTAATTACCAACCAAAAACTTAACGCTTACTTAAAAGAAATTGCGGATGTTTGTGGCATCAATAAAAAGCTAACTTTCCATATTGCCCGGCATACCTTTGCCACTACTGTTACGCTTACAAATGGCGTACCTATTGAATCAGTAAGCTCTATGCTAGGGCACAAAAATCTGCGTACTACCCAAATTTATGCTAAAGTTGTTGAGAAAAAAGTTAGTGCAGATATGAAAGCATTAAAAAATAAAATGGAAAGTAAGAAACGTCCTTACTCTAATGAAGCATTGTAGTCAAGGTAATGGATATTGATCAAACAACATAGTTTAGATATTGGCCTTTTGAGAACATATTGATTGTATTTGGTAAAAGTTATCTCAGCAAAGCGGTAATTCTATCTGGTAACTTTCGCTATTAAGTTACAATTTACCACCAGTTAAAAAAGTATTGCTGGAAAGGATTGGTTATTCCGAATAACGTGCTGAGTTCATTAGAAAAACGACTCGTTTCCAGATAGTTAACATAATTTGGTGGCACCGACGGTATGATTATCTATCCCGGTACCCATTAGTATTCCATATGTGCAGCTCACTCTTAGAAAATCTGTACAATTTACTCAAGTCCAAAAGGACAATTCAGTTACTAGATTCTGTTACTTCTAATACACACGATTAGGAGGCTGAAGTATCAGGGTGATAGATATTAGGATAGCGTTTTACAATCATAGTCACCTCGCGGCGAATGCTAGAAAAATTAGCCGATACGTTCTGATCGTTTAAAGATGTGAAGGAAGTAATACCACAGGTGGTAGGCTCTTTTTTCCATCGGGTCTGGGCCCGAAAATAGGGAATGGTGCTTTCCACCGTTTGCCCCACAAACGCACCCGGCGAGAGTTGCATCACTTCCTGCGGTTTAATCAATAAGCGCTCCTGCTGACTGACACTGATATTCTGTGATAGGTTCCGTCCGCCTCGGCTAGCGTGGCTCATCCCTCGGGAGTGGTTCTGGATGCTTCGCTCTTCCCTTCCAATCATCTCGCTCACCCTTCGGGCGGTTTCTACCGAACTGGCCTTCCCATAGAACTGGTTGGATAGGTTAGCAATAATTACTTCCGCTTTATCTTTACCGTAGCGGTCGATCATCTGGGATAGGTCTTGCACCATGTAGACACTAGCGATCCGGTTACTACGAGCGGTTGCTGGAATCATTTCAAAGCGGGGAATATAGAGGGTAGGTGCCTCGTCCAGTAGGACAAAACTACGGTGTTTTCCCACCTGGTTCATGCGTTTGAGGGCGACGGTCATGATTAGCGAGATCACCGGGCTAAAGGTATCTACTAAACCAGGATCGGAGCCTAGGCAAAGAAGTTTCGGTTGGTCCGGGTTATTAATGTCCAGGGTGAAATCGTCCCCGGATAAGACCCAGGCAATCTCGGGGGAGTTAAGCTTGGTGACCATCATTTGCAAGGAAGCGATCACTCCCGCTAATTGCTTTTCAGCTTTGTTACGAATAGCCGTAGCAATACTACGAATCAGATCACTACTCTGGGGATTAGCTTCCAGCATACTGATGACGTGGGTATAGTCGGGATACAACACAGCGTTAATCACGTGCGGCAAAGTGCAATACTGTGGGTGCTCCGAACGGAAAAACCAGATCAAGGCCGTCAGCCACGTCTGGGCGGAAGAAGCAAAGAAGTCGCGTCGTTTGATTGTAGCGGTATCCAAATTTTGGATGATCGCCTGGGCGTACTCCTCGGCATGAGAGAGCGTTGGAATATTTTCGGGGGCTAAGGGATTACAGCGGTGGGATTGCGAAAGGTTACGGAAGTTAACGATATAGTAACGTAAGCCGTGAGCGATACCGTAGCAGTGCAGAGCGGTGTTCAGTATATTGGCCAGCACCGGAAACTTAAAGTCGTATACTATTCCGCTGAAACCCTTCTGGACAAACTGTTCTAAGAAAGCATTGCCCAGCACCGACTTACCCGAACCCGACGAACCTACAATCAATGTGCCCCGGTAAGGATTGGGTACGTTTATGTAGCCCCGTCGGGTACGGATGACAATACTATCGGGCGTATTGATCTTGCTTACTTCGGATTGTTCTAAGTGCTTAATCCTTTTTCTACGCAGCACTTTTAGGCCTATTGGTAGTAGAATAAGAATACTTACGACCGCTCCGGGGTAAAGCCAACTCATCGTCGTAGCAGGGTACGAAGTAACACCAAGCAAGTAGTAACAAGCTACGATAAGTAGTATGATTACTGGTAGGAAGTATATTCTGGGGATATTTCGTTTTGTTGAAGCGTTGTTGTGGTTTGTAGCGGCTAACGAAAGGCAGAGCCCTACATACGTCAGCAGCCACGAGATTCGTCCGGCGAATCCAAGCCGTTGTACTATGTTGGTGAAACGATCTAGTAAGCCTTCGGCAGCTAGGGGTAGCTGATCGGGGAAAGCCAGTACGTAATACTCTACCCCAAGCAGTAGCGACAACGTAATAAACACGACGAACAGGGCTTCTACGAAAGGTCGGACCATAGCAGTCAGCTTTTATCGTTCTACTTGGGGCTGGGATTCTCGATGCTTCTTCTTGCGCTTTTGAGCGATATCCTCTTTGGCCTCAGCCCCCATCCCCCGGCTTTGTTTTCCTAGCTTCGTAAGCGTAAGTTCGGGTAGAACTCGCGGGGCATCTTTGCCCGTTACTAGCATTCGGTAGGGGTCATTGACGGGTTTACCCTGCTGATAACACTCAGTCAAGTGGTGCAAGCGGAAGAAAAAGCCTTTGCCGTAGTGTTGTTCTTTCCCGAGCTGTAGTACTGTGTTTTCGTCTAGTTTCCAGTGTCCCACAAAGTACTGGTTGAGGTAGCCTACCTTGTCCCGGATACGGGCTTGGTGACGCAGCTGGGTTTTCGTTGGTAAATTACGGGTGAGTTTTTCGGATACCGTGGCTTTTTGGTAGTTGAATAGCTGCTGGAAATCCTGACCGTTCTTTAGTTGCCAATCACGGATAGAAAACCGACTGCGGTAGCTGCGGGGGTTGAGCCGAAGGCTGCGCTGCTGATCCTGGGCACTGACCAGTATGTGAATATGGGCCTGATTACCTGTCTTCAAGGTGCCTTTTTCTGCCCCCTTCTTTTCCTTTCGGGTCTGATGAATCGTGGCGTACCAGTGGAGATCGGCTAACGTGAGCTTTTTTTCCGGACGATGAGGAAAGCGAAAGTTGCGGGCATAGTTTTCCATCGCCTGAACCGTAAATGCTTTCAGCTTCTGAGGATCGTTCTGTAGGTGAGTAATTTCCTCACAGGAGGGTGAGAGCACGAGCGAGTAAAATTTTTCCTGGTTACACCTCAATCCTTTAGCATTGCGATCAATGACCTCCCGCACTTCCTCCCCGGTGACTGCCTGTTGGTCTTGATTAAAAAAGTGGGCAGTGCCTGGTTGCCCGTCTACTTCGTGACCCAGATAGGTGATTGTTTTTTGGCAAGAGCCCCGGTTGGAGAAAACAAACCGTCCGTGCTGGGTGGGATTGATAATTTTGCTGTGCATGTTTCCTAGGTATTAGGCCGCCGTGAATCGGGATTTGGGTACTGGGGATTGGATGAACTAGTTGATGTAGGTGGGGAAGTAGCACGAGTCTCCAGTTGGTCTAGGACTTGATGGAGACGGTCGGATAGGTATTGCTGGTCTTGCTGCTGGAGCTGCTGGTAGCTTTCGTGGTCTTCCGTTCGCAGACGAAGTAGGTGATTGACCGAGACTTCCCCCAAAATGCGGGCTTTGGCTGCTTCGGAAAGGATCGTTCGCAGCAGGTGTTTTTCCTGATGAACCAAGTAGGAGAACAGGCGGTCGACTACTTGTTGCAGCAGTTGTTTGGTGGCTTCGGGCTGGTACGTATGAGGATCTAGTTGCCGCTCGGCAAAGAAGGCGGTAGCTGCTTCTACGTAGTTCTTATGGGACACACCGAGCCGTTCGGCCTCCCGTTCAATCCGGCGATGGCCCGTCTCAGAAACATTGACTTTTTTACTGTAATACATCGTTAGGTACTTAGTTGGGTACTGATGGAAGTGTTGAAAATCAGTCACTTAGAAGACTGAGGTACTGATGAACTATCGCCCTCTGCACTATCTTATTGGCTATCAATGAGTTGCATAGGTACTTGTCAACTTCCTTCTTGCTATCCAAAAGCTTTTATGAACTATTTTCGTCGGTCGGGAATTTCAGTAGGAAAAGCAATGAGGTTGCACATTTCCCGCAGCCGGGAGCGAACTCGCTGATGATAGCGCTGAGTGAAAGCTTGAGTATCCAGGTTGGTGGTCAGGTGTGTAATCAAGCCGCGACTCGCAAACTCTTCGTAGCGGTCTAATAATACTTCAGCGATCACGTTACAGTCATTACCAAAGTGCTTGGCGAAGGGTTCTACCCCCACGTCGTCCAGGCAGTAGGCGATGGGCTGATCGTAGTACACAATCGGCCCATAGCCCAAATGCTTGATGCGATACGACTGTGAACCATAGCGAAATAAAGCGGGGTAACCTTCCTGAGCGAACTGCTGGCTAATCTTCCTAGAAGCCATGATACGAAAAGGCTTATTGAAAAAATCCCAGCAGAGTTTCATGAGTGTGGTTTTTCCGCAGCCTACCGGCCCCATTAGCAACAGCCCTTTTTTGGGGTCAACGTTCAGCGTCTGACACGAGGAGTAGTTTGCCGAAAAGTACGCCAATAGCTTCTGGATTATCGGTTTGTTCATCTCATCAACCACAAACTGGGGTACTTGCTGATGAGCACTGACGATGAACCGACGGTAGATCTCGTCAAAATCCTGAATATTACCGGATACGTCAGCCTCACAGCGGGATGCTGTAGTCCATCGGACGCTCGCTGGATTCTTCGGTAGGGTTGGCGAATGATTTTTGGGGATAAGATCGCTGAGTTTTTTCATAATCCTGAAGGTTGAATAGCCAGTTACGAGCAGCCGCCTGCCAGTCCTGCATCGGGTGGCGACCGACCTTCCAGCCGTTGGACTGGTAATAGTTGACGAAGCGAGATGCTTGAACTTTTGCTACTGAAGCATTAGGACAAAGTTCCGTTTGCTGTTGCATATAGGCTTCTACTTCTTGAACCATAGGCTTAGTAAAGTTCTCTCGCCCTATATCGTTATTCCTGGGAAGGGGGGGCGAGCGGAATGGGGGGGGTGGCTTCTCTGAGGTTACGTCGCTACTGCCCTTTTTTTCTTTGCTTTCCCTTTCTTCCGACACTGATAAAATCGTAAGAGGGGTACTATCTACTCGATCATTCTTATCGATAATAATACTACTAAGGAGTGCGGGTGGTTTCGCACCGATAGAATCACAAGAGGGGGGTGATGTATTCATAAGACCTCTTGTGGTTTCTCCCACTCCCCCTTGTGATTTTTCGTTAGAGGGGGTAGCGACGTTTTTGAGTTGGGTCAGGTAGATTTTTCGTAGGTTTCCCTGGCTGGTATCCAGCTGGATTTCTATCCATCCACCCCTACGAAGTTGGCGTAGCCAAACCGAGACCGTTTCCTTCTGGACCCCGTAGAGCCGGGCTAAATACTGGTTACTTGCCCAGCAGTAGCCTTGTTGGTCACAGAGGGCTTTGATTTCGCCGTACAGTAACCGGGCATGGGCGGAAAGTGTCCGGTCTAGTCGGATTTGGGCGGGTAAGTTAATCTGATACGTAGGATATTTCATCAGGTAAAGGGAACGGTTAGTTGGTTTTTAATGGAGTCTTCTTTGTTGCTTTCCAAGTACAGCAATCGCTGCTGACCTGACGCATGGTAGCGCATCCGAATAAGCCCTACTTCTTCTAGTTGGGCAAGCCAGGCTTTGACTGTTTTATAGGTCACGTAATGGCGTTCAGCGAAATAGGTGTAGCTGAGTGGGCAATAACCCTCTTCTCGGCACAGGTAAGCAATTTCGCCGTAGAGCAGTTTGGCTGAAGCCGAGAGGTGACTATTTTGCCACACGATGGCCGGTAGTTGAATGGGATGGTTGGCAGTGAGGCTCATCGGGAGACAGGATTAGCGTTATTGATTAAATTTTCTTCCAGTACCCGCTGAATACCATCCTGGGGATAAAACAGCATCCCGCCGATTTTACTGTAGGGTAGCACCCCATTGATACGAAACGTTTGTAGCGTAGCGGCTGAGATGTTGAGCCGCTCTCGGACTTCCGCTGAACGTAGCCAGGGCTGAACCGGTGGATGGGTTTGGGCGAGTATTTTTTTTAGCTCATCCAAGAGCTCTTCTTTGAAAACCATCAGGTCTTCAGTCGTAACAATATGTGCTGGCATGTCTTATGTAGGTAAGTGAAACATGCCCCAAAGATGCAGCAAAGCAGCAATCCAAAACAGTTGTAAGGGTTGTACAACCCTACCTAAACTATTGATTATCAGGCAAAAAAAAGTTAAAAAAAAGTTGTTTTTGCTTTAGCTTTAGCTTGATCGAAATCTCTATGAGAATTTCACCCGCTTTGGAGTCATGTATCACAGGTAGTATTAATACACTGGATCACTACCGATGGGTGTAGGTGCCTACAACTTTTTCTTAACAAAGTGACCTGATCACTACGCTTGTCGTATTGCTTGCAGCATTTGGTGGATCTTTTCCTGAAGGGCACTACGAGTACTATCTTCTACATTGTAGTACTTGGATTGCAAGCTATCGATAGACATCCGGGATACCCGCTTGGTAGAGAGGATTTGTCCAAAGGTGCGAAACAAGTCCATTTGCTGCTGCGGTTTCAGGATACCTACTTCCTTCATTACCCGTAGCAGCAAGGCCCATTGACTTACGGATAAATTGGTTGGAATAGCCGTGGGGGCTCTTGGTACGGAACCCTCATCCGCTAAACTTTCCCGGTAGGCCAATTCTTCCTGCAGCCACCCCTCTACCTGCTCTTGAAGTGAGGGTAAGGTGGGCAGGTAACGTAATGGACTTTGAATAGGTATTTGTCGGACGGCCTTGAGCCAGTAGCGAAACCGGGCAAACGGATCAGGTTGCTGATTAATATCTTGCTGTAAATAGTCGGTGAGCATGTGCAGCATGCTCAAATCATTAGAGTGTATAACAAAAAGGGTGTAACTCAGGCAGCTTTTTGGTAAAGAGCTTGTTGTTCGTGTTTGACTACTGTTTGTAGGTAGTTGTCCCAATCGCCGTTCTTTCTGACGGCTCGTAGGTTGAGCATATTCTGCGCACCTTGTTTTCCCCAATGCATGCCGTTTCTCTCCATACGGCTCTTTACAAAATGTCCACAGGCACTTTCCACCGCTCCGGTGGTGATAGGAAATCCTAGCTGTAGATAGGTTTTGTAATCTACCATATGCTGATGGTTGGTCAGGTAGGTGATGGCTCGTTGGACAGTGTCACGCTTGTATTGAGACAAGGTAGCCTGTTGCAAGATAACTTGCCATTGCTGTCGTACCTCATCATGCTGGCTGTCTAGTAACAAGGCGGCTTGGCTTCTCACCCAAGCAAAACGATTGGGATGCTTCTCCCCCCAATGAGCGTTAGCCACCTTCCAAACGTACTCTAGCAAGTGAATAAAATCCAGTACGTAGGCCTCTACCCGATGGGTAACTTTCTTTTCTTCTACCACTTGCCGAACTGCTTTTTCTAAGGCTCGGTCACCGTCTATCAAAACGATGATCGGCTTTTTTGCACTAGCATCGCGCCGAAGTAGGTTTTCCACCCCGTAGCGGATGGCCCCTACCTTGTCTGAGAGAAAGGCTCGTAGATGCTTGTGCTCGTGCCAGGTATGCCCTCCATCGGGCTTCTGCGGCTCATGGGTAGGGCAAAACAAGCTCTCTAAGAGTTCTTGAGCCTGCCGGGGCCGCGGGGTAAACGAACTGCTCAGGCTTACTGTGGCTTCTTTTTTGACCCCCTTCTTCTGTCCTTTGCTCAGACGAACCGCCGTACTTTCCTCAGCTCGCTGAGTTTCGCTGCGACGAATGGGCACCCCCTTACCGTCAAAGCCTACGCTCAAATGAGTACCATCTTCTATGTTTTCCCAGGCTTGTTGCTCATAAAAGTCTTTTACTTGCTCGCAAAGCCTGTAACTACACCGTTGGCTTTGCATACCCCTTAGGGGATGACCTAAGATGCGCTCCAACTGCTCAGCACTTTGGGCAAAGTCCATCTCGGTGGCCCCATACCCTAACCAATCATCCAATACGTAAGAATAGTTGCTCTTGGGTAAGCCCAACGCTTCGTCCAGCCGGTAATAGCTCTTACCAGTGGTTGAGTAATACTTGGGGCGGGCAATGGATAACGGGCCAAAAATGCTTCGGTAAGGCCGACTACGCAGCCCGGTGTTCTTCATCTTTTCCCCTGCACGATCAACGGGAACCCCCTGAACAGCGACTACCTGTTGTATACTCAAAATGTAGTATTCTAACAGTTGAAAACCTAACTGCAATAAACTGGTAAACAAAGACCGCTCTACCTGATGAATTCTCATTCCTTCTTTACTTCGGGCATCCATTTGGGCTATTATCTGATCTAAGTGTTGTCTTATCTGGTTGATTTTTGCTTCCTTTACTTCCATAGCGAGTTTTTTTGATGGTGGTTGAAGACCTCAAAATTAAGGGAATCTCTGCATTCCCACTCGCTTTTCCTCTGCACCCAATTCGTTATACACTCAAATCATTAAAATCAGCCTGGATCGCTCCCTTGAGCATGACTAGACCTGTAATAGTCTTCGCTTTGCGGAACACTTTGATCAATACTTTAAGCCAGTAGCGACCGTAAGCCAGTTGCTGATAGGTGAATTGGTGGTCGTAGGGTAGCTGGTGCAATTTTTCCAGGGGGGCTTGCACCAAGGGACGCATCACCTCAGGCAGGCGAGGTAGTTGCGTTTGCAACCAGTTAAGCTCGGAAGCTAATTCTCGTAACGACTGTTGTCGCTTCCGGTAGGAGAGCCGCGCCTCCAGGTCTAAATAGGTTCCGTACTGATGTTCCAAATGCATCAAGAGTTCATCTACTACACTGTACATGGCCTTGTAGGTATCTTCCAAACAAAACACCGGGGCGTAACGGTCTAAGTGTTCATGCTCAGTTTCCTGAATATATGGTAGTATTTGTTCTTTGAGGCGAAGCAAGGCTTGCTGATGGTTACGTAAATAGAGGCGAATCGTCTTTTCTTTAGGTATACTAAAGATCGTCCGGGCCCACTGTTCCTTGATGCGCTCGGCTTCTTCTTCCAATACGTATTGGTAGTAGTGAAAGTATATCTCCGTGGGTTCTAGTTGATCAAATTCTGAAAGCACGATGAGTTCAACAATGAGCTCATGCTCTTTCTGATGATAGGTTGTCCAAGCAACATCCGCCATCGGTACTTGAAAGTACGCTGCTAGGGAGGGAAGCATAGCAGCATAAGGTCCCTTTTCAACCGAAGGGTACACCTGGTCAGGATAGGTGATGGGTAGCTCATACAGTTCGTCCAGACAGTGCCGAACAAATGATTGTAGTTGCCATGAATCTTGGTTTCGGGTATAGACTACCCAGTAGTGCTTGAGACAAAACGGGAAACGTTCTTTGAGTAGATGACGAGGCTGCGAAAGATCGCTACGGCGAATGTGGGAAAGCGATAGGGAGCCCGAGATACACTGCGTGAGAATATCCAATTCAAACTGCATATGCTAAGAAGAATACAAGTAAGTTTTTACAACAAAAGCGACAATAATTATTACAAAATACGGGCGATTATATGAGTAATACAAAGAAAAATTAAAAAATGTTTAATTTAATCATGTATTATTTAAACAAGTTACGTACATTTGTGTCTTGAAATAATACTTCTTATGCATAGAAAGGGCCACTCTGTTAGGGTTGCCTTTTCTTTTTCATGCGTCTTGATGATTCAACAAGTTCTTTTTCTGACTACGCCGCTGAATACACTGCTGACAATCGCGTTTGTAGCGAGAAAGTTGCTGACGGCTTTTGGCTTGGTACCCGCAGGTCAGGCACATTCGGTTTTCGGCCACCATCCGTAATTCCTCCTGATGCGCTCGCTGTTGCTTGGTAAAATTCTGCTGGAGCTTTACTAACGCTTGTTTACTTTCTGTTAATTCGCTTTGCTGCTTATTGAGTTGCGTTTGCAACAAGACTCGCGCTTCGTTAGCGATTTCAAGCTCTTCGGTAAGCCCTTGTGATGTCTTTTCAGCGAGTTGCAACGTTTCGGTAAGTTCTTTTTCTCCCTTCATCTCTTTCCACTTACCGACGAATAGGTAGACGAATAAATAGTTGATCACCGCAATCAAGAGGCTAAACAGCTGACTCACGAAAATACCCTTTGGCGACTTCTCAAAATTCCAGGCATCAAAAAAGAGCGTGGTGATGAAGTAGCCCGCGATGGCAAATAGTATTGGAAAGGCTTGGTGTACCAGTTTACTATTGGCAGCGGTGGTCAAAATAGTGAGGTGAATGGCTACCGACAGAAACCAAGCGGCCACTTCTCGCTGCCAGCCAATAAGGGTTTCTGGCAGTTGGGTAATCAGCAATGCCTGACTCTCGTACACTAGATAAGCGTACATGGCAAACATACCGATCATAATCGGAGGTAGAGTAAACAGGCTTTCGGCGAGCTTCTCGAAGAAGCGGTGGATGGTCTTTTCCATGAGATAAGGTTGTGGAAATGGGTAATAGGAATTCGAAAAATTAGGCAGTGTGATACGTCAGTTGAGATTCCTGTACTGACGTACTGCCGGGTTCGTGAGAGCCATTATTTCGGGCATAGTAAATAGCTTCAAAAAGATCACGTTCTTGTACCTTCCGTAATAGGTGACGATACTTACGTCGCCCCTCTTCCACAAAGGCACTAGTAGCGTACTTCTGAACAAAGAACAGTCGCTTGGCACTCTTACTAACTCCAATCAGACATACCTGTTTTGCCCCAATGCTATCGGCGTAGAAAGCCATCTGACGGTCGTAGTGGTACATCCGGCAGCAGTTCAGAAATGCCCGAAGGTTTCTAGCTGAGGTGGTTTTAAAATCCACCACATAGGGCGTTTCACTATTCGGATTGGCAATCACGTCAAGCCTGCACTTACATGCAATATCCGTAGTCGACTCCTGCCACAAAACAACCTTTTCTTTCTCACTGTCCTGCAACAAAGACTGACAGTATTGATTACTGATGACCGTGCGGTACATACGGTACAATAATCGTATATCCAGTCCCTCACAGCTTTCCGCTCGGAACTTCTCAGGCTCTAGTAATAGTTCGTGAAACACACCACCAAAACGGAAAGCCGTTTCGGGCTTCTTGTAAGGTGTATGGGTAATTAAATGCATGGCAATCGTCAAATCACTATTGCTAATGCGGGGTAGTTGGTAATAATCCATAATCTGGGCTTGGGGCTTGGGGCTGGGCGGCATTCCGCTTGGAGTAAGGAGTAGAAGCGGATTATTTAAGATGCTTATATTACTCCCTGCCCCAAGCTCCCCGCTCCTAGCGATAAACCGTTTGTTGCTTCTGAAAAATAGTTAAACCTGGGATATGGCGTTCGCCTGAACGGATGGCTTGTCTGACTTTCTGTTCATTGAGCATAAGGTATTCACGCGGTACGTCCGCTAGGTTCTCTACGTCAAATGTCCAAACCTTTCGGACTCCTTCGGTGCTATGTTGGGCAACCGCAATTTGGCGTTTGAACTCGTGTTCTTGGGCAATCAATTCGGCGTTGGCAGGTTCGCTCGCTTGCTTTTGTTGCTCTTCTTTATCAATCCGCTTTATGGCGGACTGCTGCCGGAGGCCTACTTGCTTATTAAACTGCTGGATGAGTCTATCTGCCCGTTCGATAGCGGTGGCTATCGGAGCGAGCAATTCCTTTTCTTTGGCAATCCACTGTTTAATGCTTTGTTGAAGTGGGTCAGTATATGCCCGGCGGACACTGCCCACATGCTTAATAAACTGCTTTCCCTCGCGGATGGTGGCGGAGACCATCGCTTTATCGCTTTCATCATGGACTTCTTCTACTAGGGAAAGCAGGTGAGCAAGCTGTTGAACTTTTCGGGTTACTTCTCGCTCAAAATGAACAATAGAAGTAGCTTTAATAGGATTGGTGTTGGGTAACATAAAGGCGTATGAATAATCAATAAATCGGTAAAAGCGATTGAAAGAAACATGGGGAGTACTATTCCCCATGTTGTGTATGAGAGGTTATCCAAGCGGATACTCCCCAGCGAAGAGCTTATCCAGATCGCAAGAAGTCTCACCGACCAGCGTTTCAATCTCATTGGATAGGGGCTTGGGTGGACTGGCAACCACCGAATAGTCAGTATTCAAGCCGTCCCCTTGCTTATTAATGGTCAGATCATACCCTGCGGGATGACCGTATTCCTCGCTATCCACGTAGCTTTTCAACGCTTTCAGAATAGACTTTTGGGTAATTTCCAGTATTTGTAGCTTTGCCTTCTGGTAGTTGTAGACTAGTCCCGCCACAAAGTATTTTTGCTTTTCTAGTTCACCGTCTTTGCCTATCCGGGCATCGCGGTTAATCATTTCCTCCAAAGAGAATTCGCCTTCGCTTTCTGTCCGGCGAAAAGGCCTAATGGTTTCGCTGCCGTCTTCCCGTTCAATCTTGCCAAAGAAGACAAAACCCGAGACGGGGTTGCCCACAAAACGGAGGCGGTTCTTGCCGGGGGCGAACTTCATAAACTGGTTACGCTTCTCAGGTATTTCGTGTCCCTGCTCAAAAAAGTTAACGGGGCGGTCTATCAATACCGTAGTATCCGTAGGGTTCATCGTAATTTCATTGGTAACGGATTCTTTTTTTGTTCGTGCCATGATTGTTAAAAATTTAGAGGTAAAAACTGTGTTCGTTCGGCGCGCGCGCTATCCATCTGAACTATACTATAAATATACTTATAATACTCCTGATATACAACTAAAATTAAATAAATATATAGTATAAAATAAAGAAAATTCGCTCTATTAGGTATATATAATTGCATTATTCAAAGTAAATAGCAGTCAAATTTTAGTAAATTATAATAAATAAATACGTATTATAGATAGTTTTGGCATTCCCCTTGCATCGCAGTTAATCTTCCCCCCACAAAAAAGAGAAACGACGGCATGAGGGCCCGCCATCGCTGCTAGCCTTCCCCCACAATAGCACCGTCACCCGCCGATACAAACGGTCAAGGGTGCTGAGTGAACGAAGCAGTGTATCTTCCCTTGAGGGTTTGAGATTGGGCTCGTGCGTAGATCGGCGGGTTAACTTGAAGGATAGAGAAGATGGTGGGCCCAAATCGGTGGACTGTGCGGGCGGTTACCGCGTAATCTCGATAGACCGGTCTAGCCGTCTGACGGACTAAGCAGATTATAGGCAGTCTAGTGGCTAGGCTACTATCTGAGTAATTGAGCGGTGAGTTCCTGGTTTTGGGCTTCTAGCATGGCTACCCGTTGTTCTAGGTGCTTGATGCGTAATGCTGCTACCTCGGGCAGTTTCCGGGGTGTTGCCTTTTGTGAAGTCATTGGTTCTTCCAGCATGGGCACACCATCCTTAAAGTAATAGTTGACGTTTACTTGGGGGTAAAGAGCTACTATTTCAGCAATGGTATCGTAGCTAGGCTTAACCTGACCTTTTTCTATTTTGTAGTACTTATCGGGGCTATTCAGGCCCACCTGTTTGCTGAGCTGATAAGCGTTCGTACCCAAGGCTTCTAAGACTTCGGCGAATTTTTGATGTACGTCTTTCGTAGGGTCAGGCATAACTACGTATATTTTTCTAGCAATGTACTACATCTATCGTATTTTGTCCTATTGTTTGGCGGTTTTTATACGGGATCCATTGATTAGCTGAAACACCCTAGTAAACAGGTAGGGCAAAAAACGAGGGTAGGTGATGAATGCTTCCTGAATGAGTCAATGTGCTTCGGTCATCACCCACTTTCGGTGGTGCGGCCGCGAAAGCGAGTCAGCGTTAGGGTGGGGCGGTGGACTGGGTGCGAAAACGATGACGGGCTTTGGTGGCAAAGGATTTATTGACCTTTTCGGCTCTCCGTTGAAGGGTGGGCGGGTTACTCTAGCCACTGTCCTTGTTGGTAACTGAACCAGTACGGCGAGATGCGTTCTATATAATCAATAACGTCTATCAGAAAATCAGGTGGTTCAATATGTACATCCGCTTCCATTCGCCAGTAAACAACAACGCTCTTTTTTAGTGCTGCCAGGAATGGATAGCGATCAATAGGGTTCGATAGATTATCGGAAGGGACACCAACTGATCCATGGAAGTCAGTAAGGTATCGTTGCACCCGCTTTAGTGATCGGGGTAAGGATACATCCCTTACTCTACACTGCTTTGTAACATGCATTACATACTGCTGCAACAGCGTTCGTTCAGAAATATCCATAAGTGCAATATATGTCACCCTTTGATTGATGCAAAAGTATTTCTTCCTTTTTATGAGTGATTCTCGTGATAAAGAAGCGATACTACACACGTTTGCTGAAAACCTTCGCCGATACCGTACCCAGAAAGGACTTACCCAGCTGGATTTAGCCGTAGTGGTAGGACTGGATTTACGGCAAATTAAACGGTACGAGGCGGCCACCAGTACGGCAACGATTGTGTACGTCTGTCGGATAGCGGATGCACTAGACGTGTCAGCGGGTGACTTGTTAACTAAGCCGACGGATGGTAGGTGAACCAAATCACGAAAAAGGGAAGCCAAACCATGATAGAAAAGAGTGCTTCAGAGCACTCCTTGGTCCTCAAATGAGTAGTAGCCCTCAGCGGTAACAATTAAATGATCCTGCATCGGTAAGTCCAAGAATTCTCCAGCCTCTTTAAGCTTTTGGGTTAGCGATAGGTCAGCCCGGCTGGGAGTCAAATTTCCGGATGGATGGGAGTGGGCTGCTATGATGGAGGACGATCCTGCTTTCAGTGCAGCCGCGTAAATTAGCTTAGGGTCAGCGATGGTTCCGGCGATTCCGCCCAGAGAGATGTTGACAATACCTAATACTTTATGGGCCCGGTTAAGTAGCATGACTTTGAATTCTTCCTGTAATTCCAACTGGTGCGGGTTCCAGTGGTTTATAAAAATGGTGTAAGCATCGCTCGAGCAGGTAACTTTAGGCCGTTGCGAAGGTTTTACGGTACTTTGGTAGTGAAGGGTGATTTCCGCTACTTGGTTAAACAAAGATTTTGGTAAGATAGACATGGGAGCATTGAGTTAGGGCAACGTTTTTTGCCGGGTGAAACATTTGATATGCTTCCCCCACAGTTGATAGCTCAGCCCAGCGCGACCTTCGCGGCGAGGCCTTCGCGGTGCGGTGGCGACCAAAAGGAAGTGGCTTATACTCGCTTAGCTCAATGTGTGAGCTTTATGACGAACTCTTTTGTTTGTCACATCGGCCTATCAACTACATTTGCATCATCAAAGGGATCATTCGGGCAAGTAATTGGGCTAAACTCTTGTTAGTCACCCATCTATTGAACCGCTAATCTTCTTATCCAAAGTAGCGAAGGTTCGTACTACTACCGGTGCTGACTATTGGCCCGTATCCGATGTTTTACCCATTGGGGGCTTCTGAAAGGTATAGACCTTGGCATCCCAGACAAAAGCTAAGGCATCTAACTGAGTTATTTGCTCTTCGGTCAGCTTCGCTTTACGCCGTCGCAAGTGGGAGACCCAACGCGCTAAGGACTTGTCTTCCGGCCAATCGTAGGGTACCCGGCAGTGGCCGTACCGCTGGTGAAAGTCTTGCAGCTGGGCCACCTTTTCGTCCCACTGTTGCTGGCGCACCTGCCGATAGGTACTTCGCCAGGTGAAGCCTACTTGGTTGAGTAGGTTCTTTCGCTCTTGCGATAGTTTGTGCTCGTTCCTGCGTTGCTTGGCCACCCAGCGGGCTAGCTTCTGATCGGGGTGGGTGATAGGCAAGCGGGTGTGTCCCTGCTTCCGCCGAAAGGCCACTAGCTTGCGGTACTGTTCCATCCAACGAGCGTCTCGTCGGGCTTGTAAGTCTTCAGACCATCGAAAATCTAGTTGGGATAATTGTTTGCGTTGCCGGGAAGTTACTCGTTCGGGGTGCTGGCGTAGGTAGCTTACCCATAAGGCCAGATCCGGATGATCAGCGTAGCCTTCCGGTACTTGACTGTGGCCGTGCTGAACGAAGAAGGCTTGGAGTTGCCCGTAGCGTTCTTTCCATCGCTGCTTCCGCTCGGCCCGAAAGCCTTCCGACCAGGTAAAGCCCAGTTGGTTCAGTAGCGCGCGCCGTTTCGGTGATAACCGGGGGTTGGTACGCTGTATCTCCACCCAACGGCCCAGTTCGGGATTAAGCGGATACTGATTAGGAACCCGGCAGTGCCCGTGCTGCTGAACAAAGTTTTTCAACTGCTCGTACCTATCGTGCCAACGTTGGCGTTTGATCCGAACGATGTCTCCTTTCCAAGCAAACCCCACCGCATTGAGCTGGGCTTTTTGTTCGTCGCTGAGCTGTTCTAGCTGCTGACGCTGTCGGCTGACCCAACTGGCGAGCTGAGGGTAGTCATCTGAATGGTTCGGTACCCAGGCGTGGCCGTGCTGCTGAACAAAGTTTTTCAACTGCTCGTACATGCGCGGCCAGCGTTGCGCTTCTTCATCAGCCAGTATATGTTTCCAGCGAAAGCCAATGGCGTTGAGTTGCTCTCGTTTCTCATCATCGAGTTCCTCTTCCCGGTCGCGTTGCCGCTGTACCCATAAAGCCAAAGAATGGTAGCGCGTATCGTGCGCCGGTACCACCAAATGACCGTGAGCCTGTTGAAAGTCCCGTAGTTGCTGGTAGTGGCTTTGCCAGCGTTCTTCCTTACGGCGTTGCATATCGGCTTGCCAGGGGAAGTGAATCTGTTTGAGCAATGCCCGGCGTTCTTCGGACAGGCTTCGTTCGTTACTGCGTTGCCGGGTGGCCCACTTGTAGAGCGAGGCATCATCTTTCGCCGTGATGTAGCAGTGCCCGTGTTGCTCATAGAATTGTCGGAGCTGATGGTAGCGAAACATCCAGGCATGGGCCTGGGGCTGGTGTAGTTGCCAATCAAAACCCAGTTGGTCTAGCTCCGTAATCAGGTCGTCGGAAAGGCGGCTACGGCTGTCGCGCACCTGCTTACACCAGCGGTAAAGATCTTGGTAGGCTGCATCGCGGGCGGGTACGTAGCAGTGGCCGAAGCGAAAGAAGAAGGTTTGTAGTTCCTGAAGCATCAACCCCAAAGTTAGGGGTCTGTAGCAAAGAGACAAGCTGTTCTATCGGACTAACTTAAATAAGGTATGCGTATGTTTGACGCTATTGTCGGTGGGGGCATAAAAGGACTTTAGTCAATACTTTTCTTAACAGAATCTGGGGCAAACGTACTGAGTCTTTTTGAGGTACTTAATTCCGCAAACGCTGTCTGCGGAATTGGTAGTCCTACTGCTTCAGGCCTCTTTCTTATCCTTTTGTACTTGTTCAGTTAGCCACTTAGCAATATTCAAATACTTCTTCTTGCGGTCTCGTCGGTAGTCTAATGTAGGGGGAATTGCTGCAATCACTACCAGCGTAAGGAGAAAAATAGGCAACAACGACAGCACCTACTAATAGTGAAGATAAGCTAGCTGCTGGAAGGTATCCCGCTATCACCCGGTAGGAAGACTTGCTGTGGGCACAATAGAGCCTATCCAGAACTATATATTAAGATTAAAGTTATATTAATTATAAAATTTATTATATATTTACCTCAAAATTGGTGAATATGCATGTTCTTTCCTGGGGTTTGATTTTCCTAAGTAGCACCATTGCCTGGGGACAGACCATTTCTAAAACTGCTTCTCCTGCCTGGACTCATACAATTGCTTTTTCGGAAAAAAACATTCTGGAAGGTGAGGGTGGCTATCAGTACCTGCTTATTAATGAGCAGACACATATTCCCCAAGAAACGATCTACCGGCACTACGCGGTCAAAGTACTCAATGCTGATGGAGTACAGTCTATGTCCGACTTGAGTATGACCTTTGATCCTTCCTACCAACGCCTTTCGGTGCACCGTATCCGGTTGATCCGGAACGATCAGGTCATTGACAAATTGTCTGAAAGTCGCCTACAGACCTTTCAGCGGGAAACTAGCATGGAGCGGGCTCTGTACGATGGCTCATTATCCGCGGTGGTCAACCTTTCGGATGTTCGGAAGGGGGATGTTATTGAATATGCTTACTCGGTGAAAGGGTTTAATCCCATTCACCACAATCATTTCGCTACTACGTTCTATTTGCAGCACACTGTGCCGGTGAATCGGATCTATCAACGCGTAATTTCCAAACAAGCACTGCGTCATCGGCTCTTTGAAGGGGCCTCTGCTCCTGCTATACAACAGAAAAACGGCATCATTGACTACACCTGGGATCAGCCAGCACTGGATAATCAGTTATACGATACGAATGTGCCCGGCTGGTACGATCCCCATCGGCGGGTGTCCCTTTCTAGCTTTACCGACTGGAAAGAGGTCGTGGATTGGGCTTTGCCATTGTACCGGTACGCTGAACGGGAGGTCAACCAGTGGAAACCAGTGCCGATGGAAGCGGGTACCCCGTCGCTAAAACTATCGTCCATTATTCGTACGGTTCAGGACGATATACGCTACCTAGGCTTTGAGGCAGGGATTAGCGCCTATCAACCCCATCCGCCCCAGCAGATCTTTCAGCAGCGTTACGGCGATTGTAAAGATAAGTCGTTATTATTGGTGGCTTTATTACGGTCGGAAGGAGTAGAGGCTTATCCACTACTAGTACACACCCAGTTTGGTAACGCGCTTACGAAGTTTTTACCTAGCTACCATGCATTTAATCACTGCGTGGTTAACTTCCGCTTTCAAGGAAGAGACTATTTCGTAGACCCAACCATTGCCAACCAGGGAGGTAATCTGGAAACTATGGCGTTCCCCAATTACGCCTGGGGGTTACTGATCAAACCGGGTAGTGCTGAACTGATAGAACTACCTACCCAAGCAGTTCCTACCACAGCGATCAAAGAACTTATTACGGTAGACTCCATCGGAGGTGGGGCGGAGATGGTCGTACGAACGGAATACACGGGTTCTAAAGCGGATGAAATACGAAGCCAGTTTCTGAATAGTGCCCGATCTTCTATCGAGCGAAATTACCTGGACTACTACCGCAATTTGTATCCCACCATTACAGCTTCCGACTCTATCCGGTTTTATGACTACAATCGTTACAGCACTAATCAGGTGATCGTAGAAGAGCACTACCAGATCAAAGAGTACTGGCAACCCGCCACGGATTCTTCGTATATCTACGGTGAGATTTATCCATTGGTACTAGCGTCGCAGATCAGCTACCCCAGTTCGGCTGAACGAAGCATGCCCTATTATCTGGGTGAGCCGTTTTCATTTACCCAGACCACCCAGGTAGATCTGCCGGCACCCTGGTCGATAGATACTGATCAGGAACAGATAACCGGGCCAGGATATACGTACAGTAACTTTATTACCAGTGAAAGAAATACGGTATTGGCTACGCATAATTATTCCCTGAACCAGGCGTATGTTCCAGCCGCTGTCGTAGAGCCGCTGCTCAGTGAGCATGAGCGGATAGAAAATGAACTTTCCTATTATCTTACCTACAACGCCAGCCTGGATGGCTTTTCGCTGAGTTTGATCTCCGTGGTACTCACCCTAATGGCTACGGGACTAGGTATATTTTTTAGCCTTAAGCTTTACCAGCAGTATGATCCGCCTCCCTGGCAGTATGCTGAAGATAAGTCTATTGGAAGCTGGCTGATCCTACCGGCTATCGGGTTATGCCTCTCACCAATTGTCTTGCTGGGCGACGTATTTTCTCAGGATTACTTTAACGTTCATACCTGGGACAATGTCTTTACTTCAAAGGTGGCTCATCCGGTCAAGTTCGCGCTCTTCCTTGGATTTGAGCTGGTATACAATGTGCTTTTTCTGATTTTCACTCTACTACTCATTGTATTATTCTTTCAGCGTAGAACCAGTGTACCCCGACTCATTACGGTGTATTACGTATTGAGCCTTCTTGTACCTCTATTGGATATCTGGCTATTAGAAGAAATCATGCCAGGGCAGCTTACCAGTGAGGAGCAGCAAAGTACCTACCGGGACACGGTCCGTACGCTGGTGGGAGCGGCCATCTGGATTCCCTACTTTCATATTTCTGAGCGGGCTAAAAGCACATTCTGTAAACAGTATCGCCAAGCGGCTACATCGCCGGTATAGTTATAGAAAAAGAACAGGCTGCCTACGGAAAGCAAAACATCAAAAATTTATCAGTGATATTGCAGAAAGAATTTGGCCGAGGATTTTCAGTGCGTAACCTCGAGCAGATGCGGTCATTCTTTTTGGTCTACGCAAAAGCGCAGACAGTGTCTGCGGAATTCCAACTGAGTTGGTCCCATTACCTTAAGCTCATTCGTATTGATAATGAACAGCAGCACCGGTTCTACGCTTCCTAGAACTTCCAGCCGACCTGAGAGAATAGTATGACATCTCTTTTGAGAATCTTATTGAATCTCATCGCCTAAAAAATGTAATGATAATGGAGTAGTTTTTTGTTTTTTTCTTAACAGGAGCTCCATTATTGGGTATTTGATGTTTAGGCAAAAAGTAATAGATTGTTCGCCAACTTGTCTAGATGATTGTGCGCTTGAAAATAATTCTATACTAAATGCAAGACCGAGCTATAACTGCTATTGGTAAACTGACATTAGATCAATCTTCACTAACCGATCCTTATCAAGTTTTTGTGCAGGATATGTTCCCTGGGCAAAATTATAGTATGCTCTTACTAGTGTTCGCTTGCACTGAATCTGAAGACAATATTTCAATCATTTTTGAGGGAACAGACATGGAAGTGGTAAGTGAAAAAAACTTTGACCGCTATGCATATCGTAAAGGTTCCGCTCGCGGGGGAGATATTACCTTCACCACAAAATTAAGTAGTGTTCCAAAGAAATTTAAAACGTTTGCCAAGCAGCAGTTAAAAGCTATTCCAGATGTTGCTAAGAGTTTAAATCTTCAGAAAGAATATGAGATTTTTAATTCGTTGCAGGGTTATGTGAAAGAGCACTATGAGGAATTGGAGAGTAAGTTGATCGAGGAGCACGGTGCACTAGATAAAAAAGCGCAGCAATCTTGTGGCTTCAGTCTGAAAATAGTTGTAGATGGGGAAATTCGGTATCTGAGCGATTTTAAGACTATTAGATATCAAATTTTAACCAATGGCACTGAAGGTAAATCCAACAAGTATAGCGTTATATCAGAAGGAAAAAACCAACTATGTTCAATTTGCTTGGAGAAAAAAGAAAAGATTCACGGCTTTGCTTCACCCTTTAAGTACGCCACCGTTGATAAGACGGGGATGGTCAGTGGTTTTTTCAACCAAAAAACCAATTGGAAAAATTATCCAATTTGCTCGGATTGTGCGCTCATTTTTGAGGTAGGAAGTAACTATGTGCAGCAAAATCTGAAGAAATATTTTTACGGAAAAAGCTACTATGCAATTCCAAAATCGGTAATAAACCAAGATATAGAGAGTTTACAGAAGGCCTTAAAAAGAATCGAGAGTGTTGGTTATCAATTAAAAGAAGGTCATGTTATTAAACAATCCGAGGAGTATCTGATGAGAACTATTGCAAAGGAGGATAATCATTTTACGCTTAACCTTCTCTTCTTCGAGGAAAATCCAACTACTAAAGCAATTAAGATCAAGCTTATGCTAGAGGAGATTCTGCCTTCCAGATTCAATAAGCTTTTCGTGCAGGTGCCAGATAAAATCAATATAAGTCCGCTTTACAAAAACGCATTGGTAGTAAAAAAAGAAAAGGTGAATCTTACTTTTAGCTTTGGTGTTCTAAAAACATTTTTTGCGGAGGACTTCTATGAGATAGTTAACACAGTCTTTTTAGGTCTACCTCTATCCAAAGAAGTGCTGTACACTAAATTCATGAGAGTGATTAGGCAGAACTACAATAAGATGCACTCTTCTGATGGTTTTGTAGAAAACACATATCGCTCTCTTTTGAAAGCACATATCAGCCTGGCTTACCTTTTAGAACTTGATATTATTAATTACAATCAAAACGATATCAATATGGATATTATAGAAATCTCAGAAAACAAAAGTCGATTTGACTCAGATAAGTTTAAACAGTTCGTTGAGAAAAATAAGTCTTTCCTCGACGAGGAATATAAGATAGGTGTTTTTGCGGTAGGGATACTCGTTCGTTTCTTACTGGACATTCAAAATGCAAGTCTCGGAAACACTCCCTTTGAAAAGAAATTAAAAGGCTATCATCTAAATCCAGCATTGCTAAGAAATATATATATAGAAGCTCTCAATAAAATAGCTCTTTATCAAAAAAACTTTTATGCCTACAGTAATTTGCGGGATGTGATTAATCAGTTTTTTACAGTGGAGTACCAACACCTCAGTAAAATATCAAACAATGAGCTATCATTCTACTTTGTAGCTGGACTTGAATTCGGAAGGAAGTTTAAAACAGAGAAAGTAACAGAAGATCAACCGGAGTAATATAATATCTTAGCAAGATGCTACTTAAACTATAAACAATTATCTAATAACTATTCTACACATGCCAACAATTAAAAATCGTACCGAGCTTCTTTTTCTATACGAAATTGAAAACACTAACCCTAATGGTGATCCATTGAACGAAAACCGACCCCGCTTCGACAGTGAGGAGAACAAAGTTCTAGTATCTGATGTGAGACTTAAACGAACTATTCGTGACTATTGGTTTGAATATAAAGGCTACAATGGTGAAAATGGAAATGATATCTTTGTGAGAGAAACCAAGTACGAGAAGGGGGGCTTAAACGATGCCAAGGAACGAGCCAAAGCCTTTAGTGAAAAAAAGGAAGTAGTACTGGAGAAATGTATTGATATCCGAGTCTTCGGTGGAGTATTACCATTGAAAAATGACTCTCTTACTTTTACTGGGCCAACACAGTTTCAGATGGGTAAGTCACTTCACCCGGTGGAAGTCGTAACAGAACAGGGAACGGGAGCATTTGCTTCTACTGCCGGTAAAGGACAGGCTACCTTTCGTACCGAATATAAAATTCCTTATGCTGTTATAGGCTTCAACGGTATCATTAACGAGAAAGCAGCTCAGTACACTCTTATGTCAGAGGAGGACAAAAAATTACTTACAGAAGGAATATGGGAAGGCACTAAGAATCTAATTTCACGCTCTAAATTTGGACAAAATCCGCTTTTACTTCTATCAATTACTTACAAGGAGCCCTTTTATATTGGTGGATTAAGGCAGAGGCTCAAATTAAAAGCAATTGATAAAAGCGACCTGCAAATACGAAGCCTTACAGATTTCTCTCTGGCATTAGATGACCTTATTGATGAACTCAAGTCGTATCAAGGTAAGATTGATAACATAGAAATTAAGCTTGATAGGCGTTTGCAATTGACCTATCAGGGCAACTTACTATCATTACAGAACGGAAAAGTAACACTTAATGCGATCAGCTAAAGCTCTTATTTTTACTATTTCTGGTGAATACGCTCATTTCCGAAAATTTAATACTACCTCATCGCCTCTCACCTATCCTATTCCCACTCCGCCGGCACTTTCGGGAATGCTGGGTGCTATCCTGGGTATTGAGAGAGAACTCGCGCCCGGAAAGTTTCCTGATGGAACCATACCGGTAAATGAAGTTTTCGATGTCACAAATGCCTGTTTTGGCATTCAGATATTGAAGCCAATCAAAAAGGTTAACATAGGATTTAATTTGCTCGATACTGATAAGTCAGCAAGTAGTTATTTTAACATTTCCAACCGTACTCAGATAGAGTTTGAAATGCTGAAGGATGTATACTTTCGGGTATACCTATTCCACAAAGATGAGTTGGTCTTTAATGAGTTGGAAAAGTGCCTTATAAATAAAAAGCATCATTTTACACCTTATCTAGGAATTAGCCAGTGTACAGCAAACTTAGAGTATGAAGACACTATTGAAGCTAATGAGCTGCATAACAACCCCGGCAATTTTGTGAACGTCATAACTGCCTTGAAACTCAATAGGCTGTACGAAGAGAAACCAATAAATTTTGACCAGAATACTAGCTACGCTACTGAAACAATGCCTATAGTGATGACTAGGGATCGTATTATTCGGGAATACAGTGAGATTATTATTGAGCAAAATGGGAAACCAATAAATGCAAACATCCGATCCTACTGGTCTATTTCTGATTTTGGTAATATCAGTTTTCTATAAAACTTTTATGAATGAAGGTATAAGCAAAAACAAATGATCTACTCTCATCCTAACGTGCCCCTAATTCATCATCTTCAAATTGTAGGAAATAATTGTAGACAACTGATTTTGGAAAGGAAATGGTCAGTTGATGTAGATATAAGTGTTATCGCTGATTTATCGTATATAGCAGGTGCCTTACATGATATTGGTAAGGCAACCAAGTTTTTCCAGCACTACTTACTTACTGAGAGTCATGAAATAATAGGTCCTAAAAATCATGCACTAATATCTGCTTTGCTTGCTTATAAAGTTTGTCAAGCATATACGGATAAAGTAGTATTAGAAGAAAGAGACAAGTTGTTACTTCCAATTTTTGTTTTCACTGCTGTAAAAAGGCATCACGGAAAGATAGGAAATTATGACAATGAACTGCTTAGAAACTCTGAAAAGTCAGAAGAGTTAATAGAACAAGCAGCCAATTTTAGTGAAGGTAGCTTCAAGCTTTATGAACAGCTTATTCCTAGCACATTAGCTGAATATTCATGGGATAATTTTTTGCAATATGTGTCAGAACAAGAGTTTGAGAGTGAACTGGCAGACTTCTTCTTTGATGAACTTGAAAACGGTTTTCATACAGAACTTCTATTAGCTGATAAGACAAAATATTTTTATTTACATCAATTGCTTTATTCTACCTTACTATTTGCTGATAAAAGCGACGTTCTTTTTAAGAATGAAGTAGTCAGTAAAAACAGAGGCTTAGATTATAATGCACTCCAAAAATTCCGAGAGGCAAAGAAGTTTGATAACCCTTCAGATGAAATCGATCGTCGCAAAAATGAAGCTTACTTTTCATCAATTGAAAATGTCAGAAGGATATTTAATCCTAATCAACATCTATATTCTCTGACTCTGCCTACCGGGCTAGGGAAGACAATTACTTCCTTAGGAGTTGCACTGACTTTGAAAGAAATACTCAATTTTCCAACCTCAAAAATAATAATTACAATTCCCTTTACCTCAATCATTGATCAAAACTATGAGGTTTTCCAGGAAATCTTTAATTACCCAGATTCAAATGTATTGCTTAAGCACCACCATCTAGCCGAACCTTCTTATAAAGAAGGTGAGGATGAATTTGATTCTCAAAAAAGTCAATTTCTAATGGAAACCTGGCAATCAGAAATCGTGGTTACTACCTTCGTCCAGTTATTGGAAACGATGTTTACTAATGATAAGACCAAGTTACTGAAGTTTCCAAATCTGATGAATGGAATCATAATTCTAGATGAGGTGCAGCAAATAAATTATCAACTATGGCCATTAATAAGACAGGCCTTTGACGTTCTTGGACAAAAATACAATTGCTATTTTTTATTGATGTCTGCTACTCAGCCTTTGATCTTTGAACCTGAGAAAGAAATAACAGAAGTAGTACCTGATTTTGAAAAATACTTTAGCTATTTCAATCGAACTTGTCTTGTCAATCGTGCGGATAAAAAAGTGTCTTTCGATAAATTTAGTGTAGATGTTATTAACTACTTGCATAATCATCCCGACCGAAACGTCTTGATCATCCTTAATACCAAACAAAAGACAAGAGAGCTGTTTGAAAGGTTAGCTAGTGTAGAGTCGGAGAGCGATGTCTACTATTTATCAACTTTGATTACTCCCTACGAGAGGAAAAAAATCATCGCCCTTATAAAGGAGAAGAATACACGAAAAAGAAAGGTAATTGTATCTACTCAACTAGTTGAAGCTGGCGTAGATATTTCAGTACATACGGTTTTTCGTGCTCAAGCACCTTTGGATGCTATCATTCAGGCAGCGGGCAGGGCTAATCGTTATAATGAAAACCCTCAACCCGCTGAAGTGTATCTATACCAGATTGAAGAACTTCAAAAAGCAAGCTCTCTAATTTATGGTCGTGATTTACTAATTAAAACTTCCAACGTACTGAAAGGTGTGAAAAGGATAGAAGAGCAAGATTATTTAGAACTGATAAAACGATACTTCCAAGAAGTACATATACAGTCTCAGAATGTTACCTCAGATATTAGCGATGCTATAGCAAAACTTCAATTTGATTCAGTAGGGAAATTTAAGTTCATTGAAGATCAAAACACGGAATCTATCTTTATTCAACTTAATGATCAGGCAATAACTGTATGGAGTAAATTTACAGATATTTATGACAATGAAAATCTAAATAAATATGAGAAGAAAGCTGCTTTTTCAAAGTTGAAAGCTACCTTCTACGATTTCGTAATTAACGCTCCTATCCCCTATGACCAAAAAGAAATAGACTTTGATAGTGAAAAGACTAAGTACCACTTCTATCTATCTGAGTTCAACAACCCCTCTTCATTTTACAGTTATAATGAAGATGATTACTCACAGAATATAGGGTATCACCCTCGCTCTATAATGCATTTTTAAAGCGTGACAACCTTTGGTATCTTTAAACAGAAAATCTAAAAATATGAAAACACTAACCCTGCATTCCGATAACGAAGATAATCTCAGGCTCATCCGGGAAGTTGCTGAAAAAATAGGTGTTCAGGTAGAAGAGGAAAGCGGCGAAACACAAAACAAGGAATCAGTAGCCGATGTCCTTCGGGAGTGGCACCAGAACGGTGGTTTACAAACCACTATTGAAGATCCCGTAGGTTGGCAACGAGCGCAAAGGAAAGATCGTAAACTACCCTTCCGAGATTAGCGATGCTGTGGGATAGTAATA
Organism: Tunicatimonas pelagia; assembly: GCF_030506325.1. Classification (NCBI taxonomy): domain Bacteria; kingdom Pseudomonadati; phylum Bacteroidota; class Cytophagia; order Cytophagales; family Catalimonadaceae; genus Tunicatimonas; species Tunicatimonas pelagia. Next base: position 1,161,235 of record NZ_CP120683.1, on the reverse strand, counting down.
TTATTATCTATTCTTCGCTACCGGAACACGCTTTTCTACAGCAGCTTAGCGAAGATCAGCCGGTGTATGTCTCAGCCATCAGTTACTTGGAGGTATTGGGTTACCATAACTTGGCAGAGAGTGACCAGGTATACTTTGAACGGTTTTTTCGGGCAGCTACTATTTTCGATATTTCTCACACCATTTTAGAGGCAGCAGTTACCCTACGCCAGCAGAGAAAAATGTCGTTGGGCGATGCCCTGATCGCGGCTACATCTTTAAAGCATCAGCTAACGTTATTGAGTAGAAACAAAGGTGATTTTAGTCACATCGCATCACTAAAAATCACCGACCCTTTTGAAGAACGGGAGGAATGAGTGCCACTATTCATACCGTCAATATCCAGTTTCCCGAGATTGCGCTCGCCCCGCGCGACGCTCATAAATTACGGGGCTACCTAGGCAGGTTATTTCAGGATCATAGCCCACTGCTACATAACCATCTGGAGGGGGGCGGTTTGCGTTACGGCTATCCGTTAGTACAGTATAAAGTACTGAATAAGGTGCCAACCCTGGTCGGACTAGCGGAAGGGGCCCAGCTGCTTACAGAACTTTTTCTAAAAATTCAGGAAATACGATTGGAAGACGCTGTCTACCCTGTAATGAGCAAGAATATTCAGAGTGCCACTCCCGAAATTGGAGTCAGCGATGAGCTGTTCACTTATCAATTTCAAACGTTATGGATGGCCCTGAATCAGGAAAATTATCGGCGCTACCAACGGTTGGCCCCGCCGGGGCAGACGGCACTGTTGCGGCGTATTGTCACCGGAAATGTATTGAGCTTTTTTAAAGGAATCGGGGTGTTTCTCACGAAAGAGGAGCGTATTCTGGTACAGCTACAGGTGCAACCCCGACAAACCCAGTTTAAAAACCAGCCCATGCTAGCTTTCCAGGGGAAGTTGACTACTAATGTTGCCCTGCCCGAGAGTATTGGTATCGGAAAAGCCGTATCCCGAGGCTTTGGCACCCTTCGGCGGATTATGTAAATTAAACGCCAGTATCCTATTAGTCATGAGTGAACGCCACAATGATGAATTGTGAGTTATAATTTAGAATACTCAGCACTACTTGCAACCTGATCCTATGCAACTACACATCAATACCTACGGTGCCTACGTGCACGTAAAAGACCAGATGTTTGAGATTCGAGTGCCCGACGAAAAGAAGACGGCTAAAAGCCATTTGGCAGCCCATAAAGTAAAAAGTATTATTATGGCTACGGGCACCGCATTGAGTACCGATGCCATCAAGCTAGCCATGATGCATAACGTAGATATTCTGTTTATTGAACAGTACGGTAAACCTATTGGCCGAGTGTGGCATAGCAAGCTGGGCAGCACAACTAAAATTCGCAAAGCTCAGCTGGTAGCTAGTATGAACGTCACCGGAGTAAAGTGGGTCAAAGAGTGGGTACTAACGAAAGTGGACAACCAAATTCAGTTCATCAAAGACCTGAGAAAGCACCGAAAGCAGCACCATGAATTTATGGATGAAAAAATTGGCCAGATAGAAAACCTGTATCTGTCCATTCAGGAATTACAGGGTGAAGTAGTAAGTGATATTGCTGATACCTTACGAGGATTAGAAGGAACTTCGGGAAGATTATACTTTGAAACACTGAGTAAACTGCTCGCCAAAGAGTATCAGTTTGCAGGTCGGAGCAGCCGCCCAGCCCAAAACCCCTTTAATGCGTTTTTAAATTATGCCTATGGTATGCTTTATGGCAAAGTAGAACGAACTTTGATTTTGGCTGGTTTAGACCCATATCTAGGATTCCTGCACCGCGATGACTATAACCAGCTTAGCTTCGTATTTGACTTTATCGAGCCCTATCGTATCTACGCTGAAACGGTGGTATTTCGGTTGTTCTCAGCCAAAAAAGTGAATCAGGGCCATACGGATAAAATTACTAAAGGCTATTCGCTGAACCAGGAGGGAAAGCAATTACTGGTGACGGCCTTTAACGACTATACCGAAGAAGCGACCATCCGCTACCGGGGTCGTAACCAGACCCGCAGTAACGCTATGCTGATGGATGCCCGTACTTTTGCTAACAGTTTAATTGCACCAGTAGTTGAAAATACGATCAAATGATTGTTTGGGTACTGTACGATATTGAAGAGGATAAAGCCCGCACTAAAATTGCCAAAGCCTGTAAGCAGGCAGGATTGTACCGGGTACAGTATTCGGTTTTTTTAGGTACGCTCACTACGAACGAAAAAGATAGTTTGACGTTGCAGATTAAGGGGCTGATGGATGAAGACAGAGATAAAGTGTATATCTTCCCGATGTCGAAGGACGAACTACGGCAGACCGAACTGTTGGGGCAGGCGTTTGATAAGAAACTCGTTACCGACGAAATTAAAGCATTGTTCTACTGATGAGCCTAACCCCCTCCCATATCATTGAGTACCTGTACTGCCCCCGTTTTACTTACTTTGAATACGTACTCGCGATTCCTCAGCATGAGGAAAAAGACTATAAAGCGATGCGGGGGCGGGAAATTCACGATCAGAAGCTAGAGCGCAACAAAGATTACTTGCGAAAGCGCATTGGGGTAAAAGAAAAGCATTTAGATCAATATTTAACCAACCAGTATTTGAGGGGGCGAGTAGACGAAGTGTTACTATTGCACGATGGCACAATGGCTCCGCTGGACTATAAGTTTGCCGAATATAAAGACCGGATATTTGAAACTTACCAAACCCAATTATACTGTTATGCTTGGTTAATTGAGGAAAATTTCCAACAACTGGTCAACCGGGGCTACCTGATCTACGTGCGAAGTCGACACAAGGTGGTAGAAATACCTGTTAAGGAAGACAACAAAAAACTGGTACAAGAGGCTGCCGAAAGTATTCAGCAAATCATTCAGAACAACTTCTATCCTAAGGCTACCAAATACAAGAAAAGATGCGTAAATTGTACCTACCGAAATATTTGTACCCGATAAACAATACTATTTATTGGGCGTGCCATAGGTGAATTTATTTCGGATAGCTCAAAATCATGGGGTAAGCTGTTGTGTATTAGTAGGTTGCAGTTTCGGAAAATGAGATTTTTAATGACTAAATCAGCTCTTTGACATGTTGTATTTCTTTAAAATAAGACTATTAAAAATAGAAGTAACTATCTCAATTACAATCCCTTACGTAAGGGAAGGTCTCACAGACTACCATCCACCACAATAAGGATTGAAACCTGCCCGGGCTGAGCTTCGTCAGTGGATTAACCGATCCTCACAGACTACCATCCACCACAATAAGGATTGAAACTATATTCACACGTTCAATAAATTTTACGTCACTTTCTCACAGACTACCATCCACCACAATAAGGATTGAAACTGCCTTTCCGCTGTGATGGACAGCACTCGGCGTTGAGCCTCACAGACTACCATCCACCACAATAAGGATTGAAACATAAAGCGATTAACATTAAGAGCCACTAATTTACCATCTCACAGACTACCATCCACCACAATAAGGATTGAAACAATGATGGTGGGTATGAAGTTGAGTCAGAAAACTTGCTCACAGACTACCATCCACCACAATAAGGATTGAAACACCCAGGGTTTTTGCAAAAAAAATAAAACAAGTGAAGACTCACAGACTACCATCCACCACAATAAGGATTGAAACATCTTGAAATGGGTTCCTGATTACGACGGCGCATTCTCACAGACTACCATCCACCACAATAAGGATTGAAACCCAAATCACAGATTGAAAACGGATCTGCCCCGTATCCTCTCACAGACTACCATCCACCACAATAAGGATTGAAACCGGCTAGAAGTACGCCTGTTTGATAAATAGATGTTTCTCACAGACTACCATCCACCACAATAAGGATTGAAACTGTTTTTTGCTGTGGCAGCAGCGTATAGCAAATGTACTCACAGACTACCATCCACCACAATAAGGATTGAAACCCAGTTCTTCCACCGCATTATTGGTGCGCCATGCAGACTCACAGACTACCATCCACCACAATAAGGATTGAAACAAAATCCAAATGATTCAACAAGGTACGCAGCGTGGTTGCTCACAGACTACCATCCACCACAATAAGGATTGAAACATTGATGTAGCGTTCTCCAGCTAGTACCTATTGTAAGATTGCCCTGCTCTCACAGACTACCATCCACCACAATAAGGATTGAAACATCAAGTGGAATTTACTACAGAGTACACAATTTCTTTCTCACAGACTACCATCCACCACAATAAGGATTGAAACTCGGCTAAATCTAATGCTATCTTCTCAGCGTAACTACCTCACAGACTACCATCCACCACAATAAGGATTGAAACATTCACTAGAGGTATGAGCGTCCTACAGAAAGTATTCAATCTCACAGACTACCATCCACCACAATAAGGATTGAAACATAGCAATGCCGTCATGGCGCGCCCAGTCGTTAGACTCACAGACTACCATCCACCACAATAAGGATTGAAACATGTATATTTTCTCATCGTACTGGGTATTTGGGATATAGGCTCACAGACTACCATCCACCACAATAAGGATTGAAACTATGATCCCCAGGCAAAGACTAATCTATCAGATCGTCTCACAGACTACCATCCACCACAATAAGGATTGAAACGTAGAGGAAGCGAGCGGTGTGCAATTATCCCAAGCGACTCACAGACTACCATCCACCACAATAAGGATTGAAACAAAATGCTGGATTGGCGGCTATTAATGACCTAATACGCTCACAGACTACCATCCACCACAATAAGGATTGAAACCTGCTAACGATATTATCCATATTCGGTACATGGGTCTCACAGACTACCATCCACCACAATAAGGATTGAAACATCTTGAAATGGGTTCCTGATTACGACGGCGCATTCTCACAGACTACCATCCACCACAATAAGGATTGAAACCCAAATCACAGATTGAAAACGGATCTGCCCCGTATCCTCTCACAGACTACCATCCACCACAATAAGGATTGAAACTTTTTCACACTTAATTATTTTTCAATGTCCAGGAGTCGCTCACAGACTACCATCCACCACAATAAGGATTGAAACTGTCCTAGCTTTATTTCGATACCGACGGGGTACCTTTCTCACAGACTACCATCCATCACAATAAGGATTGAAACGGGCGTAGTCTGGGTGTTGATCGTCAAGGTTATTGGCGCACAGACCACCATCCATCACAATAAGGACTGAAATACTAGCTTCACTTCAGTATTCTTTTAAGAATGATACTTAATAGTTTTGCTTCCCTTACTTATAACTTGAAAGTCCACTTTGGAAATTATTTTCCACCCAGAAAATTGCCCACCCAGTTTTGACCCACTAATATTGTCCTATCAATAACGTAATTCATCAGTAGCCGTTTAGGCTGCTGTATCCTCGCTACCCTAAACGGTAGCCCGATAACCATATGACCAATATGACACAAAGTCTGTTACATTGGGTAAGCTCCCCCTTGGGTTTACTTGCCCTCTTACTATGGATCAGCCTAGCCCTGCTAACTCTTAGGCAGTGCCAACGATGGGCTAGAGAGAGAAATCAAGAAAAAGTGATCTATCAAAACCATCCCGCCATCCCCGTCAAGGTATATGATCAGAGTGGTGCCGAACCGTTAGATTGCGCCACCTCTCATGAAGTAGAGATGTCAACACGGTCCCAACCCAAAGAGGATCATATTAGCCCCTCGCCTAATGCCTGGGACGTATAAATGGCTTTATAAAATTCATTTGTTCTCACTAACCCTGTTTATCATCATGCAACACGTTCTGTTTTCCTTATTCACCCGTAAGCCTCGCTGGGTAACTTCATGGACTACTTCCAAACCGGGGGCACTATTGCTTTTGCTGATGTTGTTGGCAGCCGTTCCATCATTTGGACAAGCCCAAGTAGAAGCCGCCCTCTTTAGTATCCGTGTCTGGATTATTGTCATTCTCAATGTCGCTTTTCTCATTGGGATTGGTATTGGTATCTTCAAAGCCGCGATGAAGTTCTTCACCGGAGCCCCCGACAAGATTGAGTTTATGATTGGGATGGTCATCGCCATTGCCCTGTTCGGAGGCTTCCAGTTTATCGTAGATGATTTAGCTTCCTTCTTAGGCGGCGACATTTTACTTGACCCTTGATATGAAGACCTTCCGTAGCATTGAAAAGCAAGCCCAACTACTGGGCTTGCCCATGACCGATCTGTTTGCTCTGCTCTTTGTGATGTCCTTAGCTATTGTCATCGGCATTGTGCTCAACTTTATGGTCGCGATGAGCAAGTACTACTTCTGGGGGGTGATCCTATCCGCTGGGCTCTCGTATCTATTACTCAAGCAGCTCAACCGAAAGAAACATCCGAGCCGGCTGTTTTCCTATCTGTCGTACCGGTTTCTACAACCACGCCATCTCCATTTACGGAGAACGGAAAAGGGAGTACGGTCGCCGGGACGGTGGTCGCCATGAAATGGTCGCCGTGAAACGAAGGAAGGAGTAGTATCCTACACTTTGGTCGTTATAGTACTAGTACCCGTATAATCAATCTTAATTAGCCATCAAACCGAGAGGAGCGACCGGCGTCCCGGCGACCGTTTCATGGCGACCGTTTTCCGTTCTCCCTCCTCCATTTTCCGTACGATTTATGTTATTTTCTAAATCAACTCATCCCAAACGTCGTAAGTCCGCTTATCTGGCGAAACGACTGCCCATCTTCGCCCTAGAAAATGATAAAGTCATCTTCCGGGATGGCCGAGTGGCGGTGGGCTTCCAAGTGCAGGGAGCCCCACTAGAATCCTGGACGGAAGGCTACTTTCGTCAGGCCAGCGAAGCGCTCACTCGACAGTTGAAGCTCCTGCCTGTCGGTACCGTCGTGCAGAAGACGGATATCTACTATGATAGAGCATTCCAGCCAAAAAGACTCTCTGCGGGCTACTACGAAGGTAAACTGCTAGAACACTTTACCGCCCGGTTGGTACTTCAGCACGAAAGTTATTTGTTCTTGTCGTTTCCCACGAAATCACGCCATCGGCTAAAAAGAGTAAACCCCATCACCAGTGGGTTTGCCCAGGCCGGGTCAGCCATCAAAAACCCTTTTAGTAAGATTGATCAAACCCTGCGGGAAGCTGAACGCCTTGCCACCGAGTTTGTGCAAGGACTCTACAGCCTAAAGGATGTATCCGTGACCCGGTTGGACGAAGAGACGTTGAATCAGTTACTTGTTCGCTACCTCAAGCTTTCCTTTGGTGAGGATAGCGATAAGGCTACACCGGATCAGAAAACAGCACCCAAACTCAACCGAGAGGTGTTCAATGACCCATCAGGGTTAGTCATCGGTGAGAAAAAAGCGAATGTAGTTACGATGACGGGGCAAGGCAGCGAAGTGTTCGCTAGTATCAAAAACCATCACAGGGTCACCAGTCCCTGTACCTTTGGATTATCGCAGCAGTTACAGTTTCCTCATATCGTAACCCAGTGTTTGCTAGTGGAGGATACCGAACGCGAACTCAAGTCCCTGGATTTTGAGCGAAAACTCAATGACTCATTAGAGTGGCTGACTACCCAAGACCATGAACTTAAAGCGGAAGAACTGGATGCGTTTACTGCCTTTATTCGCTCAGAGAACGCCCGCTTAGTCAGCTTGCACCAATCGGTAATTGTTTTTAGCAATAATGACGAGCTTCGGCAAAGCTACATTGATCAGGTAGTATCGGCCATCAGCAGCCTGTACGGGGCAGAAGCCCTGATTGAAAGCTACGATACGGCTAATCTATTCTTTGCCAGTGTACCCGGCAATGGCTTTCAGCACTACCGTTGGTTGATTACCGTCGATCAGATTGCCAGTTGCTATCTACACTGGATGCGGGATGTAACCGGGGACAAACAGGGAGACTATCTCTGTGATCGCTTTCGTAACCTCTTGCAAGTAAATCTCTTTAACACCCAGCAGGCGAATCAGAACTGTGTGGTTATCGGTCCTTCAGGTTCGGGTAAGTCCTATACGATGGGTAATTTCATTGCCCAACGGCTGGAGCGGGGAGCAAGGCAGATTATCATTGACAAAGGGGGTACCTACCGCAATGTGATGTATGCGCTGAACGGAAAAGGCTTTGAGCAAACCTACTTTGAGTATTCCGCCGAAAAACCGCTCGCCTTTAACCCATTCTTACTGGACAAAAATAGTGAAGGACACTACCGGCTGACTTCGGAAAAGAGCAACTTTCTGATTGCGGTACTCAGTACGATTTGGAAAGGTAGTGGGAGTCAAGACCAGGACCTTACCCCCGCCGAACGAGCGATTTTTAAGCTGATCTTACCGCGTTACTATCAGTATCTGAACGATAATAAGGGCACTGCTTTTCCGGGGATGCATTCGCTCTATCATTTTCTGCGTCGCTACCAGTCCGAGCATCGCCAGGATGCCGAGTATCTCTCAGAGATCAAGTACTTTGATATGGAGCAATTTCTGATCGTGCTGAAGCCTTTTGTTTCGGGCGAATACAAAGAAGTGCTGAATGCAGCCTATGAGCTAGATATTAGCGAGCATCCGCTGGTCTGCTTTGATCTGGATAAGATCAATAGTGATCCCGTCCTGTACCCAGTCGTCACACTACTGATTACTGAGCTTGCCTTAGACCAAATCCGCAAATATCCCGATCAGATCAAGTACCTCTACTTGGACGAGGCCTGGGCGATGCTTTCGGGCAAGCTTCAAGAGTTTATTGAAGACTTATTCCGAACGATTCGTAAGAACAATGGCTCCGTGAACATTATCACCCAAGGGCTGAATGAAATCAAGCAGTCCAGTGTTGGGGAAGCGGTGCTGGTGAATGCTGCGACCAAGATTATCCTCTGGCATGAGGATAGCCGATTGGTGGATGAGCTGGCGACTCACCTGGGTTTCACCACCCACGAGGTAGAGCTGATCCGCTCCATCCGCAAAGAAGAGACCTTCCGCGAGCTGTTTATCAAGCAAGGGGAAGAATCCCGGATCTACGTACTGGAAACCTCGCCCCACCTGGATGCCGTACTTTCGTCCAAGCCCCAGGAGCGCAATTACCTGCGGAAGCTTATTGACCGCTACCACGGGAATTTGCCCTATGCCGTGAATCAGTTCGTTGAGAGCAAAGCTCTCAAGCGGGGAGCCGGGAGCGGGGTGCATGGAGTAAATACAAATGAGATAGTAGTAGGGAGCGGCAATTTTCAAGCTCCTCGCCCCCAGCACCAAGCCCCCCGCACAAATGAATAACGTCGCGATTACCCCAGAGTTCTTGGGAGCGGTGAATGCCTTGCTGGATAAGACCCATGCGATTGGGCTGGCATTGATCCCACTGTTGCTGTTGATCGTGCTGTTCAATCAGGTGTTCGGGGCACTGGTGTTTAGTCAGCGCTTTCGGCTGGATGTATTTCCGATTGTGCGGGGCTTGGTGCTGCTGTTTGCCTTGACGTTTTATACTGAGTTTCTGGCGGTGCTGAGTGCGACCATTGGAGCTTTGGCCGATTACATTGGGCCGGATAGAACGTTTATGCAACGGCTCGCGGATATGTGGAACCTGTTGCTGCCGGGGGTGCAGAATGGGGAACTGCCTTCCAATATGGAAGAGCTGTACGAATCCTTTACCCGCCTGATGCAGTTTGATATCGTCAACTGGCTACTCGCCCTGTTGGAAGGCTCGTTTGTCTACATTGTCCGGAAAGGGATTGAACTGATCCGGTTGGTGCTATTGGGCTTTCTCTACATTGTAGGGCCGTTGGCGATTGGCTTGTCCGTGATCCCCGGCTTCAACAGTTTAGCCATGAAGTGGCTGCAAAGCTACCTGACAGTACAGTTCTGGTCGGTAACGCTGATTATCTTGGACACGCTCGTCAGTCAGTTCAATAGTCTCTACTTCAATGGACTGTTGTTTTCTAACGAGCTGGGGGCGACCAACTTTGTACTGGTAAGCTTGGTGATTGTGATCCTGTACTTTCTAGTGCCTCACCTGACCAGTTACTATCTGGGCCATGCCCAAGCGGCGATCTTCCAAAGCCGGGTCTTCAGCACCGCGATGTTAGGGGCCGGTCTAGCCTTTCAGGGCGGACGAGCGGCGATGGCCGGGGGGAAAGTCGTCGTGGGAGCTGGTAGCAGTATGGCGGCCAAAGGAAGTCAAGCGGTACGATACGCCTATCAGAAGTACCGCTACCAGCGACAATTCAGTGGCGGGGTGCAACCCGGAAGAACCTATGAACTTTGATTCAATGAACAGTTAGCAATGTACAATGTGCAATGAATAGAAGTCCTTAACCATTAAAGAAAAGAGCGCAAGATATACCCGAATACCTGTTGAAAAACAGGTGAGGGTAACTAACCACATCAATCAGGGGAATGGGTATCTGTGTTGTAAAGCACTTTACCCACCCCACTGCGCTCTATCCCTATTGCCCTCTACTATTTACACTCATTGCTCACTGCTAAATGCACATTGTTAATTGAAATAAAATGTCTGCCTTAAAAGATTTCAATCGCACCTTTACGACCATGCGAAACCTCGCGTTGGTCAGTACACTGGGCTTTATTGCCAGTACTATTTTCTACGTCTATCATAACCAGCGAGTACACGAATACTACCAGCAACGTACCTACGTGATTACTTCGTGGGGTACGTTTCCGGCGAGTTACTACGATGGGCGAAAAGTATCGAAGATTGAAGCCCAGAACCACGTAGAAACCTTTGTCAAACATATGTTCGCTCATTCGGCGGAGACCTACCACGAGCATATCAACTTTGCCTTGAACCTGATTGACGAGGAATCCGGGAAACGGATCTATCACGACTTTGAAGAGGGTGATGTTCGCAAGAACTATATCCGCTACGGCTCCCATACCGAAGTTAAATTAGATTCCATCAAGATCAATATGAACGCTTTTCCCATTGAAGGTAGCTTTTACGCTTTGCAGGAAGTGCATATTGGCAAAAACGTGCGTAGCCTACCCATTGCCGCCCACTTTCAGATCGTACAAGGCTACCGCCATGAGAAAAACCCCTACGGCTTACAGCTCACGGACTTTGACTTTATTGCTTACCCCAGAAAACCAGAAGACTGATAATGAAACTAATCTGTTTACTATTCGCTACTATAATATCTCTGTTCCTAGTTACCCAGCGGAGCGCCGCCCAGCAGACCGAGTCCACGGTGGATACTGCCCAACCAGGGCTTACTCAAGACACTATCTATGTCTCCCACCGAGCCAAATCTTATCTGCTATTTGATGAGCCCGTCACGTTGGTCGATGTGGGGAATCCCACCCAATATCAAGTGCAGATTGAAGGCAACAGTATTTTGGTCGTAGCCACCTGCGACAGTGTAGCGGGTACGCCTTTTTATGCGGTAGTTGGGGGAGATGCCTTCACCGCCCAGCTGCAATTCCATTCTCACCCAGAAGCCTTCTACGACTTCAGAAATCGTAGCCACCGTCCAGGTAATTCATATCAGAATCAAGGACTGGAAAAGCAAGTACTTTCCCGCTTGCAGGAATTATCTTCTTATCAGGATTTAAACTACGCCTCTACGCAGGAAAATGGTATCCGTCTACGCTTAGTCGGTATCATGCATGATTTGTCTGCGACTTATTTAAAGTTCAAGGTAGAAAATCGTACTTCACTGGTGTACCAAACGGACTTTATCGGTCTTGAGCGGCTTAAGCGCTACCGCAAAGGCTTTTTCTCTAAAGAACAACAAGCTCGCTTTCCTATGGAACCAATAGCGCAATGGCAGGTAGAAAAAGTTCTCCCCTATTCGGAACACTACTTTTACCAAGCCTTACCTCTGCAAGCCTTGGAACGCCAAGAAGCTCTCATTGCCACGCTGCGGGAAAAGAACGGCACTCGTAGTATTTCACTTAAAATTCCCGCCCGACTGTTGCGGAAAGCAGATTTGTACTAATTGGCAGGGAGCCGGGGGCACGGGGCTAGGCGATTTCCGAAAGGAGCATTCGTACTTTCTAACCCTCGCTCCTAGCCCCACGCTCAACCCTATGAAAAACTTTCAGGAAAATTTAGACGAAGCAAGCATTAATCAAGAAAAAGCCGATCGGTTTGCAGATAGCTCCACTACGTCCCGAACGTTTCGGCAGAAATTGGTGCAGGTGCTCTCCCGCTACAGCCTGCTGATCATCGTCGGCCTAGCTGCCCTTTCCATTACCGTGCTGCACTTCCAGGGTCAATATTTGCTGCAAGTATTGCGGGGCACTCCTTTGCCCAACTTCGAATTAGACGAAGAAGTTGACGACTCCCCGCTACCCGATAAAACGAAGGTGTATAAAGAGGCTCTGGCCGAAGAAGCCAAAGTGACCCGGCCTTCCTGGCAAGTGGGATATCAAAAACCTGCGGTGATTCCAGATACGACTATGCAGGATACGGCCGCCGTGGACGCGGCCGCCATGGATATGGTCGAGGTACCAGAGCCTACCATCGTAAGGCGGAAGATAAGAAAGAAACGGCAGATCACGAAGACTTCTAAAGTAGTAACGCCACCCGTGGTAGAAAAAACAATATCCTTTTTTCAACCCGTCAGAGCGATAAGCTCACAGGCTGACAACCAATTTTTTGCCTGTGTGATACATGGTGACCAGGAAGTAGGTAACCGCACGCGGATCGTTCTACGGCTTAGCGAGGATGCCACTCTAAAGGGTCAGACGGTATCGGCTGGAACACTCGTCTATGGCATGGCTCGCCTGGGGCAAGATCGCCTTCAAATAACTGTTTCTCGGCTTGGTTCCCAGGCGATTCAGTACCAGGTCTACGATCATACCTACCATGAGGGCATCCTACTGAACGAATCAGAAGATCGTATGCAGCAGGCCACCAAAGAAACCGCCGTTCGGCAAGCCCAACGGAATACGTACCGCCTACCCACTCAAATCGCTTCTGAGGTCGCCCGAGACCTATTGATGCAAAGCCGTCGCCGCAAGCAGTCGGTATTTCTGCCCGATGGCTACCCCCTGTATATTTCCTCCATCCAAAAGTAACTTCTATGAAACCTATTCTTTCTTACTCACTCCTACTGTTTCAGTTATTGACCACTGGTACCAGCTACACCTTTGCTCAAGGCATTCCAGTCATCGATATTGCCCATATTGCGATGACCGTGGCCAATGGGGCTACCCTGGATGACCAGCTAGAAAAACAAGAAGAACAGCTCGAGGTCTCCTACCAAATTGAACAAAAGGTCAAGGATATCTACCAGTTGCAAGAAGGTTACCAGGACTTTCTCAAGCAAGCCCAAAGTGTACGAAATCTTCACTGGGCTGATCTAGTCCAGAGCCAGGCGCATGCTTTATCCCTAGAGACCCACATGGATGCTTATGTACCCGCCTACGAGAATATCGGAACCCTCAAGCAAGCCTACACAACGCTAGAAGGGATCGACGGGGCGTTAGGTTTGTACCAAGAACTGGACGGCTTTGGCGCGGATCGTCCGCTTCCCGCCAGCGTAATGGCTTTACAGCAGCAACTGGAAGAACTGTCGGTCAACCGGGCGGCTTTTGATGAGATGGCCTACAAAAAGAAGTTGCAGGTCGCCCTATCCTACAACGAAGTAGCGGGTGACCTACTGGAAAAAGCCCAAGAGTTGAGCCAGGCCTTACTCGTGAATGAACGCTTTTCTATGACCGAAGGTGAGCGGCTCTCATCGATCAAACAGGCCCACGACTACATCTTGCAGAGTATAGACCTAAAGCTTCAGTCGGATCAACTGGTACTGGATGTAGTGGATGGAGCTGAGGAAAGTAAAGCCGGGCCCCTCAAACAGTACGGGCAGCAACTGGAACGGCAGGTAGTAGCCACTACCCCGCTATTTGACTATTAATCACGAGTACGATGAAGTCCTACAGAATAGCCTTAACCATACTACTCGCCAGTAGCCTGACTGTCGCTTTTACCCGGGTATGCTATGCCCAGAAAGTGATCAAAGTAGAAGACCGGGCCCTCAAAGATAGCCTGGGGGAAAACGCTAAGCGCAATACCAGACAACTAGGCTATCTTTTGCTGCTGCGGCGCATGAGTAAAAACACTCGAGATGATGTGGAAGCGACTGGGGAGCTTCAGTACCGCTATCGGGAATTTCTTAGGCAAACCCATAGCACGGCTTCCCTAGCGGTAGCGGATACAGAAGCAGCCCGGGAAGCGCTAACATGGACTGTAGGTACTGCGGGTCATCTGGGCAAATATTCGTTTGCCAGCAACCTGCACCGGACCTATGCTGAACAAAGCCTTCCGTTGGAAAAAAGTGAAGCCCTTTCCCAGCAATTGGTGCCCTACGATGAAAGCCTTCTTTTTACCCAGTTAGCCTCGTTTCAGAGAGATCAACATTTAAGGCAGTTGAACGCCATAGCCCTTCAGGAAATGAGTGCCCGGCGTAAACTACAGCTCGCCCAGGCCTACCAGCAATTCGCTAATGGAAAGATAGCTAAATCGGATGAACTGCGAAAACTGCTAAACACGGATGCTTCTTTTTCCATGACCGAAAGTGAACGGCTGGAAGTACTAGGGCGGATGCAGGACTACCTTATTAGCAGTCAGCAACTCCAAGAAAAGGCAGACGCGCTTATCCAGCAGACAGGTGATTACCCTTTTTCCAAACGGCAGGTGCTAAATAGCTTCCGACAAGCTCAAAAGCGAAGGGTTTTGCGCGGCACTCCTTTATTCTAAATCTAATAATAATACGATCATGCGTATACGTCTATTCATAAGCACCGGAATACTCTTACTCTTTTCCCATTGGGTTTACGCTCAGCTGATCATTGACAAAAAAGCCATCGCGAAAAGCGGCGAAAACCTAGCCGTTAATCTATTGAAAGGTCAGCAGCAAGGGAAGATCCGGGACTTTACGGAAAATATTGATACCCGCTACGAAGCGATCAAAACCTTGCAGCAGCAGGTACTGGATGAACTCCAACAGGCACAAAGCATCCGGGACCTACACTGGGCGGACTTATCTAAATTCGTCTTCCTAGCGACTGAACTAGTGAAGGGACCCATGCAACCCCAGATAGAAATCGATATCGTCGTAGAGCCCCTTGGGTTTAACTGGCATCCTAATGAACTGTACCGTGACCTATTTATGGCCGGAAGGGCGGATGCCATGCCTAACGATTTGACTTCCCTAAAGCAAGCTAAGCAAACGAGCCAATCGCTATCCGATGGTCTTCATCAAGTAGTAGCCGAGCGAAAAGCCTACGCAGCGGTGGCTTTTCAATACCTGTCTGAAGACTTGATCCTCAAAGCCACTGAAATGAACGAAGTACTAAAGCAATCCCAGCACTTATCCAGGCCGGGCGTCGCCACGCCGGGATTCTCCATGACCGAAGCCGAGCGTATCCGGCTACAAGTTTTCTCGGAAGACTATTTACTACTCGCCGGACAACTACTAGAGCGCTCGGATGCCTTACTTCAGGATGTTGCTTCGGTCAAGTCAATGCGACGGCAAGCCGATCAGCAACAGAAACGACTAGAGCGAAGAACGATTGCCCGTACCCGAGTACTAGACTACTAAATGATGATCGTTATGCAAACCAATATCCTTTGGCAAGACCGTCCTTCCCCGCTCATGTATTTAGGACTTTATCTGTCCTGTGTATTGCTACTACCCATACCTTTCGCTCTATGGCGGTACCTACAGGCTCGAGCAACCCGCTACACATTGACCACCGAACGATTGATCTGCCAGCAAGGAGTACTACACCGCATTTCGGATGAAGTAGAACTCTACCGGATTAAAGACTATACGATTGTATCCCCTTTCTTTTACCGATGGTTCGGGCTCTCTGACTTGGTGCTCATTACATCGGATCAGACCCATCCAACGCTCGTGCTACGGGGCATTACGGATGCTCACACAGTCAGAGAACTCATTCGGCGACAGGTAGAGAACTTACGAACGCAAAAGGGAGTGCGTGAGATTGATTAATCTGGACAGTCTAAAACCTATTTCTTAATCCCCAAAACTCAATAATTTTCATGGAACAAGAAAAACTTGATGAACAAGAGAATTTACGCCAAGCGGGCCGGACTGCCGCCGATGCCTTGCGGGGCTATGGTTACGATGAGGTAGCCCAGCAGTACGAGCAAGTGCTACACCGCTTTGACCCAAGCAGTAAAGAAGTGCTGGCGCATAGCCGGATTGCGAGCACAACACTTAAAGAACTCAATCAACTTACCGAAGAGCGGTTGGGCAAGAACCCTGCTTTGGAACGAACGGTGGAAGTACAGCAGCGGTTGGAGCAGGCCTTACAGCCTGAACCTAAGCCTAAAGCCTTAGAGGAACTGTCCTTTCCCGCCCGGCAGTACTTAGAAACGAATAGTAAACCCTTAGAACAGGCTTCGGAAGAAGTATCACGGTATTTGGAAGAAAAAAGCCGCTACAGTGATCAGCGGGAGGATGATACCAAACTTCGCACGAACCTCAACCAGCAACTGGACTCATACCGCGCTCTACCTACGGCCTATAATCTGGAACGTTTGGAAAAGTATACCCGGCACGGTATTGAGGTCATGCGGTCGGATTACGAGCAGGCCAAAGCTATTCAGCAGGAGGAAAACGAGGAGTATGTGGCGAACGCTAAGTCGCTTTCACCTCACGGTCGGGCAGAAATACTGGCCGAAGCCGAACAAGGCGAGTTTAGGATGCCTAACCAGCAGAAAGGACAGCACGTTGCCCTACGTGCTGACCGGGCTGAGCAGCAGCTTCAGCAGTATACCCAGGTCCGAGCGAAGATTACTAGTATTGACCAGGATTATCAAGAGGTAGTGCAGCGTAGCTTGGTTAGCCCTGGGCAAGAAATACGAGGTGAGGAAGTAGGACCAGAAAAGACGGCTTCCCCCTTAACCAACCTTTCTGTTGAGCAGCAAGAACGCTACGCTGAACTGATGGTCCAGCCCTCCGTACCCGCTCCTTCCCGGCAAGCCGAAGTGGAACTTTAGATCGCTTAAGCATCCTAGCAGCCCCTTTATTGATACTATCATTTCTCACACTAATCTTACCCCCAATATGAAAACGCTTTCTTATTTTCTATTCACTTTCGTAGCTTCTTCGTTTTTGACCGCCTGCTATTCCGATGAGATAACTCCGAACGAAACCCTCACCACAGGGAAGGTTATCTGGCAGGAAGGCAAGATCGTTTCCAATTTGGAACAGCAGCTATCTGCTGATCTCTCCCCGCAGGCATTGCCCCCACAACTGGATACGCTACTACTAGAAACGTCGTCCTCACTTTTAGCCCGGAATCTGCCGAAGGTGCAAGGCCGGGCGATCCTGGATTACCAGTTTCAGGCGTCTTTACCTTCGGTAAGTAGGACGAGTAGTCTGCAAAGGGTCAGTGGAACGGCTTACTACAGTCGTTTCCTCAACTATACCTTGCAGTACGGTATCTTCGATACAGGCTGGCAAACCGACCGGGTGGGCTTTCAAGTCCGCACTATCGTCCGGGGCAGCTACTGGCAAAAAGGTAAGGTTTGCACCTCCTCAGTAGAGTATACTGTGCAGGGAAAGGTGCACACCGCCCATGTACCCCTGAACAGCCGAATGGTGATTATTGAGTACTCCCGGAAAGGAAATCTCAGTAAGCGTGAACAGTTTGTTTTTGACCAAATACCTACAGAACAGTTTTCGTTTTGGCGTAACTATGCTGATCAGCATAAGCGTCCGGTTTTCTGCCTGACTAATCGGAATACGTATTACCAAAAATATCCCCGTGCGGGAAGAGATAAACTACTAGCACAGTGGCAAGGCATTAAGCCTTCATAATCTCTTTAAGGAATAGGCTAGGGTCTGTGTTGACTGGTCTTAGCCTAGTACCTTGGGTTCTATCGCTATTTCTTAGTATAAGTTGTTGGGCTTTCACTGGTAACAGGAAGGTTGCTTGACTCATTGCAGCATGAGCCAAGTGCTCTACCTCACGCCAACTCAGCATGTAATTCCCACTGACTGGCTGAGACTTTTCAGAAACGCAACAAGTTTAGGTCACTATTCACCGCTCATTCAGCAGACAAGCAAATCAACAGGTAACAAATGAGTATTTATTACTTTTGTTGATTTTTTGAACTGATTCTTTCGGCTAATTTTGCTGGCACTTTTCAACTTTAAAATCCCTTCTCGGGTAGGGTACCCACGGGGTATTCACTCAACAGTTTTTCATTTAGAAAGTAAGTATCTGACTTCTTTTTGATTTGATTAAATCTTTACTGGTATGAATATCGATTATGAATAGGTATGAATTGCCGATTACTATTTCTGTTATTTTCCGTAAGTATTTTTTCCCCTTCTTGTGAACCGGATACCGAATCCGGATTTACTTGGTTGGAAATCCACGTAACGGAAAACGGAGGGGTTCCTGATAACTATAAACTCAAGGTATTTCAGGATGACAAGCTGGTTACTTCTGATGAGTTTGATTTGAATGATAGTCGTCGTAATGTTACCGAGCTAAGGGCTGCCTCGCCTGGATTATACTATGTTGAAGCAAAAAACCAGTATGCACAAGGTAATGATACCATCTCTGTTAGTGGTACTCGGCGTAAAATTATCGAGCTAGAATTAGCGAACTAAATAACTCAAGTAAGCAAATGCTTAATAGGTCTGGTTAAGGTAAGTTTACTTAATTACAATGATTGCATTTTGATAACATTAAATATTAATCAATATTTGCATTGATGATCAAAATGGTGACCATATTATGTCTCTCCCTAAGCAGTTATTCGCTGAATAACGAGAGGCATGGTATTACCTGATCAGAAGTAGTAGATATTAACTAAAGGTATATACAGAAGCCTCTCGAGATTGTCGAGAGGCTTTTTTTATGCCCAAAATGCCCTGTTGGTGGAACTGGCATACACGTCTGATTTAGGATCAGGATCTTGGGGGTCACCGTGACGCGGTTCGAATCCCTCACAGGGTACAAACGGAAGTGGGCAAACGGGCAAAGCCGTCTCATTCAAAATGAGAAATATTGAGGGTTCAAGTCCTTCCTTCCGTACTAGCGTGCTCATGGCGGAACTGGCATACGCCTCAGGCTTAAACCCTGAGTATTCCGGGCGGCCGATGCTCGGTTCGACTCCCGGTGGGCACATCTGGAGAGTAGGCAGATATTGGTTTGCTGCGCTCGTCCCGGTGGGGAACCACTGCTAAGCGAGTCCTATTGCTAAGCTGAAAATGGTGAGGACGGAGTATACTTTGCCTTTGACAAGAATGCGAAAGCCAATAGATAAGTAATTACGAAACATAGCTGTATGATTTGATCTATAATATATCTTCAGTCCCTTCATTAGCGTAGGGCGCAATAATTTTAATGTATCCCACGCATACAGTCGCCTGGCTTTTCTTATGCTGTGCCTTTCAAGATTGTCTCGGAACCGTTCCTCCATATCCCCCTCGATCTCTTCCAGGTATTCCGGCCGGCAGAACCAGCGGAAGAAACGAAGTAGGAGTTTCGGTGGCGAAGCTTTGTTACTCATTTCGTAATGAGTCTACAGGGTTAGCAAGGGCAGTCTTAATGGCGTGATAACTTACTGTGAGTAAGGCTACTAATAAGGACAAACCACTAGCTACTGCAAACACTCCCCAATGAATAGCAACATGGTACGTAAAATTATCCAGCCACTGGTTCATCGCCCACCAAGCCAACGGCCAGGCAACAAGATTGCCGATCATCACTAGCACTATAAATTCCCTAGAAAGTAGCTGAACTACCTGCGTAATGGTCGCCCCAATGGCTTTACGAATGGCTACCTCCTTGGTTCGAATCTCAGAAGCGTGGGCTGACAGACCGAACAGCCCCAAACAGGCGATCATAATGGCAAAAAGGGCAAAAAACTTAAATAACGTACTCATTTTTGCTTCGTCCTGATACAGTAGATTAATCCTGTCGTCTAGAAATTGGTAGTTAAACAGGTAGTTCGGTACTATTTTCTGGATATTCGCTTCCAAGCCACTTATGGTCTCCGGTATTTTTCCACCCTGTAGCTTCACCAACAAGAAGTTATTCCAATTAGGGTTGTACTCCAGCACCAGTGGCTCCATAGGATTGTGCAAAGAAGAAAAATGATAATCCTTTATTACCCCTACGATGGGGCCATGCAGATTTCGGGTTTGATTGGTGACGTAGCTACCCACCGGATCATCAATATTTAATAGTTTAGCGGCTGTTTCGTTGATAATAAAGGCCGCCGAGTCATTAAACTGTCGGGAAAAATTTCGCCCTTCTTTCAACTCAATTTGTAGAGTAGATAAGTAATTTTCATCTACCCGAAGTACCTTCACGGTAGGTAATTCATTATCTTCCGGTACTCCATCGGGCACTACCGATTCAACACTCAATCCATCCCCGGGCAGATTAGAAGCCGTACCAATATGGCTGATATTGAGCGACTGTATTAGTTCGGCTTTCAAAGCCGCCCCGTTCTCAGCAAACTTTTGTTTTAAATCTCCAAAGAGATTTACGGCTACTACCTGATCTTTATCAAAACCTAGCTTTTTATCGTGGAAGTACTGCATCTGCTGGTAGACTACGAGGGTGCTCACCACCATAAAAACCGCTACCACAAACTGAAATACTAGCAAGCCTTTTCGCATAATCCCAGCCGAAGAACGGGGCTTCTTGGCTCCGGCTAGGGCTTTTAAGGGTGAAAACCCTGATACAAAAAAGGCAGGATACAACCCAGAGAGTAGCCCTACCGTCAGTATGATTCCCACGATGATCAGTAAGTTGTCAACGCTGAATGCCTGACTCGCTACGATTTGTTTACCAGCCAGTTGGTTATAGAAGGGAAGAACAAGGGTAAACAGAAGAATTGCTAAGGTAGAAGCCATCAGAGTGACCATGAACGCCTCCCCCAAAAACTGCCCTAACAGTTGGTTCTTCTTTGCCCCAATGGCCCGCCGAATACCCACTTCCTTCATGCGTTTTAAGGACTGGGTAGTAAAGATGTTGATAAAGTTGATAGAGGCGATTAGTAGAATAAAAAGCCCGATAGCCGCAAAAACGTAGATATAGATAATATCGCTGTTAGGCCCCATTTCTTGTATCAGGCTGGAATGCAAGTGAATATCATCCAGGGGCATAAAAGTCCAGTTCATCTTAGCTAGTATCTCTTCGGGAGTGCCCCATTCTTTATAGTAATCTAGTAGAAGCTCTGGTAACCTTTCCCTAGCTTTTTTTACGTCTTTCTGTTCATTAAATAAAGCATAAGTATACGTAGCCATCCATCCTCGACTATCCGTCATATTCTCCGGTATGTCCTTATAAAAGGTAGCCATAGAAACCAGAAAATTGATTCTCAGATGGGTGTTGCTGGGCAAGTCTTCCACCACCCCGGTGACTTGAAATTCTGTACTATTGTTCATTAGAACCTTCCCCAATGGATTTTCATCTCCAAAGTATTTTCTCGCCATACTTTCGGTGACCACCATACTGTGAGGAGTCCTAAAAATTTGCTGAGGGTCGCCCTGGACAAGTTTAAAGTCAAACACGGAAAAGGCAGTAGAATCGGCCATGTAGCCGTGATCCTCTTCCGATTGAAATTCTTTGTAACGCAAAATTCTGGGATACATATAGTAAAAACGGGCCGTCTGCTGAATTTCAGGATAGAATTCTGCTAGTATTTCTGCCATTGGAGGAGCACTCTTTGCCCACCCCTCAAAACTTACCCGGTAGATACACTCATGCTTAGGAAAGCTACTCTCGTAACTAAGTTCATCGTTAAGGTGAATCGCAATTAACAGTACACAGGCGATGCCTAAGCAAAGTCCCATAATATTGAGAGTACTATAAGCTTTCTGTTTCAGTAGATTACGCCAAGCGACAGTGAAATAACTTTTTAACATAGCGGTATGATTTACTCGGTAATATCCTCTCAGCCCTCTCATGAGCGTAGGGCGCAATAATTTTAATGTATCCCAGGCATACAGTCGCCTGGCTTTGTTAGCCGAAAACAGCTCCAGATTATCCCGAAACCGCTCCTCCATATCTCCCTCGATCTCTTCGAGGTATTCCTCTTTGAGTAAAAACCGAAGGAACTTTAGTGGCCATTTGGGCGGAATGATATAGTTATTCGTTCCGCTCATCAGGTACTACTTAAACCCAAGTCAGGCATGGCTTGCCACAGGCTTGATCGGATATCTTTCATTTCATGAAGCACCCGATGAGCATAGGGGGTGGCCTGATAAATACGCTTACGTTTCCCCCCTCGCTTCTGCGTAGCCTCCCCGAACGCAGAGGTTAAAAAACCTTTTTCAACCATCCTTTTCAGTGCCGTTTGGATAGCCCCAACACTCAGGCGCTCGTTCAGTCTTTCTTCCAGGTTGCGCTGTATCTCCACTCCGTAGGCATCCTCCTGGAGTACGATCACGGTCATCAGTACCAGTTCCTGAAATTCTCCCAACCGGTATTTTTTCATTATTTGTTGTTTCTCTTAACAATAAAAATAAAGCGATAGATAGTCATTCCTTTTCGTTGTTTGACCACCTATTACTAATCATTCCTAATTGAAGTAAATATAACGAATTATTATTTTATTCATAATTGAAGTTTAAATAAATTATGGCAGGATAAGAATTTGGCGTTCCGATAGTAATGGAACCAATTAGAATCACTAATAGCTCTTTACCGTATCCTTCTGACTTAGCTTAGTCATTGACATGATTGATTATGTAAAGTACTCCGTAAAAATGAAGGACTATAGATTACATAGCATGCGATTAGATACTTTTACTTTACATAACTACCTGCTCTACATAATGAGCAAGCAAAATAGAGCTAGAATTTGCCTTCATTGCGGCTCCAAAGATCATTTTAGGATCAGCGACGGTTCCGGAAACTCCACCTGAAGAAACGGTGACTATGCCCAATACAAGGTTTGCCCGGTTAAGAAGAACCATTTTAAATTTTTCGCAATAATCAAGTTGATCTTCGTCCCAGTGCTGGAGCAAAATTCGGTAAGCGTCATCTGAGCAAATAATCTTAGGGCGTTGATAAGCGGGTACTTCGTTTCGGTAGCTGACTTGGATTTCGGAAACTTGCTGAAAGATGGAACATTGCGTACTTAACATAGTGAAAGGGGTATGAAGTGAAACATTTGATATGCTTCACTTGCTGCTCATATCTATTAATGGCCTCGAGCGGCCGAGTGACAAAAGGAAAAGAAATAAACTGTGCTGTGGGACTTAGGGTAGGCTTTATGTCGGAAGCTTTTGACATTCGGTATTCAGCATATGAGCGACATTTGCATGTTCAAATGGAAGAACAAGTACCCCTAGGCTGGGTTTATTGCTTAGTTCTAATTTTCTTGTTTCGATTTTCGTTGGTCTTACACTACAAGAGAGCATAAAAAACTATGGGGCAATTTTATTTCAGTGCCTTTTACTATCGCTAGATACTTCAGTTTTGCTATGTTCTTAATTTCTTTCTAGTCACTATAAAGTGTTTGATTCACACCAGTGCCCCACGGTTTTTTATTGTTCCCATAATCTTGATAAGCGTTTGTAGTTTTGAGGTAAAAATAGGAATTCCAAGCAAATTGTTTACTTATTTTAAGAATATTATTCTTTAAATAAAAAAATATCTTACACCTAATTTGTATGTATCTGATTTTCAGCGATATATGGAACATACCAAGAACATAGCCTTGAATGCCGTAGCGTGCAAGATGAATTTTAAACTTATTCCGCTTTCTCGGTGGCCGCAATTACGAGAAGAAGCATTTACCCATTACGGGCGGCGGTGTATCGTCTGTGGCCATGAGGGAAGCCCAGACAATCGTTTGCTGATTGACCATTGTTAGGTTTATCTACATAAAACTGGATTAAAGGCGGCTGTTTTTCTAAAAACTATCTATTTAAATATTTACAGATTCTTTATAAAAAATATTTGAGGTGCCTACCAGCTTTTCTATTAGTAGCGATATCTAAGATAAATACATGACTATTGTCCCTGAGATTAATGAAATGCTTATCACTGAAAGATTTGTACACTTTTGCTCTCATTATCAATGATACAAAAATCAGTAACGCATAATTTGTAATATATAATGATTAAAATAATTTTTATTTTTTTAATCATTTTGAATATTATATTTAGATAAATTTTTATTTAAATATTTACTAAACTATCTAACCAAACACATCATGAAAAGATTAGCATACATTGCTATTTTCACTCTATTTCTTTGCTCACCCTTATTTGCTCAAACCGACATCCCTTCTGATTTAAAAGGGAGTTATAAATTTGTCACAAATCCAGGACTTGGATTTGACAATCAGCTTGAAAAAGGAACTGTAAATTCTGAACTTATTTATAAGAATGGGTTAATAACAGTCGTCGGATACAATGAAGATGAAAAGATGGTCTACTACCGATATTGGGATTTTACTGATAATACTAGTCCTAATGCAGTACGTTATAACGATAAGGTTTTTCAGCTACCATTAAGTGATTTTAAAATACTCACTGAAAAAAGATACAAAAGATTTAAAGGTGTTGAAGCAGGTGCGTATACCATTCCTTTTCGCTTAAGAGGTATTGGTGGTGGTGGCGAAAATAATAGTAGTTTTGATTTTGAATCAAGCTTATCATTACAGGCTAATATGGTCGTAGGTGTTGGGCCGAGGTATCAGCCTGAATCTAATTTTGATTTTTCGTTAGGAGTTGGAATTACAGGAGTTAAACTAAATGAAAAAAATAGTTCTGTCACAGAGGAAAGAACAGCATCTGCCCTTACAACTTCACTAGGTGTTGTATTTAAGCCAGTATCAAATGCTAATATTGGTCTCTTTATGGGCTTCGATTTCTTAGGAGCGGATGATGAAAGTGTTAATTGGAATTATGATGGTGAGATGTGGATTGGGTTAGGTATTAATATCAGTTTTAACAAAATCCAAACTACCGCATCGCCCGTAGCTTTAGAAAACAAGTAAAAATTTTAGGATAGGGTAGGAGCCTTAGGCGAAGAGTTGTCTAGTAGTGAAGCTAGAAAATCTTGCTGGCTATTGGTACAAGGGGCGTAGCCTAAAAATCGTCCGCCTTGATGCCGAAGCTCATCAAAGCGACCTTCGGTATCACGGTAATAAATCCGGCGGGAACGAAGCCCGCCTTCTATCGCACTATACAGGTCGGCTACAACCCGCTCGGCATCGGTGGTTACTGAACGACCTTCATCTAAATCTACGATCAAGACAAAATGATCGGTTATATGAGCGATTTGGTAACTGGCTTCAAACATACTCTAGTATTTTCCTTTTACCACTTTATACAATGTCGCCCGGCTACACGAAAACTGCTCCATCAATTCAGGTATCGTAAACTCGCCGGAGCTATACAGCGTTTTAAGCCGCTTCTGATCTTTCTCGGACAACACCCGCTTACGGCCACCAATCTTACCGCGTGACCGGGCGGCCTTCAACCCTGATCGGGTACGTTCCCGGATGAGATTACGTTCAAACTCGGCTAATGCCCCGAAGATGTGGAACACGAGCTTTCCTCCGGGGGTAGAGGTATCGATACCATCATCCAGACTTTTGAACTTCACTTCCTTATCTTCCAGCCACTGCATCCAGTCTACCAAGTCTTTCATTGAGCGGCCTAGCCGATCCAGTCGCTGAATAACAAGCGTATCCCCTTTGCGAAGATGGGTTTTCATTTTGTCTAGTCCGGGGCGGGACGATTTGGCACCACTGGCAATATCTGAAAATACATCTTCAGCACCTGCGGTTTTTAGTGCGTCAAGCTGAGCGTCTAGTTTTTGGTCTTTGGTAGAAACGCGGGCGTATCCGATAATCATAAAGCGGGCAACGGGTAAAAGTCTATGAACTCATTCATAAGCACGAGTTTATATACTTTGATTGTTGAATGCAAAGGTGAACGGAAAAAGGATGAAACAAGCTTAGGAAAAGAGTAGGGGAGTGATCGTTCAACAAACGACCGTTTGTTGGACGTTCTACAACGAATGAAGAATTAGAATTTACGAAGAAATCAAAAGTTGCTTAAAACAGGATTATATCAAACTACTAGCTAAGCTTTTTGCCAAAATGCTCGTGGTACCGAGTCTCTGTTTCACCATTTCCATTTTGATATTCTACTCTAACAATCCCAAGTTTATCAAGATCAGACAAATTGGCTTCAGAAGAGTAGTCTTTGCCTACCAGAATGAAGTTATCATCGTTGCGTTTGTAGTAGATTGCTTTAGTTTTCGTTTCAAATTCTTCTTCTCCAGATTGAGTCCAGCCTGTATCTATCAGATACTTATTAGCTGAATGCATGGATGTTTTATGAAAAATGTCGTTCAAATCCTTTGAGCTCATAAGCTATTTAACGGTTCTGTGCACATTTTAGTGTAAACATCCTGTCGATACTCATTATTATGGTCAACAAATTCTTCTTCTGCATTATCCATTCCTGCAAAGTGATAAAAAATCTGGCATAATGCATATGTAAACCAAATCGTTTTTACTTGACCTCTCAAGTAAATAATCGGATGGATTTAGGGGGTAAATTCTGGCGAGTACTGATCGGTTGCCATATTGTCGGGTGGTGATTCTGGGAATACTTCAAAATCGTTTTCATAATGTGAATTATCAGGCTTTGTTAAAGCAATTAGTACTGAGAGTAAGTCACAATTGAAGAGGCGAGAAAAGCATACAAGATAGGACCTTTTATCGACATTCAAGATGATAGCACAATGCTCGTTTTTTTAGGAATACTCGATAGGTATTGTCCAGCATAATGAAGGTTTGTATCTTATCCTGCAAACCTTGTACTTCATGGCAAAACGACCTACCAGCATTACTGAGATTGAAAACCTACAATTCGTTGGACGAGATGATGCCATACAATTTTTTTGGAACACCCTGCACAGTCATGCCCGGCACAAAAAGCAACGGCACCATGTATTAGAATATTATGGAGTAGGAGGGATTGGTAAAAGTAGTATTCAGAAAAAGTTGGTGCAGCAACTCAAGAGTGAAACGTATCAAAACTTCTTGGTAGCCCGGGTTAATCTAGCAGACCTAGTCAATGCCCAGGATGCACCTACCATCTTATACCATCTCCGGTCAAAGTTAAAGGAAGCCGAATCTCCTATGTATTTCCCCCGCTTTGATTACGCCTATTTGGTATACTATGCTAAGATTAATGCTGTTGCTAAAACCCAGGAGCAGGGCTTTCTGAAAAATTTACATTTAGATGTTGGTGGTCCCGCCGCTCAAACTTTTGTTACAGACACCGTAACCGCTGGTTTGCTAGGGTCAGTCAGCACTTTGGTAAGTAAGCTGGACGACAGCATAAAGAAATGGTGGGATAAACATCGGCACCCCGAACTAGAACTCTTTCATACTTTAGAAGTTGTAAAAATGATTGAGCAGCTTCCTGAGTTATTGGCCAAAGACCTGCAAAGCTTTTTAGCTGCCAACCCCCTGCGTCATCTAATCATTTTTCTTGATACCCTTGAAAACTTAAAAATACGCGATGAGTCCAATAAGAAAGATAAGTGGCTACGCTATCTGATTATTGACCTGCCTCAGGTTCTTTGGGTGATTAGCGGACGGGATCAATTGAAATGGGATACCGATCCTAGATACCGGGAAGAGGATTGGAGTGGCTCATTGTTCAGCTATCCATTAGAAGAGTTACTAGATGAGGAAGCAGAGACGTTGCTAGACTTTTACCAAATTGCTGAAGAAGAAGTACGTAAGAAAATTATGGCAGCTTCTCAGAATCATCCCTTGTATCTTAATCTATCAATTGCAACCTATCAGTCCATCGCCAAACAACGCCCTCCGGTACCGGAAGATTTTGGAAAGACCTTCCAAGAAATATACGAACGATTTATCCGCCACATTACCACGCAAGAATCCGATACCTTCAAGATTCTATCATGCGTACAAAACTGGAATGAAGAGTTATTAGAACAATTGCTTAAAGAGTTTAACACCGCTTACTACGGACCCCAAGCCCTACAGCAAGTACGCCGCTTTTCCTTTGTCAGCGAAGTTGATGGAACCTATATGCTGCACCAACTAATGCAAGAGCACTTGTACGAACAATATACCCATGAACTACCCGATCAAGTACAGCGCATTCACCAACTTTGCTTCAAGTATCTACAAGAAAAGCTGAACGATACCGAGGTGATCGAAAGCCGGAAGCTACTAATCATTCAAGCCGTATATCATGTCAAAAAAATATTACCGGCAACTCAAGTATATAGGTGGATAGAGAGTCACACAGGTGAGATTGATATTGTTGTGCATTTCAGCTTTTTTGTCGAGGTTCTTACGCCGCTAAGCCAAAAATTACTTTCTGAAAACAATAGATCTGAATATACTGGTAGCCTCCTAAGTACCTTGGGGACAGCGTTGTTTTGCGGTGGTAATTATTTAGTAGCTGAACCGATCTTCCGTAAAGCCATGCAAATTGGAGAGAATGAATTTGGGCATCAGCATATAAATACGGGGATTACCTACGACAACCTGGCTAGGTTGCTAGAAATAAAAGGCGAATATAAGCAGGCTGAACCATTGTACCATAAGGTCATTCGAATAAGAGAGAAAGTACTAGGAAAGCAGCATCCCGATACGGCAAATTCTTACAATAACCTAGCTGTGTTGCTAGAAAGGCAAGGTAAATATGAAGAAGCCGAGCCGCTACATCGAAGGGCTATACAGATCAAAAAGCAGGTGCTGGGAGAAGAGCATCCCAATACGGCAACTTCTTACAGCAACCTGGCTGTGTTGCTGGAAATGAAAGGCAAATATAAGCAGGCTGAACCATTGTACCATAAGGTCATTCGAATAAGAGAGAAAGTACTAGGAAAGCAGCATCCCGATACGGCAAATTCTTACAATAACCTAGCTGTGTTGCTAGAAAGGCAAGGTAAATATGAAGAAGCCGAGCCGCTACATCGAAGGGCTATACAGATCAAAAAGCAGGTGCTGGGAGAAGAGCATCCCGATACGGCAACTTCTTACAGCAACCTGGCTGGAGTATTGAGAAGACAGGGCAAATACGAAGAAGCTGAACCGCTGGTTCGTATAGTTAAGCAAATCAAGGAGAAAGTACTAGGAAAGCAGCATCCCGATACGGCAACTTCTTATAATAACTTAGCTCATTTGTTAAATGATCAAGGCAAATACGAGCAAGCAGAGCCACTATACCGTAAAGCCGTACAGATCAAAAAGCAGGTGCTAGGAGAAGAGCATCCCGATACGGCAGTTTTTTACAACAACCTGGCTGGAGTATTGAGAAGACAAGGCAAATATGAGCAAGCAGAACTACTATACCGTAAAGCCGTACAGATCAAAAAGCAGGTGCTAGGAGAAGAGCATCCCGATACGGCAGTTTTTTACAACAATCTGGCTGGAGTGTTGAGAAGCCAAGGTAAAGACGAAGAAGCCGAGCCGCTATATCGAAAGGCTATACAGATCAAAAAGCAGGTGTTAGGAGAAGAGCATCCCGATACGGCAACTTCTTACAACGACCTGGCTGGAGTGTTGAGAAGCCAAGGTAAAGACGAAGAAGCCAAGCCTCTATATCGAAAGGCTATACAGATCAAAAAGCAGGTGCTAGGAGAAGAGCATCCCGATACGGCAAATTCTTACAACGACCTGGCTGTGTTGCTGGAAAGGCAAGGTAAAGACGAAGAAGCCGAGCTGCTATATCGAGATGCTTTAAAAATCTTAGAATTGGTGTTTGGCTCTGATCACCCCAATACTAAAATTGTACGCAATAATCTTAACAGGTTACGCGAATGATACAACACATGTGTATTCATTCTTTGCTAATACCGAATTAACAGTTGACAAAAGTAAGTTGCTACAACTTACTTTCCATATGGCAGGTTATCACTCAAAGAAAGAGGTCGGAAAATCCGACCTTTTGTCATATAGGGTATTATCACGTTTGCACTTATCTGCTTAAAAGCTGTAAATTGATCGTATGATTGACCCCAAAGCGGAAACCGAAAAAATCCTTTCTCAAGATTTTATATTCTAATAAAGTTGTGAGAATTCTAGATCACCTTTTGAACAACACTACTGTTTCAATAGCCGCATATTTCGGTGTTTGGCTTACTACAACCGGAATAATTTATAGACTATCTCATCAAATCAATACAGTTGCGTCCGAGGAGGCAAAAAGAATGGTTTCCTACTGGTTAAAAAAGAGTAGTATTGAAGGTTTTTTTACAGGGAGTTTTTATGCTATAAACCATGTCTTTGACATTATTTTTGGCAAAAAGCATTTTAGCATAAAAACCATTTTCGTATCAATATTAACAACTTACTTATCCGTTTCAGTAATACTTGTCTTAATAACATCAATCATTCTTGCCCAGAATAATCCGATAGTGTCAAAATTCGATCCATCTTGGCAACTTATACTTTCTGATGCATTGCCGTTTGATGTTTCTGATCTTATTTCCATGACATATATTTATACCATTATCCCTGACTATTTATCTTTATTAGAAACCAGATTGGTTCTTAAATATCTATCAGCAACAAAAAGCAGATTAGTGATCTTATTATTACTAATTGTAGATTTTGGTAGTACTAGCCTAATATACATTCTTTATACTTCATTCATTTCTTCATCTATTTTAATGAATGTTTTCTCTTGGGATTATGATTTGGCAAATAGTACACCATTCTCAAGATTTATATTCTACTTAAGAGTAGAAGGAATAAAAGGTATATTATGGCTTCCATTCGATACGGCCTTATTCCTCTCTACATATCTTACATCAATTTGGATATACCTTCACTTATTATCGAATGCTATTCTAAAGCTAAAGAGACCTCTGATTTTTGGTTTCAACTACCTTAAAATGGCAATTGATATAAAAGAAAAACCTTTTTTAAGTATTGGAGCAGTGATCAACATTTTAATATCCTTAGCATTTCTAATTTGTTTGCCATTTATTATTCTCTAAACCTATTCTCACATTTTAGATTTGCTCACAGGTTTATTTCCCGAACATTCGTTATCGCTTGCTTTGTTCTTGCCAAGTCTCGACTAGAAAGGCGGCCATTGCTCCTGAGACATTTACAGCTAGTTCAGCATGTCTTGGTTTCGGTTTTATCGCTCTTCTTCCTCTACCATGAGCATCACTAACTTGGTTTCTTAAAGTCCCCAAGTATTGAACTATCGTATGGCATCCTCCTAAAATTGCTTTAAAAGCTTGTTCCGAATGTTGACTTGGTGAAAGGTTCATGCTTGTAGCACACGTTCTATATAGCTTCGGAAGATCATCACTGGACTTATAGGATACGCCCGAATCATCCAGAATATGTTTACAAACAGTCTCTAATAAACTGCGAGCGATTGTTATAGCTCCTTCTGGGTCAGAATTTCTTCTGTCTAAGGCTTTTTGCCATACGGAATGAACGCTGTCAGAATTAAGATTTTGTAAACTAGAGGCTATACCTTCATCTGCGGGGCTACTTTCTTGGTTCTCGAGGAAGTTAATAAGTGGGCTGAACTCATTCCAAATGTATTCCCTTCTGGCTGCATAAGTAGCATGTTCTCCTTTAATAAACTGCCAAAAATGATCAATACTTGTACAACGTCTAAGGAACTCGGGAATCTTATCGCTAAGATTGGGGGCTTTAATTAATTCAAGTCGCATCATTTTATATGAAGCATCTTCTAGAGAATAATCACCCGTAGCAAAGCTTATTAAGCCATCTTGTAATGCATGAGCCTTTTCTAACATCATTTACTTAATCTTGATTAATATACTTCTTAACTCAATCTACTAGAGAAAAAGATAATTTCCATACTTAATCTAATCTGTTCCCAACACAGTATTTATTTACCGTAAGATATATTATCACATTATGTGAAATATCCCTCATACACGGAAAATCGTATATTGTTTATTATGATTGACCCGAAAGCGGAAGCGGAAAAAATTCTTTCCCAAGATTTTACTTGGAACCTTGAAGCCTTCAATCAAGCATCAGATAAAATGAAATACCATAAAGAAGGCGACGAATGGCAAAAGGTGTTTGAAGAAATCTGTAAGCGTTGGGGCAATCGTTCGTTCTACGGTGAACATGATTATAATCTAATGATGACAGCAAGCCACTATGCACACGGGCTTAGAGATTTGACCCGCGAGGAAATGGATGAACAAGCGCGGCAAAATGAAGAATGGGATAAAGAAAACCCCAATTGGCAAAAAGCCGACGATACCGAAGAAAACGATTTACCATTTTTAGGTAGCAACAATATCTGTGTGTTTTTTCACGCTAAGAGTTTGCCCTACCTCCAATAGGGGTGATCCAAACATTAAAAAAACTTTAGAGCAACAGGTATCTCAACATAAGCGGCGGTCGCGCGGTCGGGCCGCCCGGGATCATCTTGACCGCTTTTTAGGCTTCACCTTGGAGGGTTCCCGCGACGGCGGCCGGCCCTGAGATCGCCGAACGAACGTATCATGTTCTACGTCTGCAAAATCTAAAATCTTATACAGCGTGGGTTGACTTTTAATCCCAAACATCTCCCGAATCTGCTCGGTACTAAGATTCCCTTGCTGATATACTCTTCCTACTTCCTCAGCGATATTTTGGTATCGTTGGCTCAACCCTTTTGGTCTACCCCCGGTTCTTCCTCTTGCCCTAGCGGAAGCGAGTCCCGCTTGGGTGCGTTCCCGGATAATGTTACGTTCATGCTCGGCCAAAATACACATGAGCGGACGCCGCGCGGCTGAAAAAACATCTTGCCCATCGCTGTCGTGGTATCAATCGATTCCGAAAGGCTTTTCAAGTGAACCCCTCGTTGCTGAAGTGACTCGGCTAGTTCAATAAGCTGAACCGTACTACGACCCAAGCGATCCAGCTTCCATACGACAATGGTATCGCCCTCGCGGGCATAGGATAGTAGTTTATCAAAATTTGGTTTCTTCGCTTTTACCCCTGAGACCTTATCGGAGAATACATGCTTGCAACCTTCTTTCTTCAAGGCGTCCAACTGAAGATCTAAATTTTGCTCATACGTGGATACTCATGCGTAACCTAGTTTCATTGACAACTGATGATTATGTACAAAACTCAACGATTGCCTCTAAAATACACATAGATAATTTACATAACAAAATACACAGCTTATACTGGGTATTTTTTAGAAAAATGAGGAGTGTAAAAAAATGGACGTTTTATTGCGGACGGCTAGTCGCGGACGGCTAGTCTTTGTAGTAATGGGTATGTAGTTCACCACAGCCGCAACCGAGCGTCAAGCGCCGTAAAATCTTTCTGCGTATACTCAGATATCCAAGGGTAGTATCCATTCATTCCGTTTCCAGTCATGAAAATCTACTTGGGTTAAATCCACGTTGGGATCAACCAGTAATCTAGGTTCCCCACCATTAAGGGAACAAGTAGCTAGCACATAGATACCCTGCCCAGGTCTGGCGAGACCCGGATTTTGATCCGCCAAGTGCTGGGCCAGTTGGTGAATGAGGTAAGGCCGGGTGCTCATCTTACGCCATTGCCGATCAGTCATCCCGAGGGACCGGGCATCAATTGCCTGCTTTTCTCTCGTCGTCTCATCTTTGGTAAAAAACTGTACCTGTCCCGTCTTATCACGCAGTTTCATATGCCAGGCAAAGCGGTGCCCTTCTTCAGTCCAGCTGACATTACCCGGAATAAAATAATGCCGTAAGGGTACAGCCAGCTGAATACTAGCCCAAACAATCAATAAGGTAAGCCCCCAAGTAGGCATCGGACGAGGTAATGAAATTATGGGCGAAACAGGTTGGGAAGTACTTCTTTTCCAAGCGGCGCGATCCGCCGTACAATAGTTGTTGGCTAAGATAGCCCCTACTAGGGCACCGATGAGCATCGGAAAGAATGCTACTTCTTCGTGTACGATGAGGGCCAGGTACGATCCAGCGAGCATAGCTATCACAAACAGCAAAGGATGGTTCCGAAGGCTATTGAGTACCTGCCTTGGCCAGTCGGGGGCAAAGAAAATCGTCGTCACCCCGATTGCCATCCAGGGAAAGATGCCAATGCTAAAGAGTTGATCGTTGGTGAAGTGAAACAAGACAAGTACCACAAACATGGGCAGTCGGGTCTTTCGGTAGAGTAGCAGGGGCAAGGCCAATAGGTCAATCATCAGGCCACTGTAGCTAAAGAAGTACACCATCCATTCCTGGGTAAAGTACGGTCCGATCAGGGGAAACCCCGTCCGTTCAGCAAGCCACATCCGCATCGGCTCTCCTCGTAGCCAGTCCGCGTTGAGCTTGGCTACGCCCCCTAAAAAGTAAACGGTTCCCAACTGAAAGCGTAATAAGGCGACTGTCCAGAAAGGAATTTGGCGTGGGTCATTTCGCTTGAACCATCGCCCCGAAAATCGGTAGGCATCCCATGACCAGACCCGATGAGCGGGCAAAAAAATCATAAGAAAACTCAGCAAGACAATCAGGTAGAAGTGATTCAGGTAGCGGGTCTGCTCCAGCAGAAAGATGTAGGTAAACCCTAGAAAGAACATCAGGCTGCTAAAACGGTAGAAAAGCCCTAGTGCGATCATCAAGGCCAACACCCCTAATCCGTAGAACAGGTAGTACATGCCATCACCCGGTAAGGGGGCAAGCCAGTGAAAGCCTTCGTAGGGAAAATGAATTTGAGGGATGATCCAGTAGCGGGCTACCCAGTCGTAGGCAAGATAGCGATAGACTTCCCACAGCATACACAAACCAAACACTACCCGAAAAGCAGCCAAGCTGTAGGCGGGTACGGGTTGGTTGAGCGACCAGAGTACCGGGGGCAAAGTATGTAGACGGGATAGCGTTGGCATCCTGTAAAGATAATCTTGGTCCTGTGTTACCCAACAGCGTTATTGCGGAAAATAGTACCCCTGTACTCTTTTTGGGCTAGTGAGCCGAAGCAGATTGCGGGGCAAATTGGACACCCAGCCGGATGACGTAGGGACGGGGATGGGGACTACTAGTTGGGTTATGGCCGGGCTGGTAGAGTGCCTGGAGGAACGCTTGCCACCGCTCACTCAGACGGTGGTACTTGACTAGTCCCAAGTATAAGGCATTCGTCCAGCGAAACGCTTTACCTTGATCAGTAACAGTAGGCGCTGTCGAGGAGCGGAGCCGTTCGCCCTCGGCCCGCAGGGAAAAGCCACGCAAAGCCTGCCATTCGCCCGACAAACGTAGCCCGTAGACCGAAGGGGAGTGGAACAGCCGGTAGGGGAAGCCGGAAAAGCGTAGTCCGCTACGGTAAGTACCCCCCAGTCCTAGCAGCCAACGGGGGCGAACGAGGTATTGCACCTCCGGGGATGCATCCACCTGAAGGGTAAGGTCATCGGGTAGGATAGGGGAAGTCCCTGTGCCGACCGCCGAGGGTTGCCAGGAGCCTGGATGGAGTTGCAGGTTGGCACTGAAGCGTAGCCTGCGACCGAAGGATAAGGAAGTATCGGGGACAACGCTTCCCGAGCGGGCGAGCTTACGGCGGGCTTTACTGAGGCGTTCGTGAAACTGGTGTTGATAGTCTTCCCCCAGGGATTGCAACCGCTGCTGAATCGCTTCCAGCACGGCTTCTTGGGTTCTCGGTACTCCGCTAAGGTGCTTTTGGTAGCCTTGTAAAGAAGCCTGTAGTTCTTGCCGAGGGTCTACCGGGGGCTTTGCTTGTACGAGGGGTTGTAGTTCCGACCGCTCCCGGGCGTACTGGTCAATGGTTTGGTCTACTTGTTGCCCGGAAGGGGGGGCAAAAGCCGTGTCGATCAATACGGTGGCGTAGGGGGCCAGGGTTTCCGTTTGAGGAAGGGCCTCCGGGATGGCGGAGGATAGGGCCGAACGGGTTTGGTCTGGGCTAGGTAAGGATGAAGGTGGAGAGATTTGCCCCGCCTTTCGTTGCCAGTAGCGCAGCCGTTGCTGTAGCTTGGTGCGCCGTGCGTTAGCTAACGGGGTATGGTCGCCCGAGAGTGAAGCCAGTCGCTGTTGATAGCGGTCTAGGTTGGCTTGGGAGGAAGCACCCGCCCAGTTTCTGCGGGAGAGAGGTTGGGCCGTCCTGGCATAGAGGGGAAGCCGCTGGTGCACACTATCGGATAAGGACGTAAGGCGGTGCCTGGCCTTTTCAGCCCGGGTGCGGATGGAATCTAGCGAAAAAGGTAAGGAGTCGGGTAGGGGGGAGGCAACCCGGGCTCGTAATGAGTCCGTGGTAGACACTGCCTGTCCCCGTAGCGAATCGTATTGGTTGATTATATTCGTTATTGTAGGCGGTACGGAATCCGGTTGTTCAATAGAAAACGTAGACTGGGCATGGCTGGAAGTAATCAGAACCGTCATGGCGAACAGGGTTCCCAGCCCAATGATCCGAAGATGAGTGAGGTGCACAGTAATTGTTTTGGTAGAATATCTTTAGGGTAAAAATAAGTAAACCAGACTGAAGAACCAAGCAAAATTGGGTGGTCAGTCCCCTTGCATTGTCTTGCTTTTTCTTACGTGGGTAAGCAAAGCTCAGGGAACCGATTGTTCTTCCCTCGGGTAAAGGTAAGCGTGGCGCTGGGATGCCACCTTTTGGAAAGGCTATATTGCACCTAAGACCCCCTAAAACCCCCCGTGCGAAGTCGGAATAAGAATTATCCCACCAACTTAGACAAACCCTATCAGGCTCTAGTGGCGAATTAGCCGTAAAGTGGTGGGGCAGTATACAGCCCTCACTCAGGCCAAAAGAAATCTGACTATAGTCCTCTACCCAAACACACAAAACAAAGACGACCACAAGCATCACTTTGACGATTGATGGCTTACGGTTTCTTGATATACCTACAAGCCGAAAAAAGGAATGATATGCTCAGCGAAGTTGCGGGAACACCTTACACAGATAATAAAAAGTGACTCACCCAAAGCACGCTTGTTGGAAAAGAGTAGTCTAAGCTGAACCAGCTATAGAAATGGTTGTTCTAGACCCCTGTCTTTTCGGTAATATGGGCAATGGTGCTAACAGTGGATTAGCCTTATGAGTTAATGACGCTAATTTTCTCGTCCCCCTCCAATCTCTATTCCAAGCTGTAAGGTTGTTATGTCCGGTATTCTGTGTGTGATCATTTGATACATGACCTGCATTCGAAGGCGGTAATAATTTAGGTCTATTTTGGGTGCCACGTTGTACCCCTGACGAATAAACATAAACTGCTCGAGATAAAGAAGATACGTTCCATTGCCAATTTGGTAAAGTCCAGTATGGATATTTTGAGTATTGTGGTGAGAAAAGCTACCTACTGATAAGCTATAGAAGGGGCGAAATTCCTTGAACTGCCAATAGCGGTCTACCGCTACCGCCATCGTAAGTAGTGAGCCTCGTTTTGTCAAATACGTTTCCAGTGATCGTGGCTCCGTAGTAAGAAAAGCGAAGTATAGGCCAACCGACAAATCGTCATTCCGCCGCCAGGCCAGTTCTAGGTATAGCCCTATATACTTGGTAAGCACCGGGCGGAACGGGTACGATGATAAGGCCTGGGGCCATTTTAAACCGTTTGTATTCCCGCTCTGGTTGAGCAAGGGAAATGAACCTTGAAACGATTAGTACAAACAAAAGAATAGTTTGCTTTATCATAAGTGGTGACTCAATGATTAATGTATTCTTAGCCCCCACCATGAACAACACTGAATTTACCAAACAATTACCTGTGTATGGTTTGTATACCTTAAGCATGTAGATGTAGTGGATAAAGTGTAAAGAATCATCAACAGAGTGGCCAGGGGTTTATCGCCGGAGGCAGCTCGAGAGTGGAGCCCAATAGAAAGTTATGACTGCTCACTATTCCTCATTGACCTTCTTCCTACAGAAGATGTAAGACATCATTTTGTCACGGAGAGTAGTTCTTACCATAGTACTACATAAGTGCTATTTCTTTTGATTCTAGATTTTTCGCTTGATAGTATTTATCTAGCTTGCTTCTGTTAATAAACTCAATATTATGAAACCACCCTGCCCTGTCAACTGACGCACTAGGGAATGATTACAACAAAAGCTAAAACTTGAAAAGATGAAAAAAAAGATTAGTGCCCTTACCCTTATTGCTGGAATGCTACTGCTCAACTTGTCGTGTAGTCAGGAAGACGATACAGCCCAAGATGTATTGGATTTGGAAAAGCTTACCGGATCAACGAGCAAGCAATGGCAAATGGTTAAAATAACACCTAATGACGATCAGGAACACGCTTCATGTCAAGTAGATCATCCTAGGAATTTAGACAACTATCATACATTTTGGGCCGATGGAAGGTTTGAGCACGACAATGGTGAGGTGCATGAAGATAAGAACTGTAATCAAGCCGGATGTTGTTCGGATGCAGTGGATTTAAAGGGATATTGGGAAGTAAAACCCGGTACGGACACACTCATTGTTACTTTTGATCAACGCAGAGATTATAGTAGTGAAGAGTTTACATCCATACCGACTATCCAAACCTTTTGGCGGGTTGCCTTAACCTCATTAACGGATCAACGTTTTGTGATACAAACTACAGATCCAGAGGATAATATTACCTACACAGCCGAATTTATAAACAGGTAGTTTTAAGTCGGATTGATGATCAATAGATGGGGCTGTATTGTACGTGAAAGTGTGGTACATCCCCATTTACCGCTAATGATGTTTCCTCATACTGTACTAAACCATATAAATCATTTGCAGTTGGCCAGTGACCCTTCGCTTTAGGCCTGAAATGCATCCTTTGCTGACAGTCGGAAACCCAAAGGCGCTGGCTAGGAAATAATAGTGTACTTTTTTATTTGATAACTTCATCATTGCGAAGCTATTTAAACTTTTCTGAATAAAAGAGAATAAGATGCGTATCGCTAGTTGTTAGCAAGTTTCTTACCACCAACTAACAACATCGCAAATGATACGCATCTTTCGTAAAGGTATGATAACGAAACACTTTATTCCATATTTGAGTCAAGCAAAACGCGGCTATACCAGTAAAGTTCCTCTATGGGAAATCGTCAACGCTATTGTTTACAAATTCAAGACAGGAGTACAATGGGCTCTTTTACCCTGTAAATCGCTCATTAGCAGTAATAAAGTAAAGTATGGAGCAATTTATCATCACTACCGCAAATGGGCCAAAGATGGAAGTTGGCAGCGTGCCTGGGCAGCACTGTTGAGACATCACAAACACCTACTTGACCTAAGTTTGGCCACTCTTGATGGCACCGCTGCCACGGTGGCCCATACCCCCGTAAAATCTGGCGGGCAACAAGTAGGCTATCAGAGGAGAAAGAAAGCCCGCACTTCCAATACGATCTGGATTACTGACCGTCAAGGAAAAGTAGTCGGCTTTTTACCCCCTGTCTCTGGAAATCATAATGATCTATTTAAGCTAGAGCAAGCACTAGAACAACAAATTACGGATTGGAAAAAAAGCGGCATTACAGTAGACGGATGGTTTCTCAATGCGGATGCTGGTTTTGACAGTAAAGGTTTTCGCGGAACCTGCTCCAAACATGGCATACAATTGAATGCCCCTATCAATCCACGCAATACCAGTGATCTAGTAGACTATGACTATTATTTTGATGAGCAGCGGACGCCGCGCGGATGTACGAAGAACGATATGTTGTAGAAAGAACGAACGCGTGGATGGATGCTTGGCGAAGTTTCCTGACCCGCTATGATAAAACAATGATGAGTTGGAAAGCCTGGCACTACATCTTCGCTATGTGCAGTTGGTGCAAGTACCTAGCAAAAGTTTAAATCAGTTCTTCTTATGAAAACTGCCATTACTCTCTTATTGGTTCTTTTATCTATCTGTTTAACTTCATATAGTCAGGAGTATAAACGATTTAAAGTTAGCATTGATGTGCCATTCTCCATCTGGACTTCTGATCAGTTCAACTACTACGGGGGCTTTACGGTAGAACCAGCTTGGCGCTGGAATGATAAATGGTCGACGGGTATTTACGCTACACTAATAGAATCAGATTCTCAATCCAGTCGAGAATTTCTCTCTGAGACTGGTGCTGCGCTCTCGTTAGGCC
Organism: Tunicatimonas pelagia; assembly: GCF_030506325.1. NCBI lineage: Bacteria > Pseudomonadati > Bacteroidota > Cytophagia > Cytophagales > Catalimonadaceae > Tunicatimonas > Tunicatimonas pelagia. The sequence continues at coordinate 1,121,193 of NZ_CP120683.1, read as the reverse complement.
TGACGGCTGACCGATACTTACGATCTACCTCCAGAATACGTCCCTTTGCTGGGCTACAACTTGGTAGAACAGCCTTTGTCCACCAACAGGTAGAACGAACGCATTTTGATCCTCATGGTACTGACTGGGGAGAAGTGATACACTATAGTGGAGTAGGCTATACAATGGCTCCCCGGATAGGATGTACGCTATGGCACGTACGTACTTTTATGATGTATCAAATTAGTACGCACGGTATACCCGATATGTTTACCTTTCAAATGGGTATTGAAATTGGAGGAGGACGAAAGAAGCAGAAATCGAATAAGAAACTTGTCTACCCAGAGTAGAGCGATTCAAAGCAGATACGGCTTATAGTGCTGGTGTTTTTATCTACGTAAACTGTAAATCTGCTTGTATAGGCTTCAGGATAGATTATCAGCTCATCAGGTATAGATTCTAAACCAAATTTTTCTACTAGTATGTTGAAACTTTCTCCGACTTTTATCTCACCTATTGAAATTGTATCACTAACAATATGTGCCTTTTGAAGAAACGACCTTTCTCCATAAATTACATACTCAAGGGTATCTTGATGATTGATGTAGACAAAAAAAGTATCGATCCTCTGGTTATACACTTCTACTAAGTTCAAAGACTTCTCAAATCCCTTCTTTATAAGCGTTTCTTCCATCAACCCCAACCCTAAGTAATAGAACATCACGTTGTTCATAAAATCTTCATCAACAATAGTATCGGTAACGAACATATGAGAAACAAGATCAGTAATTTGGCTTTCTTTTCTACTTCTATTGTCTGACTTTGCTTCGCTTTCATATTGACAACTTAGTTCAGCCTTACTAGGCAAATGGATACCAAGGGTCGCTAGAATTATTAAGAATAGTATATACATAACGCTTCTGTTTAATTACCAAATAATAGATTTTGTAACTCATCTGGGTCATACCTAATATCTAAATCTTCAAAAAAGGGCGTAGTTAACGGAGCCATGTCTGTTCTAATAACTTCATAATGCAGATGAGGGCCACTAGAAAGTCCGGTGTTATCTGAGTTCATAATAACCTGCCCCGCATTTACTTGAGCGCCTTGTTCAACGAGTGTTTCACTACCGTGCCCTGTACTTGAGCTTGCTGGCTCACGTTCACCCAGCCCTAGTTTACTACGTCCAGGTTATGGTCGAACAGCAGGTAGCCCAGTCCGGCCTGGGGTACCTCGGCGGGTTGGCCGACCAGCGCGGCCCCCATCAGGGCGGCTAACGGGGCTTCGCCCGCTGCCAGAAAGGCCCCTTCCCCGGTAGTAGGTAGCCCGAAGGCACTGGCCAGATAGCTGGTCAACGCCCCAGCGGACGGCTGTCGGGGGCAAAGTACTCGTACTTGGCAAACACTTCGGCCGAGAGGGTATCACCGGGGTAGACCTCTCGCATCAAAGCGGTGCCCAGGGGTTACTTCTAGGTGTCAACGTATCTTACATCTTAACTATAAAACCAAGTCATCTGGAATACCTAGATGCTCTCGCATACCATTATATTCTTGTTCTGATAAAGGACCATGTAGAACCGAAGAAGTATTGTCCCCTTTTGTATCTCTATGCTCGATAATCCAATAGTTTACATCGTTAGAAAACACTTTTTGATAATAAGGATCATTATTTAAAACACTATCGCTGATAACATGTCCTTGTTTTATGTCTTCTATTGAGTTGTTGACAGACAAATTATTCTTCAAGGTATTAAACAAACTCTGTTCACTTATTATAGTGCTATTATGAGAGTCATACCGGTCAATGATACTACTTCTTTCATTTTCATCTACATTTACCAAAATCTGATACATGGAGCTTAATTCATTAGATAAAAAAGTGACTCCTCTATCTCTATTTGGTTTCTGTACAGCCAGTATAAAATCCTTATTGTAGCTATATTTAATAACCTCTGGATATATATTATCCTTAAAAATATGATCTGCCATAATGTATTTCATGCTTCCTTCCACGCGATAGGTATATCCACCGCTAAGTTCTAATGATACGTCTCCTACGCCTGCGCCACAAAATGAGAAGAATAGCAAAATGATTGGTAGCAAAAGTGCCCTGATTCTATTTATTATCATAATCATCAATATTTCTGTGAAGTTGGAAAATTTGGTTCAAATGGAGGCGGTCTGTAACCTAAGTCGCCAAATCCAACAAAGTGAATCATATACGGAGTACCGGGACCGGCTACGATATTACCTGTAATGGTTGCCACATTACGACCAAATCCCTTTGCAGATTTTAGCCAAGGATGACCATCTTCAGCTCCTATTTCAAACCCATATTCGTTATCAACTATTTTAACTTTATTGCCCCCAAAATAAATGAGTTCTAGTTGTCCGTATACCAAACCGTCTCTACTCTTTGTAAGTGTACTGACGACCTTACGGTCACCGATCTCTTCAAATATATCAGGATTTACAAAACTCAAATCAATCTTTGATGCATTAACAAACAAGGGTTCGCCGTCACCTTCTCTATAATGTTTATTAGCATCCCATAAGGTGAGTCGATCTATGACTTGTTTTTCTTGGTTTGGATTGCCTTGAAGTGATTCATTATTGATAGTAGAAGTGTTAGATAAACCTCTTTCATTCAACCGCCAGGCATTAGAGCTAGCCAGTGTACCAGCGGTTTTTGCAGCCTGTAGGCCAATGCGTCCCCAGTTCAGGGTACGCCTGGTGTTGAAGACAAACCTTCCAGAGTTGGAGATGGCACCTCCGGTAAGCCAGGCTTTGATCCGGGTCAGCAGGGAAGGTACCCCGGCAGCCGCCCCGCCATCGGGGTCAATCATCATATTAGGCGCATTGCCCATACCCAGGTAGGGTGACCAGTACTGGTTGTAAGGATCGGGCGTAGTCCATCGCCCGATTCTGCTATCATATTGTCTGAGCTGAAAGCTGGCTAGCCCGGTCTCATCATCTTGTTCGGCAAAGGCCCCTTGGTAGCCGTAGCGGTAGGTGGCCTGTTCCAGCTTACGGCCATCACTTGTTTACATAGCTAATAACCCAGTACAGATTTAAGTTCAATAGCAGCCAAGGTATCGCTTTCAAAGTAGAACAAATGCTCATATACTTGGTCTTGATCTTTCACTAAGATTACATTGCCCTTTTTACTTTCGCGGTTCATAGCAGCTAGGTACTCCGCTTTGCTTATACCAACATGGATACCATTAGCCAGCTTCACACTGCTATCAAAGATCACTCCGCGGTCAAGTACAATTTTACCGCTTAGTCCTCTCAGAAAAATTAGCAACGATTGATCTGTATATAACCTTATAATTTTATGCTCAACTTCCGGATCGATGGAACTTTTCATAAAGAGACTATCTAACCGAAAAGAAGAGGTAACTATATCTTGATAAGGGATTGCTGTTCTTGGTTTTGTATTTAAGCCAAGCGGGGCAATAGAAAATTTGTCATCATAAATGGTGTCCGATACTTGCAAGCTCTCAAAATCGATGGTATCAATGACAGAAACCACTCTACTGGTTCGTTGTGGTTCTAACTGGCTAACCGAAACCGTATCTTGGTTGCCCCTTGAGTGCTTGCCCTCTCCAGCTTGTCGGCTATCTTGGCAACTAAAAAAACATATAGCGATAAAGAAAATAGTTCTCATAACGTGGTATTTTTATCTTCTAGGTAGGGGGATTAATTCAGGATGAAGGGCATAAGGACTGATGCGTTGATTGTTCGCATTCCATATCTCATAGTGTAAATGGGGCGTAAAACTATTAAGATCATAGTAACCTGAGCCGCCAACCCTACCAATGACATCCCCTTGATTGACTTGTTGGCCTAACCGTAAGTGGTCATTTGAGCCACCTTGCATGTGAAAATAATTGAACTGAAGGCCATTTTCATCTTGTATGCGTACTCGGATGCCTGCTTTCTGCCCATCTAACTCTTGTATTAGCCGGACAACAGTACCATCCGAGACTGAACGTATAGGTGTACCCGCTGTATTATTTCGGTCAGTACGCACAATATCTGACCCATTATGAATGCCAAACCCTCGCGGTCCCCAATCAGAAGAGACCACCGCATCCTCAAAGGGAAGGATATAGTCACTGTTTTGCCAACGACGGTCAGAGGGCAGTTCATTCAGTTCACTAGTGGGAAGCCCAGGATCATCAGGTAGCCGGTTTTCCCTTGCGATGGTACGAGCCGTATTGCCCAGCGTCATAGCCCTACTGGTAAGCCGGGCTACGGTGTTGGAAGAGATGTCCACGTTGTTCCAGTCTATCGACAAACCCCCGGCTACTAAAAGTCCTACCCCCGCCCCGATTAAGGCTCCCCGTTTGGGGTCTTTCCCGAGCGCAGCCGCTACCCCTGCTCCCGCTATAGCCCCTCCGGCCGCAAAAGCCCCATAGCGAATAAAGGGACTGGAGAACGCCCCCGACCATTCCCCATCGGGATCGATCATCATATTGGGCGCATTGCCCATGCCGAGGTACGGACTCCAGTATTGGTTGTAGGGATCGGGCGTAGTCCATCGTCCAATGCGGGAGTCATACTGCCGCAACTGAAAGCTGGCTAGTCCGGTCTCATCATCCTGCTCAGCAAACGCTCCCTGGTAACCGTAGCGGTAGCTGGCCTGTTCCAGTTTTCTTCCGTCCATCACTTCCCCGTGGGGGTAGTAGTCGGCGGCATAGACCACGTCCGTTGTCTGGTGGGTCACTTGCAGATCATCCAGAAAGACGGTGATGTTACGTTTATCGTAGTTGGCCACGAAGAAGTAGATAAAGCCGGTTTGTTCAATGACGATCTCGTCCAGGGCCAGCCGTTCAAAGGGTTGGCTGAGGGCATCCTCGCCCTGCACCTGGGCCTGTTGGCTGACGTTGACCCAGCCCTGGTTTAGCACGTCCAGGTTATGGTCGAACAGCAGGTAGCCCAGTCCGGCCTGAGGCACATGCTTGGGCTGGTCCCACACGGCGGTGCCGATCAGTCCGATCAGGTCGCCTTCCGCTTCGGCGAGAAACGCCCCTTCCCCTGTAGCGGGCAGCCCAAAGGCCCCAGCAAGGTAACTGGTCAGGGCAATAGCCAGCCCGTCGCGGTCTCTGCCACTCGAGGAAATCTAACCTACTTTTACTATTCTGGCTCGTTTTTAGACGGTGGCGTCAAGGGACGGTGTAGCATTTCGGGGGGAATCTGATCGTAGTCTACACTTTTCAGTTCAGTGGGGTATAGGAGGGCTCGGGCTAGGGCAAACACCCGGAAATAGTTCTCAACACTCCACTCACTCAATACGCCTAGCTCGGAAGCAAGCGGTATAATGGGATCGTAGGTCTTACCATCTTGGCCTACTATAAGAACTTTAGATTTCTCGTAACCTGTATCTTCTCGTTCAACCTTCCAATATCCATCGGTCTCTTTGATCATGACTTGGCCGAGATAAGCCCCCAAAGGGAGTAGAATATTACGCTCCAATACACTTTCTTTATCCTGGTAGTAAGCCTTTCTAAAAGCAGTATCTACTTTATGCAAGCTTTCCATACTGCTATCCAAGTGAGCGAGCGGAATTGCCAACTTTTCGGAAAGTTCTTTCACCAAATCGGGTACGGCGGCAATAAATTTTTCGTCTAAAGGTTGATGAGCGTAAGATTGTCTTAAAATGCTTTTAAGCTCTTCATAACTGAAAGATTTAGCATTTCCACTCGGTGATACAGCTATTAAAGTATTAGTACGATTCTTGCTTAAATAATATGCTTCCTTGAGGTTAAGCTGCTTTACATATGCCTCTGATAGAAAATGTTTGTTAGCTTTTAGCAAGTTGCTCATCTCACTTTCAGTAATTACCCTTCCATGATTAGCTATCAAACTATCTCGATCATTACTTGCGTAAAATTGATGGGAAGGTTGTGCTTTTGGGGGTTGACTCATAACAAAGCAAATTAAAAGAAAAACAACTAGATAGTTCATCGTCCTATTCCAAAATGATCTAATGGGTACTGTCCTGACCAAGCCCCGATTCCATGTAATTGAACGCGACTCAACGGGTCAGGGTTACTCACGGGCTGAGGGGCAAAATAACCAATTTGCCCGGTTCTTTCTCCTTGTAAGATCAATTCAAAAGCAACTATTTGGTATAAAGCTACCCCTCTTCCACTAGCTTCGTCTATAACATCCTGGCCAATAGACACTCCAAATGGAGTAATAAAGGTAAGGACTGCCTTATCATCTTGACCAGCTGGGCTATTTTCAGCAATTTCTAGTAAACCTAGGACCTGATATTCACTAGTGGAAAGAGTAATGTTATTAGTTTTTTTATAGGCTTTCATCTCAAAGATAGAGCTAGAATGGTAGTATTTGGTACCAGAACCAAATTCGGCTACTCCTCTTAGTGCATCGGGGCGTGTTTGAGGCCGTCCACCTCTAGCTAATCTTTCGGGTGTATCAATATTCCCCCCTTCTGGTCCCAGGTTAAGTGTATGTCGGGCATGACCTTCAAAAGTGTAACCTAGTTCTAGCTCAAAAGGCATATCACCTGTTGGAATGCCAATATTACCACCTAGTTCTCGCAACCGTTTTTTGGTCAGTGGTTCCAGCTCGAAGGCAGGTGCATTCAACCGCCAGGCATTAGAAGAAGCCAGTGTGCCCGCTGTTTTTAGAGCTTGTAAGCCAATCTTCTTCCAACTAATAGAACGACCCGCGTCAAAGACAAACCTACCCGAGTTGGAGATGTTTCCCCCGCTAATCCAGGCTTTCAGCCGCGTCCACAACGAAGGTCCCTTAGCAAACCCACCATCCGGGTCAATCATCATATTAGGGGCATTGCCCATGCCCAGGTAGGGTGACCAGTACTGGTTGTAAGGATCGGGCGTAGTCCATCGTCCGATTCTACTATCGTATTGTCTGAGTTGAAAGCTGGCTAGCCCGGTCTCATCATCTTGTTCGGCAAAAGCCCCTTGGTAGCCGTAGCGGTAGGTGGCCTGTTCCAGTTTTCTTCCGTCCATCACTTCCCCGTGGGGGTAGTAGTCGGCGGCATAGACCACATCGGTCGTCTGGTGAGTGACTTTCAAATCATCCAGAAAGACGGTGATGTTACGTTTATCGTAGTTGGCCACAAAGAAGTAGATAAAGCCGGTTTGCTCAACGAGAATCGGCTCTAGTGCTAAGCGTTCAAAGGGTTGGCTGAGGGCATCCTCGCCCTGCACCTGGGCCTGTTGGCTGACGTTGACCCAGCCTTGGGTAAGTACGTCCAGGTTGTGGTCAAAGAGCAGGTAGCCCAACCCGGCCTGGGGTACCTCGGGGGGCAAGTCCAGTACCGCAGCCCTGATTACCCCAATTAGGTCGCCTTCCCCTTCGGCGAGAAAGGCCCCTTCCCCCGTGGCAGGTAGCCCAAAGGCCCCAGCAAGGTAACTGGTCAGGGCAATGGCCAGGCCGTCGCGGTCATTGCCCTGAAAGTGCTCGTACTTGGCAAACACTTCGGCCCGGAGCGTATCGCCGGGGTACACTTGCCGCATCAGGGCGGTGCCCAGGGGCTGGCGGGGTTCATCCGGGTCAATCTGGTCATTGTTGATGCGCATGGCCTGATCGGCCCCGCTTACCACTGTTTCGGGCGTATGGTTCAGGTGGGGCGGTACGGGCTTACGCTGGATGGGGGTGAAGTAGGTTTCTTCCAGTGTTTGCCGCGGGGTTTCGGCGGTCGCCAAGAAGGTATAGGTGGTATCGCCACCAATGACGGCGCGCACACTGCCCAGGTGGTCCTGCACCTCGTGGTAGTAGGTGTTTTCTAGGGGACGGTACTGCCCGAGTCGTCCGGCCCCGTAGAGGGGTACTTCGTAGGGGGCGGCGGGCAGTTCATCGGCTAGGTTATCCGCGTAGAGGCTGAGCAACCGCCCATCGGGCCCGTACACGTACCAGGTGCGGAAGGTTGCTTGTCCTGCTTCATCAAACGCAGTCTTGCTCAAGCGCTGCCCCCGCTCATCGTAGGTAAAGGTGGCCACGGCTTGGGTACGGCCCTCATTGGCGTACACCCCACTCATCCTTCGGAAGGCATCGTAGGTGTAGTAGACCGTTTGCCCCTCTTCGGTTTGCTGTTCCAACTGCCCCAAAGCGTTGTGCTGGTAGGTCAGGGCGGCTTGTCCGCCCTGGCTTACTTGGGTGAGCTGGTTGCCCTGGTACTGGTAGGTGTAGTCGGCCAGTGCTTGGCCTACATCCCCCTTGCGGGTGAGTTGCCCCAGGTTACCGTGGGCATCGTAGCCGCCGATGGTCACCCGGTGGGCAGCCCCACTACTGCCGTCCGCCGTACCAAAGTCAGCTTGGGTGAGCTGGTCGCGTTGGTCATACTGGTAGGCGTAGCTGTGGGTCGTGCCGGGTTCATTGGCATTGTGCCAACTGCTGGCCTGTAGGGTCCCGCTAAACTGCTCGGGGGCGTTGGGCAGTAGCACCTCGGGGGTGGTCAGCCCGCTGCCCTGGTAGTCCCCCGCAAAGTAATGCAGGGTGGTGCCAAACAAGTCGGGGCGTACCCCATTGCCCTGCCCGTCATTGCCGGGGTCAGCCGTCGGTACGGAGGAGTTGATGCCCTTTAGCCAGCCCTGGGCGGTGTAGGTGTAGTCGAGGCCTTGGCGGTGCTGGCCCAACTCGGTACGCTTGCGGGGGCCGTGCCGGTAATAGTCGTAGGTGCCCTGCACGCTAAAGTCCGAGAGGTTGGTGATCTCGCCCCGGGCGTTGTAGTCAGGGGCTTTCCGGCTGGTGTAGACCTGTTGCAGCCGGGCGTTGCCGTTGTAGGTGTAGTAGTGGAAGAACGCCTCTTCGGGCGCATTCCGTTGGTAGGCCACATCCCGCAGCCCCCCGCTGGGGTGGTAGGTGTAATCAATAGTCTTGGTTCCTAGCCCGGCAATATCCTTGACCGCCCAGGTCAAACGCCCCCGCTCGTCGTAGCTGTAGTACGTGGTGACGGTAGGGGCCATGGAATCGCCGCTGGTAAAGGTCTGGTAGGCAATCCGTCCGCGCACAAAGGCTGGGCTTCGCCCCCCCGGGATGTTATTCGGGGGCGTATCGTAGTAGGTGCGTTGCCAGTCATGGCGTGTTCCACCCGATAGCCCTCCGTCCGAGGCAATGCTTTCCAGCGTACCTTGCAGGGTGGCACTACCAAAAGCCGGCCCACCCCGGTACTCCCCGCTTTCTACCGGGCGGGCCAGGTGATCGTAGTGGGTGTAGGAGAACGCCCCGGTCTCCCGCTGCCCGGCATTCTGGGAAAAGCGGATTTGGCCATCTTGGCGGTAGAGGTACTCAGTACGGCCGGTTTCGGGTTCTTCCACCGCCGTGACTTGCCCTTTACTATTGTAAAAGTAGCGGGTCAGTTCCAGGTCCGCCAACGGCGTTCCGGTTGCATATTGTGCTACCCCCTTCGGGGAAACCACCGCAATAACCCGCCCCACCAGATCGTAGATGGTGTAGCTGGTCGTAATAGGGGTGCCCTGCGTACCGAAATAGTGCCGAACCAAAGCCCGTCCGGCCCGGTCGTAGTAGGTCTGGCTCCGCTTCCCGTCCACCCCGGTCGCCGTTCGGGTAAAATAGTTACCGCTCACGTTGCCGACCGGGGGCAAAGAAAATGCTGCCCGTAGGGCCAAGTAGCTAGCCAGCGTAGCATCCCCTCCGGCGACCGGGGCTTTGTCCTGCTGGGCTACGCGGGCCCCACCTAGCCGGAAGGGGTCACCGGGCTGGCTTACCCGTTGTACTTCACCGTCCGCGCGGTACTGCATCCGGGTGTAGGGGGTTGTCGTAATGGGCACTCCCACCTCCTGCATTCGCCGGATACTATCTTTCGTGGTCGTACCGTTCTGGGTACTGTAGTACCAACCCAGGGTTCCTTCCGAAGTACCCAGGCTCATGGGGTCAACCCCACTTCCGCTCAAAGCCGGGGCTTGCGTGATGGGGTTGCCTGCTGCATCCGAGACAAAGCCCTCGGCGTAGCCAAAGGTCAGGGCCTGGTCAGGAAAGGGCGCACGGGTACAATCGCTATCTTCGCCAGCCTGGGGCAAGCCCGAAACGGGGGCCGCCAGCGTTTGTACCGTCGGACGGCCGTATTCATCGTAGAGCGTAGCGGTCGCCAAGGTCACCCCTTGAGCCAGGTTCTTGGCCTGCCGCTGGTGGCTGCGCCCACTGCCATCCAGGTACACCCGTCCTTCGGCCACGACCTCTCCAAAGTCGTTGTAGCGGGTGGTATTGACAAAGTAGCGGGAACCGTCCGGGCCAGTGACGCTATCGGCCGGTACGTAGTCCAGCACCAGCTCGGCCCCTTCACTGAGGATGATACCGGGTTTAACCACAATTTGGGTCTGACTGCGGATGGTGGCTGAGAAATGCTTTAGCACCAAATTATCCGGGTCACTATCGGCTGCTTGCCCAAAGGCCACGTTCAAGTCTTCGGGTAGCACCATGGGGCAGGGCTGGGCAATGGTCGTATCATTGCCCCCCACAAACACCCGCAAAGGGTCGGGTACGCTACAGAAAGTCGCCCGTACCGTATCGGTGGTCGGCACAATCCGGTAGCTGCCCCAGTCGTCGCTGGTGGTAAACTTCCAGGCCCCGCCGTCGCGGTAGAGGTTGAGCCGATCCCCCCCGTCGTCTTCCAGGGAGAAGTGCTCATCAAAGTCGGTACTGCCTTGGGCCACAATGGTGTATTCCTGCCCCGGTTCCACGCGGAAGCCTTCCGGAAACTCCACTACGCCGGGCCCACTCACCCGTAGTACAGGGGTAGGATCCTCGTAGCAGGAGGGGCGGACGAAAACTGTTTTGGCCGGGCCGGTTAGCAGTTCCCCGCAGTCGTCTACCAACTGGGTAGTGATGGCGTACTCGCCAAAGCCGTCAATGGATGTGGTGAGGGAGAAAGTATTGTTGGAAGCCACCGCTGTGCCGAGCTGTACGGGGCTGCCCCCCTGATAGCTCGCGTAGAATAGCATGGAAGACAAGCTACTACCGTACTCCTCCGAAGGGGCATAGCTTAGGTCCAGTGTAGCACTGCCCGTTGCCGAACCGATCACCGCCGGGCCTTCCAGCTCCCCATCCGGGATCAACGAACCCCGGGTAATGACGTAATTCACAAGGTCAGTCCAGTCACCATCATTTCTGCAATCCTGGGTAGGATCAAACGTATTAGGTTCTTGCTTCCTATACTGTATGGTCACTGTTACCGTACCGGTCCAACCGGGTGTCCAGTCCAGGTCAATTTGAAAGTAGTCGATTCCTTCGGTGTTGCGAAAAACGTGGTACCCATCTTGAATGAAAGGAGCTCCATCCGGAAAATCAGGAAAAGCATCATCATTGTTAAGAATGGCTTTCACCTTTGTTTTGCATTTGGCAGTGATATTATCAGAGCTGGGTGGTACAAAGTGCTCGTAGTCAATGAATGAGGAGGAAGTTTGGCCTACGCAGACGTAACGGCGTTCAACCGGTAAATTTTGTGCCCGAGTAGCTGCAATAGTACTGAACCAAACAATAGCAATGAAAAAGAGCTGGATAGAAAATTTCATCGGTAGAGGTAATTTACTGGTTAGGGGTAGCGTAGTGGATTCGGTTTCGGTTTAGCACGTGGTCAACGGGGTAGTAAAACTCCCGCTTCGTCTCAATGCGGTTACCGAGCTCGTCGTACTCGTACTGTACGTAAAAGTTATCCGCGTCCAGCACATGGGTCACCTCATCGCTGGCCCGGTCATAAGCAAAGGAAGTCATGGTCGCTTCCAGGGGATGTAGCCGAAAATCGTCCAGGTAGATCGCCCGCAGGGCATCATTCCGGCAAGCCACCGTTAGTGTATTGGCCCCCGCCGTAGGGGGAATGTCTAGCACCAGGCGGTACCAGCTTTTGGACTTATCTTCCTGGTATACCGGGGTTTTCGCTGTTTGTTCCGTGCCGTTAATGGAGTAAAAGAGTTCGACGTACTCCATTTCACCGGGGCTTTCCAGGCTTCCGGGCATATACACCCATACACTGGCCCGGTAGGTACGGGACAGGTCAGCCCCTTCGCTGTTTTTCAACGTTACTTCAAACCCCTCCGATCCGCTGGGCAACAGTAAGCTGTAGTGCCCCGTGTGGGCCCGGGCTTCGGAGGGAATACCCCCGCCTTGCTGTACCCGCCCTTCGGTATCCCCGAAGCGGGCGTAGTATTCAGCCCCTGAGTAGGCAATCTCGGCCGTATCGGCGTGGGCCACTGAGGCAGTCACCCGTTCCCCTTCCGGGTCGGTTAGGCTAGCCAGTTGATGGTTGTTAATATCTTCGGTCAGCATCGCTATGCTGTTGAGATTGTACGCGAGCACCTTACTCTGCTCTTCCCAGGCAGCGGGTGGGGGAGACTCTCCCCAGGTGAAGGGTTGACTAGCAAAGTCGGCGTAGGGGTAGGTACCGTCGGGAGCCAGGGTCTCACTTCCTACCCAAGCATATTGGCTTTGGGGCCGGTATACGGTTTGCCCAAAGGCACCCCACCGCTGTGCCGTAGCCCCACCCAGTCCAATAGGGACGAGGTCTTCCTCGGTGAGTGAGTCTAGGGGCTGTCCGGCATCCAAGCGGTAGGTATACTGGGCCGCTGGTACGGATAGTTGGTTGGTCCCCCCATCCAAGGCTAGTCCCATCGCATTGGTATAAGCCCCTACCCGAAAAGCTGGGACTTTCTCCTGCAGCCAACGCTGTCCGTAAGCATCATCACTCACCGTTTTCAGCGGTTCCCCCGTGTAGAAATCGTGGGCCAAGAAGCGGCTTTGTGTACGGGTAGCAGTCGTGTGGTCTACCGATGTTACCGAAACCAACCGTTGAGGAATATAGCTACTCACTGTGTTAACAAAGCGGTAGGTCATGCGCGTATCAAATTGGTTTGATTCCGTGGGTACCTTGGTATAGTTTCGGAAAGTATGGTCTAGCAAATGGGCTGCCTGCGACCGACGGCCCAGGGGCGAGTCTTCATACTGGAAGGAGGTTTCCTGAAGCAGCTGGTCATTGGCATCGTATACAAGCTGATGCTGGGGTTGTCCAATTCGGTCGGTGCGGTACTGGGTGTGATAGACTGCCTCGTTAAGCTGTTGCCCGTAGTAGTAAAGTCTATTAAAGGGGGGGAAAGGCATCAGCACAGAATCATCAGGGGCAATGACCACCGATGGGTTAAACTGTAGGGTATCAAGTTGGATTGTTGTAGAATCCATCACCCCAAAGGAGGTTACTTCTTTGAAGAGAAACCCACCACCGTTGGTACGTTTCTTTTCCACTTCCTGGTACGTTACCCGGGCCTGCGGATAGCGGTAGACTGAGAGTAGATCGTAGTCCTCGCCCAGCGCAAAAGCGGGTTCGGAAGAAGTAACCCCATTCCGGTAGGTGTACTCATACCGGTCCCGGATATTGGATACCAGGTCCCGCTGTTCAATCGCCTTCACGCGCAGGTTGCCCCCCAACTTTAGGCTGTCCGTGGAGAACTGGGCGACCGCCCCGTAGGTATCCCGCTCGTAGGTGACATTGATCTGTTGTTGGTTAGGGGTCGTTATACCCGTTAGTGACCAGGCCTGGCCTGGCTGGGCATCTCCCACTAGGTGGGATTCCTGCCCTCGCTCCTGGTTATCTTTATACAGCCCCCAGGCATCGTAGCTGAGCGGGTGGTAATCGGGATTAAAGCCGTAGTCAAAGGCGAAACCCTGCATCACTGGGGTAGTCTGCTTTCCGAATAGCTCGATGCCCTGAAGGGTCAGTCGCCCCTGGGCGGAAGTGGGCGACTGACGGGCCAAACTATAATTGTGATTGAAAACAACTTTCCGCAGGGCAGTGTGCTGCACCAACGAATCGATCGCATCATGGGCGTAGATGTCTTCGTACTTGAGTACGTTGGCCGAATAGTCGCCGTTATACTCGGTCACCGTATCCCACTGCCCTCCTTTGGCATCCCATAGTTGGCGGTAGTCTTCGTTGCTCAGTAGTATAATCTCTTTCAACGCCAGCCAGTCCCCGGTTGCCCCCGTAGCACTGGTGAGATGGTCGCGCCGCCGCTCTTTGACAAACAGCGCGGTGTGGGTATTGGTGGACACGGTATTTAGGAAGTATTGCTGCTCCTGGCCTTCTGAGTAGAGTTCCACCGTTTCATCATCGGGCACGTAGTCGGTGCCTTGGTGGGGTGAGCGCCAGTAGGAATCACTGCTGTATTTACCGTAGTCAAACTTCACGTAGTACCCGTGGTCAAAGTTGTCAATCGTTCCGGGCAAACTGCCGTCATCTACAAAATCCGGCCCGGTAATAGCAGTCAGCAGCCACTTCTTAGCGTAGGGATGCGTGTAAGTGGTTGTGGACTCATACATCGTTTCGGTTGTCTCCACAAAAAACGCACTATGATAAACCATTTCCTTTTCGTAAATGGGTAGGGCAAAGTGAAAGCGCATCCCATTCTTATCCGTGACGGTAAAGCCCCCAATGCCTTTGGGCGGAAAGGGGCTTTCGGTAGGACTATCGGCAACATCGGTGAAGCCCCGGGCTCGGTCGGCCGTGTAGTCTACAAAGCCCTGCTGGTAGGCAGTACCGGCATTGATCTCTTCGTTAGTAAACCAGTCTACCTGCACCGCTTGCTTGAGCGTACCGGCCCCGTCGTAGCCCTCCCGGGCAGGAATATCTTGGGTCAAGGAGCTAGCTTGTGCAGGGAAGTCTAATGTCTTGATCATAGAACCACTCCATTCCTTATTATCGTACTGAAGGCCTTGATTTTCTTGCTGAAAGACGTCGGAGAAAAAGGAGAAATGATTAGACTGTTCGCTAAAGAGAAATTGAGGGCGTTGGCTCCGCTTCGTTGTTGGTAAGGCGTACGTGTAGGTAGCAATCCGCTGATCGTGGTAGCGGTTAGAAATATTAGAAGAGGATAAACTGACATTATCGAAGCGAACGGGCATTAGTTCTCCCGACAGTAGGGGGGAAGCTACCACGTAGGCGTCTGGGGCCGAGAAGGCCGGGGCCATATTCTCAAACCGTTCCCCGTCCACCAATTGGTAGTAATCACTGGTGATATTGGCCGAGTCGTAGCTGCGGTTACCATCTAACACGGCTGGGTTGTTATACGAATATAGTTCAGGGGTAGAGCCGTCAGCGAAAGCGGCAGGAGAAAAATACCCCTGATTACCATCCGTGAGGTAGGTAATTTTATCGTGTTCGTACAGAAATCCGTAGGCATTTTGATCGGTCGTTTTATCCAGCCACCATTTCGTTACCGAGTCTTTATCGGTAGTAAAGAATAGAAACTTTTCCTTATCTACTTCATCCACGAAATTATAATCCCAAGAGCTAATATTGGCATTGCCCATCTTCGGATAGGTGGTAAACAAAAGAATAGAATTGAAGGTAAACCCAATAGGGTCAATAAAGGCCGAAGGAAGGTTGACAGCCGATACTAGCTGACCGTAGGCAATGCCTAACTCCCCGACGTTTTCAAACATTTTATTGGCGGACGGACGGCCGCTCATCACACTATTTTTCATATCCCGGGCAACCCGTTGGTGGGCATCCGCAGCCGCCTGTTGTAGCTGCTCAAAAAGGTTAGGAATGTCTGCTCTTTGTTCAAACCCCGGATCGTACTCTTTGACTGTGATCTTGTTTCGTCGGTAGTCGTCAGGCACTTGCGAAATACTGCGGTAGAGGGCTCCGGGCTCGAAGTTGAAGCCAAGGCCGACCCAAGAAGCTGATTGGTTCAACCCTATGCCAGCTTGGTAAGTAAGCAACAGCGGATAAGAGCCCTGGCTACCGGGAATTTCCAACAGTAAGCTTTGAAAGTTGAAGTCCCCCGTGGTGGGGTCAACGTATTGGGAGACATCCATCGGTTGTAAGCCCGTAAACTGGGGCATCATTTGCTGGGCTTGTCCTAGCAAGGGGGTGCCTAGCAGGATGAGTAGGGAGAAAAGATAAGAGCGTACCATAGGGTATCGGGTGGTTTTACAGGTGTAGGATCAAATAAACGACTAATTAGAAAATGTTAAGGATTAGGCGCCAGTGGGACAATCGTTCCCTCATTGATAACTTTGACATGACCGGGAAAGCCCTCGGTCTGCTTGGTCAGTTCCAGGGTGCCGTGTAGGGTCAGTTCAGCCCCATCTACCACCAGTGAGGCGGGGGCCTGGTCGACAATCACGTGGACGCTGCCGGTGGTCAACGGCTCGTCTACCGTTACCTGGTGGCCAATAATAAAGACCTCTGCCCCTTGCTGGGGGAAGGTATCCACTGGATCACCATCGGCTTCCCGCGCCCAAATTGCTTCCGACCACCGTCCATCAGCAATGGCGTAGTACTGCCCCGCTACCTGGGGGCGGGCTTGGCTCATTAAGGTCAGGAAAGGGGCCTGGGGGTGGGTGACTTCGCACTGGTAGGTATCTTCTACCCGGTACGTAGCCTGGGAGAGTACCAACTCGGCAGCAGTACCCCCCGCCACCGGCTGTCCGTTCTTGAGCCACTGGAACTGGTTACCCGTGCCCCCCACTTCCACTGAGTAGGTATAGGTAGCTGCCTGAAAGTAGGTAGGCAACGAATCCTGAGGAAAGTGGATGAACCCGGTAGGACGGATTTGGCCAGCTTGGATAATAGGCAGCACATCAGCAAAGTCTAGCGCATTGTTGCGAACATTCATCGATAGTTGACTGGCCTGGGGGTGGATGCTATAGTCAGCTAAGGTGTGGTATTGGTTGTCATAGAAGGTAAGCTTCCGGAGGAAAGGAGAGGTAAAGTAAGGTGAGGTGCCGCTAAACTGATTGAATTCTAAGCCAACGTATTCCAGGGAAGGCAGTTGAAGCACGGCTTCGGGAATAGGCCCTTCCAGCAGGTTTTCCCCCAATTCTAAATCTGTCAGGTTCAACAGGCTACCCAATGCAGCGGGCACAGTACCAGAAAACTGGTTACCCCTCAGCCAGAGTCCTTCCAACGTAGTTAGTTGGCCTAAAAACGCTGGGACTGAGCCGCTAATCAGGTTACTTATTAAGTCCAGTTCGCGTAGCTGGGTAAGGTTACGCCAGGAAGAGGGAATTTCACCTTCCAAGTTATTAACGGATAGCAGTAGGATTTCTAACTGTCTAAGCTGTCCGATCGCTTGGGGCAAAGGGCCATGAAGCTGATTGACCGACAGCTCGAGTACCTGCAATTGAGCCAATTGGCCGATGGCTTCGTCCAGGGTCCCCCGTAGGTAATTATCGTTGAGATCAAGCTCTTCTAAGGCAGTAAGCTGATAGAGTTCAATGGGTAGTTCCCCGACCAGGTCATTAAAACCTAGGGACAGAGCCACCACATCACCATTGCGGACCGTGACCCCGTACCAGTCACCTAACGGGCGGGCACTGAGCCAGTGGGTGTTATCGTACCATTGATCGCCCTGCGTAGCGCGGTAAAGGGCTTCTAAGGCGGCCCGTTCCGTAGCATCGGGTACCTGATCGGCCCAAACCGGAAATGGTCTTAGGAAGAATCCCAGTCCCAAGAGTATGAGAAGACGGATGAGTAGGTAGTTCATTTTAGCTAATTTAGTATAGTGTTTTTTTAAAAGAACTGTTGTACACTACAGTGTACCCTTACGCAAAAATAGCAAAGATTATAGGCAGTAGGGAACACTAGGTAGTCCTAATCTGAATAAATTCTTACTCAGTAACAGTAAAATCTAGGTGACGAATAGGCAATAAAATCATGCGTATTTGATTTTAAGGCAAACCGTGATTCCCTTATCCAAAATGAAATGTATGTTTAGATGCTATGATAGGGTACGATCAAGGGTCGTTCTGAGAGAAATAGGGTAAGAGCGACATCATTAGGTAGTTAATAATTTATATAATAGTAATACTATACAAAAGTAGTGAATAAATCTAAAAATGGAAGTAGTAAATAAAAAAAAATGGTTTCTTTTTTTTATGACCGCTTGTGATATTGGAAAATGAATGCGATAGTCAGCAGGGTTTTTAGCATAAATGATGATTAGTGTATGCGAAAAAATAGTACACTAAATGCGCCTTTATGGTAAAAATTACTTACTAGATGCAAAAGGATGGTTTACTAATTGTCATTAGCAAACTCACGTAAAAGTTGTTTTTTTGCGTTCCAACGATTTGATTTTTTGTTTGACATAAAAAAGTTTATCGCAACGGTATGGAATGACACTTTCTAGTAGGGATCTCAGCTGTTACAGTATATTTAGTTTTGACTTAGAAAGTATACCCAATAGCAAAGCCAACCATAAGTAAAACGGTGGGTTCTACTGAGCCCCTCCCCATATTAGCTCGACTTTACTACTGAAAGAAGAACCCAAAGGGAAACGCGTTAGTATAATGAAATGACCAAAGATCAGTATACTATGTTTCGTCTTCCGATTGAGTTCTTGCGATTAATAATACCCTACAAGATACTATTTTCCAAATCGGTATTCAAGCTTGCGGTTTCTTTGCTCAGTGGGGCTATGTTGGCCACGGGCAAACGTACCGTCACCTCAGCACTGCGTATTGTTGGTTTAGGGGAAGAGCGTAACTTTCCCAAGTATCATCGGGTACTGAGCCTATCCAAATGGTCTGCCCGAAAAGCTTCTGGTATACTACTTAGACAACTGCTGAACTGTTTTCTACCCGAAGGTGCGGTAGTAGTTGGCATAGATGAGACGCTGGAACGCCGCTGGGGTCCTAAGATCAAAGCCCGTGGCATTTATCGGGACAGTGTTCGCAGTAGTCGGTCTCATTGGGTGAAAGCTAGTGGTCTACGTTGGATGAGTGTGATGCTATTAGTGCCCATGAGTTGGGCCAAGCGCGTCTGGGCGTTGCCCTTTTTAACAGCCTTAGCCCCTTCGGAACGCTACCATCAACAGCAGGGCAAACCGCACAAAAAGCTTACTGACTGGGCCCGACAGATGCTTTTACAAGTGAAACGGTGGTTACCTGACCGAAAGGTAATTGCCATAGGGGACAGTAGTTATGCGGCAATAGAGCTGTTAAGCGCACTGCAAGGGCAAGTGGGCATGATTGTTCCCTTACCGTTAGATGCTGCTCTGTATGAACCCGCACTACCTCGGCGAACTGGTCAGCGAGGCCGCCCCCGCAAGAAGGGAAAGCGTTTACCTACCTTGCAGACCTATCTGCACGATAGCCATCTGTCTTGGCAGAAGATTGTTGTCTCGCAGTGGTACGGTAAGAAGCAACGTGTGCTGGAAGTGGCCTCAGCTACCGCCGTATGGTACTATAGCGGTAAACCGGTAGTGCCTCTTCGTTGGGTATTGATTCGCGATCCGGAAGGGGCACTCCAACCAATGGCACTGCTCTGTACCGACCAAGCGTTGTCGGCCAAAGATATCGTCACTTACTTTGTGAGACGTTGGTCAGTAGAAGTAACCTTTCAAGAAGCACGGGCCCATCTGGGGGTAGAAACGCAACGCCAATGGTCTGACTTGGCTATTGCCCGTACCACTCCGGTGCTCTTAGCACTCTTCGCTATAGTTACCCTGTTAGCAGAACGGCTACAGCAACAAGAAAAGCTGCCCATAGCTACCACTGCTTGGTATCGCAAGAAGCAGCCAACCTTTAGTGACGCATTAGCTTGCGTGAGGCGGCATTTGTGGCGAAAAAGCAATTTTTACATGTCCCCTAAAGATACCGATATGGTGAAAATACCCAAAGCTCAGCTTATGCTATGGCAGCAAACTATCGCTTGGCCCGCTTAGTAGTAAAGTCGAGTGTAGTGGCTATTGATAATCTACCTTATCACCACACTCTTTTAGAAGGAAGATAAAATAGTCATCGGGGTAGGTGTGAGATGATAATGACTTTTATCAAAGATCATACATCAATGCCACTAATAGCCATTAATGTAGTATAATAATGTTTTTTACTAAAATATAGTATCAGCAATGACCTCTGCTTTGGCTTATCTACAGAAGCTCTTAGCGAAACGTTACAGCCCTAATTCTTGCCCTCGGTTCCAGCGTTGGTTTCGTTCCCGTGCATTTTACTGCGCTTGGTCTAATAGCTTTATCAACTGCTTGGAGGTACATTTCTTACAATAAGATTCTTATAAAAATTACTTCCTCACTGCCATCGTTTTATTTCTTAAGCAACTAATTCGCAGGTAGTATGTGATTTTCGCATTTACTACACTATATCACACCGCTCTTTTTTCTTTATTCAGTAGTGACGTTACCAGAAGTCTATGATGAGGGTTTCCCCTGCTATCACCTGAATGGGCACTTCGTTACTCACATCCAGGTTACTTCGGCGGTCTTCAGATACCAACACCAAATCGTAGGAATTAGGGGCCAGGTTGAGTTCAAATCGCCCTTCTCGGCGATCAATTGGCTCCACCTCGGTAGCGGCAAACGCCCCTGAAAACCCATTGAGTAGCTCATCCACCGAATAACTACCGGCTGTATAGGCGTAGACGCGGTAGGTTCGGTCCCGGTCAAGACCGATAGTGCCTGCCACAGTTCCTTGGGGAATAATCAGCTCAAATACTGGGTCAAAGCAGTAACGAATTTCGGTGGTTACCTCGCCGGGGCCGTCATCGTCGTCATCTTCATTTTGTTGCCCTTGGTCATCATCATCGTCGTCGTCCCCTCCGTCATCGTCATCATCGTCGTTGCCCCCTGGGTTGTTCCCCCCATCGTCGTCGTCATCATCATCCTGGGTACGGGCCTGGTACCCGTTGGTAGGGTAGGCAATGGGGTTCCCCTCGCCCCGGTCCCAATGGGATACATCATACCCATTAGGGGCGTACCGTCCGTACCGTCCGTACCGTCCCCCATCATCATCGTCGTCATCATCACCGCTATGACGGGTTTCTACCGTATCGGCCTGGATGGATGCCGCCACATCAATGGCTAGCACTAGTGAAAGGTCATCGCCTTCCTCAATTCGGAAGCTATCGGAAGAACACACCTGAATGGTTGAGGGCCTTTTCTTGTTATCACAACGCCCTAGTGGGACCAAGGTATTGTCTTGAAAGACTAGAAAACTAGGGGGTAGGGCGACCGTTTGCCCATCATCGTCGTCATCATCACCCATTGGGGAAAAATTCCCGACCAATACTTCTACACAAAGTTCGGTGTAGAGCCCGGTATCTAACACCTGACTGGTAAGGATGCGCCCAGAATCTAACAAATCAAACACCTGGGGCTGCCTTTCTGGCAATAGGGAAACATCCCCATTGGGGCCCGAAACGGTGGCCCCGGTCACAATGGTAAATACATTGCGGATGCTATCGTTTTGAAACGGGGTACTGGAAAGGGTCAAGTTGGCCCGCCCTTGGGCCGGTGGCAAAGGCCCCCCGGGAGGTAAAACTTCGTCGTCGGGCTGACAGGCTAATACAAGTAGGGATAAACCGAAACAAATGAATAAAATACGATATAGCATAAGCAACATTCAATGTGATTGCCAAAATTATTTAGTATTAATAACATAAAAAATATAATAATTTATATAAAATCACTTGGGTGTCTGTAAGGTAATAGGCTGCCAAGAATACGAACAGGAAAGGTAGTTCCTCTAGGATTACATGATGCAGTAAACGTTAAGCGATAAATACGAAACGTTCTGTCTTGATCACATCGTGACGGAATCGTAGTACGTCGTCTTATTAGAAGCCTTTATGGGGTTAGTGTGGGCGGTTGTTGGTCAAAATGTATCGTTTGAAGAAGATTTATTCCTTTAGCAGTAGGTACTGGCGCTAGTGCCTATCAGGGTGATCTTTGTGCTCCTAAAACACTTGCAAAAGCCATGTTAAGAAGGATAAATTGGACGCAAAAATGGGTAGAAGGACAGAACGTCAGCTATCTTTTTTTGCTTCGCCTACCTAAACTTTAGCTGCATTTAGTGCAAAAACCTCGTTTTTCTTAACGAACATTACCCCCGAGCAGCGTTTTTTGGCTCAGTCTGGATAGATAGCCGGGTGGTGACTACTATATCAAACTGTGTAATGTTAATGTGCATCAGCTATCAGCACAAGACATTAAAGAATTTTCAGATCAGAGATACAAAGCTTATGCTAAACAGATCACTCCTGATGATAAGGCGTTCTTTGATGGCGAGTGCTGGTGGCCAAAACGTTACTATGAGACCTAATCCATGCAGTAGTCGATGAAATAGAGAATTTACGTAACGATCTTAACTACTCTTTGCTTATTGAACCGCCTAGTTCTTTCGATGAAGTGAAAGACGTTACAGAACGCTATATTAAATTCAAGTATATTGAGCACGTCCACTAATCTATTTTTTTGTTTGGTACCAGGTCCACTGTTTTGCAAAGACTAGCCGTCCGTGACTAGCTGTCCGTAATTAAAATGGTGGTTTTTTTACACTCCTCGCTATTCTGCCAAATACCCGTTTTTGACTGTTTATATTGCTATGTAATTTATCTATGTTTATTTAAGCAACGCATATTGAGTTTCATAAACAACCAGGAGTGCCCAAATGTTACAGAAGCTAGGTTTAGTTTGATTATGTTAAACAATATAAGAGAGTAAAATCTTAAAGATAATATGTCAAAATAATCGGTGACCTATTCGGTGACCCTTTACAAATTATATTTATAAGTAATTGAAATACAGTAAGTTGAAATTAATGTTACAGAGCCTCACTCTCTGCTTTTAGACCTCGGCTCGTTTCTAACTTACTGGAGACGAGCCGTTTTTGTTTTTTGACCTTTCTTCCTATTTCAGTGAGTGTCGCTTTTTTCTTGTTTTGTTCCAGTCCTGGGTACTTTATTGTGTTATCGTTCCTAAGAAGAAGCCACTCTATTGATTTTTTCAGCTTTATTTGGAATACACTACTAATGCTTTTCATGAAATGAAATTTTATATTTTTTAAAAATAGGTGTATATTTTTCTTTTTAATAGCAAAAATGGCAATAGGTCTGACATAATCTGCTACCACAATGTTATCTAAACACTTGAGAAATGAAGAAGATCGTGACTTATGGGAGGATTTTGCTAATGGATCGCATCAAGCCTTTTCTACTATATATGAGTGGTACAGTGAAGAACTGTACAGCTATGGGCGACACATTACCTCTGATAACGAGCTTGTAAAAGATAGCATCCAAGATCTATTTATCGATTTGTGGAAAAGAAAAGAACATTTATCCGCTGTTCATTCCTTACGATTTTATTTATTTAAAGCACTCCGCCGAATAATTGTCAAAAAACTTACTCATCAGCGAAATAGCATTGATGAATTTAGCGATGAGAACGCTCAAATTATCTATCCCCAAGAATATTTTAGAATACAACAAGAAGCGAATACTGAGCGGAAACAAGTGTTAGTAGCTACTATAAAACAGCTATCTAAACGGCAACGTGAAGTAGTATACTTACTTTTTTACGAAAATCTATCGCACCAGGAGGTAGCTTATCTGATGGGCATTTCTATTGATTCAGTATACACTCTCACCTGGAAAGCAATAAAAGCCATGAAGCGGCACCTGGAACAACATCCTACATTGCAGGCAATTCTTCGCCTTATTGCAACCTGCCTACTCTGCCAATCCACTTCTATCTAATTACTCTCCATGCATCTTAGCGAACTGATTTGTAAGTACTGCCGATAAAAATATTAGCATAAAAGGGCTGTGCAATACAAGTTTTAGCAATAGAATGACCTCTTCATTGCGATAAGTAAAAAAAAGCGAAAAACTTCTTGTGCAAAGGATAGAATTTTTCTGTTTCCTCCCCTTTCAATTAACAGTACATTATTTATGGACTATACTAACTTCGACGTAGAAGATTTTGTTGATGATACTTACTTTCGGCGTTGGGTGCTGCGCCCCGACACGACAAGCGAACAGTTCTGGTACAACTGGCAACAACAGCATCCTGACAAAGCAAAAGTAATAGCACAGGCCCGTCAGATTGTCACTTCAATCCCAGTAGTTCGGTACCAACTACCCCAATCAGATCGAACGCAAATTTGGAATCAAATTCAAAACGTTACGGCGACTCCTTCAAATTCTCATTCGTTGTACCGGTCAACCTATCTTCGCTGGGCCGCAGCTATAGCATTGCTAATAGTTACCACAGTCGCTTTACTGGTATGGCAGTCAAGCCATAGCAACCAGCTTTATTATACTACCACCTACGGGGAACAGCAAGTGGTTACTTTACCCGATAGCTCCATAGTTATACTGAATGCCAATTCGTCTTTAAGGCTGCCTGATGGTGGATTCGAGCACGAAATACGGGAGTTATGGTTGGAGGGAGAAGCTTTCTTTAGAGTACGTAAAGAAATAGGTAATCCATCAATTTCTGATACTGCTTTGCGTAAATTCATCGTACATACTGCCGATGCTGATGTGGAGGTACTAGGAACGGAATTTAATGTCCGAAGCCGAGACGATATCACGCAAGTAGTACTTAACTCCGGAAAGGTAAAAGTGAATATAGCCCGCGATAGCATTATGATGAAGCCAGGCGATTTAGTAGAAGTCGACTTAGAAAAGCAAGAGGTGGTGCAGCGTATGGTTGATCCGAAAGTGCATTCTGCCTGGAAAGAAAATAAACTGATTTGTAACGGTATGCCCGTTGAGGAGATAGCGGAGATGTTGCGAGATACCTACGGATTACATATCGTATTTGCAGATACTTCACTGGCTTCTACCAGGGTATACGGCACATTTCCTACCGAAAACATCGATGTTTTCTTGCTGCTGTTAGCCGAATCTACTGAAGCGACATTAAGGCGCAAGGATAATCAAGTAGTTCTAGAATAATGCATTTTGATAACACTAATAATTCATTTTTAACAACCCTTTATGCAAAATAAACTACAAAAAATGACGCGATGGTTGCTTGCAGGCGGTTTCCTGCTAAGTAGCTATGTGGTATTCGCTCAGCAGTTGGCCTACCAAGGTAGCCAACCCAGAACTACCAATCAGCCAGAAAACCTTCAACCACTAAAGCAGGTGCTTTTGTCCTTCGAGGATATGTATCAGGTAAGTATCTTATTTAGTGATAAAAGCGTAGGAGATAAGGTGGTAAATGCTAACCAAGTTGTTGAGGGAGATTTGCCAAACTCTCTAAAAAAATTACTGAAGCCTTTAGCGCTTACCTATCGGGAAGTTAATCCTGATGTGTACATCATTAGGTCAGTGCAGGACGAGAGACAGAGGATTAGAAAGGTAGAAAAAAACACTCCTCAATTCTACCAAAAAGTAGATGCGACTTCCATGAGTATGCTTACGGCACCACAGGTAGGGCGGGTAGATAGCCAAATGCGCTACATTGAAAAAACTATTACTGGTCGGGTTACCGATCTAACTGACGACACTGCCCTTCCCGGAGTTAATATTATAGCAAAAGGTACTACTGTCGGGACGGTCACCGATGTAGAAGGTAATTACCAAATTACAGTGTCTGATGATACCGAAATCCTGGTGTTTTCCTCAGTAGGCTATGAGGCAGAAGAGGTGGCCATAGGTAGCCAAACTGTAATTGATATTGCGCTCGCCCCCAATATACAGAGTCTACAGGAAGTCGTTGTGATTGGCTACGGTACGCGTGAGAAAAAGGATCTTACTGGTGCTATTTCTACTATTGATGAAAAGGCTATTCAAGAAACCCAAAGTCTGACTCCTGAGATAGCTATGCAAGGGCGAATGCCAGGTGTATTTGTTTCCAATCCGGGTGGCGACCCTAATGCAAGGCCTGAAATTAGAATCCGAGGGATTAGTTCGTTCAACAACAATGATCCATTGTTTGTGATTGACGGAGTACCTATTACCGAGTTTGGTGCCAGCGGCATTTCCGCTACAACTTCAGCAGACAGAGCACAAGATTTTCGGGGTCCTGTCAACATTATGAACATGATCAACCCAGCCGATATTGAGTCTATCTCGGTATTGAAAGATGCCTCGGCGGCGGCAATTTATGGTTCTCGAGCGGCTAATGGGGTAATTCTGATCACTACCAAATCGGGATCGTTAGGTAAACCGAAAGTATCATTTCAAGCATCCTACGGGGTGAAAAATCTAATTGATACCTACGATGTCTTGAATACTCAGCAGCAATTATCGCTGGTAACAGATGCTTACAATAATGTAGACCAACCGTTACCAGATTATTTAACCCCTGGCAGCAACAACTTTCTGGGTAATTCCCCTACTTCAGATTGGCAAGGAGCATTGATCAATGACAATGCGGTTACTCAAAATTATAGTATGAATGTTTCGGGTGGTAATGAGTTTTCCAACTACTATGCCGCGGTAGCTTATTCTAACGAAGAAGGTACGCTGAACTTTGAGGAAACAGACCGGTATACGGTTACTTTGAACTCAGATCACGAGCTAAAATCTTGGCTTACCATTGGTCAGACGGCCCGCTTGGCCTACTTGGATGTTCTCGAAAACCGATCGGATGATCTGCGGAACATGGCAATTGCGCCAGCTTGGCAGCCTCTGTTGTTGGAAGACGGATCACCCGCTCCCATTGGCGACGGCAGTAGCGATGGCGTATTTTATGGTACTCAAACTGCTGCTAACCCTATTGGAAGAGCTAGAAACCAAGAGTTCTCCTACGAGTACTGGCGGTTTCTAGGATCTGGTTACGTAGAAATCAAACCGCTCGAGGGATTGAGGATACGAGGAAGTCTTAGCTACGACTGGTACCAGCAGAGTCGCTATCAGTATATCGATTTTGACCGACGCTTCTTCCGAACGGGTGGTGAAACCGTTGGAGATTCGTACGAAGAACGTAATTCTCGTAACAAGAACTTACTAGCGGAAGTAACGGTCAACTACAATCGCTCGTTCGGTGATCATAATATCGATATATTACTGAATGCCTCGGAGCAAAAAATTCTAGCCGAAGGCTCAGCAGCCAGAAACCAAAATCTTCCCAACGATAGCCGTAGAGAAGAGTTTCAATACGTACAAGCCGGAGACGATATTCAGGTTTTAGGATGGCGCGATGAGTCAGGATTAGTAGGTTACGTGGGTCGCCTGAGCTATAACTACCAGTCAAAGTACTATCTCGATGCCGCTGTTCGCCGGGATGCTTCTTCCAACTTTAGCGAAGAGAACCGCTGGGGAACGTTTCCCTCAATCTCTGCTGCTTGGCGCTTATCCGCTGAACCTTTCATGAGTAATGCTAATTTTATCACTGACCTAAAGCTGCGCGGAGGATGGGGACAATTGGGTAATCAAAACGTTAGACCGTTCTCCTACATAGCCGTAGTAAGTGCTAATCCTTTCTATAGCACGGGTTCCAGCAATGGCGACAGTCGGGGTAATCTCAACCGAGCGTCTTTTATCTCTAACTTTCCAATTGAGAATCTGACCTGGGAGGCCACCACCACTACCTCTATTGGCTTTGAGAGCGTCTTGTTTGATAACCTTCTGACTTTAGGGGCTGAATATTATCATCGTCGTACCGAAGATATTCTTCAGGATGTACAACTTCCTCAACTAACTGGGGTAAGTCAGGATATTCCTCTTAATATTGGTGAGATGGTCAACCAAGGAATTGAGCTTGACTTTAGTATCAATAAAAAAATCAATGATTTGATGCTAACAGTAGGCGGAAACTTAACCACCGTAAACAATGAGGTAATCAGGCGCTATGAGGGAATTCCGCTTACTGAAGGCAGCGAACGGGTTGAAGAGGGACAATCTTTTCGCTATATCTTCGGCTACAAAACAAATGGCATTTACCAGAACCAAGGAGACGTAGAAGAAGATAATCAGCAGTACGTTGATCCTCGTCCTATTGCTCCGGGTGACGTTCGGTTCCAGAATATCAATACCTCTAATAGTGATGGTACGATTACTCAAGGAACGCCTGACGGTTTGCTTAACGAAGCTGACCGAACATTTCTGGGAAAGACGGTGGCCGGTTATTACTACGGGTTTAACATCGGTGCGAACTATCGTAACTTCGATCTTAGCATTTTCTTTAGAGGTGTAGGAGATGTTCAACGCGTAAATAGCATCCGCCAATCAGCTGAAGCCATGACTAATGAGCACAATCAGCTAACAACAGTACTGGGTCGGTGGACACCCAGCAATCCTTCTAATAGTATGCCCCGGGCTGCTTTTAGCGATCCTGCCGGAAACAACCGAATATCCGATCGTTGGGTAGAAGACGCCGGATTTTTGCGGCTACAAAATATTCGGCTGGGCTATAATGTGCAGCCAACTTCGCTGGAGAAGATCGGATTTTCTACCCTTCGGGTATACGCTGGCTTGGATAACTTGTTCGTTATTAGCGACTATAGTGGGGTAGACCCTGAGAATGATAGAAACCCACCCCCCCGCACGTTTTTAGTAGGAATCAACGCATCGTTTTAAATAATAATTATGAGATTTATAAAAAGAATTTTGACGATAGGTGTATTTGTGGCTATCAGTAATAGCTGTGGCGAAGATGCCGTGAGTCTACTGCCGCCTGAACCCTCCAGTGATGAGTACTACCAAAATCAAGAAGAATTCCAGGCTTCGGTTTTTGGAATCTATCAGAAGCTTCAAAACTTCTATGCCTTTAACGGTAACGGCGGTTGGATACACGGAATGTGGTTGCTACCTGATGATAATGCCACAATGAAGCAAAATAATTCGCTGAATAATTTTGTTGATATTCAGACAACTAACAGATCTGTCGTAGATTATTACGGCTACAGCTACGAGCTAATCAATCGGGCAAACGTAGTGCTGGAGAGAATTGAAGCGCAAGGCGAAGTATACGAAGACGAAGAACTTAGAAGTTATCATCGAGGGGAAGCCTTATTTTTACGAGGATATACCTACTTCAACCTGTGGCAGTTCTTTGAGACAGCTCCGTTAACGCAAAGTACCTTTGACGGTGTGGAAGAGGCCACTAACCAAACCAACTCGTCGGGTATGGAACTTCTGAACGTAGCAGTGGAAGACCTAACTACTGCGGCAGGATTACTACCCCCCAATTGGTCCGAAGCTGACCTTGGTCGAGTTACTGCGGGGGCTGCCAATGGAATGCTCGGCAAAATTTTGACCTACCGAGGTATTATAGATGGCAATGTGACGGATCTCACGCAAGCCATTGAAGCCTTTAATAGGATCACTGGGTATACATTGGTAGAAGACTACGGGGCAAACTTTGATGAGGCTCAGGAAAATAATGCAGAATCATTGTTTGAAGTGCAGTTCTCAAGAAATGTGGCCGAGAACAACTTCTGGTTATCAGCAGATGAAACCGCTGGTAATGGCGATTTGGGTGGTCTTTGGGCCTTTTTTGAAGGTGATAACAACACCGGTGGCCCCGCCGGTCGTTTCTACGCTACACAGGGCTTAGATGATGCCTTTGCAGAAGCTGACCCCCGAATTAGTGAATCATACGAAGCGGATTCTTCTTTCCACATACTGAAGTACGTCAACCGGGGAAATGCCAGCGAACGCTTAGGTTCTTGGAACAATGCTCGTATTTTGCGTTACGCTGATGTATTGCTGATGAAGGCTTGGGCAATTGTTGAGTCAGGAGGTAACCTAAGTGAAGCTATTGAACTTGTTAACCAAGTGCGTACACGCGCACGAAACTTTGGAGAGGACGGCAACATGATTCCTGCTGACTATAGCACTGCCGAAGCTGACCCCAATGTTGTCCGCCAGTGGGTAATTAACGAACGGCGAACAGAGCTTGCCTTTGAAGAATCGCATCGGTGGTTCGATATGCGGGCACTATACAAAACTAGTCGCTTAGACATGACTGAAGCAGACTATAACTTCGGTGATCCTGTTAATCCGGGAAATTCCTTAGGGTATGATTTTGATTCATTTGAGATTGTTTTTCCGCTTCCTAACGGCGAAGTTGAAACTACTGCATTAAATCAAAATGACGGCTATTAATCCTTATCATAAAATATGCCTGTACACCGCAGACACTTTCTAAAGAAAACGGCTGCTACCTCACTTGGGGTAGCGGCCTTGCCTGGGGTGCCATTTACCGTATTTAATCCCACAAACACGGGTGGAGCCAGAGATACCTATTCAAACTCGTTCCCTTACTACCCCAACCTCCACTTAGACCTAATCACCTTCAGTAAATCTGGGTCTTGGCTTAAGGTAAACTACGCGGATCGAGAGAAATCGCACCGTTTGCGGATCAGCACCCTGCGCCACCGGGCGGTTTCCTTTAAGTGGCAAGAAGACTGGGCCGGAGCCTACTACGATATTTATCTACTCAAAAATGAGCGTGAACTTACGTACACTATTAGCTACCAGCCTTGGGCGCTGACGCTGGAAACTGAAGTCGGTAATGTTACCTTGACATACCTCGATGTGGATACGCTTTACTTCTACAGCGAAGGCCCCACCATCGAGCTGAAAGCCCTGCAAAATTACTTCTGGCGAGATAGTCTAGTAGACAACCAAACAATCTTGCTGCCGAAGGCGGCCCGGATGTACCACTACTTTAAAAATCCTAACGGAACCACCCTGAATTTTGGATTGAAAGAAAGCGAGAGTACCCTAAAACAATTTCCCCTAGACACTATCCGAGTATCAGAAAAAGAGCAGCCCTACTTTGCGTTTCGCGAGGCTACCCAGTTACACGACTGGTCAGACGAATTGCCTACGGTAGAGCAGGTGCTAGCAAAGCAGCAACAGGAAGTAGAAGACTGGATGAACCGTATGCCGACGGTGCCCAAAGCCTTTCAACCCGCTGCACACAACGCTTGGTTTCTGCTGCACGCCTTTCAAGTGCAGCCGTCGGAGTACCTGACTCGGCCCACCGTGCTCTCGTCTAAAAACTCGTGGCTGACCAAAATATGGGCTTGGGATCACTGTTTTCACGGAATGGGGCTGAGCTTAGCTGACCCCGATTTGGCGTGGGATCAACTGCTGGTGTTTTTTGATAATCAGCTGCCAAACGGAGCCCTGCCCGAACCACTAAGTGATTTATTGCGGGGGCAAGGGTTCACTAAACCACCAGTACACGGCTGGACGATTCGCCAGCTGGTAAAGATTATTGGCCAAGAAAAGTGCATGCCCTACTTAGAACAGGTGTACGAACCCTTAGGCAAGTTTACCGATTACTGGTACGCCCAGCACGACTCCAACAATAATGGTCTGTGCCACTACAAACACGGTAACGATGGAGGGTGGGACAATGCCACTGTCTTTGACCGAGGAACCCCTGTGGAAGGAGCTGATTTGGCCACCTACTTAGTACTTCAACAAGAAGTGCTGGCTGATATTGCTCGGTGGACCGAACGCCTTTCGGAAGCAAAGCAGTGGCAGCAACGCGCCGACCAGCAGCTTAATGCACTAATTGAGCAACTCTGGAACGGCGAGCAATTTGTGTCGCGATTGGCCGCTACCGGAGAGCCAGTTAATTCGCAGTCGCTGGTCAACTATATGCCGCTAATGCTAGGCCAACGGTTACCTGAGAAGATACGTCAGCGCATGCTTCAGGACTTGCAACCGGATGGCTCTTACCTAACCGCCCACGGACTGGCTTCCGAAGCGATTACCAGCGAACAATACGAGGATGACGGCTACTGGCGTGGTCCTATTTGGGCTCCACCTAACTATCAGCTATTCGTTAGTTTGCTGGATCTGGGCGAGACTCATCTAGCCCGCGACATTGCCAAGCGCTACTGTACTACGTGCCAAAATGCCCCCGGTTTTTACGAGAACTATAACGCCAGGACGGGGGAAGGGCTTCAGGCACCGGGAGTCTGCTGGACACCATCGGTGTTTATGCTAATGGCTCACTGGCTCGACCAGCATCCTGAAAGTGATTAGCTAAATGAATAATGTTGCTGAGAAAGACGATCAGTTCTCAGTAGCAAAGACTCGGTTAAGCATAATCACAATAAAAATTTTCCAGGTGATTCTACTCTGGCCACTTATTTCTAGGAATAGCGGTAGGCAAGCATTGATACACTGCATCTTCCCGAAAAGCATATTTCTGCTCAATTTCTTCGGTAAGAATTACCCCTAAGCCAGGTGTGTCAGGAAAATGAATATTACCGCTCTCAATCTTCCACGGTTGTTGTACCATTGCCTCGCGTAAAGGAAAGGCAGGCATTGGCCATTCGGCGAAGGAGCCACCACCAGCTAAGGCAGCGTGATAGTTGGCCATCATGCCTACCGGCCCACCCCAGCAGTGTACGATCACTTCCGTAGCTTTCTGACGAGCTGTGGCGAAAACTTCCATTACAGCACTAATTCCACCAATTACGGTAGCATCAGGTTGGGCAATATCGTAGCAGCCCTGAGTGATACGATCATTGAGTTCAGCAGCAGTAGTTACAATCTCACCTCCGGCTACGGGGGTGTTGAGCTTTTGTCGAAGTAGAGGATATTCCTGTGTATTGGCCGGTCCCAGTACTTCTTCTACAAAAAATAAAGTGCGCCCTGTAAAATCTTGAATCTTCTCAACAAACCGTACTACTTCCGAGACTGATTGTCCGGGATACATGAGATTTTGAGTCATATCAACGGCAATCTGGATACCTCGTTCAGCCCCTTCATCTACGCACCAGATAGCCTTATCAAGCTCATTATTTCGTGCCCGAATTTTAAAGAACTTGATGCCGTGGGCTTGTAAGTAATCCAGCTCCTCAGCCATGGCCTCGGGGCTTATTGAATCACCCCCACTACCGTAGAGCGTAAGTGTGTCATTTAATTTGCCGCCTAGGACTTGATAAACAGGTAATTGTAGTAGTTGAGCCCGGCAGTCTTGCATGGCAATTTCTACCGCACTTAATGCGTGCTTAGCTGCCCCTTGCATGCTCCAGTAACCAATTACAATACGTAGATTATGATAAATCTTATTAACCTCCATCACCTCTTTACCAATAAGATAGGGGCGTATCAAGCGAATAATTTGTTCGAACACCCTGGGGGCAAACACGGCTAGATAACCTTCTCCTAAACCTTTGGTGCCATCTTCTAGGGTAATTTCTACTAAGCCGCAAGTGCGGTACTGGCTAGGTAAATGTAATTGTACTTCCAGATTGGTTTCAGGATCAGCGTAGGGGGCACTTAGTAGTACCGGACGTACATCAACAATTTTACTCATCAATAGCCTCGGTTTAGATCAACAATATTTTCTAAGGATTGGTCACACTGAAATCGTGACAGATTACTCAAGAATACCTTCACTTTGTTCAATAGTTCTTCCTGACTTCCTCCTCCTGTATGCTGAGTCAGTAGGGTATTCGGGCAGTGCCACAGCGGGTGATCTTCGGGTAAGGGTTCTTGCTCGGTTACATCTAATATACATCCGGCGAGCGTTTTTTGCTGGAGGGCTTCTATCAAGGCGGGCTCATCTACCGCGCTGCCGCGTCCTACATTTACAAAGATAGCCTGTTGAGAGAATTGGGCTATCCGAGTTCGATCAAAAAAGCGAATAGTCTCCTGGGTTTCGGGCAAACAACTAATTACCACATCGGCTTGGGGAAGATGCTTGTCAAGTTCGCCAGGAGAAGAAAGGTTAGCTTCGGAGAGGTATTTGTCCATTACGGTTACTGTAGCTCCTAGGCAGGAGAGCGACTGCGCTAACGTTTGTCCGATTGACCCACCCCCCACAATAATAACTGATGAGCCGGATAGGGTTCGGAGGTAAGGACGTAGCTTAGCCCCTACCCAATGATGGTGGTTTTGATGTCTCTCTAAGGAGGGAATACCTCTAAAAAAGCTTAAAATGCCGGCTAGTACAGTTTCAGCTACAGCTACCGAAAACATGCCTCTTAGGTTGGTAATAGTTGCCGTAGTCTCTACTGACTGATACTCACCGAAACCCACTGATTCTAATTGTAGCCAGCGGAGGTTTGAAGCTTCGGCAAGCCATTGGACAGGAATATTTCCAAAAGCAATAGCAGATTTGAGGAACTGTCTTTGGTTCTCCTCGGCGGTATGATCTTGGGCAAAATATAAAGTCGAACTATTCACCTGCTGCTGCAAGAAGGCTCGTTCGGAGTCGCCTAGTTTCAATTGTATGAACATGGGCACGACACTCATAAAGAATCAGATTTAACTGCATTGAAAAAGCCAATGGTTTGTAACTCGCTCTCCAACGTTTCGTAGGTAGAAGGGGTTAGCGTAGTCAAGGGCAAGCGCACTGGACCACAGTCCTGACCAATCATCCGCATAATGGCTTTTTGAGCGGGTAAGCCACCGTATTTGAAGATTAGACGCACGGTAGCGACTGACAGTGCTTGGTACTGCTGAGCGTCTTCGTGGTGTTTTTGATTAAAAGCTCGGATCACTCGGTGGTAGATTGGAGCCATAAAATTGTACGTGCTGCCAATAAAGGCCTTTGCTCCGCAAGCTAGTGCCCCCAGTAGCATTTCGTCCGAACCATAAAGGATTTGGTAGCGATTATCAGAAAATCGTACACAGGCCTGGTACTCGTGCAGTAGGGGAGTAGTATATTTGATTCCTGCTAAGGTTGGAATCTCCTTCTGAGCGGACTCTAGTAAAGCCAACATGTTGAGCGATACGCCAGTAAGTGCCGGAATATTGTAATAATATAATGGTAACTGGGGAGCTCCTTCAGCAATCAATTGTAGACTGTTAGCCAACGCATCAATTGTATTCAGCTTGAAGTAAGTGGGAGCCGTAGCTGAAATAGCATTTGCCCCAATTTCTTGGGCGTGCCGTGCTAGGCTCTTTGCCTCGGTGAGGCTATTATGACCAACGTGAACGAATAGGAAAAGACGCCCTCGGTTAGCAGTTACAAACGCTTCCGCTAGTTTTTGGCGTTCAGCGACAGTGAGCGAAGGCCCCTCACCCGTACTACCGCATACGAATAAGCCCCGCACATTCCAGGTGGCGAGATGTTCTACGAGCGCAGGGATACGTTCGTAGGCAATGCTTCCATCAGGGTACATGGGAGTGAAGGGGGCAGCTACTAAACCTTCTATTCTGGGATTTATCATGGTTGGTTTGCTAGTAGACGAGCTACAAATACACTATTATCCGCCGCTACATTGGTTTCGCCACGCATATACTCAGTTGTAGTAATCCATATTTGTTGCCCATCAACTTTGGTGACCCCAAAGTTGCCTAAGCCTACCCCTCGGTTAGGAACTATTTCCTGTTCGGTATCTCGTAGTACAACAAGTTTCTGCGGATCAACTTCAGCAATAAAGAGCGGTGCTCGATGACGAAACACTCCATCATTATCTGCTCCGCGACGGGTATAGGATAAAAATAGGCGATCGTCATGGGTAGCCCAGTGCTGCTGGGTATTATAACTACCGAGTACCGAACCATCATCAAAGGTCCACTCCTGCAATTCTTCGTAGTGCAAACCGTCCGAACTACGGGTAACATAAGCTGACTGGTCGGTACGAAGGGTTAGAAAGTAAGTCCCGTTTAGATAAGCTAGTGAAGGTTCACCAAGTCCGCGCCCTTGCTTCATCTGTAGTTCCTCCCCTAGTTCGAGGAAAGTAAGCTTTTCTCCGTCAAAGGAGCAGCGGAGCACCGCTACCATCTGGCTCAATTCATCGTTGTTCATATTATTCCCAACATCGTAAGCAGTACGATCGGTGGTTGCCGCTTGCTCAGCCGACATCTTGTAATAAAAAATTGGTAGCAGGATTTCTCCGTTGGGCTGCATGAGCCACTGCACGCATCCGGCATTAGGGGCAATAATGGAGAGTGCACTGGTATCCTGAGTCGGAATATCCAAGGCTTGGTGTGATCCCCACTGCTGAGTTTCTGGATCGTAGACCGCGTAGGCCACCTCGCGACGGGAGCGATCGGGGGTACTGTCGTCGGTATAGAAAAACGACTTGCCAATATTAAGTATTCTCCCTGTTTTAGGGTGCCACTGTGGCGTCATATCGCTAAGTGAGCGACGATAATTGTTATCAATGGTGTGCAGTTTAAGCGAAGGAATCTCCTGAGGAACTGTCCAAGTCTGCCCCGAATCGTAGCTCAGGGTTTGGTAAAGATCGTAGTACACATCATCACCGGTTTTGAGCTTTTGCGACATCGTCATGATGGCATAAGGGGTGTCTGTTGGTACCCAGGCAGCTCGGGCTTGAGTCCAGATAAAGTCGATGGAAAGGCTCTCTTCGTCGTTTTCTTGAATAACCGTTTCCAGCATTACACGAAAATTAGCTTCAGTGCTTTCTTGAGCAGATTCAGAGGATAGGGAAGTAGTACAGCACCAAGCTGTCAGTAGTGTAGCTGTAGCAAAAGTAGTTTGTCTAAGAAATCGTAGGTACATACCGGAGGCTATTGAACGAGGGCAAGTTACAATAAATATCTTAATATGTAGTACATAATAAAAGCTTCTATTTGTTTAGCGATAGGAGCGCACCCTAGCTAAGTTTTGAACCTGATTGTCATCAGCGATTCACATTGATATCTCGTCCTCGTAGGGGAGCTGTGATATGGTCGTACAGCAGTCGTCCCGTTTCTTCCGTATCTCGCTGTTGTAAAGCTTCGTAAACTGCTCGGTGTTCATGCAAGGTGAGTGTGCGTGTTTCGTCCGAAGCGCGGTACTTGCCCTTAATTTTAGGGAAAAAAGCCCGAACGATAAGCGTGCCGAATACTTCTATTACAGGGTTATGAGCAGCGGCAAGCAATGCTAAATGAAAATCCTGGTCGGCAGTTTCGTCCAATTCGCCAGCCTGATGAGCGGCTTCCATCTGTTCAATGGTTTCGAGGATCGTTAACAAGTCTTTTGCGGTTCTCTTACTAGCGGCTTCCTGTCCAATAGCTCGTTCAAAAACAGCTCGGGCTTCAATTAGTTGCCTATCATCGAAATTGCAGTGTTCTAAGTGCTGTACGGTAGCTTGTTGCAGATAGCTGATATCCGGTGCTAGTACCACTGTTCCCCCTTTTTTGCGAGTTTGTACTAATCCTTGCTCCTGCAATATGGTTAGCCCCTCCCGTAAGTGACGAATGCTTACTGATAGCTCCTTACAAAGTTGCTGCTGAGTAGGTAATTGCTCGCCTGCCTGATACTGCTGCTTGTGAATGTAGCGCCGAATGCGGACGGCAGCTTCCGAAGCGGTGGATAAAGCCATTGTAAATTTTTTGATAAAGATATATCAATTGCTTGATAAATCAGATGAGTTTGATTTTATTTGACATATTAAAATATTATTTGACAAATAAAAAATGATCGCTACCTCCACCTTAACTAATCCATCGGAAATTAACGCTCCAGAGCTATTCGCTGTGTTACCACCGAATCGTTGTGGTTCCGCCGACCGAGCGTACATGGATGAAGTGTTAGACGATGGCTTCGGTAATAAAGAGTCAGCCAATATGCTGGCTCGCTTTGAACAAGCATTTGCCGAAAAGTTTGGCGCACAGTACGCTATCTCCATGAATTCTGGTTCGGGTACATTGGTAGCAGCCTTAATGGCTGCTGGTGTAGGACCGGGTGATGAGGTGCTAGTGCCTTCATTAACGATGGCCGCTACCGCCTTTTCAGTAATTCATACTGGGGCCGTGCCGGTGTTTGTTGATAGCGATCCGCGCACTTACTGCCTCGACCCCACTGATGCTTGGCGAAAGACTACTGAATTTACCAAGGCAATTATGCCAGTATCTATCTACGGTCTATCACCTGACTTTGATCCTATCATGGATTTGGCCCAAGAACGTAGCTTGGCTGTGATTGAAGATGATGCCCAGACTTTTTTAGGAACGTACCGAGGGAAGATGGTAGGTACTATCGGACACGCGGGTAGTTTTAGTTTTCAAGGTTCCAAGCACATGACTACTGGAGGCGACGGGGGGATAGTTATTACTGATGATGAGGAGTATGCTATTCGGATTCGTAAAGCCGCAGTGCAAGGTTACCGAACATTAGGGGCAAAACCAGGTTCTACTATGATTCCCCGCGATGAGCGGCAAGACTGGCGTTTTGAGCGTCACGATAGTTTAGGCTACAACTTCCGAATGTCAGCCCCACAAGCCGCGCTAGGGTTAGGGCAACTAGAACGACTAAATCAATTAGTAGATGCTCGGCGCTACGTAGCTCATCAGTACGATCAGGTAATCGCTGAAGAAAAGTGCGAATGGTTAAGACCACCTCACACACCGGATGAATGCGAACATACCTACTGGTGTTACCCAGCTTGGCTCAATGAGGCTGAACTGGGAGTAACGTGGCGCGATTTCCGAAAGAAATTTATTGAACTCGGTGGTGATGGCCTCTACGGCTGCTACACTCCAGTACACTTAGAACCGGTTTTTCGCGAGTTATCGTTTTATGGTGACAAAAACCGCTCACCGCTCTACGATCCCCGCTATCAGGGGAAGGTAAAATCGTACCAAGCTGGTGACTGCCCAGTGCTAGAAGAATTTCGTAAAGGATTGTGTTTATTCAAAACCGGAATGCAGACTCTGGACAAGGTAAGGGGCCAAGTGGATGCTTTACAAAAAGTGATACGTTACTACCAAGGATAGCTCATGAATATTCAGGAATTATTTGACCTGCGAGGACGCGTAGCCTTAGTTACCGGAGCCTACGCCTGGCTAGGCAAGGATGTAGCTTCAGTGTTAGCCGAAGCTGGAGCGTCGGTGATCGTCACTTCTCGTTCAGCCGAGAAAGCGGAAGAAGCTGCTTTACAGCTCAAGCAAGAATACGGTAACGATACTCTTGGGCTTACGATGAATCAGCGGCAGTACGCTAGTGTACAACAAATGGCTGAACAAGCTATTGCCTGGAAGGGAAAAGTTGATATTTTGGTTAATAATGCAGGAGGCGGAGTTGGCAATAGTCCGGGACACCTATTTAAGCGCTCTTCTGAAGACATTGCCGCGATGATTGAAACCAATCTTACCGGGGTGATCTACTGCTGTAAAGCCGTGGCCCCAACTATGGTAGAAGCTGGTTACGGAAAAATCATCAACATTGCCTCAATGGCCGGACTTATCGGGCGCGATCGCCGCATGTATGACCGCAGTGGAATGAACGGACAACCGGTAGATTACGCGGCTGCCAAAGCGGGAGTTATCGGACTTACACGAGACCTAGCCGGGTTGCTGTCGCCCGACGGAGTATACGTAAATGCTATTTCTCCGGGTGGCTTTGAGAAGCCGGGCAACTTACCCGAACAGTTTACTGGCGAGTTTGCCGACGCTACGATGCTCGGTCGCTGGGGCCGTATGGGCCTCGACCTGAAAGGAGCAGCATTGTACTTAGCCTCACCTGCTTCAGATAATGTAACCGCCCACAATTTAGTAGTTGATGGTGGGTTTTCATTATGGAAATAGCCTCTGTGGATGCAGCCCCTGTGGACACAGCTTTTACTCTACCAGTATGTTCTAAGGCTCAGTGTATCGGTAGGCTTTAGTCGACAAAAACCTCACATTGCTAGGTCAATTAGTCGCTGTTATATAATCAACACACTATGTACGGAAAAATTGGAACAAAATACCCGATCTGGATAATGCTTATCGGAGCAATACTGCTGTTCACTTATTATACCTTTCGCCCCAACCAGTATACTCATCCTTACGAAGCCCAAGTAGATAGTGTGCTGTCTCAGATGACTTTAGTCGAGAAGATAGGTCAGCTCAATCATCTGAAGGGTAACTATTCTACCGATATTTATGAGCAAGATACTGATCTGGAAGAGGAAATTCAGCAGGGGAGGGTAGGGGCATTAACCCCCTTTGTAGACTTAGACCAGCTTATAGCTTGGCAAAAGCTAGCAGTGGAGGAATCCCGTCTTGGTATCCCACTGCTGTATGCGGCCGATGTGGTACACGGCTACCGGACTATTTTTCCAGTGCCCTTGGCTCAAGCAGCTAGCTGGGATTTGAAAGCCATTGAGCAAGCTGACCGTATTGCTGCCACAGAGATGAGTGCGGCTGGTCTGCACTGGACTTTTGCTCCTATGGTGGATATTAGTCGTGATCCTCGCTGGGGGCGTGTGATGGAAGGAGCAGGCGAGGATCCATATTTGGGAAGCTGCATAGCTGAAGCACGGGTTCGTGGATTTCAGGGGGATGATCTGTTGCAGAGCAATACCGTGATAGCTTGTGCGAAGCATTTTGCGGCCTACGGAGCACCTGAAGGCGGTATGGAATATAATACCGTAGACGTGTCGGAGCGAAGGTTACGCGAACTGCACCTTCCGCCTTTCCGGGCGAGCGTAGATGCTGGAGTAGCTACCCTAATGAATTCGTTCAACGTGGTGGCGGGGGTTCCTGCCAGTAGTAACGATCTGCTTCTCAAACAGATTCTGCGGAAAGAATGGGAGTTTACCGGCTTTACCGTTTCGGATGCTAATTCCCTTCACGAAGTAATTCCTCACGGTGTAGCCGCTAATCGGAAAGAGGCAGCATATCAGTGCTTTACCGCCGGTTCAGACACTGATTTATGGGGGCAAGTGTACGTTGAGTCGCTTGAAGAGTTAGTGAAAGAAGGTGCAATAAGCGAAGTCGATATTGACCGTTCGGTTCGCCGCATATTACGCTACAAGTTTGAACTAGGTTTGTTCGATGATCCCTATCGCTATTTCGATACAGTACGACTCCAACAAACGCTTCGTCGCCCCGAACACCTTGAAGCCGCCCGCTCTCTAGCCCGTAAGTCATTCGTGTTGCTTAAGAATGATAATCAGCTACTTCCCTTCCAACCTGCTCAGTACGAACGCATAGCACTCATTGGCCCGCTAGGCAATAGTCGCGAGTATAAAGATTTGATCGGTAACTGGAGCGGATTTGCTAACCCTGATGATCTAACGACGGTGTACCAAGGGCTGAAAGAGGCTCTGGACACTACCGTTAAATTAGATACTGCTTCGGGCTGCCGGGCCTTCGGCAATTGTCCGGAGGCGATGATTGAGCAAGCTCGCCGAGTGGCGGAGCGCTCCGACGTAGTTGTGTTGGCCGTGGGAGAGAACGGGTACAATACTGGCGAATGCGCTAGTCGTGCCGACATCTCACTTCCTGGCAATCAGGAGGAATTGATCAAAGTGGTGGCGGCGACCGGAAAACCGATAGTTCTACTGCTTTTTACTGGCCGTCCTTTGGAGTTGACCGATATTCTTAATGATGTTTCGGCGATAATGGTCTGCTGGCAGCCCGGTACCGAGGCAGGTCTTGCCGTGGCAGATGTATTACTGGGCGATCACGCCCCTCAGGGGAAGCTACCCATGACTTTCCCCTATCACCAAGGGCAAATTCCAATTTACTACAGTCATCTGAATACCGGCCGCCCACGACAGGGGCCAGAGGACACTCGTTGGGGGGTAAGCAAATGGTCGGACGTGCCTAATGAGCCGCTGTTTCCGTTCGGTTATGGTTTGAGCTACACTACATTTTCGTACTCGCCTCCAACCCTAAGCCAAACTCAGCTCTCAGCAGATGATACCTTAAAAATATATACTACTGTAACTAATACCGGCCAAACCGACGGTACTGAGGTGGCACAGCTATACATCCGCGACCAGATCGCTACTGTATCGCGTCCGGTGAAGGAGCTGCGAGGGTTCCAACTGGTAACGTTAGCCCCTGGTGCGTCCCAGTCGGTAACCTTCCAAATGACCGTGGAGGATTTAAAGTACTGGACACGAGAAATGCAGTACGCTGTAGAACCTGGTAACTTTTCAATATTCGTCGGAGGCAATTCACAGGATACCCAAACCGTCTCTTTTTCGCTTATGGACGATCAGTAGGGGTGTACAACAGCGCAGCTGCCGCAAAAATGCATATTTTCTTGCCGGACTTGTTCCGGTCTAGCGAGACCCGGTCTGGCGAGACCCGGTCTCGCCAGACCCGGCATCTCCCGTATAATAGGAGGGAGGTCTGGCCCCAGGCTGGGCGCGTGGCATCCACCGGAATTCGCCGGGCGTTCCACGCTGGACGCAAAGCTTCATCCGAGCCACCGTGCGGTTCTCCGCCGGGGCGCGGGGGGGTACTCCGCTTTTGCAAAATTGCGGCAGCCGCGCTATCGTACACCCGATCAGTAGCAAACTACTCCACTTAAAGTACAGACGTAATGGTTTATTATAATTCAGTAACTCGTAGTGTTAATTTTGAGGTGATTGACTGAATACCCATGAAGTACTTCTCCTTAAAAACAATCAGGTACCATTGTTAGAGAGTATTGATCGTTTAGACCATCTAGGGGGGCAACTGTTCGGCGCACTAGCGCGAGATACCACCACAATCATCGTTAATCAAACACACTATAAAGATAGCGTGTACCACTAATATTACGATCCGGTTTTGCAACATGAGGAAGAAATGGCTCGAGGAAACCAGAAGATTAAAACTGTATCGTCAGCAAGCAACGAACTCTGGATTAAAGTGCGGGGGTAAATTCGCCGAAAATCTACCAAATATCAGCTCGCCAAACCTATCGTCCCCCTATTAATCTGGCCTAGTAGAGTTCACGCTATGAGAATGCTGAAAAAAACCATATTTTTCGGACATCTTCGTGTACAACCACCTCTATCTGTGAAGTTTTACTATCTGATACCTACCCGGAATTCTTTTGTTGTGCTGACGGCAGTTACCTTGTTATTGAATCCATTACTCGGTATTAGCAAAAACTTCAGAGGGCATTCGGCCGATAGTCTACCGGGCGATAGCATCACCCTACCGCTATGGCCTACCGTAGTACCGAACGAACAGGATACCCTCGGTCTGGAGAAAGACAGTACTCAACCCGATGACAATTTAGTGGCGGGGCGGCGTGTTATCCGACTTATTAACGTAAGCCAACCAGCTATCACGGTTTATCATCCCCCGGCCGAAAGGTCTACAGGCACCGCTGTGGTGGTATGCCCCGGCGGTGGATACTATGTTTTGGCTATGGATCTAGAAGGAACCGAAGTTTGCCAATGGCTCAATTCGTTAGGCATTACGGCGATACTACTCAAATATCGAGTGCCTCGTCGCAATAACCTGCCTAAGCATGTTGCGCCTCTTCAGGATGCACAACGAGCGATGGGACTGGTTCGTCAGCATGCCCGAGCTTGGAGTATTGATCCGGAACGGGTAGGTATGATTGGTTTCTCGGCGGGTGGTCACCTCACTGCTACGCTAAGTAATAACTATCGTCAAAGAACCTACGAACCGATTGATTCGGCAGACTACCTGAATTGTCGCCCAAATTTTTCCATGCTGATTTATCCAGCTTATTTAATGGATAAGGAAGATAGTACCCAGCTATCGGCTGAACTTCCAGTAAATAAAAGCACCCCGCCCACCTTTATCGTCCAGACAGCAGACGATGGAATTGG
This sequence comes from Tunicatimonas pelagia, assembly GCF_030506325.1. Lineage (NCBI taxonomy): Bacteria > Pseudomonadati > Bacteroidota > Cytophagia > Cytophagales > Catalimonadaceae > Tunicatimonas > Tunicatimonas pelagia. The sequence continues at coordinate 1,078,069 of NZ_CP120683.1, read as the reverse complement.
GGTAGAAAATAGCTTGTTGTATTATCTGAAACTCAAGCAGGCAGGTGTTCCCGCTGAGATGCACTTATATGCTACAGGTGGTCACGGATACGGTTTACGATCTATTGAAAGTAACGTCAGCACCTGGCCAATACAAGCCGAGCGGTGGTTACAAACGATAGGTGTGCTTACTCAGTAAACCAGTAATCAGTATTGGTTAAACAGGCCAGTACTATTGTCCGTAGTTTCGCAAATGTTTTTTGATAACGTGCATGGCGCGATCCGGTTCGGCCACACTACGGGGGTAGTAATAGTAAATGAGTTGGTCTACCCCCTGAGCTACAATCTCGGGTAAGCGACGGTTCATTAGATCAATATCTTTCGTTGCTAAATTATGATTTTCTATCAACCATAAGGTCTTTTTGTCGCTTGCTCGGGCTGCTTTGAGAAACCGCTCACCAGCTTGTTCTCCTAATAAGTTCTTGCCACGTCCCTCTTCACGCCCTCCGTCTCGGTCGTACCAGGGGCGTCCGTCGCACCCTAAGTAGTCAAGGTGTTCCACTTGCGCGACTGCTGCTACGATCTGATCGCTATAATGAGCTTGATCAAATAAGCTAGTGGTGACGTGCGGATAGTTCTTTTTAACAAATTGATTAAGGCGACTGTGGAAGCGAGTGGTGGCTTGTAGGTGGTCTTCAAAGGAAGCTTCGGCACCCAGTGCTTCTACGGCTTGTGGTGAGTAGTCCCAACCGTAGGATTTAGGTTCGTCCCACATTATCCCTCGTATAGGCCATTGCTCCAGCAGAGTAGTGAGCGACTCGCAGAAGAATTTGTAGGTTGCAGGGTGGTGAATACTGCTTATTACGCCGGATACAGAAGAAACCAGTGGAGTGCCGTCTTTTTTTAGCACCCAGGTATCTGGATGCAGTACTGAAAACAGACTGGGTACTTTGGGGGCTCCGGCAAATATGCCTGCCCAGCGGGAGGGAACAGCGTGTACGGCCATGCCTACCCGTTCGGCTTCCCGGCATACAATTTCTATATTCTCTACTGCCGCAAATAAATCTTGCTCGAGCACAGCGATGGTTACTACATGCGTACCCAAGTCAGCCATCCACTCCATGTCTTCGCGCACCTGCCGGGGTACCATCGTATACATATGGGCTCGGAAGTAATACGCATTTAGTAGTCTATTTTTTGAGAAAGAACTCGGGCAAGAAGCTAAGGATTGATTGGCTGAACCAACCGCTACCCAACTTGCACCTAATGCAGTACCTTTCTTAACAAAATCCCGTCTTTTCATTCGGTTGAATTCGTTTTACTCTCTTTTAGTAGTGTGTATATTGTTAACCGATTTAGATCTTTGGAAGGTTTTGACGTGAGCAAACTTGTAGCGTATCCTACCATAAAAGCCGATACTAGACCGCTAGTAGCGTAGAGCAGCAGATGCATATCGGTGAAGGCTGCTACGCTCCACTGTACCAATGCACTGGTTAGAATGCCCGCCACTGCCCCTGGCCCGTTGGCTCGTCTGGTGAACATACCAAGCAGAAACACTCCCGCTAGTCCTCCGGCAAACAAGCCAATAAACGTATTTAGTTGATCCCATAACGATTGAATATCCCATTGAGTAAGCAACAGCGCCATCATGGTTCCAATAATGCCAATGGCTGCAGTACTTCCCTGAGCTACTCGTAAATATCGTCGTTCGGTAGCTGTACTGTTAAGGCGACGGTAGAAGTCCGTGGTAACCACCGTAGCTACCGAATTCATACTGCTATCAAGGCTGGACATCGCAGCGGCGAATACACCGGCGATTAGTAGTCCGGCAATGCCAGGAGGCAGCTCCGATACGATAAAATAAGGAAAGATCGCATCAGGGGTAGCTTGCACCACATCGGGTACTTGTTGTAGGTAGAATACATACAGGGCAGTGCCAATGCCAAAAAAGATTAGCGTAGCGGGGAGAGTCAGTGCTGCATCAGTCCAAATACCTCGCGCAGCGTTTCGTTCATTACGGGTGGTAAGATAGCGTTGTACTACGGCTTGATCGCTACCATAGCTCACAATATTTGCCCCAACACCACCTAATACTACTACCCAGAAAGTGGGTTGAGTAAAATCAAACCGAAAGTCAAATAGGTTAAATTTATCGTCATTCTGTGCTGCTTCCCATATACGATCGTACCCTCCCTCGATAGAGAATCCAAAATAGACCAGACAAAATAGTGCTCCGCCTAGTAGCACTACTACCTGTAGCACATCAGTCCAAATCACTGCCTCAATGCCACCTAACACAGTATATAAAATGCTTAGGGTACCCATCAGGATAATGCACCAGCGAACATCTACGCCGGTTACTAGCGACAGCGCAATAGCAGGTAAATAAATTACAATACCTACTCGCCCGAGTTGCAAACCGATAAACATTAAACTACCTAGTAAGCGTGTGGCTAGATTGAATCGCTTCTCCAGGTACTCATAGGCAGTGGTAACATTAAGGCGCCGAAAGAAGGGTAGGAAGACAAACACGATCAGTGGTGATACCATGATAATGGTCATATTGAGCATGAAGTAGGCCCAGTCAGTAGCGAAGGTTTTAGCTGGGATGGCCATAAACGTAGAGGCACTGAGCTGGGTGCCAAAAATGCTGAGCCCCGCTGCCCACCAAGGAACGCGCTGTCCGGCTCGGAAGTAATCATCGGTAGTACTACGTCGCCGTGAGAAATAAAAACCTAAAGCTACTAACAACGCTAAGTAAGCACCGACTACTGTATAGTTAATCCAGCCAAAAGAAGGAGAGGGCATTAGTCGTTTTCATTTTGTGGGCCGTCGTGCGTGTAACGGAACCAATTAAAATCTACTGTACCCCCCTGATCTTCAGAGTTGTAGTTAAATAAAGCGTACTTTGTACCTTCAAACCACGCCCGCACAATGGGAATCGACTCGCCTAGCTCAGTAAAATTTTCTTGATCCAAGCTGTAGTAGGTACGGCCAATGGCTTCTCCCTCCGTAAATTCCACCGTAGCCCGAAGCCATACTTGCTCTTGGTTTACCACTGGTCCGGTCTGTTTCGTATCGTTACGTTCGGCGCATAACCGAGTACGCCCATCTTCCTGAATGACTCCGATAGAAGCATATCGCTTATTGAACAAGCTCAGTCCGGCGTACTGACTATCCTGAAGGTCCGTAAGGTGCATCTCGGTAGTGGTCTGGCTTTCTCGTCCCATCACCAGTTGTACCAACGTGTTTTTAGCGAAAATAATAGACGAATCGTAGGGTACCGAATCCAGGTTGTGAGTACGTCCCGCCTTTTCTACCAATGGTAGTGCTTTTAGTCGTAGAAAGCCCGAGCGTTCGTTTAGCGACCAGTGGGCATCATCAGGATTATGGTTCCAGAGCCACTGTAATCCTAAGGTGTCCTGATTAAACTCATCAGAGCTAGCCGGTACGGTGATGGGATGTTCGCCTGCGATGGTGGGCTTGTTGACGACCTTCACTGGCTCACCGATGCCATTGCCATCGTAGTCTTTGCCCATCACCGGCCAACCATCGTCACCCCAGGCGGCGGGTTCCAGCCATAGCACTCGACCGTAGCCATTGATTTGCTGAAAGTGATAGAACCACACCTCTCCGTTTTCTAATTCTACCCAAGCTCCTTGGTGAGGCCCATTAATATCGGTTGAACCACGCTCTAAAACTACCTTCTTTTCGTATGGTCCGTAGATGTTTTTTGACCGCATCACCACTTGGTAGCCGTGCTCAATGCCGCCTTCGGGGGCAAAGATGTAGTAGTAGCCGTTGCGTTTCAGCATCTTTGGCCCTTCCAACACCGGGCCGTAGGCAATCACTTTTCCACCGTCTAAAATCTTTTGCCCATCAGTACTCATTTTATGCAGGATAACCGGCCCCGCCCCTTGCTCGCTACGTAGTAAATACGCTTGCCCATCATCGTCCCAGAAGGGGTAGGGATCTTCCCAGCGCACCACTCGCTTCACCTCTATCAGCGGCGACCAGGGCCCGGATGGATTTTCGGCGGTAGTGAGGTACAAACCTTCGCTTGGAGTACAGAAATAAACCCAGAACTTACCATCGTGATGCACCAGAGCCGGAGCCCAACTGCCCTTTTGGTACGCCTGCCCTGGCTGGTCGTAAATAGAATCAATTGGCAACTCACGCCAAAGACGAGCGATGATCCTCCAGTTGATCATGTCGCGGGAGTGTAGAATAGGATTACCCATAAAGTGGTGTGAAGCAGCCACCATATAAAAGTCGTCACCTACCCGAATCACATCGGGATTATTATAGTCGGCGAAGAGCACAGGGTTGCGGAAGGTGCCGTCGCCCTGGTCGCCCCAGGCTAGAGGGCCGTTGGGTGGAGTAGATTCTTGCGCGAAAGCAGAAAAGTAGATCAGCAAACCAGCTAATAGAAGGCTTGACCTTTTTAGGTTGTATATTATGTAGAACATAATGCTAGTTTGTGAAAAAGATTCGGTAAAAGCAAGGCTAAGCTATTGAATAGCTGGTCTAAACTCTTTAGGAAGTACTACACTTAGCCTACTTACCCATCAACGAAGGCAAAAAGGTGGTGATGGGTGGATAATAGGTAATAATCAGTTGGGTGAGCATTATCACTAACAGAAAACGAAGTACGTAAGGCACCATCTGAGCAACAGTTGCCCCACTTACAGCACTAGCAACGAATGGAGTAGATCCTACCGATAGGGTTACCAGACCGATGATCATATTTGAAACAACCAATACTCCGAAATGCACCGCGGCTAACCTGCTGTACATGCCAATTGCTTCGCTGATTGGGAGAAGCACTAGTACTACAATCTGTAATCCCGGTTCGGCATCTATGAATATTTCAATCAACAGTAGTCGGCCGTTCAGAAATATTAGTACTAATATCCAATGAATTAACAAAGTGGTCTCGGTGAGAGGTCGCCTCCTCCTAATTACACGAGCTGATCGCAGAAACCTACCAGTCGTCTACCGCACTGATGGCAGCCAGCACTGCTCCCTTACGGCCGTAGATTAGTACATTTTTTGAAGAGATACTCCGTATTGAGTGGGTTCTCATCGGTGAGCAGCGGAGCTAACTTAGCATCAATAATTTGCTGGGTAACATCTGGGCACATACCTGCATTACTAATACCGTGGTAACTATCGTCAGTTTTAGTTGAGCCTTGCCATTGGTATAGTTTAGTATTCACTGACGTAATTTTCATTAGTGTTGTTTGAGGTGCTTAGTATTTGGTATTTGTCAATCTAAAGTGCAGATAAGACAAAGTAGAAAATAATTTTTTAATATGTAGGACATAATAATAATATTTTTTTAGATTTACTAGCATTCTTATATGTCCAACATATTGTCCTATCTATCACCTAAACCTTCAATCTCATGCGAAACCTTTTACTGCTCCTAATAAGCGGTAGTATTTCTTTTGGTGTATTTGCCCAAGACATCACTGTTTCCGGAAGAGTTACAGATTTGTCGAGTGATGAACCTTTACCGGGAGTAAATATTCTGGCGAAAGGGACAGCCACTGGTACAATAACCGATGCTGACGGGAACTACAGTCTGTCGCTACCGAATTCAGTACAAACTTTAGTCTTTTCTTCTATTGGCTACGAGAAGATTGAAGAGGCTATTAACGGAAGAAGTACCATCAACATTGATCTGTCGCCCGATATTCAGGCGTTACAAGAAATCGTAGTAGTGGGCTACGGTACTCAACAGAAGAAAGATCTGACTGGGGCGATTGTACGGGCTGATATAGAGTCGCTAGCCGAGCAACCCAATACGAACATTCTACAAAGTCTACAGGGTAACGTACCCGGACTTAACGTAGGGGTAGAAACCCAGGCCGGTGAAACCCCTTCCTTTTCCATTCGGGGGCAAAACTCACTATCAGGTAGCGGAGAACCACTTATTGTGGTTGACGGAATTATCTACCGAGGCAATCTGCGGGACATTAATACCAATGATGTAGCCTCTATCGACGTGCTAAAGGATGCCAGTTCTACGGCAGTTTACGGTTCACAAGCGGCCAATGGAGTTATTTTAGTTACTACTAAATCTGGCGCAGATAACTCGGGTAAACCCATATTCAATTACTCCGGTTCGTTTGGACTGCGTACCCCAGGTCATGTACCCGATTACTATGATACTGAAGGATATATCGGACTATTTGAGAAGTTCTACTGGCGACAGTCGCGTTTGGAGCCAGATTTCCTGACTCCCAACCCGGACTTCAACCCGGCTGATGCGGGTAACATGGAGCCCGAAATGGTAGAGGCACTTAATAGTGGTAACGGAGTAGACTGGTGGGATTTGATTACTCAAACTGGATCAGTACAAAATCACACCTTGAGCATTAGCGGGGGTTCCGAGCGGTCAAGGTACTACATCTCTGGAGCGTATACTGATCAGAAAGACGTGGTAATCAATGATGAGTACCAACGAATTACGGGGCGAGTGAACTTTGAGAATTCTCTGACTGATTGGCTGACGATTGGTACCAATTCCTTTGTAGCAGCCAATGATTTGTCGGGCAGTGAGCCTAGTGTAGGTAATGGCTACGATATGCCACCTTTGGCGATTCCGTACGATGAGAACGGCGATCCAGTGCTATTCCCTACGGGTTTATTACGTACCAGCCCACTCATTGCACTACAAGAAGATAACTTAGATAAAGTGTTAAGTCTTTCGGGCATTCTGTACGCTACAGTAGAGGTGCCCTGGGTAGAAGGGCTTAGCTACCGGGTGAATTACTCGAATAACTACCGAGTAACTCGGCAGTTTAATTTTGATCCTTCGGCTCAAAACTTTGCCGGAGAAGCCCGGAAGCTTAACCGATCCAACTACGACTGGACGCTTGACCATATTCTGACCTATAAGCACCAGTTCGGTGATATTCACAACCTGGATGTAACCTTGCTCTACGGCCGGGAAAGTCGCCGTAGCGAAAGCAACGAAGCTACCTCTATCGGATTTGTTAATCGCGCATTAGGGTACAACAGCCTAGAAGCAGGGACACTTCAGCAGACCTTCTCGGATGCCTGGGAAGAGGATATGATCTACTCTATGGCTCGGGTCAATTATAGTCTGATGGATCGCTATACCCTAACGGGAACAGTGCGGCGAGACGGTTTTTCCGGCTTTGGTGAAAACAACAAAACTGGTATCTTTCCTTCAGTAGGGGTTGGTTGGGCTATTAGCGAAGAAAATTTTGCTAGCGGTCTGCCGTGGCTAAGCTTTTTAAAGCTGCGCGCTACCTACGGGGTGAGCGGTAATCGTACTCTGGGACGATACGCCACCCTGTCGCGTATCGCTACTCAACCCGCCTACGTGTTTGGTGACGGAGGGGGTACCGAGATTGGACAAAACATTACTACGTTAGCGAATGCTGATCTAGGTTGGGAGACCACCACTGGACTTAATCTGGGACTGGATTTTGGTATTGTAAAGGACCGTATATCGGGAAATATTGAGTACTATAATACTCGCACGAATGATCTGCTTTACCAGATTAATATTCCTGATATCACAGGTTTCTCTTCCGTATTTACGAACCTAGGCGAGATTGCTAATCACGGTATTGAGTTCACCATCAATACTGTCAATGTAAAAACCTCCAATTTTCAGTGGAACAGTTCGTTCAACTACTCTCGCAATCGCAACGAAATAGTATCACTGCTAGGGCGCGACGATGATGGCGACGGACAGGAAGATGATATTGTAGCCAGTGGACTCTTCATTGGCGAACCAATTGGAGCTATTTACGAATTTGAAAGCGATGGTATCTACCAGTTTGGCAATGATATCCCCGATGGCTACAGTCCGGGACAGTACCGAATTAAAAACCAGAATGGTGACAATGCGATTGACCCTATCAACGACCGCAGAATACTAGGGTATCGTGAGCCGTCCTACCGCTTTAGCTTCAACAATGAGTTCCGCTACCAGAACTGGACGCTCAAAGCGTACATTTACTCCATTCAGGGAGGAAATGATTTTTACTACGGCAACAATACTCCCTACATCGATTACATCGGAAGAGATAATATTATCACCTACTACAATATTCCGAAGGTGTGGGATTTCTGGACCCCTGATAACCCGAATGCCGAATATCCGGCTCTGTTAAATCAGCCGCCGATCAACTTCCGCACCTACCGGCAGCGTAGCTTCATCCGGCTACAAAACGTATCGCTAGGCTATAACTTTAACTCAGCGAAGCTAGAAGAAATGGGTATCCGTAATTTGAACGTATTCATTAACGGAAACAATCTACTCACCTTTACCGACTGGAAAGGTTGGGACCCCGAGCCAGAGCGCGACTTGAATGAAGGAGGACGCACCGTTCGGAGTCCCTACGGCATTACCCGCGGTGGTCGGCCTCTGGTACGCAGTTATACCTTAGGTATTAACTTTAGTTTTTAACCTCCATTGAATAATCACATGAAAATACTACGATATACATTACTATTGAGCCTGGGGGTATTTCTGACTCAGGCCTGTAATGAAGATGAAATCTTACGAGAAGAACCTCTTGATTTTCTAAGTCCATCGAATGCTTTTGTAGAGCCGGAGCACGTAGCTTCCGCTGTCTTTCAACTGTACAACCAAGCTCGTAGCTACTACGCCGACAATACCTCGAGTGGTAACTTCTTTACGCACTTTATCTGGGGAACTGATGTAGCAATGCACGGTCGTAATCCGGAAGTTGATGGCTTTGGCGATTACCGGATTATCAACTCTCAGTCGGGCGTACCGCAGGAGCGTTGGGAGAAGCTGTACGAAATGGTATACAACGCCAATGTGGTGATTAACCGTATTGAGGAAGTTTCTTTTAATGAAGAAGCTAACAAGCAAACCCTATTAGGCGAAGCCTATTTCTTCCGAGCTTGGGCGTACCGTCACTTAGGGCACCTTTACGGTGGAGTCCCCTTGGTAACCGAAGAAACCCTTGAACCCCAGCGCGATTTTACCCGAGCCACCCGGCAGAAGGTATACGAGCAAGTAAAAGCTGATTTAGAACTAGCCCGCGAACGCCTACCCGAAGTGGCGGAGGTAGATGCCGACGGGCGACTAAGCAAAGCGGCTGCTGACCACGTGCTGAGTGAAATCCTGATTAGCCTGGAAGATTATCAAGGTGCTATTGATGCTGCCTCGCGGGTGATTGACAACCCTAATTTTGCTTTAATGACTGAACGCTTCGGCTCCCGTGCTGATGAACCCGGCGATGTGTACTGGGATTTGTTTCGGTTGAATAATCAGAATCGCTCGGCGGGTAATACTGAAGGCATTTGGGTGATGCAAGTAGAATATAACACCCCGGGTGGGTACGGCGATCCTAACGGCGATGCTCGTTTCTACGAGCGTACGCTTGGTCCTCAGTACAATCGGGCCCAAGGTACCGATGGTAACGCGCTGTTTCTGGGACCTACAACCTACCACGGTGGGCGGGGACAGGGCTACATTCGGCCAACCGATTTGTACTTCCACGAGGTGTGGCAGGGAGAAGAAGGCGATATTCGTAATTCAAACTTCAATATTTTGCGCCGATGGGTGGTGGACAATCCCGAATCAGAATTTTTTGGGGATACCATCGATATGAACAATCCTAATTACGTGGATTTTGTAGCAGGCTCCAGTGAGCGGCAAGACACGTTACAGTACTTTTACCCTTTTGTTCTGAAAATCTCTATGATTAACAACCACTATGATACGGAGTTTCAAGACGAGGCTACCGGTGAACTAGCCGGTTCGGCTCGCCGTACTTACTTAGACTGGTACGCAGTTCGTCTGGCCGAGACCTATTTGTTGAGAGCTGAAGCCTACCTGAAAGCCGGTGATCAAGCTGCTGCGGCTGCTGACATCAATGCTGTGCGAGAAAGGGCTAACGCTGGTGCAGTATCGGCGGGAGAAGCAGATATTGATCTGATTTTGGATGAGCGGGCGCGTGAACTCTTTATGGAAGAACCCCGGCGGGTAACCTTAGCACGTTTAGGGTTACTGTATGATCGTACTCAGCGATATAACCCTTATGCAGGAGCGACCATTGAACCGCACAATAACTTATGGCCTATTCCCTTTAGTGAGATTGAACGCAACACATTAGCCGAGCTTACCCAAAACGAAGGCTACGATTAGAGTCGCTCAAACTTAGGCTTTAGGTGCTCCCGCATGGCTTCTCGATAGTCGGCGGGAGTTCCTTGTTTTAGTGTATCGATAATATCCTGGTGAGTAACTGGGCTAACTATCCGTCGCGATTGCTGCTCAAGCTCTCGATAGTAGTTAAATACCGGAGTTAACAGCTTCTGAAATCGTTTTAACAGATTATTACCAGCAACTTCGTACAGCGTACCGTGGAAATTCATGTCACAGCGCACTCGAACCTCATCTGACACCGCCTTTCGTTCCTTTTCTACAATAGTTAAAAGGGATAATATATCCTGATCTGTAATTCTAGCGAACAATAAATCGGCAATTCCCATTTCAATAACTAGGCGCATTTCGAAGAGTTCTTCAATAGTTTTTTCATCCAAAATTTGAGGATCGAGCACTCGATCCATTGCAGCGAAAACATCGGGATTTGCTAGTATCATGCCTCGCTTTTTCCGGGACTCAACCATACCCAACATACGGAACCGGCTCAGAGCTTCCCGGACTACATTTCGACTAACTCCTAAGGCTTCAGCTAATTCTATTTCTTTGGGAATGGCGTCTCCCGGTTTGAGCTGATGTTTCTTAAAATATTGTTGTAAGCGGATTTCTATCTTGTCCGCCATTGTGGGGGGCTCTGTGAAATTATTATTCTTGATAATTTATTAGTGTTTTGTAGAGTTCATAATATTGCGTGTTTAATATACAAATAACGCTTAGCATTCTGTCATTAGTCAAGTAAATTACTAAACCAGCTTACAAACTATGAGGGGGGAACTCATTTGAAGGAAATTTATTTATCAATAATGTTGGTTTGGTCATTTAGTTATTTTTAACAGTTTCTTTTTGAATTCTTCCGCCACTGGAAGGTGCCACCCCCGCCACACGGCCAGAATCCGAATACCCGAAATAAAAAGTATAGTAATTATGGTGCTCACCTGACTGGGGACTTCAAAAAAGCGTAAGCATAAGAACAGCACACCACCCAGCAAACAAGCCGTGGCGTATATCTCTTTGCGGAGAACAAGCGGTACTTCGTTAGTGAGTAAATCCCGTACCAGTCCACCAAAAACCGCAGATACTGTACCCATCATTACCGCAATTAGTGGGTGTAAGCCTAAGTCTAGTGTCTTCTGTAATCCTAACACGGTAAACAAACCGATACCAAGCGTATCGAAGAGGAACATTGTCTTAGACAATTTTAGTATAAAACCCCTGAACACCAGGGCGGTGGTTAAACCGCTGGCTACTACTAGTAAATAGCGTAAGTCTTGCATCCACCCTACGGGCAAACTACCAATGAGTATATCGCGGATAGTTCCTCCACCCAGAGCGGTCACCAAAGCAATAACGCCTGCGCCAAACAAATCAATTTGCCGACGATAAGCGGTAAGGGTGCCACTGATAGCAAATACAAAAGTGCCTGAAAGATCTATCGCGTAAAAAAAGGTCGTAATGTAGGAGTCCATATAATCTACCATACTAACCTTTTTGCCATGAAGCTGTTCGCTTATCTAGCTAAATGCAGTTGAACAGACTACGTAAACAGACAGGTGGTTATTAAATGATTATCGGGCAAAAATACCTATTTCAGCCATAGAGGCAAATCGTTCTTCATCGTGGGCTGCGTTGAACACCACTTTAAAGTATCTGAACGTTTTACTTTCGGGCAGGGCCACGTCTTGTACCGAAGCAGTTTGCTCCAGCACAAAGTTACCTAAGCTTTCCCACTGGCTGTTATCATTACTTATCAAAATTTCTATATCCTCTACTTTACGCGAACCGTTTCGTTGAACGAAGGAAAACCCATCTGCCTGATACGGCTGTGCCATGTCAACAACAATCTCGTGAGGATAGCCATACGTTTGGTCGCAGGTAGACCAACAGGAATGCCAGTATGTGCTATTGTCACGGTCAATGAGCAAAGATGCTCGCCCATTGTCTCCTTCACCTACGGTCTCTTCAGAGCTGAACCCAACCACCTGCCAATTAGTCTTATCAAGATACGTAGGTAGCTCGGGAAGGGAAGGTACTTCTAGCTGGGAAAAGTCAACGGCAGGTAAATTTCCGCTGATCGCCCTTTCGTGATCGGTATCAACCGCGGTATTCTCATCAAAAAAGCCACAGTTCTGCATAAAAAATATATCACTGTCTGCTCCTCCGGCATAATCTAAGCGGGCACCACTTCGGGCGGTAGCATCCGCAGTGAACGTCGCTTTGTTCATCTCATGCCAAGTGCCCTCGGTATCGTATACCCACTGATTGGCGTACTGCCCCCTTCGGGATATGAATCCGGTTTCCGGTTTGAAGTTTTCTAAAAAAGAATGAAGATCAGTGAGGTAGGTGCTGGTGAAGGGACGGCGGAAACTGGCAATTAGCTTCCACTCACCCGCTTCGGGGGCAAAAAAGTAAGCCGTAAAATCGGTAGAGTTGTTGTTCGAGGGTTCGCCTTTTAACAAGAATTGATAGGTGTTTCCTGCTTGCCAGTTATGCCGAAGGTAGCTCTGTCCGCCTGAGCCTTCATTCCCGAACTCTCCGGTTACTACATCATTTCCTTTTCCTAGCAAGATAATCTTATATTCATCGGGTATATCATCCGGGTTTTGGGTATTGTACGGACTCCAAACCGAGAACAAAATCCTTCTTTCGCTCTCAGAATTTACCTGCATTCCGAAGTATCCCTGCCCAAAGCCATTGGCCATAAAGAAAGAACCTTCTACATCTTCACCTTCCGGTACCGTTACTTCATTGTAAAACCACTGTACATCTTTGTTTTCGGGCATCTCGTATCTGAGGTGTACCGATGGCCCCCTTCTACCGAAGTAGAAATCGTCTTTAACAAATGTCGTTTCGCCCGTAGTAGCTTCACCTCCGATCAAGATGTTATCGATATCACCAACATAAGTGCCTTCCTTGCTAACACCCTGTATCTCTATGAAGTGATAACCAGGTTCTGCAATTTTGAACGTGCCTACGTAGTGGGTGGTGTACTCTTCTCCCGAAACACTAATTTCTTCTGACTGCTGCCCTACCGTGACCCGGACAACCGACGTTCCGGATGGTACTTTCATATTTAAGCCAATGTACAAATCGCCCGTTGTTGAAGTTTTAAAATACGTGCGAATAACGCTATTAAGTTCTGTCCAATTGTGAATTCCCGACTCAGTGATTACAGAGCTATTTTCCTCAACGCGGTTTACCACCCAACTATTACCGCCGGGCGGTATGGTGATTGTTAGCTCGTTCAGTTTATCTTCTTCAGTTTCGTTATCAGGGTTACCAACATCGTCGGTATTTTTGCAAGCGGTTGCGTGTACTAAACAGATAGTCAATAACACCATCCACGATATACCTCTATTCGTTAATTTCATACTCTTATATTTCAAAAAAATTGTTGTTGTAAGTATTGGTATGGCTTGTCAGCCAAGTTCATTCTATTCTATCTGATAGCAATTTGGCACTTTCGCTCCCTTGAGGCATCAAATGAAACAACTGGTGGTAGCTATCATTGTTGGCAACGACAATCTGCCTCTTTCCATCATTTCTCACTGAAGCCATCGCCCGTATATTACCATCGAGGTATAGCCCAATTTTTCGGTTACTGACGACCTGAAAGCTTCCTTCTCCGTCTCTGGCGAGTAACAGCCCGATACCCGCATCGTAGCGGGTAGTTTCTACTTCGGTTTGGTAGTTATTACCTGCCATGAGCAGGTCTTTCTTTCCGTCGTTGGTAAAATCCTCGTAGAGAATACTGTTGATCGGAGCCATTTGCCCTTCTGCTGAAAAGGGGGCAAACTGAAATGAAGCATTCCCATTGTTGTAAAAGAGGCCTGACCTAAATTCTGTCACCTCAAAGTGTAGCGAGTTTTCAATTTCCTCACCGAAAATTCCCTGAAGGTCGGCATTAGCGAAGTCGCTGTATTTCTCAAACTTTTCGGATATAAACGGCATTTTTTGCGAAGTGCAACCTTTACCCCGAACCGGAACTAGCTTCGTATCGTAGTATTTGGCCAGCACAATGTCCATACCCCCGTTTTCGTCAAAGTCATCCGTATATACGTGCAACGGTTTTTCTTCTGAGGCGCTAAACTTATGGTTCAGCCCCAGGTTTCCGGCTACAATATCTAAATCGCCATCGTTATCCACGTCTTCTACGAGTAGTTTGTTCCACCAGCCTACTTGGGCAGATAGATCTTGGTAACTTTCGCTTTTAACTAATTGACCCCGCTCGTTAAGAAACACCTCAATTCCCATCCATTCCCCAGTGACGAGCAAATCAGTATCACCATCTTGGTCAAGATCCTTCCAAACAGCATCGGTTACCATGCCGATTTCTTCTAATTCGGGGGCAACTTCAGTAGTTACTATTCTAAACTTACGCCCAGTATTTTCCAGGATGTAGCTGGTGGGCGCTACCAGATATTTTCCGGGCATAACTCGCCCCCCAACGAAGAGATCCAGGTCACCGTCGGCATCGTAGTCAGCTGAGGTAACTACCGAGCCAGCCGTAAGCATATCGGGCAGTATATTATCAGCGCGACTAAACCGACCCTGCCCCTGATTCAAGTACAAGCGATCTGCTAGTAAGGCAGAGCCTTCATCAAATTCGTAGCTACCACTTACTACGTAAAGGTCGGCATCACCATCGCTATCCGCATCAAAAAAGTGAGCACCTACATCTTCGTATTTTTGATCTTGCTCAAAATCCGGTATTGATTTTGGGGTAAATTTCCCGGAAGAATTTGCTAAAAGTAACTGAGCAGCTTGCCCCTTTCCCCCACCCAAAAACAGGTCTTCCAAACCATTGCCATTAACATCAGCTTGAGCCAGGGCAGGCCCGGTTTGGGATAGTTTGTGAGGAATCAGTAATTGCTTGTCAAAATCATTATATGCGGGGTCGTTGTGTTGATAAGGAAAAGGAGCCGAGACAAATAGGGGGGAGGGCTCTTCACTTGAGCGTTTTTCCTGAAATGATGCTTCCTGATAGCGAATAGTATTGAGTTGATTGACCGCTAGGTCAGCGACAATTTGAATATTTCCATTCGGCCAGAGAATCTCAGCTCGTTCAATATTGGCATCGTCGCCCAGCCCAAAGGTTAATGTGTGTGTGACCGACGACATATAGCCCCGCCCCACAATGAGTTCTTTGGTCTGAATGGAGCCATCTGCGAGAAAAATCTTTACCTTAGTTCCAATCGCAAAGGGATTCTTTTCTGAGCCAACCAGCTTGATTTGCACATGGTGGTTGTCTGATGTTTGCCGCGCGTTGTTTCTCAGTAGAGTGGCTGGCTCATCAATGTTATTCACTACTACATCCAGGTCGCCATCGTTATCCAGGTCGGCATAAACCGCGCCGTTAGAGAAGGTGGGTGATTGATCGGCCCAATCTTCTGTCGCATCTGCAAAGGCAAATGAGCCTTCATTTTTGAAGAAATAGTTCGTTAGCTTCTCCTGGGGAAGGCTTTGGGTAAATTCGTAAAAATCTTTTTCCCTGAGTGACGCTTTGCGAGCATCAATCTTTTTGTTGATCGAATTATTGGCATCCCGGTCTACTACGTCGCGGTAAATGCCATTGGTTACGTACAGGTCATTGAGACCATCCAGATTGAAATCAGCTAGCAGAGCCGACCAGCTCCAATCAGTTTTGGCAATACCTGAGAGGTAGCCGACCTCGCTAAAGGTACTGTTGCCATTGTTTTTCTGTAGCACATTGTGCATATACTGGTGGTGGTGGTCGTTTTCTACCATGTTCCAAAACCGATCTATCGGCATCATGGCCATCGTGGTTTTGGAGCGCACGTAATCTTCTGGGCTCATGTCTAGCACGAATAGTTCTGCCAATCCATCATTATTCACATCAGCAAAATCAGCCCCCATACTGTAGTACGAAATGTGTTTGAATAGCTCGTTCCGCCCTTCTTTGAACGTGCCATCTTGCTGATTAACGTAGGCGAAATCTGGGCCGATGAAGTCGTTGGAAACGAAAATGTCCGGCCAGCCGTCGCCATTTAGGTCGCCCACTTGCGGGTGCAGCCCAAAGCCTAAGTCGGGTAAAATACCTGCTTGCTGCGATACGTCGGTGAACGTGCCGTCGCCCTGGTTCTGGTAAAGCTTATCTCCTCCTTTTAGAGCTAGGGCGTTGTTATCAGCCTGAACATTCTTCAGATTTAGCACCTTTGAGGTAAGTTCAAAGTTCGCCGGAGCATTGGCAATGTACACATCCAAATCGCCGTCTCGGTCGTAGTCAAAAAAGGTAGACGAAATGGAGCGGTCGGTGTTGTCCAAACCGTAGTCGGCGGCACTTTCGGTAAAAGTTAAATCCCCATTATTGATATACAGTATATTGGCTAGTTTTTTAGGATCATCAAACCAGCCCGCCCGGCAGATGTAGATGTCCAGAAAGCCATCGTGGTTTACGTCGGCAACAGAAACTCCGGTATCAAACCCCACCCGCTTCTCAATGCCTGACTCCGGAGTAATATCTTTGAATTGCAGATTACCTTGATTAAGAAATAGTTTATTGTGGTAAATATTAGCTGTAAAAAAAAGGTCTTCCAATCCATCATTGTTAAAGTCGGCGGCAGCTACTCCCCCTCCGATGTACATATACTGGTATTTGTAATAATGAAGCTGCTCCGATTCCAATATGTCGTTTTGAAAAGTTAAGCCCGAGGCTTCGGTAGGGATGGTTGAGAATAATTTCTCAGCAGGAATATTATCATTCGTAGTGCTTTGGCAAGCAAGTAACAATAGAGAAGTAAAAGCCAGAAGTACTTTGCTCATGTATTGCACTGGTCTGATAATTTAAAAGAAGCACTTCATCGCCAGATAGCGACAACTATCTGGCGATGAAGTGCTCTTTCGGAGATACGATTAATCGTTTTGGATAAGCGAAGGTTGCAGAACGATTTGCTGCTCAGGAATAAACTCAACTATTCGCAGGCTGCTGGCCGGAATCTCAAAGAACGGATTGGTTCCATTGAGGTGTGTACCCGGATAGCGACGATCCATTGTTCGGCCATTTCGGTACACGTCGAAGCGACGCTGCCCTTCGTAGGCAAACTCTAAGCGACGTTCTTCCAGAACCACATCCAGCAGATCCATTCCGTCCGGAAGGTTTCCTACACTATACGCTGGTATTCCTGCCCGTTCCCGAATAATATTCACATTATCGAGCGCATTTTGCGCGTCGTTCTGCTTAGCGTACGCTTCCGCTTTGTTCAGGTACATTTCTGCCAAACGAGAAACGTTGGGCGACCACAGGTGACGGTCTTCTTCTTGTAGAGAAGCTTTGGTAATAAAAAACTTAGGATAGCCATTACGTTTTTCCAGATCAAAGCCATACACTACATCCTGCCGCCCGTTTGTCCCATTGAAAAAGTAAGTAGTTACTCCATCAACTTCTTCCGACTCAACGGTATAAACGGTTCCTTCCTCGTCAAACGTAATTACTCCGTCAGCTTCCTGCGTTCTTCGGAATTCGTAGGTGTAGGTTTCTTCGTTTACCCAGTAAACCGCCGGGACCCGCTCGCCCTCTTCAATAATATACTGCGGATCAATGAATGAGCTTCTAGCATCAGTGGGATTCTTTTCTAGCAACTCCAGATAAGAGCGGGAAGCGTGCATTTCGCCCCAGCCAACCCCTTGAATGGTCGCGTACATGGAACCGGGGGTAAACCAGTGATCAGAACCACCCAGTAAATCGGAATTACTGTTTAGCGTGACGCTAAAAATTGCTTCGCTATTCTCAGCCGGGGTAAGCGTGTTTATCACACTGAAGGTAGCCGCAGGCAGCAGGCTATACGTACCGGATTCTAGTACCTGATCCGCGTAAGCAATGGTGTTGGCGTGGTCTTCCTGATACAAGTATACCCGCGATAGCAAGGCCTGAGCAGCTTCCTTAGAGGCAAAGGAAGCTCCCTTGTTAATAGTCATTAGAGCTTCCGCTTTTTTCAAATCATCAATCACCTGCTCATACACTTCCTGTACCGTACTCCGATTGGGGCGGTCTTCCGTATCGGAAGTCAGCTTCAGTGGTATTGACAAGCTGGACGGATCTTGCGTATAGGGTCTTCCGAAGATGTTGCCCATCTGAAAGTAGATAAGGCCTCTAAGGTAATAATTCTCACCCAGTAATTGATCACTTTCAGGTGACTCGCCCTCGGTAATCCGCTCAATGATAGTGTTACAGCCAACGGCTGCTTTGTAAGAATTACGCCAGAAACGGTCTACCCGGCTGTTGTTAGCGATAGATTGGTAGTTGTATAAGAAGAAAAGATGATCGCTGGTACCTCCACTTAGAGCTACGTTATCACCTGGATATTCCGAGATGCGATGCAAGTCATCGGCCCAGCCATCGAAGCCGGATGAGCCCTTTAGCAGTGCGTAGTTTCCCAGCGTAGCAGTTTCTACGGCGGCGGGATCTTCGAACAGCTCCTCTACAGCAATTTCATCATAGGGATTCTTTTCTAAGTCGCAGGAAAAGCAGAGAGTTGCCAGTACAAGTACAAAGATGTATTTGATATTTTTCATAGTAGTAATCGTGATGTCTCAGTTAAAATGTAACGTTCAAACCTAGTACAAATCGTCTGGGAATAGGATAGCTTAAACTGACTGACCCAGATGAACCTTGGCTAAGATCATCTTGCGGAAAATCTGTCACAGCTGGATCTACCCCACTAAAATTAGTGAAGGTCAGCAAGTTGTCACCGGCTACGTAAAAGTTAGCGCCACGTACTCCAATACTATTTAGCAGGTTGTTAGGAACGGTATAAGACAGAGTCACATTGGTCATTCTTAGATAACTTGCATCTTCCAAGTACCGAGAAGAAGGATTATTAGAAAGGTTATTACCGCCTTCTACTGCCCGGGGGTGGGTAGCTACGTCACCCGCCTGCTGCCAACGAGACCAATCATCAATAAGTACCTGCTGGTTAAAAGTAGAATAGAAGCCATCAGAATCAAACAGTTGACGAGAGGCATTGTATATAGTACCCCCCTTAGAGAAGGCAAAATTAGCAGTTAATGAAACGCTTTTGTAAGAAAGACCCGTATTGAATCCACCGATAAAATCCGGGGTTGAAGTGCCAATACGCTGAAGAGTAGCTTCATTATAATTTGTCGTCTCCGTGCGCTCGCCCGTTTCCCTATCATACACTTCCCAAAGCGGGTCTCCCGTTTCAGTATCCACGCCTAACCATCGTCTGGTGTACCAAGAGTTGTAGTCCTGGCCTACTTCAAAAATTTTGTTACCACGAGGTATTTCATTTTGATCGTCAAAAAGCTCGGTAATTTCATTTTGATTGATTCCAATATTGAAACCTACGTTCCAATTAAAATTCTGCCCTCGGATAATATCAGCATTTACTGCCGCTTCAACCCCTCGATTGGTTACGCCTCCCACATTCTCCCAAAACCCACTAAAACCAGTTAAGTCAGGAAGATTAACAAAATACAGGAGGTCAGAAGTATTTTTGTTGTAGTACTCAATAGTCGTATTAACTCGATCAAACAACAATGCGTCAACAGCTAAGTTAGTTTCGTACGATTTTTCCCACTTCAGATCAGGGTTGCCGAATTGATCAAGTACTACTGCTGGAAGTCCGTCGTACTGAGTATCAGCCCGGTAAGTTCCTTGGTAAGGATATAGTGACGAAGGGCGATTACCTACTGAGCCGTAGCTTACGCGAAGTTTCAGTTCATTCACAATCCGGCTACTGTAAAAGTCTTCATTATGAATATTCCAACCGGCTCCTAACGCGAAGAAAGTACCATACTGGTTTTCCAGACCAAAGTTAGAAGCTCCGTCTCTTCGGATGGAAGCTTTAGCAAAATAACGATCTTCGTAAGAATGGTCAGTGGCTAAGAAGAACGATTGCAATGCGTAGTCGTTTTTAAAGCCACCGATAGATCCGGGTTCGGTGGCCACATTTAGGATTTCGGTTCCGGCAATAATACCTTGTCCTGTGGCATTAAAATCTTCGTAACGGTAATCATTAAACTCGTAGCCGCCCAGCACAGTCAATTCATACTTTCCAAAATCTTGATCCAAACGTAGCATCTGAGTACTTAGACGGGTCAGCCTTCGGGCAGCAAAATCGTAGATGCTACCATTGATAGCCAACCCTGCGTTGGATCGCGGATCAACATAAGATTCAGTTTGAGCATCGTACAAGGTGAAGTTGTTGGTCGATATAAATGTGAGGTTATCTAAAATGGTAAATTCAAAATCAAAGTTAGAGCTCAAATTAATAATCTCACTCGATGAGTAATTCCACTGTTGGTCGTAAAAGTAGTTTCGCTGATCCCGCCCAATCCACTCTGCTGATTCTTGAGCGTTAATCGGATTACCATCCGCATCAAAAGGATTGTCCCAGGGTAGGTTTAGGTAAAGTTCATAGCGAGGCGCTTCAGCCACTCGGTCGCGCACGTCAAAACTATACGCCAGCTTAGGCATAATTTTGAGCCGATCATTTAGCTGATAATCTAGGTTCATCCGAAAAGTGTACCGATCTAGCTCATCACCCCGTATGGTGCCTTCTTCGGAGTAGTATCCCGCGTTGATATAGGTATTTACTTTATCAGTACCGGCCGAAAACGACACATTATAGTCGTCGACAATTCCGGTTTGCGTACCCCCTTCTATCCAATCATAATCGCGGTTCAATAGCTCCGGAGTAAACCAGGGCTGGGTGTTCCCAAACTGCGTGTGGTAGTCGTACAACTGCTGAGAATTCATTACCTCAAACCGACCATCGTTAAACTGATTAAACGACCTTTTAGCACTGAAGGTAATTTGCCCTTTGCCTACTTCTCCGCGCTTAGTGGTAACAATAACTACTCCGTTAGCTCCGCGAGAACCGTACAGCGAAGTAGCCGCCGCATCTTTTAGTATAGAAATATTTTCTACGTCTGTCGGATTAATGATAGGAACTCCGTGCTGAATAACCCCATCTACTACCCACAGCGGTACTACGCTACCGTTGAGTGAGGATGCCCCGCGAATCAAAATAGCTGGAACGGAACCGGGAGCCCCACTAGAGGAAGTAACCTGTACTCCGGCAGCTTTCCCCTGTAGCATGGTTGATACGTCGGGTACCGTAATGTCGGTTAGCTCTTTCGCCTCAACCTTAGCTACCGACGAAGTGATGGCTTCTCTGGTTTGGGTTCCGTAGGCAACTACTACAACTTCGGACAGCGACATGATGTCGGGCATAAGCGTGATATCAATAGTCGTTTGTGACCCGATAGCAATTTCTTCGGCAAGGTAGCCGGTAAAGGAGTAAATGAGGGTATCTACCGCCTCACTAACCGTAAGCCGATACGTTCCGTCGGCATTGGTAATAGTACCTACCGTAGTTCCTTGCGCCAGAATATTCACTCCTGGCAGTGGCTCATCATTGCTGCCGTCAAGTACGGTTCCCGATATGACCCTACTCTGGCCTAGCAGAACGCTCGGTAGCGCGAATAGAGTCAGTAATAAACTAGTAGTTAAGAGTTTCATCATAGGTGTATGGTAAAATTGGTGATAGAATATAGAATGATTAAATAGCTGACTTCTTAGGTGGTTTTTGGCGAACTAATTATTGGATAAGGGCAGCAGTCACTTGCTCTCTTTTAAGCGATTAATAAGTTTCCTTCATCCAGTCGTATTCTTCCCGTTTGATCCAATTGCCCCGGGTAAAGTCCGGGAAGTCCTGGGGTTCACCATTGTTGGCGATAGAAAGCTCCGACAAGGGGGTGATGGCACTCCAGGCGGCTGCATCGTAGGCATCAATGGGTGGGGCAACGTTCTGCTTAGCAGATTCTACGAAAGCATTCATCACGAAGAAATCCATTCCGCCGTGTCCGGCACCCTGGGCGTATTCCCCGTACTTCTGCCACAGCGGATGGTCGTATTTCTCTAGCCAGGCATCGGCTTCATCCCAGCGATGGGGTTCCGACTGCCCTTCAATATATATGCGGTTACCATCTACTTCCCACAATCCGTTAGCCCCTTGCACCCGAAATCCTAAAGAATACGGACGGGGCAGATTGCAGTCATGGGTGATGATGATGGTTTCACCATTAGCGGTTTCTATCGTGCTGGTGATGACATCCCCCTGCTTCCAATTGAGGTTAGCATTCGGATGATCTTTACCCCCCTGAGCGACAATGTAGTTTTGGAAACCCACCGCCTTGGTAGCGTGCGAAGTCATGGAGACAAACCGATTGCCTCGGTTAATATTAGCCATAGCAGCAATCGGGCCTACGCCGTGGGTAGGGTAAAAGTCCCCATTTCGTCGTAACGAATGCTGGGTGCGCCACTTAGATTCAGATATACCTTTCTCGCCAAATTCCGCTCCTTTGCCGTAGGCGGTTTTGCCGTCGTTAAATAACACCCACCGTAAATCGTGCTGGTAGCCACAGCGAAAGTGAATCAGCTCGCCAAACACGTTTTGCCTTACCATATTGAGCACGGCCAGTACATCCCGGCGGTAGTTCACATTTTCCATCAGCATTAGATGAGTTCCGCTTTGTTCGTGAGCGTTTACTAAATCCCAGCACTCTTCTAGGGTGTTGGCAGCAGAAACCTCCAGTCCGGTATACTTGCCCGCCAGTAGGCTATCCTTCGCCATGCGGGTATGCCATAACCAAGGAGTGGCAATGACAACTGCATCTACTTCCGATAATTCTAAAAGATTGCGGTAGTCGTACTCATCCTTACCAAATACTTTTGGGGCAGGGCATCCTTTCTTTTTAATGGACTCAAGGTTTAGCTGAACTCGGGTATCATCAACATCACAGATAGCAGCAATGTTGATATCATCGCGCAACAGAAGGTTGTTCAGATGATTGGTGCCTCGCAGACCTATCCCAATAAGACCCACATTCAGTTTATTGATTGACGCACTTGAAAAACCAGCCTTAGAAATACCGGGGGCTGCTACAATTCCCACTCCGGCCAGAGCTGATTCTTTAATAAATTTTCTTCTTGAGTTCATGAATGAGTAGTTACTAGGTTCTTGTAAACGTCGTTGGGTTTCTCTGCACTCAAATGTTGGAAGAATCGCTGGCAGAAAAGGGGGATATTTTTGTCAAATACCTCCTAATTTTCCGGCAAATCGCTACTTTTTGCTTCTACTTACCTATCCCAATACTACTTTTCTAAAATGTCCATATTGCATAATCAGGAACTTTGATTACTTTAGGATATAGGCTTTTGCTAACGTGCCCGCTAGGCGCAAGCAGAAGGTACTAACTCACTGGTGTTGCGTATGATGAGAGATATACTACCTAAGCGACTATACCTCAAACTTTTCAAGTATGTGGCGTATCCGCCGTACCATCAGAAAAATATTTCGGCCTTATTTATTGTCATTGCTATCCTAGTGCTGCCTTCCGGTCTTAGCCCAGCTTTAGCCCAGCAGGTTAGTAATTTTATTCATTTAGACCAAGAGGTTCCGGGCACTTCTTATATTGAGAGCGATCGCTTCGGAAATATGCTGGTCGTGAGTTCTACAGCAATAAATAAGTACAATGGCTACTCATTTGAACGTATTCCGTTCAGAAAACTATTTGGTTCTGAATACTCGAGTGGTGGCCGCGTTATTTTTAACAAAGATCAGCAAGGCAGCTTCTGGCTGGCAACATTCAATGGCAAGTTAATCAGGTTTGATGCCAATGAGAAGAAACTTCCTTTGCCAAGTGAACCTCCTAATAAGGCTGGTTCGGAACGTACCAGTGCAATAACCAGCGGACAAGCTGCTACCTGGTTTGGTAGTTCAAACGGTACGCTGCATCGCTTCAATTACGCAGATTCGGTATTTGAGAAAATAGTTACATTACCACTAGTGGCAGAGGCACCCCAAGTAATCAATAGCTTGGCGTTAACTGCTCCGGATCAAATCTGGATTGGCACAGCGGATGGGAAAGTGTATGGATACAACTCTTCGCGAGATAAACTAGAGGAACTGACACTTTCGTTTACGAATGATCTACCGGTGTACATCCGTCTGGTCGCCGACCACACGGGGCGATTATGGATTTCCACCGAACTTACCGGACTTTACGTATACGAACCTCACCTTAGAAGTCTTACTGAGGTTCCTACTTATAATTCAACCTTGACTCTCAATCGTTATCCGATGTTCTATTCATTGTTTTGCGATAAGCAGGGAAATATCTGGGCAGGAACGGACGGTGATGGCTTATATAAAATAGACGCTCATGGGCAGGTTGAGGCTATCTTTAGGAACAATGATCGCAATAGCCTATCGTTGAGCAACAATACCGTGATTGATATCAACGAAGATTGTCACGGAAACCTCTGGGTAATTACTAAGAACGGTGAAATTGATGTATTGCCCAACTATAATAATACTATTGAATACCATGCCGGAACCGCAGGTGGCTCGCCTGCTTCCGTATTGTGTTTATTCAAGTCTTCGGAAGGAAGCATCTGGATTGGCACTGATGGAAAGGGGCTTAACCGAATTTTCGCCAATGGTGAGAGCGTTCAATACGGTAATGGTTTAAGTCCTTCGTATAATTTCCCCGGGCGTTATATACAACGTTTAGTAGAAAGTGCTTCGGGAAAGCTTTGGATTGCTACCTACCAAAGTGGATTATACACCTATGACCTAAAGCAAGATATATTTACCAAGGTAGTAGTTAGCGACATATCCGAGCATGCAAATTCTGATTTTCGCTTTCTCTTCAAAGATGATAAAGAACGTATTTGGGCGTCTACTATTGCTGGGGTACACGTTTTTGCCGAAGATACCCGGCTTCTGGCTACTTTCTCCTACCGTACTCACGGACTTTCCGGTACAATCTCGGAAAGTATTCATCAAACCGACGAGGGTTCGCTATGGGTAGGAACTGACCAAGGACTCTATCGACTGGTTGAGAATTCAGATAAGTTGTCGCAATCATACTTTGAGAAAATTGTTTATAGCGAAGAAACAAAAGAACATCAGGGCAATAACAACCCGCTTTACATGACCAGTGATAATAAAAAAAATCTCTGGATTACTACAGCAACTGGAGCACTTACTCGTCTGAACCCCTCGGATTTAACCTTTACCTCTTACGCCGACCATCCTACACTTAAAGGCATTTCGGTTAGTGCTGTTTTGTTTGATAAGTCTGATAATATGTGGCTAAGTAGTGGCCGTGGCATTCACCGGTATGATGCAAAAAGTGACTCACTACAATCCTACTTTCGGGTAGATGGCCTACAAGGAGATAGCTTTGTGAGAAAAAGTGCTTTTAGTACTGAAAATGGTCGTCTGTATTTCGGCGGAGTGGAAGGGGTGAATGGCTTTTACCCTGATTCCATGACCACCAGGGTACCCGAATCTAACTTATACACTCAGGAGATAGAAATTCTTAATCAATCAGCCGATAAGATTATTCCTGAGCAGTTGCAGGATGGTCTGGCGAACGTAAAAAATCTTCAATTACGTTCGGATCAATCCTCTTTTTCATTTCACTTTTCAGCCATTGGTAATCTACTTAACCCAAACTATTACTACTCATATCGCCTAACAGGCTTTGATGATGACTGGGTTTATCCTGAGTCACAACGAGTCGCAACCTACACCAATATTCCTTCTGGTCATTACAATTTTGAGGTAAGAGCCGGAACAAAAAGGGGCGTATGGGACATACCATATCGGCAAATTGCCATCTTCATAGCTCCGCCCTGGTGGCAAAGTAGCTTTGCCTATTTCAGCTACGGTATGGCAATACTGCTAATCATTTCAGGTATCACTTTGTGGGTACGAATGAAAAACAGAATGAGCCGGGAAGAACTGCTATTTAGCAAAGAAAAAGAGCTGTATGCTCTGAAGATGAATTTCTTCGCTAAAATGTCCCACGAGATACAGACACCCCTTACGCTTATTATGGCTCCCATTGACGAAATGGTACGCAGTGCCACCGCCAACAACAATCTGTTACTAAAACAACGGCTAACTCTTATTAAAAACAATGCCCAACGTCTCTCCCGAATATCGGCCGAACTGATGACAATCCGCAATAAGGAGATGAACACACTGAAGATATTTCCTGAGAAAAGAAATATTGTGACCGACATCAAGAAAATAGCAGATTCTTTCGCCGAACACGCCCGGTTTAAAAACATTGTCTTTACTGAAGAATACGATTACCAGGAAGTGCTTCTCTGGTATGATGTAGAAAAGCTAGAGCACGTGTTTTACAATCTGTTATCCAATGCTTTTAAGTTTACTCCTAGGGGAGGGGCGGTTCATCTTTATATTACCGACCAACCTGATAAGCAATGTGTTACTATTTCAGTCACAGACTCTGGCCCTGGGATACCAGCCGAGGAGCGGGAGGATATTTTCGAGCTTTTCTATCAGTCAGAAGTCGGTAAGAAGGCGAAAGGCCAGGGGATAGGATTGGCATTTAGTAAGGAGTTGATTGATCTTCATCACGGAAGCATCAAAGTTTCATCTTCTGAGCAAGGCACCTCCTTTGTGGTACTTCTAAAGAAAGGTAATATTTTTTCTGCTGGCAAAGAGGTTCCATTACCCATTCCCCAAACAAATACCTCTCAACCACTTGCTGAAGTATCGTTCCTCGCTGATGAATCGAACGAAATTACCCAAGAAACTACCAAAAAGCGAGGAACAATACTGATCGTGGAAGATAATGTGGAGATGCAAATCTTTTTGCAAGGCCTGTTTTCGAGTCAATTTTACGTGCTCATTGCCGAAAATGGTGAGGAAGGAATTGAGTTTGCCCGAAAAAAATCTCCTGATGTTATTGTGAGCGACATAATGATGCCCGTAATGGATGGCATCAGTATGAGTAAAAAACTACTAAAAGCTAAAGCGACTGCTCATATTCCAATACTGCTACTTACGGCTAAAAATACGGCAGAAGCCAAGCTTTCTGGCTTTGCATCGGGGGCCTTGGCTTACATACAGAAACCATTTGCTCCCCACGAATTGTTATTGCGGGTTAGTAATATCTTGGACAATAAAGATAAAACAATCACCAAACACCGCGCTGATGTTCTGAGTGCTCCTCGTACCGAGAATGTGTCGTCGAAGGATGAACAGTTTTTAGAGCGGCTTGCTTCTGAACTAAATAAGGAACTTGAAAACGCTGAGTTTAGATTAGAGGATTTGGCCGATAGCATGAATATGAGCTACTCCGGAATTTACCGAAGATGCCAACAGGTGGTCGGTAAAACACCGTTAGAGTATTTCAAAATTATGAGGTTACAACATGCGGTAATCCTTATTGTAGAGAACAGCTACAATATTTCTGAAGCTGCTTACATGGTTGGCTACAAAGATTCTAAGTACTTTACTAAGTGTTTTAAAAGCGAGTTTGGAATAGCACCGATGGCTATGAAAAGAGAGCACCAGAAAATTGGCATGGCTGCGTTAGCAAAAAAATATCGAATCCCCCAGCTTCAAGTTCAAGATTCTACTATACCCTCCGAGTCGGCTACATACTAGCGAGCATAAAACCACCCTTTTAGAGCATTTCATATTCCTTAACATACTCTGACCCAGCTATAGAGTAACATAGTCCTCATTTTTGATAGAAGCATTCTTAAGTGCTTTCAGGTTACCAATCATTTTTCGCGAGATTTTTTTCAGCGTGTACTTTGGTTTCCAGTGCCAGTCGGTTCTGGCTTCGCGGTCATCCAGTGAAGAAGGCCACTGATCAGCAATAGCTTGCCGGAAATCAGGCTGGTAACTGGCGGTAAAACCAGGGTACCATAATTGAATAGAAGCAACAACATCCTCCGGAGTAAAACTCACCCCTTGAATATTGTAAGATGCGCGGGTTTTGACAGATGCCTCTGGAAAATGCATTAACTCTAATGTAGCTCTCACGGCATCATCTACGTAAATCATGGGTAATTTCGTGTCGGGCTTAAGGTAGCAGTTGAAACTAGTTTGCGAAACAGCTTTATGATAGATATCAACCGCGTAGTCGGTAGTACCCCCACCGGGTAGCGACTGGTAACTGATAATGCCAGGGTATCGTAGCGATCGCACGTCAAGACCGTATCTGGAAAAGTAGTACTGCCCCCACTGCTCACCAGACACTTTACTCATACCGTATACTGTAGCCGGATTAAGTGCACTATTTTGTGGGGTATTTTCCCGTTCAAATTGACCACCATAAACTGCGATAGAACTAGGGAAAAACACCTTCTGAACCTGGCACCGTCTACTTGCCTCCAGCACATTAAGCCAAGACACCATATTAACGTCCCAAGTGCGAGTTGGGTGGGCTTCACCGTTAGCTGAAAGTACAGCAGCTAAATGATATATTTCTGTAACATTGTGTTTGAGAATTATCTGAACAATAGCCTCCTGGTCAGTGGCATCCAACAATTTAGTGTGGCAGTTACTGTTCTCAATAGGCTTAATATCTGTAGCAATTACAGAATTGCTACCGTAGATGCCGATAATAGCTTCTACTAGCACACTACCTAGTTGTCCTGAAGCACCCGTGATTAATATACTATTCTTTTTCACTGCTTGATTATTTTCACAAATGTACATCGATTGAAAAAATTAGGAAAAATATTCTACGATTATTCATAAATTAAGGTATATAATCTTTTATTACGTATGTTTTAAGATAATTTATCTTTATTGTGGCTTTAGCCGATACTATAGTAGAATATTTTACTCCTATGGAAAGACTTGATGATACCGATTTAGAGATTTTAAGGCTACTTCAGAGCGATGCAAAGAAAACGACCAAGGAAGTGGCAGAACACCTTAACCTTACCAATTCACCAGCCTACGAGCGGATTCGGCGACTGGAAAAGCTGGGGTACATAAAGAAGTACGTAGCCATACTAGATAAGAAAAAGCTTAATTTGCCAGTTACAGCAATATGTATGGTCTCCTTACGCTATCACAACGAGGGCTTTATCGACCAGTTTGACCAGGAAATTACCCGCTTGAGCGAAGTACAAGAATGTTTCCATATGGCGGGGAAAGTCGATTTTTTCCTGAAAATCAATGTGAGCAGTTTAGAAGATTACCATGAATTTGTGAGAACTAAACTATCCAATATATCCAATATTGGTGTTTTGGAAAGCTATTTTGTACTAAAAGAAATCAAGCAGGAGACATCGTATTTTTTTTAATGAAGTCTTGCTTAAAAAAGTTAATGAACCATTGACTTACAAGCTTGGAAAGATGTGTTAACGCCAGAGCAAACTCCTTTGAATGATGAGATTATGAAAAAAATGTGGTGTAATGGTTTGGGTCAAACACTTTAAAAGGTAAGAAGGAAATCAAAACCGTAGCAATACTGAAACATCTATTGATATCAAAGGACATTAAAAGTGCTCTACGGTTTTTTATGATTCCCTATTTTTTCTAAAATCAGTGTATCCAGATTTTAATGTGTTCGTCACTGCGATGGTGCCATATCCTTTGGAAAACAGTTTTTAATGCATACATTATACTGATTTTGCACTTACTTGATGGAATCTATGATTAGCTCTCCTACCCAGTCAGAAAACTTAAATCTACCATCTGCTGATGAAGTACTATGGGATAGGTTTCGGAAAGGGGATCGGGCAGCTTACCAAACCTTGTATAGACGGTATTTGAATGATTTGTATAATTACGGCTATCACATCATTCCTAATGAAGCAGTAGTAACCGATCAGATACAGGAGCTCTTCATCATTCTATGGAAGACTAAAAGTGATTTACCTGCTGCGGTTAACGTGAAACCCTATCTGTTTCGCGCCCTGCGTAACAACATAAGCAAAGAGGTAGGTCGGCATAAATACTTTGTCTGCGATATGGAGCATAAATTTAAGGAGGTATTAACTTGTTCATCCTTTGAAAGTAGTATGATAGCCCAACAGACGCAATTAGAGAATAAGAAGAGAGTGCAGCAGGCTATATTAATCCTATCTGAACGACAACGAGAGGTAATCAATCTACTGTTTTATGAGCAGTGCTCTTACGAAGAGGTAGCCGACATTATGGAGATTAATATCCGGTCGGTGTACACACTAGCCTGGAAAGCACTCGCTGCACTTCGTAAAGAGCTCAGCAGCCTATTTATAGGGTTGATAGGAGTTTTCCTGTAAACAGACCAAGAACCTTCCTGTATTGGTAGATGATTAATGCCTTTCTAGATCAATAGCGCGTAGCGAAAAAATCGTCTTTCCTTCAAGCGTAAAAAAAATTCTGATTTTTTTGCAAAAGGGTGAATAACTTTTTGGGATCTGTGGCTCTTACCAGTAAAGGGCCGCTAAATGAACTACGAAGAATACAGTGTCGAGGACTTTGTGCTGAACGAATCTTTCAGAGAATGGGTGCTGGAAAATAATCAAGATCCGCAAGCTTATTGGGGTAGGTGGCTGGAAACGCATCCTCAAAAAGCTGAGCTTGTAGTCCAAGCAATTGAGCTAGTTCAGCAATTGCCAATGTTGCCGGTGAAGCTCAACGAGACACAAATAACTTCTATCACCCAAAGCATAGAAGAAGGGATTGATGAGTTAGAGAGGGTTAGGCCGCAGCCAACTGGTGAGGGCAAGACAGTGCCTTTGATGGAGTATGCAAATAACCCGCAAAAGAAAGAGAGCCCTCTTTATCAGCAAGTAAGGTATAGACCAATGTTGATGGCAATAGCGGCCAGCTTTATTTTAATGGTTGGCCTTGTATATGTTGCTTACGATTATTTGGCGAATAAAGAACTGCCTTCAGTAGTTTATGAGTCAATCGTTAAAGAAACCAAAAACGGACAAAAACTAACGGTATTTTTAGCTGATGGCTCTAAAGTAATACTCAATTCGGGAAGTAAAATAAGCTATACGAAACCATTTCAGCCCAACCAGCGAGCTGTCATCCTGGAAGGAGAAGCGTTTTTTGAAGTGGTGAAAGATTCTTTGCGCCCTTTTCAGGTAATAAGCGGTGAACTTACGACTACCGTTTTGGGCACTAGTTTCAATGTTATGGCTTATCCTACCGATAGTCTCTTTAGTGTCTCTCTCGCTACTGGCAAGGTACGTATGGGATATGAATCAATCGGTGAGTCCCTGAACCCGGAGGTCTATCATCTTGCCCCCGGCGAACAAGTACATTATGATCGAAATCAGCGTAACGCATCAAAGGAGCTCTTCGATACAGATAAGGTGCTGGCCTGGAAGGCTGGCGTGATCTATCTGGAAAATGCTAACCAAGCCACCGTTTTAAAAATTCTGGAGCGTTGGTACGGGATACCCATTAAGGTGGATGGAGGCGATCCAAAAGCTTGGAACGTTAACGCTAAATTTGACAATCAATCTCTAAAAAGTGTGCTTACTTCTCTGAGCTACATCAATGGCTTTTCCTTTCAGATCAATGAAGATCATGTCTTAATCAAATACTAAAAAATTAATTACTATGCAATACATTGATACAGGATAAAAAAAGCAGCCCAAAAGGAATAGGGCTACTTAGATGATTCTTTCTTCAGTCATACTATGAAGTGGGCAAAAAGGCAAGATGCTATTCATAGTGCTGACTGTTGAAAGAAGTTTTAATAATGATTTCACTACTAAAACAACTTAAAGATATGAAAAAGATCTCTATCAGGTTATTTATGTATCTATTCATCACTTTAATTTTGCAAATTAGCTTGGGGGGTGTGCTACTTGCAACTACACCAGGACTTGCTCAGAAAACCTCCGGCACTAAAGAAGTTTA
Organism: Tunicatimonas pelagia; assembly: GCF_030506325.1. Lineage (NCBI taxonomy): Bacteria > Pseudomonadati > Bacteroidota > Cytophagia > Cytophagales > Catalimonadaceae > Tunicatimonas > Tunicatimonas pelagia. The sequence continues at coordinate 1,046,215 of NZ_CP120683.1, read as the reverse complement.
CCTCACCTTAGAGCTTAGAAATGACAATATACTAGAGGTGTTCTCAAAAATTGAAAAGCTTACTGATTTTAGCTTTGTATACAATCAAAAAGATATTGACCCAGGTGTCACATTAAACAATGAGTACCGACGAACGTCCTTGTACGACATACTTACCAGTATATCAAAAGATACTAGGCTTGGTTTCAAACGGGTAAATTCTAACATTAACGTACGAAAATTACTGCGAAACCAGTCTTCTTCCGTTACCGAAGAAACCGTAGCCATCACTGTTTCGGGAACCGTTACTGATTCGGAGGGAGTGGGCATGCCCGGGGTGAATGTAATAGTAAAAGATTTGGGTACAGGAACGGTAACCGATGTTGATGGAAACTATAGGTTAAGTGTACCTGACCAGGCCACAACCCTGACATTCTCCTATGTGGGGTATTTAACCGAAGACGTGGCTATCGACAACCGAACCACTATTGATATAGCACTAACGCCCGATGTGTCTGCCCTTGAAGAAGTGATTGTCTCGGCTTACGGTATTGAGAAAGACAAAAGGAAAACCGGATATGCGGTAAGTACGATTGAAGCCGCAGATATTAACCGAACAGCGGCACCAACCCTGGGTGCTTCGCTTTACGGAAGAGCACCCGGAGTCCAGATCCAGTCTACTCCTGGCGGAGCTACCTCCGGCGTTAGTTTTAATATTAGAGGGTTTTCTTCCATTACAGGAAACACTCAGCCCCTAATCGTCCTCAACGGAGTGCCCATCAGAAGTGGCGAGTTCAACAACGGTAGCTATTGGGAAGATCAAAGAATCAGAGGTAATGGCCTGAATGACCTGAACCCGGCTGATATCGAAGACATCACCATTCTGAAAGGAGCATCCGCCGCGGCACTCTATGGTTCTGAAGCCAATAATGGGGTCGTAATGATCACCACCAAATCAGGAAAAGGGACACAAGGACTTGGAGTAGAAGTTTTTACTTCCTTTACGCACGACAGAATTGCTTACTTGCCAAGATATCAAAATGTGAGAGGGCCCGGATATCCTGTAGTATTAGCTGATGCCGGTCAGGGCGATGATAAATTTATTGACGATGGTGAAGGTAATCGTACTTTGATCAATACCAGCGTAAACTATGGGCCTGAATTTGACGGTGAACCTATACGTGCTTGGACGGGCGATATTGTACCTTACTCCCCTTCCAATAGTTCGTATGCAGACCTTTTTCAGAATGCAAATTCTCAAATGACCAATGTGGCCTTGTCTGCGGCAAACGAAAGGGCGAATATGAGACTTTCCTACACCCGTCAGGATAACCAGATGATCAGTTTTGGTTCAAAGAACGAGAGAAATGTCTTCAATCTGAATTCATCTTTTAACTTGACTGAGTGGTCCAAGACCGATGTTTCCGTACAGTACATTAACCAGTCCACCAGAAACCGACCCTACAAAGTCGACCGAATGATTAACAACTTTGGGGGTATGATGAATCGTTTTGAGCGAGCTGAATGGTATTTTGATAATTATCAAACCAGTTTAGGTTACCAATTCAGAACAGGCACGCAGGCCAGTGCTACTCCCGATGAGAACATCAATCCTGCTTACGGCCCCTTCAGAAGTGCCATTGCTGACTATGTGTGGCGATTAAATAGGCACCAATCATTTGAAACTAATAATAGAATCTTGGCCAGTATCACTCAGACTATCCAGTTCACTGATAATTTGAGTTTGAGAGGGCGGTTAGCCAATGATTTTACTTCAGAAACGATCCGGAATGAGAATGCTACCAGGTTCCCTTTAGTGATTGGCAACTCTGGAAGCTTCAGTATTAATCAAAATGAATTAAAGAACCTCTACGGAGACGTATTGCTTACCTATGAAGAAGAGATCACGGATGATCTAGCCATCACCGCCATGGCGGGATACTCAGCGAGAGCGGAAGAAGAATCCTATCAGTCTTCCAGAACGAACGATGGTTTGGCCACGGAGAATTTCTTTGATCTGAGCTCCTCTTTAAATCAAGCAATTACCGAATTGAGACGGGTCAATCGTGTCAATGATGCCTACTTTGGAACAGTATCACTCAATTTTAGGGATTATCTGTATGTGGAAGGAACCGGAAGAAGAGACCGCTTTTCTACCATGAATCCGGATAACAACTCATTTTTTTACCCCTCAGTCAATTCCAGCTTTATATTCTCGGAGTTATTATCTCTACCTGCTGGTGTTTCTTACGGTAAGCTCAGAGCAAGTTATGGTGTGGTAGGTAATTACCCTGGGGTGTACCAGGCCAATGTTGCCTATACTCAGCGCACACTTGGTACCCAAGCGGCTAGTGCTGCTCCGCTGTACACGTTTATCCCCAGTGGCACATTCGGTAATGATTTTATCAGACCGGAACAGAAGTACGAATTTGAAATTGGTTTAGAAGCACGGTTCTTTAATAACAGAATAGGATTTGACTTAGCGTACTACAACGCCCAGATCAGAGATCAGATTCTTCCCCTTGATATTGCGCGAAGTACGGGTGCTGGGGCCATACTGACAAACATCGGAACGCTAAGGAACCAAGGATTGGAGTTAGCGATTGATGCTCAAGTAATCAGCCGAGGGGCTTTCAACTGGAATGCCATGTTGAACTTAGCCCGAAATACCAACGAAGTAGAAAAACTGGCAAATAATTCAACCGAACTCATTCACGCAAACTACGACGGAAACGCGGCTGAGGTACGTTCAGTGGTAGGTCGCCCAATGGGAGACATTTTCACCCACCCTGTGGCAACTGATGATAACGGTAACAAGATTGTTCAGGATAATGGATTATATCAACTGGATGGAGATGAGTGGATCAACTCCGGAAATGCCATGCCTGATGTGATCGGAGGTTTCATCAATAATATTTCGTACAAAGGGTTCAATCTAAATGTTCTCCTGGATTTTAGCTTTGGCTCCAGCATTATGCCCACCGGTATAAACTGGATGGTTAGTCGTGGATTGCTTGAGGAAAGTCTGGGAGCAATGAACGCCGAGCGTGGCGGTCTTACCTACTACCTTGATGAGAACGGAAAAGGTGTTCAGATTGACGCAGCTACCGGGCCTAATGGACCAAACGGTGAAACGGTGTACGAAGATGGTATATTGGTAGAAGGTGTTTTGCAAAACGGAGAACCTAACACGAACGTAATTTCGCAATCAGTGTATTATCTAAATACCTACGGCTGGGGCGGCCCCCAGTACGGATCATCCCGTTACGAATTGTATGTTAAAAAGAATAACTACATTAAAATGCGGGAGCTCTCTTTGGGGTACACAATTCCCCGATCTATTTCTGAGAAGATTGGGGCAAGGGATCTGACGGTTTCCGTTTTTGGTAGAAACCTATTCTTTCTGCACAGAACCGTCAAAGACCTAGATCCCGAGCAGACTACTTCCGGAACCCGGTGGTTTCAAAACATCAATACCGCTGGTAACAATCCGGCTTTTAGGTCTATGGGATTCACGTTACGGGCTAGCTTCTAATTGTAAAGAACAGACTAACTACATATGAAAAAGATATTATCAGTAACAGTATTAATTATCTCGGTTCTTTTTTCTTGTACTGAATCGGATTTTGAAGATGCCTACGCAGATCCCGGTAAACTGGCAAGTACCTCGATTGATCGCCAGTTCACAGGATTTTTATACCAAAATAGGGAATACGTTTTGAAAGCGTATATAAACTATTTTGTTGTACTACGAACCAGTTTAAACCGATACATGCAAATTATCGGTTGGGAAAATGAACCCAACCAATATATACCGCCATCGTCTGGCTCAGACGCGGTTTGGAATAACTATTACGGAACGTTGTTTCAGTTTAGAGAGCTTGAGAAAACCTATAATAATGCACCTGAAACTGAGCAGGCCGATAAGAAAATCTTTATGCTGGCTGCTAAGGTATATATGTATGACTATACCCAGCGAGTTACGGATCTATACGGAGCCATTCCGTTCCTGGAAGCCGGAAGACTCAGCCAAAACGGTGGAGATTATGTGGCTTCATTGGCGGAATTTGACGACCCCAGTGCCATCTATACGTTTATGTTGGATGAACTGGCAACGATCGCCGATGACCTGAATGATATAGCGTTGACGGATGTTGTCCAGTCGTCCTTTACTATTCAGGATTACGTGAATGAGGGTGATGTTGATAGCTGGCGTAGGTATTGCAACTCTCTTCGGTTACGAATGCTTACCAGAGTTCAAGATGCTCCTGAATTTAGTGCTCGTGCCACCACTGAGATTGGACAGATTGTAAGCAACGCTGCTGATTATCCGGTCGTTGAGGATAATGATCAGAACATACAGATTGATGTTGTGGATTTTGGTACACCCGTCAATTCAAATATCACTACGCTGGAGAATGATGCCGAAGGATGGTATTCAAGCTTTGCGGGACAAGCCTTTCTCGATCAGATGGTCAGCACGGGAGATCCCCGACTGCCCTATATCTGGGAACCAGGCGAAAACGCAGAAGGGGTTTATAACGGGATTGATCAGCTCGCTGATGCTGCTGATGTTGCTAATGATGTAGGTGATGGTTTAATCGCCCAGTTTAACCGTGGCACCTACGCCAGGAACCGCTTTTTCCCGGGACTAATTATTAACGCTGCTGAAGTTGATCTGTATAAGGCCGAATACTATCTGAAGTCGGGTGATGATGCTATGGGTAAAGCCTCCTATGAATCGTCTGTCGCTCATTCGGTAGATCACTACGTAAGAATCAGAGCTGTAACCAACGATGTTGGTCCGGCTCCTGAACCAATCACTCCAACTGAGGAAGACGTATCCGCCTACCTGGCCGGAGCTGACGTAAGCTGGGATGCTGCTACTACGAATGATGAAAAATTAGAACTTATCGCTAGACAAAAGTGGGTTCACTACAACATTATTCAACCTTATGAAAATTGGGCAGAGTTTAGACGATTGGATCAAATTGATTTGGTTTTTGAACCTGATAATAGCAATATTCAAACGCTACCTCCGGTTCGTTTCAACATTCCTGGTTCCGAACAAACTTTCAATGAAGTAAATTATGCCAGAATAGCAGCCGATGATGATTTAAATAATTCGTTGTTCTGGGACCTAAACTGACATAGAAGCGATTTAGATTGTTTACTATAGCACTATCGGGTTCACGGCCAATCATACTACCCGAAGTAGCAAATCCCCCTCAATCCCGTTCCACGGCAGCTCTGTTTCAAAGCCGCCGCGGCACGAGGGGAGGGGGATTTTACTCATTCCGATCTCAAAACTTTAAGTCACTTCACTGTTTTAAAACAGCTGGTATCTGGCCGAAAAGAGATTAATTTAGCCAATGCTGCGCTTTTATAATGCAACATTGTTGCGTTTTTTGATTGCTTCCTTATTTTTGTAGGTAGAGTCTACTCAATTCTTTAAGAATAAATTGTGTTCTCCAACCCTATATCACAATGCTACCTAACCGACGTAAATTTCTGGAAATACTAACTAAAGGCACAGTTTCAGCCTCCTTATTACCGTACGCCGTCAGCGGATGTGCAGCTAAGAAAGTAAACTCTAAGTCAGTTCGGGGCATTGCCCCTTCTTCCGATGATGCTTTAGTGTTAGCTGAAGAGCTGGATTATAATTTATTAATTCAGTGGGGCGATCCTATCAGTGAGCAAGACACTTTCGGATTCAATAACGATTTCATCGCCTTTGTGCCTGATAAGCAAAAAACCGATGAGGGTACCCTGTGGGTGAATCATGAGTACATTAACTCCTTAATGATTCATCAGAAAGCGGTTACCGGAAAGACCAAGGAACAGGTAGAGAAGGAAATGTACGCTGTCGGGGGTTCTTTGGTACGGGTGAAAAAAGAAAATAGCCAATGGTCAGTTGTACCCCACCCGGATAATAAACGCATTACTGGGCTTACCGAAATTCCCTTTAACTGGGGGACTCCGATAGAAGGAAAACGCACAGCAATGGGTACGCTAGGCAACTGCGCGGGTGGAGTTACTCCCTGGGGCACGGTGCTTACCTGCGAAGAAAACTATCAACATTTCTACAGTGATCGTTCTTCTAGCAACCGAAGCATTACGCCGAGTACCGAAGGCTGGGAAAAATTCTACGCCAATCCGCCGGAGCACTATGGCTGGGTGGTAGAAGTAGATCCCACCACCGGAGCCGCCCAGAAACACGTGGCTCTGGGTCGCTGCTCCCACGAATGCGCCACGGTCAAAGAGCTAGCCGATGGGCGACTGGTGGTCTACACCGGAGACGATAAAAACGACGAACATCTGTACAAATTCATCTCCAGCCAACCCGGCTCGCTGCGGGAAGGTACGCTGTACGTAGCCAACTTAGACGTAGGCATGTGGATTCCGGTAGACGTGAATCAACAGCCGCTGCTGATGACGCAGTTTAAGACCCAGACCGAAGCCCTCGTCTACTTGCGAGAATCGGCCAAGATTCTGGGAGCTACGCGGCTCGACCGTCCCGAAGATATTGAGATTGACCCAGTAAGTGGCGATGTGCTAGTCGCGCTGACCAACAATATTCCTCGAGAAAACTTCTTTGGTTCTATTCTCAAGATTGAGGAAGAAAACGGCGACCATGCTGCGTTAACTTTTAAGGCTGCTACGTATCTGACGGGCGGGGAAGATACCGGCTTCGCTTCTCCCGATAATATGGTATTCGACCGGGCGGGCAATCTGTGGTTTACCTCTGACATCTCCGGTTCCAAGATGAATCAGCCCCCGTACAGCGCGTTCAGAAATAATGGTCTGTTCTTGGTGATGCGTGACGGCCCCCAAGCCGGAGAAGTGATTCAAATGGCGAGTGCCCCGGTAGACGCTGAGTTTACGGGCCCCTGCTTCTCCCCGGATGGAAGCACTCTATTTCTAAGCGTTCAGCACCCCGGCGAACAATCGTCGTCTCTGGAATCACTCACGAGCCATTGGCCAGGCGAACCCAATAGTATCCCCCGATCAGCGGTGGTCACCATTCAGGGGGCGTTGCTCAATCAGATACAGCAACTTGGCTAACGAAATGGCAGAACAAGTTCTGAGTGGATCAAAACCAGTAACCTTGCTCACGGGCTTCATATTGGGGTGATTAGCTTCACTTTTACCGAAACTTTTGATACCAACGCCCTTACTTCACTGCCTCAACGTTTTTCTGTTGTTTCAGGCGAAGGGAGTGTATCGAACCAAAGGAGTGTTCTACGGTTGGTAGTGTAAGTTAGCACGCTTCCTGGTCGTAGCGAGACTCGGGCCCTACGACTAGTGGGGGCGAGCTACATCAGTCGCCACGTTTGTTCAACCTCACGATATTACCGTGTCTAGGGTCAATTTTTCCGTTTAACGTATCTAAATATAACTGTTCCAGCCCCTCAGTTCCACTATGTTCTTCAATTGAGATTATTGGTTGAATAGCGTCTATAAACTGTTGCCAAGCCATTCCAGTGTTTTGATGAAACTTTGCTGCCCCCCATTCTTTTTGTCGCTTCTCGGCATACGTAGGAGCAAAGAAGAGTTTTCCCTTTTGAGGTAATGGGTTTTCGCCTGTTAGATTTTGCCAATCAACCAGTCCTACCAAACAGTTATAGACCAGGTTGCCATTTAGCAGCGTTTGTAATTGAAATTGAGTTTGGTAATTGCCGGTAAAATCCACGACAATGGATTTTTCGCTAGCATTCAGATGAGAAATTTCGTCGTAACTCATTGTTTGATCGTACCAACCTAGTTGCTTGACAAATGCTACATTTTTGTTTGAGGTAAGCCCCAAAAGGTTGAATCTCAATCCGTCCTCTTTTTTTCTATGCGCTAACAGGCACGCCACTGCTTGAGCAGTTTTGCTAGATGCACTGGTGACGATTAGTTGAGTGGCTTGGTAAAAATCCTGCGCTGCCAAATGATCATCGATCAAAAAAGATGTAATAAACAAGGGACGAAATATGGAAATCAGGTTTTCAGTTTCTGGGGTAAAATTAGGGTCATGCTCTGTATTGGTATAGAAATTATAGATTGGTGGTAGTCCTTGACGGTGCTCAGTCTTATCCACAAAACCTTTGCTACTAACATGGTCAATGGTCACCAGTAAATGGGTACTCATTGGATAGTAGCCATAAAATCGCTGGCCCACCTTTACATCCGGATGATTGGAGATAATGACGCTGGCAAAGCCCCAGGCTGGAATAATTCCGTAGCCAGATTGAGTTGGAAAAAATTTCCAATAGCTCATTCGCTCCCCTACGATACCATAGGTGATATTGTTGGAGGTAAACGAAAACTTATCGACTTTTAAGAGGACTTGGTTTGATGATATTTCATCAGAATAGGTTTTGGCTACGAGCTGGTGTTTTTGAAGCTCATCAATCTTCACTGTAAAGTCTAACGCTTTAATAACTACCATAGGCATTAAGTTTCTTATGGGTAAATGTGGAGTAGACAGTTGATTGCAACGGCTGAATAAACGTGCCGATGGGTGCGTTCGGTGTTATACCCCTACTGGTCGTAGCGTCTCGCTGCAACCAGTAGGGGGCAGGCTATGTAGCTATTTGTCTGTGAAATAATCCCAAGTTGCTTTCGAAATATCAGCTATTATTTTCTCACTGGTTTCAAGATTTTCTGCTGATTCAGTGACAAAAACGCTTATGGTGAAGTGCTTTCCATTGGGCAGAAAAACAATCCCAATATTATTGACTGCGGCCGTTATTCCTGTTTCTTTATGTGCTCCTGACCACCCTGTTTTATGAGCAATTACCGTTTCTTTAGGCAATTGTCCCTTTAATCGGCCCTTACCTGTTTTGGTTCCTTTCATTACATCCCACACAAAGTCATAGCTTTCTTCGGAGAGCAACCCGCTTTTGTTCTCATAAAATGTTGCTAATATTCTGTTTGCTTCTTTTGGCGTTGTCCAATTTAGAAACTGCAAATCCCAATTATTTTGCATAGTCTCTTCGTTTATTTTAACCGAAAAATCTTTAAAACCGAGACTAGAAAAGTAGTTTTCTACCACTTGAGGCCCTCCAAGAAGGTTTAGCAGTACATCGCAACCTACATTATCACTCAAAGCAACGGTATATTCTAGAATTTCCGCTATGGTAAGTGTGCCCCCTTCTGGATATTTTTCTCGTATTGGACTCCATAACCCAGGTAATAACTCACTTTTCTTGATGTCAATTTTTTGGTCAAAAGAAAGATTGCCTTTGTCCATTTCAGATAAAACGGTCAACGCAATGGGAAACTTGAATACACTTTGCATCGGAAAGTGCCTTTGACCATTAATACTCAGCGTGTCTTTAACGTCCATCCCATTAATCGCAACTCCAACAATCGCGTTTTTAGAACTTATAATATCCTCTATTTTCAGTCTTAATGTTTTGGTTTCTTGCGAATACCCTTGTGTAAAAACTAGTAAGAAAAATAAGATTGATAGAAGTGATTTTTTTGCCATAATTTTCTTTTGTTACCAAGTAATATCAGGTAAGCGCAATATTACATTTGTTCGTTATATTTTCGTAGGGAAAACCTAACATACCACAGATACTTTTAAAAGAATGATTGGGTAAGTGAGTATATTTCTGTGGCCACGTGGTTCTTTTGAACCATTACAAGTATACTATCGATCAATCTTCGTAAACCTCAGCCTCTTCAAATATGAAATTGCACTCATTAATATCATCCTGGTTGAGCCGTAATTTACCTAGAATGGTTACCGTCTGGTCCATTTGGAACTTCGGATGACCGGGTTTAAGCTTCAACTCCACAATGGATTCCGGACCGCTAGCCCCGCAGAAAAAGCAGGAGGCAAAAGGATAACGGGAAAGAATGTAAATATCTTCTTCCGGGGCAATTGGCAGCATATAGCCTTGCAAGTATACCTCTTTGCCTTCCAGGTCTTTCACGGTAGCCCCGAACTGAGGGTAAAAGAGATATTCGTCTACCTCCTCAAAGTATTTTCGGGTGAATTTTACATCCGTTAGGGTTAGCCAGGTAATCTCGGTTTGTGACCAACCCGGAGTAGCGATAAACAGTAAAAATACGATCGTCAGTCTAAGCATCGGCTAATGTTTTGGAGATGTTGATACGAAATACGCGAATCGCTGGAAGTAGGGAAGCTAGTAGCCCAATAGCTAAAGCACTCACCAGTAACCACCATTCTTCGACCAACCAGCCCCATCCTGAAAAGGAGTAGTGGTAGCTCGCTTCCATCAGACCGGATATTAACCATAGCCCCAGACGACTCACTAAAATACCCAGCAAAAAACCGACCAAGGTCAACAATAAACCCTCCTGGAGTACCAACCCTACCAACTGCCAACGACTGGCTCCGTAGGTTCGCATTAAAGCCATTTCGTACTGTCGGTCTTTCAAGGCGTTGTACAGGCTGATGAAAACACTAAGTCCTGAAACAGCCATAATCACTAGTGCGATAGTGCTGAGCGTATCTACCCCAACCCCCATCAGGCTGAACAGCCGACTGATCTCATAAGCGGGCACTGCCGCCTGCATATTGGTGTCTTCGTTCACCCTACGGGGAAGTTGTACTATCCCCATCGGGCTTCGGAACTTCACCAGCATTGCAGTAATTTCCCGCTCTTCTTCGTGTTCATCATGTTCGTGCTCTCCATCGTGTTCGTGGTGCTCTTCCCCTTCTTCATGTTTGTGTTCTTCCTCATGCTCATGATGTTCCTCTCCCTCCTGATGTTCATGGCGTTCTTCTTCTTCTCCGTGTCCGTGCTCTTCCCCCTCATGCTCTTCTTCATGGTGGTGGGCTGCCCATACACTTTCAGTAGCGGTAAGAATCAGTTGATCCAGTACTGAATTGGTGTAGTCAAATACGCCTACTACCTGATACGCGTGTTCGTCATGCACTTCCCCACCTTCGGTTAGTCCGTGCGCCCCCACAAAATTGTCGCCAATCTTCAGGTTCAGGAGGTTGGCTGTCGTCGCTCCCACCGTCACTTCAAAAGGAGCTTGCCAGAGCTGGCCTTCAGCAAGTGTAGCAGCGTAGAGTTCAGGGTACTGATGATCGGTACCGACAATCCGGTAGCCCTCATAGCTGTCTCCGTAGGAAAGGGGAATACCATAAGCTACCAGCCTATTGTTTTGAAGTTGCTCCGCTTCATGCAGGGCAATGTTACCAGTAGGGGCATCAATATGGTAGACCGCTGAGAGAATCAGTTGCAGAGGACTACCTTTGGCTCCTACCACCATGTCGATACCCCGAATATTGTTTTCCATCTGTTGCTGAATATGGCGGTTCACCTGCAACAACAAAGCGATCATGCCTACACCTAGTGTTAGCAGTACCAGGCTCAGGGTAGTACTGAGCGGACGGCTGGTCATATTTCGTAAGCTGAGGCGGAAAATATTCATAACGTCAGGGTATTGGAAAACTGCGCTTTCAACCGTTGGTCGTGGGTGATAATGATTAACTGTGCTTCAGTGGTGAACGCCTGTTCTTGTAGCAGGCGGGCTGCCCGATTGGCGTTTTTATCGTCCAGGCTAGAGGTAGGCTCATCGGCTAGGATAAGTTGAGGGCGATTGACTACCGCCAGCGCAATAGCTGCCCGTTGTTGCTCACCCTGACTGAGCCGATGCGGTTTTTCGGATAATTTATGGCCAATTCCCAAGCCGTCGAGCACATCTTTGATGCGCGATTTGTCTACTGGTTTCCGAGCCAAATGTTGCACCAAAGCTAGGTTTTCCTGCAAAGAAAGGGCGCGGACGAAGTGGAGTCGTTGAAACACCAAACCAATATGGCTACCCCGAAAACAGTCCAATTGACTTGAAGAAAGTTCATGAATGAGAGTACCCATGAGTTCTACCCGGCCTGACTGAGGTTGTAATAACCCCGCCATTAGGTGCAATAAGGTGGTTTTACCGATCCCTGACTCACCCAATATCAGCAGATTTCCCCCAGCATCCAGCTCAATATCCGGGAAGTGGAAACTTGCTTGTTGGTTATAAGCAAAAGACAGTGAATGAGTCTTGAACATCAACGTTATATTCCAGCCAAATGTAGCGAGTAAAGCTATCAAACGCAACATGGTTGCAATTATTATGATTAACCATATATTTGCATAGGAATGAACTATCTATAACTGGAAGCAAATGATACAAAAAAAATACTTTTCCAACTACGGTACGCTGCTCGCCCTCACCCTTGGAATGACATCTCTGGTCGTGGCTTGTGGAGATAGTAAGAAAACAGATGAAAACTTGCAACAAGCTTTTGAGCTTCATCAGGAAGCCGTAGAAATTCGTCAGATGGCGGATAAGCAAATAGACCAACTGAAAGCCAATGAGGATTCCTTGTTTGTAAATACCTATACAGCGGATTTGGAGTCTATCAGCCGCTCGCTGAAAGAGTGGGATGAACAGCTAGTAGAGGTACCCGGCTTTGAGCACGACCATGATCATGACCATGACCATTCGGGGCATGATCACGACCACGACCATGATCATGGTGAGCAAACGAAACTGACCCCCGAGCAACACTTGCAAGTTCAGCAACATCTGCTAGAAGAAATTAAGGCAATAGCAGAAGAAGTCAACCAAGTAAAAGAAAAATAAATACGTATGAGTTCGGTAGATAATTGTACAGCGATAGACCTGGAAGAAGGACTTCAAATTGCACCTCAGTTTAGTAAGCGCGGAGGTCTGCTACCGGTAGCCGTGCAGGAAACCGATACTGGGCAGCTTCTGATGTTGGCTTCCATCAATGAAGAAGCACTACAACAGACGATACAAACGGGCTTGGCTACCTTCTGGAGTACTTCCCGTGACCAGATTTGGGTGAAAGGAGAAACCTCAGGAGATTTCCTGAAAATAGACAATATACTGGTTGATTGCGACCAAGATGCCTTCGTTTACCAGGTCACCCTGCAGGGTTCATGATGGTGTACGTCCAGGTTTCTTAACCCATCGACCTCAGTAAACCGTTGTTCAAACTCCCAGTGCTCTTCAGCGAAACGTCCGTGATCGTGATCTTCGCCTTCGGCATGGATTTCAATTTCGTAATAGGCGAGCAGGTTATTGTCAGTCACCGTAAATTCAAGATGCACGTCTTCACCTACGTGGAGCTCTCCATCGTGACCAACTTCTAAACCACTAATAGCCGGTCCTTGGGTGTCGACGGTTTCGTCTTCCTCACAAGAAGCGAAAATCACTCCGGTGGCAAATACTGCGCTTAATAGTACTACTCTTCTTTTGATCATTTTAAAATTTAAATAGTTAGACATAAAATTTTTTTATATTCTTCTTGAAAATGGTATTGAAATATTCAGGATAAAATTCCGTCCCGGTTCAGGTACATTAATCAGTCGGTAGAAGCTGGTGTGGTTAAAGTATTGAGTATTGAACAGGTTTTGCACCTGTAGCGAAATGCTAAGGCTGCGTTCGGGCAACTTTACTTCCCCTCCCATACCGAGGTTTACTGCTTGGTAGCCGTCCGTTACCTCTTCCGGAGGCACAATACGGGTCTGGGATGCCGCTACTTTATAGTCCACCGACACATAAGGGTTCTTCAGTAATTTCCATTCATCCCTTTCGTACCTCAGATTAAAAATGACCGATGCCGGCGGTGAGAAGGGTAGGGTAAAGCCCTTCTTTTCGCCCGACAACTGAATTTGGTAGACATATTCGCCCACTAGGCCAATGCTTAATGGACTAATGATCTGATAGTGACCATGAATTTCACCTCCGGAGCGAAATACTCTGGCCTGGGAATAGTAGAATACCTGATTGCCACTACCGTAGAGCCGGTCGTGCTCCGCCGTGGGGTTGAGGTAAATATAATTGGAAAAATAATTGGCAAAAGGAGTAAGCCCCAGAGCGAATCTTTCCGAACGATATTCCAGCCCTGCATCTACTTGATAGGCCACTTCCGGAGAGAGGTCCGGGTCGCCTACTTCAAAGCTAAAGCGGTGATAGTTCACCCCATTGGCACCGAGTTCTTTCGCAATGGGCATACGAAAGCTTTTCCCCAGGTTGGTTTTAAACGACCAGTGGGGCGTATGGTAATTGTACCCGATTGACCAGGATACGTTGGAAAAATTTCGGTTCAAATCACTAGCTCGCTGCAAGTATTGGTCAGTAGTATCTGTTCCGAAAATAGCTGGTGAAGTGAACCAATCCTGGTAGCTGTCTATTTGGGTATTCCCGTAATCGTACCGGATACCCGCCTGCAAGGTGCTTTTTTCGGTAAAGCGATGTCGGGCTAAAACAAAGCTGCCTACGTTGAGCTGGCGAAAGGCGGGGATAATAAAACCTCTCCCTCCAATACGATTATCCTGGTACGAACCATTGACCCCTACCGTGACCGACGTTCGATCCGAATGAAAGTACGCTCCCTCAACATTGGCTGAATACACGTATTTATCAAACTGACGCTCCAGCTCAGGATTAAAGCCCTCTTCCCCCTGATAAACAGCTGGCATAAAGCCATGACTTACGTATTGGCTCCACTCTTGCCGAAAATTTCGTTGAAAACCCACTTCACTTTTTAACTCGTATTTTTTCCACTCCCACTGGCTTTTGTTGATTACCTTGAAGTGGTTAACCTGTTGGTAGGGATAGTGAATGTCCCGGTTAGATTGGTCATGAAACTCCTCGTCTACATTTCTGGGTTCAAGGCCGTGAGCATTGGCAAAGAAGCCGCTCTTACTCTGGATGTTGCTGACGTAGAATCTACTTTGAAAGGTAGGCTTAGTGTAGCCAAACGAGAAATGCAGGTCGTGTTCGTGACCGGCCGTATTACGCAAATGATTTTTGTAGAGTGGTGCCCGGAAGTTATAGATATCCACGCTATCGGTTGGCACTTTATAGTCGCCGTAGTCGAGTAATGTGGCCCGAAAAGTAGCAAAAAAAACATCTCCTCGGCCGGCCAGAGAAATGGAGGTTCCTAACAGGTTATTGTTCGTTTTTCCGGTAAGATCAACGGTTCCTGAGAGCGTATTTTGCTCGGGCAATTGATCCTGTTTAACATTGATCACTCCCCCAATGGCATCGGAGCCGTACCTCAGTGAAGAAGGGCCTCTGATAACCTCTACATTGTCAACGGCATATTGATCGATCTCCAGTCCATGATCTACCCCCCACTGTTGGCCTTCGTGCTTAATGCCGTTTTCTACCACCACCACCCTATTGAAGCCAAGTCCGCGAATCACCGGTTTGGACTGCCCGGAACCAATGTCCATGGTAGTGACCCCCGCCAACCGATCCAGGGAGTTCATAAGGCTGCCTCCCTGGTGCTGTTTGAGATAATCGCTATTGACGATTTCCAGGCTGAGGGCTTCTTCTTGTTTACGTTGCTCCTCATAATTAGCGGAAACCACTACTTCACTGAGGCTCACCATCTTGGGCGTCATCCGGACATTCATCTCCGTATCCTCACTTAGAGAAATGCGCTTACGGTAATTTTCGTAGCCGACACTGGAACACACCAGGGTGTATTCTTTTTTACAAAGGTTTTCCAGCAAAAACTTTCCCTGTTTATTGGCTTCAACTCCTTTCCGGGTATTTTTGATCATTACCGTGGCAAAGGGGATAGGCTGTTGGGTTTCCGCATCCAGAATACTGCCGCGGATTTCATAGGCACAGGAGTCTGAAAACTGTCTGCCTTGGGTAGCATGGGCGTAGCAACATACCCTAAAGAGGCACCAACTAACCAGGAGATATTTCTTCATTGTATTTATTCAATATTTTTCCAGACACCGATATTCGGGCGGAACAGTAAAGACCGGATTGTGAAAACCTTGCTAAAGGTGAATAGAAAGGCAATTGTCTGAAAGCCTTAAAGCTTCAACCAACTCTGCTTTTGAAAGCAGGTTAATTACCTAATGGTAAGGAAAGCATACTGACTGGGAATTAGCCCAGTTCGGGAGGAGGGGAATGCATTCCTAAATCGGGCGGAGAATAGAGCGTAAGATGATGGACAAAGCAGTTCACCACAGTAATCTTACTCAATAGCGATGTCGAGACCGACTGATAGTTTTGAAAAAATAAAGCCGGAAAAGAGTAGGTGAAGGTAATAGTCTTTTCTGTTGTTGCCTCCGGTGGCTCGGGTATCATTTCCTTAAGTATGCAACTGGCCTGTCAACCTTCGGCGTGGTGACGGTCTAGTTGGCATTCCGCTAAGTGAGTATCAAATTGCCAGTGGAATGTCATTAAAGAGATGGCCGAACTAAATACGCTCAAAAGCATAAGCATTGCCAACAGAATACTAATTCCATTTTCAAGCTTCTCTTTTAGTGACCATGAATATGAACCCGAAGAACACAACATTGTTGCAAACCTACAAATTAGTTACGCAAACGCAACATAGTTGCTTCTAAACATTCTACTTATTATTGAGCCCGTAACTCTGCTTCAATGAGACTGCCTTCAATAGCGTGTTGAAGCACTGATAAATCACTTCCAGGACCAACCGTCAGTAGCTTTGGCCCAGTAACCGGCACTCCGTTATAGGGTCTGATATACAATTCGCCATCGGGGGTTCGCTCAAAGTAGGTGAATCGTTCTTCGTTCCCAATTTGGGTACAACCCTTTACTCTAAGGATGCTCTCAGGCAGTCTTTCGCATAAATGATAAATGCACGCTAGGTCAGGCAAATTGGGTAAATCAGTAGAATATGAAGCCCAATGGGCTTTAAGGTGATCAAGCTTTTGTGCATTGTTTTTAGAAGGCAAGAGTTTAGGCAGAAGAGAAACATCAACTTCGTCTGCGGTAATAATTTCTGCCAATGGATTGAGTCGCTGGAGATCTGTAATCACGAAAGTTTGTCTATCCGCCGATACATTTTCAAGATGGGTTAATACAATTAGAGAAGATACCTGAACCTGATTTGCTTCCAGCTCATTGTGCTCTCCGCGTTGCTGCCAGTTTTTGACATCTACCACCGATACTTGAATGGGTGGTAAAAACCGATCGTTAAGTCCAACCCCAAGGAAGCCCATTAGTGAACAGGAATCAGAAGTACCATTAGCTTCAATGAGCGTAACTCCGTGCTTGCGCTCCGGGATACTGTTGACGAATTCCCTCAGTTCTTGTATGCCACTACAGCAAATGCAACTGCCACTGAGCGCTCTTACCCATTTTGCCTCCATTTTCTCCAGAAATTGCTGTACATCAAGGTTGGCATTTTCATAATCATTTAAGATGACGAATGGATTCCAGTCTTCATCAAGATAGCTAGTCACTAACTGTTTTAGCAATGTAGTTTTTCCTGCTCCTAAGAAGCCGACAACGGCAATAATAGCTTCCATATTCTATTAGTTGGTGTAGGACCCAATATGGTTAACACAATTAGTATAGATCAAGTTTTTAATAAACGCAACAATGTTGCATTAGTTATAATTACCGCTATATTTGCAATTTCATTGCACCAAAATCAATCTAACATGAAGAATAAATTCGTAGGGCTTCACTCTGATTTTGTGGGCTTCAGTGCCTCCCTGCTGTGTGCCCTACATTGCGCGGCCTTACCTTTTTTGCTCACGCTGGCTCCGTTGGCGGGACTTCAGTTCCTACGTAATCCCTGGATAGAGTACACCTTAATTTTGATAAGTTTCTGTATCGCTTGCTACGCTTTGATACCCGGCTACCGGAGATACCATCGTAAGCCACTAGCATTGATTCTCGTCCTTCTGGGGTTTTTGCTAATTGGTTCCGGTCGCTTTTTAGAACCGGAATCCGTGCTTACCTCTTCTGGAGCGGTACTCGTTGCTATCGCCCATTTGGTTAACTGGAAACAGGTGCAGCAAGCCCGAGCAGCACTTTCTAACTATATTCATTCCCTCAAAAACACTAAACAAAATGCTTGAAAGCGAAAAATTGCCCGTAACTGTGCTCAGTGGTTTTCTGGGAGCGGGTAAAACCACACTACTCAACCATGTGTTGCATAACCGCCAAGGATTGAAAGTAGCGGTAATCGTCAACGATATGAGCGAGGTGAATGTAGACGGCCAACTGGTGCAAAATGAAATAAAACTCTCTCGTACCGATGAAAAACTGGTGGAGATGAGCAACGGCTGCATCTGCTGCACTCTACGGGAAGATCTGATGATCGAGGTGGAACGACTGGCAAAGGTGAAGAAGTTTGATTACCTACTAATCGAGAGCACGGGTATTTCCGAACCTATTCCGGTAGCCCAGACCTTTTCTTTCGCTACCGGAGATGAACTATTTGATCTAACCCTGTTCAGTCGCTTGGATACGATGGTGACCGTTGTAGATGCCTTTAACTTTTTCCGAGACTTTGGCAGTGCCGATACCATCTTGGATCGGCGCATGACCGATGATGCCCAAGACCAGCGAACCATTGTGAACCTGCTCACCGACCAGGTAGAGTTTGCTAACGTTATTTTGCTCAACAAAACCGACTTGGTGGATGAGAATCAGCTACGCCTACTGGAGGTAGTACTGACCAAGCTCAACCCGGATGCCCGCATCATTCGCACCACGCACAGCCAAATTGATCCTAAGGAAATTCTCAATACCCGGATGTTCGACTACGATCAGGCTGAACAGTCCGCGGGTTGGCTCAAAGAACTAAATAATGAGCATACCCCGGAAACGGAAGAATACGGCATTTCTTCCTTTGTTTTTCGGGATCACCGACCGTTTCATCCCGAGCGTTTCTGGCAACATGTGAATCGCAACTGGCCGGGCAATGTCATCCGCAGCAAAGGGTTGTTCTGGCTAGCTTCCCGCCCTGACCAAGCACTTATTTGGAGCCAAGCGGGTGGATCAACCCGGGCAGATGCTTACGGTCG
The DNA here is from genome assembly GCF_030506325.1 of Tunicatimonas pelagia. Taxonomy (NCBI): domain Bacteria; kingdom Pseudomonadati; phylum Bacteroidota; class Cytophagia; order Cytophagales; family Catalimonadaceae; genus Tunicatimonas; species Tunicatimonas pelagia. Next base: position 1,027,433 of record NZ_CP120683.1, on the reverse strand, counting down.
CTGGTGGGCATCAGTACCCAAGCAGGAAAGATTGTTGAATCCGGGGTACGTAGAAAACCGCCAAGCTATCATGGAAAAGTGGGACGAGCAGTGGGGCGACCGGATGAATGAGTTGGTGATTATTGGTCAAGATTTAGACGAAGAATCCATTAGCCACGAACTGCGTGAGTGCTTGGTGAATAGCCTAGAAGGAAGGGCCGTAGTTGCTGGTCATCGTTTTGAGGATAACTGGCCGGTACATGCCTAAGCCTGACCTCATGCTCCCCACCCTGGAAGCATCCGCACTCAAGCATGTAATCTGTGAGAATCTAGAAGAGGCTTTTCGGCAGATTTAAAAGCCTGATGTCAAGCTGGTGGTTTGCCCGAGAACAGTGGAACACTCTATCGCCTCATTCATTCAGTTAGTCTATCTATCACCCTTTCATCCGGTCAGCCTAGCTGCTAACCAGGGGCAGGTTAGGGAGCAGCTTAGCGAGGCTCTGTCCGATTATATTTCCCTTCACAGTGAAGGTGCTTTTCGGCTTATCGAGGACATGGTCATGCTAACTGATCTTTTCATGAAATTGACCCATCGCTCTCAAACCCAATTGCTGCTACAGACCGTAGAAAATGATGCTTGCCGTAAATTTCATGTGGATCTCTACCCGATACGGCTCATCTGCACGTACGATGGCCCCGGTACGCAGTGGCTCCCCAACCATCAAGTCAATCGCAAAGCTTTACAAACCACCAATGAGCAAATTGCGAAAGACCCCTACAACATTCAGAACATGGGTTCGTTTCATGTAGGAATTATGAAGGGTAATCAGACCAACTACGGAATTGTGCACCGTTCGCCTCCAATCAAGGAGCAGGGTTTGAAACGATCAATTTTTAGATTGGACTGATAACCCAGACGTTATCTGATGGGTGAATTAGAAGAATCGGTAATAGCTTCCGGCAATTCTTTTAAGGATAATTGGTCAATTTATGCTTAGAATCAGCTCGATCTCAATTTATTTTGGTTGCTAGTTTTTTGGATAGTTTGACGAGACTTACGAAGTTTAGAACAGATTACCCTGCGATAATAAGAGTCTTAAAACTTCGCAAGTCTTTACTCCTCTAATCATACTAACTTATGCTACAAAGAAAATTTGACCAAATTGTAAAAGGCTACTTTCCCAATGCGATGGATGCCAAGGATACCTCTATCCACTATTTAGGGAAAATGCAACTTGAACACCACATTGATGTTTCTAAAGCGTTAATGGCTACCTCCTTGTGTTCCGACGACATAAACGTGCCCTCTACCACGTTCTTTAATGTGCTATTTGGTCCATTTATTATGGGAGGATTGGGCGGTTTACCTTTTGCCGGGCAAACTGGTATGACTGCTTTTGCTCACCATATTCCGGACGATGGTAGCGCATTCATCTTTTATGGCCCTCATATTGGTGCCACATTGGAGGGTGACTTGGGTAAGATGTACCGACCCCGTCAAGATCACAAAGGTAACTCTTGCGGTGCCCTTATGCTGGCATTAGGTAGATTGCAAGACGGCGATTACAAACCAGTGTTGAAAGAAGAAGATTACCAGCAAATGAAGCTGGAAGAAAGCCTACTCCCGTACCGAGAAGAAATTCTGGCTAGTGATAATCCAGAAAAAGCTATTACCGAAGCCGCTTATGAAATTATCGATCAAAAGATTCACACTTACTTGAAAGACTGTAAAAGTGAATTTCACGTAGATAAAGTAACGCTGTTGGGCGGCATTATCATTAATACCGACTACGGCTTAGACGATTACTTCGATGCCCGAAACTTTGAAGTGGTTGAGGTAAAAAGCCTGTAGAGTACCGCTCATATCGAGGTGCGCGATTCATTGGACTGATTTGCCTTATTACTTACGCTCTACTCGGGATGGATAGCCTAGGGCACTATATTTTAGCACCTTTCGGTGCTCACAGCGTAGCCATGAATAGCACTATACTGCTTGAGGTTAGCACAGCAGTGTTGCTGCTGGCAGTGGCCGGATGGCAACTGTATCGTTATTTTCGCTAATTCGGTAGATTTACCTTTCAGCTTCTAAGAAGCTATTTTCCGCAAGGGTTATCGCGAATTTATTAGTGGGGAAGGCGTTAGCTTAAATTTAGTGGTACTTACAAAATCAGCCTAGCATTTGCACCCTACTGTTTCCTATTTTACTTTTGCCCGATGCGGATGCTAATCTTCACATACTCTCTCTGGGTGCTTTATTTGTCAATCGCCCCCTGCTGCTGGGAAGATGACCTCTGCATCGTTGACTCCTGTGCCGACACTACGTCGGGTCATCACCACGAGCCTGCTTCTACAGATTATCCTTCCGATGCCCGAGATCAAAATTGTTCTCCATTTGTGCGCTGTGGGAATTGCAGTGGCTTTGTAGTAAACCTGTCTACTGTTTCATCTGAAAAGACTACACTATTAGCTCCCGATCAGGCCAATTCTTTTTTTGTATTGCCTTATTGGGCATCGGCTTGGTTATCCCCAGTGTGGCAGCCGCCTCAACCTAGCTTACTTTCCCTGCACTCATAAGTAATTCATTAGCTTCACTGACCACCCCACTAACGACCAATCCTAGTTGGGGTGTGACTAGAAGATAGTGCTTGCCTTACTACTGACGCTCGTAGATATCGGCAAGGTATCAATTCGGAGTGCTCATACATTCTCCTTATCCACGTAATTTTTTTTCACCCGAGGGTGAACACGCATTTTTATTGATGATACCATGAAAAAAATAATAATAGGGCTCTGCCTGATCGGCCTGTCCGGAAGCTTATATGCTCAACATCGATTCACCGCTATTGTGAAAGATCACCACAGCCAAGAACCACTAGTGGGAGCCACCGCTCAAATCAAAGGTGACCCTCAGGGACAAGTAGCCGATGTCAATGGCCAAGTACAGTTCGATAACCTTCCTAAAGGCTCGGTGCAAATCGTTTTTCGGTTTGTCGGTTACGAAGATGAATCTATCACCCTCCAGTTTCCCGAAGATGATGGTCAAACCCGCACGATAGAACTGCACTCCCATGAAGAAGAGTTAGAAGAAATTACGGTAACCTCTACCCGCAGCAGTCGTACCATCGCGGATGTACCTACTCGAGTGGAAATCATTGCTGGGGAGGAACTGGACGAAAAAGCTAATATGAAACCCGGTGATATCCGGATGCTCCTCAACGAAAGCACGGGTATCCAAACCCAGCAAACGTCCGCTACTTCGGCTAACTCCAGCATCCGTATTCAGGGATTGGAGGGAAGATACACCCAGTTACTCCGCGATGGATTTCCGCTCTACGCGGGATTCTCCGGTGGGCTGAGCATCATGCAAATTCCCCCGTTGGATTTACAGCAGGTAGAGGTAATTAAAGGCAGTTCTTCTACGCTCTACGGGGGCGGAGCCATTGCTGGCTTGGTCAATCTGATCTCCCGTCGTCCGACTGAGGAACGGGTGACCGATTTCATGGTTAATCTCACTTCGGCCGGGGGCTTAGATTTAAGCGGTTTTTACGGTAAAAAGTGGAAGAAATACGGCCTTACGGTGTTTGCTTCCCGCAATAGTAATGCCGCCTACGATCCGACTGATATAGGGCTCACTGCTATTCCCCAGTTTGAGCGGTATACGCTGAATCCTACGCTCTACTGGTACCCCAGTGAAGCGACGGAAGTGAGCCTAGCACTCAATCTAAGCACCGAAGACCGACTGGGTGGCGACTTGCAGTACATAGAGGAACCTTCGGAGAACTCCAACCGCTACTTTGAGCGTAACGATACCCGAAGAACGACCAGTCAGTTTTCCCTGACCCACCGTTTCAACGAGCAGAAATCGTTAGTGGTCAAAAGTAGTTTCAATGTATTTGATCGCGATATTGAAATTCCGGACTACCGCTTTACCGGATACCAGTTGGCGTCTTTTTCCGAAGTAAATTATCAGGTTAGCACCGATAAGTTGGAGTGGATTGCGGGGTTAAATCTGTGGACCGATCGGTTCCGGGAAACCTCGTCTTTCGTTCCGGAGCGAGATCAGGATCAGACCATTGTGGGAGGATTTGTACAGAGTACCTACTTGTTTTCAGAGCAGTTTACCCTGGAAGCTGGATTGAGGGGCGATTATGTGGTAGATTACGGATGGGTGGCACTTCCCCGAATTTCTGCTTTGCTGAAGGTATCGCCTCAGCTTACCTCCCGCCTAGGCGGAGGGTTAGGCTACAAAACTCCGTCTATTTTCACCGAAGAGGCTGAGGAGCAACAGTTCCAGCAAGTACTACCGATCGTTACGGAATCCACCGCACTAGAACGATCTATCGGAGGAAACTGGGACATAAACTACCGAACCGGCCTATTTCAAGATCAGATGAGTTTATCGATCAATCATCTGTTCTTCGTCACTCAATTGACTGATCCATTGCTGCTGACGCGCACCGCAGAGGGGCTTTTCGCTTTTCGCAACGCCGATGGCTACGTATTGTCCCGAGGGATGGAAACCAATCTCAAATTGCAGTACCAGCACTTCAAACTATTTATTGGCTACACCCTCGCCGACGTAAAACAACATTTCGGTGATGAAGTAACTCCTTTGCCACTGACAGCTCAGCATCGGCTCAACAACGTACTAGTCTACGAGGTACACGGCAAGGGACGCATTGGCTTAGAAGCCTACTACTTCAGTCCCCAACCTCTTTCCGACGGGACCACTGGGCAATCGTACTGGATTTGCGGACTGATGATGGAAAAAGTATTCTCTAAGTTTTCACTGTTCCTTAACTTAGAAAACTTCTTAGACACCCGCCAGACCCGTTTTGACACCATCTTCACCGGTTCGGTAACTGATCCAACATTCCGAGATATTTACGCCCCGGTAGATGGCTTTGTGGTGAACGGCGGGGTGAAACTCAGCCTCTAGAGCTGCTTTAGAAAGGTTATTTTGCTGATGAATCATTACTCTTCTAGCGGGTTTCCAGTCCATCGATACGGGTATCATTGAATACGAGGTAGATGACGCCTGCATACTAAAAAAGCACTGCCCAGCCGGGTGGTGCTATTAAAATTTATGCTGAATCTAGATTAGGGACTCACCCAACTAATGCTAAACTGAGCGAATACTGGATTGCCCAACGAATTCTCGAATAAATAGGGGTCGTCAGAAAACAAACTCCTGAAAAAATCGCCATCGTCTACATTAAACTCCCAGTTGTACCTAAGGCCGGCCTGTACCGAAAACCAAACTGTACGAGTAATGGCCCTATCCAGGATAGCCCGAAACCTTAATTCAGAACGCCTCAGTTCAGGATCTACTCCTCCTTCAAGGTTGTCAGCCAGCGCATTGAGGCGGTAGGTGTTACCTTGAAAATTATGACCTAATGATAGGATCGTCTTTTTATTAAAATTATATACTACGTTGAGTCGGGAGGGTAATACCACATCCAGCCCCCACTTACCATCAGTTGAAGCGTACTGGTAGTAAAATACTGGTAAATAGTTAAGTGCCCCACCTAAATAAGTCCGTGAAATACCTAAACCCCACATCTTACGCTCGGTAGGCTTCCATCCGAATATGGCGGCACCAAACCAACGAGTGTACGCGAGAGGCTGCATATCGGCCAAGGTGTAGTCACCATTGAGGGTCGCCCCGCCTTGCAATATCAAGAAGTTGGTCATATTCAAAGGCTTAAAAACAACGGTAGAAATACTGGTACTATTAAGCCCGTTATCGTCTAGCGTATTGGCAAAGGGTAGTTCATTGTTGGCAGTCGCATTTTCTATATCGTAGAAGGTGCGTAGGTAATTCACTTGCAGTGCCACCGTAATGTTATTTTTAGAAATAACCGGATACTGTATGTCAATGCGAAACTCACTAGTACGATTTACCTGATAATCAGTTTCTGAGAAGCTAACATCACCAAGATTACCATTGGTACCTACATTCATGTCATAGCTACCTTGTACATCATATCCAATTGACACCAGCTTTTGGGGTATACCTCCGAGTATTCGATTAGAGCAAAAAGCTTTGACCTCTTCGGCCGGTACCAAGGTGCTAAAATCAAAATCGTCTTCCTGAGCACGTAGCGTAGTAGTGCCCATGAGGGAGGCAGCCAGTAATAGCCAATACCTAGGCTTCATAGTATTTTATTTAGATTTCATACGTACCCATACATCAGTACGGCCTACCAGCCCGAAGGGATCTAGTGAACCCCGCACCTCTAGTTTATCTTTCTTAGCCAATTCAATACTACAGTAGTATAGATTGCCCGACTTAGGGTCGTAGATTGTACCATCCGTCCACTCGTCATCGTCAAAGACAAAATCTTTTAGGTTAACCATTTTCAGAATTGGTTCACCCTCAGGATCAGTTTTGGGTTTACCCGATTCATCATTAGGTTCCTTAAGCCAAACGATACGACCGTAGTACTTCTGATTGTCCTCATTTTTATAGATTTGGATATAAGAAGTACCTTCGCTAGGCATCCAAATGCCCACAATGTCGTCAGCTTTTTGGGCATAAGAGGTCTGCACAGATACTAAGCATAAAAACAGTGCAGATAAAATGGCAAAATTTCTCATAAGTATGTATATATTTTAGTGATGCCTGTGTATTTCTCTACAAATACATGCATACAACACGCATCATAACGTGATATTGTGTTTCTATGTTTGTTGATAAGCAACTTAGACGCGGTTCTTTTCTATTGGCAAATTAAGGCGACTTGCCTCAATGTCCACTCAAATGTAGCAAGTACACCAATTCAAAACTGCTTTAGAAAAGTAATTTTGCTGATAAACTGCTGCTCTTCTAGTGGATTCTCCAGTCCATCGATGCGGGTATCGTTGAAGACGAGATAGATAAATGATAGAGGCTGATATTCCCAACTACCCCGGATGTTCCAGCGACCCTGCTCGTCAAAGGTGTTGTACTGATAAAAGGCGGATAACTGTAGTCGGGGATTCAGAGCAAAGCGGGCCCCCAGCGTAGTAAGATGGGTTCGCAGGTTTTCCTGTTGCTCACCTAACTCTTTCAAATCATTAAACTCGTAGTCGGCCGTGAGGGCTACGTGGGGGATCGGTACAAAGCGCAGCCCTGCTTCCACGCTGGTTCGCTGCCCGTTGTAGAAACCGCCCCACTCGATTGTACCTGAAACCGAAAGTTTAGCTGACTGGTCGGTACGGAAGCGAACTGCCTGCCGAGTATAGTAATAGTTGTCCTGGGCAATACGGATACCTAACGGGGCAAAATCAAAATTGATATTCTGCCAGGTCGGATAGATGGCGTATTCTAAAAAACTGTTATTGGCAAAGAATATATAGATTGGGAACAAGTAGAGGCTTCCCTGCTGAAAGTTACCCGGATTGTTAGCATCGTGGTAGTAGTTCACAAACAGTCCGGGATCGAAGCGGCGAATCCAGGGAAGGCCTTTCGGTCGCCAGATGAAGTAGCCGCCCGGGTTGTGCTGGATCACGTTCTTCTGAAAGACAAAGCCCATATCGGGATTGTAATCCTGCGACACAAAGTTGGTGAGCCAGCCCAAGTACCATCGATTGGTACTATAACCGGCGAAAAAGCGACCGGCCACTCCCAGCGTATCGTTGGAGTCATCACGCGAGCCCGATACCATATACGAAATTGTCAGCTCATCTTTCGGTCGGATAAACCCATCCACGGTCAACGTGGTATTGTTACTCTGCGCCAGTCCTAACTCCGAGGAAGCTTCGTCTAGCCGATGAGTGAGCATAACCCCCACGTTGTTTTCGGAGCCGTAGTTGTGCAGGTAGCGCGCCACCCCGAAGCTGGCTGCTGGAGAGTTTTCCGTTTCGGCCTGATGAATGTACAGTCCGGCAATCGCGCGTTTTTCGTTTCGCATGGTATAGCGCGCTCCGCCGTTAATCCGGGCGGGTTCGGCATTGAAGTCACCCTGCAAGCCAATCCGGCGACTGAAAAAGGGCACGACCGACCTATTGCCTGCTCCGGCCCAAATGCCAGAGTTTTCCAGAAAAAACTGCCTCCGTTCGGGAAAGAAGATGTTAAAGCGTTCCAGGTTGTTCACAGCTCTATCGACATCCGCTTGGGCAAAGTCGGTGTTGAAGGTTAAGTCGAGCACTGAGCGAGGATTAATCGCCCACTTTACATCACCGCCTACTTTTAGGTTCCCATCCGTGGAACGGACATCTCCTTCCTTCAAATCATCGTACTGGTACAAAGCGTAGGGCTCTACTCGGATGTTGGCACTGGGTTCAGGCAGTTCCAATCCTTTCAGTTGAGCCGCGTAAGTCATACGGTAGGGTGAAAAAGACTGAGGAATTGCCGGAAATACCGTCTGCTCGTAGTCGCGACGTGCTAAGCGATAAAAAGTCAGTCCCCAGGTGGCAGAATCACCGGTAACTGCCGGATCGCCGGTCAGACGTGACTCGGCCGGCCGTTCGTAGCGGATGGACTTGAACGGAATCGCAAACTCGGCGAAGTAACCTGAATCGGTGGGGTGAGTACGAACCGACCACAAAGCATTCCAGTCATCATCCCGGTTGGTATCGTTAAAGCTCTGCATGTCCCGCTGGTTACCGTAGGGAGTGGTTTGAAACGACACGGCATACTGCTTTAAATTTTGCGGATCAAGCTGAATACCGAAGATATCGTTCTCCCCGTACTCAAAGTCCCGTCGCAGGTCCTGCACCCGCCGCCCGGCTTTCCCTAGTGAGTCGTAGCAGAATGCTCCCACGTACAGATTCTTCTCGTCGAACAGTAATCGTACCTGAGTGGGGTAGCGATACGCCCCGCCCTGCCGAGGCTCCATCCGAAAGAAATCCTGAATTACTGAAGCATTTTGCCAAGCGGCTTCATTGAGTTTACCATCAACGGTAATATTGCCGACAGCCCGAGTAGCTTCAATCACGGGTGGGTTCTCAGGAGGGGGAAAATTTCCAGTTTCTTGAGCGTAGGACGAACCAAACGTAAGAAGCGTTATGAATAGAAAATACTTTACGTTCTTCATAAGTATTGTTGGTAATCCACGCCAGTGAGATAATCTGACAGAGCCTGCGGTAGCAGTTTTAAAAAGCCGTTCTACTACAATCATTTAGCCCTCTCTTTCATCTTGATAAACCCAAAGACAAATGTCCCACCAGCAGCTAGAAAAATTTTGCCTAAGCCCCACCAAACCGTATTCCACCGATGGCTATCTTTGGGCATTTCAAAAGCGGGCAAGTGAGCGTAGTCTTCCGACACAATGAGTTTATCCCAAAATAGTCGGGTGAAGTAGAAATCTGTGATCTCTCCATGAAAACCAGCTAATGCACTCTGAAACTGCAAAAAGGTATTCACATCGGTTTCGGCAATGTGGGCCAGGACCTCCTGCATGTTGACCGCCGGACTGAGCCAGTGAAAGTGGGATGTCCACGCGTTCCGCTGCGCTACCTGAGCGTTATACCGGTCTACCTGCTGCTGGTTGTTGATGTCTTTCAGCGACGTGAAAGCCGCGTACGCCTTGGGCAGCAGGTCGTTCTTCATCAGACTGTCGCTACCGGTCAGTTCGGGTTTGTGGGCCAAAAACTCCTGAATCACGGCCCGGGCTTCTTCTTCGTCATTCTCGTTTTCCAGCCCGGTGCGGCGGGTAAGTCCCGCCAGGGTGGCACTGCTGAGCGGATACTTCACCGTGACGATCACGTTGAGCACCGCCGGGACTACGATCAGCAGTAAGAGCCAGCAGCCTACCGCGGTGATGGCATTAAAGGCTGAGCTTTGGCGGAAGCTGATGATCAGGAACAGCAACCCAAACCAAAAAGCGCAGTACACCAGCACTCCCACCAGCCAAGCCAGAGCCGGAACCAGATTTTCTCCCTTTAGCGGATTACCCGAGGTGAATAGACCGATCAACGAGAGCAGGAAAGCGAGTTCGGTGATCAGCCCGAAATAGAATAAGAGCCGCACCAGGATGATACGGCGAAGGCTGACGGGCTGCATCTGCAATAGCGGCAGGGTACCGTTCTCCTTTTCGGATGAAAATAAGCCGTAGCAGAACGCAATGATGAGCAGCGGAAGCAGGTAGACCAGCACGAAAGAAAGATCAAAATTACCGACCATCAGGTTGACCGGGTTCGCCAGCTCGTTTTCAAAAAGTTGGTAGTGCAAACTCATGCCGGTCAGGCGATAGTAGTAGCGAAACAAATCGCGCTGACCGATCGTCAAAGCGGCATAATCGTGAGGGGGAAGAATAGCGTGGTAGCCGTGTCGGTACCAGGCGTAGGCCGGACGAGAGGCGATATCGTGTGTCTGTTCTTGCTCTAGCGTTTCCATCTCCTCGGTGAAGCTAGCTTGGTACGACGAAAATTCTTCTTGCTCCAGCGCTTGCACCGCCCGAATCGTCTGCCGTTGGGCGTTGATTTCGGATTGTCCGTAGTAAATGGCGTACATGCCAAACAAAAATGTAACCGCCAGCATCAGCAACTGAAAGCGGTTGCGGATGAGCATTTTCCACTCGTAGTAAATCAGGAGTTGGGAGGTTCTAGGCATAAAGCGGTTTGGCTTTTCGGTGGGTGTAATGAATCAGCACGAGTGCCAGCGCAGTCCAAAGAAGTAGCGAAATCACCTCCAGCCGGTAGTACTGGAGTAGTTGCCAGGCAGTGGGAGTTTGATAGGAAAAGTCCTCCATCTGCTGCCATAGGTCGCTTCCGGCTTTGTAGCCATAAAACTCCCCGTACTGAGAATTCTCGGCCATATCAGCATTCATCTTCCGAACTAGGTTCCGCCGATAGTCTTCCGCTTGTTCTTCAAAATGAATGAAGGTACGCATATCCGTGCCCGACAAGGCCATTGAGAGGTGCTGCACCGCGATGATGGGGTTCAACAGACTGGCTAGGCTACCCAATCGGTTTTGCTGATGAAAAATCTGCCGAAGCTCCCTCAAATGATGATCGTATATTGTATTGCCATATTCCTCTCCGGCTTGCATACTTACTCCCTCAAAGTTGAACGGAAGCTGCTGCACGGAATCTACTTCGTATTTCTCTAGATATTCTTTTTCTAGCGTAGCCATCCGCACCGAGCGGGGTGTTTTGCCGTCCAGTCCGTTGATTTTATCCTGCTCAATAGTGGCTTTGAACTCTCGCATCGACGGTAGCGCGTAAAAATTTTCGCTCAGGTTGGCTACCGTCTTAGGCATCAGAATACCCAGGAAGATCCAACCGGAAAGTAGGATTAACAGCGCATTTCTTCCGGTAGACGAACGCAGCGATACCCACACGGAAAAGGCAATAAAGAGAAACAGATAAGCCCCATAAACCAGAGCCAGTAGTACTGCCCGGGTAACGACATCGGGAATCGTTTCCTGCTGAGTATTCGCCAAGGACAGCATGACAATTCCCAGCAAAAAGGGCAAAAGCATTGCCGCCAGCAGAGTAACGTACGCCAGGATTTTTCCCCAGGTGAGGGTGGAAAAGGAAACGCCCTGGGCCACCAGCAGTTTGAGCGTACCACTTTCCCGCTCACGGGTAAATGCGGCAAAAGCCAGGAAGATAATGAGCAAAGGCACCAAAATTCGCAACACCAGAGCCGCACTTAGCTCACCGAAGCGAATCATACTGCTATGGTCTTGGGCGGGCCGAAACATAAACTCGTGCGGATGATGCGCCTCCAGGTACTTTGAGGTGCCAGTGTAGGCATCCAGACCGAAGTCAAAGAGGCTAAGCACCGTTTTGGGCTTGAACACAAAGGTGCCGTAGTGGGCTGCAATGTGCGGATGCTTATCACCCTGATTGAGCCACTCCTGTCGCTTTTCTGTCTGAACCTGGGTGATAATGGCCTGCTGCTGCTGGTAAGCCAGATAACCCGCGTACAAAGCTACCCCCAACAACAGCAAGATAATGCCCCCCAGCACGACCACTAGCCTTTCACGTAGAGCTACTTTGATCTCTTTCTGGGCAATCAATAATAGTAAGTGCATCAGGTAAGGTGAGTAGCTTACAATATCAATCCAGTTTTTCTAATCCGGTGATATATCCACCCGTAGAGGTGAAGAACTTACTGGCACTATTGCCCGATACATCAAACTCGTAGACCGCATTTTCTTCATTGGTTGCGATAGTGAACAACAGGTTTTGGTTTTCCATCTCGTGAATGATCATGGTTCGGGTTCCGTAAGTGGTGGGTAACCCGGGCACCGCACCTAGGCTTGACGTAGCCGCCAGATCGATTTCTACGTACTTGAACTGTGGCTGACCGGTAGCGAACTCCCAGAAATCAGATGCATCCTGCACGTTAGCCGTGAAGGTGCGTCCACCTGAAGTATGGTAGATTCCGTAGCAAATGTTGCCTACGGCAGCCTCGAGATCGAAGAAGTAGTCTTGATCAAAATCAGTTTGTCCGTTGCTGATCCGAAGTACCCCGCTAGGACTAGTGCCCCCAGCGTTGCTGGTGCCGAGCGCCTGTACGTAAATGTCGCCATTACTATCCTGTACCATACCGGAATTGGGAGCTTGACCTCCGAAGATCATTCCGGTTCTTCCGTCCGATAAGACTTTTTCTACCGTATTCGTATTTAGATCAATGACGGCGACATAAGCAGAATCATTAGCAGGCAATCCGCTGTTCTCGTAGTGCACTCCCATGAACAGCTTATCATCTCGCTCTAGCATGTCCAGATAGTAAGTACGAGTAGCTTCGGGAAGCCGATCAGTTATCAGGTTGAGCGAGACTTCATCCGTGATTCGCATGGTGGTGGGGTCAAATACGATGAGTTTAGATATTCCTCCCGCTACAGTTCCGTAAGCTTCCGTTTCGCTCTTGAAATAAAGAGTAGAAAAGGTGTTAGCTCCCGGCACGACGATTCTTTGTTCCTCCTGCGGAATAGAATCGCTGCTGACGACATATTTCACCAAATTGGCCGGAGCCCCAAAGGGGGTAGCGTACATAGCACCATCGAAAGTGACCGTGCCAGCACCACCGGTAAGCTCTACCGCACTTTCGTTCCCAATAGAAGAAAAGCCAAGATCGTCAGTCCACTGAATATAGGTCGTCAGATCGGGCCAGGCCCCACTTACGGTTGAAATGGTGTAGCCGGTTTCAATGGGAGTGTTGCTATCACCGTCACCAGGTTCAGGGTTTTCATCATCTGAGCATCCGGTCAATAGGTAGGCGGGTAAAAGTAGGGCGAGGGCGAAGTGTAGTGATTTTTTCATTTTTGTTTTTACTTTTTGTTAAAATAGGTTCTTAGGGTGGCGTACAAGGCCCTTCCCGGTCGCTGTACGCTAAAATTGTCAAAGGCTTTTTGATCCAACAGATTGGTGGCTTCCAGCGAGAGCGATAAGCGATTATCTGGTAGCGCATAGGAAATTCCGACGTTTTGAATAAACTGAGCCGGAATGGTATTCTTCAGTTCCTCTCGACCATCAACTGCCCAAAACAGGAAAAAGTCGTGTACGTAGTTGGCCGACCACCAGGCTGAAAATTGGTTTTCACTGTTGAGGAAACTATTTTTCTGATACCTGATTTCTCCGTTACCAAATAGGTAAGGCATGTTGGGCAAACGAGCGTCGTAGTAGCGATCATCTACCGATCCGGTCACCTGGCGGGGCGAACGGTTTCGGATGTCCTGATAGGTCGCGTTGGCGGTGATCTTTAAGAAATCAAAGGGGCGAAACTGTACTTCGGCATCCACTCCCCGTATCATGGCTTGCAGTAGGTTCTGGTACTGAGCAAAAAACTGGGAAGTGCGGAGCCAGATGATGTTATCGGTATGCCGAAAGAAGCCGTTAAGTTCAATATTCAACATTTTGGAACTGAACTGCCCGCCTACGTTAGCATTATGACTCTGCTCCGGCTTTAGGAACGGATTGGGTCGAACGAGCGTAAAATCGCCGAACAGTTCGATCTCATCCGGTAGCCGAGTCGCGTATTCGTAGGATGCTTTGGCCAGCAGCTTATCGGTAAAGCTGTATCGAAAGGATTGGGCGTAGCCGAAGTTGGAAACGGATTGCTGATTGGGCTGAAATTCCAGGTTCTGAATAGCATACCCGTCGGCTGAATAGGCATAGTGTTTAAGAGCGGTGTAGCTGACCAGGGCTTTCCCTAGCGTGTGCTCGTAAGCAAGGCCTGTCGCATTTTTCATCAAAACAGTGGGGTTAGCATAGTAATCCTGTCCGTAGAACTCGGCTGCCACCGGATCTTCCCCCGTCCGCTGGAACCAAGAAGTGAATACATTCAGGGTAATGCGCCCGTTTTTCCAGGGTTCGTGGTTGATATTCAACCGACTTACCGCGTTTCGGGAATTGAGTTGCAACAGATTGCGCGAGGCTGATATTTCTCCCCCATCGGTTCTTCGCCGGTACACTTCTCCGTCCCAGGTGTAGGCGTTCAGCGTGGTATCGGTAAAGTTTCCTGCTGTATGGTTCAGCCCACCGTACCATTGCAGGTCAGTGTTTGGTAGTAGCTGACGCTTTTCATACTCTAGGGAAAGCCCCCGAGTAGATTCGCTATACACCACTTCGCCGTAGGGCTGAGCCATAATGGCGTTGTGCTGTAGGTCATCACCCAGGCCAGAATAGCGAACACTCAGGATCAGTCGGTCGGCGTACGGTTTATCAACTACTCCGACATACACGTTCAGCAAGTAATTAGAAAATTGGTCGTGAAACCGCCTGACCCTGGCCGGTTCGGGATTGCCAAATTCATTGGGAATCTCCACATCGACGAAATAGTTGTTGTCGGAATGATTATAAAACGCGTTGACTCCAAAAAGGAAATTGGTTTCAGGACTGATAAACTGCCCATTCAGATTCGCTCGGTGGCTGTTAAACGATCCGAAGGAATAGGCAGCATCCAGATAGCTACTGTATTCTTTTCGGGACACAATATTGATCGCTCCGCCCAAAGCATCAGCTCCTAGGTGCACCGGAACCACTCCCTTGTAGACTTCAATTTGCTCCATCAAATTAACCGGAAGCACATTCAGCCCTAATCCCGAGCCAAAGTAGGTCAGCGGAATTCCGTCCAGAAAGAACTTTACCTGTTTGCCTGACATCCCACTGATGCTTACTTCCGCCTCACTACCGAAGCCCCCTGTCTGGCGGACATTTACTCCGGAAATTTGCTTGATAACATCACTGGTATTGTTGCTTTGGGTGTAGAGATCCTTGGTCTCCAGTACCGCTACACTAGCCGTACTTTCTCTCAGTTCTCGGGCTTCGGATTTTCCGGTCACGGTCACCTCGCTTAGCTGAGTTACTTCTTCCTCTAATTCTAGGTTGAGGCTAAACGTTTGTCCTTCTGCCAGTGTAAAGCTCTTTTCTAAGGCTTGAAAACCCATAAAAGAAGCCGTAAGTATGTACTTACCCGCTTCAAGATTTTTAAAAACAAACCGCCCGGCCTCATCAGTGACGGTAGCTTGTTTGTTGTTTAGTTGCACGTACACTCCCAGCAATTTTTCCCCGTCTTCGGAATATACCTCTCCTGATACTGACGGGCTTTGTCCGTAGCCGAGGTTGATGCTAATAATGAGCGCAGTTAGGAAAGCATAACAATGGTTCATAGTAACAATTAACCAGTGATGCTAAGCCGGGCAAAAGACAAGAAACTAACTGATACGAATAGGACAAACAATAGTAACTTTTGCTTCATAGTTGGTTTAGGGTGGATAGAAGTCGAAGTAATACGATTACTGATTTGAGTGAATAGCGGTTAGAATGATCTGATCTTTTTGAATTCCAGGATATCCCTCTGCCTCCCCAAGATTCTTCCGGTGCTGCACGTCTACCACCTCTAGTCCGTGGTGTTGCAACTGAGTAGCCATTTCTTCCGGTTGGTACAGGTTGAAGCCGTGCTGGGTAAAGGGGAGTTGCTGCATGAAATCGCGGGAGCCAAACCCCAGTACCAGTCGTCCGCCCGGTTGCAGTACGCGAACAATTTCTCGCAGATGCGCAGTGAGCGGATTCCAGAAATAGAGTGTATTAACCGATAGTATTTTGGTAAATTGCTGATCGGCAAAGGGTAGGCGATCAGAAGAACCAGCAATAAACTTCGCCTGACCCGCTGCTACCCAAGACGCATTGATCCGTTGTGCTTCCTGCACCATATCTTCGGAAATATCCACGCCCGTGTAGTGGATACGCGGGGCGTATCCACGCGGGGCAGATCGCAGCAGTTCATCTACGTGTCGCCCGGCGGCCATACCGATTTCTAGTACTCGATCACCTGGGGCGAGGGCGAGGGCGTCCATCGCTCCCCGGATCATCGTTTGGTTAGATACCGCCAGTTTCTCTCCGACTTCAGCCGCTCTCTCACCGTGCGGGTGGGCTAATTGAGCCGCTATCTCTTGTTCATTCATAGTATTGCTTGGAGGTAATCATTCGGATAGCCGGGCACTTAGAGTCTCCAGATCAGCAGTCCCGAACATCTCGGATGAGAATATTTTGTTGTAGTAGAGATCTTTTAAACCTTGGTGGTAGGCGTACATTTCGGTTACAAACTCCTGATGACTCCGCCGATCCGTCTGCGACAGGGTAGATAACTTTTCGTGTACCATCGCTGCTGGAGCCAGCCACTCCCAACGCTTTAGCATCTGATTGCGCTCAGCCACCTGAGCCTCAAACTGCTGCTTCAGCGCATTGGCTTCACTGTCCAGCAGCACAAAACTAGCGTAGTACCACTGATTGAAGTCAGCCGTATCGGCCGGAGGGAAGTCCGGGTTTTCCTGATAGAAGCGGTCAAAGACGAACGATTTGGGCATTTCCCAGTTCTTATCATTCAGGCTTCGCACGGCATGAATCATTTCTGCCCGATTAGGCGGGGGTTCCTGAGCGGATACAAACATATTGAGTAAAGCAGGAGTAATGAGCGTAAAAATCAGCCATACCCCTAAACCCAGCATGGCACTCAGCGCTGCGGTACGTTTCAGGGCAATCACTACCCCCATTAGCAAGGTCCACAGTAAACAATAGCCGCAGATGACCAGTAGCCAACTCATAAACAACCCGAATTGCTGCGCTAGTGAAATACCGTGCAGTAGAAAACCAAGCAGTAGCAGAACGGTAACTGTCGCCAGCACGATCAGCATCCGCAGCAGTCCTTTGCTAATGAGAATTGTGGTGAGCGGTACAGGTTGCGATTGCAACAGAGAGAGCGTACCGCCTTCTTTTTCACGAGCGTAGATATTGTAAAATAAGGCGATAATCAGCAGCGGAATCAGAAAGACGAAGACGTAGGACAGGTCAAAGTTTCCGGTCAGCAGTTTCATCGGGTTGGCCAGCTCGCCTACGTTCACTTGTCGGGCTAAGTCGGTCACATTAAAACCGTAGTATACCGGAAACAAATCACGCTGCCCCAAGCACAAACCCGCCAAAGGTGGCGCGTCGTGGGTGAGGTAGTAGGTAAAGTGCTTGCTCCAGCCTACTCCGGTTGGCGACACGGCTTGTTGGTACTTCTCCTGATTCGTTTCGTAGGTAGTATCCAGCGTGGACCAGTAAAGGAGACTGTCGAACTGCTGACGTTCGTACTGCTGCACTTGCGCCATGCGGGTTTCTTGTTTCTCAACCTCAAACTTACCGAAGTAGATGCCGTAGATTCCGGCCCCGAGCACCACCAGCAACAGTGCTTTCAAAATACTACTTCGCCAGAGCGACTTCCACTCGTACTGAAAAATGTGGGTGAATAGTTTCATGACTATAGTTTTGGTATTCGGTAAGCCAATTGGCTTCCAATGAAGGAAAGTGCTATTAACCACAGCACTAGTGCCGTTACACTACGCCATTGGGTAGCTAGAATGGTAGTAGTGCTAGGAAGATCGTATTGAAACGGTGGAACGCTGCTCCACATTTCCTCTCCTACTTTGTAGTCACCGTAAGCTATGCCTGGCTTGTGGTTTACCTCCATATCTTTGTTCATCAACTTTACAAAATCCCGACGATAATTTTCGGCCGCTCGGGCAAAGGTGACGTGGTGGGTAAAATCCGTACCGGCTAAGGCCATTGACAAGTGGCGAATTGCCAAATAGGGATTCAGAAAACCCACCCACTCGGATAGCCGATTCTGTCGCTGAAAAATAGACGTGACTTTCGAGAACTCATCATCATACACTTGGTCGGTGTATTCCTCTCCGGCTTGCATGGCAATGCCACTCCAGTTGACCGGAAGTTCCTCTATCGTCTCTACTCCGTGCTCCTGCAATACTTCTTCTTTAAGCGAGGCCAGACGAACATCCGAAGGGTTATGTCCGTCAATGCCATTTTTTACCTGATTGTGAATCGTTTCCCGGAATTCAAATTGGGAAGGAGCTGGGTACAGTTTGCTCGCCAAACTGGTCGCTGCCTTCGGTAAGATGATGCAGGCTACTACCCATAAGCCTAGCAGGGTCAACAGTGCCACGCCCGAACTACGGGCGAAAGCTGAAATTAGTACTCCCAGTGTAACGAAGACCAAGAAGTATACGGCGTAGCCCACCGTGAGAACTCCAAACTTGGTTGTCACCTCCGAATCCAGACTAGCTGACTGCTGATTGAGCATCAGGTAGGCTAAGACAATAATCGGCACAAAGAGTAGCAATACCATGCCGTAGATACCACCTACTTTGCCCCAGAAGAGTTTAGCCATTGACAAACCTTGTCCATGAATGAGCCGGAGAGTACCTTCTTCTCGTTCCTGACTAAAGGTGTTGAATGTCAGGAAAATAATCAACAACGGCATCAGCACCTGAAAGATCAGGGCGACGGTCATCTCACCGAAGCGAGTCATACCATTGCTGTCCTGGGCACTACTAAACAGTATTTCATTCTGTTTATGCGCCTCCAAAAAGACGGATACTCCGGTATAATTATCCAAGCCCACATCTAAAAAGCTAAGCACGGGTTTCGGCTTGAAGGCAAATTGCCCGTAGTGGGCCGCAGAGTGCGGATGCTTTTCGCCTTGATTCACCCACTGGGCGCGCATCTCCGTCTGAGCCGCTTCCCGCTCTTGCCGAAGCTGTTGTTGACCTTGCTTACCTACTAGCACAGCCGTAAGCATCAGAACTAGTAAAATACCACCGGACACTTGCAGGCGAATATCCCGCAGCGCGGTCAGAAATTCTTTTTTGATGATTAGGTTAAGCATAGACAGTAGATTTCATCGTTTCCAAGTATAGTTGCTCCAGTTCGCTCAGTGAGATTTCCTCGCTCTTCAGTGAGTGTACCAATTGCCCAGCTCGCATAATACCGATGTGCGTACCGGATTCTTTAGCCCGGAATAAATCGTGGGTAGCCATCAAAATCGCCACTTGGTTCTCTCGCAGGGTAGCTAACAGTTGAGCAAACTCGTTACTGGCTTGTGGATCTAAGCCGGAGGTTGGCTCATCCATCAGTAAGTTATCAGCTTGCTTTGCCTTGGCAATTGCAATCCCAACTTTTTGTCGCATCCCTTTGGAGTACTTGCTCACTCGTCGGTGAATAAATTCGGGCGGTAATCCTACGCTCCGGAGTAATTCTTCAGCCGAAGCTTTATCGGGCTTTTCTCCGCCTAATCCGGCAAAGAATTGCAGATTTTCCAGTCCGGTGAGTGTACCGTAGAGGTTCAGGTTTTCGGGAATATAGGCCAGGTGCTTTTTGACTTCCTGGCCTTGGGCTACAGCTAAGCCATTTACCTTTGCTATTCCGGAGGTAGGAGTAATGAAATTCATGAACAGGTTGATGGTGGTCGTCTTTCCAGCTCCGTTCGCTCCCAGTAGGCAGTAAATATCGCCTGCGGCCACCGTTAGGTTCAGATCGGTTAAAGCTGGATGCTGATCGTAGGTTTTAGATAGGCCAATGGCTTCTAGCATAGTTGTATAGATTAGATAGGTAGAAAGTAAATAGTGAGTTTATTACCTTAAGTAGGCAAGGATAATTAGAAAGCTATCGAATGAATAGACTGGATACACCACGAATGTCGGCAAGAGTTAGTCAGCCATAACTCACTAGCTAAAATTAGAGTCGAGAGAAAACGTCTGTAGCCACTACTAAGCGACTAATTCCTGAGTCAGAATATCAGACTATTTACTGGGTAACTGGGGGCCCACGTAGCCAGTAGTTTACGTTAACTTCCTGTAGGATAGATAGACAAAAGGATGCTACGTAAGCAGCAAATAGTTTGTGAAATGTTAGCGAGAAAAAGGTTAGGCTAAAAAAAGAAAGGTGCTTATAATTATCGCACAGATCACAATCTGACACTGATTGCTCCACTACTAGGTAATCTGTCACCGGTTTGATGCGAGGCGGTTCGTGCTCAGTCGCATGGAGAGCAAATAGCAGTGGTTGCACCATGAAGGATGCAGCCAGCAGTAAAGCTATTATTGGGCGGTTGTGATTCACAGAAGTGAATATACCAAGAGGTGAATTCAATTGCAACAGAGTTGCGAAAATACGCCTAATTTACCATTTAGAAGAAAGCCATTGGTGACATATGCACCTCAGAGAGAGCGATAATTATCCGGCTTTAGTTTTGATATTTGATAATGTTATTTCCTGCCACGATTACGATAACATCGCCCGAAGTGTCTGAGTAGATTTTACGAACATACTGATTAGGGAGATTAGGATCTTTGATAAATGAGTATTCATTCGTGGTCGGATTTACCTTAATAATTCCGTCTTGTGCCCCAATTACAACTTGCCCATCAATGGAATTTAAACTATTAAAAGTGCTAAAAAGTATTTCCTGGTCTCTTTCCGGGACTTCTTCAGTATTTTCGTAGCTATCAAAACTTATATCAAATACAGTTTCCCAATCTTGGTCATACCTTAACAATCTTCGGGGCCACTGGGGGGTAGTGTAGTAAAGTTCATTACCAACAGCGCGTATTTCATAACCACTACTCAGACCGGATTTATCCTCCGGAAAGAAATCAACATCCTCCTGTGAATATTTGGCTATTACGTTTCTATCTTGATACTGAAAAACTGATGAATTACTGCTCAGTGTAAATATTTCGCCACTAGATAATATCTCAATCTGACTAAGGAATTCACCAATACTATCAGTTGGATCAGAATAAAAGTCAAATTGCTGCTCATCCACATCCAATGCTAAAATATTAGCCGAAATCTGCCGCTGCTGACTTAATTCGCCCAACCCTGAAATAAAAAGAATTTGCCCACTTCCATCAATTTCTATATCGGTACAGGGTAAATCAATAAGTTTGGTAGTTCTTAAACTTTGATCTACTTTAAATATACCTTGGTTAGCGCATACACAGGCAAAATCATCATTGTAGTTAATTAAGTGATATACTATCATGTTACGCTCGTAGGTATCCAGCAAGTTTAGGCTCTGATCAGTAATAACATAACCATTAAAACCTCCAAAAATATACTTACCGCTAAACTCAATGACCTCAGTAAACTCAACGGATGACTCTAGCTCGGTCAGAATATGATTAGCAGAATCTACTAAAGGCTCATTTCTTACAGCTTCTAGAGCATCTTCTGGGGCGATTGTTTCCCTTTCTTTGCAGCCTAGAGCTAAAAAAGCGAAGATGATGAAAGTGAATATCCTCTTCATAGTGCCTGGTATTTTATGACTGATAATACTTTACAGAACGTAAAGCAACCAGCAATAGATACGATATATAGAGCCATATAAAAAGTTTACCTGCTATAAAAACACCAAATCACAGCTCAGCGGAGTGGGCTATGATTTGGTGAAGGATTATTCTCAGCAGCTCCGTTCCACACGATTGTCAAACGAAATGCTTTGTTAACTTTACCAAGCTGCGTTCTCTTTTCGGTGGAAGCCAACTCGCTTGATTAAGTCTACCGGTGCATCTAGCGTTATGGTTTTCACTGATGATAGATCTGATAACCGAAGAACGTTGATTTCCGTTTGAGAAGGTTCTAATACGTACAAAAATTCAGCGGAAGTAGTTAGCACTCGCTCGGGCTCTTCCATCAGGCGTAATCGTTCTAACTCAGTCGGGGCTTCTTTCCGGGCGTTGTCGTAGGCTGCATCCGGGGCAATCGCAATTACCTCCTGGGTCATTTCATTACCACTGGCGGCATTGTACACCACTATTTCGTCATCGGTTTTGTGCAAAATAAGATAGGCACCATCTTCGCTAAAAAAGATTGATTTTACATCGTCACCTTCGTAGAAGCGGGTCATACTTTGACTAGCCGGGTCAATACGTAGCAGACCTTGTAAGCGAACCCAGCCGTAGAATACATCTAGGTCATCATGACCAATCACCCTCCCAATCCAGTTACCACTGGTCGCATTCAGTAAGGTATCCACGTTGGGAATCAGCGAGATTTCGTTATTGGCATTGGCTACGATGACCCCATCAGTAGAGCCAAACAACGCCACTTTGCCGTTAGAAGTATTTCCGTGAATAGCACCTACCCGTACGTCTTCATTATCTACTTGAACTTGCCCTTGACCGTCCACTAGCTTAACCGCTTGGGGCAATCTCTTATTTCCCTCCGTCGGATTATCTTGAAAGGTAACGGCAAACAAACCATTATCCAGACGTACGGTTGCGCCGTGGTGCTGGGTCTGATTAGGCATAGGAATGACAGGGGCTTGGTAACCGTCAAACTCCAATCTACTTTCTTCAATATGGATAATAGAACCGTCTCCATCGTTAAATATCACGATATCATCGCCAGTATCAGAATAGTGGGTAGGCAAAGGCGAAGTAATTACTTTATCTAACCATAGTGCCTGATACTCATGACCATGGTCATTATGGTTCACAATACCCACATCAAAAAAACGGGTTTGGTTTTGGGAGCGCTCTATTGATACCAGATAACGTCCGGTAGGACTGAGGTAGTAACGGGCTCCCGGGGTCATTGGCTCACTTACCGTAAATTTGGTTTGCTCGGAGACCGGATCCATAATCATCATTTGAGTACTATCCACCATCATAGCCAGGCGGATATACTCTCCTTCAAGTTCCCCAAAAGATTGGGAAGCATCATCGGGAACAACATTGTTGTTATCATCATCGGAACAAGAAAAAGTAAGCCAGGATAGGCTTAGTAACATAAAAAATAGACGAAGATTTCTCATAGTGTTAATAGTTTTACTTTTGTTTGCGAAAGTAAAGTAGTAACAATACATTTGCAACATTGTTGCGTTAAATATTTTTTATTAATTCTCACGATCGGCCATATTTTTGGAATAGAATGCATCGGTATACCTCAATAAAGCATATTGATCGCCAGTATTTTTGTGTTTTTACCAGAAGCAATCTGATTGCGTATATCCATGTATTTATCCTTTTTGTATCCCCTTTTATTAGTTTGGCCCAGTCATTTTCACTGCGAGGACAGGTAGTTGACGAGGATCTTCAGGCTATTGCTGGAGCTCAGGTAGAACTACTGAATTCTGTTCAGTTGCAATTCACCACGTCCGAGGGCTTTTTCACCTTCAATGTTCTCACTGATACACTTTATACGCTAGCCATACGCTCGCTCGGATACGCTGAGCAACGTGTCACGCTGTCGCCCACTACCCAAAACTCTGTTCAGGTGCGTTTGCAGCCGAGTGCCAAGATTTTAGCTGAAGTGCAAATTGATGGAACTGGAATCCGCAGCACTTCCACCTCTTCCCAAGCAGTCATCACGGTAACTCGTTCTGATCTAGATCAATCCGCTGAGGGAAGCTTTGTAGATGCACTCACTCCGGTGGCAGGTATCAATGCTATCAACACTGGGGTGGGAATTGCCAAACCGGTAATTCGGGGGATGAGCTACAACCGAATTATGGTCAACGACCAAGGGGTAAAGCAGGAAGGGCAGCAGTGGGGTTCTGACCACGGGCTAGAAATTGATCAATTTGACGTACAGCAAGTAGAAATCATCAAAGGACCCGCGTCACTGCGCTACGGTTCGGATGCGATGGGTGGAGTGATCAATATTTTACCCACTCCTTTCCCCGAGAGGGGGCAACTCCAAACCGAAGTGAAGGGAATTTACCAGTACAATAACAACCTACGAGGCCTAAGTGCTGCCGCGGAAGGCAACCATCAGGGCTGGCTCTACCGACTACGCTACAGTCAGCAGGATTTCGACAACTACCGGGTACCCGCCGACCGTTTTACCTACGCCGGTTTTGAGCTACCGATTTACGACGAGCGGCTCCGCAACACCGCAGGGCAAGAACGAAACTTTGCCTTTACCACCGGGTTGAAGCGAGATTGGGGTCAATCGACGGTAAAAATCAGTCGGTTTCATCAGCGAGTAGGTTTGTTTCCGGGGGCGGTAGGCATCCCGAGTGGCTACCAACTGCAACGTTACGACCAGCGACGTAGTATCGGTCTGCCCCGGCAGGACAACACCCACTGGAAGGTCCTCTGGAATACGCAGTACGGATGGGATCGATCTATCCTGGAAATAGACGCTGGTTATCAGCACAACCAACGATTAGAAGAGTCACTGCCTCATACCCAAAACGTAGGACAAACAGCCGATGGTACCGTAGCGCACGATTTAAGGCTAAGAACGTATTCGCTAAACGCTCGGCTTATTCAAGAAATGGGTTCTCAGTGGACAGTTACCTACGGAGTACAGGGGCAACGGATGCAGAATAACTACGGCGGATTTGAGTTTCTGATTCCGGCCTTCACTACCTGGCAAGGTGGTGGATTTACCTTGGTGGAATACGCTGATTCGCCGGTTAACCCGCGCTGGCAGTTCAACGCTGGTTTGCGCTTTGACGGTGGGCAGCACGAAATCCTGGAGCATCAGCAACCATTGTACGACGAGACTCTCCAGCCAACGGGAGAGTTTGAGCAGCGCAATGCTGATCTCACCCGGCAATTTGCTGATGTCAGTGGAGCGGTGGGCGCACAGTGGCAGCCTTCGTCTACTTGGCAGATGAAGCTCAATGTTGGTACTAGCTTTCGGATGCCCACTGCCATAGAACTGGCGTCTAATGGTGTTCATCACGGCACGTTCCGCCATGAGTTGGGTAATCCTGATTTGCAATCGGAACGTGGCTATCAGCTTGACTACGCGCTTACTTACCAACAAGGTAAAATAAGCAGCACACTTACTCCGTTTGTGGCTTACTACGATCAATATATTTACTTAGCCCCGACTGCTTCGTTCAGCCGTTTGCCCTCGGGTAGTCAGCTTACCTGGGAGTTTCGGCAGGCTGACGCTAGCTTCTGGGGCGGTGAGTGGGTTACTAACTATCAACCAATATCGAACCTAAACGTACAAGCTTCGCTAGAATACGTTGCTAACTACAATCTTGACTTTCAGTTACCGCTACCGCTCACTCCGCCCTTTTCAGCCCTGGGTGAAGTGACGTATCAAATTATTACCCAGCAAGGGTGGCTACAATCGCTAGAGCTACACGGTGACGTTCGCTGGGTAGCTGACCAAAACCGGGTAGACCGCAACGAACGGGCGACGCCCGGCTATACCCTGCTCGGTGGGGGGATAAGTAGTGAATGGCTGATGGGCGATACATTTTTTAATATAATGGTGCAGGTAGACAATGCACTCAACACCCAATATCTACACCATCTGAGTCGTTACCGTTTACTGAATTTACCCGAACCGGGCCGTAATGTGGTAGTCACGTTACGAGTTCCTCTGTCTTTTAATTTAAATTCCTAACCTTATGAAATACTTTTTGCTTACCCTGTTTCTTACAGCTATACTAACTGCTTGTTCGGATAATGATCCTGATGACCCTAGCAATGATCTGGAGGCTCCGGTTTTTTCATCGATCAGTCGTCCTTCTACCCAGGGCGATCCCAACGTAGTCAAAATCCGGGGAGAATATATGGAAGTGTTACCGGAAAATAGTTCGGAGTTACGTTTACAGGGCGAACTATCGGACAACTTGGCCCTCAGCGAAATGCAGATTGATATTCATAATTCGCAAGATGGGCACACCCACGCCCGTATTGAACAGCGACTACCAGGCTTAGTGGTGCAAGAGGAGGTTCAGTTGAATGGTAGGAGCCACACCATTGACCAAACTATTCGCTACGATGATCGTGACTATCTGGCGGGACCATACCACGTAATATTACACGCAGTTGATGCTGCCGGTAACGTTACTTCGTTTTCGGACGGCTCTAGTGTGGTTCGGAGTGTGTACCTTAAGCGTCCCTACATGCCCTTAATTGCTTTAGCAAATGACCCGGACGAAACATTGGAACAGCTATCCGGCGCGGTGGGCAATGCTTTATCGGTGGAAGGATACTTGGAGCAGCGACGCGATGAGCACGACTTTGCCATCACTTTCATCCGCGTTTCGCTGGTGCAGGATACCGACCGGGATAGTGATACTGACTGGCAGGGCGATACCAGCTACGAAGCCATGTGGGGCGAATCGCAGTTTCTACGCGATAATACCGGAGCCATGCTAACGGGGCCAGATATTCCTGCCTTCACCAACGATCAGCTACTGTTTACGACCTTGTGGGAAGGTCAGCCTTACACGCTGACGGCGGGAGATAACGAACGGGTATTGCGGATTGAGGTGGAAGATGAAGGAGGTAATCTGGCGGTGCGGGAGTTTACGATACTAATAGACTAACGCCTCATGACGATCATTTCATGACGATACTGAATCAGTAGCAGTCTCATCGGTCATGCGCTGGTGTTCTTCCTGCATGGTTTGGTGCTCTTGCATCATCATGTCATGTTCTTTTTCCATCTGTTGGTGCTCATCGCGCATAGTGCTAAACTGCGCCTCCAATTCTTCTTCGGTGAAGTTACTTACTTCCGGATTTTCCAGTAGCTCACTATGTTTATCAATTACGGCCTGATGCTCGTCGATCATAGCTTGGTGCTTGTCTAGCAATGCTTGATGCTGATCTTCCATGGCCATCATTAAGGAATCGTCTTGAGTGGCTGCTTGGTTCTCCTGAACCCACTGCTGGTGTTCTTGCTCCAGTTGATCGTGCTCAGCTTCCATCTGTTGATGGGCCTCTTCCATCTGCTTATGTTCTTCCTGAAAAGAAGCAATTTTTTCTTGATTGCCCGGTGAGCAAGCAAGCAAAAGAACGAACGGAATGAAAAGGAAATAGCGTAACATAGAAACAGACTTGGTTAATAATTATTACAAGAACTAAGCGCACACAAATTTGTTACGTTTCAATATTTCCGGTGAGGGGGATTGACGTATCAGTGCCTATAGGAGCCAGAAAGCTTTAGGCATTACACGCTTTGCAGGTGCCACTAAGGGTATAGTTTTTTCGATCTACCGAAAACTCATCGGACACAGCTACTTCCGGTACTTTTACATCTTCCAAACAGTAGGTTTGGTGACACTGATCGCAGATGAAATGGGCGTGCTGATCGGCGTGGGCTTCATCCGGACAGTGCTGCCCGCACAGAGCGTATTTGATGCCTCGCTCGTCTTCGGAGGCACGATGTAGTATGCCGTGTTCCTCAAATGAGTTCAGGGCACGGTATACCGTAACCCGATCCAGCCGCAGTTTCATCTTCGCAATAATATCACTAGCAGCTAGGGCGGTATCATGCTTAAGAAAAAGGGTTAGCATCTCAGTACGGATAGGTGTTTTTCTTAATCCGTGCGCGTGTAATACATCCGTTATGAACTTCTGATTATTCATACTCCGAATACTAGCAATTTTTATGCGGTTTTCCAAAAGCTATAGCTCGTTAGCAATGAGCACTGATTAAAGACAAGAAAGTTGTCCAAAATAGCTGCTCACCATATGCCGATAAGAAAACGATTTATCGACCGGATTAGTGCCAGCTATTTCAAAAGCGACAACAAGCTTCCGCCCAGTAATGTACTGCTCCTCTAAATGTAGAAACAAGGTGGTTTTTCGTTCCTTCTACAGCTAAAAAAATATGTGCAAAATTAACCCATAGCCTACCGAGATAAAATCCGTTAGTATGCAGTGCTACCTGCTCGTCAAAAGTGCTGATTTCTGGATAGAACTTAGGAAGCAACCATAGCAAAAACGTAGTAACGGTGCTGAGCATCGCCCCAATGGCAGCGAATTGTAAAAAACGTTTCATGGTGCCGGATCAATGCGAAGGATGCGCCCTTCAATTTCATCGGTGAGCAGATAGAGTTTGCCTCCTGGGCTCTGAATTACTTGCCGTAGTCGGATAGGGTCATCGGCAAACAGTTTTTCTGCAGCTTTCACTTGTTCACCTTCAACAGTCAATCTCCGTAAGCTTCCTCCGGATAAACCAGCCACAAACAAGCTGCCCTGCCAAGCAGGAAACTCACTGCCAGTGTAGAACGTAAGTCCGGTGGGTGCTACCGTTTCGTCCCAAGACCATACCGGATCGGTGAGTACCCGATCGCCTATCGGTGGTGGAATATAAGCAGAGTCGCGGTATTGACCAGTGGTTTGCAAAGGCCAGCCGTAGTTAGCTCCGGCTTGCAAGATATTAATTTCATCACCCTGCCGGGAACCGTGCTCACTGAACCAAATCTGCCCGCTCTCGGGGTGACAAGTTATGCCCTGTGCCGCACGAATCCCAATGGCATATGCTCCCGGAACCGCATCTGATCCCCAGTCCGGATTATCATCAGGGAGACTTCCATCCGGATTAAGACGATAAATCATTCCTCTTCGATCCTGCACATCTTGGGCAATGGGTAACGAGGGTTGCTCTATTTCCCGAAAGTAACGCTCGCCCACCGTTACATACAGTTTGTTATCCGTACCAAATACCATTCCCCCACCGTAGTGAAAGCGGTCGGGCGAAAAAGGCTCGGCGACCAGTAAAGCTTGTACATTGGTTAGAGAATCTTTGCGGAGCTGCCCACGGATGACTTTCGTGGTACTACCTCCGGGTTCCGAAGCCGAGTAAGCGATATACACCCAGGCACTGTTCGCGTAATCCGGATCTAGTACGACATCAAACAACCCCGCATTATCGCGAGGATCATGCTGCGGAGTGTTGTCTAAATCTTTCGGAAAGCCTTTGATTACTTGTTGGGTTCCGGTAGCTAAGTTTACCCGCTTAAGGCTACCTTCCTTTTCAGTCACCAATACTTCTTCTTCAGAAAGAAAAGCCATACTCCACGGGCGAATTAGCCCCGTTACTACGGTGACACGTTGGGCTTGGGGAGTGGTTTCGGCATCGGCTGAAACGTATGTACAGGATCCTAGGCTCAATAGGAGCAAATAATAGACAAAGTGTTGATAGGCAAAAATCATTGTAATGTTTTCGGCTAAGAAAGCCGTTAACCGTACATAAAACTTCAAGAATCAGGAATATTAAAGACTTAGGAAGTCAAAAACTGCTTACGATACTGCGAAGGAGTACACTGCGTGTGTGCTTTAAAAGCTGCATTGAAGGAGGTGAGGTTATTAAATCCTGAGTCAAAAGCAATCGCTGCAATCTTCTGATCTGCCATGCTAGGATCTTCTAACAGTTGTTGCGCCTCTCAGATACGAAGTTCATTAACCAACTCAGAGAAGTTTTACCTCTTTTGTTCGTTAACTACTTGAGAAAGGTGTCTAGGAGTTATTTTTAGGGCTTGCGCTACTTCGGCAACGGTGAGGTCATTCTTAAGATAGAGCTTTTCTTGTGCGAATAGCTGCTCTAGAGCCTGCAAAGTACGTTGAGCCTTCTCGCCGGAGAGTGTGGAATTTCGGTATTTCAGATGAGCAAACTGGTGGCGACGCAGTAGCTGATACGAGAAAAGATAAATCAGCAGCGAATAAGCAATAGCCCCAACCATGTAAAAAGGTACTATATTTAGAAAGATCAGTAGATACAACAGCCAGATAGCGGCCACTCCCAACACAATATTCCGGTACCAGCGATATAACGATTGATTAGGTAATGCCGATTGTAAGTGAGCGTAGCGGTAGCTAACTAGGCAATAGGTAAGTAGTTGACCTAACACCAAACCGTAGCTAACGTAAGACAGTAAGTTGCTTTCATTAGGAATAACCGGGCTGAGTAGCGTATAAAGCGTGGCTGGAACAAAGTGCCAATAATCTCTTTGTACTAAACGAAATTTCTTCTGAAACAAACTCTTTCCGTAGAACCACAGGAAAGGCCCGACCAATAGAAAACCGGCTAAGCCTAAATTGCGCTGCCAGGGTTCGAGTGTCAGGTAATGGTTAAAAACTGATTTGCCCACTCGAACAGATAGTGCTAGCAGTAGCAAAGCAAGTAAGCGGTTGGCGAGCCGAGGCTCGCTTTTCAATCGAAGCAGATAAAAGGCCAAAAATACCCCCTGGGCTACTCCTAAGTTACTCAGTACTGCAATAATTTCACGCGAAAGAGTCATACTGTAAGAATAAACGACTAAAGTAATAATCTACTAACTGTGAGAGCAAGTAGCATCAAGTTAACTTTTTGGTAGAGTTACTGAATGTCAATGCTTTTCTTTGTGGGAAGTAATGTCGGCGGTATGCAACATCTGAAGTTTATCGGATTCTTGGGAGCTTTTCTAGCCTTCTTTCTGGGAACACTCGTACTGAGTAAGCAACGCAAGCATACCATCGCCTACCTACTGCTAAGCATCGTATGGCTGGTAGTCTTCATCGCGTTTACTTTCAACCGAGTGCTGGGCTAGAGAGAACAGATGCTACACCTCTGGGGACATCATACGCTGATTGTTACTAGCCTGAATGTTACTGAAAGCTTGCCAATTGCCACTACTGTAATTGGCACTACCTATTTAGTAGTGTGTTTTTTCAGTATGATAGAGTCATCGTTGTGACCACTATCGCGATGAAAATTATTCCCACCGTTGTGGGAATCGAGGTTGTTTTTCAAAAATCAGTAAATTTTTCCTAAGCCTACCGCCAGTAATCTGCTGTGGACTGAAAGTCGCCGCGTAAATTCTAATTTGTTCAGTAAGTGTTTTTCTACTGTTGAGAAGAGCTTAGCGGATTAGGCAAGGTACGCTTACCAATAAGCCAACCGTAAAGGGCAATAGCTGCAAAGCATCCGAGGGGCAGAACAAACGAAAAGTTGACTTCAGGCACTCCCACAATCTGTACGTCAGCCACGCCCGCTCCCCCAAAATCGATAATCATTCCTTGTAGTTTGGGGAGAAGGGCTCCGCCAACAATGGCCATTACTAGTCCGGCAGCTCCCAGTTTAAATTCGTCTTGGGTCAGTCCATCCAGTGCTATTCCGTAAATGGTAGGAAACATAAGGGACATAAAAAATGAAAGGCTTACTAGGCAGTATAATCCAAATAGTCCCTGAATAAATATGGTACCCAACGTAAGCAGGGTAGCCCCCAGCGAAAAGATGGCAAGCAACGTTTCGGCGGAAACGAACCGTAGCAGATAGGTGCCGATGGCGCGGCCGATCATAAAAGCGAGAAAGGCAATAAACTGGTAGCTGGCGGCTACATCGCTATCCATAGCTTGGGCTTCAGCGTATTGGTAGATGTAAGTCCAGCACATAATTTGCGCCCCAACGTACAGCATTTGGGCAGCAACTCCGGAGGTATAACGAGAATTTTTAGTAAGTCTTCTCACGGTATTTCCTAGCGATAGCTCGCCTTCTGCTTTTCCTTCGGGCATTTTGCTGACTAGTACCAAGATAAAAATAACCATTACGGCTAATCCCAACATTAGGTATGGGTCACGGATCACCATCAGATCGGCGGTTCGCACCACGGCTTTTTGTGCTTCCGCAAGAGTAGCGTAGTTTTCTAGATCATCGGACTGCAACTTTTTAAGGACAAACTGCTGGGCAACTAATAATCCGCCTAATAGACCGAAAGGGTTGAACGCTTGCGCTAGGTTGAGCCGTTGGGTGGCGGTCTCCGGTGGGCCCATGGCGAGAATGTAAGGGTTAGCGGTCGTCTCTAGAAAAGCTAGCCCAAAAGTTAGCACGTAGAGCCCCAGGCAAAAGAACCAAAACTGCTCGCTGATGGCAGCCGGATAGAACAGAAGAGCCCCTACCGCGAATAAGGCCAGCCCAATAAGTGCTCCCGTTTTATAGGAGTATTTCCGAATGAAAAGTGCGGCGGGTAATGCCATAGAGAAGTACCCTCCGTAAAAAGCCATTTGCACCCAAGCCGCCTGAGCGTTGGTTAGTTCCAATACTTTTTTGAAGGCTTGCACCATTGGGTCGGTTACGGAATTGGCAAACCCCCAGAGTGCAAATAGTGAGGTGATTAGAACAAAGGGAACAATAAATTCTTGGGGAATTAAGCGAGGTTTGGTCATGCAAAAGGGCAGTTATACTAGGGTGAGCAGATTTGGTAAAAGCGTATTACTGGTTCAATAATAGTGCTATTTTTCTAAAAGACCACTATTCAGTGCAGCTCACCCACTGTTTGCTATTGCCCCTAAATCCGTAGTAGTAATGATTAGTCAGATAGTTGATAAAAGTCTACTGCCGTTTGCCCCATAATCGCGGCCTGTTCGGTAGCACTTAGTGGATTTACAAAGTCCTGAATGACGGATACAACTTGTTCGTATTGGGCGGCTAGCAAACAAACCGGCCAATCGCTGCCAAACATCATGCGGTGAGGGCCGAAAGCGTCCAAGACGGTACTAAGGTAGGGCTGAAAATCACTTTGTTGCCAATGCTGCCAATCGGCTTCGGTTACTAAGCCAGATACTTTGATCCGTGTGTTGGGTCGTTTGGCAAGTTGCCGAATGTACTTTTCCCACGTAGTAAATGACTTCTCTCTAATAATCGGTTTAGCAATATGGTCGATCACCAGCTTCTGGTTTTCTGATAGTAGGTCTACCAGCGTAATTACTTCTTCCAACTGTTGCTCGTAGATGAGAATATCGTAGGTGAAGTCATACGACTCAAGTTGGCGGAGGCCCTCAATGAACGCCGGTTGTCGCATAAATCCATCGGGTTCACTCTGTATGATATGGCGAAACCCCTTGACTGATGGTAGCTCGCTGATTTGATCTAACGAGGCTTGCAGGCGATCCGAACGGAGGTCTACCCAGCCCACTACTCCCTTGATCCAATCGTGCTGTTTGGCTAAGTCGGCCAGATAATAGGTCTCGGCCTCCGCCTGATCGGCCTGCACCGCTACACATCCTGAAAATCCGTGAGCCGAGAGCAAAGATTCTAGGTCAGATGGGGTATAGTCACGTTGGAGCACAGCCATGTCATTGGTAATCCAAGTATCTTGTACTGGATCAAATTTCCAAAAATGCTGATGGGCATCTATCTTCATTAATTTAATGTTGTCTTCCTGCATAACTTAGTCTAATACAGCAGCACTGTTTTGCGTAAGTGAATCTACTTGGCTGCCCCACCAGTCAGGGTTCGGCTGCCAATCTTCTTGTAAAATATTAGTTCGCTGTTGCTCTAAACGAGGCAATAGTTCATTGACGATATTAGCTTGTCGCGCCTGTGCCAGTTGTTCGTTGTACTCTAGGTCGGGTTCAGGAGTGTTGGCTTGCGTTTCTCTGAGAAACTGTTCTAGTTGCTGGCCTAGTTGTTGAGCGACGGTTGGCTCCTGCTCAATGATATTAGCAGCCTCTTGAGGATCATCTCTCAGATTATATAATTCCCGTTGACCATCTTCCCAGTAGTGAATTAACTTCCAATCGCCTAAGCGGATAATGGAGGACGGGTCGCCACCTTGGTTGCCGTAGTGCGGATAGTGCCAGTACAGAGGGCGTTCGGTAATAGAATCTCCCTGCATCAGGGGAAGCAAGCTTACGCCGTCGGTGTGTTCATTAGGTTTTAATTCCAGGCCAGCTAAGTCTAATAGGGTAGGGTAGAGGTCTACTCCCGATACTGGCACAGCACTCTTTTTTCCTGCGGTGTTTATCCAGGGGGCAGCAATAAAGTATGGTTCGCGAATACCACCTTCCCACTGGTAGCCCTTACCACCGCGTAGGGGTAAGTTCGTAGTGGCGTAGGCATCTCCGGAAGCTACCCCCCCATTGTCAGAGGTAAATACAATGATAGTATTATCACTTAAACCCAGCTCTTCTAGCGCATGTAAGACGTTACCTACGGCATCATCCATAGTAGACACCAGCCCTGCATAGACCGGATTGTCCTGCACCGTACGGATAGGTAAGCGTCGCTCCATTACAAAGCCACTGTCGGCCATACCTTGCTCGTAGGCCCTCTGGCGGTATTTTTTCCATTTCTCCTGAGTCGTCTCCAGCGGAGCGTGTACGGCGTAGAACGATAAGAATGCGAAGAAGGAAGAATCTTTATGTGCTTCCAAGAAATCTACGGTTTCTTCGGCTAAGCGTAGCGTCAGGCTCTCGCCTGCTTTCTTATCGGCCAATTTTGGGTTGTTGTGTGGGGCGAAAAAACCTCCCATTGGACTTCCCTTTTCCCAGCCACCTCGGTTAATATCAAATCCATGATCTTCGGGGTAAGAACCTTCATCGCCAATGTGCCATTTTCCAGAGAAGAAAGTGGTGTAACCAGCTTCTTGAAAGGCTTCGGGGAGGGTAGTGTATTCGGTGGGTAGCTGATGAACGTACTGGGCAGGTAGTAATTTATTATGGCGGTTGAAGTCTCGCCAGTCTGTTCCGGTTTTAGCCCCGATCCAATCAGTGATGCCGTGGCGAGCGGGAAATTTCCCGGTCATAATACTGGCTCGGGAAGGGCTACAGACCTGACAGGCCGCGTAGCCTTGCGTAAACTGCATTCCTCTTTCTGCAATGCGGTCAATATTGGGCGTCTCATAAAAATGGCTTCCGGTGCAACTCAAATCGTGATAACCCAGGTCATCGGCTAAAATAAATAGTATATTGGGGCGACGTTTCGTTTCGGGTTCTTCCTTAGGTTCACAAGTAAAGAACAGGACACAGAAGCCCAGCAGCGTAAGCGATTGTTGGATAGCCATAGGTCTAATATAGTTGTTCGGTCTAAATTAGCTGTTTTCGTTATTTATGCCAATTCAAGATGATTTGCTCACGCAGTTGCGACGAGCAGTAGAGACTCAGATAGACTCTCTCAATCAGCGAGATTCTGAGGCTTACGCCGATACGATGCGGTATATGCAGTTCGTGGTTCTTAACCTTCAGTATGCTGACCAAGGTATGATGCAGTGGATGCGTAACGTAAAGAAAATTCCGGAGCGGGAGGAAGCACAATTCGCTGGGCGACAATTCGCTGGGCGGCAATCCGCTGGGCGGCAATCCGCTGATCAAAATGAAATGGCGATGGAGGTAGCAGATACCACCAATATTGTTCAGATACAGCAGAGCCAAAAAACGGCTATTGAGCAAGTAAAGCAGCAAATAGAAAGCAAAGTCGCTATTAGGTGAATAATAACTGATGATTAATGAAACGTATCACTCATCCGTCATTATTTATTAAAAGCATGAGAGCTATTATCATTTTACTGGTACTAGGGTTCAGTTCCTTGGGGCTGTCGGCTCAATCTGTTCAGGTGATTGGGGCAGTGAAGCAGGTAAAACAACTGGGGCGATTAGCAGGAAAAGTACAGTTGGATACTTTAACCGGGAAGAATTTGTACGGACTCGGCCCGGTGGCTTATTTGCAGGGCGAGATTTTGCTGTGGAATGATACTACGTATGTGTCTCAGGTAAGCAAAGGGAAAAATATCGTTGGAATAATCCCGGTCATTCAGGCCCCTTTCTTAGTGTATGCTTCTGTAGCTGAGTGGGGAAGTCGGCAAGTACTCGACCAAACAATTACCACCTTGCCTCAATTACAACAGATCATTGAACAGAAGGCAGTAGCCACAGGACGATCACTGGATGAGCCGTTTCCGTTTACATTGAAGGGTAAAGCTCAGAAAATTATCTATCATGTGATGGACAAGCCAGAAGCGCAGAGTGAGCACAATCCAAAATTACATCAGCAGGCTAAACGGTTTTTTACGTTAGTGGATGAAGAAGTGACTTTGCTGGGGTTTTACTCCCGCCAGCATGAGGGCGTATTTACCCACCACGGCTCATTTATTCACGTACATGTAATTAATCAAGCCCGCACTAACATGGGGCATTTAGATGAATTGAATATTCAACCTGGTGAATTATCACTAGGGTTACCTTTGCAATGAGAGCCAGATAATCAACTTAATTTAATCCTCTGAATTCTAGTGGTGCCATACCCACTTTCTTTCTAAAAAGTCTGCTGAAATAAGATGGGTTTTCAAACCCTAACTGAAACGAAATCTCACTTATTGTCTGGCTAGAGTTTAAGAGCATAAGTTTGGCTTTCTCAACCAGTTCAAGCAGTATAATTTCTTTGGCAGTCTTTCCCGTCTCTCGTTTTAATATTTCGGTAAGATAACCGGGAGAAAGATTCAATTGGTCAGCAAAAAACTTAACATCAGGTAGCCCGTTAGACGGCAAATTGTCGGAGTTAAGATAAGTATCGAGTAGCTTTTCGAAGCGGCTGAAGTAGTCTACGTTTTGATTGTTTCGGGTAGCAAATTGTCGAGAGTAGTATCGTTGGGTATAGTTGAGCAGTTGCTCAATAGCTGTAACCAGAACAGATTGACTAAACTGATCAATACCTGAGAGAAGTTCACATTCAATATTGCGTAATACTAGCGAAAGCATTTGCTCTTCCTCATTAGACACATGCAAGGCTTCGTTGATAGCGTATTTGAAAAATTCGTGTTGCCGGATAGTGTCGGATAATTTAGTTCTTCTAATCAACTCAGGATGGAACCATAATCCCCAACCGCTAAACTGTACTTCTGAATTATCTTCCGATACGTAAATGACCTGACTCGGTGCGGTAAAAATCATGGTTCCACTATCGAAATCGAACGGTTGCCTGCCATATAAAAGGCCAACTGGCGAGGGAGTCTTAAGCGTTACGGTGTAAAAATCAGAAACGATACGAACGTTCACCCATTCGGGTAATGAGCTGATCTTAGAATAATCAATAACCGTAATGAGGGGATGCTTAGGCTTGCCAAACCCAAGCAAATTGTGCAGTTGACTGACGGATGCTATGGTAATAAAGTTGGTCATTCTCTAAATGTTAGGATAGAAGGCTTTGGGGTATATCCGTTTTAACTTCTTGTACGTTTTTCCCGAACAACCATTTAATAAATCCTCTACTGCTCTCTTTTGTTGGTTTATCAATCAAGCCTATCTGCATTTTTTGAAAGCTTCTTTGGGGTAGTATCTTTTTCATCAAGGCTTGAAACTTTGCATCGCCTCCGGTCACAAAGTGTAATTTCCCCTTTGTACCCATAGCTACTGCTCGCCAAATTTCTTTTGCCGCACTTTCAGGAGCCGTTGCTTTGGGGTAGATCTTTTGAGCAGAGATGAAATTACGGTAGGAGGGTTTGTAGGCTCGATAAGCATCATTTAGTGCATTAGTACCATGATCTAGTTTTGTGAAGATACCAGTAGCGTGAGTGCCGGGGTAAATAGCTTTGACCTGAATATTAAAAGGAGCTAATTCAATACCCAGGCTTTCGGTTATTCCACGAATAGCCCATTTTGTGCTGCCGTACCCGGAAATAAACGGAAAATTAAACTGGGCACTTGAAGAAGCTATATTGATAATGGTTCCTTTACTATTCTCACGTAGATGAGGCAAAAACGCTTTAATTGTCGCATATACCCCAAACACATTGGTCTCGTACTGGTTTTTGAGTTGCTCCATACTAGTTGTTTCTAACGGGCCGATAAGGCAATATGCTGCATTGTTAACAACCACATCCACTCGCTTAAAATCGCTGATTACTTGTTTTACTATATTTTCTATTTGCTGATAATCAGTCATTTCCAAACTATAAAGTCTTACATTCGGGAATGAAGCAAATAAGTTAGGATATTCATCTACATTTCTAACAGTAGCCGCTACGTTCCACCCTTTGCTGGCAAAAAACTCAACGATTGCTTTTCCGATACCAGAGTTTGTTCCTGAAATAAAAATTGTTCGTCGCATGTCTAATTTCATTTTGTGTATAGCAAATTTCGGTACGGTTTAGCTGTTTCATGATACACTAATCCAGTCAACTTAGACACTTTTCAAGGTTTTTCTTAGGTAGTCTGACGCAAAAAAGATATTTGTGATATTTAATTTGTAATCATTCTAAATAGCTGTATTTTTGTGTTCAGTATGATACAGTTATTCGCTACAGACTACGGTTGTACGTTTCAGTCCGATCAAGATCGTTGTTTTTATCTGCACTTTCAGGGGCGGGAAATGGCAATGAGTGTGTGTTCTTTAATAGCTTTTAAGAAGAAGGTAGACTCAATCGATCTAGTGAAATTGCTCACTGATGAATCAGATTATTCAGATGTAGCGCTATTGTCAACCTGCCAGCGAGAAGCCATTTTTTTATTGAGTATTCGGGAAATCATTGATCTGAAAGAACTGTTATCAGGAACGTTAGTGATGTTGGAGCTAAATAGTATTTTGCATCAGCAGTTAAACTGCGGAATTTCTTAATCTTTTTTTGACACTATTACCTTATTTCTATGAAAGATCTTATGCGGCAACGCACCTCCATTAAGCCCGAAATTATAGACATTCTGAACGAGCAGGTTCGTATTGAAGCTACCGCCTCAGCCGCGTATCTGGCGATGGCTGCTTGGTGTGATCAGCATGGCTGGGACAACAGTGCCGACCACTTTTACACCCAGGCCGATGAGGAGCGCATGCATATGCTAAAATTGTTCCGCTATGTAAGCGACATGGGAGCGGCAGCCATCTCCC
Organism: Tunicatimonas pelagia; assembly: GCF_030506325.1. NCBI lineage: Bacteria > Pseudomonadati > Bacteroidota > Cytophagia > Cytophagales > Catalimonadaceae > Tunicatimonas > Tunicatimonas pelagia. The sequence continues at coordinate 988,901 of NZ_CP120683.1, read as the reverse complement.
CGCAGGTTGGCGAAGTGCAGCATGATTTCTCAACGCTAAAGGAAGTATTTGAAACTGCTCTGGATAATGAAATCCACGTGACGGAATCAATTAATAAGATTGTAGTGGCCTGCCGAAATGCGAATGATTTTGCTACCGAAAGCTTTATGCAGTGGTACGTGCAGGAGCAAGTAGAAGAAGAATACGTAGCCCGACGTGCCGTAGAATTATTCGATATTATGGGCGACTCGGGTATGGATCTAATCCTGATCGATGAGCGAATTCCTAAGATCGTGTATCAGGAGGCAGGTGCCGGAGCTGAAGGTGGGGAAGAAGCGTAAAATACTTTGACAGAAAGACGGCATGAACTTAGAATTTCAACATCAGGTAGAAGATAGATGCACCATAGGAAGCCTTGAGAAACAGTCGGGGCTTCCTTCCGAAGAGTGTATTTTTAAGAAGTGCTGCAAGAAGTACAAGAAAGCTGGTAAGCGGCCTTGCCGAAAGTGCCCTAAGTTCTAAATCTCTCTCACCCTCTATAAATCAAAAATGGAGCGGCGATCTGATTACCAAACTCAATTATTATCATCAGAAGATATTGAACTTCTCCGAGGTATGCTGAACCTTTTTGGTGAAGCATTCGACGAGCGGGATACATACTGTCACAATCAGCCGGATGATAGTTACCTACATGATCTCTTGAGCAAAGACTATTTTATAGCTCTAGTTGCACGGCAAGAAGGTCGAGTTGTCGGTGGATTGGCTGCCTATGAATTGATGAAATTTGAGCAGCAGCGCAGCGAAATCTATATTTATGATCTTGCAGTTAGTGAATCATTTCGGCGTCGGGGAGTAGCCACCCGGATGATAAATCATTTGCAGTCAGTAGCCGCTGAAAGGGGAGTTTATGTCATCTTTGTCCAGGCTGACTATGCGGATGAACCAGCTATCAAATTATACGAAAAGCTAGGTGAAAAGGAAGAGGTCTTACACTTTGATATTTCACCTGAAATAAGATCCTGAGTAGGTTCGTGGTTATTAGAGATACAAGATACCCATCTATTTTTGGTTACAGATTGTAGCAAGACTACTTTAAAACCGTTTTTGTCCCGAGAATTCCATTGCTTCTCCTTTACCAAAGCCGTAACTAATTCCTACCGTAATAAAGCGGCCTCTCAGTCGGTAGTCGTATAAGTAAAAATCAGGTTGCCGAGAGCGGACTGTTTCCGATTCAAAAATTCGGGAAGCGAATACATCGCGGATGCTTAGGTTGAGAATTGTTTTGCCGTTCATGATCTTCTTTCGGACTCCCAAATCGGCGAAGAAATAACCGGATATATCCATTTGAAACGTTTGGTAGGCCGAACGGTAGTTACTAATCACCTCGAGATCTATGTCAGCGGGAAGCTTGAATTTATTAGTCAATCGCCCCGACCATTGGTTAGCGGTAAAATCAAACGATATATCTTCAAAATCACCTTCCCGACTAAAGTAGTTGTAGTTGAAATCCCCATTCAATGTCCACCATTCGGTAGGGTTGTACTTACCGTTTAGTTCCAATCCGGTAGCTCGGTTGATGCCGATATTTTCGGGTCGGGAGAAACTAACATTATCCTCGAACGTGGCTACCTCTTCAATTACATCGGTCGTGTAGCGGTGGTAGACGGCACCGCTAAAGGAGACCGGACCCTTGTCAAAAATGCTGGTCACTTCGTAAGAATCAGTAAACTCTGGTTGCAGTAGTGGATTACCGGCACTGATACTGAAGTTGTTACGAATATTGGTAAATGGGTTCAAATCCCACAAACCCGGACGGTAAATACGGCGGGAGTAGCCCGCTTGTAGCGAAAAGTTATCATTGAGTTTATACGACGTATGAGCGGTAGGGAAGAGGTTGGTAAAGTTTTGCTGACTACTTTCGTCGGTAGTAACCAGCAGGGTTCGCATATCGGTACTTTCCAGCCGTAGTCCTAGTTTCACGCCGAACTTATCACCTTCGTAAGCCCCGGTGCTGTACACCCCTAGCACTTCCAGATCAAAGTCAAAAACATTGGTTAAGTCCGGATCAACCACCCAATCATTGTTGTCTGCCCGATTGCTGACCGAAAAATCGTTAGTTACGTCAGTGTATACGTATTGTGCCCCACTTTCCAGCGTAAATACTTCGTTGAACGGATGCGTATAATCCAGTTGAAAAGTGTATTCGCCTTCCTTAAAATCAGTGCGGGTTTGCTGCTGCTGACTAAAGGCTTCCCCATTCATGACGGGGGTATTGTTAAACTCGGAAGATTGATCTTTCCCGAAGAAATTTCCGATGGCACTGAACAGTAGCGTATGCTCTTCATGGTCGGCACCCCGATTATCAGGAAAGTCTTTTTTGTACTGTAGTTCGTATTGGTACTTGGGGTTCGTCGCTTCCGTCTCTTCGTCACGATTCCACTGCGAAGCCAGCGTGTTCGTCTCGTCCAAGAAATCAAAATCGGTATCAGAGAATTCGGTTTCTAATTCGTAGGCAAAGTGCCCAGTCAGGGAAAGCACGTTATTTTCGTTGATATGATAATCAGTTCCCAGAATGATATTGAAAAAGGTCTCATTCTTATCGCTCTCACCCTGGCTTCTCACTGTATTGTTACTGGTTAAATCCCGGTTAATGGTTCGGTACTGCTGGGGAAATGTGCGGTGCCCAACGCCCAACTGACTGAACAGATTGAACTTTTCGGTACGATTGTTTAAACTTAAACCCAGACTATGATTATTCGGCACTCCGGTGTTCAGTGTGACCGAGCCGTTCAGCCCGCGCTTTTCCTCTTTTTTAATCACAATGTTGATAATGCCCGAGGTACCCGAAGCTTCGTACTTGGCCGATGGGTTGGTAATCACTTCAATTCGCTCAATCATATCGGCAGTGATCGTTCCCAGCGCGTTTCCACCCTCGCTGGTGAGTACTGACGGTTTTCCATTGATAAGAATCCGCACTCCCTGGCTACCCCGCAGGCTGATTTGCCCTTCGATATTCACCGCTACCGAGGGAACGTTATTGAGTACCTCCAGTGCGCTAGCCCCGGTACTACTCAAATCTTGCCCTACGTTAAATATGCGCTTATCTAACTTAAACTCGGTTTGGGATTTTTCGCCCCGTACCACCACTTCATCCAGCGTTTGTTCATCTTGGCTCAATGCTATTGTGCCGACATTGGCGGTGCCTTTATTAATTTTCACATCAGCCACAATCAGCGTCTCAAACCCAATGAAGCTTATTTCCAAATAGACATCCGGGTTTTCGGTAGTAAGTGTAAACGAGCCGTCTTCAGCGGTAGTAGTTCCATCAACCATGCTATCATCACTGACGGCTTTCACCATTACGGTAGCATATTCTACGGGTTGTCGTCCCCCGCTTTCTACCACTTTTCCGGTAATTTGTATGGGTTGATTTTGAGCGATCAAAGGTTGAAAGCTAATGATCAGTAGGGTAAAAGTGAAAGCGACTTTGGTGAGTAATTTCATGGCTGAATTTACCAAAAAATGCGGTTAGTTTAGTGATAAAAAAGATAAAGCTAAAAGTAAGCAAATAGTTTATCTTCGGCGGCTACCGGAGTAGGTCATAGCCTCGCCTTTTCCGAAACCGTAGCTAAAACCCAGTGTGATAAATCGCCCGCGCTGCTCAAAGCTGTACAGATAAAATTCGGGCTGATCAATTACGCTTTCTCGGATGCGGGAGGCGAATACATCGCGTACACTTAGATTGACAACTGCCTTTCCGTCCAGCATTTTCTTTCGTAAGCCTACGTCAGCAAAAGCAAAGCCCGAGACTTCGCTCTGCACCGTTTGGAACCCAGATTGGTAGTTGCCAATAAGTTCCAGGTCAAAGTTTGCGGGTAAGGCAATTTTGGAAGTTAGCCGGGACGACCATTGATCGCCCGTAAAGTCAAATGATTGCTCCTGGAACTCGCCTTCACGGATAAAGTAGTTGAGATTGAAGTCGCCATTTAGTTTCAACCACCTAGTGGGACTGTGCTCTCCGTTCAGTTCAAAACCAGTAGTTCGGTTGGTGCCAATATTCATCGGCATGGTGGTATTTACGTTATTCTCAAAGGTAGAGACCCGTTCAACTACATCGGTCGTGTAGCGGTGGTAAACGCTGGTATTAATCGAGGCTTTCTCCATGTTGAAAATACTAGTGATCTCGTAAGAATCGGTGAACTCCGGTAGTAGATCGGGGTTGCCAACGCGGATATTGAAGTTATTCCGGATGTTAAAAAACGGGTTTAAATCCCACAGGCGAGGCCGATAAATTCTTCGGGAATATCCTCCCTGCACAGATATGTTTTCTGTCAGCTTATACGAAGTGTGAAACGTTGGGAACAGATTGGTGAAATTCTGATTATTAGACTCATTGGTATTGGTTAACAGCGTGCTCAAGTCAGTATTTTCTACCCTCAAGCCGAGTTTTACTCCCCACTTTTCGTCCTCGTAGGCTCCGGTGCTGTATACTCCTAACACCTTTTGGTTCCACTCAAAATTATTAGTCAGTTCATCAATCGTGACTAAGTTGCCATCCTGAAATTCTCGCACCGTAAAGTCATTGCCCACATCGTTAATTACGTACTGCGCCCCCGTCTCCAGAGTGATTTTTTCGGTAAGCGGATTGGTGTAATCCAGCTTAAAAGTGTAGTCTGCTTGCTGGTACTCCGTTTCGGTTTGTTGGTCGTTATTGAAGTTCTCCCCGGAGACAGCCGTGTTTATGAATTCCGAAGCTTGGTCTTTGCCAAAAAACCTTCCGGTCGCACTTAGCAAGAGTTTATGATCCTCATTATTTTTAAATTCCTTGGCGTACTGCAATTCGTACTGCCACTTAGGGTTGGTTGCTTCGGTGGTTTCCCGACGGTTCCACTCCGCTACTACTGAATTGTTGTTGTCGTTAAGAAGGCTAAAATCATACTGCGAGGGCTGACTTTCAACCTCGTAGGCAAAGTTACCGGACAGTGTAATCACATTATAAGGATTAATATGATAGTCGGTGCCGAGAATGATGTTGTAGAAAGTTTCGTTACGGTATTCGGTGCCATCGCTAGTCACGGTTGTGTTATTAGTCAGGTCGCGGTTAATAGTCTCCGAAAACTCAGGAATTGAACGGTAGCCCACGCCCAATTGAGTAAACAGGTTGAACTTCTCGGTTCTGCGGTTTAAGCTTACACCAATGCTATGATTATCAGGGACTCCAGTGTTTAGCGAAACTGAGCCGTTTAACCCTCGCTTTTCTTCTTTTTTCAGGATAATGTTCAGAATGCCTGAAGTACCCTCAGCATCGTACTTGGCGGATGGGTTGGTGATTACTTCAATACTTTCGATCATATCGGCGGTGATGGTTCCCAGCGCGTTACTCTGCTGATCGGCCAGTACCGATGGTTTCCCGTCTACCAGTATCTGCACCCCAGCACTGCCTCGAAGGCTAATCACCCCTTCAATGCTCACATTTACCGATGGTACATTATTGAGAACTTCCAGAGCACTGGCACCCGCACTAGTCAAATCCTGACCTACATTGAATACGCGTTTATCTAACTTAAACTCTGTGCGGGATTTTTCCGCGCGCACTACTACCTCATCTAGCGCCTGACTATCTTCAATAAGTTTAATGGTTCCTAGATCAGCAATACCATCTGCAAAAGTAATATCTCGAAAGGTCTGAGGCTTATAACCGATAAAACTAACTTCTACGTAGATATCAGAGGAATTTACAGTAATGCTGAAGGTGCCTTCTGCGGTAGTGGTTGCTCCCGTAATGGCTTCGCCAGTTTCTTTATCAGCTACCATCACCGTAGCGAATTCCACTGGCTGCTGGCTGGCCTGATCTTGGACAATTCCGGTAACGGTTACTGTTCCGTTCTGAGCTATAGCAGTGTCCACACTTAAAATTACGCTAAACAGAAAAAGTACAAACTTAGAATAGTTAATCATGGATATAAAATCAAAAATTGGCGACATTATGATACTAAGTACGGGGAATTGTAGAGTAGGGGAAAATAAAATCGGCGAACGACAGAACTTATCCGATCAACAGCATACTTACAGTTGATCAGCCAGAAACGGCTGTTGACAGTAATAAAAATGACGTTGATCTCCTTGTTTCATAGTAAGCCCAGATAATGACTATCTTTGGAAGATGCCGTCTAAGAATTTTGTTTCAACGCTTTCCTATAAAGAAGTACTGTTTCAGGTGCTACTGCACGGGGTAGTATTTGTTTTTTACTCTTATGATCGGCGGAACCCACAAGTAGAATCCTATCAGGTAGTATTTTTTTTAACCTACGCTGTGGCCGCCTTAATCATCAATTATCTTTTACTACCCCGGTTCTTGTATCAGAAAAAGCATCTGCAATTTGTGGGTTGGACAATTATGGTTATCGCTGTGGTAATATTTGTGGAAGAAGCAGTGATAGAACAGATTTACTTTCCTGATACTCGTGGACAACGATTCCTGGGAGTTTTCTTTAGTTTATGGGGAGTGCTTCCGGTAATTACAGTATTGTCAGGGTTTAAGTTTGCCTGGGATGCGGTGATGAAGCAACGAGAAGTGGATGAGCTAAAGGCGACTATTCAGGAAAGCGAGTTGCAATTTCTCAAGTCGCAGATTAATCCGCATTTCCTGTTTAATAATCTGAACAACCTGTATTCCTACGCCATTGACTACTCGCCCCAAACACCAGAGATTATTCTAAAGCTAAGTTCGGTACTACGCTATATGCTCTATGAGTGCAAGGAGAAATTTGTCTCATTAACTAAAGAAATTGAACAGTTAGAGAATTTTACCCAACTCAGTCAGCTTCAGATTGAAGAACGCGGAGTGGTCAGTTTTTCTGCTCAAGTGTACCAGCCCGATTATCAGATTGCCCCGTTGATACTAATTGTCTTTATTGAGAATGCCTTCAAACACAGTCAGGCTAGTCAGTCTGAAAATATTCTGATTGATATTACTGTTCAGCTTTCGGAAGATGGTGCACTGGAATTTAGCTGTAAGAACAACTTTCAATCTGTGGCTAACACCGATAATCTGGCTCAGGGTATTGGGCTGGAAAATGTAAAAAAGCGGTTACAACTTCTTTACCCCAACGCTCACCAGTTAACCATTGATGAAACTGAAAATCAGTACGAAGTGTACCTGTCAATGCAGCTAAAAAGGTTGAATAAAGAAAAAATGGTCTACCAGCATACTACTTGAAAATTGATGGGGGAAAAGGGAAAGACATGAGATATGAAAGGTGAAAAGCTAAGAACCACCGTGGCTTGGGACGCGGTGCTGGGAGTAAATGTTCATACCCCTATGCCAAGCCCTGTACCTCAAGCTCCCTACTTTTTGCAATTGACAATTTAGCCATTGAACAATCGAGTTATTCATGAACTGTATTATCATTGAAGATCAGCCCCCTGCTCAGCGAATTCTTAAAAAGTACATTGAAGACATTGGGTCTTTACAACTAAAAGCTACCTTCTCCGATGCCATTCAGGCGATGAATTACCTAAAGTCAGAGAAAGTTGATTTGATCTTCCTGGATATTCACTTACCGAAGATTTCGGGCATTGATCTGCTAAAGACTAGCGACAATTTGCCGCCGATTGTCTTAACGACCGCCTTTGCTGATTATGCTTTGGAGAGTTACGAGTTCAGTGTAGTAGATTATCTGCTGAAGCCCTTTTCTTTTCAGCGATTTGTCAAGGCCGTTTCCCGAGTACCCACTCTTGACAGTATTCCTAAACAGCCACTAGGCGAAGCTAAAGAGTCGCCTTCAATTCGCCGCGAACTATTTATTAAATCGGGATACGAGCATATTAAGGTGTTGGTAGATGACATTGTCTACATCAAATCCGATGCAGATTACACAGAGATATTTCTGCCGGAAAAAAAGCTTTTATCTTCCGAATCGCTCCGAAACTGGCTAGAAAAATTGGGTAACCAACAGTTTATTCGGGTGCATAAATCCTATGTTATCAATTCCGCCAAAATTGCTAAAGTGGTTGGTAATCAGATATACACAGAAAATGGGTTGGTTATCCCTCTCGGAAGAGCTTTTCGGGATAACTTCTCAACAAGGTTTTTAAGCTAAGGAATAATTAGATAATAACGCGCCCAAGTTGAACGTCGAGATTTTGGGGCAGGGCGGCGATCCGCGACCGCGCTAAAAGAACAGGCACAAGCGGGTACTTTGTTGTGTTATCGCTCCTAAGTTTTAGATCGGGGAATCATGTTTCAGTAATTTTCTGTGAGATTCCAGGTGAACTTACGTGGTTCAGCAATATGATCTATCCTATCCCAGACTGGCGAAGGTTACTTTCACGATAGTAGTGAGAAAAATGATAGTCAAAAACTTCGGCGGTAGGCCGCCCTTAAGTCGCCCCCAACCACGCCAAATCATCTAGAACTTAATAAGTGATGAATAATGAATGATGATTCTTATTATTTCATCAATCACCACTCATCAATTATTATTCATTAAAGTTATTTTCCAGTGGCTACTTCGGTATCAGCCGGAGAGCTTACGTAGTGGGCAATGGTTTCCCGGATGCGAGATAAACCTTCTTCGCTGTTGTAGCTACCATCGGTCATTAGCTCTGCATTCAGCGGAAATAGTAGTTCGTACAAACGCTGGTCGTCTACTTTAGTAGCGACCATTAAATCCTGCTGCCGGGCAAAAACCTCGTCCCAAGCGGTGCGTACATCGCTCCAGAAAGCCTGATTCTTTTGCCACCAGTCAGCTGCGGCTTGGCAACGACTATCATCTACTTTTTTGTATACGTTCATGCCTTTTTCGTGAACCAATACTCGGTCTTTTCCGCTTCGGCGACGAATCTTAGTATTGTCTTGCTCGTGTACATGACCCTCATCGGTAATTTCGTGCCGATTAGTACGTTCTAGCACATTGTAGTCATCGCGCTTGGTGTATTCCCGGCGAGGTAGGGGCGCATCTACGGTGCTTTCCCAGTAGTGCTTACCATCGGTATGGATCCAAGTGGCATTGCCCTCGTAGCGCGGGCCATCATCTACTTGGTAAACCTTTTGGGTCCATTGCCCTTTAACACCCTCATTAGCTAACGTCTCAAAGTTCCAAAGATCATCTCCCTGAAAAGAGTATAATTTTTGGTTTTCAAAAATCCAGTCCTGTCGCCAGTGTTTCAGAGCCATAGTATCGCGCATCACTAAAATATGCTGAAGCGATAGTTTGTTCTCACTTTCGTCTACTAAACCAACCCATTCCAGAGCGTTAGCTACGTAGCGATCGTGAAACTCGTAGGTCGCTTTAGGAGCGAAGGTTTCAACGTACTGAAAGTCTACTTCGTAGCAGCCACACATGGCTTTGATGGATTCAATATCCTGTTGCTTCTGACCAAAGGCGAGTAAGCTAGTAAAAGCTAGACTGAATGTAATTAATGTATTTTTCATAATTTTGTAGTTATTTAGACTTAATCTAAACATGAGCAAAAGTAATGGTGAAATTGCAAGGAAGCAATGGCTAGTATTAGCGTATTTTTATACTAGTTATGGTTAACAATGTAGCTATTACTAGTGTATTATCAAGTTTGATTTTGAAAATTTCGGTAGGAGCACTGTTTATTGGCGAAGTACTTTGTAAATCCTAGAAATCATATTTTTCCCATACCGTCAGGGCGGTGATTCCACGCTAAAGTAGTGAAACCAACGTGGCTTGGCTACCGTAATTCGGTCTGGTGAGCTCCGATCACCTAATATCGCATATTTACTTCATGCCTCTGCCGTGTGAGATCGCTTTCTGTTGCCGTCGTGAAATGATCGTGATGACGATTTTGGCACCCAGGCAGAATACCCGCAGCAAACGCAAGCAGTATTACCTGCGCGACAGCCGTCTCAATTTCAAACTTGAAATAGATTGTTGATAAAAGAACAGATTAGGACGTAACAAATCACCCGCAAATTTTTTTGCTTAAAATGTTAAAATCACAAAAACAATCCTACTCATTTTGTTGTTTATGAAAATTCGCTAAATTGTGTGCGATAATTTGTGACTATACAGCCATTTTATCGTGAACAATACAACTACCTGTTTTGGAAGATAGTACTAAAATGAGCGAAACTACTCTGATCAAAAGAGTTTCTCAGGGTGACCACCTAGCGTTTAAGCAAATTTTTAATCAGCACAAAGACGCTATTTTTGGTTATAGCTATAAGTTTATTAAATCGTCCACACTGGCCGAAGAAACTGTGCAGGAGGTATTTTTGAAGATCTGGCAAAACCGAGCGAAGTTGGACCCCGCCTATCCTATCAAACCGTATCTATACAAAGTAGCGCGAAACCATGTTTATAATACTTTGCGAAACGCAGCCTACAGCGATCAACTGAAGGAGCAAGTTTTTTATCGCCAAACGGCTTGCCGTAATGTTACCGAAGACCAAGTAGTCTATCGCGATTTAGAAGCCTTCCAAGAACAAGCTATCCAGGGCCTACCTACCCGCCGACAATTGATTTTTCGCATGAGCCGAACAGAGGGGTTAAGTCACGAAGAGATCGCGCAACGATTAAATATCTCTCCCAATACAGTTAAAGATCAGATTACCAAGGCTCTCAGAACAATTAAGGAGCAACTGCACATACATACCGATATTGCGGTTAGTATTGCCATATTATTTTTCCTCTGATTATCATCACCCCCGGGCAAAGTGTGCATTAGTAAACGGAGTACTCAATCGCATTTTTTACGTTTCGTATACATTTTTTTTGATTATAATAGTTTGTCTTTCAGCGTTTTAAAATAAAATTCAAAAAATATTTTTTAGAAGATCGTCCCTTAGGTTCACTCGTGGGTATTAGAAGTATCAACCTCTAATACGCTAACCTTGTACGACCCGCATTACATTAAATCACTTTTCGTAAAATTCTACGCTGATGAGTGTACTCCGGAAGAGATAGAAACTATTATTGAGTATCTAAGAGCGTCTGATGGCAGCGAAGCGTTTCCTCACATAGATGAGGTTAGAGCAAAGCTGGGTGAGTTTCCCAAGCTGGATGAGCAGCGATCAGATGATATCTTCAGCCAAATTATAAGTCGCGATGCGCTTTCGGTAACTACGGCCCGACCGAAGCATCGCTTTGTTGCATGGGGATGGAAGATTGCTGCCGCTTTCGTTGGCTTTTTATTTTTGGCGGGTATTGGCTGGTGGTACTACGACTACGAAATTCGCACGGCTCTCTACGCCACCTCGTTTGGCGAGGTGAAAACTATCACATTACCCGATGGTACCAAAGTGGTGCTAAACGCTAACTCAGCACTTCGGGTACCCAGCAATACGCCCGAAGACTCAGTGCGAGAGGTGTGGCTAAACGGTGAGGCCTTCTTTTCGGTAACCCATACCGAAGACCATCGGAAATTTATTGTTCATACCGCTCATGAGCTGCAAGTAGAAGTGCTCGGAACAGAATTCAACGTAAATAGTCGGGAAGAAAAAGCAACGGTGGTACTTAATTCTGGCAAAGTAAAAGTTCAGCTGTCAGATGATAGTCAGCTGTCGGAAGAGTGGGTTATGAAACCGGGTGAGTTGATAGAGTACGAGGCCAAAAATCAGCATGTTGATCAAAAAGAAGTAGATACGCTACTGTATACCTCCTGGCGCAATAATCTGCTGGTATTTAAAGATACTTCCCTGAAAGAGATTGCTCAGTTGATGAGCGATAACTACGGCTACAAAGTCCAATTTGAGCGTGATAGTCTAGCCCAGCTTCTGTTTACTGGCTCTGTGCCAGCCGACCAATCAGAATTATTACTGCAAACTCTATCAATAAGCTTTGACCTTGATATTACCCAAAATGAGCAAACAATCACCATAGATAGTCGCTAGCACTTTCAGCATATTTAGTGACCGACGACTTAAGTAGTAAAAGTACAATACCTAAAACAATACACATTATGAAGCACTTCCACCGTTGTGTCTCTCTCATCTTTCTGCTTGCGTTGGTAGCATCGGGCCTCTCCGCCCAGCAGCTAGCCTCAGTGGCGAAAATGAGCGGTAGTTACCTTCCATTGCAGAAGAAGAAAAAAGCGCTATCTGGAATTATTTTATCGTTAGGCAATCAGTATCAGGTACGGTTCAACTTCAATAGCCAATTGGTGAAGAATAAGTTTGTGGCGGCTGAGCTGATGGACGAACTGGCGCACCAGAGTTTAGATGCAGTATTAGACGAACTGTTGCCTCCCTTATCACTTACGTACAAAAAGATCAGTGAAGATCATTATGTAATTGTAGCCGATCAACAAAAAGAGCGGAAGGCGCTACCAGTATTGAAAGGAGAGCTGCAGTCAAACCAACAAGACGAACGTTTTCAACAGCTAAGCTACTTATCAAAACTTGAGAATCAGAGCTTACGAACCACCGAGCAGGCTCTGGCTCAGACCATCAGTGGTAGAGTGATTGATAACGAGAGTGGTGAGGGGCTGCCAGGGGTGAATGTTTTGGTAAAAGAGACGACTACCGGTACAGTCTCGGATATTGACGGAAACTATAAGCTTACCATTGATGATGATGCCACCACGCTGGTGTTTTCATCAATTGGTTATACTACCCAAGAAGTTGACATACAAGGGCGATCTGTCATCAATCTGGAACTGATCCCTGATGTGCAGTCGCTATCCGAAGTAGTGGTAATTGGCTATGGTGAGCAGAAAAAAGAGAGTGTAGTTGGCTCGATCGTGCAAACCACCGGAGAGGTATTACAGCAGTCGGGTGGGGTTAGTACAGTCGGGCAGGCGCTTACCGGACGGGTTCCCGGTGTGATTACAGTAAGCACCACCGGGCGACCGGGGGAGGAAGATCCTGAGATCTTTATTCGGGGACGGAGTACCTGGAATGGAAGCGGGCAGCCGCTGGTGCTGGTCGATGGGATTGAGCGGAGTATGAACGATGTCAACATTAACGATATTGAAAAAATTTCAGTGCTGAAGGATGCTTCGGCTACTGCTGTATTTGGGGTAAAGGGAGCCAATGGAGTGATTCTGATTACCACGAAGCGGGGTCAAAAGGGCAAGCCTCAGTTATCGCTATCGGTGAACTCAGCATTTAAAACCCCCTCTAAAATACCTCAGAAACTCAGTGCTTTCGATGGTCTGGCGGTTGCCAACGATGCCATTGAACGCGAAGTGAGTAGCACGGAAGAGTCGTGGGCGGATTATACGCCCCGGGCAATTATGGAGCGGCACCGGAACCCGGCCAACCAGTTTGAGCGGGAGCGGTACCCTGACGTAGATTGGGCCGATGTGGTACTCAAGGACTTTGCGATGGATCATAACGTGAACCTATCGGTACGCGGGGGGAGCGACTTTGCCCAGTACTTCGGGGCACTATCGTACCAGCGTGTGGGTGATATATTTGACGGCGCAGCCTACGATAACGGACGGACCTACCAGCCGAACTTTGGTTACGACCGCTTTAACTACCGTAGCAACGTGGACTTTGATATTACCAAAACCACCCGCGTATCGGTAAATCTTTCCGGTTTCTACGGCATTCAGCGATCGGTAGGCAACGACGATATGCGGCTGGTGTACTCCAGCCTCTACGGAATGGCTCCTACCTTATTCTATCCTATTCACGAAGACGGAACCTACGGAAAAGACCCGGCGGATATTTGGGATACCACCAATCCGCTGATGGTAATGACCACCAAAGGAGCCCGGCAGAACCACCGTATCCAGGTGAATTCAGATATTATGTTGGAGCAAGACCTGGACTTTCTATTGGAAGGGCTTACGTTCAACGGTCGCTTAGCCTACGATAATAACTTCAGAGGCGGGGGCGGAGTGAGCGAGAGCAATCCGGGCGGAACCGATAATGTGGTTTTTAAGCGTTATCTCGACAATGGTGAAGAACTATTTATTACCCCACCGGGTGAGAACCAGTTTGATTTTGTCACCCAACCTTGGTTTTATCGGCCTATTAGTATGGATGATCGTGAATTGGAACGGCGACTATTCTACCAGTTTTCGCTGAACTACGAGCAAACTTTCGGCGGGAAGCATAATACCAGTGTACTACTGTTGATGAACCGGGAAGAATACGCCAAAGGCTCTATGTTTCCCCGCTACCGCGAAGACTGGGTGGCCCGGGCTACGTACAACTACGACGAACGCTACTTTCTGGATGTAAACGGAGCTTACAATGGCTCGGAACGCTTTGGGCCGGGTTACCGCTTTGAACTGTTTCCCTCGGCGGCAGTGGGTTGGGCTATCTCTAACGAGCCGTTTATGCAAGGAGCCGGTTGGCTGGATATGTTGAAAATACGTGGTTCCTACGGAGTAGTAGGCGATGACGATATCAAAGGGCGCTGGGGCTATATCTCCCAGTGGGCTTCCGGTGGGCAGGCATTTATGAATAACGCTAACCCCTGGGGGCAACGTTCGCCCTACACTTTCTATCGGGAAGATGTCATCGGCAACCCTAATCTTCGTTGGGAGACCTCGACCAAAGCAAACCTCGGGTTTGACCTTACGCTTATGAACAACTTGGTTACCGCTACGGTGGATGTTTTTCAAGAAGAGCGTGATGATATTATCGTTCAGGGAAATGACCGGAGCGTTCCGGCATTCTTAGGGTTCAGTGCGCCTGACTTGAACGTTGGCCGAACTTCGGTAGAAGGAATTGAAATTGCCCTCGGGTTCAACCACTACGTGAATCCGAATCTAAAGCTCTGGTCAAACATCAACTTTACCCAAGCCCGTAGTAGAATTGAATTTCGGGAAGAGCCCGTTTTACTGGATGCCCACCTCAAAACCGAAGGCTTTCCCATTGGCCTTAACAAACGGTCAATCAACGGAGAGCTAATCACCAGCTGGGACGATGTGTACATGTCGGTGCCCTTGGTTGATGACATGCAACACCGTCGTCCGGGTTACTACGATCAAGTAGACTTCAACTCTGATGGCCGCCACGATGGTAATACCGACCGGGCACCCTACGGCTATCCGGAACAGCCAATTAACACCTGGAACTGGACGGTGGGAACCGACTACCACGGCCTATCGGTGATGGTTCAGTTTTACGGGGCTTTCAATGTTACCAAGCGGCATACCGTTTGGGATTTTCATAAGGACACGCCCCTCTACTTCGCACATAACCTGGACTACTGGACAGTGGACAATCCTACGGGTACCGAAGTACTACCCGAGTGGAAGGGTGGGGCTGATACCGACTCCTACCGCGACTATCTTGATGCTTCCTTTGTCCGCCTGAAGAACGTGGAGATCGCCTATAACTTTCCAGGAAGAAATGGAAACAGCTACAAAGTGTTCGTCGGTGGAAACAACCTGTTCCTATGGTCGAACCTGCCCGACGATCGGGAAAGTAATCGGCAAAACGGTGAAACCCACGTGCGGGGCGACTATCCTACCTTCCGCCGGATCAATGTTGGCTTTAACATAAACTTCTAAAAAGACCCATTATGAATAGATTTTATATAAAACTAGCGGGGATGTTAGGTAGTCTGCTACTGATGACTACCGCTTGTGAGGATTATCTGGATAAAACCATAGAGACGAACCTAGATCAAGAGGAAGTCTTCAAAAACTTTGACAACGTGCAGGGTTTTGTGGAGGAAATGTACGCGATGGTGGTAAACTACGGTACCGCAACTCACTGGCAGGGCTACATGTGCTACGGTGATGATGCCATTGGCAACCAAAACTGGCAGTTCGACTTCCACATTGACCAGGGTCGCTACTGGAACTGGATTAACACCGGAGGCACTGGCATTGGTACCTATTTCTACAATGAGAATCCTAAAACGGGCGACAACTTACCATTCAGAAGAGCCGGGGTTTGGCAAAGTAGCTGGGCGGGTATTCGGAAAGCCAACCTCATTATTGAAAATGCCAATCTGATTGTAGATGCTACCCAGGAAGAGAAAGATGTGCTGCTGGGGCAAGCTTACTTTTTCCGCGCCTTTTTTCACCACGAGATTATGAAATTCTGGGGGCGCATCCCCTACATCGACCGATCGTTAGACTCGGAAGATTGGGAGCTGGCGCGTCCGGAAACATACAAGGAAACAGCGTTAGCCATTGACGATGACTTTGCGCTGGCCACTCAACTATTGCCTGCCGACTGGGACAACCATCCAGCGGGGCAAAAGACCAAAGGGATCAATCAGTTTCGGGCTACTAAAGGAGCTGCTTGGTCTTTTAAGGGTAAAAACTTACTGTTTGCGGCTAGCCCGCTGATGAAAGGCTCTACTGACCCCTACGATTACGATCAGCAGCTCTGCGAAATGGCAACCGAGGCTTTTGCCGAAGTGCTAAAGCTGGACGAATCCGGACGCTACGAATTGGCCACAATGGATAATTACCAAGATGTATTCTATTCCTTTAGCGGGACTACGGGCTACATTTATCCGGGTAGTACCGAGTTTATCTTTAGCCAATCGGGTGATATCGGTTGGTTTCCCCGCTTCTTGGCGCAAGGTTTTCAAATCGGCAGCCACTGCGACCAGCGCGATACGCAGTTTCCTACTCATAATTATATCCACTACAACTTTGGCATGGCCGATGGCTTATCTACCGAAGATAGTCCCAACTACGATCCTAACAACCCCTGGGAAGGACGGGATCCCCGATTTTACAAGTGGGTAGTAGTAGATGGCGACCAGATGGTGGAAAACCTGGGGTCGGCCAGCGGTGACAATGAGGTGCATCGCTTTGCCCAGCTTTACGATGGTGGTGCCCACCGTTTTCCGACGGTAGACTTGGGCAGCCAAACCGGCTATCTTTCTAAAAAGTGGTACGGGCTTTCGTTCAATCAGTTTGATAATAAAATAGGCAATTATCTACCCTTCCGCTTGCATATGCGACTTACCGATGTATACCTGATGTACGCGGAAGCAGCCCACGCGGCCTACGGTGCCCAGCAAGCCCCTTCATTCTATTCCCTAACCGCCGAGCAGGCGATCAACGTGCTAAGAAATCGGGCTGGAGTAGGTGCCGTACAGTTTGCGAGTGATAACCAGAAATTTATGGACGAAATACGGCGGGAGCGGGCGGTAGAGCTAAGCTGGGAAGGTCATCGCTGGATGGACTTACGACGGTGGCGGCTCGGCGAACTGGATCGGTACAAAGAAAAAACCGGACTTCGCTTTGACGAGGGGCGTACTTTCTTTCAGGAAGAAGTGATCCGTACCAAGGTATTTGAAGAGAAACACTACTGGCTGCCTTTTCCCCAGAATGATACGCAGCTTTACGCTGGTTTCGGGCAAAATCCAGGATGGTAAGGCAAAATATAAGAGTCAACAGTCGACAGTCCATAGTCCATAGTTGATTCGCAATAAACTGTGGACTGTAGACTATGAGCCGTGGACTAATAATTAAAAAACTATGACAATACATCTAAAACTTAACAAAATACAATCCCCCTTTAAAAAAGGCGGGAAGGGGGATATTCTCAGCAAAGTGCTTCTTTTGAACTGCTTGCTCGGTATAGCATTTACTTCCTTCGGACAAAATGTAGATAGTACCTTGATGGACTTACCGGAGGCACTGATAGAAAATGCCGGGGATAGGTTTCAGCTAAGCGACACAATTGATCTGGGCTTCAATAAGAAAAGTAAGCGCGAGGTAGTGGGGGCGGTATCGGCCATTCGTCCGGATTCTTATTTGGGCTACGACAATACCCAGCGGGTGCAGGATGCCCTGCTGGGAAGAATTGTGGGAGTATACGGTAGCGATAATATCCGCGGATTGGGTGGTGCCCTGATTGTGGTAGATGGTATTCCCGGTCGGTCCATTGACTTACTAAACGCGGAGGAAATTGAACAAATTACCGTGCTCAAAGATGCGAACGCCGTGGCCCAGTACGGAACAATGGGGATCAACGGCGTAATAGTGGTAACTACTAAGCGGGGAGACGCCCGCTACCGTCGCGCCAACGTAACCGCCAGCTACGGAGTATCCCGTCCGGTATCCCTACCAAATTACTTAGGTTCAGCGGACTATATGCAGCTATTCAATGAAGCCCGCCTCAATGACGGACTCAACCCTGCTTTTAGTGAAGAGCTGATTGATAACTTCCGTAGTGGCGAAAATCCCTACCGCTACCCAAATGTTGACTACTACTCTTCAGAGTACCTCAACCCGTCTTTGTCCTTTGTCAATGCGATTGCTGAGTTCTCGGGCGGAAGTGAAAAGACCCAGTACTATATTAATATGGGGTACAATAACTCCAGCTCACTGCTTCGTCTCAACCCGGAAGCTAACGCAGGTGACCACCGTTTCAATGTTCGGGGGAACATCAACTTTCGGGTCAACAACTTTATTACCAGTAGCCTGGATGTAGTGTCTATGGTAAGGACCCGAAAAACCGCCCGGGGCAACTGGTTCCGGGAAGCATCCATCCGCAGACCTGAGACATTCGCCCCGTTACTACCGGTTTCCCTGATAGACACTGTAGGTAACCCTGCGCTGGCCGGACAATTGGCGGCAGCTAATGTTTATGGGGGGAATCTGCTGGGGGGTGCTCAAGCATTTCAAAATAATACGCCGATTGCTGATGCATTAGCGGGTGGCTATCAGGAGTTTATCACCCGCATCACTCAGGTAAATAACGCCATTAATTTTGACCTGGACCAGTTTGTGAAGGGACTTTCGGCCAAAACCTACGTAAGCTTTGACTTCTACAATATCTACTCCCAGTCGGTGAATAATTCTTACTCAGTGTACGAGCCTACTTGGGATGAAGGGATGATTGTAGGGCTTAACCGTATCGGTGAACAAGACCTACGCGACCTTACCGAAAGCGTGAACACCCAAAACTTCCTAACCCGTTATGGTTTCTACGGAATGCTGAATTACGATAGGCAGTTAGCTGAGAAGCACCGCATTAGTGCCTCGCTGATTGGTTACGCCAATAACACCTATCTTCAGAACCAAGCTCAGCCCCAAAAGAATGCCCACGTCGGATTACAGTTGAACTACAGCTTTGACAATAAACTATTTCTTGATGTTAGTTCGGCCTACGTGAATTCGGTGAAGTTACCAGAGGGCAACCGGGGTACTTTTTCGCCCAGTGCCGGAATTGCCTACGTACTAAGCGAAGAAAACTTTCTGGGTGAAGCTAACTGGATTGACTATTTGAAAATCAGGGCGACCGCCGGTATCATAAATTCGGACATAAGAATTACGTCGGGTAATCTCAACCTCGGTGGAAGTGTATCGGACTACTTTTTGTACCGGGAAATCTACGCGCAAGGTGGATCTACTTACGCTTGGGCCGATGGATTCACCAACCAAGTCACCCGGATACAGCAGGGACCTAACCCTAATTTTGGCTTTGAGCAGCGCAAGGACATCAACTTTGGGTTTGAAGGTTCAGTATTCGGCAACCTCTGGGTAGAGATGAACGCCTTCCGTACCGATATTGATAATCAGGTTACCCGCCTTACTACTCAGTTCCCATCTTTTTACGATGATTTTACCCCTTACAGCAACTACAATGCAACCCGTATTCAGGGACTGGAAATGGGCGTACAGCTTTCTGAGCAAGTTGGTCAGCTAGGCATTGGAGTAGGGGCACGAGCCACTTACGCCGAAACCGAGCGACTGCTGGTAGATGAAGTGTACGAAGATAGCTACCAGTTCCGCCAAGGGCGGCCCGCCGATGCCATGTGGGGGCTGGAAGACCTGGGCTTCTATACCGCTGATGACTTTACCGAAGACGGTTCCTTACGGGAAGGCTTACCTCAATCAGCCTACGGTAGCGTTCGCCCGGGCGACATTCGCTACCAGGATCAGAACAACGATGGTACCATAGATGATCGCGACCAAGTGGAGATTGGTCGGTGGTTTGCCCCCTGGACGTTCAGCACTGACCTTCGGTTAGAGTACAGGGGTTTAAGTTTATTTGTGCTGGGAGTGAGCCAGGTAGGGAGTCAAGCACAGCGAAATAGCAGCTACTTCTGGGTAGATGGCTTTGATAAGTACTCGGAGGTGGTACTGGATCGTTGGACAGAAGAAACGGCAGCTACGGCTACCTACCCCCGGCTATCGTCTCAGCAGAGTAATAATAACCTCCAAAACTCAACTTTCTGGATGTACGACAATTCCTACTTCACCATCCAGCGGGCGCAGCTGACCTACCAACTGCCGAGTACTTGGGTCGGTAAGCTCAATATGGCGAACATTAGTATCTACGTAGCTGGAAATAATCTGCTAGAGTTAGCTGAGAACCGAGACATCCGCCAGTTACGCATTGGTAGCGAGCCGATGTACCGCTCCTACTCCGCCGGATTACGGGCTAGTTTCTAACCTAACATTACTGCAAATATGAAAAATCTATATAAATATTTTATCCTAATTGCCCTAGTAGGGGTTTTCAGTTGCGAGGAGTTGATTGAACCCGTAGACGAAAATGTGTTAGATGCTGACCGTCTGGACTTTGATCCGGCTTTTGCTGAAGGGGTGCTGATAAATGCCTACGTAGGCTTAATTAATCAGTACCAATTTACCGAAGTGGCTACCGATGATGCAGTGACTAATAATATCAACAATGGCCTTCGCCAAATGGCAGTAGGGCAGTGGGCAGCCCAGTTTAACCCGGTGAGCCGCTGGGATAAGTACGAACCCATCTTTTACATCAACCGTTTCATATCAACCATTGAAAATGTGCAGTGGAAGCGTGATACGGCTACGAACGAGTTATTTGAGCTTCGCTTGCGGGGAGAAGCCCTGGCCATGCGGGCGGTACATCATATGTACGTGCTTCAGGGACATGCCGGGGCAAGCCAGTCTGGCGAGCTGCTGGGCATTCAGTACTATACTGAATTTATTGATCCGGCGGGCGACTTCAATATTCCTCGTCTTAGCTTTGAAGAATCCGTGGCGAAGATCAATGCCGACTTTGAGGAGGCACTCGCGCTACTACCGATGGACTACGACAATGCGGCTGACATTCCCGCTCGCTACGAATCCTACGATCCTGAAGCCTACCGCTTCGTTTTCGGTGACAACAACCGCTTGCGGATTAGTGGAAGGATTATTAAGGCATTCCAGGCCAAACTCAACTTACTAGCTGCTAGTCCGGCGTTTCTGAACGGTCAGGGCGATTACTACCAGCAGGCAGCCAATCTGGCGGCAGAGCTTATCAATAATATTGGTGGTATAGCCGGTCTTGATCCCGGTGGAGTTGCATTCTACGACGAAAATAGCGATCGGGATTTATCAGAGATTCTATGGCGAAATTCAGTGGGAGCCAGTTCTTTTGCTGAGGAAGTAGCGTTTCCACCTTCACTGAACGGTGATGGCTTCGTGAACCCCTCTCAGAACTTGGTAGATGCCTTCCCAATGCTAAATGGGTACCCTATTTCTAACCCTAATTCGGGCTACGATGTCGGTAACCCGTACGAAGGTCGTGACCCTCGTTTAGCCCAGTACATTTTGTACAACGGAAATACCCTCGGCGACAATACCATTTTTACGGGAGTGGGAGCAGGTATAGACCAGGTAGATGCCATTCTGGGATTATCTACCCGAACCGGATACTATCTCAAGAAGCTTCTGCGCCCCGACGTGGTTATCAATAACGATGGTTCCATCACTTCGCAAGAGCATTTCTTGGTGTTCCTTCGCTACACTGATATATTCTTGGTATTAGCTGAAGCTGCCAACGAGTTAGGTGGACCAGACTTTGCCGTGGGCGGGATGACTGCCCGCCAGATCATCTCCGCTATTCGCCAGCGAGCGGGTATTGAACAGCCCGATAATTATCTACAAACCATTACTGACCAAACTGCTATGCGCGATCTCATTCGCAATGAACGTCGCCTGGAGCTTTGCTTTGAGGGGCACCGCTTCTGGGATATGCGCCGCTGGATGCTAGATTTAGACGAGGGCGTAGACGGTATTTTATTCAATGGTAACCAGTATACCCTGCTAGATGTGGAACCTCGGCAGTACGGCGAGCGAGCTATTTATGGCCCAATTCCCCAGTCAGAAACAGTGAAGTTTAGTGCGCTGGAGCAGAACCGGGGCTGGTAATTCCTTTAAATAACTGTGATACACTGTAAAATATTTACGATATGAATATCAAACATTTAATACTATCATTCTTGGTTCTGGGCGCGGTAGCTTGCCAAAACCAAGAGGTTGTTTATCCGGATTACGGCACCACGGCGGGCTACTTTCCCTACCAAACCCCCATCCGAACGCTAATTTTGGGTAATTACGATCAGGGAATCAACGAGAATGACAACAACCAACAATTTGAGATTGGGATGACGATGGCGGGAGTGTACGAGAATGATCAGGCCCGTAGCGTACACTTTGAGATTGATAATAGCTTACTGGATAATGTAGCCAATGTGCAGGCACTTCCTGGGGAGTACTATACTACCGAGGTACAAAGTCCGCTAACCATTCCGTCGGGCAGTATGAAAGGAATTATTCCGATACAGCTGACAGGCGGTTTCTTCGATGATCCGCTTGCCTACGGCGAGGGAGTTAACTACGTAATCCCGGTGCGGATCACTCAATTGGAGGGTTTGGATACGTTACTTTCAGGTGAGAGCGTAGTGGCTAACCCCGACCGGGTAAATCCGGCTCACTGGAACCAGTTACCCAAAGATTACACACTATTCGGTATCAAGTATATCAACCCCTACCACGGAAATTACTTACGCCGGGGTATTGATGTAATGACCGATGCTGCCGGTAACACGGTAGAAAACGTCTACATCAGCGAATTCGTAGTGCGCGACGAGGTAGTTCCGGTCAATACCACTGGTCGGCGATCGGTCACGCTAGAAAACATTGTGCGACGAGGCGACAACAGCAGCCCCGGTAACCTAATGATGGAGTTAAGCTTTGGTAGCGAAAACACGGGTACTATTAGCAGTGCCACTGATGACCCCTATCAGATTGCAGGAAGTGCCCAGTTTATAGAAGGGGGCGGTGAATGGGGCGGCAAAGCCCGTGACGTGATTTACCTAGATTATAACTACACCGACGTAGCCAATAGCGAAACCCACAGCGTGAAGGACACTCTTGTCATTCGCGATCGGACCGTAGTCTTTGAAGAATTTACGGTAGAGCTGAAGGAATAATACGAGTGATATTAGTCGCCTGTTCTGCTAAGACTAAGGCTTACATGTGCTCAGTATTGATTAAACGTAGAGAAGACAATACATGCGCCTGGATTCGCTGAATAGAATAGCGATACATACAAAATTATTCATTACACCAGAAGCGATCTACGGATTTTCAGGGCAAACGCATCAAAATATTCAAATAGCTTTGCCAATTAATAAAGTAAGTTTTTGCTTTACATGCTCAAGAGAAGGTGAGGTGTGAAAGTGCCCATACTCTCTAAAATCAGCATATCCAGATTTTGATGCATTTGCCCTAAGTAGTTACTTCTCAGCTTGCCCCGATAACGCATTCTCTCTATCTTCGGGCAAATTCTTACTATTTATGCTGAAGATTAACCACCAACTTACCCCCGAATCATTACAACCATTACTAGACACCTTCTGGGAACTATCGGGTCAGAAAATACTACATATTGAAAACCACTACGATGCCACCAAAGGCTCACCCGTTTTCACCGTAAAAGGAAAATATACCACTCGCGGTTGGACCGAGTGGACACAGGGCTTTCAGTACGGCTCGGCTATACTACAGTTTGATGCTACCGGTGATGAACAATTTTTAACGATTGGTCGTGATAAAACCGTTGAGGTAATGGCTACGCACGTGAGCCACATCGGAGTACACGACCACGGATTCAATAATGTAAGCACCTACGGCAACCTGCACCGCTTGATGCGGGAAGGAAAAACTGCTCAGAACGATTGGGAGCAGCACTTTTACGAAATGGCACTGAAAGCCTCGGGAGCCGCTCAGGCTACTCGCTGGACGAAGACCAAAGGCGGAGGGTTTATCCATTCTTTCAACGGGCCGCACTCGCTGTTTGTAGATACTATCCGCTCGTGTCGGGCGCTGATGGTGGCGCATCAGTTAGGTCACGTACTGCAAACCGAAAACGATGTGAAGATCAATCTGCTGCATCGGGCATTGCAGCACCTGAAAGCTACCGCTGACTATTCCGTCTTCTACGGCGAGGGGCGCGACACCTATGATATTCGCGGCCGAGCGGCGCATGAGTGTGTTTTTAATACCAAAGATGGTAACTATCGCTGCCCCAATTCTCAACAGGGTTACACCGGATTCTCCACTTGGACCCGAGGTTTGGCCTGGGCCATGTGCGGCTTTGCTGAAGAACTGGAATTTCTAGAGACACTCAGCGACGAAGAACTAAACGGTTACGGCGAGCGTGCTGAAATTGAAAGCTTCATGTTAAAAGCTGCCGAAGCTACCTGCGATTTTTACATAGAATATTCGCCCACTGATGGCATCCCTTACTGGGATACAGGTGCCCCCAACCTTCATCAGCTAGGTGATTATCTGGACAATCCGTCTGATCCGTACAATGATTACGAACCGATTGATAGCTCAGCGGCTGCCATTGCTTCGCAGGGACTATTAAGGTTAGGAAAATATTTACAGAGCAAAGGCAAAGACGAAAGTGGTAAAAAGTATTTTCAGGCCGGACTTACTGTACTAGATACATTATTCCGCGAACCATATTTGAGTGCCAATGCTGATCATCAGGGGTTAATTTTGCACTCCATTTACCACCAACCCAACGGCTGGGATTATGTGCCCGAAGGCAGCAAAGTCGCTAACGGTGAGTCTAGCATGTGGGGTGATTACCATGCTCGTGAAGCAGCTTTACTAGCCCATCGGCTAGCTAACAATGAACCGTACTACACATTTTTCATTTAGTTGATAAGTGAAAGGGGAAAATTAATAGTTGGTACAGAGGGATAATATGAGAAAATATCTAGATGCTACTTCAGAAGCAGGGAAGAGATTTTATCAGACCTTCCATGACAAGGGGAAAGTGGTAATGATGAATCTGCTGCGGTTCAAGCTCCAGGCGGACTACACAAATTTGGAATCACTGAAACCTAACCAGAATATTTCCGGCGAAGAGGCGTACCAGCTTTATATGGATTGTACTTTACCCGAGTTAGAAAAGGCTGGCAGTAAAATTATCTTCTACGGAAAGAGTAACAACTTTCTGATTGACCCTGAATCCGAGAAGTGGGATGCGGTATTGTTAGTTGAACATCAGTCCGTCGCGAAGTTTATAGAATTTTCCCAGAATAAAGATTATCTGAAAACTGCCGGACATAGATCAGCCGCACTGGAAGACTCAAGATTACTTCCCATAACTGAGGACAAAAAATACCCGTAGGTACTATTTTGAAGAGTGAGAGATCAGGAGATATGAAAACACCCGCTAGAATAGTCGTCTATCTTTTATGGATCATTGTTCTGCCTTCCGTAGAAAGCTGTGCTCAATCGGAAGTGCCTCTGATTGAGGCTGATGCTTTGCAGAAACTTGTGCAGGAAGATAATAGTGTGGTGGTTTTGGATACCCGTTCGCCAGAAGAATACCAAAGTGGTCATTTAGAAAATGCCCGGTTTGTCAACTACGCTACGTTTCAGTTAAGTGATGTGCAGGATATTCCACTAGATTCCCTGGTCGTCGTATACTGCTTATCGGGTGGTCGCAGTGGACGAGTGGCTCAGCAGCTACTGAAAGCGGGCTATCAAGATGTGAAGAACTTAAACGGGGGCATCCGTAGCTGGCAAACTGCTGGGTTTAACGTAGAAAAAGAATGAAAGCGTTTTTACGGATAGCGATTGGGCTAACTCTTCTGGGAGGTATTTCGCTCTCAGCTTGTGGACAAAAAAAATACGATGAGAAGCTGGCTTCGCTGTACGAAAACACTGTTCCACTAATGCAGCCAACCACGTTAGACAGCCTCCAGCAACAACCTACGAATGTGGTACTGCTGGATACTCGCGCCCCCGAAGAATACAACGTAAGTCATCTGCCCGAGGCGCAGCTTGTTGACTATGATTTGTACGATATTGATCAACTAGACAATCTTTCTAAAGAAGATACCGTCATCGTTTACTGCTCAGTAGGCTACCGCAGCGAACGGGTAGGTGAGGCTATGAAGAAAGCGGGCTTTCAGCATGTCTATAATCTGTATGGTGGCATTTTCCAGTGGAAAAATGAGGGCAAAAAAGTTATCAATTCAAAAAATCAACCCACCGATAGTGTACATACCTACAACCGTAGTTGGTCTAAATGGCTGAAGAACGGAGTGAAAGTGTATTAACATGATGAATAATGACTAATGAATGATGATTAATACTTTCATTTATTCATCACTAATCATCACTCATTATTCATTCACAAGAGACAAATGACCAAGGAAAAAGAACTTCTCATCATATTTGCGAAAGTACCTGAGTTGGGCAAAGCAAAGACTCGGCTGGCGGCTGATGTTGGCGATGAGCCGGCACTGGAAGTCTATCGAGAATTACTAGCGCACACCCAAAGAGTTACGTTGCCGTTGTCGCAAGATAAAATTGTGTACTACACTCCGCACATTGTCACCGACGATCAGTGGGAGAACGATCATTTTCAGAAAGCACTACAGGCAGAGGGTGATTTAGGGGAGCGGATGCGTCTCGCTACCGCTCAGGGTTTTAATCAAGGCTATTCTCGTATTTGTATCATCGGCACCGATTGTCTCGATCTGACTACTAAACATTTGACTGAGGCTTTTGCTACTTTACATGAACACGACGTAGTGCTAGGGCCATCGCAGGATGGCGGGTATTATTTGCTGGGAATGAACCAGTTGTATTCATCGTTGTTTTTTGATAAAGCGTGGAGTACCGAATCGGTGGCTGATGATACCCGGCAGGATGTTCAAGAGCAAAAGCTTTCGCTTAAGGAATTGCCTACACTGAATGATATTGATACAATTGATGACTTAAAACAGTCACCTTTGAGAAGCAAATATTTGCGATAGATGATGAAAAAACTTCTTCATAGAAATTACGAATAAAGCATAGAGGTAAGAACTAGCAACTAATTACCAGTAACCGACGGCAAATCAGCAATCGGAAAATTGAGCCATTGAACCATAGCAGCAATATGAAAAAGATTACTGATACTAACATCTTCATGCCCTTCGTATCTATTGTACTGATAGGGTTTCTCTATGCCTGTACTGGAGGGAACGCTCAAGATCGAATTCCATCCGCCGAACACTTTAATAATGAATGGGCGAAGGAGTCTACTTGGGATCAAGGTAAAGCCGAAGTAGCCAAGTACCAGGCTACCCGCACCATCTACGGCAAGCCCCGTAATTTTGAGTACACGTTCATTTTGGTTAAGGAAACTTTTAACGAAAAGTACAATGTAAAAACCGATGACTACTCCCGTAACGATCTGTTTGAGGTAATGAAGGTCAATAAGTTCGCCCGTATCCCAACGGATAATTATCCCTACCACTTTATGACCAGTATTTTCTATAAGCGAGATCAGCCCGCTACCGCTTATAAGCTGACGAACTCTTCCCAGGAATGGTGCGGTAACACGGCTAAGTATTTTATTGCTGACGGCAAGCAGTATAAATTCGGCTACAATAGCTACTGGGACGGGCAAGGAGTAGGCGAGACGACAGTTAAAGGTGGGTTTATGTTTGAGGATCAGCTTTCTCACTCACTACGCGCCCTAAATTTTGCCGACGGGCTTTCATTCCAGCAAGACGTGGCTGAATCGCAGATTAGCAGCAAAGCCAAAGAGCCGATGATCTACAACGCTACATTTTCCGCGACGAAAGACGAGAGTCTACAATTGTCTACCGAATACGATCTGAGCCAAGTGAATGACGTGTGGAAGGTAACGGTACAATTAGATAGCGACAAAACCAACGAGTACTGGTTCGCTGGTAAATATCCTAACATCCTACTCAAGCAGCAAACTTGGGATAACCGCAACTACGAACTCAAAGAGCGGTATATGGATGATTACTGGATAATTAAGGGAAACTTATAAACTCTACTTGTGTCTGATATGAATATTTCAGAGGTGATTTCTAAACTAGAAAGTCTAAATAGTAGGATAAGATACCTCGATACTAAAGTTAAAGGGTTTGAATTCAATAGTATTATTGATGAAGTAAAAGAGCTTTTGACATCTACAGAACTATCTGATCGCAATTTTTCTCTCAATCATAATATTTTAAAATTAGAAGCATATCAGAGAGGTGAGATCAAAATGTTTGATAAATCTAAGGAGGGTAGAGGTAGACAAAAGCGATTGAGCGAAGCAAAAAACCAAGTTGTTAGAGAAATAGATCACATTATCAGTCGCCTTAGACAACATAACTTTAAATAGAAACAGTAAACTCAATTACTGCTTCTCGGATGCGGGTAAAGGTTTCTCGTAAGATTTCTTCGTCATTTTCCAGCAGTGTTACGCGGAAACCTTGCAGGTCAGAGCAGAAAGAAGAAATAGGTACTACGCACACTCCTTTAGCAGCCAACAGATAATACACGAAGCGTTTATCCAATGCCATGTCGGGTTCTTGGGCTAACCATCCTTCCAGTAAATCTTTTGCCCGACTATCTTCAATAGCGAGTTGCTGACC
Source organism: Tunicatimonas pelagia (assembly GCF_030506325.1). Lineage (NCBI taxonomy): Bacteria > Pseudomonadati > Bacteroidota > Cytophagia > Cytophagales > Catalimonadaceae > Tunicatimonas > Tunicatimonas pelagia. The sequence continues at coordinate 960,345 of NZ_CP120683.1, read as the reverse complement.
AGGTTTTAGTACACCGTCGCGGAAGATAATGGTATTATAAAAAGCACCGTAGGTGGGGTTAAAAGTAATGGTCGGAATATCTGATAGTAGCTCGCTAATGATTCGGCTCCGTTGTCCAATCGCTGTATTGAAACCCTCACGGTAGTTAGCATAGCGAGCATCGCTCATCACTCTAGGAATCGCCAGTTGAGGGAGCTTGGTAGAGCAAACCTCAATCATTTTAGCATTTTCCAACGTAGAGCAATACTGATCAAAATCACTGGAGTGATGGCGGTTATAGAATTCCATCCACCCACACCGAGCACCCGGCCAGGGTAGTTCCTTCGAGATACCTTTCATGGATATGCCTGGCACATCACCAATTACTTCGGCTAAAGCATGCGCCTTTGCTCCATTGTAGGTAATGTTCAAGTAGATTTCATCAGCTACCAAAAATAGATCGTACGTGCAGGCTATTTCCACAATTTCTTCCAGAATCTCTCTCGGGTACACCACCCCGGTAGGGTTATCCGGGTTGATTAGTAAAATGCCAACGATGTTAGGATTGTACTTGATTTTTAGCTCCAGGTCATCCAGATCGGGGTACCAATTGTTATTTGGATCGAGATTGTAAGTAATTGGGTGGTGGTTAGCGTGAGAAGCTTCCGCCGAAGAATGCGTAGAATACGATGGGGATGGTCCGATTACTCGGGAGGTAGGTACCAAATACTGATACAACTTAGAAATAGCATCACCCAAACCATTAAAAAATAGCACATCTTCGGCAGTAATTTGCGCTCCCTTTCGTTGATTGTTGAGCTCAGCCAGAAACTGTCGGGTTTCTAATACTCCTTTAGAATCGCAGTAGCCAAACGTGCTGTTTTCCTGTACCAGCGATACCACAATTTCTTTAATCCAGTCAGGCATCTGATAGTGCTTTTGCACGGGATCGCCAATATTTTCCCAAAAAATCGTATGACCTAACGCCCGTATTTGGTGGGCTTTTCGTACAATTCCCCGGATTTCGTAACTCAGTTCGCTGGCACCTTCTCTTAGTAACCGTTGTCTCATGCTTACTCATTTTATTGTCGGGCGAAATTACGTAATTTTGACCTCGCAATAGTATCAAATAAGTGCAGATTGCGATTCCAAGTTAAAATCACACGGTAAAACAATTATGAACGTAGACTTACTGAAGAACATTTGTGAAGAAGCCGGTGCCCCTGGCTTTGAAGAGCGAGTACGCCAACTAGTCATTAAAGAAGTAGAACCGCTAGTAGACCATTGGGAAGTGGATAATATGGGCAGCGTGGTTACGATAAAGAAAAGTAAAAATAATCCGGATGGTAAGAAAGTAATGGTAGCCGCTCATATGGATGAAATTGGCTTTATGGTTACTCACGTAGATGATAATGGTTTCATTCGCTTTCATACCTTGGGTGGTTTTGACCCTAAAACTTTGACCGCTCAGCGAGTAATTGTCCACGGAAAGAAAGACTTGGTGGGTGTAATGGGCAGCAAACCCATCCACGTGATGACACCCGAAGAACGCAACAAAAACCCGAAGACCACCGACTACTTTATCGATTTGGGTATGAAAGCCGACGAAGTAAAAGAACTAGTGAGTGTTGGCAACCCCATTACCCGCGAGCGGGAATTAATTGAGATGGGCGACTGTGTGAATTGCAAGTCGCTTGATAACCGAGTATCAGTGTTCATTTTGATTGAAACATTACGACAACTAGGCGACGTACCCTACGATGTGTACGGCGTATTCACCGTGCAAGAGGAAGTAGGTTTACGCGGTGCCAACGTAGCTGCTCACGCTATTAACCCTGATTTTGGCTTCGGACTAGATGTTACCATCGCTTTTGATCTGCCGGGTGCACAAGCTCATCAGAAAATCACCTCGCTCGGCGAAGGGGCGGCTATCAAGGTAATGGACGGTTCTACCATCTGCGACTATCGCATGGTAGAGTTTATGAAGCAAACTGCCGAGAAGAACAATATTAAATGGCAACCCGAAATACTCACTGCTGGAGGTACTGATACCGCTGGAGTGCAACGGATGGGTAAGCAAGGTTCCATTGCCGGGGCAATTTCCATTCCTACCCGCCACCTACACCAAGTGATTGAAATGGCAAATAAAGATGACATTGATGGCTGTATCCAACTGCTGAAAGTTTGTCTGGAAACCCTCGATCAATACGATTGGGCGCACCGGTAAAAAAAAGTAGCCTACTGGTAATTTTCGGAGTAGTCAGGTATCAGCAAAATTTCTTATCTTCCGTATATGGAAAAGTACGCCATCAAGCTGCCCAAGAGTCTACAGTTCACCGACGACGAGTTCTACGATTTCTGTCAGGAGAACCGTGACTTACGATTTGAACGAAACGCGCACGGAGAAATTATTATTATGTCACCTACCGGAGGACTTACTGGGAAAAGAAACGGTAAATTAAGTGCTAAATTAGACTACTGGAACGAAGAAGCTGGTCTTGGTGAGGTATTCAATTCCTCTACGGGCTTTCTTCTTCCCAATGGAGCCATGCGCTCCCCAGATGCCGCGTGGGTAGCTACGTCTCGCTGGGAAGCGCTATCCTACGAAGAACAAGAGAAATTTCCCCCGCTATGTCCTGATTTTGTGGTGGAGTTAGTTTCCCCTTCGGATACGCTGAAAACTTCTCAGGAAAAGATGGTGGAGTGGATGGATAATGGCTGCCAAATGGGATGGCTGATTTATCCCAAAGAAGAAAAGGTTTGGGCGTACTATGACAATAAGGTTGAAGAGTTCATTGGGTTTGACCAAGTTCTTTTGGGACAAACTGTACTTCCTGGCTTTACCTTTGATCTAGCCTGGCTGAGGTAAGAATATTGTCTGGCGAAGCAGTCGTACTTTTAAAGAACAAATGTGACCTGGATCATAGGCTGCATTACCGGAGGACTGCTTACGGTAGCACTTAGTTGCACCCTATCCTGACCTACCTGATGTAAGTGAGGAATCAGATAGCCGAGGGAAGCTCCTACTACGTAGCCCGTTATAACATCCGTAGGGAAATGCTTCCCGGCTCGGTAGCGAAAGTAACCTGTAGCAGCCGGAAGAATAGCAGCAGTCGTCCAAGCCACTGCCCGAATGCCAGGATCGTCTACGTAGTCTGAGATCACTTTTGCGGTAAAGAATGACATGGCCGCTGCGTAGGAAGTATGGCCGGAAAAATAAGAGAAATTATTCCCTCGCATTGTGCGTATTTCATCAGGATTGTTGCTGTTATACGTGTACGGTCGGGGACGTGCTGCTAGAGCCTTGGTAATCCCAGTTAGGGTTTCGTTGATAGCGAGGGTTTCTAATAAAATTACTCCCAATGTACCAGCATCAGCCCGAGCGTTATCGAATGCTAACAGAGTGAGCGGTATTGCCAGAGAGACTCCCACCAACACATCACTAGTGATTCTAGCACCCTCCCGGTAGGTACCATCGGATAGTTGGTCCAACGCTAGCACATCGTTAATATCGAGTTCTTCTACCTCCGCTAGTTTGAGTGTCTCCCGATTATTGCGGAGTATGGCACCCACAACTGTTCCAGTAGCACCTACTGAGAGTAAAGTAGTTTCCCGAGCAGTCTTTAACTCGTAACCCTGACTATAAGCGAAATACTGTCCGGATAATATAAAAAATAGGGCAGTTCCCCAGGGAAACCACCAAAGCGGATGCTTATTGATCTTCATGTTAGATTAAAAAATTAAAAGTGGACTATAGCTTAATCTACGACGAATAGTAAAGTTTTAAATATGATGTAGTATTTAACCTAAAATGATATAAATAATAAAATAGTTATAAAGTATATTTGAATAATAATCATATTAACAAGTCTAAAATTTTATTGACGTGAAAAATTTACAAAAACTATTTTCGTCAGCACTGACACTGTGCTTAGCTATTACCCTATTTTCTTGCGGTAACGATGACGAAGAAGCAATTTTTGCTGAGGCTGATCTGATGGGTGAGTGGACAGTGAGTTCTACTGAGATTAATATTCCTGGTATGGATTTGCCAGCAGAACAAATGGCTCTATTTGGAGCAATACTTAGTATACCCGAAGGAACTACTATTCAGCTAAACAATGATAAAACTTACGAGCAGGAAGGTGCTGAGCTTGGCTTTCTGACTACTAATGAAAGTGGTACTTGGAAATTAGAAGGTGGTAAGACACTGGTTTTAACCAGTCAGGATAATGAAGATAAGCAGTATCAAATTCGATCATTGAATAGCGAAAGTGCTGTGTGGTACATCTCAGAAAAAATGGAAAGCGGTGATGTTAGTATTCCGGGAGCAACGGAAGTGACTGTTGAAAGCACTATCAGTCTAAAAAAGTAGCAAAATATCACCTTGTCTCTACAGCCGCACCTTCTTCTGAAGGTGCGGTTTTTTTTATAGCCGATAGCCTACTCCGACCCGCAGAGCAGCGTTGCCTCGTTCAAAATAATAGTCGCCAATTACTTCAATGCGCCAGTTATTATTGATGGCTCGTCCGTAGCCCAATCCAGCCGCGTAATCTACTTCATCACTAATTAGCGGACGCAAGCGCAGAAATATCGGATCAATCGGGTATAGTCGCATGCCGGGAATAAAGCTTAGTCTGTTCGGGGCTGTCCAATATTCTACTCCTGCCGTGAGCGCCAACTGCCGAATCAAGAAATAATTGGCTTCTACACTAAACTGAGCCTTGTCAACAAATTCAAACGGGTCACGATTATCCGTTTTGTAGGCATCAATGCCAAAATTGAATAGAAACTGAGCTTGAGACGTTGAGCTATAAAAAAGAAATAGGAAAAAGGTTAGGTAAAAAAGGTGCTTCATACGATAGTCAGGATGATAGATTTAGCAAAAGCTAAAATTAGGCATTATTCCTGATTTTCGTATAATTTCTTCAGGTCATTCAACTCGTCGCGTAGGCGGGCGGCCTCCATAAAATTGAGTTCTTTAGCCGCCTTTTCCATACTTTTCTTGGTTTGATTCATTAGCTTCTCTAAGTCAGGTTTACTCATGTAGGCAACTACCGGATCAGCGGCAATACTCGTTTGGTCGGGACCCGCGTAAGCCTTGGCGGGGGCTTTTCGGGAGTCGGCTACCTTGGTCTGACCCATAATGGCTTCCTTCGATTTGAGTACGGTTTTCGGGGTGATACCGTGCTTTTTGTTATACTCCATCTGCTTATTACGGCGACGGTTGGTTTCGTCAATCGCTACCTGCATCGAGCTAGTGATTTTATCGGCGTACATAATGCACATGCCATTCTCATTCCGAGCCGCTCGTCCAATAGTCTGTACCAGCGAACGTTCGTTCCGTAGAAACCCTTCTTTATCAGCATCCAGAATAGCCACCAGCGATACTTCCGGTAAATCCAGCCCTTCCCGTAGCAGATTGACTCCCACTAGCACATCGAATTCGCCCAACCGTAAGCCTCGTAGAATTTCTACCCGATCCAGCGGTTTTATATCTGAGTGAATGTATTGACTTTGTACGCCGGCTCGCTCCAAGAACTTCTGCATTTCTTCTGCCATTCGCTTTGTAAGCGTAGTGATTAGCACCCGCTCGCTTTTCTTCACCCGATCATCAATTTCACCCAGCAAATCGTCAATCTGATTGACACTCGGGCGAACTTCAATCACCGGGTCAAGCAAGCCCGTCGGGCGAATCACCTGTTCTACCACCACTCCGTCGGATTCGCGCAATTCGTAGTCGCCGGGGGTAGCACTCACGTAAACAATTTGGTTAATCATCATCTCAAATTCATTGAACGTAAGTGGGCGATTATCCAGGGCCGATGGTAGGCGGAAGCCATAATCCACTAAGTTCACTTTACGGGAACGGTCGCCCCCCCACATGGCTCGCACTTGAGGTACGGTTACGTGGCTCTCGTCAATAACCATTAAGTAATCTTCCGGAAAATAATCGAGCAAGCAGAACGGACGTTGCCCAGGTTCGCGACGATCAAAGTAGCGGGAGTAGTTCTCAATACCGGAGCAGTAGCCCAGCTCCCGAATCATTTCCAGATCGAATTCGGTACGTTCTTGAATGCGCTTGGCTTCCAGGTATCGCTGTTCTTTTTCAAAGCTACCAATTTGAGCTACCAGATCGTCTTGTATTTCGTGAATGGCTACCTGCTGGGTATCTTTACCCGTAACAAATAAGTTGGCCGGATAAATAGTGACTAGTCGCTCTTCGGCTTGCTTCTTACCCGTGTGCGGATCAATCCGGTGGATGGCTTCAATTTCATCGCCCCAGAAGTAGATACGATAGGCAAAGTCGGCGTAGGCAATAAAAATATCTACCGTATCGCCCTTCACCCGGAAGTTGCCCCGTCGGAATTCCCCTTCGGTGCGGCTGTACAAAATATCGACCAGCGAATAGAGCAACTTTTGGCGGGAAAGCACATCTCCCTCCTGAAGCTTAACTACGTTTTTGCCAAACTCATCAGGGTTCCCTAACCCGTAGATGCAGGAAACCGAAGCCACAATCAGTACATCGCGCCGACCAGAGAGCAAAGCCGAAGTAGCACTTAGCCGAAGCTTTTCAATCTCATCATTAATTTGTAAGTCCTTTTCAATGTAGGTATTGTTGGTAGGAATGTACGCCTCGGGTTGGTAGTAATCGTAGTAAGAGATAAAGTACTCTACGGCATTCTGCGGAAAAAACTGCTTGAACTCCCCGTAGAGCTGAGCTGCCAAGGTTTTGTTGTGGCTAATAACGAGGGTAGGCCGATTCAGTTCGGCTACTACGTTAGCAACCGTAAACGTTTTGCCCGACCCGGTTACTCCCAGTAGGGTTTGCGCTCGTTCTCCGGTTTCTGTGCCTCGTACCAGTTGGTTAATAGCTTCGGGCTGGTCGCCAGTAGGTTGATAGTCAGAAGTGAGGATGAAATCCATATTTCAATTAACAATGTGCAGTGTGCAGTGTGCAGTGTGCAATGTACAATTAGCAGTGTACAAAGAACAACAATCAGGAAGGGTTAGTTTGGCTGATGTTGAATGAATAATGATTAATGAATGGTGGTGAAGGTTAGTCAATAGGTTGAGACTTTTGATAGTAGAATTTTTCGTGGATAATCAATCCGTCGCGCCACTGCTGTACCGAAACTTCGGTGAGTTGCGATGTTATGCCTTGAAGGTTCGTAAAAAGGATTTTCCACTCGCTAAACACTACGTTTTTCCGAGTATCAATTGCCTGATTGATCAGCTTGCTTTGTACATGAGCAACTCTAGACAGGTTTAGCTTCTCGTTTTCCAGACAGATTTTTTTACCTACTCGCGGTGATTCTTCATTTTCCTGGACAATTACATCGTTTCCATAAAACTGCTGTATTGCTCGGAGTGTATCGCCAGCAATAATCATAGCATTCAGCTGCTCAACTTTTACAGTCCATCCCAATTGGTCATTATTCATCACTCATTATTCATTAATCATTACTCTAAAATAGCTAAATTTACGGTATGGAACGCTACATCAATCCGCTAACCGACTATGGTTTTAAAAAGCTGTTTGGAACAGAACCTAATAAGGATTTACTGACTGATTTTTTGAATCAGCTACTACCGCCTCACCATCGCATTCAAAAGCTAAATTACGCTAAGAACGAACATTTAGGTGTTGGTCTGATAGACCGGAAAGCAATCTTTGATATATACTGCGAGGGGGAAAATGGAGATAAATTTATAGTGGAAGTACAAAAAGCAAAACAGAATTACTTCAAGGATAGAACGGTCTATTACTCTACATTTCCTATTCAGGAACAAGCCAAACAAGGCGATTGGAGTTTTCGGTTGACAGCAGTTTATACGGTAGGCATTCTTGATTTCGTGTTTGACGATCATCAAAATGAAGAAACAATATTGCACACCATCAAACTGAAAGACCAGGACTGCCGTACCTTCTACGAAAAGTTGACTTACATTTACATTGAGCTTCCCAAGTTTAAGAAAACGGAAGAGCAGTTAGAATCTCAGTTTGAAAAATGGCTCTATGTGCTACGCTATCTTTCGCAGTTGCAAGATCGGCCCAAAGCGTTACAGGAGCGAGTGTTTCAGAAACTTTTCAAGGCAGCCGAGATAGCGAAATTTAATAAACAGGAACGTGCTTCTTACGAAGAAAGTGTAAAGTACTACCGCGACATCAAAAACGTAGTAGATACCTCACACCAGGAGGGGAAAGAAGAAGGAAAAGAAGAAGAAAGAATAGAAGTGGCTAAGCGAGGTTTAGCAAAAGGTTATTCTACAGAAGTGATCTCGGATATGACCGGGCTTTCCACTGAGGAAATTGAGAAACTAAAATAATGATTAATGAACAATGAGTGATGAGCAATGAAGGAGCACTTTATTTATCATTAATCATCAATATTGTTCCAGAACTTCCAGCTTTTTTCGGCTTGTAGATGAAGCATTTCTAGGCCATTCTTCGTTTTTGCGCCTCGTGCTTGGGCTAATTTCATGAAGGCAGTTTCTGCGGGATTGTACACCAAATCGTAGCAAAAATGTTTTGAGGTTATTTGCTGGTAGTTGAGATCAGGATGAGTCTCGGTTTGCGGACTCATACCGAGCGGAGTAGTATTGATAATGAGAGGGTAACCGCCTAAATTTTTTTGTTTGAGGTCAGCGTAAGAAATAGCTGTTTCGCTGGTCTGACGAGAGACATAGGTATAGCCAACACCCAAATCTTGTAGTACACAGACAACTGCTTTAGAAGCCCCTCCCGTACCTAGTACCAATGCCTGATCTACCGCAGTTTCACCCAGCCACGGCAGCAACGAATCTCGGAAGCCGTAATAATCTGAATTAAAGCCTACTTTTCTGGTTTTTTTAACCCGGACTGTATTCACCGCTCCGATGCGTTCGGCTACCGGATCAAGTTCGTCTACGTACTTCATCACCTGCTGCTTGTAGGGAATAGTAACATTCAAACCCCGTAAATTGGGCTGTTCTAATACCTTGTTGGGCAGCTCATCAATCGTTTTTATCTCAAACAGCTCGTAGGCTGAGTCGGTAATACCTTCTTGCTGAAACTTTTCAGTAAAATACTGCTTTGAGAAGGAGTGACTTAGCGGGTAGCCAATTAGTCCGTAAAGATGTTCAATATCACCCACAGTAATAGTAAGTTTTGGAAGAAGTTTTTCTACTCTTCACCTGTTTTACCTTGATTCAGAATGCTATAGTTAGTTCACCCGATAGGTTAGTCCGAACCGTATTAGTCTGCTGTAAGCTTCATTCGTTCCCCCAATGAAGCCTGATTTATAGTTTTTAATTCCTCGGGAATAACCAACGTATCCACCGTATTTACCTTTACTTACATTTGCCTGAATTCTTGGTCTGATATCAGTATCAATCGTCTTTCGGTCTCTTTCAGTGGTGTAATCTTGAGTGCCTGCTTCAGCGTTTCCTTTTTCTTGAGCACTAAGGCAGTAACCAATATCCATTCCTACCGAAAGGTCAATTGACGTTTGTGCAACGGCCCATCGGTAGCCAATTTTAGGAAATAGATTGATAAATCTGTTACGCAAATAGGTTTGTCCATCAGCCGCTATTGGCATACCTCCTCCACCATTGCCAGAAACTCGGGTAATTTCCACTTTACTTCTGAGTAGTTCATACCCTAGTTCGGCTCCAATAAGAAAATTGCTGTTGAAGAATTGAGTTATACTCGTTGAGATACCGTAGCTTAGGCCACCTTGCGAGCCATAAGGAGTATTTGTGTAACCATCTCCCTGAGCATTCAAATTTATCCAAGACGAACTTACGGCTGATTCTCCTGCAAAAGAAAAAAGCCCTGAGTTTAGGTTTACATTAATATCGGTAGATTGACAATAGGTGTTGGTAAAGTGAAAAAGTAAGTAAACTGCCAGTAGTACTTTTTTCATAGTGTATCTTTCAGTTACGTGAAATTAATAGTTGACTATTAGCATGACACCTATCAACCAGATAACGTTGTATTCTACCGAAAATAACGATTGCTAAGTTACCATTGTGCCTAGTATTCTACCACCTCGTTCACCCGCTGGCGAGGAATAAGAAATAACTCTTTCTGACGACCATCCAGGTAACGCACGTTTTCACCATCAAAGAACGCATCTTCTTCCACCATCATCCGCACTTCTTTATCCCACTCCGAAATAAACACCGCTGCATTCAATTCAATAGAATAGGCCGTATTGGCGTACATCGGGTAATCGCCCTTTACTGGTACTCCACCCTGCTGATCCCATAGTCCGATAGTAGGCCCTGAACCATGACCGTAGTAGCCGATGGGGTGGGTGTAAATAGTTGGTTTAATGCCCTCAGCTTTGGCCTCCTCAATGGAGGCTAGTAAAATTTCATTGCCTGTACGACCGACCCGAAAGTTATCGGTAAGGATATCCATCAGTCGCAGGGCCGTCTGGTGAGCTTCGCGTAGGTAGGGTGGTGCTTCAGTTTCCCCGGGTTTAAGCACGTAGGCATTTTCCTGGGTATCTGTATTCATATCCAAATACGTAATGCCAAAATCTACGTGCAACAGATCGCCGGGCATAATTACTTGTTTGTCCGGTCGTTTAGAGAAATTACGCTTTTGCTCCGTGTTGCTCGGGTCAGCTCGTTGTACATCAACTGTTGGGTGAAACCACGCATCCAAACCGAGTTCATTTATCCGGTTGCGGTACCACCATACTACTTCTTCGGTAGTGGTAACTCCGGGGTGCACTACTTTTTCCGAGAAGCCTTCGGCGATAATATGGTGAGCAATTCGGGCGATATGCTCGTACAGCATCTCTTCTCGTTCGGTACGAGTCTCCAGCCAGCCAATAGCGAGTTTCTCGGCCGAGACAACCTTCTTAGCCTGAGCGGTGGAAAGCGCAGCTATCAAGTGTAAATAGTCAGTATGGGCTAAGCCATCGGCTTGGGCAAAGTGTTCGGAGGTATTCACCCCAATTTGCTTGGGGTCACGTTCGGCAATAATTTCGGCCAGTCGCTCCCACTGGTCGGGTTCCTCTTCTGGGTTCCAGGCTTTTTTAAATAGGCTGCCTACGTCGTAGCGGGCTACTGCCAAGCATTCTACCCGGTCTGGATTGACCGAATCAGCCCCTTCGGGATAATACATGACGAGCATAGTAGTGCGCCGAGCCGAAAGCCAAGTGGGAGGTAGTAACGTTTTCAGTACCGGATCTTCGTTGTACTCCCGAGAAATAAGCAGCCATAGATCAATACCACTGCGCTCCATTAAACTTGGTAAAAGCGTTTGGATACGTTCTTCCAAGATTTCTTCTTCTACCTGAGCTCGTTCTTCCAAATCCAGAATTTTGGGTAAAGCCGATTGGGCAGTGGCGGAGAAGCTAATATACAAGCAACAAATAGTAGCAATCAGATTTTTCAATCGCATAGGTTAGGATACGTTTCGGTCAACCTCAAAACTACAAAACGAATGGTAGGCTTCCTAGCGGGATTATGGTGGATGCGTAATGAACAACTACAGTACGGTGCATTGCTCCACTCACAAAATCAAAATATAGAGCTATTTCTCTCGCTGGTACAAGTACACCGGCTCAAAGAAGTTAGGGTTTTTGAATTGTCCAGCATTCTCAAACCCGTTCTTCTCGGCTACTCGTTTGGCTCCTTCGTTGTCAGGGGTAACAAAGGCTTTTAGCGTAGTAAAAGGAAGATTCTCAAAGGCGTAGCGGACCATCTCGGCGACAACCTCGCTGGCGAAACCTTGCCCCCAGAATGCGGGGGAGATGGCGTAAAACAATTCTGCCTCTTCTTCATCTAGTGAGTTGTAACCTGTCGCCCCTACCAGTGCGCCCGACTGCTTTCCTTCTACCCCGAATATTAGAATCGGATTATCTGAATCGTAAAGCGAAGTGATAAGTCCCAGCAGATGTTTGGTGCCTCGCTCAGTCATCGTCTCCTCATCGAAGGCTAGTGTAGCGGTTACCCGACGATCGCTCAGCAAGGCCACGAAATCAGCTTCATCGGCAGTAGTTAGTCGGCGAATGGTGGTTCGCGCTGTTTCGGTAGAATGAAAAGTACCCATATCAGGGGTGAAGATAGTAAAACTTAGGTATCTGTTCTTCTTCGTATCAATAACGAATAGTCCAACTCAACTGCGAACGGTCGCCTTGCCGGAGTTTATCAAACAGCTTCGGGGTATCGGGGAAATCTACTGTGGCGGTTAGAAATTGATCCCAGCTATCGTCTTTTAGCAACTCTAGTACCGTTTGCTTCCGCCGCCGATAGTCCCAGCGGGTTTGCTGATGCGACGGGATTTGAGAAACTTGCGAGCTAATGATCCGCTTGCGCTGCTGGTGAAAACTTCCGCCCAGATTAACTTTGGTTGAGCGGGTACCGTACCAACTTAGCTCAATTACTTTTCCCGCGTTGCCCACCGCATCAATGCCGGTTTGTAGTCCGGCACTGCTACCGCTGGTGTGAAACGCTACATCAAATGGCTTGCTCGGCGGATCATACAAAAAAAAGCCTTGCTCTTTAGCCAAATCCTGGCGAGCCGGGTCGGCTTCGGCTACTTGCACCGTGGTAGCAGGAAACTGGCGGGAGAGATGCGCTACTAACGAACCAATCAGCCCCATTCCTATTACCAAAACTCGATCTCCGGCAGAAACGCCAGCATCCCAAGTGGCATTAAGCGCAGTTTCTAGGTTACTGGCTAACACCGCACGTTGGGGCGGAACATCGTCGGGAATAACGCTTACATCAGTCTCGTTTACTACGCAGTTAGATTGGTGGGGATGAAGCAAATGAACGTATTTGTTCAGCAGAGAAGCATCGCCCTCCACTACTTTCCCTACCAGCGAATAGCCGTACTTAATTGGGAACGAAAAATTGCCCTCCATGTACGGCACTTGCATAGACTGGTACAGTTCGGCCGGCACCTGCCCGGAAGCCACTAAGGTCTCAGTACCACTGCTGATGAGAGAATAAGCCGCTTCCACTCGACACTTTCCACTGCTAACTGGCTGATCGGAATGAGTGCGAATAGTACTCTCTTGCGGAGAAAGATGCCAAAGGGCGGAGGTTTTAGTCATAGTGCATTTCGCCCACAAACATAAACGTATCGCCGATGGGCTTATAGTAAAATCGATCAAACTGTACCGCTTCGCTTACCGAAGCAATTTCGGGCAGCGTAAAGCTATCCAGCCCCGATCCAAAAATTAGGGGCGCGATATGTAGTTGCAACACATCAATGGATTTTTGCGCTAAAAAGCTGGAAGTGGTGGCGGAGCCACCTTCCACGTATACGGTAGATAATCCTTTTTCAAAAAGAAGTTTCAGTATATCGGGGCAGGCGATTTTTCCGACATCATTAGAAGGTAACTGTACGTATTCGGTATTCTCTAAGCAAGGATCGTCGCCGCTACCGATCACCAGCACCGGATTTTTGGTATCGCTCTGTAAACTGCTAAAATCGCTCTCGGTAGAACAGATAACTACCCGGCGCGGGTTGCTGCCTTCTACCAAGCGAACGGTAAGCGAAGGGTGATCGTAATTAAGCGTATGCGATCCAATCAAAATACTGGAGCACAAGGCGCGCATGCGGTGGGCGTGAATAAGATTATCGTCGTTGCCAATCCACTTGGAATCGCCTTGATGGGTGGCAATTTTCCCATCCAGCGACTGAGCAAAATGAGTAATTGCGATGGCACGTTGCTGCTTTTTAGCCTGAATCGGTAGAAAGCAGTAAGGCATATACGTCGCCAGAAAATCGATGATCTCTTCATCTAACTCGTACACGTAGTCCAGCACCAGAATTGTGTTGTCTAGGTAAAATGAGGTGGCTTTATGATGCTGGATATTAGCTTCAGAGTCAACGATTACCAGCACCAACGAGTTTTTAGGATTGGGTACCGGAAGACGATTAACGTATACTTCGCACTTCTCTCCGAAATTGATAAAGCAAAAGCGCACTTCATCCGAAGTATCAGCAATGGTTTTTTTCAGTAGAAGTAGTCCCTGCCAATAATTCTCCAGCGTCATGGTTCTATTTTAGTGATGATTGTTATTATTAGCGGGAAGGTCAATCATATGACCCATCAGTTTCTGCTTCGTTTGAAGGTACCCGTAGTTCTCTTCACGCGGGGCAATCTCTAGCGGAACCCGGTCTACTAGCTCAATCCCGGAACTAATGAAGCTATCTACTTTTTCGGGATTGTTCGTCATTAGCTTAATGGATTTTACTTCCAAGTCTTTCAGCATTCGGACAGCAATGTCGTAATCGCGGGCATCAATTTCAAATCCCAGATGCAAATTTGCTTCGGCGGTGTTCAACCCCTTATCCTGAAGATTGTAGGCTTTCATTTTGTTAATCAGGCCAATGCCTCGCCCTTCTTGCCGAAGATAAATAATCACTCCACCTTCCGCTCCGGTTTTCCGCATTGCTTCTTGGAGCTGTTCACCGCAGTCGCAGCGCAAAGAACCGAATACATCGCCCGTCATACATTCCGAATGAATTCGCACCAGTATCGGTTGGGAAAAGTCTGTTTTTTCGCTAACCATCGCAATGTGGGGCATAGGATTATTTTCTTGGTCAGCGTACGCAATAATACGAAACGTCCCGTAAGGAGTAGGTAAGGGCGTTTCGGCCTGTCGTTCTAAGGGCACCATAATCATCTTTCCAACAGCCATTCATCAGATTGAAAGGCAAGTTTTATCAGTCGCTCAATACAAGCTAATATGTAAACATACGGAGTATCCGAATGATTTCCCAACCAGATTTAGCCAGGAAATGTTCCTCGAGAAGAAGCTCAACGGTTGAGAAAAGTGACTGCTTAACCACGTGATTGAGTAAAAATCCGTAACTTTCTCCCAACTAAAAATACACCTAACTGAAAGAATATGAACCAGTCTATTGCGGTGATTGGCAGCTCTAATATTGACCTGATTGCTCAGGTAGCTCACTTTCCTCAACCCGGCGAAACCATAGGCAATGCCCGCTACAGTCAGGCGTACGGTGGCAAAGGAGCTAATCAAGCCGTAGCTGCGGCCCGAGCTGGAGGTAACGTTACGTTCATTGCCAGCGTGGGTAAGGATACGTTTGGTCAGACTATGCTTACGAACTTTTCTAAAGAAGGTATCAATACGGATTATATCACCCAGTCGGGCGAAGAACCTAGCGGTACGGCGATTATTCTGGTAAACGAAGCGGGCGAAAACTGCATAGCCGTAGCTCCGGGAGCTAACGCCTTGCTTTCTTCGGAACTGATTGATGAGGCGCGAATTGCGATTTCCGGAGCCGAGATTATTCTGCTTCAGTTAGAAATTCCGGTAGAAACGGTAGCTTACGTGGTGGGGTTGGCGAATAGGTTAGGTAAAAAAGTGATGCTTAATCCGGCACCGGCTCAACCTCTGAGCGACGATCTACTTAAACATCTTCACTACTTAGTTCTCAACGAGACTGAAGCTGCGTTGCTGGTAGATCATCCGGTAGAGACCACCCATCAAATAGAAGAGGCAGCCAATAAACTCTTGCAGAAGCGAGTGCAAACCGTGATTATTACACTAGGCGCGCGAGGAGCCTACGTGGCTACGCGCCGAGAACAGCAAATGGTTTCGGCCTATGGGATTCAGCCCGTAGATACCACTGGCGCGGGCGACACTTTTTGCGGAGCACTGGCCACGGCTTTATCGCAGCAAAAGAAACTTAACGATGCTATCGCTTTTGCCAATGCGGCGGCAGCCTTAGCTACTACTAAATTGGGTGCCCAACCTTCTGCCCCTACTGCTGCTGCCATTGCTGCCCTAATGAAAGAGCAGTCGTTCTCATCGGATGAAGACTTCTAAAATAATATTCTTTATTTTTGACTAAATATTACTTTTCTGAGTAATATTTCCCTTGATTGGGGTATTGTTCCTCAGAGAAATCACCCTGATAGCGTAGAATAAAGGCTACATTCCTCGGAAATAGCCGATCTAGGGCTATGGCACGCAATTTTCATAAGTAATCACAGATTAACACAATTAAATTTTTGAGACTTATGAAAAGATACGCAATCCTCATCCCCGCCCTGGCTCTACTATTTGGTTGCCACAACAAAGAATTGGAAAGTAAAATTGCTGCACTACAGGCCGAACGACAGCAAATTATGGCAGCCACTGAGCAAAAAGATGCTACACTCACGGAGTTTATGGAATCGCTAGCTACCGTAGAAGATAATCTTCATAAGATAAGGGAGCGAGAACTCAATATTGAAATCACTAAAAAAGAGAAAGGAACAAATCCGCAGGAAACCCAACAGCAAATTGTTAGCGATATTCAGACCATTGATGCGTTGCTGGTAGAAAATCGGGCGAAAATTCAGGATTTGAACCAGAAGCTAGCCGGAGCTTATGGCAAAAATAATAAGCTCAGAAAATCGCTGACTAAATTGAAAGATGAGCTTACTGAACAGATTAAGCTGCGAGAAACAGAAATCGGTACGCTGAAGGATAATTTAGTAGCGATGGAAATGAAGGTAGAAGATCTGAACATGAATGTGGCTGATCTGGAAAAAACCAATTTGGTAAAAGACTCAGTGATTGAAGAACGAGTAACCGAACTACACGAAGCCTTCTACGTAGCCGGAACTTCTAAAGAACTTCAGGAAAAATCAGTAATTGACCGCAAAGGTGGAGTGCTTGGCTTAGGACGAACAACTACGTTGGCTGATAAGTACGACACTCAGCAATTCACTAGAATTGACATCCGTCAGCAGATGAGCTTTCCGTTGCCCAGCGAAGATGTAAAGCTGGCCACTACACATCCGGTAGGTTCTTACCAAATTAAAGCGAACGAAGAGGCCAATACCAGCCAACTGGTTATTGCCGACCCGGAAAAGTTTTGGGAATCATCTAAATACCTAGTGATGGTTGTGAAATAAATAGTCCCCCCCCTTCTCTTCATAACCTCCGAACTACGGGAGCCAATTGGTTTCCGTAGTTTTTTTTGTCTGAGGTCAACGAAAAAACAATCGCTCAAAGTGCAGGTTAGAAATGAAGAAACTAGATTTTTGATTATCAATCTAACTAACCATGAACCGACGCGATTTTACCCGTACTTTAGCTGCTGGGGCTTCAGCACTTCCCTTCACGCACTCATTTGCTTCTTCCTTTTCTCAAGATAAAAAGCTAGGAGTAGCCCTGGTGGGTTTAGGTGGTTATAGTCAAGGCCAACTTGGGCCAGCCTTGCAGGAAACCGAAAATTGTTATCTGGCGGGAGTGGTAACAGGCACTCCGGAAAAGGAGAAAGTCTGGGCGGATAAATACGGTATCCCGGAGAAAAATATCTACAATTACGAAACCTACGATCAGATTGCCGATAATGATGATATTGACATTATCTACGTAGTGTTGCCCAATTCTATGCACGCCGAGTATACCATCCGAGCCGCCGAAGCGGGCAAACACGTAATCTGCGAAAAGCCGATGGCGATGAATGTAGCGGAATGTCGTCAGATGATGGATGCTTGCGAGAAAGCCGGAGTGAAATTATCTATTGGCTATCGTTTGCACTTTGAGCCTTACAACCAAAAAGTGATGGAAGTGGCGAAGGAGAATACGATGGGTAAGATCAATTTTGTGCGCTGCGGAGCCGGTTACCGCATGGGTGATAACTGGGATCAATGGCGGCTACAAAAAGATTTAGCTGGAACCGGGGCACTGGGCAATATGGGCGTTTACGCTATTCAGGGAGCAATTTACGCCGTAGGTGAAAATCCGCTGTACGTGCGAGCGCAGGAGTTTAAAACCATACCCAAGAAGTTTGACGAAACCGATGAGACGGTCACTTTCCAATTTGAATTTCCGAGTGGGGTAGTAGCGAACTGCGAAACCAGCCATAATGCCAAAATGAATTATCTCTACGTCTCGGCCGAAGATGGATGGATAGAGCTTGATCCGTATTCGCAGTACGGTGGTCTGAAGGGGAAAACTAGCAAAGGCCCCCTTAACTTTCCGCAGGTGAACCAGCAGGCCCGGCAGATGGATGACTTTGCGGCTTGTATTTTAAATAACACTCAAACCCCCGTACCCGGCGAAATGGGATTACGCGATGTGCAAATTATTGATGGTATTCTAGCTTCTATTGAGTCGGGTGGTGATAAGGTAAAGCTGGATGATTTGGCGTTCTGATCATAACGAAATAGATTTTAGTTACTCAAGTTTTTTCGCAAAATACTCCCGCCAATCTTCAGGAAGGTGCAGATCGTTAGCGGCTAACTCTATTCCCGCTCGGTCATCTTTATCGATTGCATATAGGCGAACAATGTCGGTGATTGTTAACTGAGAATCGGATTTTTTGAGTAGCGTTAGCGAATCGCCAGCTTGTACTGAGCCTTCTTTGATTACTGAGAAGTATACTCCCGGCTGATTGCGCTGCAAAAAGTGCCGGATCATGGTAGGGTCACCGAATCGGATGCCGAGTTTGAAGCAGGGAAAACGAGGTTGGGTTACTTGCAGTTCACATTCTCCCGCTTGAAAGCGGTCGCCAATATTAATGGTAGTTTCATCCAGACCGTCTACTGTCAGATTTTCGCCAAATACTCCAGTTGAGGCTGCCTATCAATTTAACTCTTACCGGCTAACATATCGCTACGAATTTCCGCGGAAGGGGCGCTTTCAGTGGGGAATTGGGGCAACAGCTAAGATTCGGGATGCGCTCATTCGGCTAAGTAGTGCAAGTCGTACCGAAGAGAAAACCAACGTAGGGTTTGTACCTCTGATAAACTTCAGAGCTGAATGGTTTGCCAAAGAGCAGTTATCAATTGTGCTGGTAGGAGATGCGCTGGCCTCACCGCAGGGTAGGGCGGAAGATGTGCTACTGGCTGCTTACTTCTATCCTAACCGTAGGGTTACTTTAAAAGCTGGTTATCGACTGCTAGAAGGCGGCGCTGATAACGATGAGGTATATAATTTCACGCTGCTACACTACGCCGTTATCGGTGGTATTATTAATTTTTAGACCGCTAGTCATAACCGTGCTGGGTTGATTACGTTGATTTAATAAAAAGAAAATGCTAGTCACTACCACTTCCACCTTACAAGATAAAACAGTTACTGAGCATCTCGGGTTAGTATCCGGCGAAGCCATCATTGGAGCAAATGTATTTCGCGATTTCTTTGCTGGCATCCGCGATATTGTCGGCGGTCGTTCGGGTTCTTACGAACGGGCATTACGAAACGCTAAAGAAATTGCCTTACGAGAAATGCAGGAGGAAGCCCAAAAACTAGGGGCTAACGCCGTTATTGGCGTAGATTTAGACTACGAAACTGTAGGAAAAGAATCTAGTATGCTGATGGTAACCGCCAGTGGTACAGCTATCACCTATCAGTAAAATACTTCGTCAGGGGAGTATAGTAGTTAGCGACGAAGCGCGGCAAATACCAAATTTTCTATGTACTTATACACCTGATTGTGTAGATCATCCTGACCTTTCTTAACTTCGGTAAGGGAAGGTAAGTGCAGTGCAAAAAAAGCTTGCTGATGCGAAGCCTCCAACACCGTGCTAATCAGGGCGTGTGGGTAGGCATATTCAGGATTTACCTCTTTAGCAATAGTAGCAATTTGCTTGCACAAATCTTTATAGCCCCGAAACAGTCCTTCTTTGTTGTCTTCATCTACCTGCTTAGTCAGGTAGGTTTTGTTTGACTCAGAAACCACAATACGGTACAGGGCCGTTTCGTCAATTTCAGCAAAGGCCGGATCAAATTCGGCTTCATCGCATATTGCTCTTAAGGCTATTTTGAGCTTTTCTTCAGGGTCGGCTAGGTGATTGGTTCGATAATCAATCAAGTACTCCATCCACTTCCAATACCAAGCAATTAAGTAGATAAGAAGCTTATGTTTATTCTCGAAATAACGATAAACCGACGCTTCCGTTGACTGAATCTGGGTGGCAAGTTTTTTAAATGTAAATTGTTCAAACCCTAACTCATCAATCATTTTGATACTGTGACTGATAATTTTTGAACCTAATTCTGTGTGCTGAGGATCACGAGTGAAGTAGCGCTCGCTGAGCCGTAGTGTAACCATAGTTTAGAAATGATGCGCTAAGGTAGTAAATAAGCAATACTTCCAAAATTAAAAGTAGTAGTAAAACGGAAAACGGAGAACAAAATATGGAATTGGGAGACCGGAAACTGGAGTCTGGAACTAGAATATGCGTATAAAACGCACAGTGCTATGGGTTTCGCTACCTACAGAAGAAAACTAATAACCGTGATTTAACTATGAAAATAGTGGCTAAAACGACCAACACTATTCAGGGACATGCATATATGTTGCTAAATTCTATTTTCCGTTTAAACATTCAATTCCCGACCACTTTCGTCACTCTGGTAGGCTAATTCAATCAAGTGAATTACTTGTTCAGCTTCTTCTGCTGGAATCAATAGCGATGCTTTACCTGAAACTACTTGAGCAAGATTTTCATAAAATGCTAGATAACTTCCTGCTTCGGAAGTTACTTTTCCCCGGAAAGGAAGACCATTCAGCTCGGTATCTAAGGTTCCCCAAATTGCTTCCGGCTCAGTGCCCCAGTCAGCCTCATTAGGCATTTTTCCAGCTTTTAAATCATCTTCTTGAGAATCCAGACCGTATTTGGTAAAGGTGCCCAAATCACCTAAAATTTTGTAGCGGGGCCCTTCATCGCGCACCAGGTAGCTTGATTTTAGTGTAACTTGTTTATCAGGGTAGCCTAAAATAAGATGATAAGCATCGGGGGCTTTTCCCCCAGTCCGTTGAATACTTAGTTTGGCAAACAGCGTTTCGGGCATTCCGAACAGCACCAGTGCCTGATCAATCATGTGCGAACCTAGGTTGTACAGAATGCCAGAACCAGGGCCACTTTCTTCTTTCCAGGTATCGGGCTGAATGTAATTACGGTAGCGATCGTAGTGGGCTTCGTACTCCACTACTCGTCCGCATAGTTGCTGCTGTAACACTTTCTGTACAGTCAGAAAATCGCTATCTAGCCGTCGGTTTTGAAATACAGTAAGAACTTGGTTTCTCTGTTTAGCTAAGGCAATTAGCTCCTTTGCTTCGGCGGCGGTGTTGGTAAATGGTTTTTCCACTACCACGTGTTTTCCGGCTTCCAGCGCAGCCTTCGTCATACTAAAGTGGTGAGTATTAGGGGTGTTCACAACGATCAGGTCTATATTTTCGTCAGTGAGCAGATCATCAAACTGCCGAACGGTAGTAACATTAGGGTGGTCGGCTACTGCATCGTTGCGGTGGCGTTCCAGCACTTTGTATAAATGAAAATCTGGATGAGCAGCGATAAGCGGAGCGTGAAAAACTTTCCCTGACATACCGTAGGAGGCTAAGGCAACTTGAATCATAGTGCGTAGTGTTTATGAAGTTAAACTACGCAAATTCAGGAATGAGTCAAAGGTGACTGATACTGTTTGTCATTACCTGCCAAGGTTTTTGTTAAAAGCCCCCTTGATGTTTAAAACCAAATGGCGGCCTGCAATCCTCCCCCTACTAGTCGCTCCTGATCTAAGTATTGCTGCCCCATTAGCTCTGCACCCACAGTGAAATACTCGGCGACTTGGTAATCATATGTGAGGCTGCCACTTATCCCCCACGACTGATGTTTTTCTACTTCTACCTGCACGTAGTCTCCGATGTACTCAGGAGACTGTTCTGAAATATTGGGAAGATACTGAAACACATTACCTATCTTAGCATTGTAAAACCCTTCAGGTTTAGCCGAGGCCCCCCAGCGGAAGGCAGGACCAAACTGCACCCCCAATTGGGAGCGGTTCTGCCGAAGCAGTTTTAGGCTAGCCTGCATTGCTACAATGGTACTATGATACTGGTAGTACTGGTTATCGTAGGCAGCGTACTGCTCGGGAAATTGGCTGCCTTGCAAATAGGTGAGGCTGGCACGGGCACCCCAACGCTCGGTTATATTATTGCCGTACTGCATCCGGAACTGGCTTCCGTAGCCATCAACTTGGTAGATATACGTAGGTAGCACTGCCAAACTCAAGAACTGATGGTAATTAGTACCCTCGTGTTGGTTAGGAGCCAGCCGATAGCGCAGTACTGGGCCAATAGATAAGTCTTCATCTAGAAACCAAAACGGACTACGGATGCGCAGGGTGTAGCCTATCCCCAGTTGCGGAACGGGATAGAAAACGTACTCCAGAGCTGTATAAAATTGAATGGCCCACTGACTACTAGTGCCGATATTTAATGTTGGTGATTGGTCCTCTCTGCCCAGTTGGTGCAATGTGAGGGGTTCAAAATCTTGCGTTGTAGTAAACACCCTCTTCAAAAAGGAGTCCATAATAGCCATTCTCTTCAAACTCGGGCCTGCGTAGAGGCTTAGCTGATGGCGGGGTAAATTAACTAGGTGCCAACGCAAGGCCAAATCTAGGGCCAGGTACTGACCAATGTCGTTGCCGGAGTAGAGGGGAGTCATGGCCTGCCGGATCAATTGACCGCTTTCGTCAAAAAGATTAGTTGCAAAATCACCTAGGTACTCTTCCTCACTATGGCGCTGAAAAAATGCCAAGTGGCTACTGAGGCTTAAGCTTTTAGTAAGGGGATGGCTGTAGCCCAATTGAAAATAGTTGACCAGGTTCGTCTCATTTTCTTCAAAGCTCGCGTAGGTATGCTTGTTGGCTAAGCCGAAGGTAAGCTCGGGAGCATTTTGGGCGAGTGAGGTGCGAGCGAGCATCAGAACAATCGCCAGGCAGTATAGGTAGGGACGCATCATGTTCATTGTTATAAGAAATAAACTGAGCGGGTAGGTATCCCACTCAGTTTGTTACGTTATCTAAAATTACGCCAGTTTGTACGGCAATTTATTTTTTTCTAAAGTTACCATATCAATGACCATAAGCGTGTATCCGAAAGGTATGGTAAACGGTTTTTCTTTTACCACTTCCCGCTTTTCTAACAGCTCGCCCATCGTAAGTACCGTAGCCATCAGCATTTCGCCAGTTTTCCAAGAAGAACTGATCGCGACGATAGCCCAACACCGATAGTGCTCGATCAGTGGTAGGAAATTCCCACTGTACTTCCACATTTGGTTTAATTTTGGCGAACCATTTTTTCTTATCCCAGTCTACTCCCAAGCCAATTTTACCTTTTAGCTTTAAGCCACCGTCTTTCACTTGATGACCCACTACTGCCATTGTCGGTTCACTTTCATGTCCATCCCAACTATTATCTAATTTTACATTAGGTTTTCGCCACACTTTGTTTCTACCTGCCCATCGGCTAATCGAGAAAGGGGCTGTATTTGCGCTATTAGTAGATGAAAGCCGCCCGGGCGAACTAGCCGATAAATTCAAGGCACCATCGCCAGCAAAGTAAACGGTTACGTCGTTGTCACCACCAAAAAGGCCTCGAAAGTTTCCGTCCAACTTGGCGTGATAAACGTACAACTTGTTGTACTTATTGGTGCCATCGGGTTTGGGTTTGGGGGCAGGCGGGCGCGGGTTAGGGTCGTCAGTAGGACAATCAGGGATTTCACCGCAATCAATTGGTATGCTATTAGCTAATGTATTGGTGAATCCACCGTTTCGGATATCTTCCGTAATAGGGCTAAACGTTTGTCTACTTTTTTATTGCAAACCCAGTTTACTACTGACTTACTACGAAAGTTAAACTATAATATCCAGCGAAGATACCAAACCCTCCTTCGATGTTACTGTACACATCTTCAGGAGTTGCCAGAAACTCTAGCTGATCGTATAGATGCTTTTCATAGTCCTGGGCAAAGCGGAAATAGTCCTCACTTACAATACCGATATTAATAAAGGTTGTCTCATCCCTAAAGTTTTCATAGTCGAAAGATAGGCTATACTCAATACCGTTGAAGGCTTGGTCGGAGAATACTGAACGAGAACCAAACTCAATGTAATTAATTGGGGGGCTATGGTATGAGTTCTGAAAACTTAGATCACCGTCATCTTTATCAAAAATATATGTGTAGTAATAATTGGGTTCCAGTCGGTCATCGATACGAATGGTTACCACAATCTTTTCACCACTAATATAGAACAAAGAGTTAGCAGCGACAGTGTCTATACGAAGCAAATCCATTTTTGGCAGCGTGGGTACCCGGTCAGTAGCAGTACAGTTGGCGTAGCCAGGTGCTGAAAACCGCAGCGTGTATTCTTTGCCTTCTTCTGGGCGATGACCCCTACCGGACCGATACGTGCTTCCCCCTTGATAGAGTAAGCTGTCTACCCGCTGTTCCCCTTCAAAAATTTCAATAGTAGCATTGCGAATAGTGTCGTAACTTTCTTCCCACCGTAAACTTTTGCTAGTGGTAATATCTACCTTCCAAACACTATCTGGGGTGAAAAAAGCATTAATCACCGGATGGGGCTGATGTTCAGGAAATTCTATCTCTACGGTATCAGTACAAGCATTGAACCCTCCTAACACAGTCAACCAAAAAAATATAAGTAAACGAAGCTTGAGCATAATCTAGAATGTAAAGCGGTAGCTAATTGTAGGAATAATGGTAAACAAACTCACCTGATATAATCGTCGGTCGGGTGAGAGGCGGTCATTACGCTGAATCGTGCCTCCTTGCACAAACCAGTAGTAGGCATTCTGCCGATTGTAAGTATTATATACTGACAAACTCCAAGTGCGCTCCCCCCACTTTTTTTGTTTGGTGAAATTAATGCTAACATCCAGCCGATGGTAGGCAGGCATTCGGTAACTATTGCGAGAGCCAAAGTAATCAATTGAGGTAGCTACAAACCGACGATTAGGTGGGGCACCATCGTAGAGATCAGGCGGTAGATAATTAGCAATGGGTAACGTAACCGGGCGACCAGTAGCGTATACAAAATTGCTACCTATGCTAATTCGGGGAAATAGCTGGTAACTGGCGACTAAGCTTAGGTCGTGCCGACGGTCGTAAGGAGATGGAAACCACGCCCCTTCATCTATTTCATCAAAACGACGTTCGGCCCAGGCCAGGGTGTAGCCAAACCACCCGGTTAACCGACCCTGCGCGCGGCGCAATAGCAACTCTGCTCCATAAGACCGACCTTCCCCCGCAATCACTTTGTCTTCCCAATTACTACCTGATTCCAGTAGAAAACCATCGGGGTCATCCCAGATACTGTTGGCTTCCTGGTAGTCGATCACGTTTTGCATCTCCTTATAGTACCCTTCTATTTCTAAGGTTAACCTACCGATTTGATGAGCAGTTCCCACTGCGGCCTGCCAAGCTCGTTGAGGACGAATGCGGGCGGTAGTCGGCACCCAAATATCGGTAGGTACCCCCAAGTTGGCATTGGTGAGCAGGTGGAGGAACTGTGCCATACGGGTGTACGAGGCTTTGAAAGTAGACCGGGATGTTAGTTGGTAACCTATACTAAGCCGGGGTTGTACTGAGTGATAAGAGGTACGGTCGACCAAAAAGCCAGAGGCGTGTACGCCTACGTTGGCTCGGAGGCGATCCGTTGCTTGTATTTCGTCTTCTAGGTACACGAAACCTTCTAATGCCTGAATAGGCTGATCATTAAAGGTGGAGTCAAGCTGAACCGTATCTTGGTTCACCTGAGAATAGTTGATAGCCCCTGGCCGGAAACGGTGAAAGGTAGTATTAAATCCCGCTTTTATGGCGTGGCGGGGATCAGGAGCATAGTCTACACCCCACTGCAAGCCTAGGTCACGAACCCTTGAAGTGTAGGCAATGCTTCCTTCTACTGATTGGGCTTCGTTTTCTTCTTGGGAGGTAGCATCCACAGCAAAAGCGTATTGACTGTAAGTGGCAGTTAAGTTAGCGAACAATTTGGGGGTAAATACATGGTTCCACCGCAGGGCTGAAGTAATGTTCCCCCAGTTAATCGCTGATGATTCTTGAAAACTTACTCCAGGTTGGTCGCCCCGCAACCGGGTAGAAAAGCTATCGCGCCCGGTGTAGGCACTCAGGTACACCCGGTCGTTATCCGAAAAACGGTGGTTGATCTTGGCATTAATATCAAAAAAATTGTATTGCCCCCGATCCTCAGTATCACTAATTACCTGACCGAGTTGAGCTAGTAAATCGAGCCAGGTGCGCCGTACTGAAAATAGGTAAGATGTTTTTCCAGATGAGCCTAGTGGGCCTTCCATGAGGTACTTGGCGGAAAGCAACCCAATAGCTCCTGAACCATGCCGTTCCTGGGTATTACCTTCCTTTAGTTGAATATCAACTACCGAAGAGAGCCGACCCCCGTAGCGGGCGGGAAATCCGCCTTTTACTACATCTACTCGCTTTACCGCATCGGTATTAAATACCGAAACCAGCCCGAGCAGATGCCCTACATTGTAAACGGGCACGCCATCCAGCAAAATTAGGTTCTGGTCGGGACCACCCCCGCGCACAATCAGGTCGCTGCTACCTTCGTTTCCTGATTGAATACCCGGCAACAGTTGGGCTACTTTAATTAGGTCTACCTCCCCCGCTAAGGTAGGCAACTGCTCCATTTCCTGAGGGCGCAGGGTAAAGGCACTCATCTGAGGGTGCTCTAGTAACTGAGGGGTACTGACTACTTGTACGGTTTGTAGCTGCATGATTGCTTCAGCGAGCTTCTGGTTAATGATAGTATCCTGGGTAAGAAGTAGCGTTAGTGTATCGGCTTCATAGCCTAACGAAGAAAAACGCACTTGGTACGAACCGGTGGGTAAAGTAAGGCTATAGAAACCGTAAACATTGGTAGAGCCCCCTCGTTGCGTATCAATTTCGTAGATATTCGCCCCAATGAGGGGTTCACCTGAAGCAGCTTCGGTAATGTAGCCACTGATGGTGTACTGATCCTGCCCCCAACCAGTGAGTGAACAGAAAAGGATTAATAAGGTACAGTGCAGAAGTTTATGGGGGCGCATACTCTCTTTCATTTCTACTGTTGGGGTGTGCCTTGGTATAGTTTAAGTACCCGGGGCCAGAATGTGCTATCGGTTAAGGTTAGGTGATGATCACTTGGTTGGTCAATTGTCCAATATCCTGTTAGATCTTCGTAGACCGATAATTGCGGTTCATCGGTGATGATCGTAATTTGCTTCGGGCTTATCGTGTAGCGGAAGGAAATGATTCTTTGCTTATCAAGCTGATAGTAACCAGTCCCCCAGCTATCGGAAATGTCATGTGGCACGAACTCTAGGTAGTAGACATTACTGATAAGAGTATCATGGCTAAGGGTATTTATCTGGAGATACTCAATCTGCCAGTCGGTTTCAATAGGTAAATCCTGGGTAGGTACGTCCGCTTGAATCTCAGCTTTCTGGCATCCCATTGTATAGCAAAGGCACAAACTAACTGCTACACTTATGAAAAAGCGTATATACATCAGTAAGCTTGTTTTCATACCGATCAATAAGTGATTAGCGGGTTAAGGTGACTTGGGTGAGAATACCAAATACAGGTCGCTCTGGACTACCTTCTCCTCTAAACCGAGCTAAAGTTGAAGATGTAGTGAACACTAAGCTATTCGGGGTTAGTTTTTCTATATTGGTTCCTCCGTGGCTGACTTCAAAACAACCGTCGGCAGGGTAGTCTTCTCAGAAGAACGTGAAAGCATTAGATGTTTGCAGGGTACCGTAACGAATAGTGATGCGGGAACAGTTGTTGGTCTGATAATATCCGGTACACTCTCGCTTCTCCGCTGCAGCCAGTTGGCAAGGAGCAAAGTACATTTCATCAACATTAGTGGCTACGGAGTCTTGGTAACCCTCTAGCGAATACACTACGTCACTGATCTGCCATAAATGCCTCATGGCATCTACCACCCTTTGTTGATTAGCCGATATTTCGTCGCCGTCTTCGTTCACCTGTTTGCAGGAGTAGATAGCTGGAAATAATACTATTATGAAATAATAAAACACAGCCCAGAAGATTATCTTCCTTACTTTCTAGTGAGTTCTATACTTTTGATTACCTCTGTAGTTTGGCTATTGGCGCCTTCCAAAATAATACGGTCAGCATTAGGGTAAGTAACTTTCCAATTACTATGATCTACCGGTATAGGGAAAGAACCATCAGAGGTCGAGGTGATCTCTAGTTCATCATATTCATTGTTTCTGTTGACACTGAACTGGAAAGGGGCATCTTCGGAAGTGGCAAAGAAACCTTCACAGGCAGTATCTAAGGTGAATGTCTGTTTTACTTCACAAGGGTTAAAGTTTACTGAAAGAGCATTAACAAATTCTGCTAATGAATCTCTATCGGTTAGATTATAGGTAAT
The DNA here is from genome assembly GCF_030506325.1 of Tunicatimonas pelagia. Classification (NCBI taxonomy): domain Bacteria; kingdom Pseudomonadati; phylum Bacteroidota; class Cytophagia; order Cytophagales; family Catalimonadaceae; genus Tunicatimonas; species Tunicatimonas pelagia. The sequence goes on along the minus strand of NZ_CP120683.1, from coordinate 932,154 downwards.
ACTATTCACCGCCCATTGTCCTTGAATAGTATTAGCTATTTCTTGCATATTTTCATAAGCCTGATCGGCATCTGGATCGCCTTCTTCACAAGAAAAAAGCGTAGTAAGCACCAAAATTGTTAAAGAAAAATATTTCATGGCTTTAGGTTTTTTTAAGCCTCCCATATCTGGGAGGCTCAAAGTAAGACATTAATTAAATTATTTTAGCCCTATGCTAGCTACAATGTAGCCTATATCATGATAACTCTTAGGAGTGGCATCACAGTACGATACTACCTGACGCCCTAAGTCAAAATCGTTTTCCTCAAACTCTCTGACAATTTTAGTAGTAGTCTTCGTTTTAATTCCTGAGTTCTTATCTTCTATTTCTATGGTATTTTCTTCAGTTGTTTTTTCACCACTAAAGTCTCGTTCATAAAACTGCCATATTACTTTATCTGGATGGGTATTTTTGTCCCAACGGAACATTCCTAACCCAACACTAGCGTAAGAAGTACGCCATCTATGAAAGAGCGGAAAGGGTTTGTACTGTAGATCCCCTCTTTTAACTGCCCGTCCTTTGTCTGCTATTTCTTCACCTGTCCCATCTTCTATAAACTCATAAATTACAAACCTAAGCTCATGATCCTCCTGCGACCAACTTTCGGCACTTCGCATTGAAGCAATATTAGCATATTCTATTCCTTTGATAGTTTCCATACCGTTTCTACTACAGCCACTACTGCTCCCTCCGCTTCCTGACCCGCCACCTCCGGAACCACCGTCGTCTTCGCAGCGACATTGGTCTTCATATCTCTGGTTAATTCTTGCTTTCACATAGTCAGGAGAATGGTCGCTAATTGAGGCATACCGGGCTTGGTAGTGTAGCTGTCCCTTTTTACTGGTTGTTATCTCCAGTCGCTCGTTAAGACGTACTACTACTACTGGTACGGTTGGTTCATTTTTGGCATCTACATATGTTAGCTCACCGCCATTGTTGTAAGCCCGAATCCATTTCGAATTTTGTTCACTAAAATCAGAGGTCAATACTGCTACTAATGGAATAAAACTTTCCGTATCCCACTCTTCGGAGTGCAAAGGCACGCCAATATTCAGTAATGGAATATCTTGCATTCCTTCGTTAAAGAGTATTCGGGCGTTAGTACGGGCTGTCAGGTTGCTATTGGCGACTACTATATTATCAGCTAATCGGGCACTTAGCTCCTGCTTGCCAATTTTTTGGTCACGCACAAACTCGTACAAGATGTTATGCTCACCATCAAACTGTTTGTTGGCTTCAGTTTTTACGAAGCTCCGCAGTTCAGCATCCTTCAGAGATTTGGCTAAACTCTGGGCAAAGAGCATCATCTTTCGGTCTTGTTCAGTAAGGGTATTATCGTTCAGTACAGGTGGGTCTGCTAAGGTAGCATTGCCGGTTACCTGCTCAGGCTCTGCTATTTCCTCTTGACAGGCCTGAAACAATAATAGCAAAATACTGAGAAAAGGTAAATACTTTAGGTTGAACGCACTAATAGGGCAAGATAGGGCTATATTTAGGAAAAAGAAGTTATGGAACTCTCTACGGTATTTGATGAGATGCCAGATCCTCGTCGGGCTACGCTGCTGAAGCGGCACTTATTGTCTGACATTCTGTTGTTGAGTTTGTTTGCTACGCTGTCGGGTTGCGATTCGGATGAAGAGATTGAGGAATATGGCAAGAATAAGCGAGCCTTTCTGGGAGAGTTTCTCAGCTTGCCTAACGGCATTCCGTCCCACGATACCATCACCCGAGTGCTGAATGCTATTGATACGAGTAAGTTTTCGGCTTGTCTGTACCGGCACTCGCGCTATCTGTGTGACTTTGCAGAAGAACACCACATCAGTGTAGATGGGAAGGTGTTACGGGCCACCGCCCAGCAGGGTCAGCGCAATAGTGGTATTTGTGTAGTAACAGCTTGGGCCTGTGAGCAGCAGGTAGTCTTGGGACAGGCCAAGACCGAAAGGAAAAGCAATGAAAAAACTGCGATTCCTGCTCTTTTAGAAGAACTTGACTTGACAGGCGCGTTAGTAAGTATTGATGCTATTGCCAATGGGCCGGCCATTGCTGAGCGGATTGTAGAGCAGCAGGGCCACTATTTACTCTCTTTGAAAAAGAACCAAAAAAGCACCTTTGAGCAGGTTCATGACTACATGATGGCCCACCACCAAGGGTTGGCCTGTGACAAAAACGTTGACTTTGGTTCGGGACGTATAGAAACTCGCACCTGCTATGTAAGTGAAGCTACTGACTTAATGGAAGCAACGTTAGCCTGGAAGAACATTCAAGCCATCATCATGGTGCACGCGGTACGAGAAACGGGCAACAAACGACAAGAAGAGTATCGCTTTTATCTCAGTGATAAGGCTGAATCTGCTGCCTACTTCAACCATCGCGTCAGAGAACATTGGAGCATAGAAAACCATCTGCACTGGCACTTGGATGTGAGCTTTTCCGAAGATACTTGCCGAACCCATACCAAAAACGGGGCGGAAAACAGAAATATCCTCAGAAAGCTCTCTTTGCAACTGCTCAAACAGATGAATGATAAACACAGCATTAAGGTCAGAAGAAAAAAAGCTGGGTGGGATGATAACTACCTCAGACAGATTATACGCCTCTACTGCTCTGGTTAGTGCGTTTAACCTATAAATACTTTAGAAATCTTTTCATTACAGTTTTCGTTTCTTGATTAAGTGTTAAGTTTTCTCCCACTTTAGCGGGGAAGGCTGGAGGTCGGTTTGCCCTAGGCAGATCGGCCTCTTTTTTTTGCAGCTTTTTATTGTGAGGTTACATCGTAAAAAATTAGGTGATAATTATTTTCTCTTTTTACTCGCCACTGGTCTTTACTTTTCTATCTTTTTTCGGCTAGTTAGTGTAGCTCTCTATCTACTAATGTGGAAAAGCCTCGGAGGTAAACAGTTTTTTTTAACTTTTTTTGATTTTCTTTGCCAAGATGACGAACACTGTATGATTATTATCTGGCTTAGTAGTTATAGTGTAGTCTCCTGCTTCTTGCAACCAATAGATAACTGCGGACTGCCGACTGTTGACTATTACTAAAGATTTAGCAATAACTTGACATTACAGTATATTGTCTTTTTAACCAAAATTTCCTAATTATGAGCACCTACTCTACCAATAATACCTATGCCTCACCTAATCAAACTTTGGAAAGAGCAATTACAACAAGGTAACACCCAAATATTAGAAACCCTGTTTGTACAACACGGCCCGTACTGCTTAAGGCGATTGCAACAGCTCGGGTGTGCTGAACCCGATGCGGAAGATCTTTTGCAAGATGCAGTGCTAGTGTTTCGTCATAATTTGTTAGAAGACAAGCTACACCACCGCAATAATCTGCGGGGGTATCTGTACCTCATTTGTTGCAACCTATACCGTACCCGTCAGCAACAAGCGCAAGCGACAATAGTCTCATTCAATGAGGCGTTGATCCGTACTGAACCGGAGATGGATGTAGCCGGACGGCAAGAGGCACTACGGATCTTCCAGCAGCTCAGCTCGCAGTGTCAGGAAATTATTGGTCGCTACTATGTAGACCAGCAATCGATGCGGGAGATTGCCCAGGATATGCACTTCGCCAATACTGATGTGGCCAAAGCTACCAAGTTTCGTTGTGTGCAGCGATGGCTGAACCAACTACAACAACTACGCCTATCCCATAGCCAACGTCGCCCCGTATAATGAACGAACTGGACTACGTACTAATTGACCGTAAGATCGACGGACAACTAGATAGTGATGAGGAGTTACGATTTTCTCAAAAACTGAAACAAGACCCGGAGTTTGCCGAAGCCTACGAATTACAAAAGAGTGCTATTACTGCCCTACGTTCTCATCAATATCAAACCCGTAAACAGGAGGTGAAAAGCTTGTACGAGAATGTAAAAGCCCGTCGGCAGAAGCAGCGAAAAATCCGGGTCTACGCGGTAGCAGCAGGAGCAGCTTTGTTATTACTTAGCAGTGCTGTTTATCTACTCTTCCTACGTCCAGCTACTCCGCAAGCTCTGTACGCCGCGTACTACAATCCTTATCCGGCTGACCCATTGCTGCGGGGTGACAACTCTTCGCCCTACGAGCAAGCCAACTACTGGTACCAACAGGAAGACTACCCCAAGGCTCTGCTTTACTGGCAGGAAGCTTTAAATCAAGATACTTTAGCTCAAGTAGCAAGTGAGCGTATTCGGCTGCTTCTGGCCAACTGCTATCTACAAACAGAGCAGCCCGGTAAGGCGATTGAAGTACTGCAACCTCTGCGCTCAGCTTCGGATACGGTGCTTCGTCAGTACGGTGCCTGGTACTTGGCATTGGCGCACCTCAAGGCCGGGCAGCCTGGCTCAGCGAAAGAAGTACTACAAACCATTGCCCAACAACCCGGACTCTACCAAACTACCGCTCATGAATTACTCGAGAAACTTCCGGACGATTCTGATGAATAAACTTACTCTAGGGGGCGAAGGATCGCTTCGGCGTTCGTTCCTACCCCCGGAACTTATCCGGTTCTCGCCAGACCGGGGTCGCGATGACGGCGATGAAAACCTCGATTGCTCAACTCCGTCACTGCGAGCCGGGGGAAGCAGTCTCCCTCAATGGAGCACCTCAGTTATTAGATGGAAGATCACTTCGCTGCCCTATCATGGAATGATCGCGATGATGGTGTCTGGTTTCCTGTCCGTCATGGCGAGGAGCGTAGCCGGGGATCGTGCGAGGCAAGCTCCGCAGCCATCTTCCGCACGGCAAAAGCTGCTTTATCTAGTGTCAATTCTTGTGCTTACGCTGGGTTCCACGGCTGGCAAAGCCCAAACCCTAGCCCAAGACACCCTACGAGCAGGTCAACTAGTACAACGAGCCGACTCTATCCGGGAGTACAGTGAGTACGATAGTACTTTGGTACTATACAAACAAGCCGCCCGGCTGTACCGTCAGCATCAGCAGTGGGAGCCCTACATCAGTTGCCTCAACGATATGGCTCATAATGCCATTAACGGACTGCATTACGAAGAAGGGCGGCAGTATGCTGAGCAAGCTTTGGTAGAAAGTCAACAACGGTTAGAAAAAAATAGTAAGCAGGAAGCTGATGCGTACAGTAATTTAGGATATTACTATAGAGAGATTGGTCAATATGATTCTGTTTTGCTTTCGTGTAAACGGGCGTTAAGAATAAGAAATAAAGCTAAAGGAACTCAAGCGAAAGATATTATCCTAGAACTAAACGATATAGGGTGGGCGCATTCGTCCGTAGGTAATTTTGACTCTGCGCTATTCTATTCCCGAAAGGCACTATCATTAACTAAGGGGGTGCCAGAGGGGAAAGAAAAAGCAATAGCCTTATCCGACACTTACTTCTATTTAGGAGCGGTTTTTTGTTATATGCACCAGCTAGACTCCGCCTTGAAATACGCTAAACAGGTAATTGAACTAGAGAAAGTATATCATGCTAATAATAAGTATTTTACTGCCTGCACCTATGATTTTCTAGGAAATATCTATGGAAGAAAGGGAAATGTAGAGAAGGCCATGCAATGTCATAAAGAATCAATTTCATTAAGTAAAAAGGTTCATGGTAAAAAAGCTATTAGTACTTTTTATGCTAATTTAGGCAATAGCTACCTTGACGTAGGTTTTTACGAGCAATCTTTAAAATATCATCAACACGCATTAAAATTGAAAAAGGAAAGAGGGGAAGGGATTGCAAGTCTTGCTTCATCTCATTATTCCATCGGCTTTGTATATTTCAAGCAAAGGCGTTATGAGCTAGCGTTGCCTCATTTTTTCCAATCTTCGTTCTTTTACAAAGAAGCGTTGCCTACGAATTACTGGGATTTATCGGGAGCATACAACAATATAGGAGATGCGTATAGAGAGCTAGGAGGGTATGATTCTGCTTATTTGTACTTACAAAAAGCAGTAGATATTGTGGAAAAGTATTATCCTAGACATCCTTATTCTTTCGTGGCGTTTTGGGATATGGCGAAGGTATATCAAGACGAAGGCAAATTAGGTAATGCTTTCCGATACTACCAGAGAGCCAATCAAGTAATCTCAGATGCTTATGAGGTATCTCATTATGCTGCTGATTTTTATAATGATCTGGCCTCGTTTTACCACGATGGGAGAAAATATGACTCTGCGCTTCTTCTGTACGAAAAGGCAATAGAAATCAATTCCTTTGTCAGAGGCTCAGAAAAGTTTATCGACTTCCATAATCCGGGGTTTTACCTTCAGTCGCTGTTAGGAAAGGCAATTACACTAGAAGCCCGGTATCATCAGTCAGGTAGTCAGCAATACTTAGAGCAAGCCCAAGCGGTATGTCAGCAAGGCGATCAACTTATTCAGCAGTGGTACCGGGTGCTTACCTATCCGAAAGATCAACTGACGCTGGCCAAGTCGGGCCGGGCTTTTTATGAGCAAGCAATTCGGCTTAGCTTGATGGGCACTGTTACTGAGCAAGAAAGGCAAGCGGGTACGCGGCAGGCGTTTTACTACGCGGAGCAAAGCCGGGCGGGGGTGCTACGGCAAACCCTACTGCATAATGAAGCCAAGCAGTGGGGCGGGGTGCCGGATACTCTTAAACAGCTAGAGCAACAACTCCACATTGACCGGGCGTACTACCAATCGGCTCTTTATCAGGCACGCAATAAAGAAGAGGAAGCAGATGCCGCATTAGTATCTTCTTACGAAAACCGCCTCTTTAATCTGAATCGCAGCTACGACTCACTCATGCAAGTGCTGGAGCAGCAGTACCCTCGCTACTACGAGCGTAAACATGCTCCCATTCCTGCTTCGGTAGAAGCTATACAACCAACGCTGGAACCCGGTACGGCTTTGCTTTCCTACTTCGTGGGGGACAGCAGCAGTTACGTCTTCACCGTAACCCCCGATGATTACTCCGTGCAGCCAGTGAAGGTCGATACCACTTTAGTGCGGCAATTCAGAACGGCTGTTGCTAACAGTCAGTTTCAGTCTTACCCCCAACAGGCTTACGAGAGCTACTTTCGCAGCGGGTACGCGCTGTATCAGCAATTAGTAGCCCCGGCTTTACCTGCCGATCTGGAAATAAAGAAATTAGTGGTGGTACCCGATGCTGCGCTACAGTACCTGCCCTTTGATCTGCTGCTTACCCAATCCGTACCATTCACTTACACCAACCTACGGCAAGTACCCTACCTACTGCGCGACTATAGCGTGAGTTACCGCTACGCTGCTTCGTTACCTCAGACAACAGCTAAAGATAGCCCGGTTACCCAACTACTAATTGCCTTTGCCCCTTCGTTTTCGTCCGGCAACAATCACTTGGTAGCAGTACGCTCGGCGGATGTATTAGCCCCAATGTTTCTCCGCTGGAACATTCAGGAAGCTGAGGTGGTAGCTGACGGCTGGTCGGGTTCGGCGTATACGGGCGAGCAGGCTACCGAGGCACAATTTAAAGCCGAGGTAGGCGATTATCAGATTGTCCATCTAGCTACCCACGCCCACTTAAATGATGAGGAGCCGGAACATTCCTACCTGCGCTTAGCCCCAACCGGAAATGAAGATGGTACGCTGTACGCTCATGAGCTTTATAATTTGGATATGGCAGCCGAGCTAGTGGTGCTGAGTGCTTGCCATACGGGAGATGGGCCGGAAGCCAAAGGAGAAGGCGTACTAAGTTTAGCGCGAGGTTTTGCTTACGCAGGTTGCCCCTCGGTGGTGATGAGCCAGTGGGCGGTAGATGATGAGAGCAGCACCCAACTGATGCAAACCTTTTACGAAAAACTAGCTGAAGGTCTGTCAAAGGATGAAGCGCTACGCCAAGCCAAACTTACCTTCTTAGCTGAAGCCCCCGTGACCAATTTACACCCTTTTTACTGGGGTAGCTTGGGAATGGTGGGTGATACTAAGTCACTGGCTAGACAGGGTGAAACTCTTGAGGTATGGTGGCTTTTATGTTCAATAATAGTTATAGTAATGCTCATTATTAGAGCGAGAATATCACTGTTTTAAAACGAAAAAGCGCACTACATGATCTGGCAGTGCGCTTTCATATAAAAAGTGACAGCAAATATTAACTATTTGGGCACTACAGCATGCGCTGGAATACGTGTTAGAGACTCATCAGGATTTACAGCATCTTCACTGCAACTAAATAAAGTCGCTGATAAAATGGCAAAAGCGCAGGTTAGTTTAAGAGTTTTGGCAAAAATACTTCTCATAATCAGAAATGTTTAGGTAAATAATAAGAAAACAACCACCGATCTGATGTGGTATAAGGTTGATCAACTATGCGACAAATATAACTATATTGCTGAATATTATTGCTAAAATTAGTGAATTTATACATAAAAAATTAAAAATAAATATAAAAAGCACATATTGTTAGTTGCCAAATATTAGATTTGTATAAAAGGAGATGGCCATTTTTTTTATAAATAGTAGTGTTCTTTTTGATGAAAGTAATACTATAAAGTACTAATCAACTAGAATAAATAGATTATATATTAAAATAGTGAAATACAGGCTGTACATTTCTAAAGAGGGTTTTAGCTAGGTTTTGTGCAATTTTACTTAGAATGCTACTTCGTTAAAAGAAATTAATTAAAACATCGTTTTCTTTATGAAAAAAAGGAAAACAATGTATGATTTATTGTAAAAATGTGAATTATTTGGTTGATTTTGGTGAAGTATATGTGACTGGTTTTAGGTGATGAAGTACTGATTCCTGTTCAAACCCTTTTCACGCCGAACTACTATGAAGCTACTAAAAAAAAGACAGGTAAGAGATTTAGGCAAAACATTTCATTACACCCTTAAAGACCGTCGGAAGCTAGTCGGCTTTATGATAATAATGTCTTTACCAGTTGTTCTATTTTCTTGGAGGCTTATTCCTAGAGAGATTACTTTTCCATACTATGGTTATCTGTACGTCTTTATCTTTACTTTTTGTTTGAATTTTGCTATTGTTATGCTTTCGGTAGCTTGGTTCCTATCTACACCTCGCCGTGATTTTGCCACACAAATTATAGTCTTGGCAGCTTTACTGTTTGGGGTCTTCTTGACTTGGAATTCTCTTCCGTTTTACGACGAAGTTCCCATCTGGGTAGACATTGTTGTTTCCTTATTTTTATTCAGTGTACTAAGTATATATCTTTATTATGTCTATCGTAACTATATCAACAAAAATATTGATTACAAGCAGTTGCACGATGGCATTGTGCATGATTTGCACCACGAGCGGTTCTTGAATTCTATTAGCCGGGTAGAGGGGTTGATGAACATTGCCGAGATGGAAGAACCCTACAAAAGCATGTGCGAGGAAGAAATTGCGGAGCTTAGAGAGTCGGTATCCTACATCGCTGAAAAATATAAAGCACTGTATTGAACAATTAGTAAGTAGCAGTTAACAATATACAATTACCTTCTGCACGTGTAGGAGAAATTGCACGGGGTGCCCTGCACATTGCTAATTGTTCACTGTTCATTGCCAAGGTGTTTTTTCAAATCTGAGATACTCTCTATTCCCAGTTTTTGAGCTTGCTGTTCCCGCATCATCAGGGCCGTGGTATTGTTGAAGCCTAGAGGAGGTAGCCAAATAAGATTGTATTGTTGCTGCACTTCCCGCTGTACGTAATCATATACCCACTCTTTATTTTGCACTAAGCTATCCACGGTAGTAGCTTCCGGCTTTAGTAGCACCAACAAAGCGGTTCCGGTATATTCGGGGTAAATGTCTACGTAGCCGTTGATAATCGCGTCCATTAGTAGTTTAGTGCCACCGAAGCCCTGCTTGAGTTCTACCGTCAAATTGGTCTGTCCTTCAATCAGTAGTGCAAATAGCTCGGCGAGGATAAAATTTTCGGTGAAAGCCTTAGAGCCGATAATCAAATCTGGGTTGCCCTCTTTTTTGGCTACGGTAATAAATCCCAATGAATCTAAAAAAGCTTGGGCGACCGTTCGGGGCGACCGTTTATCTCGATCCACTTCAAAATTCATTTGCATCATTGCTGCTTCATCAACCTTTCCAGCGAGTTGCTGAAAGAGTGATTTTAATTCGGGAAAGCGTTCTATCGTTTTCTGGCGGACGAGCGGGGCGGCGTAGTAGGGAGGAAAATACTGTAAATCATCTTCAAGCACCCGCAGGTTGTAGGCCGCAATGCGTCCGTCGGTAGAAAAACCACTGATGACATCCACTTTTTCCTTATGTAGAGCCTCGTACATTAGGCCAATTTCCATTTCCTTAGCTTCCAGAGAAAATCCGTATTTCTGTTGTAAGCCGGGGTAGCCGTCGGCCCGCTCCATAAATTCCGAATTAAACCCCGCGACGAGGGAGGGAATATTCTCGTTAGCTTCGGGCCAGACTGTCTGCCCAATTAGTGCTAGGCATAAAATAGTAAACCCTACCGCCAATGGTTTCAGCAGCTTCTGGATGTATCGCTGAATCAGGCTCAGTAAGGTATCTAGCACAATGGCTAACAGTGAAGCTGGAATGGCCCCGGCCAAAATCATGTAGGTGTTGTTTACCGCAATGCCCCGGAAGATAAATTCGCCCAAACCACCCGCTGCAATAAGCGCGCAGAGCGTAGCTACGCCAATGTTAATAACCATTGCGGTACGCACCCCCGCAAAAATAATGGGAGCCGCTAGCGGTAACTCTACCATTCGTAGAATTTGCTCGTTGGTCATGCCCATCCCGAGGGCGGCTTCTTTAATGGAATTGTCCACTCCCTGAATACCGGTGTAGGTATTGCGGACAATCGGCAATAGCGCGTACAGAAATAGCGCAATAATAGCGGGAAGTACTCCGATGCCGAAAAACGGTAACATAAAGCCTAGCAAGGCAATACTGGGAATGGTCTGAACAATATTGACGAACCCAAGAATGGGCTGAGCAGCAGCTTCGTAGCGAGTAAGGAGAATACCGATGCTAATACCAATCACTGTAGCAATGGCGAGCGCAACTAGCGTGATCCACAAGTGCTCGTAGGTTTGATGGAGAATTTCGGCCCGTTGCTCTAATAGAAATGTAAGAAAGTCGGAGAGCAAGTTAAGTAAGGTTTAGTTGGTAGTTTAGAAATCATGTTCACTGACTATTCGGTACACCAAACGGGTTAGTTTAGGCTCCGCTTCTCCTGCAATTTGAATAATCTCTGGTACGCTAATGGGCTCCAGGTTATCCGGGTCGCCAATGTCGGTAATGATGGAAGTAGCCAATACTTTCATACCTTGGTGTCTGGCTACAATTACCTCGGGTACAGTAGACATTCCTACTAAATCGGCTCCAATAGTACGCAGAAAACGGTACTCGGCCCGAGTTTCCAAGTTGGGGCCAGGCACAGCTACGTACACTCCTTTATGAATCCGGTATCCTTCTTCTTTCGCAATTTGCCGGGCAGTATGAATCATCTCCTGATTGTAAGGTTCGCTCATATCGGGGAAGCGAGGGCCGAAATCATTCCAGTTGGGACCAGTCAGCGGATTAGCGGTTTGCAGGTTGATATGATCGTCAATCAGTACCAAATCACCTTTTTTGTAGGAGAGGTTCATGGCTCCAGCTACATTCGATATATACAGCGTTTTCACCCCTAAGCGGTGCATCAGCCGAACCGGATAGGTGATTTGCTGCATGGTGTAGCCTTCGTAATGATGGAAGCGACCCTGCATGGCTAGTACGCGCTTACCGCCTAGTGTACCGTAAATCAGCTGACCCGAATGGGTTTCTACCGTGCTCACCGGAAAATGAGGAATGTCGGAGTAGGAAAAAAAATGCTCGGTTTCAATTTCTTCAGCTAAACGACCTAATCCCGTTCCTAAGATAATGCCTATTTGAGGCGGTTCAGTGATGTACTTAGATATGTATTCGTACGTTTCGGAAAGGTGCTGTAGCATAAGATTGTTACGAAGGTTTTTGGCAAGATAATAAAATAGCAATAGAGGATATTCCGATAAACTTTTAAGGTTCGTGACGACACGAACCTCGGGGTGAATAATTATCAGAATAAGGTTTAATACCCAAAACCCCTCAAGCTTATTACCACAATGGTATATCTGTTTGCTACATCAGGCACTACGATTGGATAGCTGATCAGGAAGGTAGGCGGAAAGATCGGGTACATTGGGCCAGTAGCCACGGACTTTTGTAAGAGTAAATTCGGCGAATAACTCTTCCCGGTACCAACCCAACTGTCTCGTTTTCTTAATCATTTCTCGATGTTTGGCACTGTGGTAGGCATACTGTACCATAGCATCCCGGCTTTTCCACAGACTGAACGTAGCTTGCTGGGTTAGCGGAAATTCACCAATACCTTTGGAGAATAGTAATCCTGCTTGGTGTTGCCTTAAACGATCGCTAACCTTCGGAACATTTTTCCAGAAGCTCCATAATTTTTTAAGATGAATAGTAGCCCGCGTAACCACGGCTATTGGCCCATCCGGAAACATCGATTCCCGAACTGAAAACGGCTGCTGCTGCTGCCAAGTGCCTCTCACTTTGGTCGCCTCCAGAAAAACTGTCCATTGGTGAAGCGTGTTGATAGAACCTCGGTAGCAATAGGGGTGGTGCTTAAAAAATGCTTCCGCAAACGTTCGGTCTTCCCATACTAACAGCAACGCGTAAGTACTGGTATCAGGAATAATGCTGAACCCATTACCTCCTCCGCTTCCGAGTAATTTGTAGAAGCAAAGCCCAGGTACTGATTTCAGAACATCGTTAGCGTCTCGCATTTGGCGCATAGCCCACCATTTTTGCTCTAATCCTTTAAACTTAAGAAAAGTAATGGTAGTGATTTGATGATTTACTGATGCCAACGGAAGGAAGTGTGTAGATAAAAAAATAGCAGCACGTTGTTGCACTGCTATTCATATAACACCTTCCGAAACTAACTGTTCAAAATTCGCTCAGTGTCTTCTCAATAATGTCGCAACATTCGTGCAGTTGCGCTTCGGTGATTACCAATGGTGGAGCAAAGCGAATAATATTGCCGTGGGTTGGTTTGGCTAATAGTCCGTTCTCTTTCAGCTTCAAACAAATGTTCCAGGCAGTCTCACTCTCGGGGTCATCATTAATCACCACCGCATTCAGCAAGCCTTTGCCCCGAACCAAACTTACCAGATCGTGCTTCTCCACTAGTTGCTGCATTCGCTTCCGAAAAGTTTTTCCCAGTGTTTCGGCTCGCTCGGCTAAGTTCTCATCAATTACTACATTCAGTGCGGCCATCGCCACTTCGCAGGCGAGGGGATTACCTCCGAAGGTAGAACCGTGCTCACCCGGCTTGATAGTTAGCATAATTTCATCGCGAGCCAGTACCGCCGATACCGGAAATACCCCTCCCGAGAGGGCTTTTCCTAAAATCAGAATATCGGGCTGAAAATCTTCGTGCTGGCAGGCGTACAGTTTTCCGGTGCGGGCAATGCCAGTTTGTACCTCGTCAGCAATAAATAATACATTGTGTTTTTGGCATAGCTCGTACGCCTGTTTTAAATACCCGGCATCTGGTACCACAACTCCGGCTTCGCCCTGAATGGGTTCAACCATAAAGCCAGCGACGTTAGTATCTTGTAAAGCATTTTCTAGCGCAGCTAAGTCATTATACGGAATAATTTCGTAACCCGGCATGAACGGACCGAACCCGGTGGTACTACTGGGGTCGGTAGAAGAAGAGATCGCACCCAAAGTACGTCCCCAGAAGTTGCCTTCCACAAAAATAATTTTGGCCTGATTAGCCGGTACCCCCTTCACTTCGTAGGCCCACTTTCGGCACAGTTTCACCGCCGTTTCACCGCCTTCTACTCCGGTATTCATCGGCAGCACCCGGTCGTAGTCAAATAGTTCGGTAATAAATTTTTCGTAACGGCCGAGCGTATCGTTGTAAAAAGCGCGAGAAGTTAGCGTAAGCCGTTGGGCTTGTTCAGTAAGTGCTCGCACAATGCGCGGATGGCAGTGTCCCTGATTCACGGCACTGTAGGCCGAAAGGAAGTCGTAGTACTGTCGGCCTTCTACGTCCTAAACCAGTACGCCTTCTCCGCGAGTCAGTACCACCGGTAGCGGATGATAATTATGCGCTCCGTATTTTTCTTCTAGTGCGATTATTTCTGAGGTGGTTGATTTTGTTTCTATCATGGGGTTTAGTGTTTAGGTGCTATAGTGCTTGGTGTTAAGGTGCGTAGTGTTTTGGTGTTAGAGTGTTCGTGTAAAATCAAAATATAAAAACCATAACACCCAAACACCATAACACCCAAACACCATAACACTCTAACACAGGTCAATGTGAACTATTACTTTACAAATTTGCTTAATACTGAATGAAAAACAAATAGGTGGATTTTTCTTTCTAAAGAGAATTTCAGATATTTGCAACCCTGAATTTAGAAGACGAGAAAAATATAAATTATGTCTAAGGTTTGTCAGATTTCCGGTAAGCGTCCTCGCGTGGGAAATAACGTATCGAAGGCGAATAATAAAACCAAGCGGAAATTTTCCCCTAACTTGCAGCGCAAGCGGTTTTATCTGCCTGAAGAAGATAAGTGGGTCACCATTCGTGTAGCAACTTCTACGTTGCGAACGATTAACAAAAACGGTATCACTGCCGTGCTAAAAGAGGCTCGAGCCAAAGGAACCTCACAAATCTAGCAACTCTATAACGATTACCGACTATGGCTAAGAAAGGAAAAGGTAACCGCATTCAGGTAATTCTAGAATGCACCGAACATAAAAATAGCGGTCAACCCGGTACTTCCCGCTACATTACTACTAAAAATCGGAAAAACACTCCAGAACGAATGGAGCGTAAGAAGTACAATCCTGTTTTGAAAAAATATACTGTTCACAAAGAGATTAAATAATTATGGCTAAGAAAACCGTTGCAACCCTGCGATCTAATACTGGTAAAGGCTTTGCCAAAGTAATTAAAGCGGTGAAGTCAGATAAAACCGGGGCGTATACCTTTAAGGAAGAAATGGTTCCGGTAGATAGCGTGAAAGAGCATTTTAAGAAATAGACTTTCTTCGTTTTACCGTAAAGTGATTTAGCCCGTTTAGGGCTTTTTTTATTTACCTTTGAGTAAGGTTTACTATTGTAAACTAAGCGAAAATTGATTTCTTGTAGATATAGCTGCGCTTATCAATTTTCCATTATTCATTATCAATTTTCAACTAGCATGGCACTTTTTGGCTTATTTTCTAAAGATAAAAAGGAAACCCTAGACAAAGGGCTAGAAAAATCGAAGCAAAGTTTTTTTGAGAAAATGGGTAAAGCCATTGCGGGAAAAGCTACCGTCGATGAAGAGGTGCTCGATGAACTGGAGCAAATACTGGTGACTAGCGATGTGGGTGTAGATACAATGGTAAAAATTATTGATCGGATTGAAGCCCGGGTTGCCCGTGATAAATACCTTAACACCTCCGAACTAGACCGTATTCTGCGGGAAGAAATTGCTGCCTTACTTACTGAAGCCGACGATTCGTATACCACTACCCAAGCCAACGATTTTCGTATTCCTGAAGGTCACCAACCTCACGTAATTTTGGTAGTAGGGGTTAACGGAGTGGGGAAGACCACAACTATTGGAAAACTGGCCTATCAGTTTAAGAAAAAGGGAAAAAACGTAGTGCTGGGCGCGGCTGATACTTTTCGGGCGGCAGCCGTAGATCAGCTCAAACTCTGGGGTGAGCGGGTGGATGTGCCCGTCGTCTCGCACGGAATGAATACTGACCCAGCTTCAGTAGCGTACGATGCGGTAAAGCAAGGAGTAGCGCAACAGGCCGACTTAGTAATTGTAGATACTGCCGGGCGTTTGCACAACAAAGTGAACCTGATGAATGAGCTCTCTAAAATTAAGCGAGTTATTCAAAAGTTTGTGCCCGAGGCTCCGCATGAAGTGCTGCTAGTCCTGGATGGTAGTACCGGACAAAATGCCTTCCTTCAAGCCCGGGAGTTTACCAAAGCCACCGAAGTGACCGCTCTGGCAATTACCAAACTAGATGGCTCAGCCAAAGGGGGGGTAGTCATTGGTATTTCCGATCAGTTTAAAATTCCGGTACGATACATCGGCGTGGGGGAGAAAATGGAAGACTTACAGGTCTTCAATAAAATGGAATTCGTAGATTCTTTGTTTGGTAAAAACTAATTTTGCCAGAGTAAGTTCTTTCATTTTACTACTATACAATAGAAATGAAAAGATTTACCCTCCTAATCCTTGGTTTATTTTGGCTGTTGTGTGCTCAAGCTCAGGTCGATACCACTGTTTACACGCAAGAGTACATTGAGCGTAGTACCAAATTTGCCTGGCTCACCTTGGGCGGAGACCTCTTAGCACTACCGGGCGGTAGTACAGAGTATCTTCAAGAAGGTACGCTTCAACAAACATCGTTTGGCAATACATTCATTCCGCGCCTAACTATCGGAGGCATCCACTTCTGGGGGCACGCCGACTTTTACGTTACTTTTCCACTTTCGTTTTTAGCGCTGCAAAGCACGCCCGACCTTTTTGATGAGCTTTCGTACACCCACGGGATAGAAACGGGTATGCGACTCTACCCTATGAAATTGCAACCAAAACGGATAAGCCCATTTCTGGGTATTAGTTTTCGTAGCTTCACGTACCAGCATCTGCTCAACGAAGATGAGTATACTGAAGGAAGCCCTCGTTACAGTAGAATGATTACTCCGTTGCAATTTGGAGCTACGTATGCTACCGATAAGTATTTACTATCTGCTTCAGCTTACTATCAATTTCGAGATGAAATTGATTATTACATTTCTCCAACCCAGGCTGGAACAACCACTTTCAATCCGGTTTCTTTCAATCTGAGCTTCTTACGCTACTGGGATACGGGGGAATCTTCCAGGAGCCCTCAAGCAGTTCGGAACCTTAACCACAAGTACCATGTGCTGAAACAGGAAAATCGACTGAGTGCGTGGTATTGGGGAGTTGGACCATCGGCAGGACTTCAGATGTCAAAGTCAGCATATTTAGAAAATCAGTTTCCCTTCTTGTACGACCAATACTCTAGTGGTTTTATGCCAGACCTTACCTTCGGAAGGTTTTTTCACAAACCAGATATGAACGTAGGGCTATCATTTCGGACGTTGGGAGACCGCTTAGCCGGATTTGATACCGAGATTCGCCTAAGGCGTTACTCTTTCATGCTGGAAACCTATAAAAATCTATTCAACTGGTTAGGGTTTGTGCCGTTTGTCGGCGTAACTGGCTCTATGGAAAGCCTTAGAGCTAACGTGAACGGAACTGAGTATCAAGAAACCAAACCAGTTTTGGGGCTAATATTTGGTTGGGACATTCGCGTAACCAAGACGGGTACCAGTTTGCTTCGCACCAATTTACGCTGGATACCTGACTTACACTTAGAAATAGAAGGGGACAAAATGATGTTTGACCACCTGGAATTCAATTTTATCCAGTGGGTACAATTTATTGGTCGGAAGAAGGCCTATGAGAAGTACAAAGCCAATTGAAAGTAGATGAAATTACCCATCTGACTCCAAGCTATGCGTCAGATGGGCTTAAGTATTTACGCTAATTAGATGCCAGCCACGATTTGGCTTCATCTGGATCTTCAAAGTAGTGAATTACCAGATCGGTATTAGCTACCTCACTCATAATATTTTCTACCGAAAGGCTATTAAAAACATCTTCTGACGGAATAAGAGCCATTTTCTTCACTCCACCCGCTAGAGCGCGGGGAAACCAATCTTCATTACTCCACTTTTCATCTTCAGGATCAATAACGTCCATTTTTCGCAGGTCAGCTAACCAGTTTTCGGTGCCTTTATCAGTTAACAGCGATAGCCCTTTATTTAGGCCAGTGCGAAATTCTTCGCTAGTGGCAAATTCCTTCCACTCCATAACAACACACGGTACTTCTTCTTCGTACCGAACTTGCAGATAATTTTCATCAAGATGAATCATACGACTATTAATTTTGTGATTGAATAAGTTTACTGAGTTCTTCTTCTTTTTCAGATAGAGCAGCTTTTAGCTCCTGCTCTTTTACTTTATAGGTTTCTACTGCTTTCAGCATAGTGTTTTTCTGAGCTTTTATTTTAGCATCAGCCCGGGTGCGCTCTCGTTGGCTTACTTCTTCAATTTCTTTATTTTTCTTTTCCAGCGTTTCCTTTATTTTCTCGAGTTCAATTTGCTTGCGAGCCATTTCCTCCTGTGTGGCCTCCAGCTCTTCCATGTTTTGCCGAATCTCTTCCTCCTGAGCTTGCATTTCCTCCGCAGCCTGCTGGCTATCGGCCAGTAATTGATTGGTTTTTTGCTGTACGTTGGCGGCTGAGACCGTGGCAGCAATGCTCTCACACAGCCTTTCCAGAAAGGCAATTTGATACGGTAAAAAGACGGTAAATGAAGCTAGTTCCAGAATACCAAACACCTCCCCATTCAACATAACCGGAAGAATAAGCACGCAGCGAGGATTAGCTTCGCCCAGCCCCGATGTGATTTTCACATACTCTTCTGGAACATTGGTGAGTAATAGGTGCTTCTTCTCTACGAAAGTCTGTCCAATTAAGCCCTGACCCGGCTGAATTTGCTGTTCCACGTGCTTTTTCTTATCAAAGGCGTAGCAAGCAATTAGTTTTAAACGATTTTCGTCTTCATCGAAAATATATAACCCTCCTTGATTAGCCCCTACGTATTTTACCAGATTGGAAAGAATTTGGTCGGCCAGTTTGTTTACTTCGCGGTTTTGGGAGCGGAGAATATCAATAAATTTCGTTAGTCCTTCGTTAGTCCAGCGACGCTCTTTTTCATTATCGGCAATCTCAACCATCTGTTTCCGTAAACTCAACAGGGCGGCTACGATTCCATCTTCAGAACTACTATTTACCTCTTCGTTAAGAATGTCAGCCGTATCTAATTTACCCGCTTCAATATCCCTAATAAGGGCGGTAGCATTTTTTAGGCTTCGGTGGTTTCGGCGTAGCGATTCTGCTAGCTCGTGTTGCTCCCGAACTAAGCCAGTGGCTGCTACCTCAAGTTCGTCAGTAGACGTGGTTCCTTGTGTAGGGTCACTAGCAATTGAGACCAGCTTCTGCCAAGGCTGAAGTTTCTTTCTTAGGTAAAGGAGAGCGATACTCCCCCAACCTAGAAATAATAATGCCGCCGCTTCGTCGCGCCATGTTTCAGAAGAATAAAGTAAA
This sequence comes from Tunicatimonas pelagia, assembly GCF_030506325.1. Taxonomy (NCBI): domain Bacteria; kingdom Pseudomonadati; phylum Bacteroidota; class Cytophagia; order Cytophagales; family Catalimonadaceae; genus Tunicatimonas; species Tunicatimonas pelagia. The sequence goes on along the minus strand of NZ_CP120683.1, from coordinate 912,985 downwards.
AAATAAGCACACCCCGCTGGTATCAGCAAAGAAGTAAGACAGATGAGGATTAATCGGTTTTGACTTATTCTTCGGCCCGTTTTCATAAGCGATTGTTGACTATTGGTCGTAGGTAATCCACATTTCTTGAGGGGCGCGGGTAAACACACCAACTTCCTGCGGAGAACCATCCTTGAATTGGATATTCTTCAGGTTATCTAAAATTAGATTAGTAGCCATATTTACCTCAACTTTGGCTAATAGAGAACCCACGCAAAAGTGCCGCCCCAAAGCAAAAGCAGTATGGTTAGCCGCTCCGGTAAATGCCTTTTTTTGGTCAATTTCAGACCTAAATATGTCAAATTTGTCAGCCTGCTCGTACTGCCGTTCATCACGGTTAGCGGCTCCAATCAAACAAGTTACCGTAGCGTTGGCAGGAATTGTGCCGCCGCTCATCTCTACGTCTTCAATGGGCTGGCGCATAATCATGTGTACCGGAGGGGCAAAGCGCAGCGTTTCGGCAAAAGCCTTGTCAATTAAAGTCCGGTCGTTTCTTACCGCTTCCATTTGTTCAGGATGGGCAATCAGGTTTTTGAAGAGTAGCGTAAGCGCTTTATCAGTCGTTTCCCCACCCGCCGTAAGTAATAGACTACAAAAAGCTTTGATCTCCTGGTCGGTCATACGAACTCCGTCAATCTCAGCATTGCAAAGCGTGGAGAGCAAATCGCTACCAGGGTTTTCCCTTCTTTCCTGAATAATTTTCAGCATGTACTCCTCAAATTCTACCTTGGTTTTAAGACCTGCTTCAGTCACGGCTGGGTCTTGGGTTAAATTTGACAGAAAGGCCATAATAGACGTGTACCAACCGTGAAACTTAGGAAGGTCACTTTTGGGAAGCCCGAGCATATCTACAATTACCCCAATGGGAAAGATAGTAGCAAACTGGGAGACAAAATCTATCTCGTTCTTATCCCGGGGAAATTTATCGATAAGATCCTGGGCATTTTTCTCAATGACCGGGACAAATTTTTCAAAGAGGTCGCGCCCTCGAAAAGCCGGGTTCAATAAGTTGCGATGGCGGGAATGCTCGGTGCCTTCCATCTGTAGAATGGTGCGACCGTGAACGGGTTCTAGTTGCCAATCGTAGTTTCGCGAAGAAAATACTTTGTCTTTGAAGGCTTTTTCCACATCCTCGTAGCGACTGATGATGTAGCTATTCATGCCTTCGTGGAATAGCAGAGGGTGATTGTCACGAAATTCCTGGTAAACAGGATAAGGGTTAGCAGCAAACTCGGGTGATAAAATGTCTGGTGTTTCCATAAGGTGGTATAGTTTATTATGAATGAAAAATTAGTACGTAGGTAGCTGATCGGACTGAAAAATTATTCCTTTGTTACTAAAAACAAATATACGCGCCTCTCGCAAACAATTTCTTCCATCTTTTATAGATACCCACAATGTAATGTATTGTTGGGCAAAGGGTATTTGGGATTTGCGAATTAGTGATAAATACTCTTTGGGTATTGCAGTATCAAATAATAGTTTAACTATTATTTGATTAATAAAATAATTTATATGCTAGATTCTATGATTGAGTAAAAAGACTCACTTAAAGAGAAATGACCGATAGCGTAATATTCACGTAACTCATCAGCTATTTATTACTAAAAATAGATTGGTCACGAAGAAGACTTACTTTATGCAATAAAAATAAATACCGCAAGCAAGCTGATAATCAATCCGATACTACTACCTACCAGAACATCTATCGGTTTATGCGAACCAATGTAGAGGCGAGCTGACATAACTAAGCCGCTGATGAGCAAGATAATTACTAAGGGGGTAACCAAAAAAGCTTGGGGGTATTCTGCACCTAATCCGATAACAAAACCAATAAGTCCGCAGCTACTGGCACTGTAGGCACTTACTTTAATGAATAGGGTGGCTACGCTAACTACGATGATGATGACAGTGAAAGCAGCTAAAAGAATACTCAGTACCGGGCTGGCATTAAACTTATAGACAAACAAGAACGTCACAATCATGTAAAAAAGGCTGATAAAGAAAAATGGCAGCACTCGCTCTTGTCGGGTGGGCATGGAAATAATGGCCAGATAGTTTTTGCGGATAACTAGAAAGCGAGAGACGGTAACGTAGACTAGCGGAATTAAAAAGGTAGTGAGAAAAATAGCCAATAGTAGGTAGTCAGCATTAGAGACTCCCGGCCGAACGATGATGGGGGCGTAGTAAAAAAGTAGGGCAAAGAGGTACGTAGGCATCAATAACGGGTGCATGAACACCGAACCTAAAACCGCCAATCTTCGTACCATTAAAGTTCTTTTCTTAATCGGGCTACCGGAATCTGCAGTTGCTCCCGATACTTAGCTACCGTGCGTCGGGCAATATTATACCCTTTATCTTTGAGGAGCTTTTCTAACTTATCGTCCGAAAGTGGCTTGCGCTTATCCTCATTATCTACCAGCTCTTTCAAGTAATTTTTTACTTCTCGGCTGCTGACATCCTCTCCTGAGTCAGTAGCGATACCTTCGGAAAAGAAGTACTTCAATAGGTAGGTGCCGTACTCCGTTTGCACCGATTTGCTGTTAGCAACCCGCGAAACAGTGGATATATCCATTCCAATTTCATTGGCAATATCCTTCAAGATCATCGGGCGGAGGTTACTTTCATCGCCAGTCAAAAAGAAATCGTACTGATACTTCACAATGGTTTCCATGGTATTAAGCAAGGTGTTCTGCCGCTGCTTAATGGCATCAATAAACCACTTAGCCGAATCGAGCTTTTGCTTTACAAAAGAAACCTCTTCCTTCAGCTTTTTATCTTTTTTGTTGCTCTTGTCATAAGCCTGAAGCATGTTAGAGTAAGAACGACTGACTTTCAGTTCCGGAGCGTTTTTAGAGTTTAGCGTTAGCTCGAGCTTACCATTATCATTGGTTAGAATATAATCAGGTACGATGTACTGAGTTCGGGAAGCCAAACCAGTATCTACTCCGCCGGGCTTAGGGTTCAGTTTGGTAATAATATTGATCGCCTCCCTCAGGGTATTTTCATCTACGCCTAACTTCCGGCAGATTTTATCAAAGTGCTTCTTGGTAAACTCTTTGAAGTTATTTTCAATAATATCGATAGCTACGCGGGTGTAGCGGTCGTGTTCTGGTTTACGCTCCAACTGTAGTAGCAAACACTCTTGAAGGTCACGCGCACCAATGCCCGATGGATCAAACTGCTGAATCTTACTTAGTATCTCTTCTAGCTCTTCGGCATCGGTATCAATGTTGAGAGAAAAAGCCAAATCGTTTACGATGGCCTCTAAGTCGCGACGAATGTAGCCATCGCTCTCAATGCTGCCGATAAGCTGCAAGCCAATTTGCTGGCGTCGCTCATCAAGCCGAAGAAAATTGAGTTGCGTAGTAAGTTGCTCTACCAGCGAAACCGCGGTGGGCATCGGTAGATCTTTATCATCTTCGTCGTTGTAAGACCCGTCGCCCTGCATTTTATAGCCGCTAAATTCATCCTCAGCCAGATAATCCTCCACACTAATTTCTTCTGAATAATCCTCCTGCTCACTATCGGCAAAATCATCTTCAGTAGTCACTGGCACTTCTTCCTCATTATCCCTCCCTTCTTCCAAGGCCGGATTAACTTCTAGTTCCTGTTCAATACGGGCTTCCAATTCAGCCGTAGGTATCTGGAGCAGCTTGATAAACTGGATCTGCTGCGGCGATAATCGTTGGCTGAGGGTTTGGTTTAAACCAAGCTTTTGCATGTTATTTTTCCATAATAAAAAGTAAGCCCCCGAGCGAGGCGTAAATTTATGATATTATCACAAATCTTTGTTAAAAAGACCAAATTATCGTTGCTTTACGGCTTGTTTTACTACATCCGTAAGGTATTAACTAACATTATAGCGGGGTAGTTTTAACGTTTAATCACAACTTATCAATCGTTGGTCTTAGTATGCAAAACTTACGGTGGAAAATCAAACAAGTTTTAGAAGAAGGTGAGGCAGCGGTAGGAAAATCAGTAGTAGTAAAGGGATGGGTACGCACTAAACGGGGTAGCAAGAACGTGAATTTTATTGCCCTTAACGATGGGTCGACCGTTCGCAACTTACAGGTAGTGGCTAACCCAGAGCAGGTTGATGAAGATATTCTTCGCCGAATTAGTACCGGTGCTTGTTTAGCCGTAACGGGCACATTAGCCGCCTCTCAGGGGCAGGGGCAGGCAGTGGAACTACCGGCGGAAAGCATTGATATTTTGGGGGAAGCTGATCCGGAAGAATATCCACTACAGCCCAAAAAGCATTCATTTGAGTTTTTGCGGGAGATTGCCCACCTGCGCCCTCGCACGGCCACGTTTGGGGCGGTGTTCCGGTTGCGCCATGCCATGACCTTCGCTATTCATCAGTTTTTTCATAAGCGAGGATTCTTCAATTTACATTCCCCACTCATTACTGGCTCAGATGCCGAAGGGGCCGGAGAAATGTTTCGGGTAACTACCTTAGATGCTAAGAAACCTCTGCTCAACGAAGAAGGAGAGATAGATTACAGCCAGGATTTTTTCGGTAAAGAAACCAGTCTGACTGTTTCGGGGCAGTTGGAGGCTGAACTGGGAGCACTGGCTCTTTCGGATGTATACACGTTTGGCCCAACCTTTCGGGCAGAAAACTCCAACACCTCCCGTCATCTGGCTGAGTTCTGGATGGTAGAGCCGGAAATGGCATTCTATGATCTGGACGATAACATGCAACTAGCCCAAGAATTTGTGCAATACTTGGTTCGTTTCGCTTTAGATAACTACGCTGATGATTTAGAATTTCTGAACCAGCGACAACTGGACGAAGAGAAGAATAAGAAAAAAGAAGAACGCAGCGATATGTCGCTACTGGAGCGGTTACAGTTGGTAGTAGATAATGACTTTGAGCGAATTACTTACACCGAAGCCATTGATATTCTGCGTAATTCTAAGCCTAACAAGAAGAAGAAGTTCCAGTTTTTGATTGATACGTGGGGGGCTGACCTGCAATCGGAGCACGAGCGATTTTTAGTAGAAAAGCATTTTAAGAAGCCAGTCATTTTGTATAATTACCCCAAGCAGATCAAAGCATTTTATATGCGGCAAAATGAAGACAACCAAACAGTGGCGGCGATGGATGTATTGTTCCCAGGTATTGGCGAGATTATTGGTGGCTCGCAGCGAGAGGAACGGTTAGACAAGTTGCAGCAACGTATGGCGGAGATGGATATTCCTGAAAAAGAAATGTGGTGGTATCTGGAAACCCGTAAGTTCGGAACGGCTCCGCACAGTGGTTTTGGCATTGGTCTCGAGCGACTAGTTATGTTCATCACCGGCATGCAAAATATCCGCGATGTAATTCCATTTCCGCGTACCCCCCAGAATGCAGAATTTTAGAATAGTGGCATGTTTTGAGTTTAGAGTTTTGGATTGTCTATTTTGAGCCAAAACTCTAAACCCAGAACTCAAAACTAAAAAGTGTTTGTTCTTCCTCCTCTCCAAAACGCTGTATTTTCTGGTAATGCCCGTCACGCTGGTGATGCTGGCATTTGTGCTTTGTATTTTCTGGAAACGGCACCGCAAATTATTCTTCGCTGTTGGGTTCTCATTGTTGCTATTGTTCACCAATACTTTTCTGAGCAACCTGTTGCTTCTAGTTTGGGAGACCCCACCTGAGCCAATTGCTTCACTGCCTCAGTATCCGGTAGGAGTAGTGTTAGGCGGTATTACTATCGATAAAGAGCCAAGAGACCGCAGTCATGTAACCGGCGATGCTGACCGTATTTTACACGCTATTCAGCTCTACCGGGCGGGTAAAATTGAAAAGATTTTGCTCAGCGGTGGCTCGGGAAAAATACTGGTAGATAGTATTCCGGAAGCGATTTCCCTAAAGCGAATTTTACGCAACGCCCAAGTTCCTGAAGAGGATATTCTGGTAGAAGCTGATTCCCGCAATACGCGTGAGAATGCATTGAATAGCCAAAATGTACTGCGAGAAAATAGCATTACTTCCAAAGTATTATTGATTACTTCGGCCTACCACATGCGCCGGGCTAAGGCTTGCTTCGATAAAGCAGACGTGCCCACTGATGTTTTTTCGGTGAGTATGCGAAGTAAAGACCCCCAGTTTACTCCCGACTGGCTAATTATTCCGAACTCCCGGGCAATCGGTAACTTTGAGGTAGTGATCCGGGAAATGGTAGGTACTATCGCCTACTGGGCAGCGGGCTATATTTAGTATTGCAATTCATCAAGCTTACTGCTACCTTGAATTCAAGCGATAATACTCTTGATTTATGATTCACATCCTCGACTTACAATTCCTAGACATTCCTCAAGCGATTGCTAGCTTTTTAGTAGAAACTTCTGATGGGCCAATTCTTATCGAAACTGGGCCGTATTCCACGTATTCTAATCTTCAGCAAGCAATTAATAAAGCGGGATTTGATATGGCTGATATTCAGCACGTTATGCTAACGCATATTCACTTCGACCATGCTGGAGCAGCTTGGGCATTAGCTAAGCAAGGAGCAACCATCTATGTTCACCCGTTCGGAGTTAAGCATTTGGCCAACCCACAGAAGCTCTGGGATTCGGCTAAGCGAATTTATCAAGATGAGATGAGTCGGCTATGGGGTAAAATGCAACCTATTGCGGAAAGTCAACTGCAAGCAATAGAAGATAAAACTGAACTTACTTTTGGTGATACCAAAATAATCGCTCATCATACGCCGGGTCATGCTGTTCATCATATTGCGTACCAGTTAGCTGATGTTATATTTACTGGCGATGTAGGCGGAGTTCAGATTAATAGCGGACTAGTAGAACCCCCTTGCCCACCACCCGATATTAACTTGGAAGATTGGCAGACGTCCATCCAACTGCTAAAGAGTCTTAGCCCCCAGGCGTTGTACCTCACTCATTTCGGTCGGGTGGAAAATGTAGATACCCACTTGGAACATTTAGAAGAGCAGTTAACAGATTGGGCTGAGTGGATTAAGGGAAAAATGGGCACCGGAGAAACCCGCGAAGAGCTGGTACCTCAATTTCAAGAATACGTAGCTAGCCAGCTTCGGACTAAAGGAGCGGACGAGGAAACTATTCAACAGTACGAAGCGGCTAATCCCTCCTGGATGAGCGTAGCTGGGCTGATGCGCTATTGGAAAAAAGTCGATGGGTGATAATTCAATTGATAATAGAAAAGTGAAAGACTTTGAGCTACCAACCATTTGTTTTCAACTACTTAGTATCCCTGCTCAATTTTCAGTTATTGTTACTAGCTGCCCAGAACATGATTCGTAAAGCGTGTTGACTAAAAGAACCGTCTAGCAATTTCGCAGCGAAGAAAATCTACGCCGTTTTACCGCCAAGTAAGCGATGTGTCTTCTAATGGATTGATAGTTCATTTTTGCTCAAAAGAAGCGGAGTCATTCCACCAATCAGCGTAGGCTTGTACTGCTTCCAATACTTCTTCGTCAGTAGCTGATTGCCCTTCGTTACGTTGAGTGGTAGAATTGACCAAAATAGGATTCAGCGAAGGATATCGCTCAACAGAGGTAAGTTCTTGTCCGTAGCCAACGCGAATGCTCTCAATTGTCCACAATAGACATTCGCCCAAACGAAAATTTCCCTGATAGAGGGAAGATATTGGGTTCACTGGAAAAGCAGGAATGTCTTCTAAGCTAGTAGCGTAGCGAAGCAAATCAGGTACCTGCTCGGGACGAAAGGTAGGAATGGGTTAACTGCGATCGTATTGGCCAGCCTGTAATAATCTAACAAACTGATCTACTGACGGGGTATTAGCATTGAATTCTTCTTCTTGGCAGGCAGCCACAAGCACGAAGAGTAGAAGTAGTAGCTTTTTCATGGCGTTGTACGTTAATTGTTGAGAAGTAGAGTGCTGTAATAGGTTTTTTCATCTGCTTCGTGCAGAGTAACTTCATAAGTATAATGTCCTGATGGGAGAGAAGTAGGCGGAAGCAGATCGGCGTACACAAACGTTGGAGGAATAGTATCGTTACCCAAGCGAATATACAGGTGCAAAAATTTGTCGGGAGAAACGGCTGGTTCCAGATAGGCAGAAGTACTTCCCGGTGCTAGTGCACCAAACGTTTTACTCTCGCCAATAGTCGGTATACTGGTTTCATCAAATGTAGTATTACTGCTATTAACAACTCTTACAAAAGTGGACGAGACTTCTTCTGAGCAGGCAGTAAATATTACCACAAAAGCTACCGGGTTAAGCAAAACAACAATGAGTCGCATCATACTATCTAGTCTTTGTAAAGATATTGGTACAACCGTCGCGGTAAGCGTCTTCAAAAGTTACTATGCTATCGCACAGTTCAATACTACCGTAGAGTTGAATCACAGGTGGTTCTACTTGTAATTCGTAAAAAATAGAATCATTAGGTTCAAACGACCAAGATGAAGTTTGAACAAGCTGGCCATCTTGCCTAACCTCTAGCTGTTTATCCGCTTGAAATACTATCGTTAGTCCGCGATGAGCTTGATCATTAGCTTGCTCGGGAGTCCAAAAACAGCTAACGTACTCCCACTGCCACGTTCCCAAAAGTTGGTTGGCCAGTTGTGTGGTGTCTTGGGAGCTTTCTACAAAGCATTCGTAGGAGCCTTGGTCAAACGGAAGCACTGCAGCATTTTCATCTTCCTTGCATGCGACAATCCAAATAGTCAATACCAAAATACCGTAATTCTTCATTATAGTCTGCTTCACTAATTAAACTGAATAGTGGTACCTTCTCTCGTCGTGTCAATAGCTATTGCGAACGTGTGTCTTCCCCGGGGTAAGGGTGGGCCGAAATCTATATGGGCTATTTTGGATATAGAATAGAAGTGGGTGTACAAAGTATCGTTACTAATTTTAACTGATAGTGCTGGTTCAGCGAGAATATCATGTGGATAGTATCGGTAATTAGTAGTATCACCAGGAGCTAGAGATCTAAAGAACGGCGAGTTATCAACGTATAAAATTACTTCGTCAATAGGTTGCCCAGTTTGGTTAATAACCTGAATAAAGTTGGAGTCAGGTTCTTCCGAACAAGCCATAACTAAAATCAACACAACTAATACGCTACCTAACTTTTCCACAGTGACCGACAGTTTATAGAAAGACTGCTTTTAGTAATAAATAGTTGTAAAAGGCAAAAAACCTAACCCTAGAGAGGGTATTTTTTGATAATTTCAGAATAAATTAATAAGAATTTATTGATATTTTACATGTATGTTATGAAATAAAATAAGGCTAAAATTATTTGTAAATCGGTAGATTATAAAAATAATTGTTTTGAAGTTTGTGCCATACAAATAATATTCATACTTAAATTGTTATCTATGAAAAAAGTATTCAGAACTATCGCCTTTTCACTTACGGTAGCTACCTTCTTGAGTAGCTGCGCGCTTACCATGCCCGTGGCTGCTACTAGCAACCCTGTGGGAAGCAAAGTTGGTACCGCTAAAGCCACCGGGTTTTTGCAGTTTCTCTTCTTCGGTCAGGATGCTAGTATTCAGTCGGCTGCCAGAAATGGAGGAATTACCAAAATATCTACTGTAGATGTTAAGAGCACCAGTATTCTTGGTATTGTAGTAACTTACGAAACTATCGTTACTGGCGAATAGTATCCAGCAAAGTTATATAAGCACTGTTGTTTGATAATGACAGTGCTTTTCTTTTAGTTTACATTATGTACTATCGCTTCCTCTTCTTTTTCGCTATTTCCTCAATTTTTTTTCAGTGTCAGTCATCTACCTCTTCGGTTCCGTTTGCAGCTAGTCAGCACTGGCAGTTGTCAGAGCAAGAGAGAAATGCAACAATTGAACCTGCGGTACTCAATTTTTACGAAACCGTTACCCCAGTTCCCAGAACAGACGCTCCCCTTTCTAAGTATATTGAATCATCGGACTACCAAGCGTATATATCTATTCTTATGGAAGAGTTTTCGCCTGAAACGGTCGACCAGCTTATTTTAGACAGTGGCCACAATGGAGCTTTACTTGAGCAAGATGCCATCGCTCTGGATAAGGTAACGTTGTACCAATACCTTCGTCGGCTACCCGATCGGCGGTTTGTGGTAAGTACGGTTTACAGTACGCCTACTGAAAAAATACCAGTAATGATTAACGTGGTTACCGCTGATTCTGGTTTGGTGCATCGGCAATTTTGGGGGCAATCATTTATTGAACAAAAACTTTCTTTACGTTGAAGAAGATTTCTTTTTCAGTTGTCGTTATTTTACTTATTGGGCTATCCGGTTGTATGGGGGTTAGACCCGCATCGAGCGGAGGGCGAGCGGGAAAACTATACGAATCGTTTTTGAGAGAAGGAGGAGTAATGCAGTATTACATCAAGCCACTTACATTCTCTTCTTCTCAAGAAAAAGCAGAAGTTGATTTCGTTTATCGCTCTAATTTTTCACCTGACTCTCTGGTTACCTGCAATTTTAGTCTACTTCTACCCGATACCTTTCGTGATCTTACTGCCACAGAAGCGGGGTTCCAAACGGAGGAAGTGGTTTCTCTAGAAGAAGTACAAAAGCTTTACGCCGATAGCGGAAAAAGTAAATATCATGTGAGATATTCGGCGAAAATGCGCTACGAAGAATTCCTGAAGCTCCTTACGGCGAAAGATGTATCATTTCAGTTTAAAGCCAAGGAGCATTCAACAAACATGTCTGCCCCCACCAAAACAGAGCGGCACATTGCTGATTTGTATCAGCAACTCTTTTAGAGCTACAGCCAGCACTACATTGCTTTTTTGTCTTAACCTATTCTATGCTAAAAGTTGGGCTACTTTCCGATACGCACGGCTACCTCGATCCGCAGGTTTTTACCCACTTCGCTGGCTGTGATGAAATCTGGCACGCGGGGGATGTTGGCTCAGGAAATATTTTAGACGAACTGCGTGCATTTAAACCTACTCAAGCGGTATTCGGAAATATTGATAACGGTGAACTTCGGCAGGAGCTGCCAATGGACTGTTGGCTAGTGCGGGAAGGTTTAACTGTTTGGATGACTCACATCGGCGGTTATCCACCTAAGTACAATCCGAGGGTAAGAAAAGTATTGGCCGAGCGACGAGCTGATTTATTCATCTGTGGGCACTCTCATATCCTAAAAGTTATGAAAGATGCTGAGCGAGATAATATGCTTTGCCTGAATCCGGGTGCAGCTGGGCGGCAAGGGTTTCACCGAGTGCGGACTATTTTGCGGTTTCAGTTAAACAATGGGTTGATTAGCGAGTTAGAAGCGATTGAACTCGGTTCTAAGTCAAACTAACCAAACATGGCACTTTACGTACTCTCCCTGGGCGGCTCTATTGTAGTTCCGGGCGCAATAGATACGGCGTATCTCATTCAGTTTAAAGAATTTATTCATCAGCGTATTGCTCAGGGCGATCGTTTTATTCTAACTGTTGGCGGAGGAAAAACAGCTCGGAACTACCAAACTGCTGCCGAGTATGTAAGTGGGGTAGACGATGAAGAGCGGGATTGGTTGGGTATTCACGCTACGCGCCTAAACGCTCATTTGCTGCGAACCATTTTTAAGGAACAAGCGCACCCTATTATTGCTAAAGACTTTGATATATCTTTGCCCGACTTTGCCGAACCCATTTTGGTAGGAGCGGGCTGGAAACCCGGTTGGAGTACCGACTATATTGCCGTACTGCTAGCGCAACGCTATCAAGCCAAAACGGTGTTGAATCTATCAAATATCGATTATGTTTACTCCGAAGATCCACGAGAGAACCCGGATGCCCAACGCTTTGAACAAATTAACTGGGCAGACTTCCGCAAGATTGTTGGCAGTGAGTGGACTCCCGGTCTATCAGCTCCCTTTGACCCTATCGCTAGTAAGAAAGCCGAAGAGCTGGCTTTAACGGTAGTTATCCTGAACGGAAAAAAGATTGACAATATGAAGGCTTTCTTATCGGGAGATCATTTTCAGGGAACGGTTATTCAGAGCACGTAGCACTAGACTGCTTGCACGGACATTGTTTTAATCATCTCACCGGAAAACGTGGTCAATTCGCCCATCATTACCACGGTAGCGCAAGCATGAACAGGAAGGATGCCGAGTAAGTCACCCACTGCTACCTTTTCCAAATACTCATCCGGTAAATAAAGGGTTCCGTGCTCTTGAGATAGCTTGGCAACATACGCTCCCTCAATAGGTGCTGACCAGCCCGATTCAGTAAGAGTGACTACGTAGCCGTACCAGGATTTTTCTACTTTGTCGGTAAGCGAATCTTTACCTAGATGTGCCCAGCCACTATGAGTAACCACCTCATTTCGCTCGGGATGTACCGAAACTACCGGAGCGGCTAAGCAAACTGCAATCTCCGCTACCGAATTAGAGCCTACAAAATGCTGGGTAAGATCATAGTACACAAAATTGCCAGGTCGGATGATGTCAATCCCCGTAAAATCATCCATCAGACTACACGAAGGGGTATCACCTAACGAAAGCTGTAAGTCAGGGTATGCTGGCCGAAATGTTTCTTTTAGCTGATTCAATTGTTGCAGTGTTTCCTGATGAACGCGCTCAACTTCCTGATGCGTAGTAGCCTCGTAGGTATGGCCGGCGTGGGAATAAAATCCCGTGAACTGAAGCTGAGAGTCTTGCGCTGTGGCTAAAATCGCCCGGATTTCTTCGGTATTATCGCTAATCACGCCTGAGCGGTGGTAGCCGGTGTCCACTTCCACGCAAAACGGCAGCGGTGCTGTAACCCGCTGGTGCAGAAAGCGGGCGGTTTCCATACTATTTACAAATACCGTTAGTCGAATTTGAGAGGCTAAGGAGTTAATTGCCTCAATCTCCCGGATATTAATTGGCATGGCAATCGTAATATCGTCCCAACCATGCTTAGCAAAGTAGCGAGCCATTTTTATCGAAGTCACAGTAATAGCTTGCACTCCGTAGTCCCGAAACCACTGGCTCACTTGGGCTGATTGGTGAGTTTTAAAGTGAGGGGCTAGCTGAATATTATGCTTTTTCGCTTGCTGAGTCAGCTTTTTGAGATTTGCTTGGCATTTTTGTTCGTTTAATAGCAGGGTAGGAGAGATAATGGTGCTTAGGTCTAACATGGTAATTTTAGATGTAATATGATTTGATTATTGAGCAATACACCGTAGACATGACGAAAGTAGGTAAAGCTTGGTAAGTAAACGAGAATTATTTAGTTCTAAATGGTTGCATGTGGTCATTGGGGGCTTCGCCGGAGGCTTCCGAAGTTTCTGACACATTGATACCGGTTACCACTCCTGATCCAAACTTCGTAAGTCTTGACCACTTATTTTTACTCAATCATTTCATGATTTATGCGGTTCTGTTTCTTAACTCGACTTTAGCATTTTGGAGGCGGGAATTTACCAAGCATAGCGTAGTGGTTTACACCCAACCAGTGTCATACTGTTGTTGTATGTAGGCTGGTCTCAATGTCAATGTGTCTGAACTTCTTTTTTTTATACTAGCTTCCCGTGAGGTAAAACGTCGGCTCCTTAATCGGTCGGTGATTGTCGTAAACGATAGCAGCTACGTTATCATAGAACTACTATCCACCGCGCATGAGTAGCCTATACTTAGAGTCTGTGCTTCACACCTTTACTCTCCCTCGTTAGTCAGGTAAGCTAAAACGAAACCAGAAGAAAGTGAAAAGGGGGGGCTGCCCCGAAGTATGTACTTGCCCTGCCACTGAGGAGGAAACGGTATTTTTATTCCACCATCCCAACTGCTGTGCAGAAAAAGATATAAAAATGACACTACCGTTTGCTACCATAGCGAAGAGCCGACAGCATATTTTATGCTACGCTGATTGATGCTAATACCAAGCTTAGTGGTGGAAGTAATTTCGCAGAGCTGCGAAAATTAAATACATTCTTTATTGGAAGATAGCTATTTGACCAAATCTTGCGGTAGATATTGATTGGCACGGTGGTGGCGTAGCCTGACCGATCCACTAACCCTGTTAGTGGGCTTACTAAAATAAATTCTAAGTAGATAGGCTACGCTTTCTCTTCAGAACCTTCTTCCTCAATCTTCTCTTCTACTGCTTCAGCATCTTCGCGAGAGGCTTTTGCTGGTTCTTTTAGTTCAGCTTGGGGCTCACTAGCTAAAGTTGCACTCTCTTCCTTCTCAGTAGCAGCGGTGGCCTCTTCAGTTGGTGCTTCTTCCTTAACTTCTTCAGTCGGGGCAGCTTCGGCTTTAGCTTCCTCTACCGCTGGTGTTTTCTCTTTCTTAGCTACAGGCTTACCTGATTTTTTGGCAAACTCTTCCTTGATCGCTTCAACGTCTATGTTCTTAATGGGAGGCTGCTTACTTAATTCTTTAATGCGCTGCTTACGAGCTTTAGCGCGGGCTTTATTACGTAATCCTTTGCGTTCTAATCGGGTAACGGCCATGACGATTCTATTTCTTAGTTTTAAAACAGGCTGCGAATTTACTAAAAACGGTGAAAAATAAAAAAGTGTTCGTGTTTTAATGTGTTCATGTTTCCCAGCCCAAGGTTCTGAACTGTTCGGGTTATAACTCCGTAATTCTGAACATTGCGCGGAAATCGCCTGAACACCTGAACACCTACTCTACCACCACTGTATCTACATCAGCACTGTAGCCCACAAAGATACCGTATCCTCCCTGAACATTATTGAAGACCGGTACGGGCTCAGCAAACGGGTTAGCTTCGGTTTCCTGCTGAAGGCTTGCCGAGAGAATATAGCGATACTGAGCCTCACTAAGCGTACGTAGGGTGATAAAATATTCTGACTCTTGCTCCTGTCCAAAACCAAACGTTTGGTTTACATTGAAATTAAAGGTATAAAGGCGGCCATTAAATATCTCATCAGAAAACATAAAGACCCCATTGCTCGAGGATCCATCATCATCTCCAAAAAAGTCATCGTTATCGTTTACTACAGGATCGTCACTCACTAAAGGGATGGGTGACAGAATGCGGAAGGTGTCAGTAATGACAAAGTTGCCCTCATCATCTTGTTCAAAATTGTAACTAATGCTATAGCGCTGCACTAAAACCTCATAGAAGTTTTCTTCGTCGCCAGGGTCGTCAATACCTAGCCATACTTGGTTTAGTGACAGTTCCTGGACAGTCGTGAAATTACCGGTACTTTCATCAAATTGCTCGTAAGTAGTAGTGGTTGTATCGTATCGCAAATTTGTAATTGAAATAGGAGAAGTAATAAGAGCGGTAGCCTCCACTGATTCAAATCCTGATTTACTTACTCGTAATGTATATGACCGTCCAGCCGAGGGGGCAAATTCGGTAGCATAAAATCCTGTGGCGGCATTTATAGTATTATCATTGGGATGTGTTTCTGCTAACGTAGCCACTACTTGTTCGTCTTCTAGCAATACTACTTCAGCACCCGAAACTACTTGAAGAGGTTCGTTGCTGAGAACAAATTTGCTCTGGCTTACGGTCACTACTACTGGCATATCAACACCAATGAAGGAGTTAACTACCAGTTTAGGAGCCTCTCGTGGAATATCCACATCAACCACTGTTTCGCAGGCACCAAGCCCAAATAATGTTAGCCAGAAGAGATTTATTGCGTACTTCATAGTGATTAGAAATTAAAGCGGTAGCTGATAGAAGGAATAATAGGAAACAGGCTTACTTGTCTAAACTGGCTTTCCCGGCTGGGATTAGAGCTTTCGTCCAGGTACAGGTAGAATGGATTGCGTCGGCTGTACGCATTATATACTCCCAAAACCCAGGCCCGCTCGCCCCAACGGGTTTTCTTACGAAATGTGATACTAGCATCTAACCGATGAAAGGCTCGCATTCGGTAACTGTTGCGTTCTCCGTAGTCATAAATGTTATTCCCAAAAAACGAATCGCCTCTACCACTGTAAATTGCCGTGGGCATGGTAATGGCATTACCACTACCGTATACCCACGTGGCCGATACATCAATGTTTTTCCGCCACTCATGCACTACGGCAATTCCTAAGTCATGCCGCCGATCGTATTTATAAGGAAAGCGTTCGCCGAAGTTTAGATCATCGAACTGGCGGTCCGTCCAAGAGAGCGTGTAACCTAACCAACCGGTGGTGCGCCCCTTCTTCTTTTGAATGAGTAATTCGGCACCGTAGCTTCGTCCATCGCCTACGGCTACTTTGTCTTGCCAGTCTTGGTTTACGTTAATAAAGTCAGCCCCCTCGCGGTACTCAATCAGGTTTCGCATGTCTTTGTAGTAGCCTTCCAGACTTATTTCGTAGCCTGATCGCCAGTTATAAGCTCCCCCCAGTGCCCACTGCTGAGCGGTTTGGGGACGCACCCGGTCAGTAGCCGGAACCCATAAATCGGTAGGGAGGCCGATGCCGGAGTTAGTCAGTAGATGAATAAACTGAGCCATTTGCACGTAGGAAGCCTTAAGCGAAAGTTGCTCATTGAGCAAGTAGCGTCCGGCAATGCGGGGTTGCAATGAAGTGTAAAGCTCACCGTTCACCCGAAATGCCGAAGCGTGCAATCCTATATTAACTTTCAGCCGTCGACTCAACTCAATATCATCTTCTACGTAAGCGGCAAACTCCATCGCCTCGGTTTGCTGCGAGCCTAGCAATGTATCTAAAGCATCTTCCGAAAAGTCATCATCGTAGCGTACGTTTAGTGCACCCGGACGAAAGGTATGATGAATGGCATTTACTCCGAAGCGTACGTAGTGATTGGGCGAAGGCAGATAATCAAAATCGATTTTAGCGGCAAAGTCTTCAATGCCCGATAAGTACTTGGCAAAACCACTATCAACTAACTTCTGATTAGCCGAATCGCCCAAGGTCTCGTTACGGTACTCATTGCTAATATCAAAGCGATAACGGCTGTAGGTAAGTGTGGTATTGCTAAATAGTTTGGGGGTGAACATATGGTTCCAGCGCAAGGCCGAGGTAATGTTCCCCCACTGTAGGCCAGAATCACTCCGATCTTCCAGTTCAACCCCGCCAAAGGAGTTGGTGTAGTTGGTGCGAGCGTAAAAGCGATCATCCCCCAGGTACGCACTCAAGTAAAGTCGATCGCGGTCGGAAAACTTGTGGTTTACTTTGGCGTTGAGATCGTAGAAGTAATAGCCTACCGTCTCCTCACCATCAGTCTGGGATCTGATAAGCGGACGAGCTAGCACATCAATCCAGGTACGCCGTCCTGAGATAATGAAGGAGCTTTTATCTTTTACAATGGGGCCTTCCAAGGTCAATTTCCCGGCAACCAGCCCCAACGACCCTTCGCCGTGAAATTCTTTCATGTTGCCTTCTTTCATACTAATATCAATCACCGACGAAAGCCGCCCGCCGTAGCGAGCCGGAAAACCACCTTTAATCAACTGTACGTTATTGATAGCATCAGCATTAAAAACGGAGAAGAACCCAAAGAGGTGAGAAGCATTATAAACGGGAACGCCATCCAGCAGAATCAGATTTTGGTCGGGGCCACCACCACGAACGTAGAGTCCGCTAGTTCCTTCATTACCCGATTGCACCCCCGGTAGCAACTGTAGGGTTTTGAGCACATCTACTTCTCCCAAGAAGGCTGGAAGGTTCTTCACCTGTTCAATCGGTACGGAGATCGTGCTCATTTGAGTGACTTCTTGAATCTTTTCGGCTTCTGCCGCAGAAATCACGATTTCATCCAATAGAGCACTTTCGCTTAGCTCAATATTGATGAGGGTATCCTGCGTTAGAAGTAAGCGGACGGTCTGTGGCTGATAACCTACGTACGAGTAGACAATTGATATACTATCTTCTGGTAAAGTAAGGCTGTAAAATCCAAATGTGTTACTGCTGCTGCCACCAGAAGATTTCAAGTCGAATACGTTGGCTCCGATCAGAACTTCACCGTCGGTAGCATCCTTAATATAGCCACTGATGGTGTGTTTTTGCGCGAGAATACTAGAAGCTGACCCCAAGCAAACAAGCAGGGGCAACAGTGAGAGGAGAATTTTTCTCATGTAGTTGTTGGTTGTTGAGGAAGATGTAAGGTTGAGGGCAATAATCGTGCGTAAAACAATGGATAAGATTACTTATTTATGACAAAAAAATTAAGGAATGATTTTTGGCATAGATTGCTGAAACATCTAAGTTCGGGCGAACGAAAGTTTGATATGCATTACGCTATTTTTATACTAAGTATCATCAATGTTCTTCTATCGGTTTCTGTTTACGCGCAAACGAAGCTACAACTGCAGTTGCCGGATCAGAATAATTGGAATACTGTAAGTGAGGGAAAAACCCTGCAATTCATGCTGAAAGCCACGGGGGGTGGCGACCAAAGCTATTCTTTTCAGTACGAAAGTGAAGAGGCAAAGGGACTTACCATAACTGACGCCACAGTTACCTGGACTCCGGCTTTTGATATTGTCATTCAGGGCGAAGAAAGCAGAATTGTTCCGGTTACGTTCAAGGTGGTTACCGCTGCGGGCGAAACGGCCACTCAGTCGGTAGATTTTATTGTACAGAATACGATCCGTATTCCCTCGCTTACAGAGATGCAACCATTTTTCATTCAATCCAATACCCAGAATACCTACCCACTTTCGCTCAACTCCCAAAAATACGTAGTGGAAGCTGAGGCTGAAAACTTGCCCGATGGCATGAAAATTCAGCCAGCTGATGATAACCGTTGGCAACTCCAGTGGCAACCTACCCGAAGCCAATTTGCCGCTTTACGGCAAGAGCCTGGCAAAATAAAGCTAACGGTGCGGGATAAAGAACTGGGCGATCAGGCCATTGCCGAAATAGCATTATTACCCGCCTCAGCTACCGCTCGCGAGAAAGGTACATCCTCTGATGCCAGCCTAGAATTGTTATTTCCTCGTAGTGCGTATTGGAATGTGGTAGATGAGGGAAAGGTGCTCTCCTTCAAGCTGGCAGCCCGGGGCGGCACCGATGGTACGTACAGCTATCGGGTGGTAAATGCTGATGATTTGGGTATAGATTACGATAATTCGGGCAATGTTTACTGGCGACCATCTCATGATTTTGTGGATCGGCTAAGCGATACCCGGGCAGCCCCAGTAGCCTTTGAGGTACGTAACCGTAGCGGGGAAACCAGCCGTAAGTCAATCAACCTACTGGTTAACCACGTGAACCGACCGCCGGAGATCGGGGAAATGCGTAACTTCTACGTGAGTTACGGAAGAGAAAACGTTTACTCGCTGCAAGCGACCAACGCCATTAATGATCCGGATGAGGATCCGGTAGTTTTCAAACCCATTCTATCTAAAATGCCCCAGGGAATGACCCTTTCTTCGGAAGGGGAGCTTAAGTGGTCGCCTTCGCTGAACCAGTACCATCGGTTGCAGCGGGAGCCATTGCTGCTGCCTTTTATTGTGGAAGATCAGCCCTACGAGGCTCAGCAGCAGGGAATTCTTCGTATTGAAGTGACTCAGCAGGATTTACCGCCCATAATATCAATGGTTCCTAACCAGAGCTACTACAAGATAAAAGAAGATGAGGCGCTGAATATTAAGTTTTATTTATCCGACCCTAACGGGGATGATGACATCACAAATTTCGATTTTGTAACGGATAACAACCAAATTTCCCGCTCGGCATTACGGCAGAATGAACCTACCCAGTGGGAGTTTTTGTGGGAACCAGGTTACGATCTTTTGGTTGAACCAGGAGATACGGTTACCTATCGGGTTACTTTCTTTGCCATCGATAAATCGAACCAACGGCAGGAGCGTACTATTCGCGTTCATGTAGAAGATACGGAGAATTTGGTGGAAAAAGACCAGCTACTGTACAACCAGTACCGTACGGGGTTAGTGCGAACCATGAACCTAATAGATCAGCTCAAGGATCGACAAAAATCGTTGCAAAAAGAATATAAAAAAGCCCGGAAAGGGAAGAAGCACCGCGCCATTACGACGGCTTCGTTGGGGGCAATTACCGGGCTCTCGCCGGTGGTGCTCAACGACAATAATGCTCAGCCGTACGTATCAGGCATTGGCGGTACTACCTCCATGACCATCGGTAGCCTGGAGGCCAGCAATGTAATTGGTAAAGATGCTAGCGATATTTACGAAAATTTAAGCTACATCAACCAGAAGCTTATTGAACTACAAACCCAGGGTAATCTGTTTGCTGGAAAGTACGCTCTGTCGCCAAGCCGTCGGTCTAACGGTTTCAGTGAAGATTTGCGGAAGCTTATTCTGCTACTGAGCTTGGACAAAGTGACTAAGCTGGAGCTTGATCCATCTTGGAAGAACCCGCGCCGGGCTAGCGATAAAAATATTAAAAATACATTTTCCGACTACAACCCCGACCCCGATCGGTCGCCTTACATAAATGAGTAATAAACCAACCTTACCCAAAGGAACCCGTGACTTTGGCCCTCGGCAGATGGCCCAACGAACCTATATCTTAGATACGATTCGTACTGTTTTCCAAAAATTTGGCTTTCAACCGCTAGAAACACCCAGCTTAGAAAACCTTTCGGTACTCACTGGAAAATACGGCGATGAAGGCGATCAACTGCTATTTAAGATTTTAGACAATGGTAATTTTCTAGCAAAGACAACGGATACTGACTATCAGCAGGGTGTTTCGGCTATCTTACCGAAAATTGCGGGCAAAGGCCTTCGCTACGATCTCACCGTTCCATTTGCCCGCTACGTGGTGATGAACCAGCACGAGATTACCTTTCCGTTTAAGCGCTATCAAATTCAACCCGTTTGGCGGGCAGATCGTCCGCAAAAAGGCCGCTACCGCGAATTTTACCAATGCGATGCCGATGTGGTAGGCACCGATTCTTTACTGTGTGAAGCGGAAATTATCCGAATGCTGGAAGAAGCTTTCGGTCAGCTTGGTATTGAGAAATATACCATCAACTTAAACCATCGGCAGATTCTGAACGGGCTGGTAGAAGTCATCGGTGCCCAAGGCAAAGAAACAGATCTACTGGTAGCGATTGACAAATTAGATAAAATTGGAAAAGAAAAAGTAATTGGCGAATTACAGGAGCGAGGTTTCTCCGACGAATCAATCCAAAAAATCGCACCAATCTTTGACCTGGAAGGCAGCACTTCAGAAAAGCTGAGTACTGCCCAAGAAATTGTGCGTGACTCTGAAACCGGACAGCGGGGCATTGCTGAGCTCCAGGAAATACTAGCACTGGCTCAGTCGCTTGGTTCTACGCTAAGCCACATTCGGTTTGACCTGACGCTGGCGCGGGGTCTGTCGTACTACACTGGAACCATCTTCGAAGTTAAAGTACAGGATGCTACGATCAGTAGCAGCATCAGCGGCGGTGGCCGTTATGATAATCTGACGGGAGTATTTGGTTTGCCCGGCGTATCGGGTGTGGGTATTTCTTTCGGGGTAGATCGCATCTACGATGTAATGGAAGACTTGGGGCTGTTTCCTACCGAGAGTCAGACCGGTACGCAGGTGTTAGTCATTAATTTCGACAAAGAACTGCAATCGCAAGTACTTCCGGTACTATCTCAACTGCGTAGCGAAGGTATTCGGGCTGAAATGTATCCTGAGGCGGTGAAGCTAAAGAAACAGTTTGGCTACGCCGACAAAAAAGGCATTCCCTACGCCTTGGTTATCGGTACCAACGAGCTAGAGAGTGGCGAGTATAGTCTGAAAAATTTTAGAAACGGAGAACAACAGTCTCTGTCGCTAGAAGCTATTATTGAGCACCTTCGGGTCACGCCTAACCGAGCTGACCGTTAGGGCAATAAGACCCCTCAGTTAGCAGTTACTATCCTAAACGGTTGCGGTTTGCCAATTAAAAGATTTTACGTACTTCTTTTGTGCTGGATAGCTAGTGGAGTAGCGAATGCCCAAATTACCGAAAGCGAACCAACTGGTAACTTCGGAGTAGATAAAACTAGAGGCTGCGCGCCCTTAACCGTCACAGTTACCGATTTGAGCGACCCTCTAATGGGTGGCCCCCGAGTGTATAACTTTGACTACAGTCCAGGAGATAGAATTCCGGTCAATCCCACCAATATTACTGATACTACCTATGCCATCCCCGGTTCATATTTGATTATTCAGGTACTAGGCTCTCAAATTGATAGCGTTCGTATTGAAGTGTTAGAACCCCGCACTCCGCAGTTTCAGCTACTCAACTGTACCGAAAACCGAGTTTTTGTAGATATTCAGGATGATTACTACGATTTGTTAGAAATTGACTTTGGAGATGGCACCCCGCTGGAAATAGTAGATACGGACCAACCTTCTTTTATTCATCAATACGCTAATGACGATGAGTACACGGTGAATGTACGAGGGCTATTTAATGTTCCTGATAATTCAGGTTGTGCCGATAGTGCTGCTGCTTTTACCACTTTTGCCGGAGGTGCTTTTCCGGTAGCCACCTTATCGGAGGTAGAAATTTTAGATGAGGCGAGTATTCGCGTGGCCTACAGCTTGCCTGATGAAAATGTAAGCTATCAGCTTCAAGTAACTGAAGAAGATGGAAGCACTACTACCAATTATCCGCTAGCCCCTGGCTCTACGGAACTAGTGATTGAACAAGGCGAATGGAACACCCGTGAAGATTACTTCTGCATGGTGGTGGTGGCAGTAGATCCCTGCGAGCCGGGTAACAGCGTTTCTTCTAATGAAATCTGCTCCATTGCTTTGGAGGCCATTGCGGAAGATTTACAAAATAACCTAAGCTGGCAAACTGAGCCTGGTTTGTTCGATCAGTATCAAATATTCCGGGATGGTGAAGTATTAGTCACTTCTGTTCCTACTAACTATGAGGACATAGATGTAGTTTGTCAGCAACCGTATCTTTACCAAATAGTTGCTAATGACGGAGTAGGAGCGAGCCGCTCTGAAGCAATTTCTCTTACCGCAATTAGTACCACGGTACCGGAGGCAGTTCCTAATCTCACGGCTGGGTTACAAGACGTATCAATTACGCTAACGTGGCCAGAAACAACGGGTGATATTCAGCAGTACTACATTTACCGCAGGCAGGAAGGCGCAGCCGTGGTCCGCTACGATTCGGTTACTGATCCGGATGTATCATTTCCCTACATCGATAGCAATGTGGAGGTTGACCAGGAATACTGTTACCAAATAAGCTATACTGATGAATGCGGAAATGAGTCGGTATTGAGTGAGGAAGTATGCCAGCGAGTACCGGCTCGGGCGCAGGTGTATTTTCCCAATGCCTTTACCCCCAACGGAGATGGTCTTAATGATATATTTTTGTATCAAGCTTCTTTGCTCGAGTCAATTACCTTCGAGGTGTTTAATCGCTGGGGCGAACTGATATTTCATACCGATCGGCTCGATGTAGGTTGGGATGGCACCTACAACGGGGGAAGAGCTCCTGAGGGCACGTATCTTTACTTGATAAATGTAACCGATCAGCTTGGAAACCAATTTACGCAGCACGGAAAATTCGTCTTGCTAAATCCCAATATCCGCTAAACAAGAACATCCCGCCCACTTCCCCGTTTAATCAGTACCCGTCTCAAAGTTTAGTGACGGTACAACTATCAATTATCCACTGTCAATTTTCAATTAGTACGCTATGTTTGATATGAACAAAATGATGGAGAAGGTGAAAGAGGTGCAGGAAAAAATGAAAGAGGCCCAGGAAAAGCTAGGGGATGTAACTGCCACTGGCGAGTCGGGAGCCGGACTAGTGAAAGCTACGGTGAATGGCAAAAAGCAACTCATCAACCTGGAAATAGATAATGACTTGATAAAACCCGAAGATAAAGAGGTGATGCAGGACTTGGTAATTGCTGCGGTTAATAAAGCCTTGGAGGAAGTAGACGCCAAAGCCAAAGAGACCATGAAGCAGTCGACCGAAGGCTTCATTCCCAATATTCCCGGTTTTGACCTAGGAAACTTTACCTAAGACCGGAGACCGGAATTTAAAACTGATTGTTGATGGAACCAACGAGCTAATGAATAATGATTGATGAATAATTCCCAATACCTGAATACTTGTGGACTAATAACCATTCAACAATTGAGCAATTGGACATTAACACCATAACACTTCAACCTTCTAACTCTAATGACCGATAACTGTGGACTATCGACTATTGACCGTGGACTAATCAACAACTAAACAACTGAATTATCTACATGGAGCCAGCGGCAGTTGTCATCCTAAACTACAACGGAGTTCATTTCTTAGAGCAATTTCTTCCCAGTGTAGTGTCGTACAGCTCAGGACACCGAATTATTGTAGCTGATAATGCTTCTACCGATTCTTCTCTTGATTTTCTGCGCGAAAATTATCCTTCCGTAGAAGTCTTCGCTTTTTCCGAAAATTACGGCTTTGCCGAAGGCTACAACCAGGCACTGAATCGTATTGAGAATACCTACAGTATTTTGCTGAATTCAGATGCGGAAGTAACTCCGCACTGGATTGATCCCGTGCTTAAGCTCATGGATCAAGATAGCTCTATTGCTGCCTGTCAGCCGAAGGTGCGGGCGTACCATCGGAAAAATTACTTTGAGCACGCCGGAGCTGCCGGCGGCTACATTGATACGCTGGGCTATCCCTTCTGCCGAGGAAGAATTCTGGATACTACGGAAGAAGACTGCGGGCAGTACGATAGTGTAGCACCTATCTTCTGGGCTACCGGGGCTTGTTTTTTCGTTCGTACGGAGGTTTACAAATCGCTGGGTGGCTTTGACTCCAACTTTTTTGCTCATATGGAAGAGATTGATCTATGCTGGCGGATGCACCGAGCGGGGTACCAGCTATACTGCCAACCGGCAAGTGTGGTATATCACGTAGGCGGAGGAACCATGTCGGCTAATAACCCTCGTAAAACGTACTTAAACTTTCGAAACAGTACCGCGATGCTTTATAAAAACGAATCGGTTGTTCGGCTACTCTGGAAATTACCCGCCAAATTGGGGCTGGATTTGCTGGCTGCGTTAGTTTTTTTGGGACAACAAAAACCGCAGGATGCTGGGGCTGCGTTACGAGCTACTCGAGATTTTATTGGAAAATTGCCCCAGTGGGAAAGGGTAAGTGTAGAGCAAATAAGAACTGTCGGTGGTGTCTCTTCGGTGCAATCGCCCGGATTATTGGTATTTGCCCGGTACCTGCTCGGAAAAAAATATTTTCAAGACTTGGCGTTTGCTCAACAGCTTAGTAGTACCAAATCGGATTACGGCTCTTTCGGAGATGATTCCGGAAGTTCACCCAGAAAGCAATCCCTAGGTACAAGAGAATAGGAGAGCCAAACGTTAAAAAAGAAGCGTAGATGAAATACATTCGAATGGTAGCCGTTGGAATATCCATTTTGCTACCTATCTTAGTGCAAACCCCAAAGGCTTGTTTTTCCAAAAAATACTGTAGTTTTCTCATAATCTTTTAAACTTAGAGCAAACAAATATTGTTCTAAATTGGTTCTTGAAGGCATAAATTAACTATTTTTTCGCCAAAATTGTAATATTGTTAATATCATTCTATTTTCGCGACTCTGACTAACCAAATTTTTATCTTATGAATAGACTGAAATCGCTACTATTAACTGCCATACTCTTCAATTTTCTGATTTTTACGGGATGTAATTCCCTCAAGAAGATGGTGAAAATGGCAGAAGAACAAAATCTTACTGTTGAGCCATCGCCTCTGGAATTACAGGGCAGTACGGTGAGCTTCACCATGAGTGCTAAGCTGCCGCTGAAGATGCTCAAGAAAGACAAAATTTACACCTTAAACACCTTCTACCAATACGGCGATGAGCGCGTAGACGTAGGAAGTGTAGAATTCCGGGCGGCTGACTTTCCGAACGGAGCCGAGCAGGAGCCTGAGCAAAGCCAAGAGTTTTCATTTGACTACACTGGCGAAGCTATGGACAACGGAATGCTGATGGTTCAGGGCGTAGCTTCTGATCCTAATTCTGACAAAACTGCTGAAACTCCCGAAATGCAAGTGGCCGAGGGGTTAATCGTAACGCAGAAGCTGGTGGAAGCACCTCGCTACGTTTCTTACGGAAACCACGGCTACAACAATCAGGAAGAGTTGATTCCCACCAATGTTAATTTCTTTTTCCCGCAAGGAAGCTCGGCTCTACGTCGCTCAGAGATTCGCAGCGACCGTGGCGACCGCTTCAGTAACTTTGTGGCTGAAAAGAATGTGACCCGATCAGTAACTATTACTGGTACTCACTCACCAGAAGGTACAGAGCGGGTTAACGCTAACTTATCGGAAGATCGGGCTGGCCGAATTGAAGAATACTATCGGGAGCAAATGGATAAGTACGATTATCAAGGAGCAGCCGATTCTATTGAGTTTATTCTGAAGCCAGTGGTAGAGGATTGGGGGCAGTTCCGCGATTCTTTACAAAACTACGACGGCATTTCAGCTAGTGAGAAAGACGAGTACAATAATATTATTAACGGTTCTGGATCGTTTGAAGAGAAGGAAGATCAGTTGCATCAACTGCCTACCTACCGTCAAGTATTCGCTGACATTTATCCTAAGTTACGTACTGCTCAGACCAACATTCTGACTGTTAAGGAAAAGAAAACCGATTCTCAGATTGCTACTTTTGCTAAGCAAATTTACGAAGGCACTTTCGGTTCGGATTCCCTTTCAAGTGAGGAAATGCTTTACTCAGCTACCTTGACTCCAAGTTTAGATGAGAAGCAAAGCATTTATGAGTCGGCAGTAGAAAACTACGATAGCTGGGCTGCTCGTAACAACCTGGGGGCAGTATATATTGCTCAAGCAATGGAAGCCAGTGAGTCAGAAATGGGCGATATGCTGGACAAAGCAATCACCAATCTGGAGCAGTCGGTGCAAATGGAAGATAATGCGGAAGCTCATGCGAACATGGCAATTGTTTACGCGCTACGGGGCGACACTGAACGAGCAAAGCAGGAGATTGACCAAGCCAATGGTATGCAACCTAGCGAGCAAGATGCGCGAGCAGGTATGAATGGTGTGCGCGGTGCTATCCAGATTATGAATGGTGAGTATCAAGAAGCGGTTTCTGCTCTTTCTAATGCTAGCGAAGCTGCTGAAAACTCTTTCAACCTTGGGTTGGCGCAGGTACTAACTGACAATTACGAAAACGCAATTACTAGCTTTGAAGAGGCGTTGAGTATGGAAAGTGGTATGGCTAAAGCCCACTACGGTGTGGCAGTTGCTAACGCTTACTTGCAAAACGAAAGTGGCATGACCGAAGCACTAAGCGCGGCAGTGCAAGCTGACCCTAGCTTGCGAGAGTATGCTCTTAACGATTTAGTATTTACTAACTACAAAGAGTCTGAGGCTTTCCGAAGCGCACTTCAGTAATTGTTGATAAATCACAACATGAGCCTTCCTCCTTGAGGAGGGCTTTTTTTTACTTAAATAAGTAACCTTCTAATAATGAGAGAAATTCAGTTTCGCGAAGCGCTAAATGAAGCTATGAGCGAAGAAATGCGCCGTGATGAAAATGTTTTTTTAATAGGTGAAGAGGTAGCTGTATACAATGGTGCCTATAAAGTAAGCCAGGGTATGCTTGATGAGTTTGGGGAAAAGCGGGTAATAGATACTCCTATTTCTGAACTGGCATTTACTGGCATTGGTATTGGAGCAGCGATGAACGGCTTACGCCCCATTGTTGAGTTTATGACCTATAACTTTTCGTTGGTCGCCATTGACCAGATTATTAATGGTGCAGCGAAAATCCTTTCTATGTCGGGAGGGCAGTACCATGCACCGGTTGTATTCCGAGGGCCTACCGGTAATGCCGGACAGCTAGGTCAGCAACACTCTCAGAACTTTGATAGTTGGTACGCCAATACCCCTGGTTTAAAGGTAGTAGTGCCGAGTAACCCTAAAGACGCTAAAGGTTTGCTGAAATCGTCGGTGCGGGATGAAGACCCTATTATTTTTATGGAGTCGGAGCTGATGTACAGCGATAAAGGGGAAGTACCCGAAGGTGATGATCTACTGATTCCTATTGGTAAAGCCGATGTGGTGAAAGAAGGAACGGATGTAACCATCGTCTCGTTTGGAAAAGTAATGAAGGTAGCCTTGGAAACGGCCGATGAGTTGCAGAAAGATGATATTTCAGCCGAAGTGATTGACCTTCGTACTATTCGCCCTATTGATTATGAAGCAGTAGTAAACTCTGTGAAGAAAACCAATCGATTGGTAATTGTAGAGGAAGCTTGGCCACTAGGCAATATTTCTACCGAAGTAACTTACCACATACAACGCCATGCCTTCGATTATCTGGATGCTCCCATCCGCCGAATATGCAACTGGGATACGTCACTGCACTACGCCCCCACATTAATTGAAGTAATTTTACCCAACGTAAAAAAGACACTACAAGCGTGTAAAGACGTGCTATACGTTTAATGATTGACGAAGAATGACTAATGATTAATGAAAGAAAACTATTCATCAGTCATTCTTCATTACCCAAACGGGTTAATATTTGCCATTCCTCGCTTGCCTGTCATCTTATTCATTTTCTTCATCATCTTTCTCATCTCAGCGAACTGCTTAAGCAGGCTGTTTACTTCCTGAACATCAGTGCCACTGCCTTTCGCAATACGGCGCTTGCGGCTGCCATTAATCATATCGGGCATTTCACGCTCTTTGGGGGTCATAGAACGAATAATTGCTTCAATTGGCTTGAATGAGTCGTCATCTACATCTAAGTCTTTGATGGCTTTCCCCATGCCGGGCAACATACCAAGCAGGTCTTTAATATTCCCCATCTTCTTAATTTGCTGGAGCTGCGAAAGAAAGTCATTAAAATCGAACTGATTCTTTCGCATCTTGCGGCTCAGTCGCTCCGCTTCTTCCTCATCGAAAACTTCCTGGGCTTTTTCTACCAGCGTGGTTACGTCGCCCATATCCAAAATTCGGCGAGCCATACGGTCGGGGTAGAAAACATCCAGGGCTTCCATTTTCTCCCCGTTACTCACAAACTTAATGGGCTTCTCTACTACCGTTTTGATAGATAGGGCTGCCCCTCCTCGGGTATCACCATCCAGTTTGGTAAGGACGACTCCGTCAAAATTCAGCCGCTCATTAAAAGCCTTAGCAGTATTCACCGCATCTTGCCCCGTCATGGCATCTACCACAAACAAAGTTTCACTTGGGTTGAGCTCTTTTTTTAGGGCAGCAATCTCATTCATCATGGCTTCATCGATGGCTAAGCGACCAGCGGTATCGACAATGACTACTTTTTTTCCATTCTGCTTAGCGTAGCTAATAGCATTGTTAGCAATTTCAACTGGGTTTTTATTTTCGGGCTCAGCGTAAACGTCTACCCCTACTTGTTCACCCAGTACTTTCAACTGATCGATAGCTGCCGGACGGTAAACATCGCAGGCCGTAAGCAGTATGCTTTTGCCTTGCTTCTTCAGGTAGTTGGCAAACTTACCCGAGAACGTTGTTTTACCCGAACCCTGCAAACCAGAAATCAGGACAATAGCCGGGTCGCCCGTGGTATTCACACCTACTCGGCTTCCGCCCATCAGTTCGGCTAGCTCTTCTTCCACAATTTTAGTCAGCAGTTGACCGGGTGAGACAGCAATCAATACATCGCGCCCCAGAGCTTCTTCCTTAATTTTATCAGTAACCTGCTTCGCAACCTTATAATTTACATCAGCATCAATGAGTGCCCGACGAATTTCTTTTACCGTAGTGGCTACGTTAATCTCCGTGATCTGTCCCTGCCCCTTTAGGGTTTTGAATGCCTGGTCGAGCCGATTACTTAAATTATCAAACATAGTGAGTATCTTATAATTACAATACGCTGGTAGTAGGCTATCAGCAGAAATCAAAGTTAGTATTTATACCACAGAAATAATAAAGTTTGCCGGCAGATTGTTCCTCACTCGTAAATACCGGCCTGAAACAGTAATTGCATTTTTTAATGAGTACCTACTCTCGAGGCGAGGTTGATAAAATACACGTGACATCGCTGTTTTTTTCATTAGCATTCTCACTTTATGTAAGGAATTTGGCACAATGAGAAAATACTAAGGGGGTGTGTATTGATAAAATACAAAGCCTTATGGGTAAATTTTATTAATAAAGTGCTGATTACCAATTGATAAAGTTTGAAGAGTTGCTCAATAAATTCAACTAACGCCATTCTGAAAAGTGAGCTAGGCTGGTGGCTGATAATTAGCTATCTCTCAGCAGTACCGCTACAATTTGCTGCGAAAACTTACATAATTCTTCCATGAGCTGGTATCTGCATAAGTTCCTCAGACTATGACCTATTTAATAATTTTGCTATATTTAATATTGGAAAAATATAATTTTCAATATTATTATTATGCGTATGGAGTTGATGGACTTATTTACTGGAAAGAAAAAGAAGTTAGCGAAGGGGCACATGAAGAACTTACTTGAGGTTGCCTATTCTGATGGGGAGTTTGATGATCTGGAAATAGAGTACCTACTTTCGTTAGCAGGGCGGTTTAATATTTCAGAAGCTGAGCTTAAGCTAATTAAAGAGAACCCCAGCTTGGTGGAGTATCAAACCCCTACTCGCGATCAGCAGCGGTTTGAGCATCTGTATCAGTTAGTGAATATGATGATGATGGATGGTCTCATTCACGATAAGGAAGTAGAAATTTGTAAGAAATATGCGCTGAAGCTCAACTTGCGTCCAGAATTTGTGGATGATATGGTAGAAGCAATCCCAGAATCGAGAGCCAATGAGGTTCCTACCGACTTGGTGATTGCCCGCTTATTAAGAATAGCGCAAGAAAAGGCTTGAAACTTACTTAAGTCAAATTTAATTTATAGAGATTGGCTGGGTGTTTATTAAACATTCAGCCAATTTTTTTTTATCTATGCAAAGAATTTCCCAAAGCATGTTTGGGTTTTTTCTTAGAATAGTTCATCATAGCAGCCTGAGTACCTATTCTAAGAACGTTGCACCACTTTCTCAGTTATAATACGGTACTGGAAGCCAAGCTATCGTGCAACTTCAATACTTGTCCACAAGAAACTGATGATGCTTTTACTACCTAACAATAATAATTTTGACATTTAAAGAATTTACACTCCACGAAGATTTACTATCCGGACTTGATGCAATGGGTTTTGCGGAACCCACGCCAATTCAAGCACAAACCATTCCCCCAATTCTTTCTGGAAATGATATTATCGGTTGCGCTCAAACTGGTACGGGCAAAACGGCGGCTTATCTACTTCCTACCATCCATCATATTTTGCAACACAAAGGAGAAGGCATTCAGGCACTGGTAATTGCTCCTACCCGCGAGTTGGCTGGACAAATCGACCAGCAACTAGAAGGGTTTTCTTATTTTACTCCCATTAGCTCTACTACGGTGTACGGCGGACAAGACGCTTCTTCGTTCGACAAGCAAAAAACAGCACTGAAGGGAGGAACTGAAATTGTAATTGCCACTCCGGGCAAACTGCTAACCCACTTGAACCTGGGCTACGTTAATTTAGATCGGCTAAAGTTTTTCATTCTGGACGAGGCCGACCGGATGCTAGATATGGGCTTTTACGATGACATTATGCGGATTGCCCACTACGTGCCCCAGCAACGGCAAACTCTCATGTTTTCAGCCACTATGCCCCCCAAAATTCGGCAGCTAGCCAAAAACTTATTGAATGATCCGGAAGAAGTTAATATTGCCCTTTCTAAACCCGCCGAACGGATTCTTCAAGCGGCATTTAGTGTACATGCTCACCAAAAACTAGGACTGCTGGAACATCTGCTGAAAGCTAAAAAGGTAAATAGCTTAATCGTTTTCTGTGCCCGAAAAACTACGGTAAAAGAAGTGAGCAGAGTGATAGAAAAGCTAGATTATGAGGTGGCCGCTATCTCGTCTGACCTGGAGCAATCTGAGCGCGAGAATATTTTACGGAAGTTTAAGAATAAGCAACTAAATATCTTAGTGGCGACCGACATTTTGTCAAGAGGTATTGATGTAGAAGGTATTGAACTTGTGATTAATTACGATGTGCCTCACGATGCCGAAGATTACGTTCACCGCATTGGCCGAACTGCCCGAGCTGCCGCCCGGGGAGCAGCCTTTACCTTTATCACTCCCGACGAGCAAGGCTCATTTTCCCGGATCGAGAAACTAATTGAATCCACTGTACCCAAGGCTAAAATACCCGAATACTTAGGAGAAGCTCCGGCCTACGAACCCAATAAGCGACGGGGACGGGGCGGTAGTAATTATCGGAAACGAAACGGTGGAAAGCGACAGAAAAGCTGATGGCTAATGAGTAGAGAATAATGATTGATGAATAATAAACCTTATTCTGATAATTATTTACCCCAAGGTTCGTGTCGTCACGAACCTTAGAAGTTTATCGGAATATCCTCTAATGAAGGATTGCTACTTATCATTCATCATCGCCAAGGTTGTATTAACCTTTACTGAAGCATGTAGGGTTTTATGCACCGGGCATTTATCGGCAATCTCTCGCAACCGATCTCGTTGCTGCTCCGTCAGATCACCCTTCACTTCTATAACCCGCTCCAGGTGATCAATTTTCTTAACCGGGTCTTCACAGTCCTGGCAGTCATCGTCGTAAATTTTCTGATGTTTTACGTGAACAATTACCTCTTCTAAAGGCCATTTTTTATGATTGGCGTACATTCGCAGCGTCATCCCGGTGCAAGCTCCCAAGCTAGCTGCCAGCAAGTCGTAGGGAGAAGGCCCTAAATCCAATCCACCTACCGCCTCAGGTTCGTCGGCGGTTAAGGCGTGCTGTCCCGCCATAATTTCGGTAGTAAAAGTTTGTTGCGTGCGGGTTACCACTTGTAAATCGGTGGAAAGAGGAGTAGGGGAGCGAGGAATAATGTAGCGTTCTACCCAAGTGGCAATCGCCCGGCCCACGTACAGCGAGTCTTCTTTTCGGCTAAGTAAGTGGTCAGCATTGTCTAATGAAACAAATGATTTTGGATGCCGGGCTTGTTGATAAATCTTAGCGGCATTATCAATACTTACCGTTTGATCAGCCGGAGAGTGCAGAATCAACAATGGTTTACGGATTTGCTCAATTTGGTGATCGTGGTGGGCTTGGTTAACATCATCTAAAAACTGCTTTTTTATGGTAAACTTTCTTCCGGCTAAAGAAACTACGGCTTCACCTTCTTCCTTGATCTTGGCTATATCATCTTCTAGTAGGTGCTGTACGTGTTCAGGATCAGCCGGAGCACCGATAGTAGCTACTGCTTCTACGGACTGAATGCGGCTGCTAGCAATGAGTACAGCAGCCCCACCTAGCGAATGTCCCACCAATAATTTTGGAGCTTGATAATTAGTGGCCAAATATTCAGCGGCAGCTTCTAAGTCCTGAATATTGGTAGAAAAATTAGTATCGGAAAAATCACCCTCACTTTCGCCTAATCCGGTAAAGTCAAACCGAAGCACGGCCATCCCCGTTTGGGTTAAAGCCCGACTAATGTGAGTAACTGCGTTTAAATTTTTGCTACAGGTAAAACAGTGGGCAAATATGGCGAAGGCATGAGGACTGTTATCAGCTGGCATTTCTAGGCGGGCCGATAGCTGATGGCCAGTTTGATTGGAAAAAGTAAGCGTGTGAGACATAAGTAAATAATACGTTGTTCTACTAAAGAATACGGTAAAAGACTATAATTAGATCGTCTGCTATCTGACGAAAAACTAAATGACAGGGTTATTTCCAGGGGAATACATATATAGTATTAACAATGAGCCATAATTTGAAATATATTATTTTTAAGCTTGCTTTTAGTGATATATTTATATAAAATGCAAACTACATGGTAAATTTTTTGTATGTCCCAGCTCAAAGGTAATTTATCCATTGCTACTAACGATCATTACTGGGAGCGCCTTATCCAAGGTGATCAGACAGTACTAAAGGTGCTCTACAATCAATACGCAACACTACTATATAACTACGGTCGCTACATTACTCAGGACGCTACGCTGGTTCAGGACTGCATTCATGATTTGTTTCTTGACTTATGGAACCAGCACCAAAGTCTCAGTAGCACGACGGCGGTGAAGCCCTATTTGTATAAAGCCCTACGGCGTAAAATTGTAGCTGAAGAGCGAAAAATTACGCGACAGTTGACCGCGCCGGTATCCACTGATGAGTACATAGATACACAATATCTGTATGAATTTCCGGAAGCTGAGCCATCCGAAGATGTTAATAAGGTCAGACTGACCCAGGCACTTACCGCTCTTCCCAAGCGGCAGCGAGAGGTATTGAGCCTCATCTTCTTTGAGAATTTGACCCGGCCAGAAGCCGCCGAAGTGATGGGAATTGATACGCGGACAATCTACTCCTTAACGTGCCGGGCGATAAAAAGCTTGCGTCAAGACCTTGTCGTGGTAAACCCTGCTGTATTACTAAGCTGCCTGCTTGCTTTGTGTTATTACTAATAATGCATAATAGTAGGCTGAAATATGCATTAATTACAACAAATGCATTTGTTTTATGCATACATGATAAATATTAAAAATTTATTTCCCGAAAACGTCTACATTTTTCACCTAGCTTCCTTCTACTTACACATGCATCAATGTAAGTAGACAGATGAACCACTTCAATTCGGTAGAAGATTTTGCAGCCAACCTCTCTTTCAGAAAGTGGGTCATTGACAACGATGCACAGGCCGAAGAAGCGTGGCGAGACTACCTCAGTCGGTATCCTGAAAAAGCACCACTGATAGAAGAAGCGAAGAGGGTTGTGCGAGAACTCTCCCGCACTACGTACCGGATGTCCGATCAGCAGTTCACGGCTACTTGGCGTAGCATAGAAGCTGATTTATCCAGGCCGACAGTAATACCTTCTTCCCATCGTCAACGTAGCGTACCGCTGTATTGGTACTACGCAGCGGCTTCGTTGTCCGCGCTCGCTATCGCTGCGGCTGTCTGGCTGTATCTCGTGCAGACAACGATCCAAACGTACCAAACCGCCTACGGCGAAACCAGAGAACTGTTACTACCCGACAGCTCGGTGGTGACTCTCAACGCTAATTCTACCCTGGCCTATAATCCTGCTGATTTTCAGGAACATCGAGTGGTGCAGGTTGCGGGGGAAGCCTACTTTGCCATTAAAAAACAGCATGATCCCCAGGGTGCGTTAACTTCATTCATTGTAAATACGGAAGCACTGGCTGTAGAGGTGCTGGGAACAGAGTTTAACGTAAATACACGTCGGGCACGTACTCAAGTAGTACTGACTGAGGGCAGTGTGAAATTGCAGCTTCCGGCTGAGGCAGTAGAAACACCTATCTATATGAACCCTGGTGATATGGTTACCTATCAGCCAGAAATACAGAAAATACAACAAACGCTTGTGAATCCTGCCCTGCATACCGCCTGGAAGCGGAGCGAACTGGTGTTTGAAGATACCCCGGTACGCGAGATCATCTACGTACTGGAAGATACCTACGGATTGACAATTACCCTAGAAGATGAGTCAGTAGCCCATCGAAAGTATACAGGTACCTTTCACGAGCCTGATCCGGAAATCATACTCTTAGCATTGAAAACCCTCTTTAATTTGGAAATAAACCGTAATGGAAATGTAATTATCCTACAATAAGGCCATCCGATACGTCTCGCTCGGTCAAGTTAAACGACCGGATAGCTCTTTACTTAATAATAATCCTAAACCTATGCAAAACTTTTTACAAAAGTCGATAGCACCGCTATGTTTTTTGGTGCTACTCTGTCCACCTGAGTCACTACGTGCTCAATCACTACTCGCTGCTACCTACGATTCGCCCAATGAGTTCTGGCAGAAGGGCGAAGTAACAATTGAACAGGCCCTTCGGCAGTTGGAAAAGAAATTTGACGTTTCTTTCCACTACGAAACTGATTTGGTGCGAGCCATTAAACTGAATAAGAATACCCAGGCAGTCACGAAAGAAAGTATTCAAGTAGCACTAAAACAGCTGCTCACACCGGCTAATCTTCACTATCGTAAGCTAGACGAACGCTATTACCTCATTATTCGCAACGCGTCGCCCCCCAAAGTTCGTCGGCAAAATGTCAGTACCAGCCCATCGGCATCTTCGGAGCTAACGGTAGAGCGCCGTGCCGGTACGGTAAAGCTTGCCTCATCTGGCGACCGATCGGGTGCCTTTACTGAGAAAAGTATTGCGGGCCAGGTGACGGACTTATCTAACGGGGAAGGTTTGCCGGGGGTAAATATCGTCGTGAAAGGCACCACCGTGGGCACGGTCACCGACGTAGAAGGCAACTACCGCCTGACCATGGCCGATGATGCCAAAATACTGGTATTTTCTTCCGTAGGCTACATCAATGAGGAGATAACCATCGGTAATCAGACCGTTATTAACGTGTCCCTAGCCCCTGATGTGCAGTCGCTGCAGGAGGTCGTCGTCGTAGGCTACGGCACCCAACAACGGAAGGATATTACTGGGTCGGTTGCCTCGGTGAAGACCGAAGCACTGGAGAAGATTGTTACTCCCTCGCTAGACCAAGCGTTACAAGGCCGAACCCCAGGCTTGCTGGTCTCTAACTCTAACGGTGGGGCACCCGGGGCGGCTCCCACCGTACGCATCAGGGGCTCTAACTCTATCAATAGCGGCAATGAACCACTGTACGTGATTGATGGGTTTCCAGTGTATCCTAATAATACTGCTCTTCGGGGCGAAGGAAGCTTTAGAACGGATCAATTGTCGCCTAACACCAGTAATATTTTGTCGACCATCAACCCTAACGATATTGCGTCTATTGAAGTACTCAAGGATGCCTCCGCGACCGCTATCTACGGATCTCGCGGAGCCAACGGAGTCATCGTGATTACGACCAAACGCGGTAAGGAAGGAGGTAGTCGCCTGAACCTGGATGTCTATTCGGGAGTAAATACAATTACTGAGCGATATCCTGTGATGAACGCCGGACAGTACGCCCGATTGATCAACGAGTTCAACGCCGCTTTCGACGTAGCCCCGACATTTACCAATGACCAGGTTCAGGCGTTTGACCAAAACGGAGGAGTCGACTGGCAAGATCAGATATTTCGGACGGGGCGAGTCAATAACGTGCAGCTATCGACGAACGGTGCTAACAATAAGGTACAGTACTATCTGTCGGGGAACTACTACAATGAGGAAGGTATCATAAAAAGCAGTGGGCTAGAGCGGTTTTCGCTGCGAGCTAACCTCGACGTGAGTCCTTCGGAAAAACTGATCATTGGTAATTCGTTTACCAGCTCGTATACGGTGGAAGAGGCGGTTCCTAACGGCGGAAGAAACCCCAATACGGGACCCGGCGTAGTGTTTAGTGCCCTGCAATTTCCTCCTACCGATCCGGTTTTTAACGATGATGATAGCTACTTTTTGTTTCCTACCCGGGGCAATACTGCTTTCGCCAACCCTTTAGCTATCGTAGAAACCCAGGATATTACGTACCAGAGTCTGCGCTCATTGGGAACGTTCTACCTGAACTACGAATTTATACCAGGCCTAAGCGGCAAGATAAACGTAGGGTACGATCTGCTGAGCCGCAGCGAGCGTGCTTATTACCCCACAACTACGCTGTACGGTAGCGAAGTAGGCGGCGCGGCTCGTCTGCTCGATGTGTTTGACGTTACCTGGCTTACTGACTTTCTGCTAAACTACCGGAAAACGATCGGAGTGCACCAATTCAATGCGGTGGCCGGATTTAGTGCCCAAGCGAATACGTTGGAAAGAACGCTGACCGGCCGAAACAACTTTGTGACCGACGCCTTTGGCACCGCTAACTTGGGTGGAGGGGCCTCGGAGGTGATTCCTCAGTCTTCGTTAGACGATTGGTCTATTGCCAGTTGGCTGGGTCGGATCAACTACTCACTACTAGATCGCTATTTATTCACCCTCAGTGGCCGGTACGACGGCTCATCGCGCTTTGGCGAGAACAATAAGTTTGGGTTTTTTCCTTCGGGAGCACTCGGTTGGCGCGTAAGTAATGAGCCCTTTATGCAGAACATCAGCACGATTAGCGATCTAAAGTTCCGGGTAAGCTACGGAGTTACGGGCAACCAGGAGATTGGCCTGTACCGTTCGCTACCTCGGTTTATCACCGTTGGTGAAGTGTTTGGCCAAGATGCCGCCGTCGGGGTTCGCCCCGCCAACAATGGAATTCCGAATCCTGACTTGACCTGGGAAAGAACCCGGCAGTTTGATATTGGCTTTGATATGACGTTGTTCAACGACCGAGTGAATATCACAGCCGATTATTACAATAAAGTAACCGAAGACCTGATACTAGAATTTCCGGTAGCTATTGAGTCGGGGTTTACCAGTGTACTTCAAAACTCGGGTAGTGTAGAAAATAGAGGTATTGAGCTAGCGATAGGAACCAATCTGGCGGTGGGCAATCTCAATATCTCGGTGAACGCTAACTATACGTACAACAATAACAATATCCTTGACCTGGGAGGGCAGGATACGATCATTATCGGGAATACGGGGCGCGCCCACATTATTGGTCAAGACCTGGGTACGCTGTACGCCATGGATTTTGCGGGGATTTGGCAGAGCGACGAAGCTGCCGAAGCTGCGGAGTTTGACCGGAAACCTGGTGATCCGAAGTTTGTCGATATTAGTCAAGATGGTAGCTATGACCTGGCGGACGATCGAACTGTGATCGGAGTCACTCAGCCTACATCATTCTACGGATTGAGCACCGCGTTTAATTACAAGGGAATTGAGCTTAGTGTGTTTTTACAGGGCTCGGCGGGCAACCTGGCCCGAGGAAGAACCGATATTGGCGGGTTTGGTGGAAATGTCGGCGGATTCGGGGGCGAGAGCAACGCTTTTACGTCGTCGTTAGATCATTGGACACCCACAAATCCTAGCAACCTTAATCCTGCGCTTAGCTCGCAAGACCCCTTGCTGAACTCCAGTGTTTCTCCTTCGGGAAGAGATTTTCAATCAGTAGATTTCTTACGGCTGAGAAACGTGACCCTGGCGTACACCTTCCCCGTGACGGTGCTAGAATCCTGGGGCATTTCCCGGCTGCGTGTCTACGCCAGCGGACAGAACCTGCTGACGTTTACCGAGTACACCGGACAAGATCCGGAGTCAGGATCCACTTCAGCCTATCCCTTTGCCCGCAACTTTCGCGTAGGACTCAATCTTGGCTTTTAATTACCGAAAAAAAGACACAATGAAAATACATAACTACCTCATCGCTTTTGCACTCGTCACCGCTTCCGTAGGGTGTGATGATTTCTTAGAAGAAGATCCTCAGTCGTTTATCAATCCGGGCAACTTCTTTCAGACAGAATCGGATGCCCAGGCGGCGGCCATCGCTTGCTATGACTTTTACGGATCAGGCAATCCCGTTACGTTTGGCTGGTGGCGCGACTTCACCTACGAAGCACTGCACGATGATTTTGTGCTGCGAGCCTTAGGAAACGCTAATAACGTACGGGAGCAAGCCTTTTACCGCGATTTCGGACCAGCCACCGGCAACATTAGCGACGCGTACTTCAGTCACTTTCGGGGCATCAATGCGTTTAACGTAGCGATTGACGGGATCAGCGGCATGGAAGAGTTTGAGGGGAAAAGCGCGCTGGTGGCAGAAGCCAAGTTTCTGCGAGCGTACAGCTACTTCATTCTAGTACGGTTATTTGGGCGAATCCCCTTGATAGAAGAACCGTTAGGCGTGAATGAGGTGCGAGAAATACCGCGATCTGCGTCAGTAGAGCCCGTGTACGACCTGATTATTGCTGACCTGAATGAAGGAGTCAACAACTTATGGGAAACCGCTCCGGCACCCGGCAGAGCCACCCGGTGGGCCGCGATGGGGCTGTTGGCGAAAGTGTACCTGACCCGAGAGAACTGGGGCGAAGCGACCTCGCTAGCGGCTCAGGTGATCAATGAAGGCCCTCACGAACTGTTACCGGTTTACGCGGATATCTTTAGCGATCGGAACGAAAATAACGCTGAGTCTATCTTCGAGCTACAGATGGAAATAGAACTGGAGCGGGCCAACCAAGTGGGCAACTGGCCCCGAGGAATAGGGCCAGCCGGTGGAGATGATTTCTTTCTGGGACCCAACTGGGGTGGCGTGTACATCGCCAGCGATGACCTCTTGGAGTCGTTTGAGCCAGGAGACGCCCGAAGGGATTTGATCAGTACCAGCGTTACGAAAGCAGATGGCACCCTCGTTGAGTTTTTTGCCGATGGGGCAGAGCCCAACTACCCGCTCAAGCGCGTGCCTTCGTCCTATATTGAAGGGACAGAATCTAACAACAACTCCGGTTACAACTACATCTACCTGAGACTGGGCGAAGTCTATCTGATGGCTGCCGAAGCTGAAAATGAGGCCAATGGCCCGGCTGATGCGTACCAGTACATCAACGTAGTTCGGGAGCGGGCGGGGCTTCCCCCCTTGGCCGGACTGTCGTCGGAGGCGTTTCGCACGGCAGTACGAGCCGAGCGAAGACATGAGCTATACGACGAACGGAAGCGGTACTTCGATCTGCTACGCTGGGGGAACCTCGTAGAGCGGACGCTGGCCGTAAAGCCCGAGGCACTGATTCAGGATTTTCATACGCTGTGGCCTATTCCGCAGTCCGCGGCGGACCGTAATCCGGCACTACGCGGTGATCAGAACGTCGGCTATTAGTTCGGCGACAAAAGGCAGAGGCGTAGATTAGCATCTGTGCCTCTGTAACTATGTTCTGACCGAGAACACCGAGTAGCTACGCGGTAGCACACCATCAGTATTCGTTCGCCGACAATCCACGCAAGGTATCTGACCGGCGGCGGACTGATTGATTACGATAAGGGTGATATACGGGTTGACTTGTGTCGCTGAGGTGGCATAGCTCCGCCCCAGCAATAAGCTTTTTCAAGCATCCGTCATTGAGTAATTTTCAACTAAAACCCAATAATCCATGCGAACCTTAACCAATTTTTGTTTTCTACTAAGCTGCTGTTTATGCGTAAGCACCTACGCACAGACCACCTACTACGTGGCTCCGGCGGGCAGTAATAGTAACGATGGGCTGAGTCCGGCCAATGCCTGGCAAACTATTGCCTACGCACTGGCGAATGTAACCTCCGGCCAAGGGCATACCATTCAATTGAGTGCCGGGGAATTTACGGAGAATAGCGTGCTGACGATTCCTAACGGAGTAAACCTGGTGGGGGCCGGTTCAGAACAGACGACCGTGAAGGTGAACTACTTTTACGATATCACGACCGTGCCCCGTCAATTTGCCGATGGACGCGATGCCGGGTACGATCCGGCTCCTGAAGAGTGCGTGATCCAGATGAACGGTCGCGATCATTTGATCAAAGGCTTCAAACTTGATGGGCAAAACCGGCAAAGCCACGGAGGTATCCGGGTAGATACGGCTGCCAACATGGTCTTTGAAGACTTGCACATCACCCAGTTCCGCTACGTTGGGCTGTGGGTGCAGGTGTCGGACAATGTTGTGGTGCGGGATAGCAAATTTATCAATACCTCATTCCCCAACACCGTACGCTGTTCTGGTAGTATCATGTTTTTTAGAGGAAAAGACGTTAAAGTGTATAATAACGAGCTGCGGGAAGACGAGCTAGAGTCTTACACTGTGATGCTGTTTGATCAGGATCAGGATGCTTTCTTTGAGAACAACAACCGTTTCCGAGGTAATCCTCCGGTGCTGCGTAACTTTGAGTTTTATGAGAATACCTGCTTTGTGTTGGAGGTGGGAGCGTGGCAGAATCGGCAATCACCGGCTATTACGATGAACATGATCGGGGCCAGCGCTCTGAATTGGGATATTCACCACAATTGGTTCAATAATACGGTCTCGATGGCGATGTTCAACAATCAAACCTTCGGGTTACAATCCACTGAGCGTTCGGTGAGGCTTCATCACAATTACTGGGATATGGGATACAACGAGTACCGCTATGCTATTGAGACAATTGTACCCCACATGGAGATTGAC
The DNA here is from genome assembly GCF_030506325.1 of Tunicatimonas pelagia. NCBI lineage: Bacteria > Pseudomonadati > Bacteroidota > Cytophagia > Cytophagales > Catalimonadaceae > Tunicatimonas > Tunicatimonas pelagia. The sequence continues at coordinate 871,083 of NZ_CP120683.1, read as the reverse complement.
CACAATATATTCAGCGGCGGTTTGTATCCGCTGGCTACGTTCGGGGGCAATCCTAAGCCATCGGGCTACCGGGATCATAAGATTCACCACAATGTGTTTTACAACCCTTCGTCGGCATTTATCAATAGTACCAATGGGCGTCATGAATTTGGTTTTGAGGTAGCATTCTACAATGATTTTCCGGAAGATTTTCAGTTTGTCAACAATACCATTATTGACACCACGGCCCGGGGATTGAATGAATACTTCCGCAAGCAACTGAGCCCGGAGGTGGCCGGTGTTGGAGCTGCCACAATTGCAAATAACATCTTCATCAGTACCAACAAGGCTAATAATAATCCGCGCGAGGGGTTTGACGCAGAGGACTTTCTGGATCCTCTAGTGAGCAACAACTTATTTTACCAAACGGGATCGTTTGGGGACGCGGCCATTAGGGTAAACCCCAACGAAGGCCCCGAGTCTATTCTGAAATTCGCGGGCGAGCTGCAAGAGAGCTATTTTGAGCTGGCCGAAGGAAGTCCGGCCATTGACGCGGGCATCTATCTGCCGGGATTGAGACTAGAAGATTACAACGGGCCGGCTCCCGATCTGGGAGCCTTTGAAAGTGGCTCCGGTGGACCAACCACCAACATTCCCCCGCAGGGAGAAATCACGAGCCCCCGGGCCAACACTCCCTTCTTCAGTGGCGATGTCATTACGGTGACCGTCGACGCCTCCGACTTTGACGGAAGTGTAGCCAGCGCGGCGTTTTTTCTCGGCAGCACCAAGCTAGGCGAAGATACTACTGCCCCGTATCGCTACGACTGGGAAGGGGCCTTTGTTGGTACGTATCAACTCACGATCCGCATCACGGACGACAGCGGTACGGTCACCACCACCGATCCGGTAACGGTTGTTGTGTCGCCTCTCGCCGACTATACCATTGGGGCCGAAGCGGATGCGTTCGTGCGGGGGGGCAACAACGCCAATAATAACTTTAATACCGAAGAGCTCACGGTAAGAGGAGTAAATAACGTCAATATCACTTTTCATAGCTACTTACGCTTTAGCACAGACGAGATTGAGAGCGACACAGATCAGATACAGCTTGCCCTACAAGTTACCAGTGCACAAGATGGCCGGGGCGAAATGCCTATTGATATAGCCTTCGTCGCAGACGATAGCTGGGACGAATCGCAGATCACCTGGAACACCAAGCCCGCCGGAAGCACCAATGTTGGTCGGCTGATTGTGGGGTCTGATGATGAAGGAATCAAAAAGGTGATTGATGTCACCGACTTGGTGCAAAACGCCCGAGCAGCGAATGGCGACGGTAAAGTATCCTTCGTCCTGACCATGCCCAGCAGCGTAGACGCTACAGTTATATTTGGGTCTAAAGAAAGTGCAGCCCCGGCGGCCTTAGAAGTGATCCGGGCTTCTTCCAGTGTCCGTCGCAGCACGCCTCCGGTAGCCGATGCTTTTGTGCGCGGGGGTAGCTTCAGTCAAGACAACTACGGTCAGGAGACGGAGTTGGTGGTGAAGAAAGTAGCAGACAACACCTTTTCTCGCTACAGTTACCTGCGGTTCTCGTTAGATGATATCCGGGGCGAGGTAGATTTCGCTCAGTTAGTCATTAATGCTTTAGCGATAGATATTCAGGGGCAAGGGCCCGTAGAGCTCTATCGGGTGGATAACGACCAGTGGGATGAGAATAATATCACTTGGGCTAACCGTCCGGCGTGCGGCCAGCGGTTGGGTGAGATTGTGGTTGACAAAAATACCCTGGGGGTGCAAACCCTGGATATCACCGAGGTAGTGAGTCAAGAAACTGATGGGGTGCTGAGTCTGGCACTGGTGCAGCCTGCCAATGCGGCTGTTGGAGTCACATTTGGCTCTCGGGAAAGTAACACTTCGCCGGCGCTAGTATACACGACTGCTCTCCGTTCAGTGAAGCCCGTGCTGGAAAACGGCGGACGGCTAACGTACAATCCAGCGGATACGACCTACACCGCCCGCTTCGGCTATTATAATCAAAATGCGGGTATCATTAGCATTCCAGTAGGAGCCAAGAGCCGATTTACCGGCCCTTTCCAAGATCGGGGGCAGACGGTGAACTTTCTGCCGGGACGGCAGCGCGGGGTGTTTGAAGTCATCTTACAGCCGGGCGAAACTACGGTCTGGACACTGACGGGCCCCGATGGGAAGCGTCGTACTTCTACCGTTTCCGCTCCTCACAACACCAATGCGCGTGTTGCTGAGCGACAGAAAAAGGGGATAGGTAGTGAGATAGGTAGCGTAGATGATCTTATCCTGTACCCAAACCCGGCTCAGCGTACGCTGCACCTGTCGGGCTTGGCTACTGAATCGGCTCAGCTATCCATTAGCGATATGCTGGGGCGGGTCGTACTGAAAGAGGCACTGTCCGGTTCATCGGCTGATATCGACGTGAGTCAATTGCACCCGGGCTTATATGTACTATCTATTGAACGAGGGGGGCAGGATGATGTCACGCACAAGCTATTGATAGAATAGAGAAGTAGATTAGCTGGGGGCTTTCTTCGCGGAAAGCCCCCTTTTCTAGTGCATAAAGTTTTGATCAAATAACTCATATCTTTGTCTGAGAGGTAAGCGTTCGCTACCCTCAACGTATACCGACTGCTATGCTATTGTTAACCTGCCGTATCACTTGGCTTTATTTATTGCTTGTTCCTTCGTTCGCCTTTGCACAGACAGGCGACCCGCCTAATATCATCTATATTTTAGCGGATGATATGGGCTACGGTGACTTAAAAAGCCTAAACGCCGCTTCGCAGATTCCTACTCCTCATATGGATCAACTGGTTCAGGAAGGAGTACACTTCACGGACGCTCACACCAACTCAGCCGTTTGCACTCCTACGCGCTACGGTATCTTAACGGGCCGCTACGCCTTCCGAACTCACCTGAAGCAAGGAGTGCTATGGGGGTATTCACCGGCCCTCATTGAGCCTGAACGAGCCACGGTAGCTACTTTTTTGCAAGATCAAGGCTACCATACCGCCTGCATCGGTAAGTGGCACCTGGGGCTAGACTGGGTGAAGCAAGACCCACAGCAGGAGATTAAAGATGTCAAGTGGAACGATCGGGTGCCGCAGGGCTACCAAGATAACGTGGATTACAGCCAACCTGTCAGCAACGGTCCGGCTAATCACGGCTTCGACTATTCGCTGATCATCCCTGCCTCGCTGGATATGAGTCCGTATTGCTATCTTCGCAATAACGTAGTCGTCCAGCCACCCACTGCTTACACCGAAGGTAAAAGTCAGGAAGCTGATGGCCGGGGCGTATTCTGGCGCGAAGGAAAAGTGTCACCTAGTTTCGACTTTGACCGGGTGCTGCCGACCCTGGTAGACTCTGCCTGTGCCTACGTAAAACGCCGGGCCTCCCAAGCTGATCCCTTCTTTTTGTACTTACCGCTTCCTGCGCCACACACGCCTTGGCTGCCGACCGAGGCTCATCACGACCGTTCTGAGGCTGGTCGCTACGGGGATTTTGTAACGATGGTAGATGCGATGGTGGGGCAAGTAATGCAAACCGTAGCGGAAAACGGCCTGACAGAAAATACCCTCATCATTGTGACTTCCGACAACGGGGCCGACTGGAATCCGGAAGACCAGAAGCAGTACGCACATCGGGCCAACCATATCTATAAAGGTCGCAAGGCGGATATTTACGAAGCGGGTCATCGGGTACCGTTTGTTGCCCGCTGGCCAGGGGTAATTCCGGCTGGCCAGCGTTCCAATCAGATTATGTGTTCCACCGACCTGATGGCTACCCTGGCCGGGATGCTCAACGCTTCGGTAGCTGAAACGGCGGGTGAAGACAGCGAAAACCTGTGGCCCGCCTTTATCGGCACGGATCGAGCCCCGATTCGGGAAGAGATCGTACACCATTCGTTACGAGGGGTATTCTCTATCCGGCAAGGGAAGTGGAAGTACACTCCCCACCGGGGTTCGGGCGGCTTCACCGAACCGGTAACGATCGCCCCAAACCCCGGCGAGCCATCCGGTACCCTCTACGACCTGGAAGCCGACCCTCGGGAGGAGCACAATTTATACGAAAAGTATCCTGATAAAGTGGCTGAATTAGCCGAACAACTGAAAAAGTACCAGGAAAACAATACTCCCTGATGGATGAGCCTACGCCACGATTGGTGACCCTACTTCTGCTAGGGATGCTGGTTTCGATGTGCCACTCCAAAGAGCCTCCGGCGGTGTCTTATGCGCTCACTTCGCCCGACGGGCAGGTGCAGGTCACTTTGAGTGATAGGAATCAGGAGCTACGCTTCGACTTACGCTACGGCGACGATACGTTGTTCGTTGCTTCCCCCTTAGGGCTAAAGGTTGACCAGACAGACTACAGCCAAAACGTACGATTGACGGAGGTATCCCAAGCTACTTACGACAGTACCTGGCAGACCATCAACGGTAAGCAGCCAAGCGTACGAAATCACTACCGTGAATACCGCTACGCAGTTACTCCCCAGGATCGCCAGCAAGTAATGTACGAACTACTGCTGCGCCTGTACGATGAGGGCTTGGCCTACCGATACGTCTTTACAGGCGAATCTGTCCAGGATAGCGTACAAATTGACGCTGAAACTACCCAGCTCAACTTCACGCGTGATTACTCCTACTGAGCCTACAACGGTGAGCGTCACAATGTGGGCCCCCTGCGGCGGTCTGAAGTCCGGAAAGACTCCCTACAGATTCCGGTAGTGGTTCAGTTAAAAGATAGCTGCTTTTTGGCGCTACACGAAGGGGCTATCGACCATTTTGCCCCCTTCACGATGGATGCCTCGGGAGAAGCTCAGTCGCTACGCTTCAATACCGACTACTCCCCGCAAGGTCGCGCGTTTCAGACCTCGTGGCGCACCTTTATCCTGGGGCAGCGCGCGGGTGATTTGGTAGAATCTAATCTGCTTGTTAATCTAAACCCTCCCAATCAGATCAACGATTCTGGCTGGATCAAACCTGGCAAATCCTTATGGGACTGGCGGGTGTGGGGTTATACGACGGAAGATGGCTACACCTACGGACCGAACACCGAGTCGCACAAACGCTTCATCGATTTTGCCGCCGAGCATAATATTCAGTACCTGCTGATTGATGCGGACTGGTACGGGGCAGAGTTCAGTACCGAGTCAGACCCCGCTACCGCCCGGGAGGGTATTATGATTGAAGAAGCGATGGCGTACGCCCGACAGCGTGGAGTTGGCCTCATTCTGTACCTGAACGATGTAGGAGCCAAGCAGTTTGGGCTAGAACGGGTGCTTCAGCAGTTTGCTGACTGGGGGGCTGTGGGGGTGAAGTACGGTTTTATGGAGGGCAGTCCTGAAGAAAAAGTGCAGCATACCCGGCGGGTGGTAGCACTATGCGCGAAGTATCAACTGATGGTAAACTTCCACGACCATCCGGTGCCTCCCAGCGGGGATCGCCGCAGTTGGCCTAACCTGATAACCCGCGAGTATGGTCATGCCCAGACTGACTCAAAGCGATCGTATTATCCCGAAACAGCGGTTAACCAGGTACTACTCAATATGATTGCAGGGCCTATTGATATGACCAATGGGTGGTTTGATTTGAACGGAGCGCACACCCGAGAGAAGGTCTTTGAAGAAATTCCGGGCACGGTAGCCGCTGAGGTTGCCAAGCTGATTGCGGTGTACAGCGGGTGGATGGTGCTGCCCGATGCTCCGGAAGCGTACCTAGTGAAAGCTGATTTGTTGGAGGCTATTCAGCAGATGCCAGCGCAGTTTGATAGCTTAGGCGTATTAGACGGAAAGCTGGATGAGCACGTCAGCGTGGTACGACGCGCGGGTGAAGAGTGGTTTGTAGGATCGTTAACGAATCGAGAGGTGCGGCAGTTGGCTATTCGGCTAGATTTTCTTCCTCCGGGGAAGACGTACGTAGCCACACTGTACGAAGACGCTGAGGATACTCACTACCAGAACAATAAGGAAGCCTACCGGATTCGGCAAAACGTAGTAGTTACGGCTGATTCGGTGTTATCCGTGCAGCTTGCTCCCGGTGGGGGACACGCAATACATATTTTCCCTCACGGAAAGTAAGCAACAGTAATGCACCGCGTCTCCCATCCTATCGTCACTAATACTGGAGTGGGAAAGTAACTTCTTAGCAAGTCTGTTCAGGTAAATGTGAATCCTTCTAAAGTAAAAATCCCGGTTTTATACCGGGATTTCTTGGTAGCGGGGAGCAGAATCGAACTGCCGACCTCAGGGTTATGAATCCTGCGCTCTAACCATCTGAGCTACCCCGCCATATTTTCAAAATGCTGATATCCGGCCGTTTACCGAACATAGTTGTTGTGCTTATGTTGCACCTTCTCTTCCTTTTACTTCGTAACCCCTTGAGCATCAGATAGTTGAATTCACAAGCGGTTGGATTATGAATCCCGCACTTCAATTATCCGAACCACGTAAGTCAGGGCGCATAGCCTGAACTACCTCGCCGCGGGACAGCCTCCGTGAAACGGATTGCAAAATTACGAAGATGCTTGGGAACTACAAGCATTAATTGCGGTAAAATTTCGAGTTCCGTTGGCGATATGATCAAAAAAAACTACCTTGCAATGGCTCAAAATACATTTATCTAGAGCGGAGTCGCTAAGATGAATGCAAATTTACACTGATATGGCTAATCATGAATTTACTGCCGAATTTGAGTTTAAAGCCTCACGCAAGATGCTATTTCCCTACCTTACCACTGCCAGTGGACTGGCACAGTGGTTTGCTGATGACGTTACAATCAATGAAGATAAGGTGTTTTCATTCGCCTGGGATGGCGAAGAACATCAGGCTAAGCTAGCTTCCCAGCGTGTCAATCGATTTGTTCGTTTTGATTTCCTCAATGGTTCAGATCAACCCCCAAATGGTACTTCTTTTCTGGAAATGCGACTAGATACTAATGATCTTACTGGTGCCGTTTTTCTTAACGTAACCGACTCTATGACCGCCGACGATGAAGAAGAGTTTTACGAAATATGGCTGCAACTCACCGATAGCCTGAAAGAAATTGTGGGTGGATAGCCGAAAAACTAAGTAGTTTCAAAATATTTTTTCGGCGATCGCTGTTATAGCTAACGTATGAAGAAGATTGACAAGCTCGTTATCAAGTCGTTTGTTGGGCCTTTCTTTCTCACATTTGTTGTGGTTGTTTTCATTCTGCTTACGCAGTATATGCTGAAGTACTTCGACGATTTTGTGGGAAAAGGACTGGGAGCCGAGGTTTTTGCGGAATTGCTGTTTTACTTTAGCATTAACATGACTCCGGTAGCACTACCACTGGCAGTGTTATTATCTTCGCTAATGACATTCGGTAATTTGGGTGAGCATTTTGAGCTGACCGCTATCAAAGGTGCCGGAATTTCCTTAACCCGAGCGTTGCGTCCGCTCTTTGTGTTGGTGAGCCTAATTTCAGTAGTAGCGTTTCTTTCCAATAATTTTGTAGTGCCGAAGGCCAACCTTAAAGCATACAGCTTACTATACGATATTAAGCAGAAAAAGCCCGCATTGGATATTCGGGAGGGCGTATTCTACGGCGGAATTCCCAATTTCAAGATCAAGATCAATCAGAAGTTTGCTGATGGCGAAACTATTAAAGATGTAATTATCTACGACCACAGCGAGGGGTTAGGCAACCGAAATGTGATTTTGGCGGATTCCGGGAAAATGTACACAATTCAGAATGATCGCTACCTGATGCTGGAGTTGTTTAAGGGGAATCGTTATTCGGAGACGACTAAAATGTTAGCTACCGCAAGTCGGGGCGGAGGTAACTCCCAATTTGTTCGCAATAATTTTGATACTACCAAAATGATTTTTGATCTGGCGAGCTTCGATCTTCAACGAACAAAAGAAGAGTACTTTGCGTCTCATCGCCGTATGCAAACTATGGAGCAATTATCTACTTCAATAGATTCTATGCAATACGAAAAAGTAGCGATCAAGTACGATGCCTTTGCTGGGTCTACGAATTTTTATAACTATCACTTACGCTATGATTCTCTCATGCCCGAGGGGTTAGAAGAACAGATTGTGGTGGCTGATATGGCGATTGATTCGGTAGATAGCGTAGAAAATATTCGACAAAGTGGCCTGTTAAGTATGGAGTCGAGTGCTATTAAAGCTGGAAACCTCAAGCGGCAACGGCAGGAGATTCAAGAGTCATTGGAAGAGGTAGGGACAAACAAAACAAAGCACGAAGTAACGGAGGTTGATACGGCTTTACTAGCCCAAGTAGAGAGCGAGATTACAGAAAGCGAGAGAGCCAGCATTATTTCTAAAGCACTTAATCAAAGTAGAACAATTAAAAATACGCTGCAAATCAATGCTCAAAAGCTAAGAAGGCTTGAGAGTGAGATTCGTAAGAATACCTACGAAAGCTATAAGAAAATAACCCAGGCGTTGTCCTGCTTAATTATGTTTTTGATTGGTGCTCCATTGGGTTCTATTATTAAACGTGGAGGCTTAGGTGTGCCTGTGCTGATTTCTGTCTGCTTCTTCATTGCTTTCTACGTAGTAACCGAGATGAGTCGGAAATGGGCGGAAGATTTGGTGATGAGTGCCGAATTGGCGGTGTGGCTTCCGAACATAGTGTTGCTTCCGTTCGGTATCGTATTTTTGATTCAAGCCCGTCTGGATGCCCGCCTGCTTGAGAGCGACTTTTACCGGGTTTTGATCGATCGATTGGTCATGCGGTGGAAAAACATTAGACAAAAGCCAGCAGTTTGAACAAAAAAGTTTTTAAATGGGTTTACCCAAGCAGATCGTATTGTAAATCAGTATTATTATTGATAACTTTGTGCCCTGTTTTTAAAACCATAGTGTAAAAATATACGCATGTACTTAAGTTCTGAAAAAAAGCAAGAGTTATTCGGCGACCATAGTCTTTCTAAATCTAAATCTGACACCGGTTCGGCTGAGTCTCAAATAGCTCTGTACACTTACCGCATTGCTCACCTGACGGAACATCTGAAGCAAAATAAAAAAGACCATTCTTCTCGTCGAGGGCTTCTTAAACTAGTAGGTAAGCGCAAGCGGTTGTTAGAGTATTTACACGATCGACACATTGAGCGTTATCGTGCAGTCTTGGCTGATCTAAATTTACGTAAGTAATAAAACCAGTTGATGGGGGAGGTTAGCCCCCTTCATTCGTATGTCTTGGACTTTTCTAGTCCTTTTTGCTTTCCTAAGAGCCTTTTTCTTCCATCATTTTAACCGGGAGAAGTTATTCTGGGCAACAAGTTATTTTATTAAAATTTCATTATGCAACCACAAGTAGTAACAAAGACTATTCAATTAAGTGATGGCCGTTCTATAACTATTGAGACCGGAAAATTGGCTCGCCAAGCCGACGGAGCGGTGGTCATCAGAATGGGTGACACTATGTTATTGGCTACGGTTGTTTCGGCGGCTGAAGCTAGAGAAGACGCTAGCTTCTTTCCTCTTTCGGTAGATTATCAAGAGAAGTTTGCATCAGCCGGAAAAATTCCGGGTGGCTTCCTGAAGCGAGAAGGTCGCCTTTCCGAACATGAGATTCTAACCAGCCGCTTGGTAGATCGGGCTATCCGGCCCATGTTTCCTGATGAATACATGGCTGAGACGCAGGTAAATATCATGATGATCTCGGCTGATGCTCAGGTAATGCCCGACGCACTCGCCGCGTTGGCAGCTTCTTCGGCAATTGCGGTATCAGACATTCCTTTTCCCGAACCTATTTCTGAAGTACGTGTAGTGCGGTCGGGTGGGGAGTACATTGTGAACCCCAACGAAGAGCAAACCGAGACCGCTGATCTTAATTTAATTGTGGCGGGGTCGCTGGACAATATCATTATGGTGGAGGGAGAAGCGCAGGAAGTGGGTGAGTCCGATATGCTGGAAGCTATTCAGGCTGCTCATGAAGTGATTAAGTTACAATGTAAGGCTCAACAAGAACTAGCCGAGGAACTAGGCGTCGTGAAGCGAGAGTTCATTCCACCTGAGCGTAACGAAGAGTTGTACCAGCAACTGCACGATCAGTACTACGATAAGATGTACGCCGTAGCCAGCCAAGGCGTGAATAACAAAGAAGAGAGAAAGAACCAATTTAAGGCGTTTAAGGACGAATATATTGACAGTCTTCCCGAAGATCATGAAGTAGATTTAGGACAGGTACACAAATACTTCAGCTCCATTCAGAAAAAAGCTTCTCGCGATTTAGTACTGAACGACCGAAAACGACTCGATGGTCGTCAGCTTGATGAAGTGCGTGCTATCTATACGGAGGTAAATTATTTGCCTACTGCTCACGGCTCAGCCGTATTTACCCGGGGCGAAACCCAGTCGTTGACTACGGTTACCCTAGGTACCAAGTTAGACGAGCAGATGATTGATAGTGCAATGGTAAAGGGCACTAATAAATTTTTACTACACTACAACTTTCCCGCATTCTCTACCGGTGAAATCCGTCCCAACCGCGGGCCGGGTCGTCGGGAGATTGGTCACGGAAACTTAGCGCATCGCGCCCTCAAAGGATGTATTCCGGCTGACGATGATAATCCTTACACGATCAGAGTAGTTTCAGATATTCTAGAATCGAATGGCTCTTCTTCTATGGCAACCGTCTGTGCCGGATCAATGGCGTTAATGGATGCCGGGATTCCGGTGAAACGACCAGTATCGGGCATTGCTATGGGAATGATTTCTGATCCAGAAACCAAGAAATACGCGATCTTATCCGATATTTTGGGAGATGAAGATCACTTAGGTGATATGGATTTTAAAGTAACCGGCACCGAAAAGGGAATCACTGCCTGCCAGATGGATATTAAAGTGGATGGACTGCCCTACGAAGTGCTAAGCGAAGCTTTATCACAAGCCAAAGCCGGGCGTATGCACATTCTGCAAGAAATGGCTAAAACTATCTCTGAGTCTAATGATGATCTGAAGCCCAACGCCCCTCGTTCCGAAACCGTGAAGATTGCTGCCGATATGATTGGTGCGCTCATTGGTCCAGGCGGAAAAGTTGTTCAGGAGATTCAAAAAGAAACCGATACCACCATCGTTATTGAAGAGGTAGACAACCAAGGTATTGTTAACGTATTTGCTACCGACCAAGAAGCAATGGATAAAGCTTTGGGTCGTATTAAAGCGATTGTGGCCATGCCGACTGTGGGCGAAGTTTACGATGGGGTTGTGAAGTCAATCATGCCGTTTGGGGCGTTCATTGAGTTTATGCCCGGTAAAGATGGTCTACTTCACATTTCTGAGATTAAGTGGGAGCGGGTAGAGAAAATGGACGGCGTAATGGAAGTAGGTGAGGAAATAAAAGTAAAGCTCACCGAAATTGATAAAAAGACGGGGAAATATCGTCTTTCTCGTAAAGCCTTACTTCCTAAGCCGGATAAAGCCAATCGTAGTTAGCATAAAAATTGCTAATCATTCCTCTGTAAATCCTAACAAGATTTGGGTGTCTGGTCAAAATTTATATAAACCTGATCGGAACTATCCTAAATTAGATAATTGTTGCATTCTTAGACATATCCATCGCATAAAGAAACCACGTGCATGAGACAACTCAAGATCAGTAAGCAAATCACCAACCGGGAAAGTCAATCATTAGATAAGTACCTTCAAGAGATTGGCAAAGTAGATTTGCTAACCCCAGACGAGGAAGTAGACTTAGCAAAGCGTATCCGTTCTGGTGATCAGTTAGCTCTAGAAAAACTAACCAAAGCTAATCTTAGGTTCGTGGTATCGGTAGCGAAACAGTACCAAAACCAGGGACTTACGCTAGGCGACTTGATTAACGAAGGAAATTTAGGGCTGATTAAAGCCGCTCAGCGATTTGACGAGACTCGTGGATTTAAATTCATCTCCTACGCCGTGTGGTGGATTCGTCAGTCTATTTTGCAAGCACTGGCCGAGCAGTCGCGAATTGTGCGCTTACCCTTGAACCGGGTTGGTTCACTCAATAAAATTTCCAAAACTTTTTCAGAGCTAGAGCAAAAGTACGAGCGAGAGCCTTCTCCCGATGAACTAGCTGATGTGCTAGAAGTGAGTACCAGCGAGGTAGTAGATACCATGAAAATCTCTGGTCGTCACGTTTCCATGGATGCGCCATTTGTACAAGGGGAAGAAAATAGCTTGTTAGACGTATTAGAGAATGAATCGGAAAACACTCCGGATTCTTCCTTAATGAATGACTCGCTTCGGAAAGAAGTGCAGCGCGCGCTTTCTACACTAACTCAGCGCGAAGCTGATGTTATTTCTCTCTATTTTGGGCTGAATGGCGAACACGCCATGACACTGGAAGAGATTGGTGAAAAATTCAACCTAACCCGGGAACGAGTTCGGCAGATCAAGGAAAAAGCGATTCGTCGTCTGCGCCACACGTCCCGTAGCAAAGCTTTGAAGCCATATTTAGGATAAAGACTAATAGTCTTTTGCATAATAATATAGATAGGCTTTCCGCAAGGAGAGCCTTTTTTGTAGCTACAACTTTGACTCTGTTGGTTACGTAAGATAATCTAGTGAATTAAAATTTAGTAGTGCTTTTCGCATAACAAGATCACATAGTATACTGTGTAAAGTATTGATATGCAGCGTGCTAGTACTATCAATTTTCTATTTTTAACTTTCAATTAGTACGATATATGACAACGGAAAAAGTAGAAGTATTAATAATAGGTTCTGGGCCAGCGGGATATACTGCCGCAGTTTACGCTGCTCGAGCCAATTTGAAACCAGTGCTGTACCAGGGAATTCAGCCCGGTGGGCAGCTTACCACTACTACCGATGTAGAGAACTATCCGGGCTACCCCGAAGGAGTAACTGGCCCAGAGATGATGATGGATTTTCAGAAGCAGGCTGAGCGGTTTGGTACCGACGTTCGTTTCGGTATGATAACGAAGGTAGATTTTTCAGTGTATCCACTGAAAGCAGTTGTAGATGATGAGCACGAAATTGAGGCTCAATCGGTAATTATTTCTACTGGTGCTTCGGCTAAGTGGCTGGGACTTCCGGGCGAAGAGCGATTGAATGGTAAAGGTGTTTCTGCCTGCGCGGTGTGTGATGGCTTTTTCTTTCGGGGAAAAGACTTGGTAGTAGTAGGTGGGGGTGATACGGCTGCCGAAGAAGCTAGTTATCTTTCTAAGTTAGCGAGTAAGGTGTACCTACTAGTACGCCGCGATGAGATGCGGGCATCTGCCATTATGCAGCAGCGAGTGGAACGAGCCGAGAATATTGAAATTCTTTGGAATACCGAAACCGAAAAAATACTTGGTGAAAATGAGGTAGAAGGAGTACGAGTAGTGAATAACCAGACCGGAGAAAAGCAAGATATTCCGGCTCAAGGATTTTTCGTAGCCATTGGCCATAAACCCAATACCGATATCTTCCGCGACTACCTCGATATGGATGAAAACGGTTATCTCATCACCAAGGCAGATTCTACCGAAACGAATGTTCCCGGAGTATTTGCTTCCGGTGATGCCCAAGATCATGTGTATCGGCAGGCTATTACCGCTGCGGGTACCGGATGTATGGCAGCATTGGAGGCGGAGCGATTTCTAGCAGCGCAAGAAGCTGACCTAGTAGAAGGTACTCCTACCATTGCCATGAAGTAACAATTCTTTTAGATAACCCTGAGGAAAAGCCACTTCTTAATTTTCTAGGAAGTGGCTTCTTCATTGATGTCAAACTAAAATGCGCTATTACTTCATTTGGTAAGCAGTGCGTCGCTGGCTATTCTGTAGAATCTGATAAATCCTAGCTATTTCCTCGAGGGCAGATCAAAGGCTTTAGCTTCGTGTTCAAAGTGACCTTTATGGGCACCATCGCAGAAGGGCTTATTCTCTGACAGACCGCAGCGACACAGACTGACCAATGTGCGTCCGCCCAAACCGTATACGTTTCCTTCTTTGTCTACAATCTCAAAGTTGCCATCTATTTTAAGCGAGCCATTGTTGTTTACAGTGATCTTTGTTGATGCCATAGTTTTTAGTTAGAACCGCGTCGGCGGCCGATTGAAAATGGACAGCTGATAGTTTTAATACCTAATTAAGCACGAATCATCTTAAAGTGTTTGATATTGCACTCCTCAAATTCATCACCCACTTTCTCGAATCCAAAGCGTTCGTAGAAAGATATTGCAGTGATTTGGGCGTGAAGATATACCGACTGATCAGACCAAGCAGATTCATCAATATCAATAAGTGCCTGTCGAAGAATAACTGCACCTACTCCTTTTCCTCGGTGGGAAGCTAATACAGCAAATCGCTCCAGTTTTATTCCTTGCTCCGTTTTTCGCCATCGGGCAGTGCCACAAGGAACTTTAGCTTTATCATAGGCCAAGTAATGGGCTGCTGTAGCGTCGTACTCATCGTATTCTTCCTCGGGAGCTACCTGCTGTTCCTGCACAAATACTTCATTGCGAATTTGAAAAGCTTGCTGTAGCTCTTCATCAGTACTCACTTTACGAACCATCATCATTATTCATATGATCGTCGGCTCGTTTGTAAGCGTTAATAATATCTTTTACAATACGATGGCGGACAACATCCTCACTGGTAAGCGTAACAAAGCCAATTCCTTTTACTCCTTTCAGTACGTTAAGTGCATCAATAAGTCCTGATTTCTGTTTACGGGGCAGGTCGATCTGCGAACGATCTCCTGTGATAATAACCTTAGAATTTGGTCCCATTCGGGTTAAGAACATTTTGATCTGCATCGGCGTAGTATTCTGGGCTTCATCCAGCAGAATGAAAGCGTTTTGTAGAGTACGACCACGCATGTAGGCCAAAGGGGCAATTTCAATAATTTTATTCTCCTCGTAAAACTTGAGTTTTTCGCTAGGTACCATATCGCCCAAAGCATCGTAGATGGGGCGCAGATACGGATCAATCTTTTCTTTCAGGTCACCCGGTAGAAAGCCTAGATTTTCTCCGGCTTCCACTGCTGGGCGGGTAATAATAATCTTTTTTACCCGCTTGTTTTTTAGAGCCCGCACGGCTAAAGCTACTGAGATGTAGGTTTTTCCGGTTCCGGCCGGACCGATAGCGAACACTAAGTCATTTTGAGCTGCTGATTGTACTAATTCGTACTGGTTGACTGTGCGGGGCTTAATTACTGCTCCCCGAGTACCGTAAAGCAGTATATCATCTACACTTTCATCAACCATCGGCTGCTTTTCGTTGCTAATGTAGGTCTTCACTTCTTCTTCATCCACTTTACCGTAGCGGGAATAATGATTTAGTAACGCATTGATAATATCGTTGATCTTGATAATTTCAGGAGTGCTCCCCTGAATGCGAATTTCGTTGCCTCGAGAAATGACCTTACTTTCGGGAAAGGCGTTAGATATAAGTCGGATGTTTTTGTTCTGAATACCTAAAAAATCAGGTAAAGAAACGTCGTCTAGTGTAATAATTTTTTCTACCAATCGCTGTAATTTTCTGTTGCTAAGATTTTACTATTTAAACGAGCAAACAACTGAGTAATGTTTACTTTTGCCTTAATAAATGTAAGCATAATTCGACGCGAAACCATGTCCATTATCACTTTTACCTCTGACTTCGGGACAACCGACCACTACGTGGCAGCGGTAAAAGCCAAGCTGTATAGTTTAGATGCTGATGTTCAGATTGTAGATATTAGTCATTCCATAGAAGCCTTTAATATTGCCCAAGGTTCATTTGTTAT
Organism: Tunicatimonas pelagia; assembly: GCF_030506325.1. Lineage (NCBI taxonomy): Bacteria > Pseudomonadati > Bacteroidota > Cytophagia > Cytophagales > Catalimonadaceae > Tunicatimonas > Tunicatimonas pelagia. The sequence goes on along the minus strand of NZ_CP120683.1, from coordinate 855,365 downwards.
CAAATCGGTTTATCGTGATTTTCCGGTAGGTACCGTTCACTTAGTGGCGGTTGATGCCCAATCGCCCAATCAGAAGTACATTGCTGTGAGTTTGGAAGGGCACTACTTTGTTGGGGCGGATAATGGCTTATTGAGTTTACTAAGTGAGCAGGGGCCCGAAGAGATTATTGTGTTAGATACTAAAGATACCACGACCTTCACTACCAAAGAGATACTTGCCCCAGCAACTGTTGCACTTAGCCAGGGTGTAGCTATTCAAAAGTTAGGTAGCCTGGTCAGTGAACTAGAGCGACGGTTACCCCGAATGCTAAAAGCGACTCGCAAGCAGATTGTGGGTCATGTAGTCCACGTTGACCACTACGGGAATCTGATTACCAATATTGACCAAAATACATTTGAACATCTGCGAAAGGAAGCTTCTTTTCAGATACGCTTTGGGCGAGAAACGGCTAATCACTTGCAGCAGCATTACCACGAAGTAGAGTACGGTGAGGTTTTTCTATTATTTAACAGTGCTGGCTGGCTGGAAATTGGAATCAACCAGGGCAACGCTCACGAACTTTTGGGGCTAAGTTACGATAGCCCAATTATGATTCAGTTTGAGCGAGATAGCGGGTAAAGTGCTTGATAAATTCTGTAAAGTTCCCTACGTTTGCTCTCCGTTTTTGCCCAGGTGGCGGAATTGGTAGACGCGTTGGTCTCAAACACCAATGGCTTCGGCCGTGCCGGTTCGACCCCGGCCCTGGGTACTGGAAAGCTGTTAGCATTCGCGCTAATAGCTTTTTTTACGCTTTTTTCGCAGATTTGTTAACCAACTTAAACCACTATTACCCACATTTACGCAAGTATTTTGCTAGAATCTTGCTAGAAAACCTACACCACCCATGCCTGAGATCGCTTTTTACCTCGCTACCAGAACGCCTAAGAACCCTCCCAAAATGTGGGTAATAGCTGTATATTTTGAGACTTTCTTTGAAAGCGATAAAAAAATAAGCAGCCCTGTTTAGAAGACTGCTCACCAACTAATTTACTATTGCAGAAAACTATTTACCCATCGCTTCCTCCATTGATTCATAGTATCGGATGTCAAACTTATCGAAGCTAAAGTCTGGGTTTTTTTCTGAAATTTTTCGTCTTCCAATTGATACGCTGTTTTTAAACAATGGATTGTTGGGTAAGATTTTGCGATGATACTTTAGCCCTTTACCCCACATCTTCTCTTTCCAATGAACATGGTACCACTCCATGGCTTCTTGATCAAATACTGATAACGAAGTTTTATCAAAGATTAACGTGGTAATGTCGTTGTTGCTAACAACAGATTCAATTTCCGCGAAGAAATCCTTAAATGCCTTATTAGGTATATACGTTTTTTTAGAACGGCACAATAAGGTTTGAGACTGCTCAATTAATTCTGCTTCTAAAAACTCATTTGCTAACACATCATTCTTTACAACCATAGCGTTTTTGTTTACCTTTTTTATTAAAATAATTATAATTATTATTAGAATAAGATTAAATTCTCAACTTATGTACCAATTTCCATTATTTAACACTAAACAGCGTGCGGGCTGATTTTCTTTATATAGGTTTCCCACAAAGGGAAAATGAACGCAATAAGAGAAAAAGTAAGGGGGGGGAGTTGAATTATTAAAAATAATCGTTACATTTATAGTGTACTATTTAACTAATACACTATAACATGATTCATCTGGATCAATTATCGTTTGGTTATCGGAAAGGGCAATTACTCTTTAATAAGCTGAACCTTCATCTGGAAGCTGGATATATTTATGGCCTACTGGGGAAAAATGGAGCAGGAAAGTCCAGTTTACTGAGAAATATCGCTGGCTTGCTGTATCCTGACCAGGGAAGCATCAAAGTAGGGCATTTTAATCCCCGAGAGCGGAAACCTGCCTTTTTACAAAATATCTATTTTGTGGCGGAAGAAATTTATCTACCCGCGGTAACTATTGAGAAGTACCTAGCGGTTCAAGCCCCTTTTTATCCCAAGTTTGATAAGGCTCAGTTTCGCTACTATCTCACTGAATTTGATGTTTCGTCCGATAGCTACATTTCTAATCTGTCCTTCGGGCAGCGAAAGAAGGTACTGATCGCTTTTGCTTTGGCTTGTAATACGGATGTGCTAATTATGGATGAACCTACTAATGGGTTGGATATTCCTTCCAAGAAACAATTCCGCAAGCTGTTAGCATCTGCTATACGAGAAGATCAACTCATGCTGATTTCTACTCACCAAGTGCGGGACTTAGATAATCTGATTGACTCGGTGATTGTGCTGGAAGATCGTGAGATTTTGCTGCATCAGCCGCTCCATCGGATAAGCGAACAACTGCGCTTTGCCACGCTTAACCAAGCTGAAAATGACCACCGAGTGCTGTACGCTGAGCCTTCGTTACAAGGCTACACCGTAGTGATGGAAAACTTGGAACAGCAGGAAAGTAAGGTGGACTTGGAACGGCTATTCAACGCGGCTACCCAGAATCCAGAGCGTATCCGGCAACTCTTCAATTAAACTGAATTATCATGAACCAACAATTTAATATAACCCGCTTCAGCCTGATGCTGAAGTTGTACTGGGCTGAGAGTGGGCGATACTATTTACTATCGCTCGGTATTGCGATTGGTACAATGCTAATGCTGATGCTTCCTATCGTGGGTACTTCGCAGTTTAGTTGGTTGCTTTACGGTTTGCATATATTGACATTTTTCGGCGGGACTATGTTAGGTGGAATCTTCTTTACCAATACCGCTTTCGCTGCCTACAACACTACCGAGCGGGGAGTTTCATCTATTATGATTCCAGCTTCTCAATTGGAGAAGTTTGCTCCTCTACTGCTCATTAGTCTTCTTGGTAGTGTATTAGTATTCGTAACTGGCGTTCAATTACACCAAAAAATAGCAACCTTAGCCGATCAAAATTTAGCACCTGGTGGCAATTATAAACCTATCCCGACTGAAGTTCTGCAATTCTACGGATACGTCTACTTTATACTTCAGGGAGCTATCTTTCTTGGTTCGTTATATTTTACTAAAAACTCTCTGATAAAAACGATAAGTGCAATACTGGTTGTGACACTTGTTGCGTTCGTATTCAACCTGCTTCTGGCCTACCATTTTACTGGCTACCCTAGAAATATCGATGCTTTTCCCTTTACCGTTTGGAACGTCAACGACACTCAACGTTACACAATACTTTACCCCTCAGCCATTAGTAATCTGATAAAAGTATTTTTGGGGCTAATAGTAGTAGCCCTAATTGGTATCACTTACGTGCGATTGCGGGAGAAAGAGATATAATAGCTATGGAATTTAACGATCAACAAGCGATATACTTACAAATTGCTGACTACATCTGTGAGCAAATTTTGCTAGAGCAGTGGGCAGTAGAAGAGCGGATTCCTTCGGTGCGCGACTTAGCTGCTACGATGGAGGTAAATCCCAACACAGTAATACGCAGCTACGACTTCCTTCAGCAGCGGGACATTGTTTACAACAAGCGCGGGCTAGGCTACTTTGCTAGTGCTGATGCTCCTACCAAGGTGCGAGCGTACCGTAAAGAACGCTTTTTGGAAGCTGAGCTACCCGATTTCTTCCGCACACTTTATCTACTTGATATTTCGATAGAAGAGATCCAGCAGCGTTACGAAGCTTTTGTTGCCGAAACCTATCCCACTACGTAATTGAATCAACTATGAAAACCAGTAACCAACTTCTGATCGGACTCATTGTCATCATCTTTGCGGCTATCTTCGGTGCAGCTACCGTTTTGAAGGGTGAATACGAGAAAATTGACAAGGATGATCCGTACTACGGTTATGTTACCGATACATTGACTGACTTTTCGGTGGTAAAGATGGAAGGGAAGTATAGTGGGCTGATACAGATACAGGCCGGAGAGCAGTTTGAAGTAAAATCCCAGAAGCTGATGGCTAATTCTAAGGTAAGTGAAGATACGCCTCGCTTAACCTGGCAGGTGCAACGCGATACACTATTCCTAAGCTACGATGCTCCTGATTTTCCTGAGCGGTTCAAGGCGACATGGACTTTGAATAACAAACCTAGCCTCTACGTACTTGCTCCCCAACTCACTTCGGTACACTCCCAGTTTTTCACCTACCGCCTAAGCAGTTGGGACTTACCCAGCTTAGAGCTCATTCAGCAAGGGCAAGGTAGCGGTATGGCACTAACCGAAAGCAGTATCGGGAACTTATCGGCCACCGTAACCGATGGTGCCATGATGCGGATTGAACAACCAAATCAGATTAAACAAGCTACCGTAGTGGCTCGAGATAAGAGTACTTTCACCGCCCGCCCCTCAGCGATTGATTCACTAAGTATTGAAGTAGACCCCGAGGCCCAGGTAACGATACCGGGGAAGCTGGTTGAGCAGTTGCTTCCTTAAAGGGAAAGGTTCTAAATCCCCCTAAAAGATTCGAGGTAGGCACTTTAAGAGATAGAGAGTATGTACGACAATCTTACACTACTACCAACGTCCACTTCTAAATACATCCTCTAACTATGATCCGCAACTTCTTCATTACCGCTTTCCGCAACCTGAAACGGGATAAAGTTTATACTGCAATCAACGTAGCGGGACTAACGTTGGGCATTGCTTGCGGTATCACCATCTTCGTACTGGTGCGGTTTGAGACTTCTTTTGATGACTTTCATACCAAAGCCGACCGTATCTATCGGGTCAACCTGCTTCAGAAAAGTGCTAGTGGTCGGCGAACGAACGGATACAATTTTTATCCGTTGGGTGAGGTAATCCGTAGCGAGGTGAGTGGATTGGAAGCGGTTACTAGTATGCACCATAACTATAGCTTCCAGTTTGCCATGGGGGAGAATATCTACGAAGGAGAGCACGCTTTCTTCGTAGACTCGGCTTACTTCAGTGTATTTGATGGGGAGTGGTTACTGGGTAACCCTAGAACTGCCTTCCGGGAGCCTAACACAGTAGTAGTTACCGATCAGTTCGCCAAAAAGTACTTGGGGGGAGTAGAGCCAGCAATGGATTCTACCTTTGTCTTCGACCAAACCTTAACCCTCAAGGTTAATGGAGTGCTAAAAACCCCACCGCATAATACCGATATGCCCTACTCTATGCTCATTTCCTATCCGTCCCTTCCGGCTTACGTGCCCCGAAGCACTGATAATTGGAAGTGGGTAGGCTGGGGCACTACCTTTATTGCTTTGCAGGAAAGTACTGGCCCCAGACAGATTCGCTCCCAATTGCATAAGGTGAAGCAGAAATACCTCACCGAAGATGATGCCAAGCGTACCTCTTTTGTACTGATGCCTCTAAAAAATAACCATCACCGAAACGGTAACTACAATAGCTTTACTTACGACTTTCCCCTACCACTACTAATCATACTATCAGTAGTAGCCGGTATGATTGCCTTCATTGCCTGTATCAACTTTATTAATCTCGCTACCGCTCAATCGCTGAATCGGGCAAGGGAGGTGGGTATTCGGAAAACCTTGGGCAGCAGTCGTATTCAGCTAATTGTGCAGTACGCCAGCGAAGCCTTGGTCATTACCCTAATTGCGGTTGCCCTGGGGCTGGCGTTGGCTCGCGTTCCCATGCAAATAATCAATGCTCGGGCGGGGTACACCTACCTGAATTATGACTTCTTTCAAAGCCCTTCGATGGTATTGTTTCTGACAAGTATCATTCTGTTAATTACCTTACTAGCAGGCTTCTACCCGGCCTTTGTCTTATCGGGTTTCAAACCAGTGAAGGCATTACAGGGAAAAATCAGTAGTGGGAAGCCCAAAGGATTAAACCTGCGGCGAGTTTTGGTGATTACCCAGTTTGTAGGAGCGCAAGTCTTAATTCTGGTAACTGCTATTGTCATATATCAGATCAACCATCTGAGGGAACGGCCCATTGGCTTTGATACGGAAGCTATTGTATTTACCGTACTTCCCGATACTACGCAGGATATAACCACCTTCAAACAGCAGTTGTCTCGAAATCCTAATATTCAGGATATAACCTTTGGCTGGGGCGGGCCGTTACTCAATGCCGGAAGAATCCAGTTTTACGGAGAAGAAGGAGAAACGTATAAACAGCCGGGAGTGATTCACTACGGAGACGAACAGTATATTTCCATGTTTGAACGAACTCTGCTGGCCGGAACCAACTTCTCAGCCGACCGAGCAAATCCGATCAACGAAGTAATCGTGAATCAGGCGATGATTAAAGCACTGGAGATAGCTAATCCTGACGAAGCTATCGGCGAGATATTTACGTTGGGAGAATCCGAAATAACGATCCGGGGAGTCATCAACGATACTTACACCAACGCATTTAGTAGCAAGATTGACCCGCTAGTGCTTCAGTACGATCCGTCTAGGTTTTCGGGAGTAGCGATCAAAATAGCTCCCGACCAAGTAGCCGAAACCCTTCAATTTATTGAAACAACCTGGAAAGAAACCTACCCCGATCACTTGATCGATATTCGCTTTCTGGATGAAACCCTAGATAAGCAGTACAGCTTTTTCGATATGGTGCTAAGTGTACTACAGCCTGCTGCCTTTCTAGCGATACTCATTGGTTGCATGGGTTTGTATGGTCTGATTTCCTTTATGACCGTACGGCGTACCAAAGAAGTAGGTATTCGCAAAGTACTAGGAGCTACCGTAACCAATATCATCTTCATGTTTACTCGAGAGTCTTTGCTGCTCGTTGCTATTGCCTTTATTCTAGCAGCTCCAGCAGGTTACTTTTTAGGACAAGCCTTTCTAATGGAACTGCCCGAACGCATTCCACCCGGGGTAGAACTATTTGTAGCTACCCTCTTGGTCTCACTAACTATTGCCCTGCTAACGATCTACTATCGATCTTCCCGAGCTGCTGCTACTAATCCGGCCGATTCTCTGCGGTATGAATAGACAGAGGAGGCTCTCTTAATGATTATACTATGGCTAAAAAAGGTGTTGTGCTATTTCTAGGCTTTCACTGGTTGTGCAGAATAAGCCTTTCGGCACAATCGCCACCTCAAACATTATCTCAATTACAGGATACGATAGAAGCCTATATGGCTAGTCGGCACATTCCGGGCTCGTTTCTGACAATGGTAACTCAAGACTCTGTAATCTGGCAAGGCGGAATAGGTACGGCTAACGTTACAACAAAAGCAGTAGTAAACGATAATACCTTGTTCAAAATGGGATCAGTCACTAAAAGCATTGCCGCACTAGCTACACTAAAGCTGGTGGAGCAGGGGCGATTGTCTCTCAACGATAAAGTGAGGGCATTAGCTCCTGAACTTCCCATCAGAAATGATTTGGAAAATACCCATCCGGTTACAGTAGAGCATTTACTGGAGCATACCGCCGGATTGGACGATGAACATCTCCATACCCGCTACCGGGCGAGTCAGCCAGGGATTTCGGTTCAACAGTTAGTGGATATTCACCAGAATTCTATGTACTGCCGCTGGAAGCCGGGTACGCGACACAGCTACACCAATGTAGGCTATGTGGTACTCAGCTATCTGATAGAAAAAGTAAGTGAAAAGCCCTACCAGAAGTATATCGCAAAGAATATTTTTCAACCGTTGGGCATGACGTATACCCATTTGGATGCCTTGGCCGACGTACCCAACGAAGCTATGGGGTACGAATATAAAAGCAATACTCAGCACCAAGCTCCCGTGCTGAATGGAGCTTTGGCAGGTAATCTAGCGTCTTCTGCCAAGGACATGACTGAGCTACTGTTCTTCTTTCTGAACAAAGGTAAAATCGATAGTACTCAGCTACTGTCTTCGGCTAGTTTGCACCGAATGGAAAGTACCCGCACCACTACCGGGGCGCGAGCAGGCTTAGCCGATTACTACGGGCTGGGAAATACACTAGGGCACACCCAGGATGAAGATAAAATAATATTTCGGGGACACGGGGGAAGCGTTCCTGGCTTTGTATCCTACTACGGCTATAATCGAGAGCAGGGTATTGGCTACGCCGTAGCGATTAACGCAGGGCGGGGACTACGACCGATCCGGCAACTAGTAGCTGATTTTCTTACGCAGCATTTACCCGAGAAGAATACCAACCTACCTGCCACTTATCCACTTAACCAAGAATATATTACCCCGTTCTTAGGATTTTATCAACATCGCAGCTCGAAGGATGCTATCGGTAATTTGATAGACCAGCTAGGCGGAGTCTCACTAAAGCTGGAAAGCAACCGTTTGTATATGCAACCCCCTTCTGGAGCTATGTGGGAGCTTGTTCCAGTAACCGATAGTACGTTCCGGTATACCAATACGGACTTCCCAGCGGTAGCTCTGACGAAAGATGACGAGGGAAATTCGGTGCTAGTGACGATGAACAGTTACTACCGAAAAACCGCACGTCTACCCCTCACCCTGCTAAAAGCTACCCTGATCGGTTCAGCCATAATAGGGTTGAGTGTGCTGCCTTTCGGGCTTGTTTGGGGGGTAGCTTGGGCGAGGAAGAAGCTACCGACTAAGGAAGCATTATTTCGGCTTCCGGCGGTGCTGTCGGTTGTAATAGCGCTGTTTACTTTAGCAACTGCTGCTTATTTATTCGTGTATAAGACATACTCCATTGGTAGTCAGAACTGGCTCGAGATTGCTGTTTATCTAGGGACTATCTTTGCTCCAGCCTTGGCGGTGCTAACGTTGGCAGTAGCCGGATACCGCTTAATCAGTCAGCAAAAAACGTTGCTTAACTATTATTTGCTGTCAGTGGCTTTGTCACTCAGCATAATATCAGCTTATCTGGCTACCGAAGGACTAGTAGGCTTTCGTTTATGGAACTACTGAACGAGGCTGTTTACTTCATGCTACCCTTCTAAAACCTAACAATATGATACACCAACTAAAAAACACCCCAAAAGCAAAGTACTGGGATTACTTCATCTTGGTCGCTCGCTTTCTGCTGGGCTGGACTTTCCTTCGTTATGGCTACAGTAAACTCAATAGTGGGCAATTTGGGGTTAGTGAAGAAGAGCTACTTACTCCATTAAAAGATTTATCACTGTTTCGCGTATCTTGGTACTTGTTCGACCATCAGCCCTTAAAAATCGTGGTGGGGGTGATGCAAATCATTTGTAGTTCGCTGCTGATTATCAACCGAACCGCTATTATCGGAGCATTGATGTTTATACCAATAATCAGTATTATTTTGCTAATTGACTTAACCGCGATGCCCTACGCGCTTAAGGTTGGCTTTGCTTGGCGACTTTCGTTTTATATTCTATTAGATTTATTAATACTCTGGCACTATCGGGAGAAAATGGAGGTTATTGGCGAAGCGGTTTGGCAAAATGTAAACACCAAGTTCAGCTACTCCCTTCGGATGTACGCATTGCTACCCATTATGGCGATTGTGCTAGAAGTGACTGGGGTTATGCCTAAGATTTTGATTAACCTTATTACTGATCCCATAGGAATGATAAAGGCGTTTGAGAAGTTTTCCGCCTACACAATAGAGAAGCTGCTATGATGCTGGTGCAAGACCTTAACTTGGAGCAAGATGTTATCCCCATCTTCAATTATACGAATAGTACTCAGGCTGAGCTTGCTCTGCGGGATATGCTAAGTGCTTCCGGTATGAGTTTGGATGCAATACAAGAAAGACAACACATCTGCCGAGGGTACATACAAAACTGGGAAGTATTGGAAAATTTCTCGTACCCCACGCTCTATCAGCGAGAAACATACTCTTTTCTAACGGATATTGCTAACCAACGAATAGACTTAGGGGAATCTACCATAAAAACCAGGCTAAGGTTACAGCTCTCGGAAGGGGAACGCAGTCAGCGGCGGTCGCAGCTCGTGCAGATGATATTATTTCTGGATAGGATTTATGGTAGGTATCTAGAGCAAATGAAGCTCCAGTACTTTCCCGAAAGCTACCGTAGAGATTTGAAGATCGCGAATCAGTTCCTACAAAAGCTACGCTTAGATTACTTTGCCCACATCATCAACGAAGATAAATTTTCAGTAGCAAGAATGGTAGAGTTGATGCAGGTTCTAGCTACGCTAGACAGTAGCGAGATTGATGCCTTTTGGGAGTTCTTTTTTCGCTTTGAAGCCTATCACTCTATTGCAAAAGCCATAAAGAAGCATCAGTTCACCTTTCCAGAATTCAGTGATAGTAAGTTTCAGATCAACGGCTTTTACCATCCATTAGTAGAAGAGCCCGTAAAGAATAGCATTCAAGTGATGCCGGGGGAGAATACCGTACTTCTCACTGGTCCAAATATGTCGGGAAAATCAACACTGCTAAAATCGGTGGGGCTATGCACTTATCTGGCTCATATCGGGCTAGCGGTGCCCGCTCAGCATTGTGTACTGCCCCACTATGATGTAGTGGCTATCTCGATTAATGTGAAGGATGATCTATCGAGCGGGTACAGTCACTTTATGGCAGAAATACAGAACCTGAAAAGAGTGCTACAGCTAGCCAGCGAAGGGAAAAAGTGCTTTGCTATGTTTGATGAACTTTTCAAAGGCACCAATATTGATGATGCTCAGGAAATCACGTTGAGCACTGTGAATCGCCTGGGTAAGTTTACTGGCTCACTTTTCTTTATTTCTACGCATCTGCTGCACTTAGAGGAGCAAATTGATAATAGTGAGGATCACATCAAAAAGTGCTTTATTGAGTGCCGATTGGAAGAAGGAATTCCCCACTTTACCTATCGCCTACGAGAAGGCTGGTCTACCGTTAAAATTGGCAAAATTCTGTTTGAGGCAGAAGGGGTAAGCAAGCTACTGGAGTAGACTTCAGTATCAGAGTAAAATCTCTTCAAAGGCAATTTCCTGAGCAGCCAGCACAAACATAGTGGCGGGTAGCCCCTGGGTGCGTTCGGAGAGTTGCTCGTAGTAAGCTAAGAAGTTCTCATTAGGTTCGGCCAAACCGAGCATAATCAAATCTGCCGACTGGGATTCTTGCTTGAGTAGCGTCCAGAAGGGCGTTTCGGGATTAACTATAATCTTTTGCTGAAAGGAAATCCGCATGTTCTGAATAATTTGCTTGAGATTAGCCTCAGCATCCTTGGCCGCGGCCTCCGAAGGAACAGCCATCTTTACGGTAATCTGAGCGAATCGCCAAGCGGGGTCATTTCTAATTAGGTACGCCAGAATCATCATTAAGGCACCGTTCTTTCGTAGTCCGCCCCACCATACATCAATCGTCTGCTTACGCTGAAAGCCCTCTTTTTCATCATCCCGCACAATCACCACGTTCCGACGAGCTTCATAAAACTGCTGAATCATGGCGCAGTAGGGGCCGTGGTGGGAGAGTTCGCGGGTATCGCCTAATATGATGGTATTAGGTACTAAAGCACCAATGCCGTAGGTTTGTACCAGCCGCACCCCACCGCTAAACGGGTCTTCATCGGAGGTAACCTTTACCAGTGCCTCTACTCCCCGCTCTTCTAAATAGTCTTTAATATTACCTTCCAATGACTTTAACCGATTGTAGGCAATGTCGTCGGTGATGAGTACGGTGGCTACGGTGAGTAAGGAGCTTCGCTGGGCAATGGCTTGCGAAAGTTCAATCAGATGCCACCGACGGGTGGGTGCCCCCGATAGTACCAGTAAGTGAGGACGCCAGTTCTTAGGATCGGGAGTATGGTCAATGCGTAGGAGGGCAGTACGGGTAAGAGCTAGCCACATGCCCCGTCGCACATCGCCCCAAGTAGTGCGTAATCCTCTTCGTTTCAGCCAGATAAAGGTAGTCCCTACCAGCAGAATAGCTATGAGGGTAGCCAGCGGATTGATAAGAAACATAACTGCCACACAGCCGATGGCTCCCAACAGTGAGAAGAACCAGTGAGTACGAAAACTGGGTCGGAAGGAGGGGCTACCCAATAACCGTTCGGTACCCGCCGCTACGTTTAGCACCCCGTAGGTGGTTAAGAAAAACATGGAAAGAATGGGGGCGATCATATCCAGGTCACCGAGTATTACGGCGATAATCGCTAGTACCATCGTGAAGATGGTGCCCGCCCGGGGAATACCGCTAGCCGGATGCTCCTTGCCTAGCCAGTGAAAGCTACGGGGCAGCACCTGATCTTGGGCTAGAGCTTGTAGAATGCGAGGGGCGCCTAAAATACTGCCTACCGCACTAGATAGGGTAGCTCCCCATACTCCCAGCAAAATAGCATCGCCCCACAGCGAGATGCGCCGCATCACCAGCGGGTCATCGATTAACGTGTTGGCATCAACGCGGGAAGCTAAGATGATGGGTAAAACCATATAAACCAAGTAGCCACAGCCTACTGCCAAAAAGGTGCCCTTGGGAATGGATTTAGCTGAGTCTTTCAGGTCACCCGACAGGTTTACTCCCGCCATAATACCGGTCACGGCTGGGAAAAATACGGCAAATACTATCCAAAAGCCTTCTCTCGGCCGATTGGCTGCGGCTCCCATTATTTCTGTTGGAGCATCTTCCAACGGACTACCGAATACCAGCGACAGCAAGGAAATAACAATGGCAGCCAAAATAAAGTACTGAATACGGATAGTGGCCTCAGTCGAAAACAAAGCCAGTAGCCCGATGGCTACGGTAACTCCACAACCTACTAGCGTCATATTGAGCATCGGAAAAACGGCTACTATACTTTCGGCAAACCCAATTACGTACAGTGCTACCGATAGTGCTTGAGCAATAAAGAGTGGAATACCTACGGCACCGCCTACCTCAATTCCCAGCGATCGACTAATCATATAGTAGGCTCCTCCGCCCTTCACCTGAGTGTCGGTAGCGATTGAGGCAATGGATAGCGCGGTTAAGAAGGTAATACTAGTAGAAAGAGTAACAATAACCAGCGTACCAATTAAACCCACGTTGCCTACTACCCAGCCAAAGCGGAGGTACATAATTACGCCCAGAATAGTTAGTAGGGAAGGGGTGAATACTCCACCAAAAGTTCCAAGTTTACGAGGGGAGGTAGCTTCTTCTGGTAAGTACGACTTCTTAAGTTCAGTTCCGTTGGCTGGCATAGTTGTGGGTCAGCTTACTGATTGCCGACAAAGGTAGAAATTATAGGTCAAGAGAATTTTTCGCTTTAATCTACAAAATATAGTTATCCATCACCACATTCATAATGAATATCCTATAGGTAGAGGGTTAGCTGGTAATGTAGTACTATATTCATATAAATAATTTTCAAAAAATGGTAATACGTGTGCTTTTTTGATTATTGTTTTGTACATTGGTGAATATGTAATCGGAATTCTTGAAAATTCTTCATTTTACAGTTTTACTTCTTTTTTCGCTACTTTACAACAGCTTAGCTCCTCAGAGGGCATAAAGGTTAATCTTTTTGGTTGACCTTTTTCTTTTTTTGTTAGTGGCGTACTATCATAGAAAGACAGTAGATTGCTACATCAGTACACAGTCTGACAACGATTACCCTTCTTTACCTTTGTTCAAGTAATAAGATTGAACTACTTTACCGATAAAACTACCGAGATGAGAAATACTAACCTACTACTGCCTACCGCCGTACTATTAGTCCTTAGTTATGCTACATTAAGCTGCCAGTCCTCCGGTTCTGGTGAAGCAAATACCGAAGAGGCTACCGAAGCTAGTGCGGATAGTGTGACCGAAAAGCAGTTTTTGACAGCTCCTCTAGTATCTCACATATACACTGCCGATCCTTCGGCTCACGTTTTCAACGATACCCTCTACGTTTATCCCTCCCACGACGTGGAGTCAGGAATAGCGGCGGATGATCTGGGTAGCCAATTCGACATGCAGGATTACCACGTATTCTCTATGGCCGAAGTAGGCGATAATGTAACGGATCACGGGGCTGCTTTATCGGTAGACGACGTTCTTTGGGCCGAACGACAAATGTGGGCTCCCGATGCTGCTTACCGAAACGGCACGTACTATTTGTACTTTCCCGCTAAAGATGAAGAGAATATTTTTAGAATTGGGGTAGCCACCAGCAGCGCACCTACTGGCCCATTTGCACCACAAGATGAGCCTATTGAGGGAAGCTTTAGCATTGATCCGGCCGTATTTGAAGATACTGATGGCGCGTATTATATGTACTTCGGTGGTATTTGGGGTGGGCAACTACAGCGCTGGGAGAGCGGGGAGTACGTTGCTGTAGATGAGTATCCGGCCGACGATCAACCGGCTATCAGTGCTAAAGTAGCTCGTTTGGCCGATGATATGCTTAGTTTTGATGAAAAGCCGAAGGATGTAGTGATTTTGGATGAGAACGGTGAACCACTAGTAGCAGGTGATAATGAACGGCGATTTTTCGAGGCGGCTTGGGTGCATAAATACCAGGGTACGTACTACTTCTCTTATTCTACCGGTGACACTCATTATATTGCTTACGCCACCGGAGATAATCCCTACGGCCCCTTCACCTACCAGGGAGTAGTTCTAAATCCAGTGTTAGGGTGGACCAACCATCATTCTGTCGTGAAATTTAACGAGAAATGGTATTTATTTTACCACGATACTGAACTGTCGGATGGGCAGACCCATCTGAGAAATATTAAAGTAACCGAGCTTACCCATCGGCCTGACGGAAGCATTGAAACGATTACTCCATAAATCTAGCGAGCTAGCGAAGAACGAAAAGGCAATTAAAACGTGCCCATACTACGAATGAGGGATAATTGCATAAATCGATTTTGTAGTTTCATATCATGATCTATCAAATTTCCTTGAGTATCAGTTAGCTGCAAATCAGTCCACACATTGGATAAGCCCAAATAGTAGCGTAGTGCTGTACTCCATTTTTCAGAGAAATGATAACCAAGTCCACCGTTAATCCCGATATCAAACGGTTCGTACCAATCGAATGTATTGCTCCCACTTCCGGAGGCAATTAAGCGGGCAATCTCAGGCCCTACCTCTATAAACCACTGATTAAATGGATGATAGCGTACTAGTACTGGGATGCTCACATAGTGTAAGTTTAACTGAGAAGTGCTACCGAAGGAGTTATCTATTCTGGCTCCCTTATTCGTGTACTGTAAACCAGCAACTAAGTTGGTTTTTGAAAAAAGCGAAAAGGAGCTATATATTCCTATTAACACCGACGGTTTTGGCTGGTACTCTTCATCTGAGAAACTAATCCCCGTTACGTCGGGTTCATTAACCAAAACAATATCAGAAATCCCACCACCAGTGTGTATTCCCCATTCAGTTTGACCAAAGACCGATTGTAGAGAAAGCAGGGCTAAGAAAAAAGGGGCAATAGTTTTCATCTGTAAAGAGCGTTTGGAGGAAAACGAGTAAGCATCAAGATTATGATTAAAGCGTAGAATAAATTAGTGGTGGAATAGTCATTCTAGTGCGGCTTTTGTAACTTTCCCATTTTGTAAACCTAACGTAATATGTCCATACTAGCAGAAACGGTAGCCGATTTCTCAGCTATAAAACAAGCGAGTCGCGATGCTTTGCAGTTAAGTAATACCACCATTGACGAAGTGCTTCGAGCAGTAGCCGATGCTGCGGTAGCGCGTACCGATTTTATTCTGACGGAAAACCAGAAGGATTTAGACCGCATGGATCCGGCTAATCCTAAGTACGATCGCTTGCAGCTTACCGCCGAGCGAATTGAAGCAATTGCTCAGGATATGCGAAATGTAGCCACACTGCCATCGCCACTGGGAAAGATACAGGAAGAGCGAACTTTAGACAGTGGGCTGCGCTTGGTTCGCAAATCAGTGCCGTTGGGGGTGGTAGGAGTAATATACGAAGCTCGTCCCAACGTAACGTTTGATGTGTTTGCCCTCTGCTTAAAAGCCGGGAACGTAGCGGTACTGAAAGGGGGGAGCGATGCCGAATACTCTAACCTAGCCATTGCTGAGGTCATTCATCAGGTGCTTGAAGAACACGGTCTGAACCAAAACCTCATGAGCCTGTTGCCTGCTTCTCGGGAAGCTACGCAGAAGTTGCTCAACGCCGTAGGTGCCATAGATGTAATTATTCCCCGAGGTAGCCAGAACTTGATCAACTACGTACGAGAGAACGCTAAAGTGCCAGTAATTGAAACCGGAGCGGGTATTGTTCACACCTATTTTGATAAAAGTGGTGATTTGGAAAAGGGGCAAGCTGTTGTGTTTAACGCCAAAACTCGGCGAGTGAGTGTCTGCAATGCGCTAGATTGTCTGGTTATTCACCAAGAACGCCTTCAGAATTTACCGGAGATCATTCAGAAACTAGCTTCAGAAGATGTAAAGATTTATGCCGATCAGCTAAGCTATACCGTACTGGCAGGTGTATAT
Source organism: Tunicatimonas pelagia (assembly GCF_030506325.1). Classification (NCBI taxonomy): domain Bacteria; kingdom Pseudomonadati; phylum Bacteroidota; class Cytophagia; order Cytophagales; family Catalimonadaceae; genus Tunicatimonas; species Tunicatimonas pelagia. The sequence continues at coordinate 839,094 of NZ_CP120683.1, read as the reverse complement.
CCGGACGAACTGCTGTATCCGGCTTTCCCCGAGCACTTCGGCACCGAGTTTCTTTCTCATAAAATGTCTATTAAAACAGTAGCGAACTTAGATGAAGCATTAGATCATATTGCCCGGTACAGCTCCAAACATAGCGAGGCTATTGTTGCGGAAGATGAATCAGTTGTAGAGAAATACATGCAGTCGGTAGATGCGGCAGCCGTTTACGCGAATACATCTACGGCTTATACCGACGGAAGTGAGTTCGGCATGGGAGCCGAGATTGGTATCAGTACCCAAAAACTACACGCTCGGGGGCCAATGGCTTTACCCGAGCTAACCAGCTACAAATACCTAATTTACGGCGAAGGGCAGGTTCGGGGGTAGATTACTGACGAATCTTGTCCAGTAATTGATTCAGGGTTTTTATCTCAGTGTCAGTAAGTTGGTTGTCTTGATTCAGTACCAAGTCAATTTCCGGCGATACTTGCTCCAGTAAATTGAGTCCTTTCTTAGTGATTAAGATATTAACCCGGCGTCGATTTTCGGGGCAAATTTCCCGAGTAACATACCCATTAACTCTGAGTTTCTCTACCAGACGAGTAACGTTCGACATGCGGTTGAGCATCCGTTCGGTAATGAGTTGGAGAGAGGAGGGGGTGGGATACTGCCCCTTGAGAATGCGAAGTACATTGAACTGCTCTTCAGAAATACCGTACTTTTTGAAGATGGGCAATGAAATACCAGACAACCAGTTGGCTGTAAACTTAACGTTCAGCACCGCCTTATGTAGCGGGTTCTTAAAGTTCGTCTGCTGAATCTCTTCCTCAATTTGCATAGTAATGGTTCAATATGTTGTAGATACAACAGCGAGTTAGTAAAAAAGTTCTTCAATAAGTACAAGGTTATTAAAGTTTACAAGTTTTAGGTTTTTAAGTTGAAGGTTATAATGACGTAGTTTGGAACCTGTATCCTGAAATCTTAAACTTGCAACTACTAGCTTTTCAGCTAAACATGCATAATTAAACAATCATGAGCAAAGTTTTAATTATTGGAGCTGGCGGAGTAGGCAACGTGGTGGCTCACAAATGTGCCGAGGTATCATCTATATTCAGCGAAATACTATTGGCTAGTCGTACAAAGACTAAATGTGACCGAATTGCCGAACGAGTTCGCAAAAAGTTTCCTTCGGCTGTAATCACTACTGCCCAAGTGGATGCTGACCACGTGATGGATTTGGTAGCCTTGATGAAGGAGTTTGAACCTCAGCTAGTAATTAACGTGGCTCTGCCGTACCAGGACTTAACCATTATGGATGCTTGCCTCACCATGAAGGTACATTACCTGGATACGGCAAATTATGAACCGCGCGACGTAGCCAAGTTTGAGTACAAGTGGCAGTGGGATTACCGTGATCGCTACGAACAAGCCGGAATTATGGCCTTGCTAGGTTGCGGTTTTGACCCAGGCGTAACCGGGGTGTTCACGGCTCACGCTCAGAAGCATTATTTCAATGAGATTCACTATCTGGATATTGTAGATTGCAATGCCGGAGACCACGGCAAAGCGTTTGCTACTAATTTCAACCCTGAAATAAATATTCGGGAGATTACGCAAAACGGACGCTACTGGGAAAAGGGGCAGTGGGTAGAAACTGAACCACTAGAAATTCATCAGCCAGTTGATTATCCCGAAATAGGGGAGCGGGAATCTTACTTGCTGTACCACGAAGAGCTAGAATCGCTTACCCAAAATATTCCGCACCTCAAGCGCGCTCGCTTCTGGATGACGTTCTCGCCCCAGTATATTACTCACTTGCAAGTGCTGGAAAACGTAGGCATGACCCGCATTGATCCCGTAAAATTTAGGGGGCAAGAGATTATTCCGCTGGAGTTTCTGAAGGCACTGTTGCCTGAACCATCTTCCTTGGGTGAAGATTATCAAGGACAAACGTCTATTGGTTGCCAAATTAAGGGACTAAAGGATGGAAAGGAGAAAACGTACTACGTATACAACAACTGTGATCACGCCCAAACCTATCAGGAGGTAGGTGCCCAGGCAGTTTCCTACACTACCGGAGTTCCCGCCATGATTGGAGCGATGTTAATGTTAACTAAGCAGTGGATGCGCCCTGGAGTCTATAATGTAGAAGAGCTTAACCCTGACCCGTTTATGCAAGCGCTGAACCAGTACGGTTTACCCTGGCACGAGCGAGTGAATGAGCCGCTGGCTTTTGACTATCCTAAGTAGCTTGGCAAAGGGGTGTAATCTTTCAGCGATAATCATAGCACGACTAAACTCTTTACCGAAAAATCAGTAGACTATATACATTACAACCGCAAATGATTTTTTTATGCAAAATTTAGAAAATAAAGTTGCCTTAGTTACCGGAGGGAGCAAGGGAATTGGCTACGGAGTGGCTGAAGCCTTAATGAAACAAGGAATGAAAGTGGCCATCACTAGTCGCTCCCAGTCCAGCGCCGATGAGGCTGCGGAAAAACTTAACCAAGCTAGCAACGGACAAGCCCTGGGGCTAGAGGCCGATGTGCGAAGTATGGAATCGCAGCAGCAAGCAGTAGATAAACTACTCAGCGAATGGGGGCAGTTAGATCTATTAGTCGCGAATGCTGGCTTAGGTCATTTTGCCTCTATTGAAGATTTAACACCTGAGCAGTGGAACGAAACTATTGACACCAACCTGACCGGAGTATTCTACAGTATCAAGGCTAGCTTAGATGCGATGAAAACTTCAAAAGGCTACATTATCACGATTTCTAGTTTGGCGGGGACAAACTTCTTTGCGGGTGGGTCAGCTTACAATGCTAGTAAGTTTGGTTTAACTGGGTTTACCCAAGCGGCAATGCTCGATTTGCGCCAGCACGGAATTAAAGTTTCAACCATTATGCCAGGTTCAGTAGCTACCTACTTTAACAATCATCAACCCAATAGTGAAGATCACTGGAAAATTCAGATTGAAGACTTGGGGCAGATGGTGGTGGATTTAATGCATATGCATCCGCGTACCCTACCGAGTAAAGTAGAGGTGCGCCCGAGCCAACCGCCGCAGAAGTAAAAGTTCAAACAACTATCGTATTGCAAATTATTGAGGTTCTCTGGTGGCTTTGCCTTTCGCTGGTAGTCTACACGTACGTAGGCTACGGAATTATCCTTCGTCTGTTGGTTGGCCTAAAAAGATTGAGAGAAAAACAGCGTGAGTTTATTGATTATCAGGAATTCTGCCCGGAGACGACTATTGTAGTCGCTGCTTACAATGAAGCCGGTTTTATTGATGAAAAGATTCAGAATACTCTTCAGCTAGATTATCCCCCGAATAAACGGCAAGTGGTAATCGTTACCGATGGTTCAACCGACGCAACCCCCGATATTGTTCGTCAGTACTCTGAAATAAAACTGCTGCACCAACCCGAACGACGAGGGAAAATTGCTGCGGTACATCGTACAATGAAGGAGGTAAACACCCCTGTTGTCATTTTCACGGATGCTAATACCTACTTGAATCCTGAAGCTATTCGCAATATTGTTCGTCATTATCAAAACCCTCAGATTGGTGGGGTAGCCGGAGAGAAGCGAATTCATGTAGCTGAGAAAGACTCCGCTAGTGGAGCGGGTGAAGGATTCTACTGGAAGTACGAATCAGCCCTGAAAACCTGGGATGCCGAACTGTATTCAGTAGTAGGCGCAGCGGGTGAGCTATTTTCTGTCCGAACCGAACTCTACGAAAACATTCCGCAGGATACAGTAATTGAAGATTTCTATCTGACGCTTAGAATAGCCCAAAAAGGCTACCGTATTGCTTATGAACCCGATGCTTATGCTCAGGAAGGCCCTTCAGCCTCAGTGAAGGAAGAACTCAAGCGTAAAATCAGAATTGCGGCTGGGGGCATTCAGGCCATTGTCCGGCTAAAGGCTTTGTTGAATATTTTTCGCTACGGCACTCTTAGCTTCCAGTATATCTCTCACCGAGTGTTGCGCTGGACGGTTACTCCGTTTGCTCTGGTATTAGTTTTTGTCTTAAATATTTTGCTCTACAACTACCGGGGCTTTTATCAGCTAACATTTTACGGGCAAATATTCTTTTACGTAGCAGCTTTGGTCGGTTACATTCTGGCAAATAAATCAATCAAAATTAAAGCCTTTTTTATTCCTTACTACTTTTTTATTATGAACTACGCTGTGTTCCGGGGAATCATCAGGTATTTAAAGGGTAATCAATCCGTGACTTGGGAGCGAGCTGAAAGAGCAAATGTTAAGTAGGCTAAAGTTGGCGCTAAGCTGCGGAAACAAGCATGCAGAAATTCTATCAGTATTAGAGCGTGTTTGGATTTTATTTTTAGAATTTATTATGAGGTGTTTTTCGGACAGACGAGACTCTTTTTGAGGAGGATAGCCTAAGCTATCGTCCGAAAAAAAGGCGAAGTATGGGCGGAAAACAGCCATCAGAAAACTAAAGGATAAAGTTCAAACACGCTCTTAGCTTTAGTGAAAATGCATGTTACAGCTATGTAAAAAAATAGTAAACAAAAGTGAGTTTTTAGAATGCCGAGCTAATAGCCAAAGAAGAAAATGTAAGGGCAAGAGTGGTTTTGACATTTTTTGAGTATCTCACTTCAAGTGATGCTACCATACTAAAGATAAATGTAGGGATATTCATTTCAATTATTTGAGTATGCCAATACCGTCATCCCCCGTAAAATACACACATTGATTCATAAATTAGTCTTAATTCTTGAAAAAACCATAATAGAACTGTACCCTGGTACCGGAAGAATACTTACGTGATATAAAAATTACTATAAGAAAATACTTGGGTAATTTATTCTTTTTGTCGGTATTTTCTTTTTAAGGCATAATGCGGTCTTTTACAAAGATTAGAAATTGTGCCCATGTTTAGCTTATCCGAAGATTTTAAAAACAAAAGTATACAGGTAAAATTAGGAAGTATACTCAGTCTATTTGTCGTACTAACCTTTCTGAACTGTGCCGCAGTCAAGTATTTTCAAAACAAGCAGGAAGCAGATACCCATGTGGTAGACATTGCGGGTAGAAATCGAATGCTTGTCCAACGAGTTGGTTTTTTGGCTCAACGTATCATTAGGGGACAAGAAGATGAAAGGCCTGCATTGAGAGAAGCGATTGACCTACATGATTTTTCCCTTAAGGCTTTAAAAATAGGAGGGGTAGCCCCTGGTTTTAGCAACAATCAATTGCTTCCTCCTACTGATCCCCAAGTAATTCCCACACTATTATCTGCGGAAAAGCTTTGGGTACCTTACAAGCAACGAGCTGAAACTATATTGAAATTGCCCCTCCACGTAGACACAGTACAGTCGGTAGGCGTGCTTGATTCGGCTGGAAATATGGTGCAACAGGCATATCCTACGCAAATAGTAAACCCTGAGGTTTCAGCAGCTTTGGCGTTTATTGAAAAAAATGCGATGGATATGTTAACCAGAAATAACACACTAGTGAAGCGGTATGTACTGGATAGTAAGAGAAAACAATGGGCCTCTGACGCAGTCTTAATTACCGTTTTGCTACTAAACGGCTTGCTAGTAGTCATTGCCCTGTACATCGTTAAGAAGGCAGTAACCAACCCAGCTAAAATCATTAAGGAAACCACTCATCGGCTGGCACAGGGAGATTTATCAAAAGTAAAAGGCTACAAAAGTCAAGATGAAATAGGGCAAGCCGTGCACAATATCAATGCTATGGTACGTCATTTGGCCGAAGCAGTTACTTTTGCCAAACAGATTGGGCAAGGTAATTACGACAAAAGTATTGAAGTAGCAAGCGATAAGGATTCCCTCGGGCAAGCCCTCTTAGAGATGCGTGAGCAACTGCAAAAGGCGAAGGAAGAGGATCAGAAGCGAAACTGGATGTCGGACGGGTTAGCAAAATTTAGTGACCTCATTATGAATAGTCATGATAATTTAGAGGAGCTAGCGCACCATACTCTATCGGCTCTTATTAAGCATATAGAGGCTAACCAGGGGGCACTTTTTATTGTTAATGATGAAAATCCGGAAGCACCCTATCTTGAACTGGTTTTCACGTATGCTTGGGGGAGAAAAAAATATGTACAAGCCAAGGTAGAACCTGGCGAAGATATTCTTGGGCAAGCGTGGTTAGAACAAGAGATCGTATACCTAGAAGAAATACCCAGCAATTATGCGAAGGTGAGGTCAGGTACCGGCGAAACCGATCCATCCAGTATATTGATTGTGCCAGCGAAAGTAAATGATGAGGTGGTTGCTATGTTAGAGATTGCCTCGCTAAAAGTATACACTGACTATCAGCAAGAGTTCATTCAGAAAGTAGTAGAAAGAATGGCTTCGGTAATAGCTTCCCTTATGGTTAGGCAGCGTACGGAGGTGCTACTGGCCAAAGCCCAAGAGCAATCAGAAGAAATGCGAACGCAGGAAGAGGCCATGCGGTTGAGTATGGAAGAGCTTGAAGCAACACAGGAAGAAATGGCTAGAAAAGAAAAAGAATACCAAAAAACGATTGCGGCACTAAAAGCAGGTGAAACCAATACCTAGCGGCATTACAAAATAAACGAGGTATTTGGCTTATCACACAAATTTTTAGGCTGACCTTCGTAGGATTTTTTCTATTTTTGATCTATGCCCACTACTACAACCCATACAGTAGAAAACTACCTGAAAGCCATTTTCCATCTGTCACGAGAACAGATCGGGCGGGTGTCTACTACGCAAATTGCTGACCACTTGGGAGTGAAATCTTCTACAGTGACTGATATGATTCGTAAGCTGGAAGAGCAGCAATGGGTGGACTACACCAAATACCAAGGAGTAGAGCTAAACGAAAAGGGGAAAAATATTGCGTTGAGTATCATTCGAAAGCATCGGTTGTGGGAGGTGTTTTTGGTAGAAACGCTGGGTTTTGCCTGGGACGAAGTGCACGAAATTGCTGAGCAACTGGAACACATTGAATCGGAGAAACTTGTTAATCGCCTAGATGATTTTTTGGGGAACCCTAAAGTAGACCCGCACGGCGATCCTATTCCGGATAAAGACGGGGTGATGGACGGTGGCGAGCATCGCCTTCTTTCTACTCTCTCAGTGGGTGAAACCGCTAAAATTGTGAGAGTAACGCAAGATGAACCCACGCTGCTGAATTTCTTATCCCAACAGGGCCTACATCTGCAAACGAAAGTTAAGGTAAATAGTATCTTAGATTTCGATCATTCTATGATTCTTCAGGTAGCTGATCAGCTAATTAGCGTATCGAGCAAAGTGGCTAGTCATATTTTTGTTAGTGGGAGGTAAGCGATAAATACTCATTGATAATTTCTGTTACGTAATCGCCAGTGTAAGGCCCGTACCAATTAATGCTACGGGTTTCGCGGTGGTTAAGGTGATAGCGATCCGAAGGAATGAGGTAGCCAATGTATTCACCGTTGAAGCTAGTTACAATAACTGGGTTAGCAGCTGACTCAATGCGGTTGTACAATAGTCCAGAAAAATCGCCGGGAGTACCTACTAGCTTCAATTTATTCAACTGGAGAAAACTGATGGTAGGAGAATGTTCTCCTAAAGCGTGCCGAAACCACTGTGGGCGAACGCGCCATTTTTCAGTAATTCGCAGTTGGGCTTCGCCCAGGGGGAGGTCGATCTCAGCGAATCCGAGTTGGGTTACCGAGTCGTAGGGAAGACTATCAGTTGCCGATAGTAAAGGAGTTGCTAGATGGCTAGCGTAAGTTTGCAGCTTCTCATAAGAAAATGGATTGGGTTTATTCGGGCTGTGGCTCCCAACCGCTCCAGCTGCAAACAGAGCGAAGTCAACCGTGGGGTTATCTTCTAGTTGCCTAACCAGTTCGCCCGGGTAATCTGCCGAGAGGCTCTTCAATTTAGAATCGGTAAAAGTAGCGTGAGCGGCAAAGCTACTGAAGATTGCCTGGGTACTGTCAGCTCGCTGAAAGTAGATGGCTCGTAGGTAAGGCTCTACTGGCCCGTTGTGTACCAATCGATTATTTACCAAAGAATCTAGCTCAAATTGGGCGTACGCAATTTTGCTAGGCAAAACCCGTTTGTAAGCCTCGCGTAGCGCAGCAACAGTTTGGGTGACCAGCAGCCCTACCAAATCAGGATTATGCCAACCGGAAATTAGTTCGCGCCCCAAGCCCTGCTCCCAACCGCCGTACCCTTTATGCGTATGAGTAGCACTGAAGTAGACGTAATCCATTCCCACATCTGATAAAGCCATCTTTACTTGTTGAGCAACCAGCGGTGGGGTCAACATCAAATCGTAGGCTACGATGCCTACGGTCAGTGTATCTAATTGCAGTACCAAGGCGCGTACCCACAGCGAATCATGCACCTGTTGATAATCACCTTTCCAGCCATAACCCATTAGGTGAGCGGGCTGAGATGGGGTGATATTTCGCTTACTCCAGCCAGATTTAAACGTACCATTTTGACTTACAGAAAAGTGAGAACTATCTAGTTGCTGTAACGCTGATTGATAATAGGGCTGTTCAGAGAGGGGGCGATAATCAACGCGCTGAAACAGAACGAAAAAAATAATAAAACCAATGAGTGTTCCTCCGATGATTGCCCCAAGGATTTTTTGCCCGGTCATACCGCAAAAGTACGCAAAATGCGATTAGCTTAGCCGGTTTGTAGGGTAGAAACTTTAGTCTGGGGAAAAATATTACCGCTCAGATGTAATTGGTAGTCGTCTAACAACAGGGCCATTGCAATCGATAAATTCAGATACTCTTCCTTATTTACCCGCAAATGAACCTGATGATCGTTAAGCAAGGAAAATCCGGGTTGAATAGACATAATAGCAATCTGGCAGCCATTTTGGGAGATTATACTCTTAGAACCACCCAAATGGTAAACCTCTAGCGCATCGGTAGCCGATTTGCAGAGCCAGTGACCCATCTGAATTGGGCGAATGGCTACTGTAGGGCGGTCAGTTTCTTTCAGCAAGTAATCGGGAGAAAGAGGTGCTTTTTTTCTTAACGAAAAGATAACCTGACCCGACAGGCTTTTAGCCACTCGCCGATGCCAATGGAGGCCAATAGGCCGGGCTATTGTCAGGTACATATCGCCTTCAATTCGCACTTTCCGGGTAGCCCAGGGCCAAGGCGACTTTCCACTGACGTTTACGTTATGAGGATACGCAGTCATTTCGCTATTCTATTGAAAAATCCAGAGCAAAGTTTAAAAAATATTACTACTAATTCAATTATTGTGCCTATCTAATTGTCGGTACTGAATAAGTAGTTCGGTAGCAGTAAACGATCTATTTGTTCTTAATATACGAAGTTTTTTCAATAATCTAAATCCTGCCTCTTCGGCCGAAAGTGGCGGATAAAAATGATCTCGCGCGTAGTGAATATACTTTAACACCCGGAACCCATCCCACCAGGCAAAAAAACGCTGACGAAACACCGGCCACGAACGAGTGTTGGTCAGTAACTGGTGCCACACTTGGTCAAAATCTTGACTTTGTAGAAAACCTTGAATCGATGGTGGAAACGGCTCCGCATGATTAATATCGTGGTGATACCTGTGATGAATCTGCGTAAGAAACGTTTTTAAATCATCAAAAGACTGTGGGTGATACAACGCGTGGTGGCGGCTGGAGTGCGATAGCCAATCGAGCTGAGCCTTACCCGTACCAAACGGAACCCGATTAGAAGTACGAGCCGAAGGGTAGACGGTGGCGGCGGTTACTTTGGCTAGCTTGCCGAGCGGAGCTACTTTATGTAAGAAATAAAAATCTTCTCCCGCCTTGCGACGGTTCATTCCCCCACTCAATGCGTAGGTTGAAGCCCGGCAGCCCATGCAGGAGCCTACCGTATGAAAAGCATAAGGGAACTCCGCATATCGTAGTCCACTGATGTAGTAGCGCAAGAATAGTTCGTAGTGAATAATTCCTTGCTGGAGTTCAGTCTGTTCAATTTGAGATAAATCATGCTCAAAATAGCTGGTTACTACTGCCGGGTGCTGGGCGAGCCAGGCCTGCTCTACACGTTGCAAATAGTTGGCTGATACCAAACAGTCAGCATCTAGGTTCATAATTAGACCATCGTAGCCAACAGAAATAAAGCGACGCAGTGCTTCATCCATCCCAATTTTACGAGCTAAACCTACTCCGGCATGTTTGGGGGAGAGGTCATCAACATGAATAATCTGGCAACTGAGAAACGACGGTTGTTCTTGTTCAATCCACTGGGTTATTTGTTGCTTACTTTCTCTGTTTCGCTCAAGTACGGTACTACATTCATCAGTGCTGCTATTGATTACGATCAGTATCTCAGCTGGAAATTGAGGCGAGACATTAGCGGCCAACGATCGGAGTGTAGCTACTATATCGGGTTCGTCGTAACACGGAACTACCCAGATAACCTTCGTATCAGGGTTGAGGCTACTTGCTAGTTGAGGTGGGTAGCATTTAAATCTTTTAAAGTATATTTGGCCAGTGGTCTCGAGGTGCGGTTGAGGCATAAACTTCAAGTATTCCTATTCCTAGTTGGTAAAATTTACCTCAAATTCAAAGCGAAGTATGGTACAACACAAAGTAGAGTTATCGGTAGCTTCTAGTCAAGCTTGGCTAGAAACAGTAATAAATGATTTTGATCATTTTTTGCAAGATCACGCTGATTGCGAACGAAAAGCATCGGCAATGGCGATGAGTTTTGTTGCCAAATACCCCGAACGGCACGAAATAATCCCTGAACTAATTGAAACTGGCATTGAAGAGTTAGAGCATTTTCAGCAGGTGTACCAGCTAATGCAGCAGCGGGGAGTCTCTCTAGCAGCGGAAATGGCACCCGATCTCTACATCAAACAATTGATGGCACTGGGACACGGAGGTACGCCTCAAACTCGTTTTCGTGACCGCCTATTATTAGCCTCGCTGATCGAGTGTCGGGGATGTGAGCGGTTCAAAATGGTTAGTGAAGCCGCGGAAGATAGTGAGGTTCAGCGTTTTTATAAGCTGCTTTGGGCATCAGAAGCAAAGCACAGCCACATTTTTATCCATATGGCACTGCGCTATTTTGACGAGGATGAAGTTCTCGACCGATTAGACCAGCTTGTTGAAGCCGAAGGAAATATCGTGCGTAGTCTGCCTCTGAAAGCAGCCTTACACTAGCTTAGAGGGATTACCTATTTATTAAAGAAGCCATCAATGGTGGCGGGGGTATTCTTCATGGTTACATTAGCCTGCTTAAATTGAGAGCGAATGTCATTAATATAACACCAAGTCTCTTGTACTTTTCCTTGCTGTATAGTAGTAATCAACACCGCTTCCTGATCCAATGATTGGTAAAGATCTCTTTGCCTACGGAGCCGAGCTTCCTGTTCAGCTTTAGAGAAAAGATAAACAGATAGGATGAAGAGTATGAAAATACAAAAAACAAGTAAAATAGTAACCATATAAATAGCATTTAAACAGTAATAAAGGTAGCCATAGCTATTACTATAAGCCAATATAGTATTACTTTAGAACTTACATAATAGTAAGCAATAGGCTAAAGTTCATTTGTTTAAATAATCTAAAAATTATACTATTCTAACATTATTGATTTTTATTTACTCAGTATTGTTGGTTAGCATGTTGGGTTTAAGAATGTAGAAAAATTAAAGTAACGTGCTAAAACATACACCGACCTCAGAAAAGCAGCGCAGACGTCACAAAAATCTTCGCAAATGATACGACGAACTCATGTAAAGTTTTGCAGTAAGGCTTGCCGATAGGTGGTTTATCTACGCAGTAACCTCCTTCTCGAGACATAACATCAAAGATACCTGCTACAGCTTCAGATCACCTCGGCACGATATAATCAACCTACCCTAGCCCAATCCCTCCTCCTATAAACTTACCAGGTCGGACACTGAAAAGCTGACAAAAGTCACAAATCAGGTGAAGAAAAGTCATGGAGTCACGACCCTAATTTCTTTTCCTTTGGTAGTGCAAGTTATTCACAGACCTTAACCACCAACTGTTACTACCATGGACTTTAATCTAACTCAGTACGGAATTGATGTAAAAGAAATCCTGAGAAACTCGAGTGTGCCGGTTCTCTATGAGATCGGTCTGCGATATGAAAAGGGAACCGCCATTTCGGATACTGGGGCACTACTTGTTTATTCCGGCGAGAAAACTGGCCGAAGCCCTAAAGATAAACGAATTGTTCGCCACCCCGATTCTGAAAACAACCTTGACTGGGGCAAGATCAACATCGAGTTAGACGAACATACCTATAAGGTAAACCACGAACGGGCTATCGATTATTTAAATACCCGAGAGCGGCTTTTTGTGGTAGATGCCTTTGCGGGGTGGGACGAAAAATACCGACTCAAAGTACGAATAGTCTGCCACCGAGCTTATCACGCGCTGTTTATGCAGAACATGCTGATTATGCCCACCGAGGAAGAACTAGAGAATTTCGGAACCCCCGATTATGTAATATTCAACGGCGGAGGCTTCCCGGCCAACCGCTACACATCGGAGATGACCTCCAAGACCAGTGTTGACGTAAATCTTGAAGAAAAAGAAATTGTCATCCTGGGTACTGAATATGCGGGTGAGATGAAAAAAGGCATTTTCTCCATTATGAACTACCTGATGCCTCTCCAAGATGTGTTACCTATGCACTGTTCGGCTAATGTGGGCGACGAGGGTGATGTTTCGGTTCTATTTGGGCTTTCCGGCACCGGTAAGACTACTTTGAGTGCTGATCCTAAGCGAAAATTAATCGGAGACGACGAACACTGCTGGACTGATACTGGGGTTTTTAATATTGAAGGAGGGTGCTACGCCAAAGCTATTGATCTTTCGGCGGAGAATGAGCCTGATATCTACAATGCCATCCGCTACGGCACAGTACTGGAAAATGTGATATACGATCCCGAAACCCGAAAAGTAGATTACACGGATACCTCTATCACCCAGAACACCCGAGCTTCTTACCCGCTCAATTTTATTGACAACGTTCAAATTCCCAGTATTGCCGGGCACGCCAATCATGTGATCTTCTTGACTTGTGATGCTTTTGGAGTATTGCCTCCGATTTGTCAGCTAACTCCCGAGCAGGCTTCCTACCACTTCATCTCCGGATACACCGCTAAGGTTGCCGGAACGGAAATGGGAGTGACCGAACCTCAGGCCACCTTCTCCGCTTGTTTCGGCGCGGCCTTCATGATGTGGCACCCCAACCGATACGCGGAGTTGCTAGCTGATAAAATTAAGAAGCACAACGCTAAGGCTTGGTTGGTGAATACCGGCTGGACTGGGGGAGCCCACGGAGTTGGTTCCCGGATAAAACTGAAGTATACGCGAGCAATTATTGATGCTATTCACAATGGTGATTTGGAAGGTGTTGAAACTAGAACTGATCCTAACTTTGGTTTTGAAATACCACTTAGCTGTCCGGGAGTTCCGTCTGAAATACTGATTCCCAAAGATAGCTGGCAGGATAAGGATGCTTTTGATACCACCAAAGAAAAGCTGGTCGGGTTGTTCCAAGATAATTTCAAATCGTTTGAGGCGAGTGTCAACTCAGAGATTGTTGCTGCCGGACCCAAAGCCCACAAGTTGGCGTAGAAGTTCAATCAAAAAATTTAGAAATACCCTAAGTGTATAAATGTGATTATTACAGATGGTTTTGTGTAGCTAAATCCACTTATCTATTTCCCCCTTGGTGAAGCCGATACGGCGCGGGGGCAAGGGGGATGGCTACTAATTTGAAGCTTCGTAAGAATTTATTCTAATGTCTAAATAGAAAAAACAAAGGCCGAAGTATCGAATATGACAAATAGGGTTTAGCGTAATTTTTTCAACTGTTTTAAGCGTCGGGGTCATTGACTCAGGCGCTTTTTTTATCTAAAATTTCACTGCCGTACACAAATAAACTGCTGGTAATTGTTGATATCTTGGGGGAAGATTCTTAGGTGCTGTCTAATGAAAAACCGAAAGGTGCGAAGTCCGATCTGGAAGAAAAGAAGGAATAAGCACTGATACGATCTTTTCGTAAGAACTTTTGACTTTGTGAATAGCAAAGCCCCTGGATTGAATGTCCCCCGAATAACGTTTCTATACCAAATCGTTGGGTATAGTAGTCCATAATGTCCGTAGGCCAATCCAGATTGCTCACTAAGTAAATTGGTTCATTTTTGTGTACGGCAGTGAATTCGTATATCCGATGCATTGAAAATGCAACGAAAATTTAGTAATATTTGGGATATTAACCATTAAAGATTATGACTCAATCCAATAACTTCGAAACCAAAGCTCGAGAAACGCTAAGTGAAATTTACGAAAAGATTAAAGAGCTAGAAGATCAGGCGAAAAAAGTTCGTGCCGACCTAGAGGAAAAACTAGACGAACAGATGGATGATCTGAAGAGCAAGGACTCTAAAGTGTACAAAACCTTAGAGGACGCCAAACACTCCAGCACTGCTGCGTTTTACGATATTCGGCAGGGGGTAGAAAAAGCCTCGGAAGTACTACGCGAGGCACTCAAAAAAGCCTCGTATCACTTTAAATAGTGGAAGTTAGTACATTCCAACCCGCTTCTTCTCTTACGCCTCTCCAGCAGATTCACAGTGATGTGCTGAAATTGGGGGAAGAGCATTTGCTTGCTTCACTGCAAAAGTGGCTGAACGAAGAACTCGCCTTTGTACACCAAGCCCAGCAGCAGGCCGAACAGTTTTATCAGCAGGCTGCGGCAGATGAGGATACTCATACCAAAGCCACTCTAATTCAAGCGTATTCTGAACAAACATTAAGACTTTTAGAGAGCCGTTACTTCCAACCCAAAGCATCACCGTTTGCCGACCTTTTTTCGGACTACTTAGAATCGTTCGGTGACTATTTGCTAGAAGTATCTACCAGCGAACGTCGTGATCAACCAGAAGAACGGTTTGTTGCCCAAGCCGAAGACCGCTGGCTCATTAGGTTGGCCAAGCTCGGAAAAAGGAAGTGGCGTTGGTTGAATAATGGTCCTATCCGAGTAAAAAACCAAGCGCGAAAGTGGTTGAAAAAACCGCCTCAGCCTATCACTCCTTGGCAATACAATGTGCCACTTAAGAAACTGGTGCGCCTCTCATTTCAGGAGAATTTAATGTTAACCATGCTGCCGGTAGTGGAAGAGGCCTACCGGGTAATCACTAAAACTTCTCGCATACTCTGGCAAGTGCAAAGTCAACTGCATAAAAACACTCACCGACAGCTAGTGAGTGGCGAGGGCACCGATGAGCTGGCTCAAGAAAGCTGGGAAACGTACCAGGCCGAATTTGATTTGGCCAAATGGCAGTTGCAAAATTATGCCACAACGTTACCTCAGTCGTTAAACAGTATTTTTACGTTTCAGCTCACGGTGCTGGAGCGAGACTACGAGCTGGCGGGAACAATGGAGTTGCCGACTTATCGGTTTCGGGAGGCTCGATTGCAGCGGTTAAGTGAAAATAATCAATCGGTATTTCTAAAGAAAACCCAAGGCTGGGCTACCACTTTGTTTGCTCTCCACGATGATTGGCGGTTAGACCAGGAGCTAAACTTAGTAAAGGATGAACTCTGGTTGGTCTACTTTAAGTGGATAGAAGATCAGCACCAAGGCTTACACAAACAGATTCTCCCCCAGACCGACCGTATGTCTGAGATTATCCAAGAATCGCTGGAGCATATAGGGGATGAACCGGAAGAGGAGCTAAAGCGGGTACTACGGCAGGAGCGAAAAGCTATCGATCAGCAATTAATTAATGAGTTAATTCCGGTTATTACCTCAGTAATGCACGAGCAAGGATTTGCCATTGCCCTAAACCAGTTTAAAGAAACCAGTGAAACTGCCGTAGAAAAAATTGCTGATCAGCGAGGGTTGGTGGCTAGCGACGCCTACGATCAACCCTTGAAGATATCCGACATTGCTTATGTTTCTCCTTGTCAGTTGGCCGAATACGAGATGCTGCCACTCTTCAAGAAGTCGCTCACCGAGATTCAGCAGCAAACCCGGCGGCAAGTAAGCGATATTCAAAAGTTAGTGCAGGAGATAGGGCAAATTTCTTACTTTAGTCTAGACTCAGCCATTTCCGTTTATGGGCAGGAATCTGAAACCTCAGAAGAACCTCGGCAGGTAGCTGAAGAAGGACTCAAGCGAAGTCTGACCAATGCCGAACGGCTGCACGAACAGCTTCAGGTGCTAGTAAAATTTCAGGAGACTGAGCTACAAAAATCTATTCAAGATTTCTCGCGGAAACTCACGGAGCTAAAAGACAATCATTACGTACTGGAGCTCAAGTTGCGGTTGGCGCGGGCTCGAGCCACCGAGAAAGCCAAAGTTGTTCGACAGAAGGCATTCCGGCACGCCCGCTTAGCTATTCCCCGTTCAGCCCGGTTTATAACGCAAAAGTACCAGGAGGGTGCTCAAAAGATTGGGTTTTACCGTAAGCAAATTGGCATTGAAGCCGGGGGGGAGGTAACCACTGAAGTATCAGACTTTTTGGCTGAAACCGAAGCAGCGGTCAACCGATTGCCCTACGTTTACCAGCGGTTGTTCAGTGTGAAGCCGCTAAAAGAATCCGTTTTTTACCGAGAACGTCCCGAAGTAATGGTGCGCTTAGGCCGGGCATTTGATAACTGGAAACGGGGGTATTACGCCAATACCGTCTTGGTAGGGCAAAAGGGTAGCGGGCTTACCACCCTAATCCGTTTTTTTCTGGATAGTGTACCCCGTACCGAACGTCGGGAGTACGAAGTTATTCAATCAGATGCCGATCAGCAAATCTATAACAAAGGTCAATTTCTAGCATTTTTTCAGGATCAACTCTCACCCGAGAACCCGTTTACTGACGTAGAAAGTATTATCAACTATCTGCAAGCCACTGAAACTCGGTACATCCTCATTGTTGAGCATCTGGATCATTTTTATCTGAAAAAAGTGGGTGGGTTTCAGTGCCTAAAGTGGCTACTAGAGCTTATTTCCCGCACGCATCGTCAGGTATTCTGGCTCATGTCTTGCACCCAGTATGCCTGGGATTATCTGGATAAAACAGTTCAGGTAGCCGATCATTTTGAATATATTGTTCAGCTACCAGCCGCCAAGGCCGAAGTGGTGCGGGAAATTATTCTTAAGCGACATCGGGTGAGCGGCTACGATGTGCAGTATGCTCCGGCAGAAGAAGACTTGAGCAGTAAAAAATTTCAGAAGATGGATGAAGCTGAGCAACAGGTGTTTCTGGGAAATGAATACTTCCACGATTTGAGCCGTATCACCCTGGGCAATTTTGCTATTGCGTTGCTTTATTGGCTACGTTCGGCTCAAGATGTTACCGATAATCAGATTACAATCGGTAGCCTAAAATCCTTGGATTACTCTTTTTTGAAGTCGTTATCAGTGCCGCAGATAGCTATTTTGCACGCACTGCTACTGCACGATGGTCTTACTGCCGTTCAGTTTTCGGAATTATCGGGTCGAGAAAAAACGCAATCTTCCGGAACTGCTAAAGCACCCAGTAACCTTCAGCTAATTCAGTTGCTTGATGATGGCTTACTCATTAAGTCCGGCGAAGTTTATCAAATTCATCCGTTGCTGTACCAACAAGTGGTAGATCTGCTGCAAACTCGTAACTTCGTACACTGATGCGCCTCATTATCTGTATATTTTTGCTTAGCCAAGTAACGTTCTCCTTCGGGCAGACTGACTCCTTATTGCTTGATTCAGCTCAGGCTATTCCAGCTGACTCATCAGTTGCAGATACGGTATTCGTCGATGAAAAGGAAGAGTCAATAGCTGAGAATATTGGCATTGATAAACCTCCGTTCCGGGTTTCCTTAGGTAAAATTATTTGGAGTGTTATTATATTTATACTAGGCTATTTTCTTATTCGGTTTTGCACGCGCTTGCTTGGGCTACTGGCTGAACGTAGTACCACCGAACGGAGAATTACCGTGAAAGGCTTTGTACCGGTCGTTCGTATTGTGGGCTGGATTGTTGTTATCTACGTAGTGATTGCCGGTATTATTCGGCCACCGATAGAAACCGTATTGGCATTTACTGCTTCAGTGGCAGTAGCCGTGGGTTTTGCTTCTCAGGATATTTTGAAGAATATCTTCGGAGGTATCGTTATTCTGCTCGACCAGCCCTTTAAGATGGGAGATAAAATTGAGATTGGTTCGTTCTACGGCGAAGTAGTAGAAATCGGGCTACGCTCTACCCGCATTGTCACCCCGGACGATTCTTTGGTTTCTATTCCTAATGGAGAACTGATGAACCAATCGGTATCGAATAGTAATGTAGGAGAACCCAACTGTCAGGTAGTAGCCGAAATTTTTCTACCGATTGATATTGATACCGAGCGGGTGCGCCACATTGCCACCGAAGCGGCTCAAACATCTCGCTACATCTTTCTGAACAAACCCATTGCGGTGCTTTTCTTCAACGAAGTAAAAGACCGACGCTCGTATCTCAAGATGCGCCTGAAAGCCTACGTGATGGATATTCGCTACGAGTTTACCTTTAAAAGTGAGCTTACCGAAATTGTGATGCGGGAATTGCTTTATGAACAGATTATTACCTCGGATGATTATGCTTAAACAGGATTAAGTGTTTTGGTTTAGAGAACGTAGGGTTTATCTTGCACTCGGGCAACATTTAGACGTGAATCAAGTATATAAAATTATGGGTGCATTAAGGGTAAGTGAGAAATCAATTGATAAATATTTCAGTTTTCTGAAAAATCTGGACACTCATTCTAAGAAACAACTAATAATCAAGTTGACTGACTCAATAGAAGCGAAAAAAACAAGCGGAGCTAGAATAAATACGCTTTATGGAGCTTGGGAGGATGCCAGGCCAGCCGAGGATATTATTCAAGAAATCAGAGACTCGAGAGTTCAGAGTAAAGAAACAGAAGACTTCGAGTGAAGTATTTGTTGGATACTAATATCTGTATTTACTTTTTCAAGGGTAGGTTTGACCTTGATAAAAAGTTATTGGAGGTAGGGCTATAGAACTGCGCTATTTTAGAGATTACGCTTGCTGAACTGGTGTATGGAGCAGAGAATAGCTCTAATCCTAAGAAACACCATCGCGTAATTGATTCTCTCATTGAAGATATTTCTATTATACCAATTTATGATGCCATTTTAACCTATGCAAAGCAGAAGTCCAGACTGAGAAAGCAAGGGCTGCTCATGAGTGATTTCGATTTTTTAATAGTTCTACTGCTGTAGCCAGTAATATGATTATGGTCACGCAAAATGTGAGGGAGTTTTCTAGATTAGAAGGGATTAAGATAGAGGATTGGACAAAGCAATAGTATCTTATCTTGTGTAGATTAAAAGTCTTTTACTGAGAACTTCATTCGCAGGTTCTTTTCTTCAGTGAATTCTAAGTCAGAAATAGATAAAGACTTTTTAGAAGTTACTTCCTTCACAAAACGGCTTATTCCCCATCGGTAAATATCCTTCGGTTTGTACGTTTTCACTCCTTGGCGAATAATGGGTATGTCTTCTTATTTTGTGTAAGCTAAAATATCCTGAATGAACTACACTGAAAAGTACCCTGCTATCCAGCAACAAATCTACCTAAACACGGCTAGTTGCGGGCTATTATCTATGAAAACTCAGCAGGCTACGCAGCAGTATGCTCAGCAAGGTAGCGTAGGACGAGATGCTTGGTACGAAGAGTTGCCTATCATTCGTCAAGCAGCGGCAAAGTTTATTGGAGCTAGCCCTTCTGAGGTAGCATTGATTAACAATTTCACTTCCAGTATTTATCAGGTTGCCCAGCTTTTGCAGGATCATCGTCGGGTGTTGGTTGTGGCTGATGACTATCCCTCACTATTGCTACCCTGGCACTTGTTGGGTTTTGAAGTGTTTACGGTGGCTGCATTACCCGATGGTAGTATTCCCTTAGAAGCAATTGAGCTAAGTATCCGCCAGCATAACATCGAGATACTAGCAGTCAGCCACATACAGTACAGTAGTGGGTTTCGTCTGCCGTTAGATAAACTCAGTGCTATTCGTCAAGAGCATAATGTCAAGGTAGTAGTGGATGCAACGCAATCGTTGGGTGTAGTGCCTATTGACTTGCAAAAAACTCCGGTAGATGTACTAATTGGTAGTGGGTACAAGTGGCTTACCGCTGGGCTAGGCAGCGGTATTCTGTATATTCACCAAAATTTGCACCCCCAACTACGCCCGAAATTTTTGGGTTTTGGCACAACAGGAAGCGACTTTTCTCCACAAGCTATCGATAATATTCCGTTTACTCCCGAAACGTTAGAGGCTGGGCATTACAATTTCTTCAGCTTATTGGCTCTAAAACAAGCACTGAGCGAACTGCAAGAAATAGGGATCAACCGTATATTTGAGAAAGTTACCCAGTTGCGCCACCAACTGATTGCGGCATTGCCACCCAACGTACAGCTAATTTCTAACTACGAAGCCAATTACATCTCCAGTATTGTGGTAGTTCGTGCCTCAGAAGATGCCGAAGTACAGCTTAAAGCTCAAAACATTATTACCTCCACCCGTCCGAAAGGGTTACGCATTAGTCCTCATTTTTACAATAGCGAAGCCGATATTCAACAGCTTTGCTCAACCTTAGCTAAGTTGTGAGCAAGTGCTCAACTATTGCGCTAGTTGTGCCTTTCTTTATCTTTGCCGTGGTCTCTATCGCTAATTTTTTATGAAGAATAAATCGTTTCCCCTGGTTATCATCATTGCGGTAGCAGCCGGCTCAGCATATTTACTGTTTCGCACAGTACTTGAGCAGAGTGAGCACCCTATTACGTTTGAGCTATTTGCAGCCTTGATTGGGGTTAGTATCACAGTTCTTCTTACCAGTATCTTGCTGCGCCGTCAAACGGTAGCTGAGCTTCAAAAGGAAGAAAACGTACTCTTTTTGGATATGAAGATGAAGGTATATCTCGAGCTCATTGACCAGCTCCAGGATATTATGGCCAAGAAGAATATTTTGGAAGAAGATATGATTGAAATTCGGCTGTTAAATCAAAAAATAGCCTTTATTAGTAGCCAGGAAGTGCTGGAAGCATTCAATAATTTTTCCCGGTGCTATGCTACCAAAGCCTTAAAAGATCGGATGGATGACAATGACATTGATGAGCTATTACGCGAACTCAGCAAAATGAGCTTCCACATCCGCCGCGACCTACTACGCGATACTTCTCACGACGAGGAAAACGAGCTAAAAGTGCGCCGGGCTATCTTACAGAGCAACGAGAATTTGGACATCGAGTAGCGGGGGGCAAGGTGTAAGAAACTGCACCCCAAGACCCATACCCCCAGCACCTCGCCAAAAACTTGTAGAATCTTTGAACCAAATACTTCTACACTTCCTTTACATAAAAACATTAGAAAGTAAGCAATTATGAGTAATCAGCCCGATAAGAAAGACGAAAATAGCTTGAAAGATTATTTTGCGTTTGGTGAAGTGTTTGGCTATTTCTTCCGCAAGAAAGATCCGAACCGGAAGACGAATTTTAACTTGCGGATGATGCACGGCATTAATAAAATATCGATCATTATGTTTTTATTAGGAATTATCTTCCTGATTATCAAAAACGTATTTTAGTGGATATTGAAGCCTACCGTCAGTATTGTCTGGCTAAGCCGGGAGTGACCGAATCTTTTCCGTTTGACGAAGAGGTACTGGTATTTAAAGTAATGAACAAGATGTTTGCCCTAACGGATGTAACACTCTTTACCAGTATCAACCTCAAGTGTGATCCTGAACAGGCGGTAGAGCTACGTGAGCGATATCCAGCCGTACAACCAGGCTATCATATGAACAAACAGCACTGGAATACGGTGCTAATGGACGGCACCATTGGCGATAAGCTAATTACCGAGTGGATTGATCATTCCTACGATCTGATTGTGGCGAGCCTACCAAAGAAACTAAAAGAAGAATTAGCTACGCTGTCATGAGCGGACGAGCATCACCAACTTGGCTGGCCTTGGGCGATTCCTACACCATTGGCGAGGCCGTTCCGCTTCATCTACGCTGGCCTCACCAACTTACCCGTCAGTTGGGCTTTTGTAATCCTCAGTACGTAGCAACCACCGGCTGGACAACCCGTGATTTACTTGACGCTATTACTGAGGCAATATTTACACCACCCTACACCTGGGTTTCTCTGCTGATTGGCGTAAACAATCAGTATCAAGGTTTAGACTTCTCATTGTATCGACCAGAGTTTACCGAGTTGCTGGAGTTTGCCATCGCCCAGACTACCAATGCCCGGCATGTACTGGTACTATCTATTCCTGACTACAGCGTAACCTCATTTGCTCAAGATAAAGACCCTGCGAAGATTCAGCGGGAGATTGAGCAGTACAACCAAGTTAATCGCCAGATAGCCGAAGAATACGGAGTGCGCTACTGTGACATTACCCCGATTTCCCAACAAGCCACCGACGATCCCAGCCTGATAGCCGACGATGGTCTGCACCCTTCGGGAAAGATGTACCAGTTGTGGGGAGAGAAAGTGAAGAACACAGTCAGGTTTTGACTAATTAGTGCTACTACTCGACCAAAACGAAAACAGGAACTTCCCTGATTGTGTCTACCGCAGCGGGCACTCCGTTGAGTGTAACTGTATTGAAAATATACTCAGAGCAGTCATTCCCAGGTTCCTGGCGGGACATCTGCACCACAAGGGTGTCAATAGCATCACCTCGCTCAATGAAGAAATTTTCTACACCGCTTTGCGAGCTAAGTAAAGATACTACAAGGGAAGTTCCGTAGGTGTTTTCACCAATGCCTTCAAAGTTTAGCTCTAAGGTTATTTCCCTACCTCCTTCCAGGTAGAAGATGCGGGTGTTCTCTGGCCGAGTTTCGGAAGCTAATTGGTTGCCGTCAGAGGCACAATCGTAAAGCGAAAAGACTCAGGCTGTACATCGCAAGGCTCAGGTTCATCATCATTGCAGGATACGAACACTACCAACAAAAAAATAAATGAGTACTTGGCAAAAAAAAGCATAAATGGATATAGGTTATAATGACAAAAAATTACTCAAACCGTAGCTTATAGGAAATAGCAGGCAGGATGGGAAATAGGGTGTACTGAACAAACTGCTTCCTTCTGTTGGGCAGTGTATCCCGATCAATGAAGAAGGGGTTACGGCGGTTGTAGGCGTTGTATATTCCGATCGTCCACACTCGCTCACCCCACTTTTTTTCCTTGCTATGCTGAATGTTTACATCCAGCCGATGGTACGGTTGCATCCGAAAACCATTACGCCCCCGAATTTCCTCTACATCACCCTCGCTTACCACATCGCGAAAGTAAAAATCAGCCAGCTCAATAGGGTCGTAAGAGGATACCGGTAGGGTAATAGCCTGACCCGTGCCAAACACCCAGTTAGCCGAAGCCGTGAGCTTACTGGTCCACTGGTACGAGGTGGTTACCGATATGTCATGACGGCGGTCGTAGCGAAAAGGAAAACGCTCGCCAAAGTTCACCTCATCGAATTGTCGGTCAGTCCACGAAAGGGTATAACCTACCCAACCCGTTAGTTTACCAGCGCGCTGTTCTACCAGCAGTTCGGCTCCGTAGCTACGCCCTTCTCCTACAACCACTTTGTCTTGCCAGTCTTCTTCTATGTTTAGAAAGTCGGCTCCATCACGGTACTCTAGTAGGTTATCCATTTCCTTATAATAGCCTTCCAAGCTCACCTGTAAACCATTGCGTAGGGTTTTAGCTAATCCTACTGCCGCCTGCCAAGCTCGCTGCGGACGGATGCGTTCGGTAGCGGGTACCCATAGGTCGGTAGGCAAGCCCAATCCGGAGTTAGTAAGCAGGTGGATGAACTGCGCCATTTGGGCGTAGGAAGCCTTCAGGGCTAAAGATTTGGCTAACAGGTAACGCATTGATACCCGCGGTTGCAGCGAAGTATAGGTTTCTCCTTCCACCTGAAAAGCTGAGGCATGTACGCCCAAATTCATACCGAAGCGGGGCGACGGCTGCCATTGATCCTCTAAGTATACAAAAGTTTCCCAGGCCTCAATAATGGCTGAACCGAGCAACGTATCCCCCGCAATTACATCGTCGGACGCTAGCGTATCAAACACGTAGTTAACTGCCCCTGGATTGAAGGTATGGTGGATAGCACTAGCTCCGAACTGAATATCGTGCTTGGGGTTGGGGGTAAAATTCACATCAACGCGCCCCGCCCAATCTTCAATAGACGAGCGGTAACGTTGGCGCGAGAAATTGTATGCGCTATCGAGGGCAGCTTCGATATCGTTAGTCAGGTTGCCCGATCGGATAGTCTCATACGTTACGTCATTATTGTAGTCGTAGCGGCTGTAGGTGAGAGTGGTATTGCTGAACCAGCGGGGCGCAATGGTGTAGTTCCAGCGCAGGGCGGTAGTAAGGTTGCCCCAGGCCAGGTCAAAATTGTCCCGACTGTTGGTTTGTACGCCTTCTAGTAAGCGACTACGCTCGTCACTGATAGCTCCCTCATCTTGTCCGGCGTAGGCACTTAGGTAGAGATGGTGCTTCTTTCCTAGTCGGGCGTTGACCTTGGCATTGAGATCATAGAAATAATAGTTTACTTGCCCTTCTTCGTCATCATTTACAAACTCATTGAGTAGTGGTTGGGCGATCAAATCCAGGTAGGTACGTCGCCCAGAGATAATAAAAGAGGCTCGGTCTTTGATGATAGGCCCTTCTATTGAGGCACTACCCGAAATAATGCCCAAGCTTGCCTCGCCCGCAAACTGTTTCATGTTGCCCTCTTTCATCCGAATGTCGAGCACCGACGATAGCCGTCCACCGTAGCGAGCTGGAAAACCACCCTTGATGAGTTCCACATAGCTTACCGAACTAGGATTAAAGACCGAAAAGAAGCCAAATAGATGCGATACATTGTAGACGGGTACCCCATCGAGCAGAATGAGATTTTGGTCGGGACTGCCGCCGCGCACGTACAGTCCGGCCGTTCCTTCGTTGCCCGACTGTACCCCTGGTAGTAGCTGTAAGCTCTTAAGCACATCAGCTTCTCCGAGTAAAGCGGGCATTCGTGCTACCTGTTCGGGTGTTATCGACAATACGCTCATCTGCGTACGCTGGTGCACTAAAGCTTCAGGAGCTTCTACTATTACTTCTTCCAGTAGATTGCTAGCGGTCAACTCCACGTTGATGATTATATCCTCTTGGAGTGGGAGGCGTAGCGTTTGTGGAGCGTATCCCACGTAGGAAAATCGTAGTTGTAGCGAATCAGCGGCCGACGTTTCTACACCCGGTATTGTCAAGCTGTAGTAGCCGTAGCGATTAGTTGTTGTACCGCCGTGGGTACTACTTATCACGGTGGCCTGAATTAGTGGCTCGCCAGTCTGAGCATCGCGCACGTAGCCACTCAGTGTGTAGGACTGAGCCAGTGAGAAAGTAGAGTAGAAGACGGGCAGTAAAACCAGCAGTAGACGTAGCATAAGGCCAGGTTAGGGCATAACGTTAGGAATTATTGAATTATAACCTTTTTTTCCATCTGACTAAATCCGGTAAAAATGCCCAGGCCACCCTCAACATTATCGAAAACTTGTACGGGTTGAGCAAAGGGATTATTTTCTACCGAAGCTTGCAAATCGCGGGTATAGTTGTATTGATAGTACTCTTCGGTGGTGGTGCGAAGAAGAATCCGTAGGGTAGTAAGGCCTGCTAACTCACCAATATCTCGGACGATATTTCCTTGGGTATCGTAGGCTGGTTCTGTTAGGATGAAAGGTGGAAAAGATAGTCCAGACGATAAAATAGAGCTTTCTAATAGGTACAGCTTTAGTGTGTACGACTGACCGTTGAAACTTGCATCGGTAAATATGATTTCATCGCGATACTGATCAAACACCTGAGCTACGATTGGGTCATCTGACCTGATATCGGAGAAGCTAGATCGTTCTTCTAAAAGCAACTCTTCGGTTCCAAAAAAACCATCATACTGTAGTAATACCGATAAGCTGTAAAAATTCTCTTCAGGGGGATCCTCAAACTGTATGGTAAGCCCGTAGGCTACTGCATTGTTACTAATATTTGCTTCCGTTCGTTGGTCTAAAGTATCTAGTACGGCCCTGGTGATAGTTATCTGGCTCTCGGGAGCTTGCCCATTAGCGAATAAACTCCCCAGTGTTGGATGGTTCACTTCTAGCGTGTAGTCTTCTCCCGTTTGGGGATAACTACTTTCGGCTCGATAGATACTGTTTCCGATAAATGGGGCGTCCTGAACGTAGTCCAGTATTGCTACGGTTTGTCCATTTTGTAGCACTTGCACTTCTGCATCCGGTACCGAGGCAAATGGTTCACTGTCTAAAATATAGCGATTTTGCGTTAACTCCACTTGCCACACACTGTCGGGGTTAAATAGGCTATTGACCGTCAGTTGCGGAGGATTACGAGGTACGTCTGTTTCTATGGCCGTCTCGCAGGCGGTGATGCAAAAAAATAGCAAACAAGTACAGTAGCGCATGGCAGTAGGTTGAACACTTTAAATATAATCATTTGCCGAATGAGTCTGTACAGTGTAATGTATTATTACTTTGAACAGTAGAATAACCGGAGTGAATTGAAAAATAATGACACGCACATAGTTATCGCGGGGGAAAACACCATCAGCGAAAAATCGTTGGAATAATACCGCCCGTTTTCCATTGGAATCGCTGCGAATTATTGATAATTTTGCCTCTTACCCGATAAATTTCAGTGCTATGATACAGACGTTGGATATTCCAGTAAACCGTACTTCTCAGTCTAAGATCAACCAGGTTGATTTTGAAGATATTCAGTTTGGTAAAATATACTCCGACCACATATTTATTGCCGACTACAACGGTAAGCAGTGGAGCGATCTTCGTATTGAACCCTTTGCCGACCTCACCATGAGTCCCGCCACCTCGGTGTTGCACTACGGTCAGTCCATTTTTGAAGGGTTAAAAGCTTACAAAAACGAAGCAGGTGATGCTCTTATCTTTCGTCCTGATCGGAATGCTGCCCGGTTCAACAAATCGGCCGTGCGGATGTGTATGCCGGAAATATCAGAAGCTGTTTTTCTGGGTGGCTTACGGGAGTTGATTAAACTAGATCAGGACTGGATTCCCGATCGGGCGGGCACATCGCTCTACGTTCGTCCGTTTATGATTGCTACCGATGAATATATTGGGGTGCGCCCTTCAACTACCTATCGTTTTATGATTTTTACTGGGCCGGTAGGCGCGTACTACAGCAAACCCGTTCGGGTGAAAGTAGAAAAAGAATTTGTCCGGGCGGCTGACGGAGGAACTGGATTTGCTAAAACCGCTGGAAACTACGCCGGATCGCTGTATCCGGCGCAATTGGCGGTTAAAGACGGCTACGATCAACTGATGTGGACCGATGCTAAAACCAACGAGTACATTGAAGAGGCAGGCACGATGAACTTGATGCTGGTTATTAACGATACCTTACTTACTCCCCCCACCAGTGGAACCATTTTAGACGGTATCACCCGCGATAGTATTTTGACCTTAGCCAAAGACTGGGGCATGAAGGTAGAAGTCCGTAAAGTAGCCGTTACTGAGATTGTACAAGCAATCGAGCAAAACCGATTACAAGAAGCCTTTGGTGCTGGAACCGCCGCCACCGTAGCTCACATTCAGACGATTGCTAACGACGGTATTGACTACGAACTACCACCCATTGAAAAGCGCGAATTCTCTAATAAAGTGCTCAAAGCCTTAGATGACATCAAGTACGGACGCGCAGCGGACACGCATAATTGGGTGATGAAGATAGACTAACAATGAGTAGTTGATAGTTGACAGGAGATAATGGAAAGTGGTCGAAGAATGAATGACGGTTCGGCAATCAGTAATTCAATTGTGCAGCTATCGTTATACATTTGAGAAATTATGAATCTAAGAAGTTTATACCAAGCGGCGAAGAAAGAACTGGAAGCTTTGAATGGCGGAGAGTTCGTGGATTTTCGTTTAGAGCAGGCAGAACGTAATGATAAGGATAACCTATGGGAGATAGTGGTATCATATTTAGTAGAAAATAAAAATCCGGTAGTTAATCGTTCTTTATCACCACTAAGTATGAGTGACGTGCATAAATACAATCGTATATACAAATCTGTTAAAATTGATGATAATATGGAAGTAGTAGGGCTACGCATATTCTCATGATTCTAATCGATACTAACGCGCTAACATTATTAATAGTAGGTCTGATTGATTCAAACCAGATTGAAAAGCACCGCAGAACTTCAATATACACAGAAAAAGATTTTCATAAGCTTTTAAGTATTATTCAAGATTTCAGCAATCTTTTAATTCTTCCAAATATTTGGACAGAAGTTGACAATCTCCTAAATAATTTTCTCACTGGAAATCTTAAGTGGCCATACATTCAGGTGCTAAGAGAAAGTATTCCAAAAACTTCTGAAAGATATCTGCGTTCTGAGTTGGGGGCTAATAGTAATTATTTTATTAGTATCGGACTCACTGACTCTCTGATTATAGAATTGAGAGAAGAGTATGATCTTTTGATTACAGCCGACTCAAAACTATCTGATTTGGCAAAAGCACACGGCATTACCGTTTATGATCTTAAAGAAGAAAGAAACGAAGACTTTAGATAACAATCATATTCATTTACATTCCACATCGGATTCAAAGAGTTTATCATTCATTAATCATTACGCATCAATCATTAAGATAAATGACTACAGACCAGTTGAAAGACTTGAAAGCCAGAGTAGAGGCTTTAAGGGGGTATCTTTGACTACGATCAGAAGAAAGCCGAAATAGACGACGAGCAGAAACTAACGCTGCAACCCGATTTTTGGAATGACCCACAGGAAGCCGAAAAATTGATGAAAAGCATCCAGACCAAAAAAGTTTGGACCGATAGCTACGAAAAGGCCAAAACTGCCTACGATGACCTGGAAACGCTCTACGAATTCTACGAGATGGATGAGGTGAGCGAAGCCGATATTACAAAAGAGCAGCAGAAAGCAGAAAAGATCATCGAGGATCTGGAGTTCAAGAAAATGCTGAGTGGGGAAGAAGACCAGCTTAGCGCCGTGCTCCAGATTAATCCGGGGGCAGGAGGTACCGAGAGCCAGGATTGGGCCGAGATGCTGATGCGGATGTACATTATGTGGGGTGAGAAAAATGGCTATGCCGTAAAGCAAGTCGATTTCCAACCCGGCGATACCGCTGGAATCAAATCAGTAACCTTGGAGTTTGGGGGTGACTTCGCCTACGGAAATTTGAAATCTGAGAACGGTGTACACCGACTGGTACGAATTTCTCCTTTCAACGCCAATGGTAAACGACAAACATCCTTCGCTTCGGCCTACGTTTACCCGGTGGTGGACGATTCTATTGAGATTGAGGTAAACCCCGCCGATATTACTTGGGAAACCTACCGCTCGGGTGGAGCTGGAGGGCAGAATGTGAATAAGGTGGAAACCGCCGTCCGGCTGCGTCACGCTCCTTCCGGGATTATTGTAGAGTGCCAGCAGGAGCGTTCGCAGTTGCAAAATAAAGAAAAAGCCATGCAGCTACTAAAATCTCGCTTATACCAGCAGGAAATAGAGCGGCGTAATCAGGAGCGCGACGAGATTGAGAGCAATAAAAGCAATATTGATTTTGGCTCGCAAATCCGTAATTATGTGTTGCATCCTTACAAACTGGTAAAAGACGTTCGTACCGGAACCGAAACCTCGGATGTACAAGCCGTGCTAGACGGTGATTTGGATGCGTTTATTAAAGCGTATCTGATGGAGCAATAACCTTTCGGAATAACTACCTAAACCGACTATCAAACTGAAAACTCTCGGTGCTCACCAGTTTGATTTTTGTAAAATCGGGATGACAGGTGTTGAGTAGGAAGTTCCATTCGTAAGGGACAATAGTAGTGGGTACCTTCAAAATCGGGTGTTTATTTTCTGCGTACCAAGTTTGTCCTATCTCTAGGCAGGTAGAACAAAAGCCTTCTCGCCAATTTTTGGGTAAGTTGTTTTCCTGAACCTTTAGAATAGAAAGCTCATCGGGGACAAAAATAATCATAGTGCGGAACAGGGAGTCGTCGCCGCTGTGGCTATGATGTACCAAATTCTCAAGGCAAGCTAACGATCGGGATTCACTAGTGTAACTAACAAATTGCCTATCGTCGTTCCATCGGTTACGAAATCCCGATGCGATCAAGCTGTTGGTGTATTTTGCTTTAGTGATTGATTCGATAAAGTAGCATCAGGAAAAATCGCCGTACTCAATGCGGATTAGCTCGCGTTGTATGAGTTCAATACCAGAGACGTAGTAAAGTAGTTTTTCGGGAATTCTTCCTTCCAGACCATAAGAAGGTTTACTTAACCATCGGGTAAATTCTTTTGAAGTACCAAATACATCTCTCCCTTTCTCAAACAAATCTTTAAGTTTCAGCAAATGCTCAGCATCAGTTTTTTAGAAAAAATGGTTCTCTGACAAAAATGGCGGAAAGCCACAAGAACAAGCGTCATAGTGCGCGACCGTCGCACGGGAAGTATGACGAAGCTATCGTGCGGCGACCGTCTCTCTCACCATAAAGGATATAGTTCCATTGAGATCGCTTCGCAAAGCCTCGCCCACTGCGTGGCGCGATGACGCATAAATAAAGAACTACGCCAAAATTGTCAGAGAATCGAAAAAATAACATTAATAATTATTCGTGAGGGGTGATGGACTATTTTTATCTTCTTCAAAACCTTTTCGCCCATTCTCGTAGACTATATTTTATAGTCATTGACTCATGGCAACTAACCAAAACATTTACACATTCCAGTTTGGTCTGTTGTGTCTAAGTTCATTCCTATTTTTTTCTAGCTTCAACATGATCATTCCCGAACTTCCGGAGTATCTGGATCAGATGGGTGGGGGAGAATACAAGGGGCTGATTATTGCGTTATTCACCCTAACGGCGGGACTATCCCGACCCTTTAGCGGAAAACTGGCCGATACAGTTGGGCGAATACCAATCATGATCTTCGGGGCGGTCATCTGCTTTATCTGCGGGTTTCTCTACCCCCTTGCTACTACCGTTTTCTGGTTTTTGGCTCTACGATTTTTCCACGGACTTTCTACGGGGTTCAAGCCCACGGGAACCGCTGCTTACGTAGCCGACGTAATTCCGGCCAGCCGTCGGGGCGAAGCAATGGGAGTCTTAGGATTATGCGGAAGCCTGGGAATGGCCAGTGGTCCGGCTATCGGCAGTACGCTGGCTAACCTATATTCGTTAGAGGTGACCTTCTACGCTTCGTCCATTTCGGCTATCATGTCGGTACTGATCTTAGCCGGAATGCGTGAAACGCTAGTAGACCGCGAGCCCTTTCGGTTTAAGCTGCTTCGGCTCGACTGGAGCGAAGTAATTGAGCCTCGCGTGTGGGCACCCTGTGTGGTTATGCTATTGACTACCTACTCATTCGGAGTAGCGTTAACTTTACTGCCCGACCAGAGCGATGCATCGGGCATTGATAACCGTGGGCTGGTATTTATGTACATGACCATTGCTTCGGTAGCGGTACGTTTCTTTGCCGGAAAAGCTTCAGATCGCTACGGAAGAGTTATTGTGTTGAAGTGGGCCGCGGGCATTTTGATAATAGGATGCTTGTTTTTAGGGTACGCCCCCTCTGGTTTCTGGCTGCTAGTAGCCGGGGCCATCTTCGGGTTAGCTGTGGGAATGAACACTCCTACAATTTATGCCTGGACGATTGATCTGAGTCATCCGGAGCGGCGGGGGAGGGCCATTGCTACTATGTATATTTCGTTGGAGGTGGGTATTGGATTGGGCGCGTTGACTTCTGGCTGGTTATATAGCAATGAGCTGGAGCGATTGCCTTACGCTTTTGTGGTGGCCAGCTTGTTGTCACTCGTTGCTTTGATATTTATGGTCGTTGCCAAACCAAAGCAAGCTGTGGCCAGTGCCTAAAAAAACCGCCCTCGCAGTAGAAGGCGGTAGTTGCAAATTGAAAGTGATTATTTAAAAAAGTTTAAATCCTAGTGAGAACAACCACTGCTGATTTCTAAGATCGGTATTAAATTGTCGTCCACCCAAGGAAACTTCTTCGCCTAGCGTACTGAGGTTATTTTCGTAGCGCAAATCAAAGGTTAATTTAGAAATATCTAACCCAATTCCTGCCTGGAAACCGACGGTAGCATCATTGTAGTTTTCTTCAATTTCATTTTGAGCGTTGCCATCTCGGGCATCAGAATTTAGCAGTAAGCTAAAAGATGGCCCGGCATTCACCCGAAACAATGGGCCTATTTTAAAGCCAAATAGTATCGGAACATCAAACTTATTGTACCGAATGCTTTTTACTTGATCAACATTAGCATTTATGTTGTCGCTATCAATCACAATTTCGCCTCCGGTGGAAGTGAAGAGTGCTTCCGGCTGTACATAGAAACCTAAGACTGAGAAGCGGGCAAAAAGTCCGGCATGAAATCCTGCTGAGGCATCTCCCCCAGCAATAGCCTGGGCATCGCTTTCAGTTAGCGTTGAATGGCTTATTCCTACCTTGGGGCCTAAGGTAGCAAACTGTCCGTAGCTACTTATTGATAAGCCTACGGCTATTAATACTAAACACACCTGTTTCATAATAAGAAAATTTACGTAAGTAAACGGTTAATTGATTTAATCATTAGTGTTTGTGCACTAGGGATTGTACCCATTTGTCTACAGTAATTTTTGGTCAATAATCAGCCTGATTAAAGTTTATATAAAAGTAACTTACTCCTAAGTAAAGGGCTTTCTGTTATTTAACGCCCGAACCTTTTCCAGTCTTCGCTTAGAGCGAAAGCGTTTCTCAAACGAAAATTTATGCACGATTTGGTGGTTACGCTACCATCCGAACAGTTTACGATAGCTCATGGTAAGTAACCTTCTTCCTATACGTTTCTAATGCCTTAAAATTGTGCAGGAAGGCTCTTGTGGTGTAAGTTGTCAAAAATCGTACCCTAGTGTGAAGTAAAATCTTGGATCGTCAGCTACTACACGGTCTTCAATAGGGTAAGCTAGGTCAAACTTGAGATAGTAGCCTAATAACACGGTACGTATTCCGGCACCGTAGCTCATAAGCCAGGGAAATTTAAAGTTCTGGATTTCAGCAACAAAGGGGCCGCCATCGCTGATCACCTCCGTATTGATGCTATTTTCTTCTCGAAACGGACTGGGGCCAGTCCAAGACGAGCCAATATCGTAGAAACCGATAAATTCTAGGTTACGGAAAAAGTTAGAGGCAATAGGGCCGCGGTAGAAGTAACGAACCACCGGAAATCGCAATTCAGCGGTAAAAGTTAGCACATCAGTACCGTTAAACTTATTGTAGTTGAAACCCCGCAGATCGACAAACTCGGTAAACAAGATGTTGCTATTATCCACATTTTGTTGGATAGCCAGCGGATCTTCCTCTTCTGAATCATCAGTACGGTTAAATATCCAGTTGTGCATGCCTCCTAGCAGATACGACTGCGGATTGTTTCCGAAGAAATTCCCGTAGTAGAGTCGGCCAACCAAGGTTAGTTCGCGGTGTATTTTTTGGTAGTGACGAATGTCTACCTCAATGTTACTAAAGCTGCGAGACACATCATTCAACCCCTGATAGTGGGTGAAGAACGCTCGAGCTTTAGTTCCTTCGTATTTGTTGAGGCCGTAGTTGAGGGTGTTGTCGAAAACTAAGCCCGTTTTTAGCCCTCCGAAGAAAACCGTATTCTCCGATTCAGGTAAGGGGGCTGGTGGGGCAGGGGGGTTGGGATCAAGGTCAATATAATGAGTATTGGCAATAAATGGATTGATCTCCAGGCGGGTAGAAACATTAAACGGCACCGAAGCCCCTACCTGGAAGTGGTTCATAGTATACTTCTGAATGTTCTGGTCGTTGGCATCCCGGAATATCCCGTCGCGTTCGTAGCGAAATGTGAAATCTACCCGATTTTTCAGGTACTGATACTCCGCAAAAACGCTGGCACTCCGCAAGTCAGTAAATTGTACAATACCCCCGGAAAAGCGATGGTTCTCCAGCATATCGTTCATCTGTACCTGAATATGAAAACCAAAATTCCGCAGCGGGTCTATCGTTAAGGAAGTAATCACATTGTCGGCACTAAAGCGGGTCTCGTACGGAACAGGGCCATCGATGCGGGTTTCACGTCGTAGGCGGCGGTAACGCGACAGAAATGAGTTTCCTTCGCTTGCGGGTTGTTTCTGATCACTCTCAAACCGAAACCCATCCGTAGATATGGCTTCGTCGGTCGCTGGACTCTTAGCATCAAAGGCGTAATTGTCCGTATCAATCATTCCCTCTTCCAATTGAGGGGCCTCTCGTTCGCCAAACGAATAGGCATCGGTATCAATAAGGTCTTTCGGTAGCGTATCAGCGTTAATCTGAAGAGCATCGTTCGGAGTAGTTAGACTGTCTAAGTCTACTTCGGGTTGAACAGTGAGGGAGTCGCGAGGGACAAAAGATTTGGGGAACGAAGTTGAATCGGAAGAAGCAGTTGAGGTTCTTCTTTGCTTCTGATTTTCGGCTAGGCGCTGAGAAACCATTCGGGCCTGAATAGCCTGTTGCCGCTGAGTTTTAGGGGTGAATGTACTTTGATCCAAATTAACACCCTCCTCCAAAAACACATAATCTCGTTCATCAGCCAGCATGATGTACCCAATCCGATTATTTTTAAAGTCGATATCAAAATCTTGTAAGCTGACGGCGTAGTTAGAAATTTGGGTAAACAAGCTATCACGAATCTGGTATCGGTATAGATTGTAAATACCTTGCTGGTCGCTGAGGTAATAAATGGTATTCTCGTCTTCGGGAATAGGTTTGATATCTTTACTTATGGTGTTGGTGATGCGCGACAGTAGTGAGTCGGTAGGGTCTGATTCAGGATCGTACCGGAAAATGTTGAAGTTATCCTCAATGTCTTGATTAAGCTGAACATCCCGGGCTTTGGTAGAGGCGAAATATAGGGAGTCATTGGGGCGATTGCTGCTAAAAATAATTTCATCGCTCTTGGGTATAAAGCGCGGGTGTAGGTCATCGTAAATATCGGTAGTGATGCGTTTGAAGGTATTGCGATTAGGGTTGTACAGAAACAAGTCGTTCCGACCGTTCAAGTCAGCACTCATTACTGCTAAGCGGGCACTTTCGTTAAGATCAAAATCCTTTACTTGGTTAAACCGGCGTAACTGAATAGCGCGTTTTCGTTTGTTGCCCTGATCGTACAGCCACAAGTAATTTTGCCCTCGCTCAGTCCCAACAATGCCCAGTATTTGGTCGTTGGCCCAATCCAGCAATGGCACATCTTGGTCAATATCTTGGTCAATAAGCTGAAAACCGCTAGTATGTATGGTTTTGGCTCTCTTGCGCTCTAGGTCGCGGATAATTACTTTATAACGACCATTTTTATTTTCAGAATAAGCCAAAAACCGTCCGCTAGGGCTAAACGCCACTTGATTGTACTTTAGAGACTGGCGGTTTTTATTACGTATCCGATCATCATCTAGCGGGTACTGGTAAACATCAGCCGTTTGGCTCGACATTTCGGCGTAGAAAGACTGCCATTGTCGTGAAAACAGGCGAAAGGGGATGCCTAGCGTATTGACAATACTGCTTTCTTCATTACGAATAATGCGGGTAAGGTTCAGTATATTGGAAATACTACTGCGACCGTAACGGGCAGCAATAAAATTCCAAACCGACTGACCCACAATAGCAGACTCTTCGCCAGTGAATTTGGTAAGCTTAACGTTTCGTTTTTCGTGGAACAGCTCCCGCATAAAATCGTCCATCTCAATGCTCCAACCCTGAGCAATGTAGCGAGCCGCCCCCTGAATAAACCACTCGGGTAACGTTAGCAAATAAGCCGATTGAAACATGTCAGTAAGGCTACCGCCAAACATCATGTCGTTAATGAGCATTTCGGATATTTGCTGTACTAACTCGTTTCTAAACGCTACCATACTACCGGGGTACGCTACTTCTACCTGCGACTTCACAAAATCAGTCTGGCCACCCACGGTGTAAGACTTACCTTTTACTCCTACATTACTCTGTTGGAGGTCAACCGTAGAGTTGTAAAGAAAAATTTTGGTCTTGGTATAGGGGGCGTATCCAATTACATCAGTAATGCGTTCAAATTCCTTCTCCAAAAATTTGGCAGCAATGAGGGCATTATCCTGGCCACCGTCGTAAAAGTATACGTCGAAGTTGTCAGAACTGTAGTAGCGCCAGTTGAAATTTTTGAATTGTACCCGGTTTTTGCCGAAGCGCTCCCGGTTAATTTGAGCGTGCGACTCTCCTATAAATCCGCAGAGTAGACTTAACAGAAGGGTGTATTTTAGTAGATTTATTCCATTCATTAGCTCACGGCGTGGTAAAAACTTTCAAAACGTTGAATATCGGTTTCCGGATGTAAGGTGGCTGATTCAGTTAGAAAGCGGGTGAAGTGTTGGGCAAAATAGGGGGCTAATGACACTCCCTTGGTGCCTAACCCATTAAAAATACCTAATGTTTTATGGTTAGGGTGCATTCCGATAAAAGGTCGGCGGTCGCGAGTAGCGGGACGCACTCCCGCCCACTGGTTCACCACCCGGTAGGGCGTGGTTAGTAGCTTATCCAGTTTGTTCTGCAAAGTGTTTCTCCCTTTTTCAGTAGGGGCAAACGTTAAATCCTGATGGTCGTAGGTAGAACCTACTTTATACTTATCACCGAATGGCATCACAAATATTCCTCTATTGAAGACGATGTTACTCTTTTTTTCAGTATCAATCAAGAGTATTTCCCCTTTCACGGGCTGATAAGGCAACCAACGAAAGAAAGAATTGCGGTATCCGTCGGCACCATCGCAGAAAATGAGCCAACGACTGTGGTAATCTCCGTATTGAACCCCTGTTTTTTCTAGTCGTAATCGTGTAACGTCAAAAATTTCTTCCTGGTATACAGTCTGCTCACGAAAATACTGCTGCATTGCCGATAAAAGTGTTGGCAAATCTACGTAGCCTGATTGCCGAAGTAGAATACCTCCCAGCGGATCATTAATATAGTCGCCAAAGTTGCTGTGCTGAAATACCTGACTGATGTAGGGCTGATAGATAGACTGAGGAGCCAGAATACTCCAGTCAGAACGTTCGGCATTGGTGAGAAAAGGCCGATAAATGGGCATTGGGTGCAGAAACCGTTGCTGGGTGAGCGACTCTAATTGGCGGTAAAACGGCTCAATTTCTGGAAAAATTTTATCGGCCAACCAGGTTTTTACCATCTTTCGCCCGGTAATTGGATTGTACAATCCGGCGGCGGCTCGCGAAGCAGTTTCGGGTTTGCTATGGTTGATGATTTGAACGCGGCAGCCGGCTTGCATCAGATAGTAACTTAGCGCGGTACCGGCCAAGCCCTGCCCAACCACTAAAACATCTACTTTTGTCATATTCTTGTAAACCAGCTAACAAGTTGATAAGTTGCCAAAAAAAGATTGACCTACCTCACCAAATATATTCCTAATACCATTACGCTCAGCAACTTGCTCAGCGGATGTTTTGGCATTGTAGCGGCTACCCGAGGCGATTTGGAGATGGCCGCCTACTTTATTTGGATTGCGGCCTTGCTAGACTTTGCCGATGGCTTAGTAGCCCGAGCACTAAAAGCATACTCTTCTATTGGGGGCGACCTCGACTCCCTAGCCGATATGGTAAGCTTTGGGGTGCTGCCTTCCTTTATTATGTTTGGCCTGATAGAAAGTGCGCTGGAGGTAAAAGGTACCTGGATTCCCTATCTGGCCTTCGTGATCGCGGCATTTTCGGCATTACGCTTGGCCATTTTCAATGTGGATACTCGCCAGACTGATAAATTCATCGGCTTACCCACCCCATCTAGTGCGCTATTAATCAGTGCTTTACCATTGGGTACTCTTCCTTGGTTTCAAATGTTGATTGCTAGTCCGGGCTTTCTGATTATTCTGGCTCTAGTAGATGCCTATTTGTTGGTGGCCAGTATTGAGCTGCTGGCGTTTAAGTTCAAGAATTATAGCTGGGCTGATAATCAGCTCAAATATATTTTCATGATACTATCAATTATTTTGTTTGTGTTGCTGCGGTCGGTAGCTATTCCCGTAGTTTTGGTGCTGTATATTATCGTTTCAGTAATTGTTTCAACAAAGTCAACCCGTGACCCAACAACCGAGTAGAAAATTATTTACTTTTGCCGATGAAAAAGAAAAAAGGAAGACGGAGGATGGAGAACGGAGTTCCTACAACTACAACCCGTTCTCCTTTTTCCCTTTTCCGTCCTCCATTTTCATATCTCACATCTAATTTATATGGAATTTATTGCTAAAATCAATGTAATGCCCAAGAAGGAAATCTTAGACCCACAGGGAAAAGCCGTTCGTCTTGGGCTGGAAAACCTAGGGTTGAATAGTGTTGAAGATGTTAGGGTAGGGCGGCACATTACCGTACAGCTTTCGGCTAGTGATGAAGCTCAGGCGAAGCAAATGGTGGAAGAAGCCTGTCAGAAGCTGTTGGCTAATTTGATTATGGAAAGCTACGAGTACGAATTAGCAGCCGGGTAAACGTAAGTTTTAGCCTGTTTTTCCGCCAGCTATTTATACTAAAGTCCCCAAAAAAACGTGAATGGATTGACGAACCGGGTCATGATGCGGGTACTTTTACTATTTCTAATTATTGAACTACTATCGGTCCGAAGTTGGGCTCAGAATGCTTCGGTGCTAGCCGAAGGAAACTGGTATAAGTTTGCAGTTACCGAAGATGGTCTGTATCGCCTATCTGGTAGCGAACTGGCTGCTTTAGGTGTTGATGTATCATCTGTTTCATCAGCAACTATTCAAGTGTTCGGCCAAGGAGGGGGAATGTTACCACAGTCGCTGGCAGAACCTCGCTCAAACGATCTGCCCGAAGTAGCTATCTGGGTAGAAGACGGGGACGACGACCGTCTGGATGCTGACGATTACCTGCTTTTTTACGGACAATCTCCTCATAATCTTCATTTTGCCTCAGATGATGAGCTAGGGCATCGACCTACTTATCAAAAAAATCTGTACAGCGATACTGCTTACTATTTCTTGACCTTAGGAAGCAATTTAGGCAAACGAGTTCAATCGGCTGCGGGAGTAGACAATCCCGCCTGGACTACGGATTACTACCAAGATGCGCTGGTACACGAAGAAGAACTGTATAATTTGCTCCAGACCTACTGGCAGGGCGGCTCGGGGCGAGAGTGGTTGGGTGAAGAACTAACCACCGGAGAATCGAGAGAGGTTAGCTTGCCTGCAGTAACTTGGCGTTCCGAACAGTCCCTGCGGGTGCATACCCGAGTAGTAGGGCGATCCGAAAGTTCAGCCGAAGTGCAAATTTCAGTCAACGGGAATGCGATAGGAGAAATATCATTAGATCCGGTTCTTTCGGGAACCTACACTCAGAAGGGAAAGATCAGTCAAGCCTCCTTTTCGGCCAATGCTGATCAGTCGGGTGATGCTACGGTTACCTTATCGCTGAGTGGTAATCAAGCCCGAGCCAATCTGGATCAATTAATTTTGGAGGGCGCGCGCGCACTAACAATTCCAGCCGATAAACCTGTCCGCTTTCGTAATCTGGAAAGTACGAGTTATCCTACTACGCAGTTCCGCCTCAGTGCCGATCAAACTCCGGTCGTCTGGGATGTGTCTAATCCGCAGGAACCAACCCTACTAACGGTAAACGCAACTAATAGTCAGTGGGCTTTCGCCACGGTTACCAGAGATATACTGAAAGAATTTGTAGCGGGAACTTCCACCGGCTTTTTATCTCCAACGTTCTCTGGAACGGTAGCAAATCAAAACCTGAAGGGCGGCGATGTGCCCAATTTGGTAATTGTTACCCGAGAAGATTTAGTGCCGGAAGCGCAACGGCTAGCCGATTTTCGACGCACTTTCAACCAGATTAGTGTGCAGGTAGTCACCAACCAGCAGATATACAACGAATTTTCTTCAGGAACCCCCGATGTTACCGCTCTACGGAACTATCTGAAGTACTTGTACGACCGTCAGCCCGATCAGCTTCAGGCGGTGCTGCTTTTTGGCAAAGGTTCTTACGACTACAAAGAGTACACTGAGAACAATACGAATATTGTGCCGATTTATCAGTCCCGAAATTCGGTGCACCCTATTTACAGCTACGCCTCGGACGATTACTTCGGGTTTTTAGAAGATGATGAAGGAGAGTGGGTAGAAAGTTTTGCCGGAGATCATACGCTAGATATTGGTGTGGGACGGTTACCGGTTAAAAATGCCACTGAAGCTACGAGTGTAGTGGATAAATTGATTCACTACCAAACCAGTGAAGCCACCTTTGGGCAATGGCGAAACCAGCTAGTATTTGTAGCCGACGATGGTGATAATGATAAACACCAGCGCGACGCGGAACGCTTGGCTCAGTTTGTAGATACCGCTTACGTTTCGTTCTCTATCCGAAAAATTTATACCGATGCCTTCGAGCAATTGCAGCTTCCGGGAAGGGAAGAAGCCCCCGAAGTTAGCCGAGAGATTGAAGATGCTATTAAGCAAGGGGCACTTATTATGAACTACACCGGGCACGGTAGCGAAACCCGCTGGGCGCAGGAGAGTATTTTGACCACGGGCATGATTAACCGCTTTCGCAATTACGATCGGTTGCCCTTTTTTGTAACCGCTACCTGCGAATTTGGTCGGCACGATAGCCCCCAAGAAATATCCGGAGCTGAAAAGCTAATTTTGAGTGAAGAGGGCGGTGCAATTGGCCTGGTAACCACTTCGCGTCCGGTATTCTCTAATTCTAATTTCTTACTCAATCGCGCTTTTTACGATGAAGTGTTTCGGCGGGAGGGCGGGCAACCGCTTACCTTGGGCGAAATTTTTCGTCGTACTAAAAACAACGGACTGAATGGGCCAGTAAATCGTAATTTTTCGTTACTCGGCGACCCTAGTATGGTTTTGGCCTATCCGCAGGCTCGGGTAAGCATAGAGCAGTTAGCAGTGCGACAGGCTAATGAACAGTTCATCGTTACGGATACGCTGCGGGCACTAGATTATGTGCAATTGACGGGTACGGTGGTTTCGCCCGCTACCCAGCAAGTTCTTATCAACTTCAGTGGAACGGTGGAGGTAGAGGTGCTAGATAAGAGCACTTTACGACGTACGCAAGGAAATGAGGGAACGTTCATGCAATTTGAGGAGCGAAACTCCGTTATTCACCGGGGAAAAGCCCGCGTTGTGGACGGGCAGTTTATGTTAAACTTTGTAGTGCCCAAAAATATTGTTTATCAAACCGGCCAGGGTAAAATTACTGCTTACGCCAGTAGCGCCCGAGCTGAAGAAGGTGGGGACGCCCACGGAGCCTCGGTTGATTTTATCATAGGCGGAAGCCAGCGTTCGACAGTGGAGGATGCTGTGGCTCCGGCCATTACGCTTTTTATGGATGATACCACTTTTGTGGACGGAGGGCTTACCGGAACTAATTCGTTATTGCTGGCTCAGCTAAACGATGAACACGGCATATCTATTAGCTCGAGTGGCTTGGGTCAAACAATTACTGCCGAGCTCTTCTATGAAGAAACTGAAGAAAGTCGTACTTTCGTGCTAAATGATTTTTACCAAGCTGATGTAGATAATTTTCAGTCGGGATGGATTCGTTATCCGATGGATGGGTTGGAAGAGGGCAAATATCGGTTGACACTACAAGCTTGGGACACGTATAATAATTCGGGAGAAGCAGAACTTTCGTTTTGGGTAGGCGAAGAAGGAACATTTTGGGTTACAAATGTTTATAATTACCCCAATCCTTTCTCCGAAGAAACCCGGTTTGTGCTAGATCATAACCAACCGGGCACTATTTTAGACGTTACCATACAAATCTACAATAATCAGGGAGAGTTAGTCCACCAGATGCAGACCACTCAGCCAGAAGTAACTACTCGGTTGGCTGATCTATACTGGGATGGACGAACTACCGCTGGGGCGCATTTGCCTTCCGGGGTTTATTATGCTAATATTAGGATTAGAAGTACACAATCGAACACTGTTGAACAAAAAACGCATCAACTCATTATTGCTCATTAGTATGAAGTATTTTATTCGTTACAGCTTTACCCTAATCGTCGCATTGGCTAGCCTAGGGATTAGTCAACACGTACTGGCTCAGGGCGGTGCAGCTACTGTTTTGGGGCAAGACGATACCCGAAGAGTAATCACTACAGCAGTACCCTTTTTAGCTATCTCACCCGATTCTCGCGCTAGTGGTATGGGAGATGTGGGGGTAGCTACTACGCCCGATGCCAACGCTACTCACTGGAATCCGGCTAAGCTAGCATTTCTGGAGCCTAGCTTTGGGGTTTCGGCTTCTTTTACTCCCTGGCTATCCAAGGTCGTGAACGATATGTCAATCTCGTACCTTTCAGCCTACAAAAAAATTAATCAGCAGCAAGCGTTAGGGTTATCTATGCGCTACTTCGATTTGGGCGATATTCAGTTAACTGACCAGCAAGGCGGACTACTAAACTTGGTGAGTCCTCGTGAATTTTCTTTAGCAGCCACTTTTGCATTGCAGTTGGGCGAAAATCTCAGTGCCGGACTAACCGGTCGCTTTATCCACTCTAACTTATTATCAAATACGGGTTCTAATGGCACGGAAGGTCAGGCCGGGATCAGTGGAGCGGCAGATTTAGGGGTTTACTATACCAAGGATGTTGTGTTCAATGGTAATGAAGGAAACTGGGCATTTGGAGCGAATCTATCCAATGTTGGAGCTAGAATCACCTACTTGGACGAAAATCAAGCTGATTTCATCCCGACTAACTTAAGACTTGGCGGTGCGTTCACCACCTACCTTGACCCTTACAACAAACTTACGTTTGCGGTAGATTTTAATAAGCTATTAGTGCCAACAACACCAATTTATTTACGAGATTCAATCACAGATCGGGTAATCGTTAATGCTAATAATGATCCGATAATTGCACCTGGCGGTGGGAAAGATCCTGATCGCCCCTTTCTATCGGCTATGTTTGGCTCCTTTGCCGATGCCCCGGATGGATTCAGCGAAGAGTTGCGGGAAGTGATGATCTCGGCGGGAGTAGAATACTGGTATAATAATTTGTTTGCCGTGCGAACGGGCTATTTTTACGAGCACGAGAGTAAAGGGAATCGTAAGTACTTTACTGCTGGTTTAGGATTGCGCTACCAAGTGTTTGGGGTAGACTTTGCCTACTTGCTGCCCCAGGATCAGAACCATCCACTGCAAGAAACCCTTCGTATCTCATTGCATTTTAACATCGATGCTACTCCTACCGAAACCATCGGTGAAGAATCAGATCTGAATTAAAAGACGTTCGCAGTATGGCCGGACACAGTAAATGGGCAAACATAAAGCGGCGAAAGGGTGCCCAAGATGCTAAACGAGGTAAAATATTTACCAAGCTCATCAAAGAAATAACCGTATCAGCCAAAGAAGGTGGTGCTGACCCGGACGGAAACCCACGCTTGCGCCTCGCTATTCAGAATGCCAAAGGGGCTAATATGCCCAAAGATACCATTGAGCGGGCGGTGAGCAAAGGCTCAGGAGCGGATGGTGACGACTACCAAGAAGTAACCTACGAAGGCTACGCCCCGCACGGGGTGGCGGTGTTTCTAGAATGCACCACCGATAACCTCAACCGTACGGTAGCGAATGTACGAGCTACGTTTACCAAACACGGGGGTAGCTTGAGTAAAAATGGCTCGGTAGAATATCTGTTCGACCGCAAAGGAGTATTTCTCTTTCCCCACCCCGAACGTATGAGTGAAGATGAGCTAATGCTGGAACTGATTGATGGCGGAGCCGAAGATGTAGCTTACGAAGAAGGACTAGTACAAGTAACCAGCGCGATGGAAGATTTCGGTTCCCTACAATCCAAACTAGATGCGCTATCCATAGAACCGGAAAATGCCGAACTTCAGCGCATTCCTACCACCAGCGTAACGCTAGATGATGAAGCTCTGCTCAGTGTGATGAAGCTTATTGACGTGCTGGAAGACGATGACGACGTTGCGAAGGTCTACCACAATGCCGATGTGACTGAGGAGCAGGTTGAGCTATTGTGACAGTATTTTGGTGCGAATTTGGTGGAGCGGCATGCATGTAACGGTTTAGCTAAACGCAGTGGCCCTGTATAGGGCTATTGCTGTTTAGCTTTTGTTGTGTGGAGTTTTAATTCTCTTTCAATGCTTTCGCAAACTTTATAGACGCTTCGAGTATTTCTTGACCTCTTCCTAGAATACCCTGATGATCCTCTCCATCAAAGATATGC
Organism: Tunicatimonas pelagia; assembly: GCF_030506325.1. NCBI lineage: Bacteria > Pseudomonadati > Bacteroidota > Cytophagia > Cytophagales > Catalimonadaceae > Tunicatimonas > Tunicatimonas pelagia. Next base: position 794,775 of record NZ_CP120683.1, on the reverse strand, counting down.
AGTTTGCTATTTTTCACTTCTCTCACTACTCTTTTTGCTATCCCTATTGGAACATTCGTATCTTCTGTCCCTACAAAAACCATTACTGGTACACCGATTTCTTTTAATTCGAACCCTAAAGGGTGAGCATAGAGTGCTGCGTCTCTTACTGCACCTTTTGTTCCATTACGGAAAGATGATAGTTGGGCATATCCCATTATCGAACCCCATCCCTTACGCCCCATAAAATCCCCTGTCTGCACTGATCTTTTAGCAACACCTTTAAGACTCTGCATAATCAGCCCACAGAGAAATGGTACACTATCTGCAAGTTTAAGTGTCCATTTTGTAGCAGCACTTTGCGCTCTTTTTTCTTCTTTTGTTGCAGGCAGCATACCAGCAATCAAAATGATGGCATTAATTCTATTAGCTAAGTTTTGATGAGCTCCACATGCACAAGCATAAGCCCCGCCACCAGAAGTTCCAGCAACAGAAAATCGTTTAATGTTGAGATAATCTGCTACTTCTGCTAAATCAGAGGCCCAGCTTAAGAATGTCAAACCTTCCTGATAATCAGAAAGTCCCATTCCTGGACGATCAACACCAATTATCCGAATATTAAGGTTGGCGGCTGATTCAGCAAAAAACAACGCTTCAATACGTGAACTGGCTGCACCGTGATTATAAAACACTGGTGCACCATTTGGATCTCCTACATCCAAATAACCAACTTTTCTACCATCACTCAGCGTGAGGACATCACCAATATCAGGATGAATTTTTGAAGCATGCTGATTAATTGAAAGTTTTCTGTCTTCGTGTGCTAATTGCATTTGAATATTCTTATTTCGCATAACGGCTCGCATATGGTGTCGTGGCTGACGTTAGGAAGCCATGCACTATATGCATTGTTGTGCCTAGTGTTTTTACTTTTCTTCCTTATATGGACCCAAAAACTTATCCCCATTGAAGTGAACCAAGCGGTCAGGATTATCTGCTATCCAAACTTCAGTTTCCCAAGCAATGTCAGCCATAAATTGTCGAAACTTTGGTCTGTTCAAAAATGCAGTTACATATACAATGTCTGCTTTACAGCCCTTAGTCAACTTTTGAAGTTGAATCAACCGTAATTCACTGATTGGCCCTGATGAATGCACTGCTTCAATCAAGTAAAGCCAATTCTTTTTCTTGGAACAGGCAATCACATCTGGTAATTCTTCGTGTGAAATTTCGAAGAAGTTCAATTTTTCAAGTTTTTCTTTCTCCAAATACAGATATTTGTCAGAAGTGTCGCCAACATAAAGGATTTCTGCACCATGTCCATATCTTGGAAGAAAATCTTCAATTATTGCCTTTTGTAAATCGTTGTGTTCTCCCGCGGAAAAAGTTAGTTCGCCACCCGAAGGAAGAGTTACATTAACTTTTGCCATTTCCCTTTGGCGTTTAAGTTTTTTACTGATAGGCTCGATATTCTTGAGCTTGTCAGATACCATTTTCTCCCAATTCTTTGAGCCAAATGCTCTAAGAAGTTCGGCATATGTTGGGTTGATTGAATAGCCCCTTGTCGAGTCGTTGGTTGCTGAGTTTGGGCTAGATTGTAAAACGATTTCTGCAACCGTTAGCAACTTGAGGTCTTTTCTTCGAATGTCATCATAAGAACCCGAGCTAATGTCTTCTCCAAAATGCTTGTTAACATAGATGATTATATCCCTTGTTTTCAAGGAATGACCACTATTTAGGTCTTTTGCACGTTTAAAATCCGAAAGTTTTTTGATGTCACCACTTGCTAGAAATGCGATTGCCATTCTTTCCAACCTTCTCGGGGTTGAATCCAATGGAATTCCAAATGTCTCAAGAATAAAAAGTGTGGTGTTTATCAGTTCCTGTACCTGTTTGCTTTTCTCCCTAAAGGTTTTGGATTTATCGGGACTGATATACTGCTTCATTCTCAAATAATTTTAATTGGTCGTTTTCCGTAGTGATATAGTGGGCTTCAACACCGTCTGTCAAATGATTTTTGATGTTTAGTGCCAAATGATATGCGAAGTAAGGTGCAACAGCATTTCCGATTTGGTTAAACTGATGTGTTTCTGTTCCTGAGAATTCAAACCAATCAGGAAAACTTTGAAGTCTCGCAGCTTCTCTAACCGTAATTCTGCGTCTTCTCCCATCCTTTAATCGAACTCGATGCATGTCTCCTGTTGCACCCGCTAAATTTCTACATGTCAATGTTCTTGCAGGTCTATCTAAGTATAAGTCTCTTGGATTTATGCACTTGGAAGCCTTTTCATACTTGGCGACATATCTGTCCATGGATTCAGTAAAGAACTTAGAATCTTCATCAAATTGAAAAGCGAGCTCCCCTAATGCTTGACCTGCCGTTACCTTTCTATTTACCTTTTTTGGTAGGTTTATTTTTTTCTTTGACCCGATTACTATAACTCGTTCTCTGTTCTGTGGTACTTCGTAGTTCAGAGCATTCAAAAGGGCATAATTGATAAAATACCCTAAGCTTTCAAGTTCTTCTATGACTTCCTTCAAATACCATTTATTCTTGTAAAGCATTCCACGAACATTCTCAAATAACAGGACTTCAGGGTCAAGTTGTCTGATTGCAGATAAGAAAATTGGGAATCCATCTCTAGAATCTTTCAAGCCAAGCTGCTTGCCACCAACACTAAATGGCTGACAAGGTGGTCCACCAATCACGACATCCGCCTTTGGGTATACCGATTCTACTGTCAGCTTTTCGTTGAAGCATTGTCCAATCAAGTTCTTATTGTATGTCTGGGTGGCTGGTTCGTCCATTTCATAACCAATCGTTCGAAACCCATGAGCTTCGAAACCAAGGGAAAGCCCACCGCAACCCGCAAAAAGGTCAACTACTGTTTTATTCAAATCAGAGTCCACCCAAGGCTTCAACTTTTCATTTATCTCTTCCCAATATTCCATTCTCGAAAGTTACGAATTTGTAATGTGGTTTCTATTTCTTCACATTAGGCACAACAACTGTATAAACGCACCGGTGCGTTTATTTGTCATATATCTATGATGTTTTCGTTGGATTAATGCCTAAATTTACTAAGAAAAAAATATTAGTTATTACTTTTCTTAGAGGGTGTGGGCTATTCATTTTAAATAGATTAAACGCTTGAAAACATTTACAATCGTTTACTCCCGACTGATCTTTTCTCGCTATACCGTTGCCGTATGTGAATATACAAAAATAGATACTGATTTCTGTCAAGACACTGCTAACGGTAACACCATAAACTACTTCGGCAATTTTGGCTCCACCATTACTACTTCTTCGCGGTCAACCATCACGGCGCCCGGAGGTAAGTTCTTAGATTTGCGAACGTATTTGCGAGGGGTAACAATCACAGGGCAGAGAGAATCACTTTTTCGTTTAGAGTAGTAAGCGGCAATTTGGGCAGCTTGCTCAATAATGTAGGGTGGGGGAGGTTGGTTGCCTTGTTGTTTAATAATAACGTGCGAGCCGGTCACGTCTTTGGCGTGTAACCATAGATCATCCTTACGGGAGTAGTTCCGAAGTAGTTCGTCGTTGTTTTTAGCGCTCTTTCCCACCCAAACCGTGTAGCCGTCCAGATCAAACACCCGAAACGGAAAGCTTCTTTCTTCTTCGGCCTTTCCACTCAGCAACTGATATTCCTCAGCGTATTGTTGAATTTTCGATAAATCAGCCAATGGTTCTAGATGTTCCAAGTGAACTTCGGTATCGATTTGCTGGGTCTCTTTCTGCTCAATATTTTTGCGAAGTTGGGCAATCTCTATTTTTTGGTTTTTGGCTTTACGGTAGTAACGCTCAGCATTTTTCTGAGGCGAAAGCCGTTGGTTCAGCTTGATAGTTACCGTTTGGTCGTGATAAAAATCGTACAACGCTACTTCCGTGGCTCCTTCCGAAATTTGGTGCAGGTTGGCCATCAGAATATCCGCTATCTGCTGATGTTGCAGTCCGGTTTCCAGTTTTTCTAAAGTACGCTGATTTTTCCTGATATACTGCTCACTTTGTTTTTTTTGCTTCTCTAGTTTCTGCAGCAATTTCCCTTTCAGGCTATCGAGCCGAATACGCTTGATTTTACGAAGAAAAAAATCATTCAGGGCGGGTATTGATTCGGCAAACTGTGCCACTATGCTTCCTATTGAAAGTAAGCTTAGGTGCAGCTTGCCCTGCCACTCTACTACCAAGTATTGGTCAGGGTTCTCCAGTTGGGTAAGAAGTGACTGGAGTAACTGCCACTGCTCGTCGGGCGATTTGTTTTCGTAATCTTGCTGCTGCAAATAAGCGAGAGGAATTGTCCCAAAGGTGGGGTAAAGCTGCCGGATATTTCCCTCAACAGCATCAAACGTAGTGCGGTCAATAGCGAGCGGACGGTTTAGAGAAGAAATGTCCAGCGAATAATCGTTAGCCAAGCTGCTGCGAAAAACATCAGTAACTTGGTTACCTTCGGTAAGCAGCACGTTCGCCCGGTTGCCGTGCATCTTGAATAATAAACCCTGTTCGCCAAAATGCAACCAAAAACTGCGTTCGTTAGTAAACTGCTGAATTTCAGTGATTTCCTGATCCAGAAGTTGCGAAAATAAATCAATGCTGTTGCGCTTAGCCCGATGAAACTGAACCGGAAACTGTAGACAACAGAAATAAGAAGCGAAGTGGGCTTTAATGAAAAGCTCTTTCTGATTGGACGCGTGGTAGAACCCCAAAATCAGCTCGTCTTTATTCTGACTAAAGCACGCCCCTAATTTCCAGCCGAGCAACTGATCGCGAAGTACATTGGTGAGCTGACGTAAAAAGTAATAGTTATGGTGCATAGAAGGGTAATGATTAATGAACAATGATTAATGAACTATAGCTACGTGGTAGACATCAATCACCACTCATCATTCATTAATCATTTGATTGTCGATGTGCTTAATCAGGCTAGAGAGCAACTGACCGCTCAATAGATCGGAGTCAAACCATTTGATTTCCGGATCTTGGTTAAACCAGGTCCACTGCCGTTTGGCGTAACGCCGGCTATTACGTTTAATCAGGCGAATGGCTTCATCCCGGTCGTATTGTCCTGCAAAGTACGGAAACCATTCTTGGTAGCCTACCGTACGTAGCGCATTCAGGTGTTGATACGGTAACAAGGTCTTGGCTTCGGCTTCTAATCCGGCTTCAATCATCTGGTCTACCCGCTGATTAATTCGTTGGTAGAGCGTATCACGGTTCATAGTAAGCCCAATTTTGATAATTTGAAACGGACGGGGTTGTAGGGGTTTTCGCTGGTTCCTAAATTCAGAAAAAGGCTTCCCCGAACTACGGTAAACCTCTAATGCTCGCAGTACGCGACGGTGGTTTTGCTGATCTATCTGCTCGTAGTAAATCGGATCGATTCGCCGAAGTTCTTCCAGTAAGAAATTTAACCCCTTGGTTTGATATTGCTCCTGCCAAAAGTTACGCGATTCTTCCGAAATATCTGGCATAGCATCTATCCCTTCGCAGAGCGTTTTCACGTATAAGCCCGAGCCGCCAGTGGCTACTACGAATGAGTATTTTCGGAACAGTTGCTCAGTAAGTGATAACGCATCTTGCTCGAACTGCTTTACGTCGTACGCTTGGGTAATTGGTAAACTATTAACCAAATGGTGCGGAACTTGAGCCAACTCATCAGGGTTTGGCTTAGCGGTTCCTATCGTCATCTCGCGGTAAAACTGCCGGGAATCAGTGGAGACAATTTCGGTTTGATAGTGTTGAGCTAACCGAATACACACTTTCGTTTTTCCTACGGCAGTAGGTCCCACGACCATAATAAGCGTTGATGATGTCATAACCAGCATTACGGAAAATACCAGACTTTGGATTTGTACTTGCTTATTCCGTAAATTAGAAAAATCCATAACTCCTCTATGGCGAGTATTGAGAAAATATCATCTTTAGAACAAGAGAACCAGCAACTGAAGGCAGAAATTGCCCAGATGCAACGCAGCGAGCAGATGGAGGCGGTCTCGCTGACTCACCTGCAAAACTCGTTACTGCACGCTGAGCTACTAGTGGTGTCTACTAATCAGTTGGGGGAAATCACGTATTGTAATCATGCTTTTGCTCACGCAGTAGGACGGTCATCAGAACAGATGCAGGGTCATAATTTGTTCGATGAGCTGGAGCCGCTACGGGGTGAGAAGCTTACGATTGGGCAATTTATTAAGCTAACTAAAACACGTAAAGAAAATAGTAGTATTAAGCGATTCATTCGCACCTTATCTGGCCATAAACTGACCATCAATATCCAAAGCATCATTCTTCATCAGGAAGGTAGCCAGGGGCTTACAATCATTGCTGAAGATATTACACAGTACAAACAAGTGCGAAAGAAGCTGCAACAAAGTAATCGGCAGTTGGCGGAACTCTACAACCGCTCTTACGATCTGATTGTGGTAGCGGATGAGGAGGGAAAAGTTTTGATGGCTAATAAAGCTTTTCACGTAAAGCTAAAGTATCGGGACGCCGAAATAGAGAAAGTATCCTTGCTCGATATTGTTGCGGTCAATTACCGAGAACAGTTTCAGGCATTCTGGCAGCGAATCTTAATCCAAGAGCAATCAGATAATTTTCGGTTTGCATTTACCTCGAGTCGGGGTGAACTTATTCACGTTTCTGGCACACTAACGGCTAGCTTACAGGATGGAAAAACGCGGGTGCGAGGTGTTTTTCATGATGTTAGCGAGCAGGTGCGGGCAGATCAGTCCCGGAGCTTGTACTACAGCATTTCAAACCTAGTGTTACAAAGCCCGACCTTGGATAATTTGTATCCAAATATCCACCGAGAGCTGAATAGAACCGTAGCTACCGAAGATTTAATTATCGCTACTTGGCGGGAAGATCAGTTAAACTTTGTCTATGAAAAAGGCCAAGATACTGAGCGTTACGAGCACGAAAGTCAGCACAAAGCCTTAGAAGCACTTTGCCAGTACACCATACTCGTAAACCGACCGCTATTCCTGCATCAGTCTGATATTCTTGAGCTACAGCAGTCAAAAAAGATTCCGGCTGCGCCTATGATTCCTAAAATCTGGATAGGCATTCCGCTCAAAATTCGGGGTACAGTAGTGGGAATACTTGCTTTGCAAAATTTTGATCAAGCCAACCAAGTAGGCATTAATGATTTTGAGCTGCTTGATTTTGTTTCCGGGCAAATTGCCCTGATTGTAGAACGAAAGCGAAGCGAAGAAGCCTTACGAGATTACACGGGGCAGTTAAGGGCAATCTTTGAAAGTAGCACGCATCTTATTTGGTCAGTAGACCAAGATTTACGCCTTACTACCTTTAATCGTAATTTCAAGAACACTTTTCGCTCTCACTTCGGGGTAGAGCCAATGGTGGGTGAGGTATATAATCCGTTAGATGAAAAAACCACGGAGCGGTATCTGGAGCAGTGGAGGGAAAAATACTTGCAAGTATTTGAAGGAGATATTGCCCACTTTGAGGCGAAGATGCGCTTTGGTAAGGACGTAGTGATCTGGAAATCAGTTTTTCTGAACCCGATCTACCGCGAAGATGGTAGCATTCGGGAGGTTTCGGGTATTGCCCACGATATTACCCAGCGTCGTCAGTCAGAGCAAGCCTTAACCGAGAGTGAAGAAAAGTTCCGAACCATCTTTGAGTCATTTCAAGATATTTACTTCCGCTGCCGCTTAGACGGAACAATGACGATGATTAGCCCGTCGGTACAGGAGCTTACGGCCTATGCCGTAGACGAGGTACAGGGAAAAGATATTACCAACTACTATCTGTACGATAAGAAAACCAAAAACCTTATTCGTCAATTGGTGAAAAACAAGCGGGTGCGAAACTTTGAGGCCACTGTAATTAGCAAATCGGGTAAGCTAATTCCTTGTATCTGCAACGTACGATTAATCGGCAACTTATCGGGTAAAACCACCGAAATAGAAGGGGTGCTGCGCGACATCACCCAACTGAAAGAAACCACCCGCGCGCTGCAAAAAGCCAAAGATGTGGCGGAGCAATCCTTAAAAGCCAAAGAAGCCTTCCTAGCCAATATGAGTCACGAAATTCGGACTCCGATGAACGGAGTAATCAGCATGGTGGATATGCTGGCCGATACCCGTTTGAACGAAGAGCAGGCCGACTATGTGCAAACTATTAAGTATTCTTCCGAAACGCTGCTCACCATTCTAAATGATATTCTAGATTTATCTAAAATAGAAGCGGGCAAAATGCAGTTGCACTTCACCGCCCTGCCGCTAGAAAGAATACTGGAGAAAAACCATAATCTTTTTGCTCAGCAAGCTGCCTCTAAAAATATCCGGTTTGCGTATCAGATCGAAGCAGACTTGCCTAAGCATATTTGGGTAGACGAAATCCGGCTGCTACAAATATTATCTAATCTTACTTCTAACGCTATTAAATTTACTGAACACGGGCAAGTGCTTGTTCAGGTAGAGAAAGTTATTCTTGAGGGGGAGAGTGATACTCCAGCCAACCAGCACACAATCAAAGTTTTAGTGCAGGACTCTGGTATTGGTATATCTCAGAAAGACCAAGATGAGCTGTTTGAAAGCTTTAATCAGGTAGACCCATCTACCTCGAAGAAATACAAGGGTACGGGGCTAGGCTTATCCATTGCCCGGCAACTCACTAGCCTAATGCAGGGCGATATCGGAGTGTATTCCGAACCGGATCAGGGCAGTACTTTTTGGTTTACCTTCGTAGCTCAGGAAGCACAAGCTGACGAGGTTCAGCCAACTTCGGTCGAAGACGCTACTATCTACTTTACCGATAGCACTCCGCAAGTGTTGGTGGTAGATGATAATGCCATTAATCGTAAGGTGGTGTACCAGATGCTTAAAAAGAGCGGCTGCGAGGTAGTATTGGCCAGTAGCGGCGAAGAGGCTATCGGCATTGTGCAACAGCAAACATTTGATGTTATTTACATGGATATCCAGATGCCCGGTATGGACGGTATTGAAGCAACCCGTCGGATTCGGGCATTGAACCTTGCAGAAGTTCCCCCTATTATTGCTCTCACTGCTTACTCGCTACCGGGCGATAAAGAAAAATTTATGAAGGCGGGGATGGATGATTATTTGGCTAAGCCTATTAGAAAAAATATTATTACCAAAACTGCTGCTTTGCTAGGGGTGGGACAAGAAGAGGACCCGTCGAGTATTTACGAAGCAGCGGATGCCCACCAGCAACTAATCAATTGGGATACACTGAAAACGCTGGAAAAATACGGGGGTAGGGAGTTGGTAGTAGAGAGCTTGCAAGAGTTTGAAATGGAGGCGAAAGAATTATTGGCTGATGCGGCGGTAGGGATAGAAAAGCGCGATTATCAGCAAATTTTATCTAAATTGCACACATTGAAAGGCAACGCTGGCACGTTGGGTTTGGAAAGTATTGCGTATTATACTAAACTCATTGAATCAAACGTGAAAGAAAACAAACTGAACAACCTTCATCAGGATTTTAAAACCCTCACTCGGGAATTTGTCCGATTCCAGGAGAGTTACAAAGAATAACCTATGTATCAACCAGAAAAATTAAGATCATGTCTGATAGAAAACAAGTGCTTGTAGCCGAAGATAGTTCGGTAATACAGAACCTTACCAAGAAAGTCCTTCAGTTCCAAAATTACGATATTGAATCAGCTCGCGATGGACAGCAAGTGCTGGATATGCTGAAGCAGAAAAACTACGACATCATTCTAATGGATATTAATATGCCAAAGATGAATGGTATGGAATGCAGTAAGCAAATCCGTAGCATGGATGATGATAAGAAGTCGCAGGTACCCATTATTGCCATTTCTGGCAATGCTAGTAATTACACCGAAGAAGATTTTCAAAAAGCGGGTATGGATGAGTACATTCCTAAGCCAATCAACTTCGACCATTTAGTAGAAGTAGTTAAAAAACACACTGAATAATGACGAATGAATAATGATTAATGACTGATGAAAGACACTAATCATCAGTCATTATTCATCAACAAGCTATGCAAATAAAATACACCCCTCATTATCTTCGCAAACTAGAAGAATTGCTCAATGAGTCGGGCTATGTGCTGCGTTACGAGAAGGGGAGTTTTAAATCAGGCTATTGCATCTTGCGCGATACCTGCTTGGTGATCGTGAATAAGTACTACACGCTGGAAGGAAAAATTAATTGCTTGCTGGAAATAGTCCGGCAGTTAGATATTGACCCGGAAAAGCTATCGCCTAAGCAACGAAAACTATTAGTAGATCTGCTGGAAATACCTAATCCACTTTGAAAGTAACATTTTTAGGTACGGGCACCTCTCAGGGTGTGCCAGTGATTGGGTGCAGTTGCGAGGTGTGTACTTCGGTAGATTTTCGCGATAAACGGCTGCGGACTTCAGTGCATATCGAAGTAAATGGGAAAAGTATCATTATTGACTCGGGACCGGACTTTCGGCAGCAGGTGCTGGCTAATCGTATCCGCCAATTAGATGCGCTAGTGTTTACCCATGAGCACAAAGACCATACCGCCGGAATGGACGATGTAAGGAGCTTTAATTTCTTGCAACAGCGTTCAATGCCCGTTTATGCCCACCCCCGGGTACAGGAAAGCCTAAAGCGGGAGTTTTCTTACGTTTTTGCCGAAAAAAAATATCCGGGCGTGCCCCAAATTGATTTGCACTCAATTGGCTTAGCCCCTTTTCAAGCAGCGGGTGTTACCCTTCAACCGGTAGAAGTGATGCATTACAAACTTCCGGTTTTAGGTTTTCGGGTTCATGACTTCACCTACATTACCGATGCTAAAACTATTGCTGAAGAGGAAAAAGAGAAAATTAGAGGCAGTAAAGTTTTAGTACTCAACGCCCTGCAAAAACAACCCCACATCTCTCATTTTACGCTTGACGAAGCCCTGGCGATGGTAGAAGAACTGCAACCAAAGCAAGCTTACTTTACCCATCTTAGCCACCGTATGGGAACCCATCGCAATGTAGAAAAAGAACTGCCCGGTAATGTGCAAATTGCTTACGATGGGTTGACAATCACCGTTTAGCACTGTGGTGTTCGGCCGTTCAAGACTCAGATATCTTTAGACCGCCAAAAATATTATTGAATAAAATAATTATTATGAGTATAAAATACTTTTTTTAAGTATATTTGAACTTTCAAATCAAATTATTTTTTTCAGTTTCCGTTCTTCAAAACAAATAGGTTCTTTAATATTGAAGATCATAACTACTAACTATGGCAAATAACACCGCAACATACAACGAAGATAGTATCCGATCCTTAGATTGGCGCGAGCATATTCGCCTACGACCCGGTATGTACATTGGTAAGCTGGGTGATGGTTCTTCGGCCGATGATGGTATCTACGTACTACTGAAAGAAGTCATTGACAACAGTATTGATGAGTACGTGATGGGCTTTGGTAAAACCATTGAAATCAGCATTACCGACCATCGGGTAGAGGTGCGCGACTACGGGCGGGGCATTCCGCTCGGAAAAGTGGTAGATTGTGTTTCTAAAATTAACACCGGCGGTAAGTACGATTCGGCAGCGTTCCAAAAGTCGGTAGGGCTGAACGGAGTGGGAACTAAGGCCGTGAACGCGCTTTCTACCTACTTCAAGGTACAATCGTTCCGAGATGGAAAAACGAAACTCGCTGAGTTTGACCGAGGCGACGTTATAAAAGATGCCCGTATTGGTAAATCTGATCAGAAAAACGGAACCTCTATCGTCTTCGAACCCGACGGTAAGGTATTTAAGAATTTTCACTTCCGCCCGCAGTATATTGAAAATCAAATCTGGAACTACGCTTTTCTCAACGCTGGGCTTACCATTATTTTCAATGGGAAGAAGTTCCGCTCGGAAAATGGCTTAAAAGATCTGCTGGAAAAGAAAACCAAAGAAGAAAGCCTACGCTACCCTATCATTCACCTCCAGGGTGATGACATTGAAGTGGCTCTTTCTCATTCTGACCAGTACGGCGAAGAGTACTATTCCTTTGTCAACGGACAGTATACTACGCAAGGTGGAACCCACCTGCAAGCCTTCCGCGAAGCCATTGTAGAAACCGTGCGGAAGCACTACAACAAGCAGTATGATGTACAGGACATTCGCAACAGCATTGTGGCGGCAGTTTCAGTACGAGTGCAGGAACCGGTGTTTGAATCACAGACGAAGACCAAGCTAGGTTCACTCAATGTGGCTCCCAAAGGGCCATCAATGCGGCAGTTTGTGGGCGATTTTATTAAGCAACGGCTAGATAATTTTCTGCACCGCAATAAACCCGTAGCTGAGGCACTGGAAAAACGAATTAAACAGTCGGAACGGGAGCGCAAGGAAATTGCGGGTATCAAAAAGCTAGCCAACGAACGGGCTAAAAAAGCGAACTTACATAATAAGAAACTACGCGATTGTCGCATCCATTTGGACGATAAGCACAATGGCAAAGGAGAAGATCGTCGACCGGATACGATGGTGTTCATCACCGAGGGAGATTCGGCCAGTGGTTCTATCACCAAAGCCCGCGATGTGCAAACTCAGGCGGTGTTTAGTCTGCGGGGAAAACCACTAAACTGCTTCTCACTAACGAAGAAAGTGGTGTACGAAAATGAGGAGTTCAACCTGTTGCAACACGCTTTGAATATTGAGGATGGGCTAGACGGTTTGCGTTACCAAAAAATTATTGTAGCCACGGATGCCGACGTAGACGGAATGCATATTCGCTTGTTGCTGCTAACGTTCTTCTTGCAGTTCTTCCCCGATTTGGTACGGCAGGGGCACGTATTTATTCTAGAGACTCCGCTCTTCCGGGTTCGGAATAAAAAAGAAACCATTTATTGCTACAACGAAGAAGAAAAGCAACGAGCGATGGAAAAGCTGGGCAGCAAGCCCGAAATTACCCGATTTAAAGGTTTAGGTGAGATTTCTCCCGACGAGTTTGGGCAGTTTATTGGCGAAGACATTCGGCTAGAGCCAGTACTACTTGACGATGAAACCAACACCAAAAAGCTACTAACGTTTTACATGGGAAAGAACACCTCTAACCGCCAAGAGTTTATTATTGATAGACTGCGGGTAGAAAAGGATTTGGTGGAAGAGATAGTCTAAAGTTAAACTTTTAATATTATGAAAAATGAGGATAGAATAGTCGAGCTTCTAGCTGAGAGTCTAAAACGTCAAGATCAGCATAGCGGGCTTCTTTCACAATTAGTTGATCGTATGGACAAATCTGAAAAGCAGCAAAAGGAGTACGGTGAACGAATGATTGCTTCAGTAAATGCTTTGACGGACATTGTTCAAGCATGGATGGAAAAGACCAAGAAGATTGATGATTTTGAGGAGCGCATCCGTACGCCCGAACAATGACAATGAAAGTTAGTAATGTGCAAAACATCCCCTGCAATTAACAATTAAGCAATAGAGAAAACCCATTATGAGTGAATTGACCGCAGACGGTGGATTAGAAAACCTGGAAAGCTTAGATCAGATGTACGAGGATTATTTCCTCGACTACGCATCTTACGTAATACTAGAGCGAGCCGTTCCGGCGATAGAAGATGGCATGAAGCCAGTACAGCGACGCATCTTGCACGCCCTCAAGGAAATGGACGACGGGCGCTTTCATAAAGTAGCCAATGTCATTGGTCAAACTATGCAATTCCACCCGCACGGTGATGCTTCCATCGGTGATGCGATGGTGGGGCTGGGTCAGAAAAACCTACTGCTAGATACTCAGGGAAACTGGGGAGATATTCGGACGGGAGACCGGGCGGCGGCGGCTCGCTATATTGAAACTCGGCTATCTAAATTTGCGCTGGATGTAATATTTAATCCGCAGACTACCGGTTGGCAATTATCTTACGATGGGCGGAAGCGGGAGCCCATTACCTTTCCGGTAAAATTCCCACTATTACTGGCGCAGGGAGTAGAAGGAATTGCCGTGGGGCTTTCTACCCGAATTTTGCCTCACAACTTCGTTGAGCTAATTCAGGGCTGTATCGATACCATTCGTAACAAGAAAGTCAGTTTATTCCCCGATTTTGCTACCGGAGGTACTATTGACGTAACGGACTACAACCAGGGCAAGCGAGGGGGAAAGGTTCGGGTACGGGCTACGATGGAGGAGTACGATAAGAAAACCCTCGTAATTCGTGATATTCCGTTCGGAACTACCACCAACAGCCTAATTGACTCTATCATCAAAGCCAACGATAAGGGGAAAATCAAAATTAAGAAGGTGGTAGACAACACCGCCAAAGAGGTAGAAATACTGGTGCAGTTGGCTCCCGGGCAATCGCCGGAAATTACTAAAGATGCGCTCTATAAATTCACCGATTGCGAAGTTTCTATTTCCCCCAATGCCTGCATCATTGTAGACGATAAACCGCGTTTTGTCACCATCAACGAGTTGCTCAAACAATCGACGGAGCAAACAGTGGATCTACTTCGGCAGGAGCTTCAAATCAAAGAGGGAGAGCTGTTAGAGAAAATTCTGTTTGCCTCATTGGAGAAAATATTCATTGAAAATCGTATTTACCGCGATATTGAGGAAGCCGAAACCTGGGAAGAAGTGCTAAGCCGAATTGATAAAGGCTTACAGCCCTTCAAAAAACAATTTTACCGGGAGATTACGGAAGACGATCTGGTTCGCCTCACTGAAATCAAAATTAAGCGAATTTCTAAGTACGATAGCTTTAAGGCCGACGAGTTGATGAAACGCTTGCAAGACGACTTAGCGCAAACCCGACACGATCTGGAGCACATCAAAGAATACGCCATTGCCTACTACAAAAAGCTACTGAGCAAGTACGGAAAAGGGCGGGAGCGCAAAACTGAGATCAAAACGTTTGATACGATTAGTGCGAATATTGTAGCGGCGAACAACGAAAAGCTGTACGTCAATTATAAAGATGGCTTCATTGGCTACGGTCTTAAGAAAGGAAACGATGTGGAAATGGTTACCGAATGCTCGGATATTGACGATATCATTGTATTCCGGCAAGACGGAAAATGCGTAGTGACCCGAATTTCCGATAAAGTATTTGTGGGCAAGAATATTCTTCACGCCGATGTATTCCGTAAAAATGACGAACGACGGGTCTACAACTTGGTTTACCTTGACGGAGCCAGTGGCCGATCTATGATTAAACGATTCCAGGTACTGGCCGTCACCCGCGATAAAGAATACGATCTGACTAAGGGTAGCAAAGGCTCAAAAGTACTCTACTTCACCGCCAACCCCAATGCCGAGGCCGAAGTAATCTCCGTGAGTTTGTCGGCGCGGGCCCGAGCCAAGATCAAAAAGTTTGACTTTGATTTTGCCACGTTAGATATAAAAGGGCGCGGAGCCAATGGTAATATTCTAACCAAGTACCCGATCCGCAAGATTGAAAAGATTGTCGACGGAGAATCTACGCTAGGTGGCATCGAAATCTGGTACGACGATATCGTCGGTACACTGAACACCGATAAGCGAGGCCGCTTTCTGGGCACCTTTGAAGGAGATGACAAGCTGATGGCCATCTTTAAAGACGGTTCTTACGAGCTGAAAAATTACGAACTCACCAACAAGTTTGATCCTAACCAGACGGTACTGCTCGAGAAATTTGATAAGAACAAGCCAATATCTGCCGTGTACTACGACGGTAACTCCAAGCAGTACTACGTGAAGCGCTTTTTGGTAGAAACCACTACGCCTGATCGGCGGTTCTCATTTATTACCGATGCCCGCAGTTCAAAACTACTGGTAGCTTCTACCGACCGCCAACCTCAAATTGATCTCACCTTTATTCGGGATGGCAGTCGTAAACACGAACACCAAACCTTTGATTTAGATGTGCTGGTCGATGTGAAAGGCTGGCGAGCCTTAGGCAATCGCTTGTCCAAGCATAAAGTGAAAGATGTAAAATTACTGGCTACTCAACCCACCGCTGCCCCGCAGAAAAGCGATGAAGAGGATGATACGGCTACCGAAAAAAAAGATCCGTACAAAACTACCGGAGATGAAGTGGTATGGGACTTTAAGGGTAAGAAAAAAGACCAGATGAATTTATTCTGATGAGAGGGTAGCTCGCCTTCGTCTAACTTAATAAACATTGCATGAAACGAACCATTGGTATCATACTTACTCTAATCGGCCTAGTCAGCACTACCATTACCGGAATGCAGGTACTGGAAGACTCCGATAGCTTCAGTGTGTTGGGTATGGATGTAGTAGTAAGTCAGGCTAATTATACCCCGCTTATCATAAGCGTTATTGTACTGGTTATCGGGATAATTCTTTGGACAGGTTCACGCCGCAATTAATCAGGAAAAGAGAGGCAATCTGGTTCCGATGTGGTGCTATCCAGATAGCTTTTTAGCTTGAGTTCCGTTGGAGTTTCAACAACGGGAGTGTTGGTGAAATCTAAATTATTTCCTTTATTGAGGCACTTCTACTATACTATCCACTAGCTAGCCGTTCGGAACTCAAGTGCATTTGGTTTGAAAAAGAAGAAAGCACATTCTATTTTTTTGTGGATTACCGGCAGCACCGTAGGGTTGGTCTTATTGTTACAGTCATTACTTTTCTTTTTGGGTGACGAAATTTTGCGAGAATCTATTCTGGTGGCTTTTCGCGAATACGCCAAAGCGCGCTTTCATCCGGAACGAATGCCTGAGTTAGATTTTGGTGAGCTACGGTTAAACCTACTGGGTGGGACAATCGGTGTAACGGATTTAGCCTACCACAGCGGGCTACCCATCTCGAACGATTTAAAAGATCCTCAAACCAATTATCGTATTTCCGTGCCAACCCTCAGTGTTAGTGGGTTACATTTGTGGGAGGTGTATCGTAGTAGTCAGATTCAATTAGAAGAAATATATCTGGAGTCGCCCGAAATTATCGCGGTGCAAGTGGTAGATACCTCGAAAACAGGCGATACTTCGGAGGACGAACAGTTGCAGCAAGTTATTAGGGAGCAAGAAACTCAAATCTATAACGCGGTGCGGGAGTACGTTGATCTCTTCTCCTTCGATAAACTGGAAATTGCCAATGCCTCTTTTTTTCTGGACAAGCGAACTACGCCCGTTGCTGAAATCGACACACTTACTGCTCAACAGAGCGACTGGTTTGCCCATCGGGTAACGATTGTGCTGCAAAATTTCTGGATTGATTCAACAGTTCGGCAAGAAAAAAGCCGATTGTTGTTTACCGAAGATATTCAAGTAAAGCTAGGAGACTACCGGGTGGTGCTACCCGATAGCAGCTACGCCGTAGTAGCCGATACTTTATCTTTTTCTACTCAGAAGAAAGCACTCACTTTTCAGAATTTAGAACTCAAGCCGTTACGAGTCCAAGATTCTGCTCAGTGGTACTCTTTAACCGTACCTTTGCTGGAGATGACCGACATAGATCTGCTGGAGATTTACCGAGAAAAAACAATCTCGGTTGATACGTTACTCCTGAAATTTCCTCAGATAAAAGGCTACTCACGGGTCGCTGCTTCTTCGGAAAAAGAGTCTGAGCGATCGTTGTCGCATCTGTCGAGGGTTCATCCTGACACTTTGTATGCTCTCATCAGTGAGCAGTGGAAGCGCATCAGCATTAATCAGTTTAGCCTTACCGATGGGCAGTTGCAGTTTTTTCAGGTAGATACCGATACAGTATCATGGCTCGATGTGCCCCAGTATTCGCTATCCTTCAACGATTTTCAGCTCGATTCTACGGTGAGTCAACGGAAGGTGGATTCGCTGAGCCACGTATTGCCGATGGATAGTATTGATGGAGAGGGAAAAAATATTCGCATCTGGTTCGCCGATTTTCAGCATTATTTTACGGTAGATCAATTTAGTATACAAACCAATCGGCAGGCTCGCTACGCCTGTAACTTGGTCTTCGACTCAGCCCGAGTGCAACCTCGGGTTGACTCACTAGCCCTTTTTCTAATTGATTCTCAACCCCCGAATCTGGGCTATGATATTCGAACCTCTCAAGTGAAAATTTTTGGTATCGATCTGGAAAATCTGTCCTTCACTAAGTTTGCTGATATTGATAGCATTTGGGTAAGCCAGCCCGAAGTGGCAATTGCCAACTTTTCGGATACGCCTTTCGGCAATTTGCCCCGCCAAATATCACCTGCTGCAACCGATACCTCTGATATTACCATTAAGCAAATATTCTACAATTGGAGTCACGCTCGCCTTAATTTATATCCGGTAATCGCCCCTAACCGAACCAATGCTTGGCTAGAGCAGATGCTAGTAAAAATGCTAAACCTAGATCATGGTCACGTTGAGATCATGAACATGAATAATCGGAAGGATGGTTTCACCAAGATAGCCCACGTAGATAAGTTCCGGGGCTACTACGAAAATGTAAGTATCGGAAACGAGGCTCATCCACTTATTGCTATTGATGATGTGGTACGGTATTCATCTCAGGTGGCCGTATTTGCCGATGAGGTAGATATGACTATGAAAGGAAGCTGGTTTCAGTTTCCCTACAACCGTGCTAGCGCAGTATCAGGCGGATGGTTGGAGGCCGAAGAGGTAGGGTTATCCACGCTCGGTGCTAAAGGCTATGTGCAGGATGTTAGGTTTTGGCCTAATCGGCGAGCGGTTCGGTCATCGCCCACCCAGATGGAGCAGATGGAAATTCCTTACTTTGCCATAGAAGGAATTAATTTTGGCGAGTTGTACAATCTTCAAGTTGCTAAACTCGACCGAATTTCTCTTATTTCGCCTACTATCAGCATGAAAGTAGGGGAAGGGCAAAGAAGTCGGAATAGTGATTTTTCTATGCCGGAACTATATCTGCAAGTAGAGCCTTATCTCGATCAACTAGCAGTGAATAAGTTAGAAATTCAGCAAGCAGCAATTACCCTTCGGTCTGATGATGACGATCCTCAAGTTCGGTTCTCAACCACCTCATTAGATGTGAGTATCATCGATTTTCTGTTAGACCGAGTGACCACCGTCATTCCTGAGCGACCGTTCTACGCCCAAGAGGCGCGAATTGCAATGGGTAAATTTGATTTTAGTTTGCCAGTAGATGAAGAAGACGAAAACTTTACTGCCGAGCGGTTTCTGTACTCTTCTTACTCCGACCGACTTACTATTGACAATCTACTTTTGGTAGAGGATAGCGTAGATGCAGCAGATAATACTACCGATCTTCAAGTAACTCAGCTTGCTCTGCACCGCATGAACTTTTTTCGCTACTTCACCAAAAATGAAATGGAAGTAGAAAAGGTAATTGTACGTCGTCCTAATGTATCTATCGCAACAAAAAAAGGGCAAGCAAAGCGTTCAACTAAACCAGGTCGTGTATTGCAAGCAGAAATATATCCTAAAATCAAATCGGTAACCGAAGGAATTTACGTGAATCAGCTTTCGGTAGAAGAAGGGGTGTTCTCCTACGTACAAACAGATTCAGACACGCTGCACTATATTCAGGCCGACACGTTATTACTGAATGCGTACCAACTGGCGATAGATTCGCTGAGTCAGCAACAGCAAGCCAAGATGCTTTTTGCTGATAAGCTTAACTTTAATATCCACATCAGCGATTATCTACTACGTTTGCCCGAGGCTCATCAGAGTATCCAAGCGAAGGAGGTTGTGTTATCCAATCAGGATGAACGAATATCGGTAAGCGACCTAGCTATTAAACCATATGGTTTTCAGGCTACCAATTTTAGTGACTACCCCCAGCAGAATCTGGTATCGCTCGCTACTCCCTCATTGCACATAGTTGATTTGGATGTAGAAAAAATGTTCACGCAAGGCGAACTAGACGTAGAAAGAGTCAATATTATGAACCCGGCTATTGAAGTTTATCAATTCGGCAAGGATTCTTCGGCAAGTAGTAGCTCCCCCCTGGCTTGGTCGGAGATAGCTTCTCCCTACCTGGAAGCGTACAACATTGATAATATTAACTTTACGAACGGCACGGTAACTATCTACCAAAACCAAGATGATGATAGGCCGGCGTTCGGGGCGGAGCGTGTTGACCTGAGCTTAATCGGACTGCAAGTAGACAGTCTGGCGTATCATCAATTTATTACCAAACCTTCAGAGCAGGATAGTAGAAAAAATATTACCCGAAAACTACTGTTAGCGGATGATTTGCTGGTTCGGGTTCATGACTATCAACTTGCGCTAAGCGATACGTTGTATACGGCCAAGGCTGATCAGATTAGCTTATCCACCAAGAATCCTGAACTCAAAATTAGTGGGTTTGTGCTGGCTCCCCGGGTACCACGTTACCTGTATAAAAAGGTTTTTCCTCTTCAAAAGACACGAGTAGCCGCTCAGATTGAAACCATTCGCTTTAACGATATTGATTTTGAGGAGTTGATAAAGCAACGCCATCTTCATGCTCACTCTCTGATACTGGATGATATTCAGATAGATGCGTTTAAAGACGCTCGGGTGCCCCGGAACCACGAGCGCACCTTGCCCATGCACCAGGAAATGCTGCTTGATCTGGACTTCTTGCTAACGCTAGATACTATTCAGGTAACCAACGGTTTTATTAATTACGCCGAACGCGTTCCTGATGCCAGCCAAGACGGAATTATTACCTTTGAGCAATTCAATGCCCTATTGACCAATGCAACCAATCATCCAGATCGTTTAAAGGATAGTGTGGTTTTTACTATGACTGCCAAAACACAGGTGATGGGCCAGGGTGACCTCAAAGTTTCCTTCAGGTTTCCGATGACCGATAAGGATATGAGCTTTACTGTGAACGGAGAATTAGATTCTATGGATTTGAAAGCCATTAATCCCATACTAGAGCACTCGGCTTTTGTTCATATTCGGGAAGGGCAAGCCAACAGTATGCGGTTTTATGTACAGGGCAACCGAGATCGCTCCACCGGAGAATTGCGCTTCAACTACAATGATCTGAACATTCTGCTGGTTGATAAAAATAAAGGGCGTCCCGGGTTAGACGAGCGAGTGGGTTCGCTGATCGCTAATGCGTTTGTAGTAAAGGCCGATAACCCGAAAGCAATCTTCTTTAGGGTCGGGGAGATAGAACACGAGCGCGACCCCAGCCGATCTATTTTTAGCTACTGGTGGCGTAGTCTGCTCAGCGGAATCAAGTCCAGCATTGGTATGCAACCCGTAGCCGAGCGTGTGCGGGAAGAGACCATGGTTGAATAGTAATGGGTGGCCTTTGGGTATAGGAAAACGAAATTAGTCGCTTTGAATTATTGCTTGAGTTTGTTAAATAGCTAAAAGTAGAAATGCGTAAACTGTTTAAGGTAAGTAATGAGTGAGCAAAATGTACGATGGGAGCAGCGATTTAGCAACTACAACAAAGCGTTGGAAAAACTAGACCAAGCTGTAAATACGATAACGACAGAGTATACGGATGAGAATGGTGTGCTAAATACTGACGATTTTTTGGACGATATGCTCAAAGAAGGGTTGATACAACGCTTTGAGTATACCCATGAGTTAGCCTGGAAGGTGATGAAGGATTACGCTAATTACCAGGGATTTACTGATATAGGTGGTTCAAGAGATGCTACTCGGAATGCTTTTTCCACAGGTTTAATTACAGATGGTGAGGTGTGGATGGAGATGATTAGAAGTCGGAACCTAACCACTCATACTTATAACGAAGAGACAGCGGACGAAATATTTACCAAAATTATGAATGATTACCATCCTCAATTTTTGGCGTTTCGGGAAAAGATGGAAGAAAAACGAGGTGGTAGCCAGGAGGATTTACTTGACTCAGTATGACCTACGGATTAAGCAGCAAAACCATACGGTCTATACAAGAAGTTTTTACCCATTATCCTCAGATAGATAAAGCAATTTTGTATGGTTCTCGCGCTCGAAATAATTACCGCCGAAGCTCGGATATAGATATTACTCTAATGGGAACCAACCTTAGCTTATCATTATTAGCAAAGGTAGAGAGTGAAATAGACGATCTCTTATTACCTTATGAATTCGATATTTCTTGTTATCAAAGTATTAAAAACACTGACTTGAAACGTCATATTGATCAGGTCGGAAAAGTCTTTTACACGAAAGATTGTTTACCTCAATCTCTCGAAAGATAAATTTTATTTTGTAAAGTCAATTATCAATAGGTCGCAACCCTTTGGCCGTAGCAATCTTTAGCATGTAGGCATACGCCTCTTCTCGCTCGTTACGAATTTTGCCATCCAATACCGCCTCTCTCAGCTCATTTTTAATATCACCCACAATGCGGGATGGTTTCAAGTTAAAAGTTTCCATAATATCCTCTCCGGTAATTACTGGCTGAAAATTTCGCAGATGATCTTTTTCTTCTACAAGCTGCATCTTTTCTTCTACCCGATCAAAGTTTTGCAAGTATCGTTTTACCCGGCTGTGGTTTTTTGAGGTAATATCGGCTCGGCATAGTTTCATCAGCGCTTCAATATCATCGCCAGCTTCGTACAGTAGGCGACGTACTGCTGAGTCGGTCACCTCCTTTTTCACTAGGGCGATGGGGCGTAGGTGTAGCCGTACTAGTTTTTGCACAAACTTCATTTTCTGATCGAGTGGTAGCTTTAGCCGTCGGAATATATGCGGAACCATCCGAGCCCCTCGGTCTTCGTGCCCATGAAACGTCCAGCCCGCTTTAGGATGAAAACGTTTGGTAGGCGGTTTAGCGATGTCGTGCAGAATAGCGGCCCAGCGTAGCCATAAGTCATCCGTCACCTGACTCACATTGTCCAACACCTGTAGCGTATGGTAAAAATTATCTTTATGTGATTTGCCGTTAATGGTTTCTACTCCCTGCAAAGCCACCATTTCAGAAAAAAACTGATGAAGTAATTGGCTGTGAAACAGAAGCTTGAAGCCGTAGGAAGGCAGAGACGACAGAATAATCTTATTCAGTTCAGTAGTAATTCGCTCCTGCGAAACGATCTGAAGCCGTTCGGCGTGGTCAATCAGCGCATCAAAGGTTTTGGGGGCAATATCAAACGAAAGCTGAGAGGCAAAGCGAACCGCTCGCATCATCCGTAGCGGATCATCAGAAAAAGTAATCGCCGGATCAAGCGGAGTTTTGATCGTTTTACGCTTTAGGTCACCTACACCGTCAAATGGATCAATTAACTCACCGTAGTTTTCATTATTGAGGCTTATGGCCAAGGCATTAATGGTGAAATCCCGCCGATTTTGGTCGTCTTGCAGTGTGCCATTTTCTACAATCGGCTTGCGAGAATCGCGCTGGTACGATTCCTTGCGCGCTCCTACAAACTCTAGCTCATAGTCTTGGTGCCGAACCATAGCGGTACCGAAGTTTTTAAAAACGGTAACATCAGTGGTATGACCTGCTTGGGTTTTTAGGTGTTCGGCTACTTTTTTTGCTAGCGAAATACCATCGCCTACGCATACAAAGTCAATATCTTTAGAAGGGCGTTTCAACAACAGGTCGCGCACGTAACCGCCTACCACGTAAGTTTCCCGTTGCATCTCTTGGGCAGCTTTCGCTACTAGCGCAAATATCGGATTAGTACGGAGCGCCTCAGCTAAATTCATACCTACAAAACTAATAACTCCCCCGGGGAAAAGATAATCTTACCAAGATGTTTTCCGCAAGAGGGGGCTAGTCGGGCCTAAGTATTAGAAATTTATTGCTAGATTCAAGATATGAAACTATTGCTAGCAGCACTTATGTGGGGAGTGTTGCTTTCAACTTACGGTCATAGGAGTTACGCAAAGTTGTTGATAAAGTCTCGTTGAGCTTCTAGGAGCAAGAATTGTCTTACCATTTCTCTTCACTGAAGTATATCTCCTTTATAGAAAGCCAGTAGGCTGTGATAGGCTCTACTGCTTATATGTAGAATCCCATCCGGATATTCCACTTTAGTGAGTACGGCCCTTGCGAAAGGTAGGTGAAGTTACGCAAGAAGAGCACGTTACCTTTAATCTTCTTGGTCACATTGTACCGTTTGCCCCCGCCAACGAGTACACCATCCACCCACTGCCGCTGAGTATTATCCGGTGAAGTAGCGGGGTTCGGTACTAACGCCCGTAGCCGCTCGTACTCGGCATGCAGTAAAAACTTCTTAAACAGTTGGCACTGGGTATAGCCCCGAAAGCCGTAGACCGGATAATCCCAAATGAGACGATTATTGCCATCAAAGGCGAGACGATACGTGCCCCCAATACCCGATGACCAACGTTTGGACAACTTATACCCAACGAAAGGGGAAATATCAAAAGCAGTGGGTGGCCCCTGATGGATTTGCAGGGTAAAACCACCCGTCAATCGTTCTTTTAACGACTTGCCCTTGAGGGAAGTGCGCTTCACCAGCTTACCCGTTTGGGTGTTGACGTGGGAATATTTGCGCTTGAGTTTGGACAGTTGCTGTTGGGCGGCCTGTAGTTCTTGGGTACGCCCGGCAAAGTGGTCTACGGACTGTTCAATGAGCTTTTGTTTCGCTTTCTGCTTGAGAAATTCCTGATCACCGTACTGGCTGATTTGCCCTTTGAGCTCTTCGGGCTGGCCTTGCACCGCTTTTAGTGCCCCTTCCTGTTCTTTCAATGCCTGGATTTCTTTGGTACCTGACAAGGCTTTCTCACCCGCCTGGGGCAACTGTTCAACCTCATTGAGCTTCCCTTGGGAAATGGCTTTGGCATCCTTACCGTAGGTGCCTACTTTTCCGGTAATATCTTTCGCCGTACCCAGATGCTCACTCGCTTGCTGGATATCACCCACGCCTTTTACCTCACCTAAGTGTTCTCCCGGAAGAGCCTTTATTTCTTGAAACGTACCCGTAGAAAGATCCGGTTGACCCGGCAGGCCATCCCCCGCTAATCCGGGAACGTTGGGGAGATCAGCACCGGGGGCAGCAAGGTCGGTTTCTCGTTCAATATTATCCAGTGCGCTTTGGGTATCTTGGACAGGTTTGGTATTCGTTACTTTGCTTTTAAGTTTCCCTTCGGCTGATTGAACTTTACGGTTCGTTTGTTTGATGACATCGAGTTTATCTAGTAGTTGGTGAGTCGTATCTATTACCGATTCCACGGGCTGGGTAACGGTTTGCTCTACGCTATTCAGTGAATCCGCTACGGGGGAAGTTAGTTTCTTCGTGCTGGCATCAATATCGGTAACCTGTTCTAAAGTATCTAAGTGTTGGTTGGTATGTTGCAAGGTGGTATCTACCGGCTGCCACTTTTCTTCCTCTGATTGGGCTAAAGAATCAATTGTATTAGGTACTGGATTTACCCCTTCAGAAGCACCCGTAACCGATTGAGCTAAAGATGAAAAAGCCCAAAAGCCCCCTAGTGTAAGGAAAACGGATAAGCGAGTAAGAAAGGGGTAAAAAGATACGTTCATACAAGCAAGCAAATTTATGCGATATACTACAAAGGTAATAAAAATATAATTATTACAATATATTATAGTAAAATAAATATAAATAGTGAGATTTATGCTGCATCTTAGCGAAATACTAAGCTGAGTAAGAATTGGAGATATGTTGCCCAGAAGGGCGTTTTGAAATGAGTAAAATCACCCTACCTTTGCCTTTATCCTTGCTACACAATCCCCTACTAACTATTGCGCTAAATGTACTGGCAGTTTTGTCAGTATGAATTGTCATGTGCTTTATACAGGGAGCAGTATCGGTGTATCAGCGGGGTTTAAAAGCATATGTTGTAAAATATAAGCAGTTTATAGAGTATACCTTCTGGGATACTATTCATATTTAAGTAATTCTACTGATTGTTTTAATTTTATGGGTTCTTATCAATGGCTATTTTCTTTTCTTTTATGCTGTCTAAGTTTCTACCCAACAGCTAATGCACAGAATGACAATGATAATTTAGCAATACCACAGTTGATACCACCTTCACCAATTGCCGCATCATTGGTAAAGTACGCAGATATTCCAGTAAATAGTTATACCGGAGTGCCAGCCATCAATATTCCATTTCAACTGCGGACTATGGTGCCTTCCGCGCCAGAAGTAGCAATGTTGGGCAGATTTGGAAACTTTCCTGTAAGCTACTACACCGGTAGTCCTAATATTTCTGTACCATTGTTTGTATTGGATGAATATGGTTTAGACTTACCTATAACCCTAGCATATAGTGCTAATGGAATCCGAGTAGCCGACTACTCTACTTGGGTAGGATTAGGTTGGAACCTATCGCCGGGCGGATCAATATCACGTATCGTCGTGGGGAATGAACAAGACAACCATAACCCTAGAGTGTACAATGCTATACGAGAATATTGGGGCGGAGGTACTGACTGTGATTATGTAAGAATATATTACGATGTAAATACACCTGTTCACCCTACCACATATGCCTTTTTAGGGTGCGATATAGAGGCAGCACCTAATCCTGGTGAGGGTATTCAAGTCACACTACCGCAGTTCCCAGTAGAATCTATGTCTGCTTGGGCGCAATCAGCGAATTATTTTCAGCCTGATATCTACTCCTTCAACTTCTTAGGCTACTCAGGGCAATTTTATATCAACCCCCAGACTGACTTGGCAGTTATAATGAATAAGAAAGATGCCATCACCTTTGAAAAAGATAAAAACAATACGAGTTGGAATCCTGAAGAAGACGGTTGGATAGCTAAACTACCGAACGGAATAGAAGTATACTTTCAGGAAATTGAAAGTGTTGAGCAAGCGGTGTCTAGTTGTACCAGTGGAGACCCTTCTCTAACCTGGAGGATCAATCGCATAGTGCTCAATAACAAACGTGAGATAGTATTTAGCTATACTTCTCGTACTTACAGCACCGCCACAATAGCCAATGTCGATCGAGCGGCGTTTCTAACCCAAGAAGATTTTGCCCATAATCAACTACAGCGCGATCCATTCAACCCGCCCTTTCAGAACTTTTCCTGTAATGGTAATCGCCGACCAATAGAAGTGATAAATACCGTAAAGGTGCTAACGGGAATTACTTCGCCGAAGTATCAAATCGATTTTACTTTATATCCTGGAGAAACTAAACCCCGATTACAAAAACTGGAGATACAATCAAGGGTAGACTCTGGTGTAAAGAAAGGTTTTGAGTTTGGCTTCTCAGAGTTTAAAAAGGCTGATTTTTTTACCCAGTGGAATCAATGGAACCGCTGGGGCAGCAACGGCTTGTTTACTAACTTTTTTGGCGACGAGGGCAACTTCATCAAATATAAGCTCACGACCTTAAGAGAATATGGAATTCAAGATACGAATAAAGAATATACGCCTCCTTATTTATTTTCTTACGCGGAAGACATTGGCTTGGCACCTCCCCTTACGTTCGCCCAAGACTACTGGGGTTACTATAACGGTCAGCACAGTAACCGAGGATTAATACCTGATGAAAGTCAAATGTACGAAGCTGGTTTGTTTGCCGATGATGCCTTAGTAGATGCAGTACGATTGGATGTGGATTTAAGAACCAGATCGAATAGTAACCGGGGAGTAAGTATAGCTCATATGGAGCAGGGAGTACTACAGAAAATTACCTATCCTACTAAAGGACATACTACGTTTAATTTTGAACCTCATTATTTTAACCCTTCAAGTGACTTTGGGGACTATATCATTGAGGCAGATGACATAGGTTACAGCGGTAAATATCGGGAGAATTATAATGGCCCTACTACGGTGGACAGCAGAGGGGCAGGACTACGAATAAAGGAAATGATAAACTACGACAGTGATAATAATTTTATAAGCAGAAAGAAATTTAGCTATGAGGGGGGGAAGCTACTGGAGCCGATAAATTTTTGGCAAGTTCAACGCTACATGGTTGTTCAAAATAATAGTGGATCTACTACTAATGAAACCGACGTCTTTTACTATCACATATGGACGGGATCGGGCACAAACTACAATCAGTCATTCTTGATACCAAATTCGGTAGGCTACAACACCGTAGTCGTAGAGGAAAGTGATACTGAAACAGATCAGGCCAACGAGAGGATCAACGGTAGTGAGCACTATCAGTTTCATAACTACGAGACATTCTACAACCCCCAAGCAGGCCGGGTGTCATACAGCTACCTTAATAATAAGAACGGCTTAGTACGCAGCGTAAAGCAAAAAGATAATTTAGATGATGTTATTCGCAATACCGAATATGCTTACCAGCGCATTGAACAATCAGAGTTTCTTTCCATGTCAGCAAAAGTGATAATACCTGGTTCGGGCATTGATGGTTTGTTTCGTATAGAATATACTCCCTTTAAGTCGGATTGGTGGAAACAGTGGATTATTACCGAGGATTTGGATAACGTGCAAACAGTAAGAAAATATGAGTATAGTGATGATGGTTGGGGCAATGTAGCCTCAGAAGAGATCATAAATAGCGATCAAAAGGCCCATAAAACGAGGTATCAATATGCTGAAGATTTCACTGACAATGCAGCAAACAAGTATGGCAGTAACTATTTAAGGGCTAGCCACATGTACAGCCAGGTGTTGGAACAGACTAGCACAGTCAATGAGGTGCCTACCCAAAAGGTGACTACTACGTACACTACAAAAAACGGATTAGTATTGCCAGTGTTCGTAGATCAGTTTCCTACGGGAACCAGTGAGAAAACTAAAGTTGATTATAAACACGATAATTTTAGAAATATCATTCAGGTACTAGGACAAGATGGCGTACCTATCTCTTATATCTGGGGCTACAACCAAACCCTACCCGTAGCTAAGATCGTAGGGGTTACATTTGATAAAATAGAAGGTATTGATGGTTTTGGCATCGGCTTTAATGCGGGGACAGCAAGCTTGAGTGCTACGCAAATACAAACACTACGGGATGAATTGAAGCCAGCTCAAGTGTCAACGTATACCTATGACCCGCTACGAGGCATCACTTCCCAAACCGATCCCGCTGGGATAATCACATATTACGATTACGATGGCTTAGGGCGGTTACAGATAGTCAAAGATTTCAATAAAGACATTGTAGAACACTACCAATACAATTACGCTGGGCAGCGCTAACGGCTTATTTTCACTGAAAGTCAATAACTATGAACATCTTCCGGATTATCCTATTAGTACTGGCTGCTGCTATGATTAGTAGCAACCTTACTGCTCAAGGGGGAAATCAATGCCCACCCCGGGCTTTCATTAGTGGAACCAATCTACCGGGTAGTAATAGTTCGGTTGAGATCACTTTACTCTGCCACCAGAATAATTATCGCTATTACCTTAGAAAGTCAGGCGGAACAATCAGCGGTTCGGATAAGATCGGCACCGGAGGAAGTGAGCCAATAGTCTGGACGGTTCGTTCCGCCGGAACCTATGAGGTATGGGGGGTAATAGAAGGCAAAATCAACCAGTTTACCGTTACTGCCGCCCCGCCCCCACCTTGTAGTCGGATTAATATCGACTTACCTCCATCGGGGAACCGTATATGCCCAAATGGTAGTACAACCCTGCGGGCGATTGGCGGGCGTAGTAGTAATCCTGTCTACCGATGGTACAAAAACGGGGTGTATGTAGCAGAGGGAACCACCTATATCGCCGAAGAAGCAGGTACGTACCGTCTGGAGGGAAGGAACAGTTGTAACCAACTCGGTAGCAGCTCTACACAGTTAAGTGAGCCCGGTACGGTTTCTAACCCCCGTTTTACGGTGGGAACCTCCCTTACTGAGCGCTGCCAAGGGGGCGGAACGTCCAGTTTTAATGCCACCGCTACCAATGTAGTCACCCGTACCTGGACCATTACTTCGCCCAATATGATTAACGAAAACGGGATTGTTACGTGGGATGAGGATTTTTCGGGAACGGCCACTATTCGCTACACGGCCAATGATGCCTGTGGCGAGTCCCGATCGGTCACTCACTCCGTACGGGTGTACCGACCCGGTGAACGGGTCAATCCTCGGTTTACCGGGGGCACCTCCCTTACGTCGCGTTGTCAAGGTAGTGGCACTTCTCAGTTTAGTGCGACTGGGGATGTGGTGAATAGTGACTCTTGGGAAATTACTTCTCCTAACGAAATTAGCTCTAATGGAGAGGTTACCTGGAACTCGGGTTTTTCCGGAACAGCCACGATTCGCTATACCGGAAATGATCCCTGTGGGCCAGCTTCGGTTACGCATACCGTTCAGGTTAATCCGATACGAAACCCTTTTATTGTGCGTATCAATGGTGCCCAGACTATCACATTGGGTCAATCCGCTACATTCACGGCAACCGCTGGTGATATAGGAAGTTACACCTGGTTAGTCAATGGGGTAGCCCAAGAGGGCAACAGTAACCCGTTCACCCTCACTACGCCAGTTTCTGGCACATATACCATTGTTTGCCGCGGCGCGGCGGTCGCTGGCAACTGTACCACCCGTGCCGATGATGAGGCGAGTACCACGCTGACAGTCAACAAACCTTCGGTTACGTTGCAGGCCGAGGGAGAGGTGGCGTTCGGTAATAATACGACATCCCTCATAGCATCGGTCAGTCCACCTACCCCTGAGAATGGAACTTACACTTACGAGTGGGGCCGCCGAAGAAATGGGGGAAACTGGGAGCCGCATGAGGCGGCAACTTCCACAATCACCAATGTACCGAGTGGTGACTATCGGGCGAGGGTGCGCTGGCAGCTGGGTGCTCTGTCTGATTATAGCGAATATTCTGGCATAATAGCTGTAGAAGGAAATGACTACAACTATATTATCACAAATTCTGTCCGGGAAGAGGGAGTGAAAACAGAAGAAGATGTTATTCAGCGCAATAGCAGCACATTTAATCATGACCACCGACTCCAGCAAACGGTCTACTTTGATGGCTTAGGCCGCCCCATGCAGGAAGTGTCTACGCAAGCAAACCCTGCGAAAATAGACCTGGTGCGGCCTATCGAGTACGATGCCTACAACCGTCAAGTTTTCCAATATCTTCCTTATGCGGAAGGAGACCGAGGGGCATTTCGTACCAACGCTCTAGTAGAGCAAGCAGCATTTTATCAAAATGCCGATAAAGTAGCCAACGATACGCGGCCTTACAGCGAGACAGACTATGAGCCATCACCCTTGAACCGGGTTAAAGCTACCTATGGAGCGGGTGAAGCGTGGCATAACCAAGATAAAAAGGTGAGCTACGTATACAAAACCGATGCTGACGAAAGAATACGTATCTGGATCATCAATAATGCATCAACCCAAGTGACTAGTAACCGTTTTTATACCCAACAAGGCGATACAGAAGGCCAACTTTCGGTAGTAGAAACCACTGACGAAAATGGGCATATCATGCTGGAGTATACCAATAAGCGGGGGCAGGTAGTGCTTAAAAAAGTGCAGGATGCTACCGGGTACTTGTTAACCTACTACGTATATGATGAGTTTGATAATCTTCGCTGTGTTATTCCCCCCAAAGCCTCAGCCAACCTACCTGCCAGTGGCAGTGCAACCTTAAGCAGTCAGGTGCTTCGTGATTTGTGCTTCGTTTACACGTACGATGAACGGAATCGCATGACCCAAAAGCAGGTACCGGGGGCCGAACCTATTAAGATGCTCTACGATGAGCGGGACCGCTTAGTACTAACTCAGGATGGTAATCAGCGGAAAACCGATGATCAGCAACCCACCCCAGAATGGACCTTTACCAAGTACGATGTACTAAACCGTCCGGTGATAACGGGCACCTACACCCCAAACCGAAACCAGGCGGACCTTCAGGCGGACATCGATGCAATGATTACTTTTGCCGAAACTCGCACTAATAACTCAATAGGCTATACGCTGAGTGGTTGCTTTCCTACCACCGTTACCGAAGCTAATCTACTCACTATTACGTATTATGACGATTACGCATTCAGAAGCTATACCAACTGGGATGCCGAAAACGCATCTGCTGCTACCGTCTACCAATTCATTGAAGGTAAGCAAGGGTTAGATAATAGTACCGCATATCCGAGTACCCAAGATCAGTTGAGCGCACCCACTGGACAAGTCACCGGGGGCAAAGTCAAGGTCTTTAACCAAAATACGTGGCTGAATAGTGTGACCTACTACGATAGA
This sequence comes from Tunicatimonas pelagia, assembly GCF_030506325.1. Classification (NCBI taxonomy): domain Bacteria; kingdom Pseudomonadati; phylum Bacteroidota; class Cytophagia; order Cytophagales; family Catalimonadaceae; genus Tunicatimonas; species Tunicatimonas pelagia. The sequence continues at coordinate 762,819 of NZ_CP120683.1, read as the reverse complement.
AAGTACCGCGTCATTCAAAGCGTGCAGGAAAACCTACTGGGCGGTACCGACCGGATATTCAACCGTTATAACTTCCGAGGACTAGTACTGGGAATGCTGCGTGAGCATGCCGGGGGAGCAGATATTACCTACGAGCAGCGCTACACCTATGACCATGCCGAGCGGTTGCTCTCCGTGACGCATCAACTAGCCGGAGAAGATAAGATCACCCTGGCGCAGCACGAATACAACGCTCTCGGTGAACTAATCGATAAAAAGCTGCATAGCACCGATGGTGATACTTTTACCCAAAGCGTCGATTACCGCTATAACATCCGGGGTTGGCTCACCAGGATTAACAACAGTGCTTTAGATCCTGAAGGGGAAAGCACCGTAGAGAAAGATGACTACTTCGGCATGGAGCTGCATTACGAAAGCCCGATGGACGGACTACCCAACCCTACTTCGTTGCTTCAGCCACTTGCTCCCCAACCCCCAGCGATGGATACCGATCAGCTTATTCAGGAAGCTGATGAGCTTATACGGCAGCAGCACCCAGACCCGGCAAGTCCCCCAGCCTCTCAATATCCTGTACCAGATAATCATTCACCAAAACGTATTGGCCTCGCGAGGCCCAGCCTGGATAGGTTCGGCTTGGACAAGCTCAATCCTGAGGGGAAACACCTATTTCTGCCTCAAGCCCCGCCGGAAGAAAGCTTAACAGCCAGTTTGGCAAGAGCAGGTTCATCCGAATCAAGTTTTACTGCGCTGGAGCGTAACAACGCACCGAATAGCCACAGGCTTTTTACCACTACCCCGGTATTGGATAGCGTGACGAGCCAGGGACTGAGTGTGACCTTGCACTTCACCAACCTACTGGCTCCCGATGCCCCGGAAGGCGGCTATGAATTGGTGCTGGACGGAGAACGGACATTTGATAGCATCATTCCCCGTGTGTACTCCAACGAGGCCCACCCGACGATGACCTTTCCCCTGCCCACGGCGGGTAACTACTGCTTTATTGTGTACGCCCGCTGGGACGATGGCTTTCGGCAATCCAATGAGGTGTGTGCTACCATCAGCGACCCTTCTCCCGTGGCCGCTCCGACTACTCTGGTGGCGACAGCTATCTCTTTCAGTAGAATTGATCTATCCTGGGCCGATAATGCCACCAATGAAACGGGCTACGAAATCTGGCGGGGCAGTAGTAGCGGTGGACTATCGTTGCTCACAACGCTAGCGGCCAATGCCACTAACTACACCGATGAGAGCCTGACCGTCAGTACTACCTACTTTTATCAGGTACGGGCTATTAATAGCAGTTTCAACAACACCTCTAGCTTTACCACCGAGCAAAGTGCCACTACGTTATCTTCTTTATTAGCCACGCCCGTCTTAGATAGTGTGACCTCTCAGGGGTTGGCAGTGACGTTGCACTTCACCAACCAGGTGCCCCCCGATGCCCCCGAAGGAGGGTACGAACTGATTCTAGACGGCGAGCGGACGTTTGATAATATCCTTCCTCGCCTGTACTCTAACGAGGCCCACCCCACCATGACGTTTACCGTAGCAGCCCCGAATGACTACTGCTTTACCGTTCTTGCCCGTTGGGATGACGGCTTTAAGCAATCCAATGAGGTATGTGCTACCATCAGCGAAGTGCCCGTCGCCCTACCGACCCCAACCAATCTGTCGGCTTCCGCCCTAGAGGCAGGCACTATCACGCTGAGTTGGACGGATAATGCCACTGATGAAACCAGCTACGAGATATGGCGGGGTACTAGTGCCAGTAATGGCACACTGCTAGCCACCGTTGGTGCTGATGTAACGAGTTACACCGATAGTAACCTCCCCGCCAGCACGACCTACTACTACCGAGTACGGGCGGTCAATAACGACAATAATACCGTTTCGGGGTTTACCCCCAGATTGAGTGCGACTACTTCCATAGCTACGCCGATTCCCCGGTTAGACAGTGTAACGAACCAGGGACTGAGTGTGACCTTGCACTTCACCAATCTGCTAGCTCCTGATGCTCCGGAAGGTGGCTATGAACTAATCCTGGACGGTGAGCGGACGTTTGATAACATTATTCCCCGTTTGTATTCTGATGAAGCTAATCCGACCATGATCTTCCCCTTGCCCACGGCGGGTAACTACTGCTTTATTGTGTACGCCCGCTGGGACGATGGCTTTAAGCAGTCTAACGAGGTGTGTGCCACCATTAGCGACCCACCTCCGATAGCTGCCCCGACTAACCTAGTAGCCACAGCTACCGCTTCCAGCAGTATCCGTTTGTCCTGGACGGATAATGCCACCAATGAAACAGGCTATGAGATATGGCGGGGCAGCAGCAGTGGTAACTTAGCTATATTGACCACCCTACTGGCCGGGACGACCACTTATACTGACGCCGGGCTTGATGCCAACACCGCTTACTTTTATCAGGTACGGGCGATTAATGATCGTTTTAGTAGCACCTCGGACTTTACCACCGAACAAAGTGCCACCACGCTAGCCCCACCCGAGGCTACGACTCCGGTGTTAGATAGTATCACCAGTCAGGGGTTAGCAGTTACGCTGCACTTCACCAATATACTCGCTCCCGATGCCCCGGAGGGAGGGTACGAACTGATTCTGGATGGTGAGCGGACGTTTGAGGATATTGTCCCCCGTCTGTACTCTAACGAGACTCACCCGACCATGACCTTTACAGTGGCAGCTCCGAATGACTACTGCTTTGTCGTTTTTGCCCGTTGGGATGATGGCTTTAAGCAATCCAATGAGTTGTGTGCGACCATTAGCGAAGCGCCCGTCGCCCTACCGACCCCAACCAACCTATTGGCTTCCGCTTTGGCGGCGGGTAGTATCACGCTGAGCTGGGTAGATAATGCCACTGATGAAACTAGCTACGAGATTTGGCGGGGTACGAGTGCCAGTGACGGCACATTACTGGCTACGGTGGGTGCTGGTGTGACGAGCTACACCGATAGTAACCTTCCGGCCAGTACGACCTACTACTACCGGGTACGGGCAGTCAATAGCAACATCAACAGCGTTTCGGGGTTTACCCGCAATCAGCCCGCCACTACCTATTCTCCCCCCTCGGCGAGTGGCCGGGTGACCCAAGATTTGCAAGTACTGTATACCTTTCAGGAAGGCAGTGGCAGCACCGTAGCCGATGTATCGGAGCAAGGCAGTGCGCTAGATTTAACGATTGAGAACCCCGCTAACGTAAACTGGCCTACGGGGGGCGGACTCACCCTTACGGCCGCTACCCGGATTCGGTCGGGAGAGGCGGCTACTAAAATAATAGAGGCCGTAGAAGCGTCGGAAGCTATTACCCTGGAAGCCTGGGTGCAGCCCGCTTCCGTGCAGCAAGATGGCCCCGCCCGGATTATCAGCATTTCTGGAGGCTCGTCTACCCGCAACATTACCTTCGGACAGGATTATGATGCTAGTGGCTATTTTTACGCCGCCCGGGCCCGTACCCGCGACAATAGCACCAATAACAACGGACTCCTAAACGGGGGTAACTTTGCTCAGTCTGCCCGTTATGCCAACCCCGCCATTCAGCATGTGGTGTATACCCGGCAAGCAGATGGCAGGGAGAAAATCTACGTAGATGGAAGCGAAGTGGCTAGTGGAAACCGACCGGGTAACTTTTCTAACTGGGCAGCTTATCCGTTGCTATTGGGTAACGAAGAAGGGGCCGAGCGGCCTTGGCTGGGAACCTACTACCTAGTGAGTGCCTACAGCCGGGCACTCTCGCTAGCTGAAGTGCAGCAGAACTACCTGGCCCAATATAGTGCTACTACCCGGCCGCTGCTGCCCAACCTAGCCGCCACAGCCCCGACGGCCACCACAGTGGATGTAGCTTGGTCGGATGTTCAAGGGGAAACGGGCTATCAACTTCTTCGGGAAGAAGGTAGCGGCAGCTTTGAACCAGTAGCCAGTACCGGGGCTGATGTAACCACCTACCGGGATAATACCGTACAGGCCAATACCCGCTACACTTACCGCGTGTTGGCCCAACGTGAGACCACCACCCTTCGCCAAGCCGATATTGCCGTGACCACCCCCGGGGTAAGTACGGTAGTTGCCCCCACACAAGCCATGATTGTACGGATCGCCACCACCGAATTAGAACTAGGCTGGAACTACGGGGGCAATGCCAGTACCGTAGATTTTGTGCTAGAACGCAAAACCGCAGAAGGGGGCTTTTCGGTACTCACTACCCTGACCAACGGGGAGACCCGCTTTGTTGATCGCAACCTGACCCCGGCTACCCGCTATACGTATCAACTCTACGCCCGCTTGAAGGGGGACAATACCCAGCGATCGGGGTACTCCAATGCGGTTGGGCAGGCCACCTACTCTACGGCTACGCCTGAACCCATTAGCGATGGGGACTATCAGGCGCAGTACAATGGCAATATTGCGGCCATTAAGTGGAACAGCCAAGGCTGGCAAGACAAACAGGAAAAGCTCTACTACTTCCGCTATGACCCGGTGAACCGTTTAACAGCCGCCCGCTACGCCGAGCGTAATACGCCTACCACCTGGGGCAAGGATCCCGGACACTTCAGTGTGGATGGTATTGGCTACGATGAAAATGGTAACATCAGAAAACTAACCCGCTTTACCGGGAACCGCCGTTCGGGGCAAGGTGGTCGGCATTCTATTGACGAACTCGTATACAACTACGGTAACAATAATACCACAAACCAACTTATATCGGTAGCCGATAACTCGGGCTCGCACCAAGGTTTTGCTGATTATAATACTTCGGGCGATGATTACCTGTACGATGCGAATGGTAATCTAGAGAAGGATAAGAACAAATATATAGATGAGATCAAGTACAACCTGCTGAATTTGCCCGAAGAAATTATCTTCAAGAAAGACGGAAAGCAAGCCAGTATCCGTTATTTATACGATGCTACGGGGGTTAAACTCAGAAAAGTGGTGACCGGTTACGAAGGTAAAGTAACGACAACGGATTACATCGGGGGTATGCAGTTCACCCAGGTGGACAGTGAACCCCGGCTGCTGGAACTCATCCAGCACGAAGAAGGGCGGGTGGTGCCGAAGCAGGATGGAAGTGGCTACGCTTATCACTACGATTTGCGAGATCACTTAGGCAACACGCGGGTGACCTTTAGCTCCGAAACCGAAACGGATACTTATCTAGCCACGATGGAAATTGATGAGCCTGTCTCGGAAGAAGAAAGTGAACTATTCGCTAATTACGATCAGGTGACCTTTATCCCCAATGATGTCTTTGACCATACGGATGGGGGCAGTCCGGAGTATAGTCTTCGGCTGAGTGGGGCCTCGGGGGAGATCACCGGACTAGCCAAAAGCTTACGTATCCGCAAGGGTGACAAAGTAGCTATGGAAGTGTGGGCGACCTACGGTGAGCCGACACCGACCAGTGGGGCGGGTGGAGCTGCGGCAGCCGCGGCCATTGTGAACGCCCTGATGCAAACCCCCGGGGCCATTGATGCCCCGGGCAGCGTCAATGCCATCAGTGACCTACTGGCTAGTGGCCCCTTGTACGAAGACCAAGGTGGCTTTGACGATCAGCTACCGCGGGCCTTTCTGAACTACATCTTTGTAGGCGAAGACTTTGTCAGTAGCGAACAGGGCTTTGTGCAGGTGAGTGCCAGTGCGGAGACGGACGGGATTACCCCCTCGCATGAGAAGCTGGCACTGAGTTTTGAGGGTAATCAGTCAGGGTATCTGTACATCTATTTATCCAATGAGAGTAATCAAGTGACCCCGGCGTACTTTGATGACTTTCAGATCACCCATGAGCATAGTCCGGTGATTGCGGATGAAAGCTACTATCCGTTTGGATTAACACATAATCAGAAACCTGATAGGCAGTTCAATAATAAATACTTGTATAATGGGAAGGAAATCCAGGATGAGTTGGGTTTGAATTGGTATGACTATGGTGCTAGGATGTATGATGCGGCGATTGGGCGGTGGCATGTGATTGACCCGCTGGCTGATCAGATGCGAAGGTACTCCCCATATAGTTACGCTTTCAATAATCCTTTGCGTTTTATTGACCCGGATGGAATGAGGCCTATAGATGATTATTATGATCGGTTAGGTAACTACTTGTATACGGATAATAAGAAGACCGATAATATCATGATCGTGAGTGATGAGGGGGTAGACTTGGCTAATTTAGTGAAGGGGAACGGTACGGACAGCTATGGAAAAATACTGGAAGCTAATAGCGAGGGTATTAATGAAGCAGGAATTACGGGTGAAGCAGCTTCTAATATCTTTACGGACATCTTAGATAAAGCTGGATTTGATGTAAGTCAACTTCACAATGGGAAAGTATCTATTTATGAAGGTCTTGCACTAAATGATAAATCAGAACTAATTCCTCTTGGGCCTAACGATCCAGAACGCGCAGATGGTAGCCATGCGAATACAGCAGTTGCAGGAACAAAAGAATGGAGCCGTGGTGAAGCACCGGAAGGCACAATAAAAGTAACAGCGAATTTCAATGGCAGGTCAACTTTTCTTACTACGCGCTCAAATGTTGAAAGTATGCTTGGAACTCATGAATTAGTTGGTCATGGTCAACGAGGATACGGATATCCAGGATATGGTTCTAACAAACCTCATTCAGCAGTTTATGAACTACAACAAAGAGATCTTCCTAGGTATAATAATATAACCAAATTATATCGAAGGCATATAATAGAAAAGAAAACATTTTATAGAAGATTGAATAACTAGTATGAAGAAGATAGTTTTTCTTATTTGCAGCTTTTTTAGCTGCGTTGAACAGCATACTTTAGAATACCAGCCTAGCACTCTTGAAGGCACATGGAAAAGTGGTGAGGTAAATTTGATCCTCAAGGATTCTTTAGCTTTTGATTTTAGCTTTGGTGCAGTGTCTACGTTTAGGGTTAAGAGGGATACAATTTTCATGAAAGAAATTAGCAAGAAAAAAACCTCATATCTTCCTAAATATCAGATTATAAGTCTGAGTGACGACACACTCAAACTACGACCGTTAAAAGCAGCACCATTTAGTCTGGTAAAAAATGCTGACTTTGTATCCTTTATTAGCACTAATAATGATAGAATATTATCTGATAGTATGCCTTTTGATAGTTTAGAATTCAGTGCAGGACATTGCCCAAATTCATGCCCTGTTTTCGTCATAATGCTTAGCTCTGAGGGGAACTATCACATTAAATGGGAAAAGAATATTCAACATGAGAGCGATTATTTTGCCATGCTATCCAACGCTGAAATTAGATATATTCAAAGCTTGATTGAGGACATAAATTTAGATTCATTAAATAATAATTATTTGCAAGGGTCTGTACATAGCCCTGTCCATACGTTGATTATCTACAATAAAGGTAAGGTCTACTCTTTTGAAATAGATAGTTATGATGTTCAATCACCTTTTCAGCTAAAAAATATAATGACATATTTACTCAACTCGTATAAATTTTATGATTTAGAAGAGAAACCTATTTAACTTCTAACTAAATAGCCTTCCTAGGTGAAGACTATGTATGTGCCGATAAGTGATGCTGTGGATGTGCTGCATTTGAGTAGACTATAAGAATAATTCTATATTTCTGTTTAATACTTTTTAGAACTAGGCTGGAACTACGGGGGCAATGCCAGTACCGTAGATTTTGTGCTTGAACGCAAAACCGCAGAAGGGGGCTTTTCGGTACTCACTACCCTGACCAACGGGGAAACCAGCTTTGTGGATAGTAACCTCACCCCGGCTACCCGCTATACGTATCAACTCTACGCCCGCTCGAGGGGGGACAATACTCAGCGTTCGGGATACTCCAATGCGGTTGGGCAGGCCACCTATTCTACGGCTACGCCTGAACCTATTCGTGATGGGGACTACCAGCCGCAGTACAACGGTAATATTGCCGCCATTAAGTGGAACAGCCAGGGCTGGAACGATAAACAAGAAAAGCTCTACTACTTCCGCTACGACCCGGTGAATCGCTTAACGGCGGCTCGCTACGCCGAGCGTAATACATCTACTACCTGGGGCAGGGATCCCGGACACTTCAGTGTGGATGCGATTGGCTACGATGAAAATGGTAACATTGAACGGCTCACCCGCTTTACCGGGAACCGCCGTTCGGGGCAAGGTGGTCGGCATTCTATTGACGAACTCGTATACAACTACGGTAACAATAATACCACAAACCAACTTATATCGGTAGCCGATAACTCGGGCTCGCACCAAGGTTTTGCTGATTATAATACTTCGGGCGATGATTACCTGTACGATGCGAATGGTAATCTAGAGAAGGATAAGAACAAATATATAGATGAGATCAAGTACAACCTGCTGAATTTGCCCGAAGAAATTATCTTCAAGAAAGACGGAAAGCAAGCCAGTATCCGTTATTTATACGATGCTACGGGGGTAAAACTTAGAAAGACGGTGACCGACTACGAAGGCCAAGTAACCACTACGGATTACATCGGGGGCATACAGTTCACCCAGGTGGATAGCGAACCTCGGGTACTGGAACTCATTCAGCATGAGGAAGGTCGGGTGGTACCGAAGCAGGATGGTTCGGGCTACGCCTATCACTACGACATCCGTGACCACTTGGGCAATACGCGGGTGACGTTTAGTTCTGAGACCGAAACAGATACCTATCTGGCTACGATGGAAATTGACGAGAATATATCAGGCGATGAAAGCCAGCTATTCGCCAATTACGATCAAGTGACTTTCATAAACAACACTGTCTTTGACCATACGAATGGAGGCAGTCCCGAATATAGCTTACGGCTGAGTGGGGCTTCGGGGGAAGAAGTAGGACTCACTAAAAGCCTAAGGATACGCAAGGGCGACCAGGTGACTATGGAAGTGTGGGCGACCTACGGCGAGCCGACACCAACGAGTGGGGCAGGAGCCGCCGCTGCGGCAGCAGCCATTACCAATGCGCTGATGTTAACGCCCGAGGCGATTGATGCGCCCGGTAGTGTCAATGCGGTGGGTGACCTACTGGCCAGTGGGCCGTTCTACGAGGATCAGCAGGGCTTTGATGACCTACAACCTCGGGCGTTTCTGAACTACATCTTTGTGGGGGATGATTTCATCAGCAGTGATCAGGGCTTTATGCAGGTGAGTGCCAGTGCCGAGACGGATGGGATGACCCCTTCGCATGAGAAGTTAGCACTAAGCTTTGAGGGTACCCGTAGTGGGTACTTGTATATTTATCTTTCCAACGAAAGTGCCCAGGTTACTCCTACCTACTTTGATGATTTCAAGATTGAGCACGAGCATAGCCCGGTGGTTGCCGACGAAAGTTACTACCCCTACGGTGGGTTGCACTCCTCGCAGGCCCACGGTACGGACTACCTGTACAATGGGAAGGAGCTACAGACGGATTTAGGGCTGGGATGGTATGACTATGGAGCGAGAATGTACGATGCGGCTTTGGGGAGATTTACGAGTATTGACCCATTAGCTGATATTGCAGAAGCCTATAATCCCTATCATTTTGTAAGAGGTAATCCAATTAATAGAATTGATCCGACTGGACTGACAGACTTTACGCTGAATAAAGAGACAGGGGAAGTGGAAAAAGTTAAAGATACTGAAGATGAAACAGACCGGGTATTAAAAACTGATAAAGATGGGAATGTTAAAAGGAAAGGTGAAGGTGTTTTAGGATTTTTGGTTAAGGAAGAAAATAGAGGTAAGGCTAAAGTGGCATTTGGAGGTATTGAAAAAGGGATTTTAAAAGATGGTATTAACTTCCAAGAAGATAATAATGTAATTGATATAGGGGGAGAAAATCAGGCTACTGTGAAAGGCTTTGAAGATTTTGCGTTGAAATTATCTAACTACGTTGACAAAGAGATAGGCGGATACTATCTCTCTACAAAAGGACAGGATGCGATAAGTCATATCTACGTTGGTCGTTACGCAAATAATGATGCTCAAAATGAACGGTCAGGATTTAATTTATATACTACAAGACCGGATTTAGTAGGCAATGTGGATGTACGAGTGGATTACCATACGCATTTGTCTAGATTTAGTAATGCGGATAGGCTACGGCCGTCAAGCTTAGGGCCAAAAGGAGGAGATGTAGGTCATAAAAAAAGGCAGTCAGCGTCCTTTCCTTCACTTAAATATCTCATAATTACCAACCCAAAACCATTCGAATACTGATGAAGCTAGCTTATCTCATTATTACCCTTATCTTTCTTTTTGGAAGTTGTTCTTCATGGAAAGAGGTGATGGTTGCTGACGGTAACCAGAATGATGCTATTCAAAATGCTATTTATGATTTTCTACATTCAGATAAACTCAGCAAAAAAGACAGTGTTTTTTACATCTACACTAAAGATATCAATCCGGAAGTATTAGGGGTAAACATTTTTGGAACTTATGATAAAGTGCTGGTTAGCACTGAAGATAGTGTTACGTTCAGTTATAGTGGTTTTCCCACTGGTCATTTTGAAAGTAAGGAGAAGCTATTTTATTGGCATGATTCCACCAAAACTGTAAGCAATGATTTAATATCTACCCTTACAAAATACAATCTTATTGATACAATGGTTGTAAATGCATATATCCCTGAAAGTACAATAGATCATTCGAGAAAGGGAGTTGATTATTACTTTTGCAAAAACAATCTTTTGAAATATAAGAAAGTTAGAACAAGGGAGGCAATGGGTTACTATGACCCTCCGGCGTTGAATTGCGAGCAATAAGTAACTCGAGCCTCTGAGAAATCAGGGGCTTTCTCTTATTAAGAAGCAAAAGCCTTTCTGGTTTTGTAGTCCCGGATATAGGTATCCATTAGATCAAACAATGTGCGCTGCTTCTCTTCGTCCAGTTGCCGTAGATCATCCAACCGCCGTAACATCGTCTGGTCTTTCAACTGCTCCGAAGTGATGCCTACTAAACAATCCAGCGAGACTTCTAAGGCCTTGGTGGTCTTAGCAAGTTCTGGGTAGGAAGACCATCAGAAACCAGGCCAGTATCCGTTATTTATACGATGCTACGGGGGTTAAACTCAGAAAAGTGGTGACCGGTTACGAAGGTAAAGTAACGACAACGGATTACATGGGGGGGATGCAGTTTACCCAGGTAGACAGTGAACCTCGACTGCTGGAACTCATCCAGCACGAAGAAGGGCGAGTGGTGCCCAAATCGGATGGTTCGGGCTACGCTTATCACTACGATCTGAGAGATCACTTAGGCAATACACGGGTGACCTTTAGCTCCGAAACCGAAACGGATGAGTACCTAGCCACGATGGAAATTGATGAACCCATCTCGGGGGAGGAAAGCGAACTGTTCGCTAATTACGATCAGGTGACTTTTATTGCTAATGATGTCTTTGACCACACCGATGGGGGCAGTCCCGAGTACAGCCTACGGCTAAGTGGAGCCACGGGTGAAGTGACCGGACTAGCTAAAAGCCTACGCATCCGCAAGGGGGACAAGGTGAATATGGAAGTGTGGGCGACCTACGGCGAACCTACGCCCACCAGTGGGGCCGGAGGGGCAGCGGCGGCAGCAGCCATTGTGAATGCCCTGATGCAAACCCCGGGGGCCATTGATGCACCCGGCAGTATGGATGCCATCAGTGACATGTTAGCTAGTGGCCCCTTGTACGAAGACCAGGGTGGGTTTGACGATCAGTTGCCCAAAGCATTTCTGAACTATATCTTCGTCAGCGATGATTTCATCAGCAGTGACCAGGGCTTTCAGCAGGTCAGTGCCAGTGCCGAGACCGATGGCATCAATCCTTCGCATGAGAAACTGGAACTCAGTTTTGAGGGAACGAGCAGTGGGTATCTGTATATCTACCTGTCCAACGAAAGTAATCAGGTAACCCCGGCCTACTTTGATGACTTCAAAATAGAACATGAGCATTCACCAGTGATTGAAGATGCGTCGTACTACCCGTTCGGTCTCACTCATACCCAGCCTTTGAATGATCCTACCAATAAATACTTGTTTAATGGGTTCGAGCTACAGAATGAGTTAGACCTAAATTTATATGATTATCTAGCCCGTTATTACGATCCAGCTCTTGGTCGATTTATCAATGTAGACCCCGCAGCAGATTTAATGCGTAGGTATTCCCCGTATAACTATGCTTTTGATAACCCTATCCGATTTACTGACCCTGATGGGATGGTACCGGAAGACTTTATTGGCTCGGCAGGTCCGGCTGATCAACAAACTGCCCAGACTGAACCTGATCCCCCTGCGAAAACGAAACCAAGAGAAACTATAAATCCAATAGTGTGGTTACTTTCTATTTGGCAAAAAATATCTAATGATAACGAATTTGCATTTAGTTTGATACCTTCGCCAAGAAACGAAATTAAATATAGTGATCAAGGTGATCGTGATAGATTTAATGAACTTGAAAGAAGTAACTATCAAAATCTTAGTGAAGATGAAAAAAGGGAACTAGAAAGGCTAAGGCAATTATATACTTTTGACAAAAATGGTAATATTGTTAATAATATAGATGGTCCAAAGTCATACTTGGATAAAGCTTTAAAACGTCAGGGTCTGAGTAAGCCAGGAGCTGGCTTAAGGGAGTCATGGAGTGAAAATGGATACGTCTATGAAGTTAGAATCCATAGTGCAGAGTCTAAATATGGTAAAAATGGTTCTGTTTACCGTGTGGCTAGAAGAAAGGTTGGTGTTGATTCTAATGGACAAGGATATGGTTGGGAGTACGTAGACATACAGGGCGAATGGCACCATACTAGAACTTTGAAACCTGGCAAAAAAGGTAATATAAATCCTGATTTCAATCAAAAAGCGGCTGAGGACACGCATATTATCGTCCCTTATTAATCGTGAATTATGGAAATAAAAGAAAAAGTAGAACGAATAAACACTCTTATCTCAAGAGAAAGCTGGCTAGATATGGAAATTCATGGAATGAATGGTGGCAATCTCCTTATCGCTGGTAGTGTGGATTTTACTTACGGTCATTCGTTAGAAATCATATTTCAAGATATTTTTCATATGTCTGTTAATTCAGAGTGGCAAGTGGACACTTCTAAGACAGTTTTATATGTAGTAAATAATGGTGAGCATGTGAACATAAACATAAGTTATCAAATTGAGCAAGGTAACACTCTATTTAAGATTATAGCAAAAGATATGAAAGTGCCGTTTTATGTGTCAGCGAAAGACATAGAATTTAATACTGATAAAGTTTTGTACTATAAAAAAGAGAATCTAGGAGAGAATGAGAGAATAGCAAGCTGGGTTAAGTAGCAAATGGTCTTGTCCGCTTGCCCTTCCACAGGCTAAAGAAGGGATTTGCAGCTCATAAGGTCATCTGAGCAACACCCACTTTGACTAAAACTTATTCAATATAGCAGTTCTAGCTGCTTATTCAACCAGCAATAGACAGCCATTGCCAATGCCTTAATCCAGACCCCCGGCGGGATTGATGCCCCCGGAACGGTGGATGCCATCAGTGACTTGTTTGCCAGTGGGCCGCTCTTTGATGATGACGATGGGGTAAGCAATAGCGTTCCGAGGGCGTATTTGAACTTCTTCTTCGTGAATGACAACTTCATCGTGCAAGACCAAGGGTTCCAACAAGTGACGGAAGCTGGGCGATTTAATGAGACGGGAGGTATTGTGACGGTCAGCCATGAGCGGCTATTTGAAGAGTACACCGCTACCCAATCGGGGTATTTGTATATCTATCTGTCCAATGAAAGTACCCAGGCTACTCCGGTCTACTTTGATGATTTTAAGGTTGAGCATACCCATGCTCCAGTGATTGCCGATGAAAGCTATTATCCGTACGGACTCACTCATCGACAGCTTTTGAATGATCCAACGAACAAGTACCTCTACAATGGGAAAGAGTTACAGGATGAGTTAGGACTAGGGTGGTATGACTATGGTGCTAGGATGTATCAACCGGATTTGGGTAGGTGGTATGTGATTGATCCATTATCGTTTTTACAAGAAGAGTACAGCCCTTATCATTATACATATGATAATCCAATAGCGTATAATGACCCATCGGGTATGATGGGACAAAGTCCCACCAAATTTGCTTCTACTTTTATTGATGAAACTGGGAAAGTTGTAGAACATCGCGATGATGGCGACAATAATGTTTACTTGATTGGAAGCGACTGGGTATCGACAGGAAGTGAAGAGGATAAAGCAGGTCTTTCTATTGTGGGGCATGAAGACCCCAATAAAAATTACAGACCAGGCGATCAATATCAACTTTATGTAGATCATGGTATTAACCCAGACTATACACTGGAATCTTTTCTTATTCCGTTGGCTCGGCCTATTGGTTGGCTAGGTAAGTATGCTATACGGCTTGTAAACCGTGGTGGAAAATGGGTCTATGAGGTGTTTGAACAAACGACAAATAGAGTTGTCCGGAGATTTAGCGCAAAAAATATAAATATACCTAGAGGTGGCATAACGTTTAGTGAATCTGCTACGAAGGCGGCAGAAAATTTAGGCTTTTATCCATCAGATATAGCAATCAAGAATGGTGTAGCAGAAATTCCAATAACTTGGAGCTCAAATTTTAAACCTAGTGATATCAGACTGGTACTTGAAAGTCTGCGGTCATTAGGTGCTACAAAAGTCATAGTAAATTCAGGCCCCATAATTAATACAGAAAAGCTACTCCCTTTCCTCAATAAATTGTATGAAATGGGAAGAACTTATCAAGGGTTTAAGATCGTAAAAACGGGTAATCCTAATAATATGTTTATTTTAGAAAAAACTTTGTAGCATGAAAATAGACGTTTTAAGAGCAAGAGTCAGGCGCAATAAACTCGAGAAGCTAGCTGGAGAATCCTATCGAGATGAGAAATCTCAACTTATTAAAAGCTTACATAACGAAGACAAAAAGGCGTTACTGGGTATTCAAAAAGGAGATGGAATTTATACTGTTTTAGGTGAAGAATGTGTTTACTACTCAAGTAATTCTGGAATTGAGAGAAAGATTTCTTATGGAAGGTTTACAGAAATTCTCAGAAGTAATGCCTTGAAAACTGGTAAAACTACCGAGTTTGAATTTCTTAACATTACTGAACAAGATTGCATCTGGATATTGAACACGAGAACTATGAATGCGATTTGGAATACAGTCTTACTTCTACAAAAATGGAAGGAGTGAGTACCCCTGCTTTAGGTTGTCAGATTTGTGGTCTTTACGGGCGATTGAATATTGTACATTTCTGAGAAGTTTGTTTTGGTAAAGTTTTTTATTGGTTTATTGCTCAATTTTCCCTTTCCGACTCCCCTAGGATGATTCAGGCTATGCTTACCACTACGATCTACGGGATCACTTGGGCAATACCCGGGTGACCTTTAGCTCAGAAACTGTGACGGATACCTATTTGGCGACGATGGAA
The DNA here is from genome assembly GCF_030506325.1 of Tunicatimonas pelagia. Classification (NCBI taxonomy): domain Bacteria; kingdom Pseudomonadati; phylum Bacteroidota; class Cytophagia; order Cytophagales; family Catalimonadaceae; genus Tunicatimonas; species Tunicatimonas pelagia. Next base: position 747,408 of record NZ_CP120683.1, on the reverse strand, counting down.
ATAGATGAAGCCGTCTCGCTAGAAGAGAGCCAACTATTTGCCAATTATGACCAAGTGACCTTTATCTCCAATGATGTGTTTGATTACACCAACACCGGTAGTCCTGAGTATAGTTTACGGCTGAGTGGGGCTTCCGGTGAAGTGACCGGGCTAGCTAAGAGCCTACGCATCCGCAAGGGGGACAAGGTAAACATGGAAGTGTACGCTACTTACGGCGAGCCTACCCCCACCAGTGGGGCCGGAGGGGCAGCAGCGGCAGCCGCCATTGTGAATGCCTTGATGCAAACCCCGGGGGCCATTGATGCGCCCGGTAGTGTGGATGCCATCAGTGACCTGCTCTCCAGTGGCCCCTTGTACGAAGACCAGGGTGGCTTTGATGATCAGCTTCCGAAGGCGTTTCTGAACTATATCTTTGTGGGGGATGACTTTATCAACACTGACTACGGCTTTGTGCAGGTCAGTAGTGAAGGAGAGACCGATGGGATTAATGCTGCCCATGAGAAGCTAGAACTCAGTTTTGAAGGAACGAGCAGTGGGTATTTGTATGTGTATCTGTCCAACGAAAGCAATCAGGTGACCCCGGCCTACTTTGATGACTTCAAAATAGAACATGAGCATAGCTTAGTGATTGCTGATGAAAGCTATTACCCGTTTGGGTTAACCCATACCCAACCTTTGAATGACCCATCGAGCAAATACCTTTACAATGGGTTTGAACTTCAGGATGAGTTAAGCCTAGACTTATATGATTACCAAGCTCGTTTTTACGACCCAGTCCTTGGACGATTTATCAATGTAGACCCGGCAGCAGATTTGATGCGAAGACATTCTCCGTATAACTATGCTTTTGATAATCCGATTCGGTTTACTGACCCTGATGGGATGTTGCCTCAAGAATGTTGTGGCGGTCCCTATCAAAAAGCAGGAGGTGGAATACGTGGTGCTAATTTTGGTTCTGGAGGAGGAAGTAAGTCGACCAGAACATACAGCTATACGGCAACTGATGCAGTTAATGATATTTATGAGGGGGCATCTAATTTCTACAATGAAATAAAAACGGGTGATTTTGTTGTTGGGGATAAATCGATAAGAGAGTGGGGGGTATATATTACAGGTGGCAACTCTAATGATGTGGTAGAACAAACCAAAGCTAAAAACGCTCAAGGCATAGAAAACGAGTTTGTAGAAGGGACACAAATTCTAGGGGCTCAGGGTAAGATGAGTGACGATGGTAGAGCTAGTCCTCCTTCAAACGCAATAGGTGTAGTTGAGGCTACTGGCGATGTTGTTGATGCAGTAAGTGGCAATACTGATGGTAGTCAAGAAAGTATTGAGGTAGATTCTATCAAGGTTACTCAGACTACTAATTCAGGAACCATAACTGAGACAATCGTTTTTAAAGACGGTCAAATAATTGATACGCTTAATTTATGGGATCGTTCAAAGATAACTGGTGAAAAGCCTAATTACGAAATTGAAGAAGAATAACAATGAGAAGTATGAACTTTAAAAGGATCATTATATTCATTTCCGTGATTAACTGTATTCTCTTGCTTGGGTGTGAAAGGCAAAAATACTACAAAGAGGAGTACGAAGATGGGAGTGTAAAATTTATTGTACCAGTTAAAGACAATCTTTATCATGGCAAGATGCAATACTACTTTCCTGATGGAGCAGAAGAAGGTTTTTCTACATGGTATTATGGCAAACAGAATGGCTATGCTGAATTACTGCATAAGAATGGTAAAGTTAGGCAAAAATTGATCTATGACATGGGAAAAAGAGCCGATTCTGCTGTACTATACCGAGAAGACGGCTCTCTTCAAGAAATACAATATTATGATAGCTTAGAACGAGTTTTCGACTATAAAAAGTTTACCAGAGACAATGTTCAAGATACTGCTGAAAGCACTCGGATGGTAATGATTGTTTCCGAGTCTGATACTATTAGCTTATCAGAGACTTTTACTGCTTACTTACGTATAGGAAATCGCCAAGGTCAAGCTGTCGAGGCTGTATTAGGTAACTATCATGAAGACAGCTTACTATATGCCAGGAAACCTCGTTTAAAGAAGATAGATAATTTCACTGTGAAGATTGAGAAAAAACCTATCGAACCTGGTAAAAACTTTGTAAGAGGCGTTGCAATAGAAGTATTTGACGAGCCTAAATCTATTTCTCTATATCCTTTTGAGTATGAATTTTATGTGAAGCCATTAGAAAATGCAAGTTAGGTAAATCTTATCAGTCTATATCGGGGGGATGCAGTTTACCCAGGTAGATAGTGAACCTCGGCTGCTAGAACTCATTCAGCATGAAAAAGGACGAGTAGTGCCCAATCCCGGAACGGGGTCGGATGGCTCAGGTTATGCCTATCACTACGACATTCGGGATCATTTAGGCAATACCCGAGTGACCTTTAGTTCCGAGACCGTAACGGATGAGTACCTAGCGACGATGGAAATCGATGAACCTGTCTCAGGGGAAGAAAGCCAGTTATTTGCCAACTATGATCAGGTAACGTTTATTCCGAATGATGTGTTTGATCACACCAACACCGGCAGTCCCGAGTACAGCCTACGGCTCAGTGGGGCCTCGGGGGAAGTGACGGGGTTGGCCAAAAGCCTACGCATCCGTAAGGGGGACAAGGTGAATATGGAAGTGTGGGCGACCTACGGCGAACCTACGCCCACCAGTGGGGCCGGAGGGGCAGCGGCGGCAGCAGCCATTGTGAATGCCCTGATGCAAACCCCGGGGGCCATTGATGCACCCGGCAGTATGGATGCCATCAGTGACATGTTAGCTAGTGGCCCCTTGTACGAAGACCAGGGTGGGTTTGACGATCAGTTGCCCAAAGCGTTTTTAAACTACATCTTCGTCAGCGATGATTTTGTGAGTAGCGAGCAAGGCTTTCAGCAAGTGAGTGCCAGTGCCGAGACTGATGGGATTACCCCTTCGCACGAAAAGCTAGAACTCAGTTTTGAAGGGACGAGATGCTACAGGGTTATTGCACTGAAGGTGCTGAGTGATAAAAATTTATTCAGCCTCTTCTAATCGAGCCAGGTCAGCCTCAGCGGCAATATAGCCAAAGGCCGCCCAGTAGCGACCATCCACAATATCTTTCATCATTTCGGTTCCTGCGCTGCTATCGCCCTGATTTAAGTAGTAATTAGCCACTCCGTAGCCTTTAGTAGCGAGTTGTAGTGCCCGATCATCCGGCGAAGCAGTTTTAGGTATTTGCAGCAAAGAGTCTGGTGCCATCATGCCCTTGTACATCAGTAACCGTTCAAAGTAGCCTTCGTTGGCTACAATATCCATCTCCTGTTCTACTTCTGCTAGCAAACGCTCGGCCACCTCATCCTCACCCAACCGTCGGTAGGTCATGTAGAGCCAATCTACCGTAGCCACCACTTCGTCAGAATCGTCACAGTATTCCAAACACTGCTGATAGGCTTCGGCTGCTTTCCCGTAGTCACCTTTCAAGTAGTGGGCTAGTCCTAAATGGTAATATACATTAAACTGTAACGAAGTAGGTTCCTGTTCAGCGGGTACGGGTATCGGAATACCATCCGGCTCAATAATGATCGGCTGGCCTTCCAGTAGTTTGGCACTCTTCTCTAAATCAGCAATGGCTTTATCAAACTGTCGGGTTGTAATATAGCGGTGCCCCCGGTGGCGGTACAGTTCGGGAGAATCCGGAAACTGCTGAATTCCTTCGGTGAAGGTGTCAATAGATTCTTGATAGCGAGATAAATAGCCTAATCGGCGACCTACCCAAACCAGTCGATCCACACTATCGGGTTGCTGCTGGTAGTACTCACGCGACGCTTGCAACACCGAATCATACTGGGCCTGCCGTTCGGGCGAAAGTTCCATTGCGTACAACGTATCACCCAATAGAGAAATAGCCTGATAGGGTACGGGTTTTACGGTCGTGCTATCGCTCATCTCTTCCGCAGTTTCGGAAGTGGTTTCGGTTTTACAGCCAGTAAGAATAATGTGTGTAACTAGAAAAAGAGTGGTGATGGGCGTAAAAAGAGATAAAAGTAGTTTATTCATTATGGTAAGTCGATTAGGTATAGCTTTTTCAATCCGAAATACTTTAGGTTGCTAATTACAGAATTTTGTTAAAATACAAAACCCACTATTTGGCATTATACCAATGTTGGACAGAATATAACTCGTCTGAGAAATTTCGTATGATCGTTGATTTTATCATTTCCAAAGTCAACACGTTCACCTTGAATTTCGTTAAATATGTACAATGTTCAACCTAAATTTTTTTACTATGTCACTAATTAGAAGAACTGATTTTCCGAATTTTCCCAGTCTATTAGACAACTTTTTTGGTCGTGATATGGATATGGGTTCCTTGATGGAGCGGGGTAGTATGCCCGCGGTTAACATTCGTGAGTCAGAAGATAAGTACGCGATAGAAGTAGCCGCCCCAGGTTTGAAGAAAGATAGTTTTAACCTGCATCTAGATCACAACGTGCTTTCTATTTCTTCGGAAACTGAGCACCATAACGATGAAAAAGATGCGCAAGGGAACTATACCCGACGGGAGTTTAGCTATCAGTCGTTCCGCCGATCATTTACCCTGCCCGATGCAGCCGATGCCGAAAAGATTGAGGCTAAGTACAACGAAGGGATTTTGCATATCAGCATTCCTAAGCGGGAAGAGATGAAGCAGCGTCCTCCCCGAACAATCAATATTTCATAAATAGCATTATCTGCAAAATTTTTGATAAAGCATGCGGGTTTTTCCCGTATGCTTTTTTATTTAGCAACGTTTCAAAAAGATTTTTATGGCTAGCACGCAACAAAATAGCAGTAATCCCGAATTAGAGCGAGTAAAGCAGCTCACCGAACGAAACGAAGGCTGGAAACGCTTTGGGCCGTATCTTTCGGAACGGCAGTGGGGCACGGTTCGGGAAGATTATAGCGATCATGGTAATGCCTGGGGGCATATTTCGCACGATATGTCGCGTAGCTACGCCTACCGTTGGGGGGAAGACGGAATTGCCGGTTTTTCGGATAATAAGCAAATGATTTGCCTAGGGCTGGCTCTCTGGAACGAAAAAGATCCCATTCTGAAAGAACGGTTATTTGGGCTAAGTAATCCCGAAGGAAACCACGGCGAAGATGTGAAGGAGCTTTATTACTACCTAGATGGTACTCCTTCTCACTCCTACATGAAGATGCTTTATAAGTATCCACAGCAAGAATTTCCCTATCAGAAAATAGTTAGTGAAAACCGAAAGCGAAATAAACAACAACTAGAATATGAATTGATTGACACTGGCGTGTTCAATAATGACGAATACTTTGATGTATATGTGGAGTACGCTAAAGCGAAGGAGAATGATATCATCATGAAAGTGACAGTATGGAACCGCAGTAAGCAGGCAGCACCTATTCATATCTTGCCCACTTGCTGGTTTCGGAATACCTGGAGTTGGGGATACGATGATTACAAACCAAACCTTCAGAAGAGCACCGAAGATTCAATAAAGGTAACTTTCCGTAAGCAGCCGGATTATTTTATTCGCTACGAAGGTGAACCAGAATTGTTGTTTTGTGAAAACGAAACCAACGGCTCGCGTTTCTCTCAAGAAGCCATCACACCCTTTCCCAAAGATGCTATTCATCGTTACGTAGTGAATGGTGAAAACTCAGCCGTAAACCCTGAACAGACCGGAACGAAGGCAGCACTTCATTATCAGCAAGAAATTCCTGCCGGAGAAAGCTGGTCGGTAAAAATCCGTTTTTCTTCCCGACCCTCTCGAGCCAAAAACTGGGATAAGGTAGTAGAGCAGCGTCAGCAAGAAGCCGATTTATTTTACGAGTATTTGCAGCAAAACATTCAAGATGAGGATCAGCGGCGTATCCAGCGGCAAGGTTACGCCGGAATGCTCTGGAGTAAGCAGTTTTACTACTACGATGTAGACAAATGGATAAAGGGTGATCCCAATGCGCCTGAGCTGCCAGCCGAGCGTAAGAGCGGACGTAATGCCTCCTGGCGGCACTTAGTGAACCAGAATATTATTTCTATGCCTGATAAATGGGAGTACCCCTGGTACGCTGCCTGGGATCTGGCGTTTCACTGTGTGCCCTTAGCTCGGCTTGACCCTGAGTTTGCCAAGCGACAACTTCTGCTAATGCTACGGGAGTACTACATGCATCCCAACGGTCAAATTCCGGCCTACGAGTGGAATTTTAGTGATGTAAATCCGCCAGTACATGCCTGGGGGGCTTGGCAGGTATACACTATCGATAAAGAAACGCGGGGCGAAGGGGACGTTGAATTTCTGGCCAAAGTATTTCATAAGCTACTGATGAACTTCACTTGGTGGGTTAACCAGAAAGATTCGGGGGGAAATAACTTGTTTGAAGGTGGTTTTTTGGGGTTAGATAACATCGGAGTGTTTGATCGGAGCCATAATGTGCCTAACGGGGGGTACCTGGAACAAGCGGATGCTACTGCCTGGATGGCCATGTACTCACTAAATATGCTACGGATGGCGCTGGAGATTGCTCAGACCCGCCCTTATTATCAGGAGATGGCCTCCAAGTTCTTTGAGCATTTTTTGGCTATAGCCTCCTCAATGTTCAATATCGGTAAAGAAAACGTGGACCTGTGGGATGATGTTGATGAGTTTTACTACGATGTAGTGCACCCTCCGGAACAGCCGGGGCACTTACTGAAGGTTCGCTCTATCGTAGGGATCATTCCACTATTTGCGGTAGAAGTGCTCAACCCTGAGCTGTACAAGAATCTACCAGATTTCACCCGACGATTGCAGTGGGTACTCAAAAACCGACCGGAACAGGGAGCGTTAATTTCGCGCTGGTACGAACCGGGCCGGGGCGAAACCCGGATGCTATCATTAGTGCGGGTACATCGCCTCAAGTGTATTCTACGGCGTATGCTATCGGAACAAGAATTTCTATCGGACTACGGTATCCGCGCTATGTCTAAGTACCACGAAAATAATCCGTACGAATACCAAGCGGGCGACCATACCTATTCTGTTTCTTACTTACCAGGTGAATCTGATTCGGGTATGTTCGGAGGGAACTCCAACTGGCGGGGCCCAATTTGGTTTCCTATTAATTTCATGATTATTGAATCGCTTCAGAAATTTCACCAGTACTACGGCAATGCTCTTAAGGTAGAGTTCCCTACTGGCTCAGGTAAGTTTTTCACCTTAGATCATATTGCCCAAAAAATATCCGAACGGTTAACCTCCATATTTACCGAGCAGGCGGATGGTAAGCGGGCATTTACGGGTGATAACCCTACATTTCAGAATACTCACTTCCACAATAATTTACTTTTTTACGAGTACTTCCACGGGGAGTCGGGTAGGGGGTTGGGGGCATCTCATCAAACCGGATGGACTGGCCTAGTTAGCGAACTTATTCAACTATCTCATCAGTAATTTCCAGATTGTTGGGCGATTATTGGTATAAATTCGTGTACCATTTTTAGTAAAAAGTAGTCATTTTTTAGCTATACTAAGGTAAAAACTACGAATAATCGGTCTTTTTTACTTTGTTTAACTTTTTTCTTTTTTGCAACTAGTATAAATCGCATAATACTGAATATCAGTAGATTATATGATTCTATGCACTCTATTACAAGACTAATTTTATTTGTAAAGTGTAATTATTTATTATAATTTTTATATTTAATAATAATTTGATTAATTTTGATACAAATAATACTCAAGTAATATAAGTATCATTTTTTTCTACTATTATTAAAATGAAAGATAAGATTACACCTATACTAGTGGTACTGCTGGCTCTGCTGATAGTAATCGCTAACCGAGTTGAAGCGCAGGCACCAGCGGACTCTTGTTTTGCAGCCTACGTAGTTTCTTTTGATCCGGGCACCACGAGAGACGGAGGAATTGTGGAAAATAATAATAGTTATTCCGTAGTGACCGGGAATGCTCAGGGTGGCGCGAGCTCCTTTTCTTTGGGGTTGGGCGGTCAGATTGTTGTAGCGTTCCAAACACCGGTTTCGCTAGGGGGTGGAGATGATCTATGGGTTCAAGAGCGCAACAGCAATACCACTGGCTCACCGGAGAATGTGAAAGTAGAAGTATCGGCTGACGGTATAAACTACTTCACCGTAACACAAAATCTTCGTCAGAGTGAGGCCTTTGATATTATAGCACCGACTGGAGTACCTCAAAAGATTAAATACGTTCGGCTTACCGATGTGAGTGACCCGGCTACCAGCCGAGATGGTTACGATCTTGATCGAGTAGCGGCTCTTCGTAAGTGCGACAATTGTACCAGTACTACCGCTTCTACAGTAACTTTTGACGATCCATCGGGAGTGCGTTGCTTGAATTCTACCGCCGCCGTAACCCTCACCGGAGATGGCCCTTGGCAGGTAGGGTACAGCAATGGCACCGAACTGGCTGTAGCCAATATCACTAACCCTAACGATGCCATTACGCTTCGCTTAAGTACAAAAACCTGGCTATCGTGGGTAACCGATAACAACGATTGTACAACTATAATTAACAATAGCGATACGCTGGAGGTAGCCGAACCTGCCGAGGTTTACATTCGGGAAACTTTCTACGACAAACTTGAAAACAACCAGATTTGCCACGAAGGTGAGCAGACAGTAATACCACTAATCATAAGAGGACGGGCTCCCTGGACAGTTACATATACCTTTACGCAAGGTGGGGTTACTACAACCAGTACTGAAGAGGTGAAAGAAGAAGATATAGTAGGAAAAGATACGCATAACTGGGTGCTTGATGAAGCTGGTACTTACGTACTACAGTCCGTAGAAGATGCTTGTGGCATGGGGGCGGTAATTACGAACGGAGTAACCAATCCGGCATTAAAAATTGATTCGGTGGTATTAATTGATGAACCAACTGCCCGCTTTATTGATCCTGATATTGTCTGCAACGATTCTGAGAAAGCTTCTCTGAATGTGGCGTTAACCGGGGTCGCACCCTGGCAGCTCGTGTGGGAAGTAGAAGGGGTAGAATACACTGAATCTAATATTACTACTTCTACATTTTCGCTACCGCTAGAGCTAAGTGGGCAGTATACGTTAAAAAGTGTGCTAGGGGCTATCGGATGTGAAGGTACGATTCTGGAAGATAGTATCGTAACCGTATTTACTCCAGCTACGGCTCAGTTACTCCAGAAAAGTAGATCAATCTGTGATCCGGCAGAAGAGGTAAAGCTTACGGTTAATTTAGGTGGCTCTGCCCCTTTTACGTTTGCCTATCTGCTAGACGGTGAAGTAGTTGATACGGTAGCAACTGTATCAGAGACGTATGAGCTTACCGTTGAGAAACTAGGAACGTACCAGTTGGCCTGGGTTCAGAACATCTGCGGTGAAGGTGAGGCTTCCGGTGAGGTTGCTATTCAGTCAGAAGAGCAAAATTTCACCTCATTTACGTACAGTGTGCTAAATCAAACTTGTAGCTCCGCCACGCTACTGCTGGAGGCAGACTCAGCTTCTGATGATTTTCAGTACCGATGGTACGCAGATCAAAACTTAATAGGGGATACCCAGGAAGTGCAGTATCACGCATCTTCGTGGAGAACGACCAATTTTTCACTAGTAGTAGCCAATGGTATCTGTTCCGATTCCATCACGCAAGAAGTAGCAATAGAAGCTCTAGTAACCAACGGGCTTGGTCGGTTCAAATACGGCGAAGAGGGTGCTCCTACCTGTGAAGGGCAAGCTTTTACTTTCCGTTCCGATTCAGTAGGCTCATCGCTCACGTACCAGTGGAGGCTCGACGATGAAATAGTGGGTAATGAAGCTGATTTTACCACGCAACTAAGTAGTGGGTTGTATAACGTACAGCTTATCGTTAACGACGGAAGTTGCCAATATTCTAGTCAGCAGCAACTATCTGTACCGGAAATTGATCAAAGCACCTTGGCTAATTTTAGCTACGTACGGAATGAATCTACGAGCTGCAATGTAAATCCTATCACGCTACAGGCCGATACTGAGGGTGACGAACGTACTTATCGTTGGCTAGTTAACGGGGAAGAGGTAGGAGAGAGTGCCACTGTCAACTACGATTTGGCTTCGGGTGAATCTGAAATTACGCTGGAGGTAACCTCAGGCGAGTGTACCTACACCAGTAACCAAACACTTAGTATAGAGGGCATATCATTACCCAGTGCCGGAGCTTTCGACTACGGAGTAGAAGAAGTTAACTGTAGTGAGCAGTCACTTTCAGCTAGTGCTCTAGACCTAGGGGAAGGGGTGCAGTACGAATGGTGGCTGAATGAGGAACTCATTAGTGAGCAAGAACGCATTTCTACCACCTTAACTTCCGGCGAGTACACCCTTCGGCTAGTGACTCAGCTCGGCGAGTGTCGCTACGAGACGGAGGAGCTTGTATTGATCGCATCAATTGAGTCGCTGGTAAATGTACCCAATGTGCTCAGCCCTCAGGCCACTCAGCCCGACGACCAAGTAGCTAAGGTATACGGAAGATGCTTTGCCGAAGCTGGTTTTCTCTTCCAGGTTATTGATCGCTGGGGAGGCATCGCCTACGAAACTACCAATGTAGAAGAAGCACTCAATCAGGGCTGGGACGGCGGAAACCATCCTTCGGGGGTTTACACCTACATCTTACGAGGCCAGTTTAATGGTGGCTCATCATTTCAGAAGCAAGGAAAGATCACGCTTATTAAGTAAAGAATAGCATGAAACTACATAAACTTTTATATATCGCTTTGTTAGTAGGCGCAACCGCTTATCAGAGTGCCTACGCCCAAGATCCATCTTTTTCTCAATTCTATAACGCACGATTGTATCTCAACCCGGCCTTCGCCGGAACCGAAGAGAACGCCATTGTTAGCGTTACCCATCGGGCGCAGTGGAACCAGATAGAAGGTAGCTATTTATCTAATCAGGTAACGGGAGTACTGCCCATCCGAATAGATAAAGGGATACAACCCCGGGGCCATATTGGCGGCATTGGAGTTTCCGTTCACCAAGACCAAGCGGGGCCGAATGGGAGCTTCCGAAATGTAGGGGGTAACCTCACGTTCGGATACGACTTGCCGATAGATGTACAACGTACCCAGCACTTAGTATTTGGATTGCAAACCGGGTTTGGTCAGCGCAGTATTTCGCCCGAGGGCTACCAGTGGGGAAGTACCTACAACCCGGCTACCGGGCAGTTTGATGGTACTTCGGCAGGAGTGATTCTCAACGACAAGGCATACTTCGATGTGAGTGGTGGAGTACTATGGCAGTACACCCCGCGCAGAACAAATGTATACTACGAAAAGGAATCTCACTACGGAAAACGCTTATCCGCTTTAGAAGGGGCTTCATTAGGGGTAGCCGCCTACCATCTTAACACCCCCGAAACCTCCATGCTCGCCGAAGGGAGCGATCCGCTACCGATGATGTTTAAAACCCACGGAAGTGTGGTGTTAGGCGTAACTGAGCAACTATTTGTATCAGGGAGTGCCGTAGCTCTATTCCAGGGTGAAGCCAATCAAGTAAATGTGGGGAGTTTCCTGACTTACCGAATGAACCGCGTGGCAAATGAGCCGACGATGTTGCGGGTGGGTGGCTGGTACCGCTTTCAAGATGCCTACGTAGCCACCGCCGAAGTGCAGCTTCCCAACTTCCACGTGGGTTTTAGCTACGACATGAATACCACGGCCATCAATGCCATCAGCAATCCACTAACGACTTACGAAATCTTCACCGCCATCCGACTTAATAAGCGAGGGAATTCGCGGTTGGTTTACTAGAAGTTTCAAGTTTGGAAAGTTACAGGTTTTACTGCTACGAACTTAGAGCCTATAACTTTCTAAACCTTAGAAACCTGCCCAACCTATAACTTTTATCTACCGAAACTTATTTTTCAACTGCTGAAGCTGATCGGCCATGTTACCACCGTTTGATTTACGGGGTTCTCGCTGGGATTTCGGTTTAGCTTTTGACGGCTGAGCAGCAAATGGGTCTTGCTTCATCGAAAGGCTAATTCGTTTGCGGGGGATGTCTACTTCCAGCACGGTTACTTGAACTTTCTGCTGCACTTTTACTACCTGGGTAGGATCTTTCACAAAATGATCGGCTAGGTGGCTGATATGTACCAAGCCATCTTGGTGTACTCCTACATCTACGAAAGCTCCGAAATTGGTCACATTGGTGATGATGCCAGGTAGCTTCATGCCTACTTGTAAATCTTTCATCTCATTTACTCCTTCCTGAAATTGGAAAAGCTCAAAGCGTTCGCGGGGGTCGCGCCCCGGTTTATCCAATTCTTCCAGAATATCTTTTAGCGTGGGTAAACCAACTTCTTCGGAGGTGTATCGCTTAATGTCAATCTGTTTTCGTACCTCGGGGATCGTCAATAAACCATCAACTTTACTGTTAAGGTCGCGAGCCATCTGCTGTACCAAGCTGTAGCGTTCGGGATGCACGGCGCTGTTATCTAGCGGATTTTTTGCGCCTCTGATTCGGAGAAAGCCCGCCGCTTGCTCAAAAACTTTATCTCCCAACCGACTTACTTTTTTGATTGATTTCCGATCCGGAAACGCACCATTTTCATTACGAAAGTTTACCATATTCTTCGCTAGTACCGGGCCAATGCCGGATACATAGCTGAGCAACTGCTGGCTGGCGGTATTCACATCTACGCCTACTTTGTTTACGCAGCTTACCACCGTATCTTCCAGCCCTTGCTTCAGCGCATTCTGATCTACGTCGTGCTGATACTGACCAACTCCAATAGATTTCGGGTCGATTTTTACCAGTTCGGCCAGTGGGTCGAGTAAGCGGCGACCGATGGAAACGGCGCCCCGTACGGTCACATCCTTATCCGGAAATTCTTCCCGAGCCACTTCCGAAGCCGAGTAGATAGACGCGCCACTTTCGTTTACCACAATCACCGGAATAGGCGAAGAAAACTTTACTTGAGAAGCTACAAACTGCTCAGTTTCCCGACTGGCGGTGCCGTTTCCAATGGCGATGGCTTCAATTTTGTGTTTCTCGCAGAGGTGCATAACGGTGCTGGCCGACTCATGAATCTGCTTCTGGGGTGGGTTGGGATAAATGGTAGTATGTTCCAGCAGTTTACCCTGTCGGTCTAAACAAACTAATTTACAGCCGGTGCGAAATCCGGGGTCTAAGGCCAGAATATTTTTCTCTCCCAGCGGCGCGGCTAATAAAAGCTGGCGTAGGTTCTCCGAGAAAACCTCAATAGCTTCGGTATCCGCCTTTTTCTTCGTCTCTAGCCGAATCTCAGTTTCTAGCGAGGGACGCAGTAACCGCTTATACGCATCGGCTACCGCTAGCTGCACCTGATGAGTTGAGTCATTGTTATTCTTCAAAAACTGACGTTCTAGTCGGGCTAACGCTTGCTCTTCGGGTGGGGCGATGGTTAACGAAAGAAAGCCTTCTTTTTCGCCTCTTCGCATAGCGAGTAATCGGTGAGAAGGAACTTTAGCAACGGGTTCTTCCCACTCAAAATAATCGCGGAATTTATGACCGTCGGCCTCTTTGCCCTTCAGTACCTTGGTTTTAATAACTCCTTCCTTACGAAACAACTGACGTAGTGTCTCCCTTGCTTCTTGGTCTTCGTTAATCCACTCGGCGATAATATCGCGGGCACCCTGTAGTGCTTCATCAGTAGTACTTACTTCTTGTTCTGAGTTCACAAACGAGCTGGCAAGTTGAGTTAGGTCGGAGTTAGTTTGCTCAAAAATTTGCTGGGCTAGTGGCTCTAACCCCCGTTCGCGGGCGATGGTAGCTTTGGTGCGTCGTTTGGGTTTGTAGGGTAAGTAGAGGTCTTCTACTTTCGCCATGGTTTGGGCCTCTTCAATTTGCTTTCGCAAAGTATTGGATAATTTTCCTTGCTCATTGATTGATGAAAGTACGCTTTCTTTTCGCTTATCCAGCTCCCGCAACTGACTAGCCTGATCGCGAATTTGTGTGATCTGTACTTCATCTAAGCTCCCAGTCACTTCTTTTCGGTAGCGGGCAATAAAGGGTACGGTAGCTCCATCGTCGAGTAGCTGGAGTGCTTGGCTTACCTGTCGAGTACTGATTTGTAGGGCTTGGGATATACGGTCAATAAGAGCGGTCATGCAATAAGTGGATTAGAGACAAAAAAGGAGGGGCAAAAATAGGGACTCTCTTCGAAAATTCAAGGGCGGGAATAGCGCATTTTTCAAAAGAAATGGTTACCTTATTAGTACCAAAATTTACGGTCATGGCGAACACAACCACCTCTCCTGACCCCGACCCCCAACGGGCGATTATTCATAATATGGAGCTGGCTGACCAGCAAGCGGAAAAACTGCGACAGCGAGCCGAAGAGCTAAAAAAGTTTGCCCAGCGCTACATGGACAGCTCCTACGAGCAAAGCCATATCTCAGTTGAGCACCAATCGCATGACCCGGTCAGGCGCGACCCGGTCAGGAGTGACCCGACTGATTGACTTAGGTATAAAACAAATGTTATCCTTGGTTGGTACTGTGTTTCAACCAAGCTTCGGCTCGGTCGTATTCCTCTTTCTCGATGGTGTGGTAGCCATCTTCGTACATGCTGAGTAGCTCTCGGTACGAAATGGTATGTTGGTTCATCTGCCAAAAATCGCCTTCAGCAATAATATCCGTGCTTTCGTACGTAAATTCTCCGTGGGGCACCGGAAGCGCGACTAGCTTGCGATAGATGTCAGTTTTATCTACAGTATGCTTTACGTAAAGATGTTTCATAGTACAGGTAAGTAAGGGGCAATCTCGTCTAAGAGTTCCTGAAACGATGGCTCTTCAGCTAAATCTACTAAATCAATATCAATTGTAAAAATCGGGCAACGTGAAAAATTGTTCATCCACTGCTCGTAATGGTTATTCAGGTTCTGAAGATACTCGGTAGGAATAGTATCTTCGTTTTTTCGCTGATGGTCTTGGGTACTATGTCGCTGCTGAATACGTTGTTGCAGAGTGGGTATGCTTCCTTTCAGAAAAATAATTAAATCAGGTGGGGGCACCAAGCCGATCATGGTTTCGTACAGATGGCAGTAGTTCTGATAATCCCGGTCACTCAGGTAGCCGGACTTGAATAGGTTGGCAGCAAAGATATGAGCGTCTTCGTAGATGGTGCGGTCTAAGATAATATGCTCGGTACAAGAAGCCAAGCGCACTCCCTGTTCAAACCGATGGCTCAGAAAATAAATTTGTAAGGGAAATGCCCAGCGTGCCATATCCTCATAAAAATCATTCAGATAGGGGTTGTCCTGGACTGCTTCCAGTTCAGCCCTTGCTTCGAAGTGCGTGGCCAAACGCTTGACTAATGTGGTTTTTCCCGCCCCAATATTTCCCGATACGGCAATAATCATGTAAACCTAACTGTTCGTTGGCCGAGAGGTTTTTGCTTGGCTAGTATGTTGTATTTAGCAGCGTTGTACAGCCACTACAGAGTAAGGCTTCGGTTATAATGTAATTTCGCCCAATCTAGTTTGTTTCTCACTCAAAAGCATGGCTGCGGTAACGAATAGTTCGGTAGATGACTAGCATCCCGGCCAGTGAGAGGGGAGCTACCATGGCACCTTCCCAGCCGCTTAGCCCTTTTTGTATCATTAGATAGGCTACCAGCACCGGTAAGCCGACAAAAAATAAGCTAACTCCGCAGGAGAGCAGGTTTAGCAGTAGAAAAGTTACTTGGCGAGTTATCGTTATCGGAGCACTTTGAGCAGTATAGCTCTCAAACACCGGTTCGGGAGGGGAGGTTGGGCGTTGCTGATACACCTGTTCAAAGCGAGCCTGGTACTGAACGCTAGCCTGGGTATACGCCTGGGCCAACCCTTGCTTATGATTGGTCAACAGATGCTCGTAAGCAGCTACAATTTCCTGAAATCTACGATTTGCTTCCTGACTCGGGTTAACATCAGGATGGTGCTCAAGAGCCAATGCGCGGAATGCTTTTTTAATGTCAGTAACAGTTGCTCCCGGAATGAGTCCTAGGGTATAATAATACTCGTCCATAATTTGGTTGCTTAACAAGTCAAAAAAGATCGATAAGACAACTGTTTTAGCTACTTAGGAACGATAACACAATAAAGTACCTATTTGTACTTGTTCTTTCGGCGCGGTACTTCGTCACGAAAAGCCTCTCATAGCTCGGCTATGCTCGGTTTCCGTTCCTCGTCCCGCACCAAAATCCCGGCGTTTAACTTAGATACTTTATTATCTCATCGTTCCTTAAATGTAAGCAGAAGCTGAGGATCAATACAAATAGTTTGATAAAAATATTGTTCAGCAAGTGTAACCACTCCCGGAAAGTCACCCATGTTGCCCAACAAATCAGTCATTGCCTGAAAGTGTAAGTGGGGTGGCCAATCCCCGTTCTCAGGAAAATCTCCTAGCTCACCAACGAGCTGGTTTTTCTCGATAGTTTGCCCAAGTTGCATATTCTTTAGGGAAGAACGACTTAGATGTCCGTAAAGTGTAAAAAAAGTCATTGCCTCAATAGCGTGTTCTAAAATAATGGTAGGGCCGTAGTTACCGAAGCCTTGGTTATCCTGGAAGCTATGCACTTTACCCGGCCAGGGAGCGTGCACCTTCGTACGTGCGGGCGCCCACACATCTACCCCCAGATGAATGCAGCGCGGTTCTTCTCCCTGATACATTGAGCTACGCTGATAGAGCGAGCGATGCTCCAAAAATCCGCCAATACCAACTTTGCCCGCTAGCAAAGTATCAATCACTTGATTGAAGTGAGCTGTATCTGACACCACCTCTACGGATAATTCTAGGTTTTTACTGCTTAAATCTATGGTTTGCAAATCGGAAGGCGCAATCTTCGGAAACACCTGACCCATCTGATCGTTACATAGCTGAAAGCACTTTTCAATATCTTTTTTCATGCCAATACCAGAACAAGATAATTCGCCTATTCTTGTGGTAAATTTATTTCTAAATTTATCTGAAAACGCAAATTTTAGAGGCTTTTTATTTTTTATCGTATAAAAAACTGTAACAATAGAATAAAGGTCGAGTCCTTTACCTTTTTTAGAAAAATAATATTTTAAGTTTAACCTGATTTTTACGCTAAACTTTTTGCTAAATGAACCAACACGAGCTAGAAACCTTATGCATTAATACTATTCGCACCCTTTCTATGGATGCGGTACAAAAAGCGAATTCCGGTCATCCGGGTACGGCTATGAGCCTGGCACCCATCGCCCATGTACTTTGGTCGCGCATTATGAATTATAACCCAGATGATCCCCACTGGCCTAACCGCGACCGCTTTATCCTCTCGGCCGGACACGCCTGTATCCTTCAGTACAGCATATTACACTTAACCGGCTACGATCTGTCGATGGATGATCTGAAAGACTTCCGGCAGTGGGAAAGCAAAACGGCTGGGCATCCCGAATACCACCTAACCCCCGGAATAGAAGTAACCACTGGCCCACTCGGGCAAGGCTTTGCTAACGGAGTAGGTTTTGCAATCGGGCAGAAGTTTTTGGCCGCTCGTTACAATCAAGAAGGAAAAGATATTTTCAATTACAAGACCTACGCTATCTGTAGTGATGGTGATCTTATGGAGGGAATCTCTTCCGAAGCAGGCTCTTTGGCTGGGCACTTGAAGCTGGGTAACCTAATCTACCTCTACGATGATAATAATATCACTATTGACGGAACGACCAGCATTACCTTCACCGAAGATGTAGAAGCTCGTTTCCGCTCCTTCGGTTGGCACACCCAAACGGTGGAAGATGTAAATGATCTGGACGCACTAGAGCAAGCTATCCGTACTGCGGAAGCCGTAGAAGATCAGCCATCGCTGATTCGGGTGAAAACCATAATCGCCTACGGAAGCCCCAATAAAATTAATACTTCAGGCGCACACGGTGCTCCGTTGGGGGGTGATGAAGTAGCTGCTACCAAGAAAAATCTGGGCTGGGATCCTGAAAAACATTTTTACGTTCCCGACGAGGTGTATGATTTCTACAAAAAAGCAGTAGAGAAACGGCAGGAGAAAGAGGATAAGTGGAATGAGCTATTCCAGTCGTACAAAGGTGAACACGCTGATCTGGCCGAAGAATACTTGAATTTCGCCAAAGAGCAGTACCCTTCCGGTTGGCAAGATGACCTACCCGTATTCAAACCCGAAGAGGGAAGTGTTGCTACCCGAAACGCTGGTAAGAAAGTGATGAACGCTATTGCTAAGCACTTCCCGCTTTTAATCGGCGGAGCGGCTGACTTAGTGGAGTCAACCAAGACAGAAGTGGAAGACTCAGGAAGCTTTGAGCATGGTAACTACGGCGGACAAAATATTCACTTCGGAATTCGAGAACACGCCATGGGAGCGATTGTCAATGGATTAACTTTAACCGAAGGAACCATTGCTTACGGATCAACCTTCTTCATCTTCACTGATTACATGCGGCCTACGTTGCGCTTAGCCGGTATTATGAAGCTGCGTTCTATTTTTATCTACACCCACGATAGTATTGGGCTGGGTGAAGACGGAACCACCCACCAACCGGTAGAGCATCTAATGTCTATGCGAGCAATTCCTAACCTAGTCAACATCCGTCCTGGTGATGCCAACGAAACCGCCCACGCTTGGCGTGTAGCGATTGAGCACAAAGATGGTCCGGTAGCCATTGTACTGACCCGCCAGGGTATTCCGGTCATCAACTACGAGCACTGCGAAGGACCGCAAAGTCTGGAAAAAGGTGCTTACATATTGAAAGATGCCGATGATGCTCCGCAAATGATTCTGATCGCCAGTGGCTCTGAGGTGCAACTAGCACTACAAGCCCAAGAAAAATTAGCTGGCGAAGGTATTCACGCTCGGGTGGTAAGTATGCCTAGCTGGGAGCTTTTCGAGAAGCAAGATGTGTCGTACAGAGAGAGCGTATTCCCCAAGGAAATTCGCAAACGCATATCTATTGAAGCCGGAGTAACACTAGGCTGGCACAAGTATATTACCGACGAAGGCGTGGCCATCGGTATTGACACCTACGGCGAATCAGCCCCCGGTAAAAAGCTAATGGAAGAATTCGGCTTTACCGTAGACAATGTAGTAAAACACGCCAAGCAACTCGCAGAAACGGCGAATGTCTAAATTACTTGGTGTTATAGTACAAAGTGTTAAGGTGTTATGGTTCTCGCGGTCAATTTTTTAAGCCATGCAGTTAGAACCATATAATCTGAGCACGATAGCACTATAACACCAAAACACTATAACACCAAAGTAAACTATGAAACTAGGTATTGCTGCTGACCACGGTGGTTTTCACGCCAAAGAAAAGCTCAAAAACTTCATTCAAACGCTGGACGGAATTTCGCTGACCGACTACGGAGCCTTAGCATACGATGCACTGGATGACTACCCGGATTTTGCCGAACGCATTGCCCGGGCGGTAGCCAGTGGCGAAGTAGAACGAGGAATCGCCCTCTGCGGTAGCGGAGTAGGAGCCTCCATTGCAGCTAATAAGATCGATGGAGTACGAGCTGCCTTGATCTGTGATACGTACTCCGCCCGGCAGGGAGTGGAGCACGATGACATGAATATTGTTTGCTTCGGAGCTCGAGTGTTTGGCGAAGAGCTTATCAAAGAAATGACCAAAGCCTTTCTAAACGCAAAATTCTCCGGCGAAGAACGACACGTCCGCCGGCTCAACAAAGTACTTGCACTGGAAAATAATTAGTAATGAATAATGATGAATGAATAATGACCTTTGTTAATCATCATTCATTCATCATTATTCGTCAATCATCAAAATAACTATGGAACACGAACAATGTGAATTTGGAATGGTCGGCCTAGGAGTGATGGGCAGCAATTTCCTGATGAATGTCGCCGATAGCGGCTTTACGGCGGTAGGTTACGATAAAGACCCTAAAAAAGCCCAAGCTCTTAACGATGCTAGCGGAGGTAAGATCGACGGGGTCACTACCATTGACGAATTTTTATCCCGACTGGCGACACCCCGCAAAATTATGATGCTGGTTCCAGCCGGGTCAATAGTGGATGCAGTGATTGATGAACTAATGCCGCATCTGGAACCCGGCGATATTCTCATTGACGGGGGTAACTCCTACTTTAAAGATACGGATCGTCGTACCGAAAAATTAGAAAAAGAAAACCTGCGCTATATCGGTATCGGTGTATCTGGGGGAGAAGAAGGGGCGCGGCATGGCCCCAGCCTGATGCCCGGCGGAAGTAAAGAAGCCTACGAAATTGTTCGCCCAATGATGGAAGCCGCCGCGGCTAAAGTAAACGGTGAGCCTTGTGTTACCTATCTGGGAAGTAAGTCGGCGGGGCACTTCGTGAAAATGGTGCATAACGGCATTGAGTACGGCATTATGCAACTCACCGCTGAGGTTTACGATTTTATGAAGCGAGGAATGAAGCTAAGCAACGACGATATTCAGCGATTATTCGCTGAGTGGAACGAAGGTGAGCTACAATCTTTCTTAATAGAAATTACGGCGAATATCTTCAAACAGCCGGATGATAAAGGCGACGGATTGCTGGTAGATAAAATTTTAGATAAAGCCAAGCAGAAGGGTACGGGCAAGTGGACTTCCCAGGTAGCGATGGATTTGGGTATTCCAATCCCTACCATTGATGTGTCGGTAACGATGCGGTTTTTGTCAGCCTTGAAGGAAGAACGGGTAGAAGCCTGCAAAGACTTAGATTTGGGCGATCTGGATGTAGCAGAAGATCGGCTGAATACGGAAAAAGAGCTGGAACATGCGTTGTATTTTGCTATTGCCATTACCTACGCCCAAGGACTAGCATTGTTAGAAGCGGCTTCGGAAGAATTTGATTACGGCCTTAATTTGGAAGACGTGGCTCGCATCTGGCGAGGCGGTTGCATTATTCGAGCTACTTTTTTAGAAAACATTATGCAAGCCTACCGCAATCGTCCTGACTTACCTAACTTAATTCTGGATGAGTCGCTGGCGAAGATCATGAAAGAGCGCCATGCTGCTACCCGAAAGGTGGTACAGTTAGGCGTAGAGCAAGGTATTCCGGTGCCGGCTATGGCTTCTTCGCTCACCTACTTCGATGCGTACCGCAGTCAGCGACTACCATCTAACTTAACTCAAGCCCAGCGCGACTACTTCGGAGCCCATACCTACGAGCGCACCGACGAGCCCGGCATCTTCCACACTGAGTGGAATCAATCTTGAACGGAGACCGGATTCTGGAAACCAGAGTCCGAACCTTCTATGAAGCTATGCAGAAAGCAATAAAGTTTTCCGTTAAATCAAATTTTTATTAATAAACCATTTCCGGTTTCCTGTCTTCGGACTCCGGTCTCCATAATCAAAGAGAAATGAATTCTGTTGACTACCAAAATATAAACCCGACCACCATTGTTATTTTTGGCGGTAGTGGTGACCTGAACAAGCGGAAGCTCATTCCGGCATTATACAACTTGTACATTGATCGGTACCTACCCGAGCAATTTCATATCATCGGACTAGGGCGAACCGAGTTCTCTGATGAAGAATTTCGGGAGGTATTAGAAGAAGGAGTTAATGATTTTTCTCGCCGAAAGGCGGAGAACGGCAGTTGGGAAGAATTTCGCGAACATATTTCCTATCACGTTTCCAACGTCAAAGACCTAGAGTCGTACAAAGAGGTTGTGGGGTTAGTGGAGAAGAAGGAGCAGGAGTGGGGGGCTAAAGAGCCTAATCGCCTATTTTACCTCTCAGTATCTCCCTCGTTGTTTGAGCCGATTGCTATCAACTTAGGGCGAGCCGGAGCCTGTAATGATGTTAACCGCACCCGGATTATAGTAGAAAAACCTTTCGGGCACGATCTCAAGACCGCTCATTCGCTCAATCGGTTGTTAACCAAAATATTTGCCGAGCAGCAAATCTACCGAATCGATCATTATTTGGGGAAGGAAACTGTTCAGAACATCCTGACGTTCCGCTTTACCAATGCCCTGTTTGAGCCCATCTGGAACCGAAACTATATTGACCACATCCAAATTACTGTATCAGAAACAGTAGGCGTAGGAACCCGGGGTGGTTACTACGAGGGTTCCGGCGCTTTGCGCGATATGATCCAGAACCACGTGCTGCAACTGGTCGCGATGATTGCGATGGAGCCCCCGATCTCACTGAATGCTGATGAAATTCGTAATAAGAAAGCTGAAGTGATTCGCGCTATGCGAAAATACAGTCCTGATGAAGTAAAAGATCACGCGGTACGCGGGCAGTACGGTCCCGGCTGGATTAAGGGCGAAGAAGTAATTGGCTATCGTGATGCCGAAGGGGTGGCCGAAGATTCTAATACCGAAACCTACGCAGCCGCTCAGTTTTATATTGATAATTGGCGTTGGCAAGATGTTCCCTTCTACGTGCGTACCGGTAAGCGAATGGCCGATAAAACTACGGCTATTACCATTCAACTAAAATCAGCTCCGCACCGGGCCTTCGTTAGTAACGGTAAAATTAATCAGGATCCCAACCGCATCGTTATCAACATCCAACCGGAAATGGGTATGAAAATCCGGTTTCAGGCCAAACGGCCAGGAGTGAGCCAGATCGTAAATCCGGTAGAGATGATCTTTGACTACGACGAGGCCTACGATGCACCTACTCCCGAAGCCTACGAAACTTTGCTGCTGGATGCTATTGCGGGTAATGCCGCGCTGTTCATGCGGGCCGACCAGGTAGAAGCTGCTTGGGAAGCGGTAATGCCGATACTAGAAGCCTGGGAGAACGAGCCGATCACCGATTATCCTAGCTACGATGCCGGAAGCTGGGGACCGAAAGCTGCGGATAAACTACTCGCCCAGAATGGTCACCGGTGGTTTAATCCTCCCGCCCGAAATGTACTCGAGACGGTGATTGAGGATAAGCACAATGAATCTAAGGCTGGGGTTATCAACTTACATACCTATAACGAAGTGAATGATCTCAGCTACTGTGCGGCTGAGTTATTTGTTTCTAAAGCGCAAGAAGCGGTAGAAAAATACGGTCGCTTTACGGTTTGCTTATCAGGAGGTAGTTCCTCCAAGGCGATGTACGAGCTATTGGCGAAAGAACCGTTAGCATCTAAAGTACCCTGGAAGAATGTGTATGCTTTTTGGGGCGATGAACGAGCGGTTTCAATAGACCATGCTGATAGCAATGCCGGAATGGCGATGGATGCCCTTTTGCGCCATGTTCCTATTCCTGAAGATCAGATATTCCCGATTCAGGGCGGCTTGCGGGCAGATGTAGCCGCGTTACAGTACGAAGAGGTACTCCAGCGTTTCTTTCAAGGGCGGTCGCCCCGCTTCGACTTGGTGTGGCTCGGTATGGGTGGCGATGGCCATACGCTCTCAGTATTTCCGGGGGTGTCTATTTCTCAGAAGGAAATGACGTGGGTGAAAGAGGTTTTCGTGCCTAAGTTGGATAGTTACCGGATTACGCTTACGCCCCAATTAGTCAATCAGGCTCACAGCGTAGCATTCATTGCTTATGGTGAAGGAAAAGCGGAAGCCCTTAAGCACGTATTGGAAGGACCCTACGAACCCAACCAGTACCCGGCTCAGCTGATCCGGCCTACCCACGGTGATGTTCACTGGTTTGTAGATAACGAAGCTACCAGTGCTCTATCTAAATCTGAGTAGGTATACGATATACCATCAACACAGAGGTCATCTGATTGTATAACAAACTTGGGGAGTTCAAGAGAATAGCAACTAGCAAAGTGCTTAATTACTAAGCTCGAAGCCAAACAGAGGGTAGCCATCCATATCGGGTGACTGTTTAATGAGGCGATAGCCGTTTTGTTCCATCATGACCAAAAATTCATCAATGCTAAGCAGTCGTTTGGCGCACTTTCTCGATGAGCAAAACTCACCTTCGCCATTCTCGCCCTTAAAGCCATCTCGAATGAAGATTTTTCCAGTTGGTTTAAGCTTCTTACGCAGATCTTGCAGCATAGCATCCGGCTCATTGAAGACATGCATGGTCGCATTAGAATAAACAATATCGATTGACTCGTGTGGCAGATTGGATTGGTTGGGGGTGCCGTAAACTAGATGAAACTGATTTCGCTCTCCTAAATTATGACCTAGCTGTTTAGAATAATGCGTAATCATTTTATCTACATTATCTTGCTGTAGCATTTTGCGATCAATATCCTGAATATACACTTCACAACTATCTAGCTGGGTAGCCATAATTACCGTAAGTGCTCCGGAACCCGCTCCTACATCGGCTACTGCCATTCCCGGTTCTACGCCCATAAACTCAACAATAGGCTGAAAGGTATTCTGGGCTTCTTCTACGCTAAGTACCGGGCCTTTGGCGTAGGGGGCACAAGCCGATAGTACGAAGAAACCAAGGAGTATTATGAACGAAGCTTTCATATTGGGAAGGATCATCGGTGCTGACTGCTAACACAACGTGAGGTGTAAAAAATCATTGTGGTTTACTACACTTCCCGTTCGTCACGTATTTTCATCAGTAAGCGTGAATTTGCCCACCTCGATCGCTTCTCCCGGGGGCATTTCATTAAGGTAGATACGCCCAATTCGCACTCGGATTAATCGCAGGGTAGGAAACCCCACGGCAGCCGTCATCTTGCGGACTTGCCGGAATTTTCCCTCAGTAATCGTAATAGATAGCCAACTGCTGGGGCCGTGCCGATCATCCCTTATTTTTTTTACTCGGGGCGGATAGTGAGGGGGTGGGATTAAACAAGTAGCCTTAGCAGGAAGAGTTCTGTACTTTTCACCTTGTGTAGTGATTTCTACCCCGCTCTTCAACTGCGCGATAGCCTCGTCG
This sequence comes from Tunicatimonas pelagia, assembly GCF_030506325.1. Lineage (NCBI taxonomy): Bacteria > Pseudomonadati > Bacteroidota > Cytophagia > Cytophagales > Catalimonadaceae > Tunicatimonas > Tunicatimonas pelagia. Next base: position 722,607 of record NZ_CP120683.1, on the reverse strand, counting down.
GTAATTGTTCCGTCTACCTGCACGTGATATTCTTTCTCTACCAACTTACTGCGTACCTGCATACTTACTTTGCCATCGGTGGTCAGCAATAACAAACCTTCCGAATCTTGATCTAGCCGACCAATAGCCATCGTACCTGCCGGAAAGTCGTGCAGTTCGCCCAGCAATTTTTTGTTTCTCCGGCGGTTCTGATTGTTGATAAATTGCGATAGATACCCGAATGGCTTATGAATAATAAAGTGATGGTGCTTATTCATATACAACTTTACACATAGATTGGAAGCATGGTCTAATTTTTTAGATTGCATTGTTTTCCTTTAGCCACTGCTCACGCTGGAGATCGGGGAGGTATTTAATCCGGAAGTCTTCAAATAATGCCTGGAAACCGTTACCGTCGGGCGAGGCAGCGGCCATGCCGACCATCACGGGGGTATTAGCAGGGAAATAGGCTAAGCGTAGCAGGGTGAAGGTAGTGTTATTCAGTGAATAATGTATTTCTACGTAGTCTAGTCTTCTAATTACTTTGAGCCAGACAGATGAGGGAACCTGCTCCAATTCTACTATGCTCCAGTCGCTCCGCTCAAGGGTTACTACTGCGCTCAAGTTTATTTTCTTATTCACATATTCTACTCCGGTCTTAATCCAGTTACGCTCATCTATTCTGATCATTAATCCCATCTGGTCGTAGCGAGCTTTGTATTCTCCAGTTACCCTAACGGCCACTTCAAACTCCCCACCTAGGTTACAGTAATAGAAAGGACCATCATCTACCGTGAAGCCGTAGTTTGTGATGCGCCAGAAATCAGTTTTGGGGGTTACGTACATCGACAACGATTGGTCGTGATTGGCATTCCATTGTTCGGGTTCATTGAACCATTGCATCTGTCTCATTGGCTACTGTTATTACATATTGTAGCGGTTACTCCACATAGGGTGCTAACGCTTGCTGCCAGATTTTGTATCCTTCCGCGTTCATATGCAGATTATCTTCCAAAAAGATATGTTCTACTACCTCACCATTGTCGTCCAGGGCGGGGTTCCATACATCGGCGAACTCGGTGTTTTCGGTTTTATCAGCGTACTTTTTTAATCGGGCATTTAGGTCTTCGTAGGTTTCTTTTAGCTCCCATCGGGCTACACTAGGTTTGGGGGAGATAAATATTACGGGAGTGTCACCCAGCGCCTTCTTAATTTTCTTACGCAGCTTTTTAGCCTCCCGCATAATCTGCTTAGGACTATCGCCCGCCGAAATGTCATTATCGCCTTCGTAGATAAAAATCTTGGACGGCCGGTAGGGAGAAATTACTCGGTCGGCGTAGTGGAGCAAATCAGAAAACTGAGAACCCCCGAAGCCTCGATTGACAATTCGCTGATTGGGAAAATAATCAGATATGTCCTGCCACATAGCAATGGATGAGCTACCCGTAAATAGTATGGCTCCGGGCTCTACGGAGTTCTGAGCATCTTGCTGCTCAAACTTTTGAATAGTCTTTTCCCAACGTTCTGGACCTTGCTCCTGAGCTACTGCGACGAATGCGAAAATGGTGGCACCTAAAATACCACTAATTGTCTTGGCTATTAGCGACAAACTCATAGTTTGATTGTTGGGTAGATTATAGTTTGCGGAAGATAGGTTTTATCAGACACCTTCGCAAAACTTACTTTCATCATTTAAAGCCGGAGGGGTAGTATTGTAGAAGGATAGAGCTTCTTTTAGGTAGATGTTGTATTACTCGTATTGTTGATGAGTGGCACTTTCGGCTCTTTGTTCTAGGGTTCAGTTTTTTCTCATCGTTTCAAACCATTGTTACTTTTCCTCGGGTTGGCATCGCTTCCGTATTAGCAGTGAGTGTTGCACTGGGGCGGTTGGTTTTCTACTGACCCACTAAATCAGAGAGTCCGTAGGGATATTTATTGCTTTAGTAACTGCTCTACTGCTTCAATTTATTCAGTTCTTTTTCTATCTGCTGGTTTAGCTTTTGGGCTCGCACTTTAATTTGTTGCCATCGTAGTATTTGCTCCTGATTGCTACCAAACTTCAGGAGTATCATTTTCCAAAAATCCTTATTACTTTTGAGGGCTTCCAAATCGATACTTTGTAGATCAGAAACATCCTGCACGTTCATACCTAACGATGAAAACCCTTCAGCACTCATAAATAGCGTTTCTATAAACAGCGGGGTTATTAATTCGTCGGTTATCAGACGAGTTGTGCCATCGTTGTCGCTCTCATCAGCATTGCGGTAATAGTCAAAAATCGTTTGCCGCAACGAGTCATTTTGTATGTAACTCATCTTACCAGAAGAAACGGCTTCATCAAAAATACCACTATTGCTATAAAAGTATTGATCCATGACCAACTCAAAGGATTGCAAAATAAAATTCAATTTATCAATACTATCGGTATTCTTCAACGATTGTACTATGCTGTCCAAGCGGTTGAGCCGTTCGGTAGAGAGTTTCGTGCTATTATCTATCTGCTGAATATCCAGTTCAATCTCATTAGAAAGGTTAGAAAGAAGTACAGTTTCTTTATACCGTTCTTTCTGATACGCGCTGTAGTTGTTGATTTGCAGGGCAATCAGAATACCAATCACGACCAATACTATTTCGCCAATAGCATAGAGCAGATATTTGTAAAACTTGTTTTTAGTCAGCGAGCGCCGACGCATATTCCGGAAGAATTTTATCATTAGGTTTCTGTTGGTCGTAATGAAGGTGAACACTACTGCCGATAGGCTTAGCTCTCGGCAAATATATCGGTTTTCACCTTTCTTCGGTCAGTTTGGTGCGTTACTAAAGGCTCAATCAGGTGAATGTGCTTCTGGTTTACTAAAATCTACCAAAGGACAACGGTATTATGTACAACACCTGTCTGTGGGGATAGTTATGTTGAAAATGTACCAGAAAGAAGGGTAATCATTATTATTAAACTGTTCTACTCTTCGCTTTTCAGTTTTTCCTTCAAGTACGTTACCTGCTCTAATGATAATCCGGTTAAATCCATAATTAGCTCATCGCTTTTTCCCTGCTTGATCCCATTGCGTGCTACTTGCTCTATACCTTGTTCGATGCCTTTCTCAATACCCTGTTCGATACCCTGTTCAATGCCTTCTTCAAAAGCCGTATCCAAGGAGTTCTTTAAATCTCGATATGATTTTAAACTATCTTCGTAGGCTTGTACTTCCTCAGGGCTAAATCGGGCAATCTCGGCTACTTCAAACAATCTTTCAAAGATTCCCTCTCGTAACTCTTTTGGTACTCTGTCAAGTTTATTTAGGTTACGTATTACGTACATCCATTTATCAAAGCCAGTTTCTAACTCTTCAGCAGCCATACTAAACTTAGTGCATTGTAAATTAAGTAATTTATAATATTTTATTGACTGGATTTACATTCGTATAGTGTCTTTTTAGTTTGCTTCGGGCATCAGTGATGGAGAACTTCCAGCCGATTTTGATGTGTTTGTCATTGCGTTCTTGGACTAACTGAAGTACTGCTTGTTCCAGCATCTCTTTGGTAGGGATCCGCCGTTGTAAACACAGACGCGACAAGGCAGAAAACTCGGTTTCAATCGTGTTTAACCAGGAAGCCTTCTTAGGTGTATAGTGGAAGTCAAACTTTTGACTTAATGCATAAGCAGTCTGAGCATCAAAACGCTCATAGAAAGAACTGGTGTTATGCGTATTCAAATTATCCTGGATCACCCTGACTTTCTCAGCCTTGGGAAACTGTAAGGCTACGGTTTGCATAAACTCAGCATACTCTACTTTCCTTCGGCGATCAAACACCTGAGCAATACGCTTGCCAGTGAGCGGCTCTATGGCAGCAAACAGACAGCAGGAACCATTTTTTTGGTATTCATAATGCGCTCGTTTCACTTGACCTGGCTTTAGACTAAGTCCTTCCACTACATCCCCAATCAGAAAACGCGGCCGTTCATCCAGGCAAACAACTGGATAGCGTTCATCGTAGGGCAGGGCATACAGCCGTAAAATATTTTCCATTCTGGCTAAAAACTCAGCGTTAATCACCCCAATACACCAGGTTTTAGTCAAGTGAGGCTTAATCTGCTTTTTTTAAAATCTCGTTTACCTGCGTATGTGATATATGCTCACAATATCCCAACTCCACTACTTTGTCGGCTAGTAAGCGCAAACTCCACTGGCTATAGCCTTTCGGGGCTTCACTACAAGACAACAGAATCACTTGGTTTTCCTGTTGAGGGCTGATCCGTATGGGACGTCCCGACCGAGGAGCATCGTACAAACAGTCTAACCCCTGCCCGTGATACTTTTTGGCCAGTTTGCCTAAACTAACTGTTGACAACTGCACAATAGATGCCACGACCGTATAGGTTTGGCCTTTGTCCAGTTCTAGCAAAGCTACTGCTCGTTTGTAGGTTCTGGCTTGCAATCTCCCTTTCTGCAGCAACCTGGCGAGGTATTGCCGATCTTGCTCGCCTAGTGTTACGTGTGCTTTTTTCATATAGACTCAAAAACACCAATATAGCAATTCCTAAATAAACTTAGTTTACAGTGTACTTAGGCATTTCTAGGTATATGAAGGTTAGTTTATCGTAAAATATTTGGCAGGTATCAATATCTGTCAGCTTTACATCGTATCTGAACTTATTAGGTTCGTGTTGGTCTTCGTCAAAAACAAAGTCTAGGATAGCAATCGTATACACTGCTTTAAGCTCAAAAGTCCAGTCTGATCCTCGCTGTGCCTGTTCCCTGATAGGGAACGTAGAGTAGTAAACTGTCCGGTCTTTGAAGAACTTCTGTTTGGTCTTTTGAAGCTCAACGATAAACTTCTCGCCTCGCTCGTTTTGACAGTATAGATCAAAGACGGCCTTTCGATCTGCTTCGCTACTGCCTAGTTTATCAGACTTTAAATACGTCAGTTCGGTAATACGACCCTGCTCGTTTTTAAGCAATTCATTAAGAAAGGCTAGCAATAAATCCTTGTTCGGTTCCTCACCAAATAGGCGTTTGAAACCGTAATCGGTAAACGGATTAATGTATTTCTCTCTTTGCTGTTCCATTTAACAAAGATACAAATTTGCCGAACGAACAATAAAATAAAGCTGAAAGGTTCTATAAGTGAGAGCTGCGACCTACTCAAAAGTAGGTGGGTATTTAGAGACATATGTTTTCACTACTCGCTAAGTTGATTGTTGGGTTTTACGTTCCTTCTTTACATTTTTTACCCGCTTGCTTTCAATCTTTGTTAAGCGCTTATTTCTTTCTTTTTTATCTTTCATTATATACTCGCTAATTCTGTCCTTTTCCTCCACAGTTAAAGGTCGTAGGTCAACGTAAAAATCAATGTCTTCTAGTTCACGTACTTGCTTCGTAGTTATTTGTTCTTCAAGCACTTGTTAAATGGGGCACTCTCAATCAAATGCATATAAATATGATCATCTCTTTCTGTCAAACTGATTAATCCTTGAATTACTGAAAGGTTATTGGTAATTGTCAGCTAATTTAGCAACAATGCAAGATATTATCGCTGCTATTATATTCTCATTATGCTGCGCCAGCATGGGGTATTCTTTTTAAATGTCAAGAGTTAATAGTATCGGCATTCTTCCTGGGTGTGTATTCTATTTTTCGCAAATTAAGTTTCCGCATTGTTTGTTGCAAGGTTGATACAACTCCCATTTTTGCATTTTCACCCACTATCAACTTTGTAATTATTTTTTCTCGTGGTATGTCACCCGTTTCCATTTCTTCAATTTGACTCGCCAACTCTTTATATAAATTGTCTATAAATATCAATTCTCCTTCAATTCTGATTTCATTGTTTTGATTGATCTCAATCAAGATTTCATTATCTGGAAAGGGGCTGTTTACTACACGATAGTAACGAAAGAGCAATTAGAATAATTAGGCCATCTTTCATTGTTCTTATTTAATGATGCCCAACGGTATTGTGTATGAGCAGTAGCGGAATTTAAGCAACTACATTTCAGATAGTAATATACTCTATTTAAACGAAAAACGGTTCGAGTTTACACTCAAACCGCTATTGCTTATACACCTTGTTGTGCACCGTAGTTTTCCGACTGATTTTATTTTAGATAATAGACTACTTGGCTCATCGCAGCGTTTACCGCATCCGCTTCAAAGTATAATTGCTGTTGGTTATACTCATTTAGCCAGACAATGTCCTTTTGACCCTTTAAATAAGTATAGAAGTCTTTAGTTCCTTGTGGAACAGCACCACTTTCGCTGTGTACAATAAAGACAGGTTGTGAAATTTCTTTTCCTGCTGAAATTCCATTAAAAGTCAACCAAGGCTCCCAACTGCTGACCGCAAATCTATTGTCATACTTTGCTCCAGCTGCTTTGGCAGGGTCAAGGTAATAGTCAAAAGCATTTTCAGGGACGTACATTGCACTCAAAGGGTCAAGTTCACTTGCTGCAAGTACGTAATCCATTTCGCCAGTTTCGGCATATTTTTCTTTAGCTTTTTTTGCAGCATTAAGCAATCCATCAGTTCCATTTGGACGCATATCGTAAATACTTTTTGCAATTGCTGGATTGTGTAACCAAGGCGCAATAAGGATTAATTTTTTAATTCGCTTATCTTGTGCAGTTGCGTGCGCCATATAACCTGAGCTTGCACAAACACCCAATCCTGAAATCTGTTCGGTGTCTACATTTTGATGGTGTGAAAGATAGTCGACTGCTGCTTTTATGTCAGCTATTTTTAAATTGTAGTCTTCCACTTGTCTAGGCTGTCCTTCACTTTCTCCAAATCCTGTAAAATCAAATGTTAAGGTAATAAAACCATTTTTTGCCATTAAACTTGCATATTCATCAGGCATTTGCTCTTTTACACTTGTCCAACTTCCAGTTACTATTGCCGTTGGATATTTTTTGGTACTGTCAAAATTAGGCGGTAAGAATAAATGACCAGCAAGACTTACCCCATTAGAATTAAAATTCACTTTTTCTAATTTCACTCCGCTATTGGTTTTTGCTCCAGCCTTATGTACCGAATAAGTTTCAGGTTGTAAACCTGGCCAACCATTTAAGAGAATATTAGGATTGAACTGCTCGACAAATTTTTGAATTTTATTATTATTAGAGAGTTCATAAATGCCTACATAATAGTTGTTGTACGGTTTCCCTTCGCCTGTGGTAATTGTTCCATTATACTTCACTAAAATTACATTTGGGTTAGGTGTGCCAAAATACTCTCTTTCATAACTTTGGGTATAATCCATTACACCAGTATATTGTGTTCGCATAGCTTCAATTCCATTTAGAGATTTAGGAAAATTGTTAGGTGCAAATGGCATTTCTTGAATTATATTATCTTCTAATGTGGAAAGGACACCTTTCAAATTTTTATTTTCCAATGAGCTAAAAAAGGTTTCAATGGATTCTGTATTATTGGCTTTTACAAGGGGTGGGATATTCCCATTTTTGACGTTTTCAATTGCCTTTGAAGATAATTCATTGTTTCCTGCCTGATTATAAAGGCTTAAATCAATTCTTGCCAGTTTCCAAGAACCGTTTTCCTTAATGTATTCGGTATCATATCCGACAAATACGGTCCAAAAATCTCCCTTAAGATAATGCGTTGCAATGGCATCCAAAGTTGCCGAAGCACGGTTACCTGCTACCCATATTGCTTCATTGTGAGTTTGGTGTATCGTACGTTCAAATCCGGGAAGTATCGCTTTCCATCCTGTCAAAATCTCATTTGGGGTTTTAAAGCCAGCATCGCCACCCAATGCGGTATAATCTGTATATACTGAATCGCTCATTTTTGCAGCTACTTCGTTCCAATTTCGCTCATCCACGTTGTTAAAGAATGAGGTGATTAGTTGCTGAATCTCTTTTTGTTCTTTTGATGTTTTTTCTACTATTGTTTCCACTGCTAAATCATTTTTTTTGTCATTCGTTTTTGTCTCGTTTTTACAGGCAATCAAGCTTAAAGCTATTGCTACTGCTACTGCTATCTGCTTCATATATATTTGATTTTTTGTTTGATAGTACAAATGTAGAATGAGAATTAGGTTGTTGAACTACAGAATTCAAAGTAGAAAGTAAAGAATTGAAAGAATACTCAAAAAATAACTCTTAACACATCTATTTGAGCGATTTTCTGTATTGGGAAGGTGTCATTTTTGTTTGTCCTTTGAAGAAACTGGCAAAATGGTTCGGATAATTGTAGTATAGACCAAAAGCTATTTCCTTGATGCTTTCATTCGTATTTTTTAAGCGGGATTTGGCAAGAGAAAGGATGTGCGAGTAAATATGGCCGGAAGCTGATTTTTCTGTTATCCTCTTTACAATGGCATTAAAATGATTGGGATGCAAGTTTAATTTAATTGCATAAAATTGAACCTGATGTGGATATAATTCTTCGTTATATTCCTTGTTGGGCTGAAAACTAACATCCAATAAGGTTTTGAAACGGCTCACAACCTCTAAATCCCTTTTTCTCTCGTTTTGCGTTATGGGAAAATCTGTTGCTGTTTGCTTATAAAGTCTGCCAACTTTTCGCAGTAGGATTTCAAGGTAGTTAGCAATAATATCTTTACTGTCACTTTCATTGAGCTGAAACTCAAAATACATATCCGAGAATAGCTTCGCATAGAATTTAGCTTCTTGTGCTGAAACTTTCATTGGAATAGTATTGTCTATTAACAAGTAAGGATAGGCTTCTGTAATACGTTTTGATGTTCGTGTCCTTCGAAAAAAACCATCCGAAAAAATAATGTAGTAACCTTTCCAGTCTGGTACGATATCCCAAGATAGGATTTGGTAGGGCGAATTGAAAAATACGGTAGCTTTCAAGTCTTTTGTGGAATAATTGCCCGTGCTTGCAAAGCCGCCACCATTAATTTTAACCGCAATAACATAAAATTCGTGCTTAAATTTTGGCATCTGTTGGTTTACAGTTTGCATATTTTCCTCAAAACTGCGTATGTCAAATTCCGCCCATTTAGGTGGCGAGATATTTATTCCGTGGCAATATTCCTTTAAAGTTGAGAAATGTTTCATTTAGGCACAAAAGTTTGTTTTCTATGGTGCACAACAACCGTACATACGCACTGGTGCGTTTATTTGCTATATATCTCTCGGCTGTATTTGATGGATAAAATGTGAATAGTGCAGGTACCTTTCGGGCTAATTACTCATTTAGAAGCAGGTTACGCTCTGTTCAGGTAGTTAAAGGCAATAAACACACTAACACTGGTGTAAGATACTATTTAGCGCTAAGAATATAAAAAATAGCCGTAGCATTAAACGTTTTATTGATGTTTGTTATACTCCTTTGGATATTTAGCGATGCCTCCGGTGGGAAGTACGCTTTCTGGCAGAACTCTTACGTATCAAACCGGAAATACGCACCTCCCAACGGTATTTAACTATTTCAAAATCAAAACACTCATCTCCCGGCGGTATTAGGTAGTCTCAAGGTTAGAATGCCCATCTCCCGCTGGTATTCGGTGGTGTGAAAGTCAATATGGTCATCTCCCGACGGAAGATGATAAAACAGTGGGTCTTCTTACTTGCCAGCGGTAACCGCTTAAAGGCTAAAGGGGCTCTTAAATCCGTAGTATGGTCAGATTACGGCGAAAATTTAGCTTTGTATTACTTAGGTAATGCTTGCTACTATATTGGCTATGGTAGTGGGGCTGACCTAGTTAACTTTATAGTCTGTACCAATATTAGTAGCATTATGAAGCAGAACGACTTTCTAAAACAAGTATATGTAGCGTTAACCAACGCCGCTAGCTCGCCCGAACTACTATCTCTGTTGAAAGAGTACGGCTACAATGATAAAAAGCTGCGCGAAGGGCTAAAGCTGTATAATGATGTAGAGCAACTGAATCAGCAGCAGCAACTGGCTAATCAGGAAGCCAAAACGACAGTACAAAGCCTGCAAGCCACTCGTCAGCAGCTAATAGATACCTTTCAAACGCATTTGGATACGGCTCGGCTGGCCTATAAGCGCGAAGCAGACTATACTGATACGCTATCGCTCACCCAAGCCCGGCAAAAAACGGTTCCCGATTTGCTGGCTCAAACCCAACAATTCTACGCCAACATACCCGTAGCTCTCATGGAAAAGTACCACGTCTCCCAGCAGGAACTAACTGATTCGGCTTCGTTGGTGCAGCAAGTGAAGGATTTGGTAGCCCTGCAACGTAAGGCACAAGCCCAGGTACAAACGCTTACGCAAACCCGTCAGGCCGCTATGGCCGAGCTAAAAGACTGGATGAAAATCTTCTTTACCATTGCCAAAGTGGCACTGCGCGAACATCCGCAGCAGCTAGAAGCACTAGATATTGTGGTGCCTTCTTAGAATTATACCTTCACTCATGCCCGTGAGGGCACCAAGCTGCCGGATGCAGATAATCTAGCCCACCCTGCCCAATAGGCGAGCCATCTGGGGGACTAAGTGGGTCGGGTAGCGACATATCTTCGGGATTATTTTCAAACTGGGTAATCTGCCGTAATAGATAAGCCTGATGCGCCTGTTCGGGAGTATCGGCTGCGCTTCTTTGGTTAGTGAGTAGTTGTTTTACATCGTTTACCCGAAGCGTAGCCATCGCCCGGGCTTGTTCGGCGGCTGCTTCGTTGCTGGCTAGCTGAATAAGATGGGTAAGCACCAATCGCTCTACCAAACGTTGCAGCTCACCTTCGTAACCGCGGGCTCGGTAAGATGCCCCGAAGGTTTTTTGAATGAGTTTATCCGTTAAATCGGCAAAACTAGGAACACCACTTTCGCGGGAGGCAAAGTCAATCATACGGGTAGCCCGTTCGTGGTTCAGCAGTAAGCCCAACGTAAAGTTGGCAGCAGATTCGGCGGCAGCAATAGGATCAAATGTAATTCCAGTGCGCGATTTGAATATCTCACGCTCGTTTTCGTAAAAACCCAAAGGGTAGGGTGGGAGCAAGTTAAGCACGTTCTCAGGAATCGCCAGAGCCTTAGGTGACACGGTTTCTAATAAGGCATCAATGGCCTCGCGTTGCTTCCGTCCGTCTACTACTTCCAGCGGATCCTGCCCGTCGCCGCGCACAGCATAGGTATAGTTTAATCCACCCACCAATTTGGCGGCAGCTTCTATCTGATAGCGGTGAAACAGATACATAGGTACCAGTACTTCTTCCAGCGTGGCCAGGGGCTGCCCGAACGGAATTTTCTTTTCAGATAAGTTTTTCAGGGCAATCTGACGTACTTCTATTACGCGCTTCAGTTCATCTGCCGCATCCGCTCCGTTATCCCACAGGTGGGCGTAGGGGTGGGCTCCGCTCACTGCCCGAGCATCGCGGTCAGAGATAAATAGCAGTCCGTCGTCAATGGATTGTTGCAGTATTTCATTCAGAGATTCTTCCTCGTTTGTGCCTTCGGGAAAGTCTTGATAGCCATAGGTGATGGCTACCTTGTCCCACGCGCCAATACCGTCGTCGTACGCATCCGACAAGTTTAGTTTGCCGTTATCAATATCTACTTTCGGGTGCGGGTAGTCCATCACTGAAGCTCGCTCGTTGACTGAAGCGGTGTAATTATGAACCAAGCCTAGCGTATGCCCCACTTCGTGAGCAGCCAGTTGCCGGAGGCGTTGCAACGACATTTTCATCATCTCGTCCGAAACAGGTTCGTCTTTTTCGTACTCCGCCACTAGACCGGAAGCAATCAGAAAGTCCTGACGAACCCGCAGCGAGCCGAGCGTCACCTTTCCTTTAATGATTTCTCCGGTACGCGGGTCGTAGATACTACCGCCGTAGGACCAGCCCCGGGTAGAGCGGTGTACCCACTGCACTAAATTGTAGCGAATGTCCATCGGGTCAGCATCTTCCGGTAGCAGTTCTACCTGAAAGGCATTACGGTAGCCTGCTGCTTCGTAAGCCTGGTTCCACCAGCGCATTCCGTCCATCAGTGCTGAGCGGATTGGTTCCGGGGCTCCGGGATCCATGTAGTACACAATGGGTTCCACTGCTTCGCTTACTTCGGCGGTTGGATCTTTCTTCTTCAGGCGGTGCCGACGAATGAGCCGTTGCGTGATGGGCTGGTCTACCGGAGTGGCGTAGTCCATGTACTGTACTGACATATAGCCGGAGCGAGGATCGAAAGTCCGCGGTTTATAATTATCGTCGGGCAATTCTACGAAAGAGTGGTGCTGGCGAACGGTAACCGCACCATTATCGGGCGAAATAGATTGGAGGTACGCTCCCGCATCTTTTCCAGTGAAGGTTAGTGTACTCTCAATCTCAGTATTTTTCGGGAAGTTTTTGGTACGTGGTAAATAGATTGCCGAACGAGAGTCATCTACACTAAAAGTGCCCTGCTTGGTTCGTTTAATCATCTGGCTGATGCCGTAAATATCGCTTAGCGCAAACGTGGTTAGGTCAATCAGCACGCGCTTATCTTCCTGGGCAGCTACCTCAAAACCGTAGATCACCGATTCGGCAAAAGACTCGGCCACGGCTCGTTGTTCGTTCTGATCGTCGGATACGGCTCGATAACGTTGGTTAGGTTCTACCAGCAGTACTTTGCTTCCAATTCGCCGAAACTCCACCACCTGCGGACGGCCCAACCGCCCCCGGTCGAGACCAATATCGTTGGAGCCTGCTCCAGAGGCTAAGGTAGTGTAGTACAGAAACTCAGTGTCCAGTTTGTCAACCTCCAAATAGATTTTACCTTCGTTGGCATCCCAGTAGATCGGAAAGTACCCGTCGTACTTTTCCATTCCTTCGGTTTTTTCAGAAATAGTATCTTGAGCAAAGGCTGAGGCAGCAGAAAATAACAGGGCTAGGCTCAGTAGAAAAAGCTTATGCATGATAGATAGGTGGGTTGTGATAGAAATTTTATAAATTTTTAACAAACGCGTTTCAACCTTCTGGTTAGTTTTGGGGTCTAAGATAATGAAGAGAAAGTAACATCAGTGAGAAAACTACGCAAAGAACTATGAATAAAATTTACCTATACTTACTAATAACAATGATTGTTCTGCCTTTCTGCGGAAGAGCTAATCAAATATACGGAGTAGAAGCAACTACATCTCCTCAAAATAGTGTTTATACGGCTTCACTTTCTATTTCCCGTGTGCCGAGCACTCAGCAAGAACCGGATAAGCCAGTAGTGCGGTTATATCCTAACCCCAACGAGGGAGCGTTTACGCTAGAAATTACCGACGACCGTTGGCAGATGGCTACCGCTACTCTTCATAATATTATTGGGCTGGAGATTGATCGCCGTACGGTACTGCTGGGCGAAAACAGTTACAGCATCCCTGAATGCCAACCCGGTATCTATTTTCTTACGTTACAACAGGATGGTCTGCAAAAGGTGCTGCGCTTTGTGAAAAGGTGATTGTATCAGCAGGCTTGCGTGGTTTCATTCTTGGCGAGTTGTAGCAATATTCCCACTATTTCAGAGTTAAGTAGAATATAAGCTATTTTTTAACGCTAAGACTATGAAAAAACGCTACATAGTTGGGATCTTATCAGCACTACTTTTCCCCTTTTTAGCTGAAGGTACGCATAAGTACGGAGCACAGATAACAGCTACCGTCAAGTCTTGTCAAGCAAATATATATACGATAACGATCACTAGCTACGAAGACCTCGGTACTGAAACAGGATTCGGTGGGGGTATTTTAGAACTAGGTTTTGGTGATCCTATTGACATCAACGACGAAATTGATTTTTCTCGTGAGGTGGGTAGCTACGGTGATGATTCTTTAAGCATTAGTAGGTTAGTGCTAGATGATGTAGCTTTTCCTAGTTCGGGGGAGTATATAATTACGTTTACTGAATTTAACCGTAATGCGAACGTAGTTAATATTCGTAACTCAGTGAACACTCCGCTGTACGTAGAGGCAAAACTGGTTATTGACCCGTTTTTGTGCAATAGCACTCCGCAACTCTCAGGGGTTGGTAATTATCGGGCTTACGTCAACTCAGCCTTTGCCCAAGAATTGAGTATTTACGATCCAGATGGCGATAGCCTATCCTTAGAACTCATTGTGCCTAAGCAAGAATTAGGGGTTCCGGTCGCTTACTTGGGTGCTCCGTTAGACGTTAATTTACGTTACGCTGATAACCCCACCAATGCGGAAGGTACGGGTCTGCCTACTTTTGCCTTTGATACCAGTGCTCTGGTTTGGAATGCTCCCAATCTTCCCGGTGACTTTGTAGTAGCTCTTCGGGTAAACGAGTGGCGCGAGATCAACGGAGAATGGCAACAACTAGGCTACGTTACCCGCGATCTGACAATTCAGGTGTTAGACACGGTGAACAATATTTCCTTTACAGATATCATCACATCTACCCCTGAAGAAGAACTACATAAACCCGAAGTGCGGTTGTTTCCGAACCCTAACGAAGGGGAGTTTACATTGGAAATTACGGGCGATATTTGGCGAGCGGCTACCGCTACTCTTCATAATATTATCGGGCAGGAAATCAATCGCCGTACCGTGCTGCCGGGCGAAAACAGTTACAGTATTCCCGAGTGTCAGCCGGGAGTTTACTTTCTTACACTTCGGCAAGGGGCACTGCAAAATGTGCTACGTTTTGTAAAGCGCTAGCTTATCAACTATACCTTACTAGTGACATACTAGCCTGAGGTGATAATTCGTTTTGTAAAAAGTAGAGGTAGCCCTGTGAGGTGTCGACTTTTTTCTTGTTATCGTATGCGCGCTCAACCTATTTTTCGGCTGATAATACTTGGTCTACTTTATTCCCCTTCGCTACTGGCTACGCACATCCGGGCGGGAGAAATTACCGCTCAACTACTCTCTTGCCAGCAATTTACCTATCGCTTTACCCTCACAGGTTACGAAGACACTGGATCGGGTGTAGAACTGGGCGATGGAAATGGTGAGCTATACTTTGGGTTTGGCGACCCGGTACCAGTTTCCAAGGAAGCGTTTGACCGTCAGATAATTATGGTAGGAGAAGAGGAAGTCCGTATTAGCACTTATGTTTTTGAGTATACCTTCCCAGCGGGAGGTACTTACGTGGTTAGTTATCGTGAGCGGAACCGGAACGAACTTATTCTAAATATGTCTAATTCAATAGGAACGGCTTTCTACATTGAAACCGAAATTGTGATTGACCCGCTGTTCTGCAATAGCACCCCAGTGTTAGACAGTCAACCCGTAGACGGAGCGGTGATTGGTCGTACGTTTACCCATAACCCTAGTGCGTATGATCCTGACGGCGATAGCTTATCGTACCGGATGGTGATTCCGCAGCAAGACCGCGATGAAGAAGTATTTAATTACTCCTTTCCGGATGTTTATGATCGGGAACGAGGTACCAACCCCAACCCATTGCAGCAAGATGGGAGCACCCCGGTTTTTCTGGAATTAGATGCCTTAACCGGACTATTAACCTGGAATGCGCCGGGTAACTTGGGTGAATACAATGTAGCCTTTGTTGTAGAAGAATGGCGGAAGATAGAAGGAGAATGGTTTCGGCTGGGCTACGTTACCCGCGACATGCAAATTATTGTAGAGGATGGAGTCAACTTTCCGCCCGAGGTGCAAGTGCCTCAAGACCTGTGTGTGGTGGCGGGAGAATCACTCTCACTACCGGTCTCGGCTCGCGACCCAGATGGTAATCAACTTGTGTTTGAAGGATTTGGTGAGCCGTTTAGCCAAAGAGATCAACCGGCAGTACTATCACCTAGTCTAACCGAACTGTCCACTCCAGCCGAAGTAATGTTTAGCTGGACACCCCAGTGCCAACAGGTTCGTCAGCGTCCGTACCAAGTTAATATTAAAGTTACGGATGTTCCTTCGGTACCACCTCCGTTGGTTACCTACGATCAGTGGAACATCACCGTGTTAGGCCCACCCGTAGAAAACCTGCAAGCTCGCCTCCAGGATGAAGAAGTGCTACTTCGCTGGGATCGCTACTTCTGCGCCAATCAAGCTGAGTCAGTTCAGCTATACCGTCGTATCGGTTCATATCCTCTGCCGGACGATCCCTGTTATACGGGTCTACCCGAAGAAGCAGGCTATACACTAGTAAGGACGTTAGCTCCTGATTTGGTTAGTGTACAGGATGGTCGTTCGGGCGATTTATCACCGGGAGTAACGTACTGCTATCGGGTAGTAGCCACCTTCCCCGATGGTAGCGTCAGCGTTGCTTCCGAGGAAGTCTGCGTAACTACTCCTTCTCAGGCTCCTTTTATTACCAATGTAAGTGTAGAAGCCACCGATGCAGCCGATGGACGAATTACAGTGCGCTGGACCGAACCACTGGGTGAAGCGGCCGATTTGTTTTCAGCTCCCTACTCCTACACCTTGCTGCGAGGTACCGATGTCTCTTCGCCTTTAGCGGTAGTAGCCGAACAGTTGACAGCAACGACTTACGAAGATCAGGGGTTGAATACCGAAAATAATACCTATTACTATCAGGTAGTGGGCTTTGATGCCGAAGGAAATATAATTGATACCTCCGCAGTAGCTTCCTCAGTACGCTTGGCGGCGGCTGCTCAGCCCGCGCAGATTGAAATCAATTGGCAAGCGAGTGTTCCGTGGAACAACCAAACCCCTGATTATCCCTATCACTACATCTTCCGAGGCACGGCTAATAATGAAGCCTTGGTGCTACTCGATAGTGTGTCCGTTACCGCCGATGGCTTCTCTTATACCGATACTACAGTGGAAGCGTCTGACGGAGAGAAAATAACGTACTGCTATCGGGTATTAACTCAAGGAAGGTACGATGCTTCTTTACCGATTGATGCCCCATTGCTTAACTACTCCCAGCGTATTTGTGTATCCCCCTTTGACTCGGTTCCACCTTGTGCAATAGCCACTCTTAAATTGGTTGGTGATACACTAGATTGTGCAACCCAGCTGGCAGGTAAACCCTGTAATTATGCCGACTGGAGCAATACGATTGCTTGGCAGGTGCAGCGGGAGAGTTGTGCGGCTGATATTGCGGGCGTAAATGTATACTTCGCTTCTACTGATACGCTAGGGTTAGAAGAGTATCAACTCGTTGCCTCTCAGGTAACTGACACCTTTTACGTAGATGGACCACTTCCTATGCCTGTTGGGTGCTATCGGGTACGAGTAGTTGACCAATCGGGTAACGAAAGCGCGTGGTCAGAGCCGGTCTGTCAAGATAACTGTCCATTTTTTGCGCTTCCTAATATCTTCACGCCTAATGAGGACGGGGTGAACGAATACTTTGAGACACTGAAAGAGCCGTTTTGTCCCCGCTTCGTCCAGCGAGTACAGTTGTACGTATTTAATCGTTGGGGAAAAGAAGTGCACTTTTACGATAGTGGTGGGCAACCAAACCGCGAGGTGAGCCTTCGCAAATTCTGGGACGGGCGAACCGTGGAAGGTCGAAGGGTTTCACCTGGAATCTATTTCTACCGGGCTGAAGTTTACTTTTCAGAGCTACAACCTATCCCGCGTACGTACAAAGGTTGGGTGCAGGTAATGTACGAGGATGTAGGGACGAATTGAGTGGTAGTTGTCAATTGACGGTCAATAGTTTGTTGACTTCGGGCTTCTATCGCCTACCTGTTCTCACTCAACGCCCTCTAGAAAACTTAACATTTTCCTAACATTGGTCTTAGCAGATCGTAAGCTAAATTCAGTAGATTTTAGGCTTAGATATACTGTTATGACATCTGCTGATACTTCGCTTGACTGGCTCTCAATGGTGATGGGGCTAATTGCTGGCCTGGTTCTCTTTATTTTTGCTGTTACTCAACTTTCCGATGCGGTAAAGACTATTGCTAATGATAAAATTCGGATTTGGTTAGCTCGTTTCACTACCAACCGTTTCAGCGGAGTGCTCACCGGAACAGCAGCGACTGCGGTGGTTGGTTCTTCTTCGGTAACCATCATTATGGTAATTGCACTGGTGAACGCTGGTTTACTAACTTTTGTAGAATCCCTAGGAGTGGTGATGGGTTCAAATATTGGCACTACTCTTTCTAGCCAGTTAATTGCGTTTGACGTAGACGAGTACGCTCCGATCGGGTTGCTAGTGGGCTTACTACTACAATCACTGGGGCGTTCGGCTCGCTGGAGGAGTATCGGAAGAATTGTCTTTACACTGGGGCTTATCTTTTTCGCTTTAGGACTGATGGGAGAAGCGATGAACCCTCTGAAGGACTATCCCCCCTTTCTGGAAACACTAAAGGATTTGGAGAATCCTTGGTTGGGTGTGTTGGTCGGGGCTGTAGCTACGGTGCTTATCCAATCTTCATCGGCTACTATGGGAATTGTCATTACGTTAGCCAGTCAGGGCATGATGACACTGCCGGCGGGAGTAGCTGTTATGCTGGGAGCCGAAATCGGAACCTGTGCCGACACCCTGATTGCCACTATTGGGCGCGACCGGGCTGCTATTCGTACGGGTATCTTTCATCTGGCGTTTAACATGGCTACTGTAATTGGTGGAGTGCTGATGGTTGACGGAATTATTCAGGCCGCTGAGTGGATGTCGGACGGGGCTAGTTTGGAGCGTAAAGTAGCCAATGCTCACCTCATCTTCAACGTAGGTGGAGTAGTGGTCTTTATTGGGCTCGCTGGAACCGCCGCAAAAGTTCTTCAGTGGTTGGTTCCTGATAAGAGAAAGAAGCTAACTTCGGTGTAAATATTCACTCGGGATAGTACCTTGCTAATCAGTTACAATATGATTATGATAAGATGAAACGGCCCGCGTTTGAGGATGTAAAAACAGGCGAAGAATTTAACCGTTGGTACTGGCTAAAAGGGGAAATGGTAGAAATATGTAAGCATTCTAACCTACCAACCCACGGTCGGAAGTTTGACTTGCGCGATAGAATAATGTACGCGTTGGATAACAACGGTGCTGTTAAAGAAGAACCCAGGGAAAAGAAGGCAACATCAAAATTCAATTGGGCCAAGGCCGAGCTTACCCCTCAAACGCTGATTACCGATAACATTTCTTTCGGCCCCAATTTTAGAAAGTTTATGAAAAGCCAGATCGGAAACAAGTTTTCTTGCCATAGCGATTTTATGGATTGGGTAAAGGCCAATGAAGGCAAGACCTTGAAGTATGCAGTTGAAAAATGGTATGTACTAGAAGCCAGAAAGGATGATCCGAAATTCAGCCGAGAAATAGCTGATAACAATATGTTCAACCAGTATACTCGCGACTTCTTGAATGATAATGCGGGCAAAACACTAAAAGATGCCAAAAGATACTGGCAACTGAAAAAACAGCTTCCCACAAAAGACGGGTTCGTAAGATACGAACGAACAGATTTAGCGCTTTGACCTTTCGCCGAGTCTTGTCAGCAAGGTAGCTTATAGCAGCTTAAAGCTACTGGAAAAGGTTTGCGTCGAGCAGTTCTTGTTCCGGATTAAAAAAGGAATCTAATACTGACCTAATTCCGGCAAATTCGGTATTTTTCGCCCATGATAAAATGGCTACTGCTTACACTGATTATTTTTATGTCATCGAGTGACTTATTCGCTCAGATTTTGCCGGTGCCTGCCACTGCTTATCAGCATCACGACCGATACCGCGAATCAAGCATTACCCATCGTCGCTTTAAGCACAGCGATCTGGAACCACTAATACTGAATTTACGCGGTAACTCGCTATTTAGGGTTACTCCGCTCGGAAAATCAATTGAGGGGAGAACGATCTACGATGTTTCTTTCGGAACTGGAGAAACAACAGTATTGCTTTGGTCGCAGATGCACGGCGATGAGACCACCGCGACAATGGCCGGACTGGATTTATTCAACTTCTTTGCCCAAAGTGATGAGCTTGATCCACTACGAGAACAAATTCTGGCGAAGTTGAATATCCATTTTGTGCCGATGCTTAATCCTGATGGTGCCGAGCAGTTTCAGCGGCAAAATGCCCTGGACATTGATCTGAACCGGGATGCCCTCCGACTACAGTCGCCCGAATCTCAGATGTTGAAACGGCTGCGCGATAGCCTCCAAGCGGACTTTGGTTTTAACTTGCACGATCAAAGTATCTACTACACCGCCGGAACCAGCCCTAAGCCCGCTACTATTTCTTTTTTGGCTCCCGCCTACAATTACGAAAAAGAAGTTAATGAAGTACGGAACCGGGCACTACAGCTTATCGTGTTGCTAGATGACGCTATTCAAGCATTCATTCCTGGGCAAGTAGGTCGCTACAATGATGATTTTGAACCTCGGGCCTTTGGCGATAATATGCAAAAGTGGGGTACCAGTACAGTACTGATTGAGTCAGGTGGGTACACAGACGACCCGGAGAAGCAGCAAATTCGGAAGATCAATTTTGTGTTACTTCTAACCGGATTGCACGCTATTGCTAAACAAACCTACGCAAAGGCAGCAGTGAATAATTATTTTGAGATTCCCGAAAACGAGCGATACCTGTACGATCTGATTATCAGAAATGTACAGCGAGAAATGAATGGTCAGCCATACACCATTGACGTAGGAATTAATAGAGTTGAGGTAGATCGGGCGGGTCATCGGGATTTTTATCATCTCAGTCGTATTCAGTATATCGGCGACCTTTCTACTTACCACGGATATCAGGAATTGGATGGAGATGGTTGGGCCGTGGTACCGGGTCAAGTATACCCGAAAGTTCAGAAAGATTTTCAGGCAGTAGCCGAACTTAAAGCGGAGCGATTGCTGAAACGGGGCTATACCACGGTACAAGTAAAAGACATGAAAAGCGATGAACATCTCCGGTCTACTTTACTGCTAGACGTGATTTCAAAAGGAGCAGAATTAGAACCGGAGATACTATTGGGCCGACGAGCTAATTTCGTGCTGAAGAAGCGAAAAAGAGTAAAATTTGCGGTAGTAAACGGAGTTTTGGTTGAACTTTAGCGTTTTTTACCCCAAAATTTGCGTATATTGCGTTAGTTTTGACTCTAAAAAAGCAGTCTGTCGGCTGTGTTGGCATGAATATCACGATAAAAGAAACCAAAGGAATAAAGAAGAAGGATATACTTTCTCTCTACGAAGCGAATGAGTGGTCGTCGGCTCAGAAGCCGGATGCCCTCTACAATGCGCTGATGAATTCGGATACTTTAGTATCGGCCTGGGACGGAAATATCCTGGTTGGCATCGGTAATGCTATTACGGACGGTCATTTGGTAGTGTATTATCCACACTTGCTAGTACTACCGAATTACCAAGGGCGAGGGGTTGGTAAAAAAATAATGGAAGTGTTTCGGGAAAGATACGCTAGCTTTCATCAGCAAATTTTGGTAGCTGATGGACAAGCCATTAACTTTTATGAGCAGTGTGGTTTTGAGTCGGCCGGAGAAACCCGTGCCATGTGGATCTACCAAGGTAGCGAACATTAATCAAAAACGGGGCAAAGCTGCTGTCTCACCCCGTCTTCTCTTCGCTTTACCTGGTGGGTTGAATGCGCTGATAAATATCTACTCCGATACCGCTAGGGTCTTTAATAGCAAAGTGACGGTCGCCCCAAACTTCATCTTTAATTTCAGCAACAATAGGCACCCCCGCCTGCTGGAGCCGTTGGTATTTCCGGTGAGCATCGTCAGTTTGAAAAGCCAGCCAGCTACCACCCCCAAAAGTCGGTTGAAACAATACGTTTTGCTGGGACAACTCCGGTAGCATAAATCCTAATTCGTAATCGCCTTTCTTCAGTAAGATGAACCAATCATCTTCAAAGATGACTTCAAAGCCAAAGTGCTGGGTGTAGAACTCCTTACTTTCGGCCAATTTGGTGGTGTTAAATCCGGGATACATCATGGTGATATATGGGTTTAGTGAAACAATAACCCTAAGATCATAGCCCGGAGTGACAACCCTATGTCAGCAGAGTTTTCTTTTAGTCCACAGACGACGGTCTACAGTTGATAATTGATAGTGGAAAATGGAAAAGAAAAATCAACTCTGGATACCCACTCCGGAAAGGTTCTCAGTCTAATTTCAGATTATTAGTGCCCGGCGGCCATCTTCTGCCGTTTATCCACTATAATGCTGAATTAGCTCTTGCGCGAGTTTTTGCATTGTATAGCGCAGATGATCGGGGGAGATAACCGTTACGCCGGTGCTGTACATCAGTAGCCAGCGAGCAAAATATTCTATTTCCGTAACCAGAAACCAATTTTCGGCACCATCGTCAGTAGTTTTTTCTTGCATAAATCCGTAGCGATAGCGGTCTTGCTCAATGAATCGGAGAACTGAAGAGTGAAAGTGAATTTTTGTCAGCACGGCATCCGTGGTTTGGCTTTGTCGGTTTAGGTATTGTTCCAGACTAAGACGGTCGCGCAAATGATAACGCTGACCGGTGATGTCTAACTTACTCATCCGGTCGAGGCGAAAATCGCGATAGTCTTGCCGAAGCTGGCAGTGAGCAATGATATGCCAAGCATCGCCGTAGTATACCATACCAATTGGTTCAATGCCTCGCCGAGTAAACTGACCGCTACCGGGCGAAAAATAATCCATTTCTACCACCTCCCGGTTGAGTAGGGCTTGTTGAATTTTCTCCAGATGCACATCAGTTGGGCTCATTTCAGTTTCAGTATTGCGGTTGGGTGGGTTAAGTACGGTGACCTTGCTTTCCAGATCATCGAGCATTTCTTGGTGCTCTTCTTTCAGCACAGCCTTGATTTTGTAGAGCGCATTTTCGTGTTGCTTTTGAACGGATACATCCGTAAACTGACTCGCAAATTTTCCGGCTATTAACAATGCCCGAGCTTCTTCAGGAGTAAACTGTATCGGAGGAAGGCGATAGCCATCCGCCAAAAAGTAGCCTACTCCTGCTTCGGAACCGATAGGTACGCCTGCTTCTTCCAGCGCGCGAATATCCCGGTATACCGTACGCAGACTAATAGCGAAGCGATTGGCAATGTCTTGCGCTCGTGTAATGCGTTGGCTTTGTAGCTGGATGAGAATAGCCGTGAGGCGGTCAATACGATTCATAAGATAGCCTTAGTAATTGGGATAAAAATAAAGAAAATAGCACATACGTGCTGTCTTAGCAGCTATGAATGGTTAATTAGCGTCCTTCGTTATAAATTTATTGTTTAAACCTCCAAAAAATTAGTAGCTAATGCCAGAGAGTTACCATCTTCTTCTTCCTAACGAAAAATTCTCTTTGCAAAAATTTGTGTTAGGCGGATTTGGCTTTGGTTTACTCTTTCCGGTTGGGGCTATTATTGCCGATATCTTACTGCATAGCCTTCCGCTAACTGTTGCTTCAGTTGTACATGTTCATCAGATCAACCCCATTCACTTTGTAGTAGACTCCGCCCCCTTCGTCCTATCGGCTACTGCTTATGTAATTGGCCGATTGATCCGATCTCAGGAACAGACTGCCCGAAAGCATCTGGTCGGTAGTGAGAAAAAGCTTTACCAGGTGCTGCGCCATAATCCTGATGCCATTTTTTTGGTTCGTATCAGCGACTTTCAGATTGAGCAGTACAATAGCATGGCTTTGCGGCTATGCGGTATTGATTCAAAAGGTGATTGGGATACCTACGCGCCCCGGTTTTTCGCTTCGCTAAATGGGTCGCTCTCTATCTTGACGCAACTCACATCAGAAGGAGATACTTTTTCTACGGAAGAAGTACTAACCACTGCTAAGGGGCAAATAATTTGGGGGCAAGTATCACTATATACCTTTTCTATGCATGAACATACTTACCAACTTATCAGAATTGCTGATATCACCCCCATGAAGCAACGGGAGCTAGAACTAGAGACTATCAAACAAGAACTACAACAGCGCGGCGAAGAACTTCAACTAGCTAACGAGGAGATAACCGTAATCAACGAGAATCTAGAGCAAATTGTAGAAGAACGAACCAACCTCCTCCACCAGCGGAACAACCAACTAGCGAAGTATGCCTTTTTGAACGCCCATAAAATACGTGGTCCACTGGCTCGGGTATTAGGTTCTTCTTACGCGCTGGAGTATGCCAAAAATGAAGGGGAGCGCCAGAAATTTATTCACTCAGTGGCAAAGTCAGCGCAGGAGTTAGATACGGTTATTCATAAGATGGCGGAAACACTTACGGTCACTAATGACCAACAAAGAGAGGAGATTATCAACACCATTGAAGAAGAAACCACTACTAGTAGCGAAGATAGTAATAGGTTGTACGCCAAATGACGGAAGCCTCTGCTTAGAGCCTAAATAGCCACTCACGAAGCACTGTCTGCCTTGGTTCTGATAAAATTTAATACTCTGAAATTTCCTTAAGCAGTTGCTCCAATCGATTAATTCGGGCTTGGTACAGATGCTTTATGTATAAGTGAGTTCCCCCGAGGCAGCCGAGAGCAAGAATTGCTGCTCCTACCATAAAGGCAGTTGAATTAGCATTGACGAGTATCGTTAATGCTGAGTCGGAGTCATCTTGTGAAGCTATGTATATTCCAATCCAGAAGCCGACTAGTACGCTTGCTCCACAAATAACTTTGTAATGACGCACATATGATTTTAGAAAATGTAAGGCTTCCTGTAAATACGTTTTCAAATTATCTTCGTAATGAATTTTATCAAACTGTCGCAATGACTGCCGATAAAAGTAGATTAAGCAACCCATAAAAACCACCAACAGCATGCTTCCCATCCAATAAGTTGGTAGCCAGAACGCCCCGACAATGGTGGCGAATAACACCGGCCAAGTGACCAGAAGTTCATGCTTGATTGCTCTCCGAAATTTTTCTAATTCATCTGAAGAGCGACGGCTGATAGCAACCTCTACTTCCTGTGGGCTGACAGTCTTTTCATCCCGGGTAGAAGCCTTACGCCAGAGTGCCTGTAGTTCGTCCATGAATCAGTTGATTTAATTGTTTTTTAATTCGGCTAATGCGTACGCCCACATTACTCTGGCTTATCCCCAAAATATCAGCCATTTCGTCGTAACTCCGCTCCTCCAGATAGAGCATAATAATAGCACGATCTAATTCTTTTAGCCGACGAATGCCCGCGTAGAGCTGTTGTATCTGCTCTTCTTCAGTAGTATCGTAGGTTACATCGGCCCAGTGCTGGGCTGCATCGGCGTCGATGGGTGTTGAAGCTACTTGCCGTTTTTTGAGCTTGAGTTGCGATAGGCAAACGTTCAAAGCAACCCGGTATACCCAAGTAGATGCTTTGGCATCGCCCCGAAAGGAGTCAAACGACTTCCAGAGCTGAAGAACTACCTCTTGAAAATAATCGCGAAAATCATTGTGGTTGTCGGTATACAGCCGACATACTTTTCGGATTACGGCAGTATTCTCGTTCAAAAAGCCTAGAAATTGCTGCGTTGGCGGCATACTATCTCAAGTTACAGTGGGTTAGTTGGTAGTTGAACACATTTCTTACAAAAAATGAAAAAAAGTTTTTTGCTCATATTTGTAATAAAACTGAAGCAGCTATCACTAACTCAGAAAAACTGATTAAAATCAAAATTATGAAAAAGACACTAATTGCAACCTGCCTCGCTATGTTATTGCTGGGATTATCAACTAAAGCCCAAGATACGGATGCGTTACTTTGGCAGGTATCAGGTAACAACTTAGCCCAGCCTTCTTATCTGTTTGGCACTATTCATTTAATGTGCCCCGACGATATTCAGATTACCCAACCTATGAAAGATGCTTTAAAGAATTCTGAGCAGTTAGTACTTGAATTGGATATGGACGAACCGGGTATGATGATGAATATGCAGAAAGTTGCTATGATGACCGACGGCACTACGCTAAACGATCTGCTCACAGAAGAGGAATACCAGTTGGTAGGTAATTATCTGAAAGACTCGCTTCAACTTCCGATTCAGGCTCTGAATACTATGAAGCCACTCATGCTAAGTACACTTACCTTTCTCGACGTATTAAATTGTCGGCCCGGATCGTACGAGATGCAACTGGTTCAGCAGGCTAAAGAACATAAGAAAGAAGTGTTAGGGTTAGAAACGATTGAAGATCAAACCGAGGCTTTTGATTTTATTCCGTTAGAAGAACAGGCAGATTACTTGGTGGAAGCCATCCAGAAGTACGATGAAACGGTAGCTGAGACCGAAGCCCTACTGACTGCTTACCAACAAGGACAGGTAGCAAAACTATACGATCTTACCCACGAGGCTATGAGTGAAATGGAGGGAGCTGAGGAAGCATTACTTACCAAACGAAACAAAAAATGGATTGCTCAGATTGAAGATATGGCTCAGAACCAAGCCACCTTTTTTGCGGTAGGAGCTGCTCACTTGGGCGGCCCAGAGGGAGTAATTACACTGCTGAAAGAGCAAGGTTACACCGTAGAAGCAATCAGCAGCGCTGGGCAGTAGTTTGAGTTTATTTACAAGTTTTTAGCAAGCGAGTAAGAATAATTCTTATTCGCTTTTTTGCTTCTGAAGATACCGTGGGTAGGCTTTCTCATTGGCTCGCCGTCATAACTAGCCATAAAGCAGCCCCACCAAACTGAAAACTACGATTCGGGTAATAACTTTGGTAGAACATAATTAATCGCCCAGCGAGTCGGACGGTCGAAGCCACTCCGATGAACCGTGATGTTCGTTCGTGTTTATGATAAATCCGGTTTTCTAACTATTGCTTTTGGTTGACTAGCACTACTTCTACCCGTCGGTTTTGGGCGCGCCCAACTTCATTATCGTTAGAGACAACCGGTTGATGCTCCCCTTGGCTTTGGCGGTAAAGCTTTACTTTTCCTTTTAACCCTAAAGAGGCTAAAAAGTCTACCACCGATTGTACTCGTTGTTCAGATAACTGCTGATTAAAGCCATCCGTACCTAGGGCATCGGTATGACCAACTACTTGAATAGCCTCGGGGGGCGACGTGATTATTTGTTGGGCAAATTGGCGTAAACCATTTTGAGCAGTTGCGGATAGTTGGCTACTATTTAAAGGAAAGTAGACAGTTACCGGACTGATTTGGGGTGGTGTGTGAAAGCTCCGAAAAGACTTTTTTCGCAAAATCACTCCTGAGTCTAGTTTGCCATCGTATACATCCGAAATAGCCAACTTGATACGGTACGGTCGACCGGGAACAACTGTTGCCTGGGCGGATAGCATTTTGGTTAACCCATCGTATTCTAAGGCTGAGTAGTAAGTCTTTTGCCGCCGATCATTGGCAATAAACCATTCTGGGTTAGTGGTAGCATTGATATGGTCAATATGCACGGGTAGTTGTGTTCCGGGTACTACTGCCAGATTTTGCGATTTCTTAGTGTGTAAATCGGTAAGTACGAACGCAAATACATCGTTAAAGCCTTTATTTACGTATTCGGGATACTCTTCGGAGGCAAACAAATAATCAAAAGCAATGGTGTTGTGCGTAGGGAAAAAGGTGAATTCTAATACTGCTGCATCATGCGTATTGTGTCCGCCACTCAACTTGGATAGCTTCTCATCTCCATCGCGATGAAAAAAGGTAGATCGGCCTTGAGACTGATTAGGTCCGATAGCGTTGGTTGCTTTTCCGGTTGACAGAATAATGCCACGAGAAATGGGTAGATTCAGCGACTCACTACTGAATAGCCCTAAGGCTTGATAGGTGCCTCGGTAAGAAATATCATTTACCTTAAGCTGAGACTGAAGCAAATATTCTTTTACCAGTACATCTTCGGTAAAGGAGGTGTCAACCTGCACCTGAGCCAGTAACCAACCGGGAAAACAACTAATTAATCCGATGACTTTCCAAGCAGCCATATCATTTAAACGCAGAGACTAATCAGTTTATTCCTTCAGCCAGTAAGACCAAGCAAGCATATAAAATAATTAGCTTACTTCCCTACCACCTTTAAGTCGCCCTTTGTAGTCTTCCAGGTCTTCCCAGTTTTCATCAGCGGCCAGTTTGGCTTGCTTAGGCCAGGTGGCTGGATTGTGTACTGCCAAAAACTTAGGGCCTTCCATCGCCATAATGTTTCGCAGTCGGTCATTATCGGCCGAAGCCAATT
The DNA here is from genome assembly GCF_030506325.1 of Tunicatimonas pelagia. NCBI lineage: Bacteria > Pseudomonadati > Bacteroidota > Cytophagia > Cytophagales > Catalimonadaceae > Tunicatimonas > Tunicatimonas pelagia. The sequence goes on along the minus strand of NZ_CP120683.1, from coordinate 694,722 downwards.
GGACAAAGGTATAAATGCCATCGGCGTTGAGCATCCGCTCAATTTTAGGGCCAATGCCTTCTACCACCTTTAGGTTATCGGGAACGGGTGGTGCTTCCACAGCTATTGCAGTATTATCCGTGGTAGCCATCAGTGGGTTAATGTCGGTATTTAATTCCGAATCAGCCGGTTCGGGAGCTTTTTTACTGGCCAAACAAAGGCTAAGCTCCGACTGTAGTTGGCTATTTTGTTGTCGTAGTTCGGCTAGTGCGTTCTCTAGTTCGGTCACCTGTGCAGCAGATACACTTTCTTTACGGCACTTGTCCAGGTCTTCGGTCAGGCGAATGACACCTCGCTTTTCATTAGATACTGACTGTTCCAGCTCTTTTACTCTACCAGCTAAGTGGCGGTTATCAAACTCTAGTTCTCGCAATCGGCGCATTTTAGAACTGCCAAGGACTTGGCGTAAGATATAGCCCAGAATAAATGCTACCAGCAGCATAATAATAATTTCCCAAGTAGCATCGCTGCCATCGTAACTCTCGAGTACACTGTTTTGAAACATGGTAATTAGGATTTAGGAATTATAGTAGTTTGTTAATACTCCGTTAATCAGCCAATGGAGAGGCTAAAGAAGTTGGCTAGTTATTGACCATAAGCTCAATCCGGCGGTTTTTCTTTCTACCAACTTCAGTATCGTTAGTAGCAATGGGCTGCGTTTCTCCCGCCGAGTTGGCCGTAATACGTTCGGCTGAGATACCTCGCTTGGCCAGAATGTCCTTTACAATGTTAGCCCGTTTTAGCCCCAACTCCTGATTGGGTTGCTCATCGCCAACATCATCGGTGTGCCCAGTAATAACTACCGTCTGATCGGAACCTTCTAAGCGTTCGGCCAACTGGGTTAGATACTGATTAATAGTTTCAGACAGTTCAGGGTTAGACGAACCAAAGGGAAAATAGATAATAGTTCGGTCATCTAGCTCTACAATTTCAGCACCCTCGGGAATTACTGGGTTTACCGAAAATTCTACTCCTTCAAACGGAGCGTTCTGCATACTTACATCAGAGGCTAGCACTTCGGATGTGGTTGTAATTTGGCTGGTATCCATCTGGTTGGCTAGCAACTCTTTTACCTGCTGAGCGCGAGCGAGTCCAAGGTTAGCAAAATCACTAGTATTTTCTTCGGCCTCCGTGTAGTAGCCAGTAATGGTTAGGGCTTCGTTAGCTCCCACAACGTTACTCAGTGAGTCGCGTAGCGCACTAAAGCGGGAGCTGGTGATTGGTTCACTATTCGACCAAGAAAATAGCAACGGATTCTGTGCTTCTGCTGCGGGGCTGGTCATGCTATTATTGGCAGGAGCAGCTACGGCATCGCCACCGCAAAAGCCTTTTACCCCACAGGTGTACCATTGCCAACTAACTACTGACCAGATAGCAAAGGCAACCAGAACGAGAATTACTTTCTTACTCATGTAGCTACAGGTTAGTTTATACGGAAGCTTAATATAATAACTCATTTAGTAAATCCCGATCTGATTTGGAAAAATCTGTTAAGATTGACTTATTCTTATAATCAGTCCTTGCTCATTTCTATCATTTTTTAGTAATTACGCTACTCATTACTACCAACCTTATGAATAAGAATGCCATTATTATCACCCATGGATTACTGAATACCAATCAGGCCAAAACGGCTCACGGCTTAGTGCGGGATACTTCTCAGTACCACGTGCTGGGCATTATCGATGCTGTTTCGGCGGGGCGTGATGTGCGGCAGATTGTCTCTCAAGCTCCTCGTCCTATTCCTATCTACGCTTCGCTAGCTGATTGCCAGGATGATCTAGCGGAGCCGATAAATTACTGCTTGGTAGGAGTAGCCGGGCACGGAGGTAAGATTCCGGACGGAATGCTGGCTACGGTGAAAGAGGTACTAAACAATAAGATGCACGTTATTAACGGGCTGCATGAGTACTTGAGTGACATGCCGGAGATAGCAGCGTTGGCGGAAGAAAATGGAGTAACCATTACGGATATTCGTAAGGCTAAACCTAAGAATCAGTTGCACTTTTGGGAGGGAAGTATTTATGATATTCCTGCTCTCAAAATTGCTGTGCTGGGTACGGATTGCAATTTGGGAAAGCGAACCACTACGCGCTTGCTGCTGCACGCTCTGCGTAAAGCCGATATTAATGCTGAAATGATTTACACCGGGCAAACAGGCTGGATGCAGGACAATCGTTTCGGGTTTATCTTTGATTCTACGTTGAATGATTTTATCTCAGGCGAAATTGAAGCGACCATTGAGCAGTGCTACCGGGAAGCTTCGCCTCAGGTAATTTTGTTGGAAGGACAAAGCTCACTGCGAAACCCGGGCGGGCCGGGTGGTTCGGAGTTTTTGGTTTCCGGGCAGGCGAAGCAGGTAGTTCTACAACATGCTCCGGCTCGGAAATATTTCAGTGGTTACGAGCATCTAAACGCTGAGATTCCTTCATTAGAAAGTGAGATAGAGCTGATCCGGATGTACGGCTCGGAAGTGATTGGGCTTACGCTGAATACGGAAAACCTTAGCCTGGAAGAAGCGCGGCAGCATCAGCAACGCTACCAACAAACGTTAGGTATCACCACACTGCTGCCCTTGCACGATGACTTTACTGAGTTAATTAACGCTATACTCCCCCTGTTATGAAAATTAGTGCTATCCACGTTCGCAAAGAAGATTTAGACTTAACTCGCCCCTATTCCATCGCTTACAAAACGGTGACGGCCGTCAGTAATTGCGTAGTAGAAATGGAAACTGATTCCGGAAATGTTGGCTTCGGATCGGCGAACCCCAGCAAGTACGTGGTGGGAGTTGATGTAGATGACACAGTGGCCGCACTGAGTGAAGAAAATACCGAATGGCTGATAGGGAAGGATGTGCGGGAAATGCAGCAACTCGTCTACGAAGTGCAAAAGAAGTTTGCCAAACAACCCGGAGCTTGTGCTGCCCTTGATATTGCTTTGCACGATTTGTTTGCCCAACAGTTGGGTCTTCCTCTGGTAAAGTTTCTGGGGCAGAAGCATAAATCTTTACCTACATCCATCACCATTGGCATAAAAAATATCGGAGAGACCATAGAAGAAGCCGAAGAATATATAGGGCGCGGTTTCAAAATTTTGAAAGTAAAGCTGGGGCAATCGAAAGAAGAAGATATTGAGCGCTTGAAAAAGTTACGCGAGCAAGTAGGAAAGGAGATAGTTATTCGGGTGGATGCCAACCAGGGCTACACTATGCTACAACTAGAAGATTTTTACTACGCTACCTTCGGGCCCAACCCCGAACTAATTGAGCAGCCCCTCCCAGCCAATGCTATTGCGGAATACCGAAAGTTGCCTACGGAGATTAAGAAAATGGTAGCCTTGGACGAAACGTTAGTGACTCCCGCAAATGCTTATCAACTAACCAACGCACCCCAGGCAGCGGGAATCTTTAATATTAAACTGATGAAGTGCGGTGGCATTGGTCACGCCCGCGAGATTGCCAACATTGCCAAGAACGCCAAAATTAATCTGATGTGGGGCTGCAACGACGAAAGCCGCATCAGCATTGCTGCTGCCCTACACGTTGCCCTCGCCTCCAGCAACACCAAGTACCTCGACCTCGACGGCAGCCTCGACCTCGCCCGCGACCTAGTAACCGGCGGCTTTGAATTACATGACGGTGTGATGAGCCTCACGGATCAGCCGGGGTTGGGGGTGCGGAAGGTTGAGTGATATGATTACGCGAATCAACCCTTCGTAGCACAATACTATTTACAACCAGTGTAACTAAATTTTGCACTGTGATTTCTGAGCCGTAGCGATCTGAGAGTACTAGAGTACCTGTTTTTCTGGTTCTAAATCCAGCCTCTAAAATTATTACCGCAAAACTTTTTTTTTGGTTTTGTAACCTTCCTCGCTATCCTACCATCCTATTGGGGAAAATTCATTAAATCCCAAATTTTAAAAAAAAAGCTATGGTAAAGCGATCGTTCCCCATGATTATGATAATTGTAGTCATTATAAATGCACTTAGCTTACAAGCTACTAAGGCGCAAGTCCCATCGAGTTCAGAACTATTTGAAGCTTTAAAAGAGAAAGATAGCCTACTGTTCGCAGTAGGGTTCAACCAATGCAATTTGGCACAGGTTGAATCATTGCTGGCTCAGGATCTTGAGTTTTATCATGACCAAGAAGGAATCACTAGTTCCATCTCTTCCTTGGTAGCATCATTAAAAGAAGGCCTTTGTCATGCAGAAAAGAACCGTGCCCTACGGGTCTTAGTAGATACAAGTCTCGCGGTGTTTCCGCTCTACGATCAGGGGCACCTCTATGGTGCTCTACAATCCGGCATACATACTTTTGGTAATACTACCGCTAGGTTTACACACCTTTGGCTACTTGAGAATGACGATTGGGTGGTTTCAAGAATTATAAGCTACGATCATCAACCCACTAAACCTATCATCACCACAGACGCTACCAGCACTGCGTTATCTTCCGATAGCTTATCTTCTTACTTGGGCAATTATCCGTTTGCGCCAGATTTTGTTCTGTCAATCATTTTAGAAGGTGATACGCTGTACGGTGATGCTCAAGGACAAAAAGTTGCCATCAAACCTATTGGGAATCATCAGTTCATAGATGAAAGCCAACAGATGCAACTTTATTTTATGGTATCAAATGAAGGCACCGTTACGGGGCTAAAAATGAGCGGCTCTAATGGCGAAATGATTGCGCCTAAAGCTAACTGAATTTCATAACTAAACTGGTTGATTAATACACGATTATGGTGGGCTATATTATCTTTTGTATTATCGTTGTATCTGTTGTTATTGCTCTGCTACTAGCATGGTTATTTTACCAGAAGGCTAGAAACAGTGAACGGATGTACCTCTTGGAGAAAGGCGAAACACTAGAAAACATCATCGCCATTCAGAAAAGGAACAACTTTAAGTTCGTTTTTCCCTGGCTAACTACCGGAGTAGTTGGTTTTGGCTTAAGCCTGGCTTTTTTGCTGATTGCGCTATTCGTATATCATTTTGAGCAGGACCTGGAGCTACTCAAAGGCTTGCTTATCACCTTCATTCTCGGAGCTTGTGTAAGTGTATCCTTTGTAATTAACCACTTCATCCGAAAGAAGCTAGAAAAAAAGAATGGATGATGAGTATATGGATCGGGTATTGGCAGGAGATACGAAAGCCTACCGCCACTTCTTAACAAACTACAAAGACATGGCTTTCAATATTGCTGTATCTATCGTTAAGGACGATCATTATGCCGAAGAAATTGTGCAAGATGCTTTCATGCAAGCATTCTCCGGATTGAAATCATTCAAGAGAACAACTTCGTTTAAAAACTGGTTTTACCGCATTATTGTAAATGAATCTTTTCAGCGGCTGAGAAAACTAAAGAAGAATAGATTCATCCAGCCAGTAGCCGAAGTTAAGGATTCTGTAGTTGATTCTACCCAGGAAGGACAATCTGAGAAAATAGCGTTAGTACTTCATGCGATTCAAGCACTCCCTGCGAACGAAAGTTTAGCCCTTACGCTATTCTATCAACAAGAAAATAGCCTGAAAGAAATCGTGGAAATTACCGGTTGGTCTATGGCAAATACGAAGGTTATCCTGCATAGAGCCAGAAAAAGCATACGTACTCATCTCGGAATAGATTAAAAAAGGAGATCGATGAAAGAATCAGAAGAGTTTAATGATGAAACGCTCAGCGCTATGATGAAGGCTGGAGCAAGAACGCTGCCCAATCAGCATTTTGAGAATCAGGTGATGCACATGGTTCAAGCTGAAATAGCTTACAAGAAAACGGTAAAAGATCAACTGAAAATCTCATTGAAACTCTTCTTGGGGGCGTTACTCACGGCAGTTTTTTCAGCATTATTCATACTAGTCGGTCAGGAATTAGGAGTATATACGAAAATAATAAGCTCGTTATTGTTATTTATAATCCTATTGATTGGTATCGTTAATATTGGTAATTATCGCCGACTCATTGGCAACTACGCTCGGTAGAATATGTCCTAGTCAAACGTGTTACACGTAACCAGAAGAGCTGGTGGATGCTATTTATTGTTAATCTCAAAGTCTCACTCGCAATACTTCTGCTGATAGCTAGCCGCAGGTTCGTAGCCATTATCGTAGGCTTGCTGCCAGTCGGTGCAGGCGCCTTTTTTATCTTTTAGATTGTAGCGGGCCATGCCCCGGTTGGCGTAAGAAGCAGCATGTTGAGGAAATACTTCCAGAGCTTGACCATAATTGTCCACCGCCGTCTGAAAGTCTTTCAGTTTAAGGTAGGCATTGCCTCGGTTAAAGTAAAAGAAGTGTAATAGGTCAGTAGGCTCCAAGTTGCTAAGTGCAATCGCTTGGTCGTAGTCGCGGATAGCTTCCTCGTAGCGTTCAGCGTTTTGCAGTGCATCGCCACTGTAGTAAAACATAGTTGGGTTGTTGGGAAGGTTTTGCTTCGCCAGTTGGTAGCACTGAATGACTCCGGCCTGATCTTCCGATTGCTGGCAGGCTAACGCTAGGTTCTCGTAGTAGATCACTGCCGAAGAATCGATGGCAATGGCTTGGCGAAATAGTTCTTTCGCCCGCTCGTAGTCGCCCTGTTCCATTGCTTCGTAGCCTTGGTTGTTAATGCCATTGGCTTCGTTATTTATAATTACTTCTTCCTCTTCGTTTTGCTGTGCGTAGACTGCCAGACTGGTTAGAAGAGTAATTAATAGGCTTAAAAAGTAGTGCATAACATGTAAATTAGATCCACGCGATAGGCTGAAAAAGTGACGCATGAAAACACGAGCATAAAAAGGATTTTTTCACAACCAACAAATCTATCATTTTTCCGTAGATTGAACGGTTCCTGGTTGAGCCAATTCTTCAATACCAGCTTCCTTTTTAGCTTGATCGACCATCGCTTTCACATCAGCCAGTAGGGCCTTAGCATCATAGATAATTCCGTCTTTGATAGTATACTTTACGCCACCCACGCGGGTCACTTCGTTATCTTCGTTTAGCTTAATAGCACCGGTGCCGTAGAGCACTTTTAGATTGGCTAGCGGGTTTTCTTCTACCAAAATCATATCGGCCAGTTTGCCTACTTCAACTGAACCAATCTCCTGGTTCATTCCGAGTGCCTCTGCTCCCTTAAGTGTCGCTGCCCGGATTACTTCTAGCGGATGGAACCCCGCTTCTCGGAGCAGTTCCAGTTCACGAATGTAGGCGAAGCCGTAAAGTTGGTAAATAAAGCCTGAATCAGAGCCAGTAGTTACTCGTCCGCCCTTGTTCTTGTATTCGTTTACAAACTGCATCCAGCGGAGGTAATTCTGCCGCCAGTTTATCTCTTCTTCAGTGCCCCAACTATGCCAGTGAGAACCGTGAGAAACCCGGCTGGGTTCGTAGAATTTCCAGAGAGACGGAAGGGTGTAGTCTGCGTGCCACTCAGCTGTGCGGGCTCGCATCAGATCGCGGTTGGCTTCGTAAATATTAAACGTCGGGTCAATGGTAAAGTCTAACTCAATCAGTTCGTCCATCACCTCGTTCCAACGGTCAGAGCCTGGTTCAGCCGCCTGATGCCAGAGTCGTCCGGCCTCGCCAAAGCGGTGCTGCTCGTTCTGGTAGTTGTAGTTCAGCGGATAGTCCTGGATAGTCCGCTCAGTAAACAGGGCTTCGGGCAAGCCGTACCAGTGCTCCATGCTGGTGAGGCCCATTCGGGCGGTATTTAGCACATTGAGCCAAGCAACATTGAGCTGGGCGTGATGGCAAGCCGAGCGTAAGCCGTATTTCTTAGCCTCATCTAAGGCAGCTTCCATAATATCAGGCCGGGCCCCGAAAAATTTGATGCCATCCGCCCCTTCTTCGGCAATGCTTTTCACCCAAGCGCGGGCCTCTTCCGGGCTGTTCACTCCGTTTTCCAATCCTTGTCCGAAGAAGGTATATGCTTGAATACGCGGAGCCGTAATGGTGTTTTTTGCGCTTTTGTCTCGCTGGTCAAGGGTCCATTCCAGTCCGTTACCACTACCGGGGTCACGCACAGTAGTAATGCCGTGGGACATCCAAAGTTTAAAGACGTATTCGGCGGGGGTGCCTTGCCCTCTTCCGCCAATATGCCCGTGCATATCTACTAGCCCCGGCAGCAGGTACATTCCGGCGGCATCAATTTCTCTTCCTTCCTCTTCTAATGTCGGACGTCTTTCCGTCTTAATAGGCACTCCCGGATAGCCCACGGTTTTAATGGCAGTAATGCGATTATTTTCCACAACCACATCTACCGGGCCGATGGGGGGTGAACCAGCTCCGTTAATGAGCGTGGCTCCACGAATAATGAGCTGAGGAAACGGCCCTTCCCCTTCATTCCGCTCAGGGGCGCGAGGAATCGGATCGTCTTGGGCGTAAATTAGAAACGGAGTATAGGCAAGACAGAGGGCGATGAAAGAAAAGAGTCGCTTCATTAGGTGGTCAGGTGTTTAGGCTGTCATAGGAATGGCGGGTGATTGCCGTCCGATGCTAAAATTACAAAACCCAACACATAATATTGTAGTGCTATAGATAAAAAAAGCCATCTCAAGTTGAAGAGATGGCTTTTAATGAAATATCTAAAGGTTAGACTACAAGCTAGCTATTGACTTTTCTATGTCGTCAATCAGCTTTTGTGATACCTGACGGGGCTTGTCTTTCTTTACTTCTTTAAGTAAGTCAGCCGCTTTAGCACCGTACTCTTTTAATCCTGCAGGATTCTTGTCGTAGCCGTAGCTACCTACGCACCAGTCTAACTTTTCTTTAATCTCAGTGTACTTAGCGCCATCCATTTTTTCAAATTTAGTCGACGCTTCCTGGCAGCTTTTCGCTAATTTCTCAGCAGCATTTGTTGCCGAAACCTTAGCGGTAGCCTTGCCATTTGTTTTGGGAGCTGACTTGGGTGCCGCTTTAGCCTTAGGAGCAGCTTTAGCTTTAGGAGCAGCTTTGGCTGCTGTTGTCTTCGCGGCAGCCGGTTTGGTGGTCTTAGCGGCTGTTGCTTTAGTGGTTTTCGTTGATTTTGCCATAACTTAATAGTTTTAGTTACAGAGTGAATGAAAAATTTGGTTTATAAAAGGGAATTGGAAATACAGAAAATTAGTACGAGCTTCTAATATATCTAATTGAAATTCAGGCGAATTGTTTGGCGGGGCAGTGGAAATGCAATTGTCTGACAAAGGTAATGAAGGAATTTCGGTAAGCGCAAACGCTATAATCAATTTATACAGTTTTTTTATTTATAATCAGAAATTTTCTCAAAGTTGTAAATGAAAACGCGATCGTCTACTGATTTTATCAATTAATCATACCTCAACAGCGAAAAGAAAGGATACTGGGTAGATAAGCAACTTACTTAATAGGATGGTTGTCAGTTATCAAAATCACGTAATTTTTCTGTGAGGAACTACCTAGCGAGGTAGCGGGGGATTTTAGGAAAAAGTAGTAGTTCAGAGAATCGGGTTATAAAAATAGTATTTACATTAGAGAAGTTGAGTTGTTTTTGCCAAATTTACTTCATTAGTGCGAGTAAGCATTCTAACCTATAATTTCTGTAATAATGACTCCAAGTACTACCACTGCTCCTGTAGAAAAACCTCGCTTGAGCTTTTGGCATATCTGGAATATGAACTTTGGTTTTCTGGGTATTCAGTTTGGCTTTGCGTTACAAAATGCCAATACCAGCCGTATTTTCGAGACACTAGGAGCCAGTGTAGATGATATTCCGATTTTATGGATTGCCGCTCCTACCACCGGCCTACTAGTGCAACCTATTGTGGGGTACTTCAGCGATCGTACCTGGCATCCTACGCTGGGGCGAAGACGACCATTTTTTTTAGTAGGTGCCATACTCGCCAGTATTGCGCTAGTGATTATGCCCAACTCACCGGTGCTGTGGATTGCCGCCGGAACCCTGTGGATTATGGATGCATCCATTAACATCTCAATGGAACCTTTCCGGGCTTTGGTAGCCGATATGCTGCCTTCGGCTCAGCGGACAATGGGCTTTGCCGTACAGACATTTTTTATTGGAGTAGGTGCGGTGGTGGCTTCGGCCTTGCCGTATATGCTGGCTAATTGGTTCGACGTGGCCAACACTGCTCCCGAAGGGCAAATTCCCGACTCGGTGAAGTGGTCGTTCTATCTGGGCGGATTTGCTTTCTTCACGGCGGTCTTCTGGTCAGTACTACGCACCCGAGAGTATCCACCGGAAGAGTTCCGTCGCTACAACGGAGAAGAAGGCACTGAGCTGGTGGATGAAGGGATCAAGCAGATTTTTACCGATTTTGTTAAGATGCCCAAAACGATGGTGCAGTTAGCAGTGGTCCAGTTCTTCACGTGGTTTGCTTTGTTTTGCATGTGGCTCTACACAACGTCGGCAGTGACTAGCCACGTGTACGGTACTACTGATGCCACCTCGGAGCTCTACAACGAAGGGGCCAACTGGGTAGGAGTTTGCTTCGCGGTATACAATGGCTTTTCGGCGGTACTGGCCTTTCTTCTTCCCCGCATGGCGAAGAGCTTAGGCCGAAAGCGAGTGCATCTGATTGGTTTATGCATTGGTGGGTTGAGTCTAATCTCTATCTACTTTATTCAAGACCCCAATATACTGCTGGTTGCTATGCTGGGGGTCGGCTTTGCCTGGGCCAGCATCTTAACCATGCCCTACGCTATTTTAGCCGGATCATTGCCCCCGTCTAAAATGGGAATTTATATGGGCATTTTTAATTTCTTCATCGTAATTCCGCAGATTATTGCTTCGGGTACGTTAGGGTTTATTTCCCGGACTTTCTTTGATAATCAGGCAATCTATGTGCTGATGTTGGGCGGGGTGGCTATGATCTTAGCCGGTTTGTTGGTAACTTTTGTGGATGATATTGATGACGAAGCTACCGAGGTTTGATTTGTTAGGGTGGAAGACCGGAGTTGGAAGATGGATGTCGGTTAGCGAGCGAATTAGAAATCTAGCTAGAAATTGAAAATAGCGATCGGAGCCCTAAATTTGAGCATGATTAGTCTCCGATCTTCGGATTGCTAACTTCCACTCCATTGGAATAAGCTTTATATTTCACCAAAAAACTGACCTATGCCGGAGAATGCAACCGACGAAGATGTGCTGCTAGCTAAGATCAAAACCAAACGACAGGAGCTGGCGAACTATCTTCGTAAAACCGAACCACAAAACACCAAGTTGATCAACTCTTCTATTATTGCCGGAGCGTTAGCGGCAGCAATAACCGCCGGGCCAGGGGTTGGAGGTGAAGGATTTATTAGCTCGGCCAAAGATGTGGTGTCCTTTGGAGTTCCGGTCTGGCAGGCACTTTGTCTGGCAGCGTCCGTACTGTCGGTGATAGCCGTAATTGCCAACGGTATGCTAAAATCAAACGGGTTGGCCGCTAAGATTTCTAAAACGCAACTATGTGATGCTAAGCTGGAAGGGCTCGAGACCATGCTGGAGCTACGGCAAGTAGATATGAAGCAAGCCCTTCAACTCTACACCCAGCAACTATCTGAGATTTCTCATATTTAGACTAATTGACAATGGATAATAGGTAATTGATAGTTGACAATATGTTAAGTTGCTGATTATCGTTTTTTGCACTTTGCGTAACTCATGATCTTCGTTTCAGATTGAAAATACTAATCATCAGTAGCCATACCATAGCCACCTCCGCCCGGAGTGTGAATAATAAACTGATCGCCCGCTTGCATTTCGGCTTCATCCACATTCATCAGTATTTCTTCCGAGCCATCTTTACGGATAATCCACTGACGGCCAACTTTTCCGGATTGACCACCAGCCATACCGTAGGGAGCTGTATTACGGTGCTGAGTAAGCACTGTGAGTGAAAGTGGGGCTAAGAATGTGAATTTGCGAATGATTCCATTCCCTCCCGACCATTTGCCGACTCCACCGGACTGCGGGCGAACCGAAAATTCATCCAAGCGCACGGGGTAGCGAAATTCCAGTACTTCGGGATCGGTGATGCGGGTGTTGGTCATATGCTGGTGTACGGCATTGGCTCCGGCAAATCCGTTACCCGCTCCGCTACCGCCCCCAATGGTTTCGTAGTAGCCGAATTGTTCATTACCAAACAGCACATTGTTCATGGTTCCCTGACTACTAGCCGCTAGGCCCAATGCCTTCAGTAGGGTGTCTACCAGTCGCTGACTGGTTTCGGTATTGCCGCCCACCACCGCCGGACATTGGGAGGGTTCGTCAGTAAACGTTGGATTTAGTATGGAGTCCTCGGGCAGTACGATCTTGACAGGCTCGAGCAATCCCTCATTCAAGGGCACATCTTCGTCTAGCAGCAAACGAAGCACGTACATTACGGCACTGTACACAATAGCGGGAGTAGCGTTAAAATTATGGGGGTGGGTAGGAGCACTTCCGGTAAAATCGATCGTAAGATGATCTTCTTGCTCAGCCGTGATTTGCACTTTTAGTACGCTACCATCATCTAGCGACTCAGTAGCCGAATACGAAATCTGTTCTAACTTATTCAGCTGATTTTTTATGCGATGAGCAGTACGAACTTCAATCTGCTGCATGTAGTGCGATGCCGATTCTGATCCGTGCTGCTTCGCTAACTGCTGTAAGGCTTCTATGCCCCAGCGGATGCTGGCTAATCCGCCGTTGAGGTCTGCCAGGTTTTCTTCTACATTGCGGGTAGGATACTTACCGCTGGTAAACAACTGCCGAATAGTATCCCACTGGGCTTTGCCCTGACGTATCAGATAAGCGGGTGAAATAACTACTCCTTCTTCTGCCAGTGTAGTAGCTTGAGTGGGCATAGAGCCCGGACGAGAACCCCCAATTTCGGCGTGGTGCGCCCGATTAGCTACGTAACCAATAAGTTGACTCTCAAAATACACCGGACTAATCAGCGTAACGTCCGGTAGATGAGAACCGCCGTAACCGGGGTGGTTGGTTATGATAACGTCGCCTTCTTGCATAGCAATACTTTCCCGAACCGCGCGTACGCACATCCCGAGGCTACCCAGATGAACCGGGATATGCGGAGCGTTGACAATCAGCTTTCCGCCGGCACTCAGCAGCGCACAAGAAAAGTCTAAGCGTTCTTTTACGTTTACTGAAAACGAAGTTCGCTCTAACAAGGCTCCCATGCCTGAGGCAATGCTGGTGAAGCGGTTGGTGAACAATGCTAGTTGCACGGCATCGGGAGCTTCAGAAGAATGAGTGTTGGTTTTCTCTTCTGAGAAGAGCAACGCGTTGCCAAAACCATCGAGCTGGAATTGCCAGTTAGGTGCTACCCAGAGCGTGGTGGTATTGCTAAGTACTAAAGCTGAGCCAGCCAAAGAAGCTTCCGCCTGAAGTTGATCCCAGTTGTACACCGGAACGGAGACCCAGCCATTTTGAGTATACGCCGACTGATTTGCAGTAGCCGGGGGAATATGTCTCTTACCCGCTACGGGCGAAGAAAGATCAGGCGGGGCAGTAGAAACTACTACTTTTATGGATTCTAATTCTATGGTTCGGCTCGCTAGCCAGTGGCCGAATAAAGCTTGGTAGTGTTGTCGATAAGCATTGAGTACCTCATCGGAATTCGTGAAGTCAATGTCCAGTGTGCTTTCCTGCCCCTCGAAGCGTAGAAATAGCTTAACAAAGCGGGTCTGTAGCTCGCTTTCGGTGTAGCCCTCTTGTTGGCAAAGCTTGGTAGCCTCTTGGCGGAGTTGTTCAATCCAGCTTTCTAAATCACCTTGAACTTCAGCGTAAGGTTGGAGTACCTGGCGAGTAGCAAACCGTTCCAGTACTGCCTGCCCCATTCCGTAAGCACTCAGCAATCCGGCATCCTCTGGAATGATGATAGTTTTGATGTTAAGTAGTGAAGCAACTTCGCAAGCGTGCTGCCCACCCGCTCCGCCAAACCCCAGTAGCGAATATTCGGTGGGGTCAAACCCTTTTTTCACCGATATGCTACGGACGGCATCGGTCATCTTTTCGTTAGCGATCCGCAGAAACCCCAGCAACAGTTCTACATCAGAAACTTCCGATGAGTCAGGTAGAACTGCTTTTACGTTCGCTAAAGCCTGTTGTGCCGCCGAGCGATTAATCGGTATTCCGAATTTATCTTCCCGTAACCTTCCCAGTAGTAGGTTTACATCGGTAATGGTGAGTGGCCCGCCCTGTCCGTAGCAAGCGGGACCGGGGTGCGCTCCGGCACTCTCGGGACCTACCGCCAGCGCGCCGTTTTTATATTGACAGATAGAACCACCTCCGGCGGCTACGGTTTCAATAGCTAAAGCTGGGGAAGTAATCTCGGCGTCGCCCACCTTGGTTGTGTATTGATAGTCGTACTCACCATCGTAGCGGGAAACATCGGTGCTGGTACCGCCCATATCCAGCGAGAGCAGTCTTCGAAAATTGGGCTGCTGCGATTGCACCTGCTTGAGTACGGCGGCTGATCCTACTACACCCCCGGCGGGACCACTGAGTAGACTATCTTTGGGTTGATAAAGATGAGCGTCAGCCAAACCTCCGGCACTGCTCATCACTTTCAAACTTCCGTCCGGGATGCGCTCTCGGATGCAGGATAAATAGCGATGAATAATGGGGGCGAGATACGCATCAACCACGGCAGTAGCTGCCCGAGGTAGTATTTTTTGAGCGGAGGAAAGCTGGGAAGAAACCGAAATGTAGGGAAAGTCCTCCGTCAGTAGTGCTTGGGATAATTTCTGTTCGTGTGCCGGATTACGGTAGCTGTGCATCAGTGCAATGGCTACCGACTCGGGTTGAAAAGTAGCTAGTTGATCTTGTACCTGGTTCAACTCATCTTCAAAAAGTGAAGCTACTATATTTCCCTGAGCATCTAACCGCTCATTTACTTCAATTACGTTAGCGTAGTAAGGAGCTGGTTTTTGAATATTCAGTGAGAAAATATGCGGACGTTGCTGAGTACCAATGGAGAGTAGATCCTTGAATCCCTTGGTAACCAATAGTGTGGTTTTGGCTCCTTTTCGTTCTAACAAAGCATTGGTGCCTCGGGTGGTACCTAACCGCATTTCCATCGGGGGCAATGGCAGAAGAAGGGGAGTAGAGGTAGCCAATCGGGCGGCGAGCACCGGGGCTTCCTCGTAAGCAGTCAGAGTAAAATTTTTTCCGACTTCTTTTTCCGATAAGGGCTGTTCTAAAGTGATAGAACTATCTTCCGGGTTGAAATACCGGATTAAATACTTTGGCGAAGGAGATACTTGTAGGGTGTAGCCACTGAGGAGGTCAGCGTTATTAATGCGCCAGTTTTGCCGAATTTTCCATCGGATAGGACTAATGGCTTCTAATAATTTACCCCGCAGTGTGCTATCGCTAAGTACTTTAATGCGATGAAGAACTCCCGACGGACTGTAGGCTAAGCAATCGGTGAAAGTACCACCGGTGTCTACCCAAATCTTCCATCGTTTGCGCTGTTGCGTAGCCATCGCTTCTTGCTACTAGTCTGCTTCGGCTCGTTCTATCCGTACCCCTACCGACAGAATCTCGGGCAGCGTATCGCGCCGCATGTACTGCTGAAGTCGAATTTGGTACATGCCCGCCGTATCAAACTTGTAATTAGGAAGAGCTAAAATCTGATGCGAAAATATATCGCCTAACCCATTTCCGTAAGGCTCTCCGGTGCGAGGCTCAAACAGGTTCATCTCGTAGAGGTCAGTTTTTAGGGTATGACCCAGCGTATCTTCTAAGTAATAGGTGAGGTATAAATTACGAAAAGGGTAAGCTACGGTGTTTCGTACGTTCCAGTAAATATTGTAAGTCTGCTCCGGCTCATCTACTTGAAAGCGAAAGATAGGTAGGCTGTCAGCAGCCCATACTTTCCGGTCGAAATTAATATTCTCTTCGTACAGACGGTTATCGTCGCAGCGAACAAAAGCCAGGGCGAGAAAAGCCGTTAAAAGAGATAAATAAATTTGGCGATGAATGAGAACCGAACGTAGTTTCATTGAGGGATGATAGAAATGAAGACGTAGAAAATGAGTGGTTTTAATTCTTTTTCTTTCGCTTATTGCGCCGTTTGGGGTTGTGCTTCTTCTGAAATTTTTTATCCATCTTCACTAAATCGTTATTCAAAACCCCTGAATCAGATTTAGCAATTATATGGTCTTCAATCAGTGTATCCGGCACTTCACCTCGCTTATTCAGTTCTAAAACTTCCTGTACGCGTTGGGCACTCAGCGGAACCCAAGCACTTTCTCCGGCAAAGCTAAACCACATAATTCTTTTAAAAATATCGGTCTTTTGTAGTACAGCCTCACCCTTCCGGGTTTTCAGCGGACGGTTTACCTCGGGAATACGCTTGAGTGCGCTCATGTACGTTTCTAGCTCGTAGTTGAGGCAGCACTTGAGCCGACCACACTGGCCGGAAAGCTTGCTAGGGTTAAGGGAAAGGTTCTGGTAGCGAGCCGCCGATGTAGAAACGCTTTTAAAATCAGAGAGCCAGGTAGAACAGCAAAGCTCCCGACCGCACGAACCAATGCCACCCAGCCGACCGGCTTCTTGCCGTAGGCTGATCTGTCGCATCTCAATTCGGATGCGGAATTCACCCGCCAGCACTTTAATTAACTCCCGAAAATCAACCCGACTGTCGGCCGAGTAGTAAAAAGTGGCTTTATTGTTATCGGCCTGATACTCTACGTCGGAGAGTTTCATAGATAAGCCCAGTTTCTGAATAATCTCCCGGGTTCGGTAGAGCGTGGGCATCTCGCGGTTGCCTACTTTATGGAATTTTTCCAGATCCTGTTCGGTGGCTATTCGGTAGATAGTGCGGATTTGGTCGTTATTGGGTACTTTTTTCTTCTGCATTTGCAGCCGGACTAACTCACCCTGCAATGAGACATGACCAATGTGGTAACCGTTGGGAACATCTACCACTACGGCATCACCGGTAGTCAGATCCACGTCTTTGGTGTTGCGAAAAAAGTCTTTATGACCGTTTTTGAATTTTACTTCAACAATATCGAAGGTGCTCAGCGATGGAAACTCCATGTTGGAGAGCCAATCGAAGACATTCATTTTGTTACACCCTCCGGTGCTACAGCCGCCATTGTTACGGCAACCGCTTACTGCACCATTTTTGGTACTACAGGTACTACATCCCATATCATCCTCTATATATTTAGTCAGAAGGCACTATATTTTACCTCCCTATACGAAACTTCAAACGAAATCAGGCTACTCACACTATACTCAACAACTCCACTAAGCGTAAGCCTGATACAGTTACTTCGCTGTGTTGTAAATTACTATGATTTTAAATAAAAACGAACTGCGGACTCTATTTTCCGTTGGCTAGGTAGCCTAGAATGTCCTGCCCAATATCTTTTCGGTAGTAGATGTCCTTCCAGAAAAGCTGATCAACCTGAGCATACGTTTGTTCCAGTGCACTGGTAAGTTGGCTGTGCAGCGAGGTAACGGCCAGCACTCTTCCGCCACTGGTAATTGTTTTTCCCTCTTTAGCCTCAGTACCCGCGTGAAATACCAAGCTTTCAGCCTTATCAGATAAACCGCTGATTACTTTACCTTTCACGTAGCTTTCGGGATACCCGCCAGAAACCATAACCACCGTAGCAGCAGCTTGTAAGCTGATATTCACTTGCACCTCCGATAGTTGCTGCCGGGCAGTGGCCACGAGTAGTTCTACCAAATCGCTCTCCAGACGAGGAATAATTGCTTGAGTTTCAGGGTCACCTAAGCGCACATTATACTCAATGACGTAAGGGTTACCACCTACGTTCATCAGTCCTAAAAAGATAAAGCCCCGGTAATCAATATTTTCCTTGGCTAACCCCTGAATGGTAGGCTCTACAATTTGCGCTTTTACTTTCGACATAAATGCTTCATCGGCAAACGGAACCGGAGAGACGGCACCCATACCACCGGTATTGGGACCTGTATCGTTTTCACCAATGCGTTTATAATCTTTCGCCTCAGGTAAGAGGTGGTAGTTTTTACCATCGGTCAGCACAAATACCGAAAGCTCAATACCATCTAGAAACTCTTCAATCACCACTTTCTGGCTGGCTGTGCCAAACTTTTGGTGCTGGAGCATATCGCGCAAGGTTTCGGTAGCTTCATCGTAGCTGGTACAAATGATTACCCCTTTTCCGGCGGCTAGTCCATCGGCCTTGAGTACAATAGGCAAGGTTTGCTCTTTTACATATTTCAGTCCTTCCTCGAGCGTTTCGGCGGTAAATGTGTGCGATGCAGCGGTAGGAATGTTATGCTTCTGCATAAACTGCTTAGCAAAATCTTTACTTCCTTCTAGCTCGGCACCAGCTTGGGTTGGGCCCACTACCAGCACATCGGAGGTAGATGAATTATTCTTCAGAAAATCAGTAATCCCCGCTACCAATGGAGCTTCTGGCCCAACAACGATCAACTCAATATTCTGTTGTTGAATAAAGTTAGCAATGCGCTGAAAATCAGATTGATCGTAGCTGTTTTGTACTAGATTTTCAGTTACATTAAACAGGGAGGTTCCTGCATTACCGGGCGATACAAAGAGTTTAGTACAGTCAGAACTCTGGCTAATTTTCCAGGCTAGTGCGTGTTCGCGCCCTCCCGAACCGAGTAGTAAGATATTCATGGTTAGGTTTTAGGCGCAAAGCTAAGGAAAACAATGAACAATTAGCAATGAACAGTGTGCAGTGAACAACGAGGAGTGTACAGCAACTAGTCCACGGTTTTCGGAAAATCGTTCACAACTATGGACTAATTCGCGTACTCTGATAAGAATTTAATACGAAATAGGCGTAGTTCCTCTTCGGTATAATCACCGTCAAACTCTTCGTTGGCACTGGAAATACGGTCTGATTCAGCGTTCAAGAAGTAATCGTGCAACTCATCAATGTGCTCCTCGTCCAGAAACTGATCCAGGTAGTAATCAATGCTTAGCTTAGTGCCCGAATAGCAGATGTGCTCAATCTCACCAATTAGTTCCTCCATTGATAAGTTGAGAGTGCTGGCAATTTCTTCAAAATCCACCTTCTTATCAATCTGCTGAATGATTACAATCTTGTTCTTCGACTTATTAACAGTAGATTTAATAAGTACATCAGAGGCAGTAGCAATATCATTTTCAGCTACGTACTCTTCAATCATCTTTAGGAACGGCGATCCGTACTTATGAACCTTTCCCATACCCACGCCGTTAATCCCCGCCATCTCTTCCTTGGTGGTGGGGTAGGTGGTCGCCATTTCCTCCAGTGAAGGTTCCTGGAATACAACATAAGGAGGCACATTCTTATGCTTGGCAATATCCTTCCGAAGCTGTCTAAGCTGTTTGAATAAGTTATCGTCGTAAGATTTGCCGTAACCTGCCGGATTACTTTGACCCAGGGTGCCATCGTTTTCTTCGCTTTCGGTAACATCCTCAAATACGTGATTTTTGGATAGCATCAGCGAGTGAGGATTCTGAAGAAAGTCCTTGCCTTTGGCGGTTAGCTTAATGGTGCCAATGTTTTCAATATCTTTTTCCAGTAATTCAGCAATCAGAGCCTGTCGCAGCACTGAACTCCAGCGCTCTGCTGGTTCACCTTTACCCTGACCATACACCGGAAGCTGATCGTGCTTGTAGCTTTTTACGTACTGGTTGGCTGAGCCTCGCACCACATCTACCACATGGTTAATTCCAAAGCGTTCGTTCGTTTGCTGTACTGCTTGTAAGGCTACCGTTATCAGATCCTGGCCTTCGTACTGTTCCTTGGGGTTTACGCAGTTATCGCAGAAACCACAATTTTCAGGAAGATATTCGCCAAAATAATGCAGCAGTTGCCTTTTTCGGCATACCGCTGATTCGGAATAGGCAATCATTTCGCCCAGCAGGTGGCGAGCATTATCCCGCTCGGTTACGGTTTTATCTTTATTAAATTTCTCTAGCTTAAGAATGTCGCTGTAACTGTAGAACATCAAGCAGCGAGCCTCTCGTCCGTCGCGCCCAGCCCGGCCGGTTTCCTGGTAGTACCCTTCTAACGATTTGGGTACATTGTAATGAATGACAAAGCGCACATCCGGTTTATCAATGCCCATTCCGAAGGCAATGGTAGCCACAATCACGTCCACATCTTCGTTGAGAAAGGCATCTTGGTTTTGCACCCGAACATTGGCATCCAACCCAGCGTGGTAAGGGGCAGCTTTAATGCCGTTTACCTGAAGAAATTCAGCGATCTCTTCTACCTTTTTGCGGCTTAAGCAGTAAATAATGCCCGATTTACCCGGATACTGCTTAATAAATTTGATAAGCTGCTTTTTGATCTGCGTTTTCGGACGAACGTCATAAAACAGATTAGGGCGGTTAAAGGAGGACTTAAATAAGTCTGCTTCTTCCATCTGAAGGTTCCGTTGAATATCCAACTGCACCTTCGGGGTAGCGGTAGCCGTCAGGGCAATCACCGGAACATTGTCTTTCAACTGAGAGATAATGTATTTTATTCGTCGGTATTCCGGCCGGAAATCATGTCCCCATTCGGAGATACAGTGGGCTTCATCGACGGCTACAAAAGAAATATCAGCTTCGCGCAGGAATTTAATATTCTCCTCCTTAGTCAGCGACTCCGGAGCTACGTACAGTAGTTTTGTTTTTCCCTTCAACGTATCGTTTCTGACCCTATTGATTTCGGTTTTACTCAGGGTTGAGTTGAGAAACCGAGCATCAATATTAAAGCCATTTAGTTGATCTACCTGATTTTTCATCAGGGCGATTAGCGGGGAAATAACAATCGCCGTTCCCGATTGCAACAGTGC
Source organism: Tunicatimonas pelagia (assembly GCF_030506325.1). NCBI lineage: Bacteria > Pseudomonadati > Bacteroidota > Cytophagia > Cytophagales > Catalimonadaceae > Tunicatimonas > Tunicatimonas pelagia. Next base: position 673,944 of record NZ_CP120683.1, on the reverse strand, counting down.
TGGTAACTGGTAGCAGAGTGATTTCCCAGCACCCGTTGGCATGATTACGAATGTATTACGGCGGTTGAGAATATTCTCAATGATGGCTTCCTGGTTTCCGCGAAAATGATTGAAGCCAAAATATTGTTTAAGGGCAGCTTGTAGATCAATCGTTTGCTCTACCATTAGTAAGTAAGTAGGTAAGTTACGTAAAAAAACCAACGCCATTCTCGACCGTTGGTCTTTCTGGAAATTAATACTTTTTTGAAGATAATAGTTTGCCGAATCATTACAAAATATATAGTGAATTTGTTCTTTTGTTAAAAAATTTTCAAACAAAAATCTTGGTAAGGAAAGCGCAAAGGGTTGCTTTCTGCACTGCCGAAAGTTATATTCGCTAGCCAAAACAGTGGGAGTTTATACTTTATTATGGCAAGGAATAACAATTTTGTGGTTATCACTACGGGCAGTCATGCCACGTCAGACTTCTGGCCGTTTAGCCGCAAAAATACGCCTAAGCCATTTTTAGATTTACTAGGTACCGGAAAGTCGTTACTTCAACTGACCTATGAACGGTGTACGGCTCTTTGCGACGAAAAAAGAATTATGGTAGCTACCACTGAGCCTTACGCTAATTTAGTGAGGGAGCAGCTTCCCCAACTACCCAAGCAGCAGATTCTTATTGAACCTACTAACCGGGGGGCGGCAGTTTGTGCCGCGTACGCTGCCTATAAAATCCGGCAGTTAGATTCTTCTACTGTTATTACCATGATGCCTGCTGATCACGCTATTTTTGGCGAGATTGCTTTCTTGCGAGACATGGGCAAAGCCTTGGAAACAGCAGCGGCTGATCCGAAAAAATTACTGGTTATAGGCATCAAGCCCTCTAAGCCTGAAACGCGCTATCGCTATATTCAGTACCATTACAACAGTAGCGGATCCATCAAAAAAATAAAAACGCTTACTGATAAACCTCAAATTGAGCTAGCTAACTTATTTGTTAATAGTGGCGATTTTGTGTGGAACACCGATATCTACGTTTGGCACGTAAACGCGATTATTGAAGCAGTAGAAACGCACCTTCCCGAGGTGGCGGAAGTATTTTCGGGTGGCGTGCAGCAATATGGTACTGATGACGAATCTCTTTTTTTAAAAAATGCTTATTCGCAGTGCAAAAATACGGCACTTAGCTACGGTATTTTGGAAAAAACTAATAATCACTACGTACTGCTGGGCAATTTCGACTGGTCAGCAATTGACTCCTGGCACGCGCTGTTCTCATTAAAAACATTGGGGAACGGAGAAAACACCATAGAAGCCAATGCTCTTTCTATCCAAAGTAAGAATTGTTTTATTAAAAGTACCGACGGAAAATTAATTATCGTCCATAGCCTGCACGACTACTTGGTAGCCGATAGCCCCGACGTGCTGTTAATTTGTCCGAAGTCAGAAGTAGAACAGTTGAAGCATATTATGAAGGAAGCCGAAGAGCAGAAAGGAGAAGATTATACATGACGTGTTCAGGTGCGAAGTGTTAGAGTATTCATGACGAGGTTAACTTTGAACACCCGAACACTAAAGCACTAAAACACTATAACAACTCGCACAATAATACCTGAATACATTATAAATCCCCTACCTGCTGATCTAACCACTGTTTCACATCAGCGAAACAAGATTGATTTACCTCGTGCCCCATAGCGTATTCTTTAAACTCATAGTTGAATTGCTGTTGCTGAAGATAATCGGCCGCTGAACGTCCCAAGAAAATCGGTAGCACCGCATCATTGGTACCGTGGGTCGCCAATATTTTTAGCTGCTGATGGATAGTTGTAATTGCTTCTTGAGGTGTAGTCTCGTTGAGAATATATCCGCTCATGGCCACTAGCCCCGTTATCTTTTCCGGAGTAGCCAGAGCAGTGGCGTAGCTCATCATGGCACCTTGGCTAAAGCCGACTAGGTAAACATGATTCGGGTTAGGCTGGAACTTTTGTATAATTTCGTCTAGAAACTGCGTGAACTGCTGACGAGCTTCTTTCACTTGTTCTACATTCGGTTGAGGAACGCCTTTAGAAAAATCAATAGTAAACCAGGCATAGCCGCCGTGGCCGTAGGGCAAGGGAGCTTGCACGCTGACAACCAAATAGCGAGGATCTAGGTAGGGGGCAAATGAGAACAAATCGCGCTCATTACTTCCTAAACCGTGCAATAATACTATCAGTGGTGGGTTTTTGGAGGCCGCGCGAGGCTTTTGACTAATATAGTGTAGTGACATAGTGCGATAACTTAGAAAATATAAAGTGTATTACGGTGCGAAGCGTTATGGTGTTATACTTCTTTCTGTAGGAGTTTTACGTTAATTTCAACACCATAACACATTGAATCTATGCAAGTAGTTAAATTTGGGGTACTCGGAGTATCCGGTTTCTTTAAGAAAAAAATTGCCATTCCTACGGCCAAGTCCCCGCTTATTAAGTGGCAGGGTATTGCTTCCCGTTCATTAGAGCGATCGCAGGAGGCTGCCGATGCCTACGGAATTACAAATGCTTACGGTTCCTACGAAGAATTATTAGCCGATGAAGCTATTGAAGCATTGTACATTCCGTTACCTAATCATGTTCATGCCGAATGGATAAAGAAAGCCGCTGATGCTGGGAAACACATTTTGTGCGAAAAGCCCATTGCTCTATCCGCACAGGAGGCTCAGGAAGCGGTAGAGTATGCCGAAGCAAAGGGCGTGAAGGTTATGGAGGCCTTTATGTACCGCTTTCATCCGCAGTGGCAGCACGCTTTGGAGTTAATTCGGATGCGGGAGATTGGCAACGTGCAGTTGGTGCAAACGTTTTTTGGGTACACCAACGCTGATGCTAATAACATTCGTAATCAGTCGGATAAAGGCGGTGGGGCACTGTACGATATTGGTTGCTACGCGATATCGGTTAGCCGGTTTTTATTGCAAGCTGAACCCCAGCGAGTGCTAAGCTTACTTACTGAACATGCTGATTTTAAGACGGACATACTGTCTTCGGGCACGTTAGACTTTGGCGAAGCGCGGGCGCAGTTTACGGTGGGTACGCAGACTTTTCCCTATCAGCAGGTTACGGTACACGGTAGTGGTGGAGTGATTTCTATCGAGATTCCGTTTAACACTCCGGCAGATGTAGCGGCGAGGGTGACAGTGACTACCAGCATAGGCACGAGGGAGGTTAAGCTTAGCCCCACAGACCAGTACATTGCTGAGTTTGAAGCGTTTGCCCGGGCTATTCGTGAAGATACTACCGTGCCTACACCTCCAACCGATGCGGTAAAGAACATGCGCGTGCTCGATGCCTTATTTGAATCGAGTCGTACTGGAGGGTGGGTAGCATTATAGAAAGCTTTTGCTTGCAATGAAACAATAGTCAACTATCTTCACTATTCAAATAGCTTTCTAATGTTCCAAGTAGTGCGTTCCGAAACTTGTAAATATCATCTACAGTATCGATTGACTCTTTAGTTTCATTCTTGTTTTGGTCGAAGACCCCCAGATATTTGACACTTTGAGCATTAAATCTCAACCTGCAAAGAGGTTTGCGATTGTTATCATCAAGTAAAACCCCAAAGTAGCTTTTCGTATCTCGGTAATGTATCCTATCTACATCTACTTTCTCACGTAGGATTGCTTTAATAATGTAAAAGCCTTCCATTTCTTCTTCCGTAGTTTGTATATCATTTCTGTTATCTTCTGGAACTACTACTTCAGATGATTCTTCCGTATCTTCAGCTTCGCTCTTTTCCTTATCCAAAGCAGATTGAAACTTTTCACTAATTATTTCATTAATCCACTGATTAAGCGATTTTTTAACTATAGTCGTGAATTGGTGTATTACTTTTTCCGTAGCTCTACCAGAGTAGATTTGGGCGACAAAGTATTTTACAAAAGGTTCTGAAGGATTTCTTAATTCAGCATTCATCAATGCTTTAAGTTCATTGGTATATTTGAGTTCGCTAGCTGTGCTGACGATTTCTTCTATGTTAAAGTATGACTTATGAAATTTCTTCAATTCTTCAAGAGTACTGTCCTTAATCTTAGTAATATCAAATATTAAGAATGGCTTCTCATCCATTTTATTAGTGTCAACTAGATCAGTGTAGAGTTTGTATTCCTTTCCGTTAGTAAGGATTGCGAACTTTGCTTTTGTCGTATGAAAATATCTGAAAAGCTGAGTACTGTGGGGGTCTAGTACAGTATCAATGGTCTTACATTCTATCAAGATGATAGGCTGATAGTTCTTCATAATAGCGTAGTCTACTTTCTCACCTTTTTTTATTCCTATATCAGCGACAAATTCAGGAACTACTTCCATTGGATTGAAAACATCATAGCCTAGTGAATTTATGAATGGCATAATTAAAGCATTCTTTGTTGCTTCCTCGGTAGAGAGGTTAGGACGCATTTTTTCCACTCGTTCCCCGAGTTGAATTATTTCATCTTTGAAATCCATAGTGATAAGATTGATTGCAATAGTATGCAATAGTTAAACTTAAATATACTAAAAGGAATGTGACTGGCAATAAAATTAGGATTTCCTAGTGGAAAAAGAGTATAATACAGATACGTTTAGCATATATTTCTTGGTCATCTAAAATGAAAGCACTGTAAATGAGGACTTCTTAACTATCCAATGTTGAACGCTTTTTCTAGCAATCGGTGTTGCATCAGTATCTTATCAGAGTAATCAATTAGTGTTAAGTACCTTGCGAATTGGTACTATCCAAAACAACCAGTAATGAAACTACATACCTTACTCGTATCCTTGTTAGGCTTTGGCCTTCTATCTTGTCAGAACACTAACCAAGACAGCAAATCAGCTGCCGAGACAAAACCCACTGCCGAAAATTCTTCTTCCCCGTCAACTAGCATTCTAATTTCAGCCAAGCCCGCCGGAGAAGCTCCCGAAGGCATGGTGTGGATTCCGGGAGGGCAGTTCACCATGGGCAGCGATCATGAGACGGCTACTGATATAGAAGGGCCAGCGTATTCGGTAGAAGTATCAGGCTACTGGATGGACACGCATGAAGTGACTAATGCTGAATTTAGAAAGTTTACCGAAGCAACTGGGTACGTAACCGTAGCTGAGCGACCAATTGACTGGGAAGAAATGAAAAAGCAGTTACCGCCTGGTACTCCTAAACCAGCAGACGAAGTGCTGCAACCGGGTTCGTTAATTTTTGATCCGCCCAGTCAGGCAGTGCCACTGCACGATTATTCGCAGTGGTGGTCGTGGAAGATTGGAGCAAATTGGCGGTACCCTAAAGGGCCAGGTAGCTCTATTGAAGGAAAAGATAATTTCCCGGTTACCCACATTGCCTACGAAGATGCTCAGGCTTACGCTCAGTGGGCTGGTAAACGATTACCTACCGAAGCCGAGTACGAGTTTGCGGCTCAGGGAGGAACCACTGGACAAGCCTTTGCCTGGGGCGATGAACTAACTCCTTCCGGTAAATATTTAGCTAACTTTTTTCAGGGTGATTTTCCGCATAACAACGTGAGTACCGATGGCTTTGCTAGTGCGTCGCCCGTTAAAAGCTTTCCACCTAACGATTACGGTTTATACGATATTATTGGCAATGTGTGGGAGTGGAGCTCCGATTGGTACCGTCCTGATACCCACGCTCAACAGAGCAAGATCACCGTGTGCCGCAACCCTACCGGACCTAATCAAAGCTACGATCCTCAGGAACCGTACACTCCCAAACGAGTAATTAAAGGTGGTTCTTACCTGTGCAGTGATCAGTACTGCTCCAACTACCGCCCCTCCGCCCGCATGGCTACTGCGGTAGATTCCGGCCAAGAACACCTCGGTTTTCGCTGTGTGAAGGATGCAGGTTGATTTATAATGAACTGCTCATGAGAAAATGCTAAGCTCTTACGCAAGATTTTGGATAGCCCTAAAAATACTTCTTTCAACGATTTCATACCGTTAATTGAGGGGGCTGATCTCGAGTTAGCTCGGATAAGCGGAAGCCATCACACTTGGGCGCATCCGAAAATATCTAAACTAGTAAATATCCAAAGCGTAAGTAGAGCAGGACATAGCATACTAGTTTATCTGAATAAATGATAACACTTATTAGCTACTATAATGTACGCTCCCGCAATCAGTACAATCATCTCATCAGAATATCTGGCAGAATTTGTTAGTGAACGCTACGGATTTGATAAGAATACAACTTGCCGAGTACTAAAAACAGGTATTAACCACAGCTACCTGATCACTACTTCTGATAAGAAATTTGTCCTAAGAGTCTACTACTTGCATTGGCGGACAGAAGACGAGATCAAAGAAGAGCTAGCATTATTAGAGTATCTGAAGGAAAATGGTATTTCAGTATCATACCCGATCAAAAACCGCGATAATCATTACATTAATTGCATAAAAGCATTAGAAGGAGAGCGTTTTGCGGTTCTGTTCACCTTCGCTGAAGGTAAATCTATCCGAAACCCATCGGAACCGGCTTCCTTTCAACTAGGAGCAACGATGGCAAAGATGCACCAACTGACGATTAATAGAACCATTAATAGAAAGCGTTACGATGCCAATTCGCTAGTTAATTGGGCGTTTCAGCTAGCAAAAGGCCATTTTTCTGGGCCTTCCGCTGAAATGCAATACTTTGAACGAGCCAGCTCTGTTATTTCCTCAGAATTTGAAAAAGCCGAACAAAGTGCGCTGAGGTACGGAGTAATTCATCTCGATTTATGGTACGAAAACATGAAAATTAAAGACAATTCTGAAATTACAATTTTCGACTTTGATAACTGCGGCAATGGCTGGCTCTGGTTGGATATGGCGTATGCCCTGATGATTCTCTTTAGAAACGAACCCAATAAAGAAACTTTCAATAGTAAAAGAGCTGCTTTTTATCGAGGTTATGATTCTATCATTTCAGTTTCGGAAGAAGAGAAAAGAATAATTCCCTACGGTGGCTTAGCTATTTGGCTACACTACACCGGAATTCATATTCAGCGGTTTGATGATTTCTCCAACCAGTTTTTTAGCCAAGAATTTCTGAAGTACTGGATACATACTGTTGACCAGTGGATGAAATTTAACGAAATAGAGATATGAGATAGGCAATTATTGAGGAATACTAGCTAATCTATCAGATTAATTGGCTATTTTCAATAACTGTTTATTTTGCGTAGGATTTACATTCATTACTGCATACATAAGTAGAGTGTTATGGATTATCTAGTAATTATTGAAAAAACCAATACTGGTTATAGTGCCTATGTACCAGACCTTCCCGGCTGTATTACGGTAGGAGATACGAAAGAAGAGGTTCGGACACATATAAAGGAAGCTGTTCAGTTTCACTTGGAAGGTATGCGGGAAGATGGAATAGAGATACCCCCGCCTAGTACCGAAGCTGTCACTGTAGCAGCATGAAAGTAAAGCAAATCATCACATTAATAAAGCAAGACGGTTGGTATCAGGTGGCTCAGCGAGGCAGTCATCGTCAATTCAAACATCCTACCAAACTAGGAAGAGTTACAGTTCCTGACCATGGTTCTAATAAAGACTTAGCGAAAGGCACTGAAAATAGTATTCTGAAACAGGCTGGGTTAAAGTAAGGTATAACTTGTATTATATCTTGTCTATCGCATATTCTTTTATTCAACTACCAAGTAAGACTAAGCTCATTCTAATAATCCAATGTGCTACCATGCTCGGTGGTACTTCTACCCATGTGTATTGGGTGATGCGTCACGGATTTTTCTCAGAGGAGTACAATAGCCCATTTTTCTCAGTAGTATTTTGGGATAGCCTCACCTTCCTAGACCCGGTGGCGGCCGTACTGCTTATTCTTCGTCCAAGAATAGGGGTATGGTTAACGGTAATTATCATCGTAGTAGACGTATTTCACAACAGTATCTTGCTACCAATTTTATCGTCCCAGCCTGCATTAGAGATTTGGCCGATTTTATTCACTGACTGGATGATTGTTTCGCAAATAGTTTTTTTGCTGTTCGTCGTGATCACATTTAGGAGTAATCTGCGGGAGATTGCCTACCTACAAAAACAGTACTAATAACTTTTATCATAGTTTTGCAACGGATTGCATAATGAATTTGGACAACCAGAGGCGGTTTTGTATCTTCGAGGATACTTTTTACTATGACACCACTCAACCGTCGGCAGTTTCTTCAGCAATCATCCGCTGTGGCTAGTCTTCTCCCATTGGCACCTATAGCATCACCCATTTCTTCATCCAAATCGTTGCGAAAAATTACGATCGATCAGGTAAGTTCTACCTTTGAGCGGGAGCCATTAGCGACTCCCTACGGCTTCAAAGGGGGCTACATGACTGATGTTTGGCAAGCGGTAGCTCGTTTACAAAGCTCATCAGGAAAATACGGGGTGGGCTTGGGTACGCAGAATACCCTTTGGTCTGACTCCCAAATTTTTCTCAACCACTCCGAAAGTGGGGGTAACGCCCTCATGTACGCCATGACGGAGAAAGGGGTGCAATTAGCTAAGGGGCAATCATTCACCACACCTATCGACCTCCAAGAAAATATTCTAGAAGAAGTATACGCCTACGGTAAAAAAATTACGGATAACCCCGATTTACGAAAAACATTTGCGCTGAATGCACTGGTGGCGGTCGACAATGCTGCTTGGCTGCTGTACGCTTACGAAAATGGCATTTCTGATTTTGATACCATGATTCCTGAGCAGTATCGTCCGGCGTTGTCTCACCGGCACGAGGGAGTAGTGAGTGTTCCTTCGTTTTCATTTGCCACTCCGGTGTCGCAAATGAAAGAACTGGTAGATGATGGATATTTCTTCCTAAAAATTAAGCTGGGGCATCCGGGCACGCAGCGGGAAATGCTGGATAAAGACAAGGCTAAGCTAACCGAAATTCACCAGACGATTGGGCAGGGCGAAACGTCTTATACGGCTGATGGGAAAATTCCCTATTACTTTGATATGAATGGGCGCTACGAAGAGAAAGATTCTCTACTAGAGTTGCTCGATCATGCTCAGAAAATTGGAGCTTTTGATCAGATTGTGGTAGTGGAAGAACCATTTCCCGAAGAAAATGAGTCTAGCGTGGCCGACGTAGGGGTACGGGTGGCTGCGGACGAAAGTGCCCATACCGAAGAGGACGTGATTACCCGCATTCAAATGGGATACAGTGCAGTGGCGTTAAAGCCGATTGCCAAAACCCTAAGCATGACCTTGAAGATGGCAAAAGTGGCTCACGAACAAAATATCCCTTGTCTCTGCGCTGATTTAACCGTAAACCCTATTCTGGTTGATTGGAACAAAAATGTAGCCGCCCGACTAGCCGCTTGGGAGGAATTTCCGGGCATGGGACTAATGGAGAACAACGGTCACCAAAACTACCGCGACTGGCCAGAGATGCTTTCTTACCATCCGCACGCTGGTGCCGATTGGGTAAAAGCACAGCGAGGAGTTTTCAAACTAGGCAAAGACTTCTACCAAAAGAGTGGCGGGATTTTTCAAATGTCAGACCACTACCAGGATCTATTTGGGCAGGGAGCAGGAAGTTAGGTGCAAGGGGTAATGCAATGTTCAGTTAGCAGTGAACAATTAACAATTGAATTATCGAGCAATCAAACAACTAAACAATACACATTTATGAAAACCTTTGTTTTGTACGGCATTGCACTATTTTTCTTGTACAGTTGCGGGCCAGCTTCTAATAATTCAGCAGAAACCGAAACGGCTGAAGAAGAAACCAGTACCGCTGAAATGACGGCAGTGGTAGAGGAAACTAGTGATAATACTTTAACTGAACAGGAGCGGCAGGAAGGTTGGACCTTACTATTTGATGGGCAGTCGATAAGCAACTGGCGCGGGGCGCATAAGGAGACTTTTCCCGAGCAGGGGTGGAAAATTGAAGACGGCGAGCTAATGGTGCTGGCTTCTGACGGAGCCGAATCCCAGAACGGAGGCGACATTGTTACTGAGAGTGAATACTCCAACTTTGAGTTTCAGGTTGATTTTAAACTGACCGAAGGAGCGAATAGTGGTATTAAGTACTTTGTTACCGAAGGCTATAATTCTGGTGCATCCGCTATCGGCTTAGAATACCAATTACTAGACGACGAAAAGCATCCCGATGCCAAAAAGGGTAATAACGGCGGTGGAACCCGAACCCTAGCCTCGCTCTACGATTTGAAAAGTGCTGATGCCAGCAAACCCTTTAAAGGCATTGGCGAGTGGAACACCGCCCGCTTAGTTGTGCAGGGCAATAAAGTAGAGCATTACCTAAACGGCGAAAAAGTGCTGGAGTACGAGCGAGGTAGCGAGGAATACACCGACTTGGTAAAAAACAGTAAGTACGAAAAATGGGAGAACTTTGGTATGGCGGAGAGTGGTCATATTTTACTGCAAGACCACGGCGACTTAGTATATTTTAAAAATATCAAAGTACGAGAATTGCCAGCCTCATAGAAAATGAGAAATATGAAATGTGAAATTTAGAGTGGAAGGCGGATATCAGTGACAATCAACAATTTAGCCATTTAACAATCCAGAAAATATGAATAATTTAAATAGAAATCGTAGAGATTTTATTAAGAAATCAGCTTTAGGAGCAGTAGGCCTAAGTACCGCTTTCTCAGCTCGCAGCTACGGGCGTATTTTGGGAGCTAATGATCGGGTACGAGTTGGAATAGTAGGCTTTTCCAATCGTTGCCGAGGCTCATTGATTCCCGCCTTTATGAATCATGCCGATGAAATGAACTTCGAGATTGTAGGGGTTTCCGATATTTGGAACCGCCGTCGCGACGAGGCTAAAGCCTACATGGAGGAAAAGGGAATCAAGAAGGTAGATTTGGCCCGTAACAATGAAGAGTTATACGAGAAAAGTAAAGTGGATGCTGTCATCATCAGTACTGCGGATTTTCAGCACGCACTGCACGGGGTAGAAGCCATTGAAAACGGTTGCGATGCCTACATTGAAAAGCCACTGGCTGAGTCAATGGAAGACAACAAAAAGATTAAAGAAACGGCCGAAGCCTCTGATCGGATTATTCAAATTGGCTCGCAGCGCCGAAGTGGAAGCAACTACCATGCAGCGGAAGACTACATTAAATCCGGTAAGTTCGGCGACATCGTAATGGTGAATATGACTTGGAATGTAAACCAACCCGGGCGTTGGCGATTACCCGACTTAGTAGCTTCTATCAAGAAAGAAGATACCGATTGGGATCGTTACCTGATGAACCGACCTAAAATAGATTGGGATCCGCGCAAATATTTAGAGTACCGCTTATTCTGGCCGTATTCTTCCGGCATTCCTGGTCAGTGGATGTCGCACCAGATTGATACGGTACACTGGTTCTCGGGTTACAACCACCCGCGCAGCGTAGCCGCCAACGGCGGTATCTATCTCTGGAAAGACGGACGGGAAAATCCTGATACCATGACGGCAGTATTTGACTATGGTCCCGATGATAATCCGAACGAAGGCTTCCAGGTGGTGTACTCATCCCGCTTCACCAACTCCGAAGGCGGAACCAAAGAAATCTACTATTCCAATGCCGGAACACTCAACCTAAAAACCAACATGATTACACCCGATGGAGGGCTGAACGAAAAACATGCTTCCGCAATGGGTATGCAGCCAAACCGTTTAGAAGAGCAAGAGCTACAGGGTGATAAGGTGATAACCAGTGCAAATACCGGAGCTGATAACATGACTTCCAACCATATGCGAAACTGGATGGACTGCGTGCGTAGCCGTAAGGAACCTCACGCTCCGGTTCAAGTAGGTTACAATCATTCAGTAGCGAATTTAATGACCACCCAAGCTTTGCATACAGGTAAGCGGGTAACATTTAATACTGAAGAACAAGAAATTGTATCGAGCTAGCACTATTATGCGATCATCTAAATTGTGGTTAAGGCCTGCCTGTGGTGGGTTCTTGGCTTTTTTTCTACTGACAATACAAATCCAGGTGCTACCCGCGCAGGTAAAGATCACTGAAAAACCTGCGGAGAAGTTAGTATCTGTAACCATTAATGGTCAACCGTTTACCTCCTACATCTATCCCGAAGTAATCAAGAAACCGGTACTGTTTCCGATTAGAACACCGCAAGGTACAAATATTACGCGCGGTTACCCGCTGTTGCCCACTGCGGGAGAGCGTGTAGATCATCCGCACCACGTAGGGCTGTGGCTGAACTACGGCGATGTAAACGGTTTGGATTTTTGGAACAACTCGGAGGCGATTCCTGAGGAGAAGCGAGATGGGTATGGAATCATTCGCCATCGAGAAGTACTAGAAACGAAAGATGGTGAGGTAGGTAAATTAAAAGTGGCGGCTGATTGGTTAACTCTCGATAAAGAAAAGCTATTGGACGAAACCACAACTCTTTACTTTTCCAGAGAAGCAGATGCCTACGTTATTGACCGAACTACTACTTTGCAGGCTCAGAATCAACCGGTAACTTTTAATGATAATAAAGAAGGAATGGTAGCAATTCGGGTAACCCGAGCGTTGGAGCACCCTTCAGATAAGCCGGAGATATTTACTGATGCCAGTGGCAACGCTAGCGATGCTGCCAAAATAGATAACACCGGAGTAACCGGACAATACCAAAGCAGCGAGGGAGTGAGTGGAACTGAAGTGTGGGGTACCCGGGCCGAATGGGTAAACCTGTCTGGATCAATAGATGATGAAGCAGTTTCGGTGGTAATTATGGATCACCCTGACAATGTGGGCTATCCTACTTACTGGCACGCCCGGGGCTATGGCTTGTTTGCGGCCAATCCGCTTGGTCAGAATGTATTTTCGGGGGGGGCAGAAACCCTAAACTTCAAGCTTCAACCGCAAGAGTCAGTGACTTTTCGTTACCGCATTGTGATTTACGGGGCGAATACGCCACTGAACGAAGAGGCAATTGAGTCAATGTACGCTGACTTCGCTGACGCTAGCTGATTACCAATCCTCCTTTCCTTCGATCCAAAACTCTAGTAGGCTTTCCTTGTCTATGTGGTAGCAGAATTTCTGGGCAAGGTCACCTAGTTGGGAGGCTAGTTTCCAGGGTAATCCAACCGTAGTATCGGCTTAGGTGGCAGAATCGTTGAGCTTGGTAGGTCTCTTCCTCAGTTTTACGAAAGTGCAGTTTAGCTTCACACTGCTGAATCAAGCGGAATAATTCCTTTGCCGGGAAAATGGGCGGAGCCACCCGGGCAGGGTGATGCAGCAATGCGTTACCTTTACCCAGCGTAGTAGGCAGGGTACAGTGCCTGCCTACGCTGGATGATTACTAAAATCAACCTCCTTGTAGTAACGAGTGCCCCCTTCTTAATGGTAGCTGCCCGCAGATAATGCCGATGACCTTTTCGGTTGGTGTAGTAGAGTGACAAAGAAGGAAGGTAAACTATAAATACCTATCAAAAATAAAGTGAAAGGTTTCTTGTATGGAGTGCTTGGCAATAAAATCGCTAACCGATGAGTAGGCTTTCGCCTGACCAATATCTTGCTTACGAAGAGATGAGCTTACCACCAGTAGTTTGGTGTTGGGGTGTTCGGGATAAAATTCATCTTCGTATAGCTCAATAAACTCGAAGCCATTGTACATCGGCATTTTCAAGTCGCAGAGTATCAAGTCAGGATATTCTTTATCAGTGCAGGAGCGCAAATAGGTTAGTGCATCTTCAACGTTGGAAGCAGTGCGTAACTTAGCGTCGTCGCGATAAGACTTCAGCCACTCTTCAGCAATAAAGTTGTTGATTTCATCGTCATCAATGAGCAATATTTTTTTCGTCATGCGTGTAGGGCATTAAATGAATAGAGAAGGTTGTACCGTTATCTGGCTGACTTTGCACCTCAATCTTTCCACCATTTTTTTCGACAATAGCCTTCACAATATGTAAGCTAACACCTACTTCATCAACCGAAGAATTTATCCGCTTAAATGGTTGGAAGAGATGTTTACCATCTCGTTTCATATCTAAACCTTTGCCATTGTCTTGTACTTCCAAGCAAATATACTGATCGCGTTCTTTGGTCTTGAAAGAAATGCGGGGTGGGCGCCCCTCTACTGAAGACTTTATAGCATTAGTCAGTAAGTTTTTAACAATAGATACCAAGTAAAACTCTACGTACTGAATAGTTTCTACGGCAAAGCTATGCTCAATAGTAGCATCATACTGGTCTATTTCTTCTTTAATTTCACCAGACACTTGTTTCAGTACATCTGCAAATTGTAACAGGCTATACTCTTCGTTGCCTAATTGCTGCACATCCAGAATGCGGATAATGCCCCGCAGTGTTTCTTCTAGTCGGTTTACTGACTGATCAATTTTATTGACTACCCGTTTATCTTGGCCATTTTTAGATTCTAACAGGCTAGAAAGGGATTTAAGGTTAGCAACCGGAGCGCGTAGATCGTGGGCAGCGGCAAATACAAAGTTATCTAAGTATTCATTGGCAACGCGAAGTTCTTGGTTGGTCCGTTTTAATTTCTTTTCGGCAGTTTTCTGGTCGTGAACATCAGAAATTACACCACTCATCCGAACTGGTTTGTCTTCACTATCGTAAATAGCTTTTCCGCGCGACCGGAACCAGCGGTAACCTTTTGTCTTATGTTTAAGTCGGACGGTAACGTCATACGCCGTTCCGTTCTTGAAATGCTCTTCCAACTTATTTTCCCAGATGTCGATATCGTCGGGGTGACTAATAGCCCGAAAGCCTTTCACCGAAGATTCTATTTCCCCTGCTTTATAGCCAATGATCTCGTAGAATCGGGGCGACCACCACCCATCTTCGGTAGTTAGATCGGTCCAGTCCCAGATACCATCAGAGGTTCCACTAATGGCAAACGCTAGTCGTTCTTCACTCTGGCGCAATAACTCGCGGCTTTCTACTTGCTCACTGGTATCTTGAATAATGGCGATAAAGACTTTCTGCCCGTGGAAGTCCGATAGTTGGAGATTGACTAACACATCGTATTTACTGCCATTCTTCCGTTGGTGCACAGCCTCAAACGCAACCGCTTCTTCTTCTCCGGTGCGAAGTGGTTCGATAAGGTTAGAAAAATGATCGAATGTAAAATCAGTTTCAATCTCAAGCGGAGTAAGTGCTTGCATTTCTTCCATGCTGTAGCCTAGATTGTGTCGGGCACCCTGGTTTACATTAATGAAACGCAGACTATTCGCATCAAAAATGTAAATTTCATTATACGACTCTTCCAATAGCTTACCGTACTGGGCTTTATCTTCTTCGGCTTGTCGCTGCTTGGTAATGTCTAAATTAATACCCAGCACCTTATAGGGATTTCCTTCTTCGTCATCAATCAGGCTTCCCTGCCCAATCAGATGCCTAATGTCGCCATTGCTATGCACCACCCGGAACTCACTAGTGTACAATGTTCTGTTGGCAACAGCTTGCTCTAAGGCTATTACTACCCGAGCTTGATCTTCGGGATGAATACGAGATGTAAAATTTTCAAACTTGAGGTCGCCATCGGGAATATCAAAAAGTTCTCGTAGTCGAGCATCACCTACTACTGCTTTTGTTTGGATGTTGTATTCCCAAGTACCAATGTCTGACGACTGTCGCACTAGGTTTAGCCGTTCGGCAATTTCTTTTAACTGCTGGCGATTCCGTTCTTTCTCGGTAATATCGCGTACGCTAAGCAAAATTAAGTTAGGAGTACTGCCCGTTTGCGGTATAACCACCGCACTGATGTCCATAATTCGCTGGCCTATTCGGGGAAAATCATGCTCAATCTGGTAATCAGAAACCATGCTACTTTGGTGAATAATCTCTTGCAATAACCGTTGTAAGTCAGGTTGCTTCCACTGCCCTTCATCTAAATCGAAAATAGAGTAACCGATAGTATGTTCTTCGGAGAGTTGGAAGGTATCGTAGAAGGCAGGGTTCACAGACACAATTTTTAGCTCTTGATCTAGCACCAGAAGAGGGTCAGTAACTGTGTTAACGATATTTTCTGCAAATGAGCGAACATTATCAACCGCCAACTGGGCGTTCTTAATCTCAGTAATATCCACAAAAGTTATTACCAGACCATTGGCATCACCGTTTGCTTCATAGTACGGAAGCATCCGCATCAGATACGATCGTTCTCCTGACGATACTTCTTGTTCTAATGCCTCCTCTGCTTTTATTGTCTGCTTAATTAGGTTAGTGAGCGATACTTTATCCAGGTTAGTAGTGAAGTGCTTAATAGATCGCCCGATGTCTCTCGCAGAAACGTTAACAACCTTCGCAACATTAGAGGTTAGTCGGCGGATGTGTAAATCCTGATCGATAAAAATGGTAGCAATCTGGGTACTGTTAATGAGGTTGAGTACATCGCTATTGGCTTCGGTTACCTCCTTTATCTTATCTTCCAATTCAGCGTTAAGCGAATACAGCTCTTCATTAACCGACTGCAACTCTTCGTTAGAACTCTGCAGCTCTTCGTTAGAAGCCAACAGCTCTTCATTGGTAGTTTGTAGCTCCTCGCTATGGGTATCTAATTCTTCGCGCAGGGCTTGTAGTAAGCGTTGCTTCTCATCTACTTCTTTCTCGAGCAGGGCAATTCTTTGCTTACCATCTCCGGTGGGAATGATCTGCTTTTTTTGACCCTTATCTGGCTTTCGGGCGTTTTGGAACTCAATGTAGACAACCTCTTCCTCAAAAAAGGGCGATTGAATTGCCTTAAACCGAAGGTTTATAATGTTCTTGCTCTGCCCCTTGACAAACAGTACATCGGGGTGATATACTGATTTTTTGCTGCTTAAGGTTTCCCGCACCCCACTTTTTAGTAATAAGTATTCGTCGGTTTCCAGCACATCCTCCAGGTGCATTCTTAGGTTGTTCTTGGGAAAATGAAAGTAGCGGTTAACACTACCCAGCGTATGAAGAATATAACAGTCTTTGTTTACTAATACTCCGGCTTCATCGTATGATTCGGCAATTAGGGCTTTAAGTGTGTTAGTATTAAGTGTACGGGGAGGGCCGGATAATCGGGAGTACTGCCCCCCTACATTTGTAAAGGGCTGGCGAGGCTCGGTTGACAGTTGCTTACCAGCTGAGGGTACCTGATTTTGAAAAATGTTTATTCCCTTAGCCGGTGTGCCAAAGAAAGGCTGCAAATGACCAATGCTTTCACTCTTACCCAAAATTAGAAAACCGTCTTGGTTCAGCGAGAAGTGAAAGTGCGACATTACCTTTTTCTGAACATCAGAGTTGAGGTAGATCAGCACGTTGCGACAAGACACCACATCCATTCGAATGAAAGGAGGGTCGGTAATGATGTTGTGGGCGGCAAACACAAAGTGATCGCGAAAGAACTTCTTCACCCGATACGTATCGCCCGAGCGGGTAAAATAGTACGATAGATATTCTTTCGGGATACTATCAGCAACACTTAGGCCGTAAATCCCCGCGCTAGCCATTTGAATAGCTCGCTTATCAATATCGGAGCCAAAAATTTTATAGTCTGGTTTAAGCTGGTTTTTAGTTAAGTAGTCATCAATAAGCATACCAATGGTGTAGGCCTCTTCTCCGCTGGAGCAACCGGCTATCCAAATTCGCAAGGAGTCCCCTTCTTGGATTTTATTACCCAGTTCTGGCAATACTTTCTCCCTAAACACTTTCCACGGCCGGCCATCCCGAAAAAAGCTGGAGACCCCAATCAAGATTTCATTGCCCAACTGCTCTACCTCCGCTCGGTTAGATAGTAGCACATTGTAGTAGTCTTCCAGTATATCGACGTTTACAATGTGCATTCGCTTCTGTATGCGGCGCAAGATGGTAGCTTCTTTGTACTCACTAAAATCTATTTGAATTTTTTTCGCAATCAGGCTCAGTATGCGGTCAAGTAGCCCCCGGTCGGTAAGTGTGAGAGGATCACCGCTATCGGCAAACTGTGGAATGCGGTTAATCACCCGCTGGGTTTCTTTGGCTAGTTCGGGTAAATCGAGTATGAAGTCGGTCAACCCGGTGTGTACGGCGGCATTGGGCATCCCATCAAATTTGGCAGAGTCAGGATGCTGCGCCATCACAATGCCACCTTGCTCTTTAATGGTTTTAATACCCCGGCTTCCGTCGGTTCCGGTTCCGGTCATTATAATACCTACGGCATTGCTTTTCCACTCTTTTCCTAAAGAGTTGAAGAAAAGGTCAATAGGAAGATTCGGTTTCTCGTAAGCATTGGGAGCTTTGGGCTTAAGCGAACCGTTTACCAGCTCCAAATTTTGCTTGGGGCTCATCACGTATACATGATTAGGCTTTACTATTACCGACTTCGTAACCTTAACAATAGACATTTTGGTGTACTTGGCCAGCAGTTCGTCCATCATACTCTCAAAATCGGGCGACAAATGCTGAATTACGATAAAAGCAGCAGGGTTTTGGTCGGGTAGCTCCGAGAAGAAGGCTTGTAATGCTTGCAACCCTCCGGCTGAAGCTCCAATACCTACAATAAAGAAGTCATTCTGATCACTCATGATCTACTGTTTTTTCAAAACTAATATAATGTTTGGAATTATATAAATATTTACGATACTTAGCCAGATTTGCGGTGTTTTATTTGTCTCACATTATTGCGAGATGCGTCTGTATAATTTTTGTTAAACAATTCTGTTGAACAACTTTATACGGAATTGAACAATATACTCATGTCTGATTACCGAATTGTATTTTTAGATGCCGACACAGTAGGGGATGTTCCTAATCTGGATTGCTTCTCTGAACTGGGAACGTACACAGTGTATCCGCACACCCAACCGGAAGAGGTGGGCGAGCGAATTGCTAACCAAGAAGTAGTAATTACCAATAAAGTGAAAATTGGATCGGAAATTATACGAGATGCCAGCAGTCTTCGCTTAATTTGTGTAGCTGCCACCGGCATGAATAATGTAGATTTATCCGCCGCTCGCCAGCAAAATATTGTTGTGGAGAATGTAGAGAATTATTCTACCCACAGTGTGGCTCAAGTAACTATTGGAGTGCTGTTGCAATTACTACATCGGCACGACTACTACAATAATTTTGTATACTCCGGTAGCTACAGCCAACAGCCATTGTTCACCCATTTGGGGCATAGTTTTTGGCAGCTCAAAGGTAGGCAGGTTGGCATTATTGGGTTGGGTAATATTGGAAAACAAGTAGCCAAAATTGCGGAGGCAATGGGAGCAAGAATTGTGTATTTTTCTACATCGGGCAAAAACAATGATGCAGCTTATTCGCAACTTTCTTTAGAAGAACTGCTGCAAACATCTGACGTAGTATCGGTGCACGCTCCCCTCAATGAGAACACGCGGAATTTACTAGACTATGCTCAATTATCCAAAATGCCCGCGCATAGTATTTTGCTAAATACCGGAAGAGGGGGAATTGTGAATGAGGCCGATCTGGCTCAGGCTATTGATGAAGAAGTGATTGCCGGAGCTGCTATTGATGTATACCAAGAGGAGCCATTTCCCTTATCTCATCCGTATTTACAGGTGAAGAACAAGGAGCGGTTGCTACTGACTCCCCACGTAAGCTGGGCTAGTATGGAAGCCAGAACGTTACTCATAGACCGGGTTTACCAAAACATCCGAGCCTTCTTTAAAGACCACTCGTAGTAGTTTAGTCGACAAAATTTCTACAGGGCTAAGACAGCCAGATGCAAGTATCAGAATAAGTATACCTCAGGTTGGGGTCTTGCAAAAGCAACGCGCGGAATTCACTAGGTAAAAAAGATAGTCCTTCTCTCATCTGGCCAGGAGAAGTCTGTTGACCCAAGAAGGTAAACACTTTACGAAGTAGCTGACGCGCCTCAGTAACAGTAGAAAGAGTATGGTCACTTTGCCGTACCACTATTTCTGCTACTTGGTCTATGCTCTTAAACGACCGACTCTCTCTCGAGGAAATCTGCCACCCGTCCAGAAAAATCGCTTTAAAGGGTAAAGGGAGCATTTCATTAAACTTCACGGCTTCCTCAAAACTAGCGTGTTGCCGAATTACATCGAAGATAACTTTTAGGTGATGGTAGTTCTCGGCTAGATCAGAATGGCCGGTATGCAGTGAAAGTTTGTTAAGTAGATCATCTAGATCATGGCTAGAATGAGCTTCGGAAGTTTCCATAATAAAAGCGGTTTGTTTTAGAAAGATGAAGATTAATATACTACATTTTTGGTAAAAATACTTCTAACTTTAATCAAAAATTTGCGCTATCAGTAAATTGTTAGATAGATTACCTAAACTTTTAGACAAATATACTCATGGTGAGTAATCAATGTCGCTTTATAATATATTTCGTATCTTCGCTCGGCGACTGAGCATTTTAGATACAGAACCTGATGAAGACCGTATTCGTTTTTCTTGGACTACAATTAGCACTGCTGTCAATCGTATTGGCCGACGATAAAAAAGCTTCATTAGATAGTCTACAACAAGCACTACATCAACATCCTGAATCCGATACTGTTCGGGTTAACATATTAAATGAACTGGGGTACGAATTCTGGATTGTTGACCCGGTGCAATCTGTGCAGTACGGACAGCAAGCCTTAGTAATGGCGGAATCGCTAGGTTACCCACTCGGCGCAGCGTTGGCTCAACGCGTAGTGGGAGTGGCTCACTGGGCCCAAGGTAATTATGAAAATGGTCTATCATTCCTAATGAAATCCCTGGTTCAGTATCAGTCTTTACAAGACTCTTTAGGTATCGCTAATGTACTCCTTAATATTGGGTTAATCTACAGCGAACAACGTAGTTATGAGGAAGCTCTAGCTTACTACGAAGAGGCCTACCGTACTTTTCAGAGCTTAAAAAACACGGAGCGGCAGCTACATACGGCCATCCATATTGGTGAAGTGTATCAGGCTGAAGAAAACTATGCTTTGGCTCAGCAATTTTTTCAACAAGCACTACACTTTAGTGATTCTATTAATTACACCTACGGACTGGGTTCCTCATACCTCCGATTAGGCCAACTTTCATTAGCTACTGGAAAACTTAATCAGGCATTAGATTATTGTTATCAAGCTTTACCCTTTCAAAAAGCCCGAGAAAATATGCACGGGAAGTCGCTCACCTATTATACCTTGGGTAGTATTGAGCGGGCTAGAGAAAATTATGCAGCAGCAGAAAAGCATCTGCTGCACGCACTAAAGAAAGCCACCAAGGTAAGCTCCCGACAAAACCGGAAAGATATTTACTTGGAGCTGAAAGAAGTAGCCCAAGCTACTGGTAATTATCAGCAAGCATTAGCCTATTTTGAAAACTACCATGCCCTCCAAGATAGCCTACTTAATGCCGAAAAACTGCGGGAGATTGTTCGGTTGGAAAATCGGCACGAATTGGAAAAGAAAGAACAGCAACTCTTGGTGCAGGAGCAGTCAATGGAATTGATGCAACAGGAGGCGCAGATGCAGGATTTTTTTAGAAACGGCTTACTTATTGGTATTGTGACACTTGGCTTTATTGGGTATCTAATTGTGAGCCGACAGCGATTGAAGATTCAAAAGAATAAAGAGTTGCTCAATAAAAACCGAGAGGTCTTTCAATCTCGCCAAGCTTTGGATCAGGCTGAATTAGAAAATGCTCAGCTAAAGCAGAAAGAGTTAGCACAAGAATTAGAATACAAGAATAAAGAATTGACCAGCTATACGATTAACTTCATTCAGAAAAATGAACTGATAGAAGAGTTGAAGGTTAGCATTCAGCAAATGAAACGTCAAGCTGAACCTGAGGTCAGACAACAACTCACTTCCCTGAGTCGACTGGTAGATCATAACTTACATATCGACCGGGAGTGGGAAGACTTCAAGCGGCATTTTGAAGAAGTGCATAAAGATTTTTTTGCTCTGTTGAAGTACCATTGCCCCGAACTTTCTACCGGCGAGTTGAAGCTTTGCGCCCTGCTTAAGCTCAATATGAGTATGAAAGAAATGGCCAATATTTTAGGTATCTCGCCCGATAGCGTGAAAACAGCCCGCTACCGTTTACGCAAAAAATTAGGGCTAGGGCGGGAAGATAAATTGATTGATTTTATCATCAATTTAGAACAGAATTCGGATAATCCGGTAGTGTCTGGCTAATCGCTTGCCCTAATCATACTACGCACGGTCTATTTACTGTCTACCAACCGCTGATTCAATCATCAGTGAGGATTTACACCTTTTTGGCTATCTCCGTTTGCTTCCGAAACACCGTAGTGACTATACGTACTTTACTGCCGTAGAGTCAATCAGTCGCAGGTAGTACACCATTAAATTCTAAAGACTTTCTCGTTAAGGTGGTTTCTCTATCATTTTTGAAATGGTATAGTAAATATTTGGATAGTATTGACAAAAATTATATTATTGAATTATAAAATTAATTTTTATAATATAAAATTATGAAAACACTATGTACAACCTTTAGCTACTTCATTCTAAGCTTGCTATCTACTACAGTTTTCGCTCAAGTGCAGGGAACTATTACCGATTTAGAAGATGATAGTCCACTACCAGGAGTTAGCATCCTTATTAAAGGAACCAGTACGGGTACCATCTCTGATCTAAACGGACAGTTCCAACTAAGCCAAATCAGTTCAACCGATACTTTGGTTCTTTCGTCGGTGGGCTATGAGACTCTGGAAATACCCGTTAACAATCGTAGTCAGATTGACGTGGCTCTTTCACCCGACATCCAGTCTCTATCAGAAATTGTGGTGGTCGGGTATGGTACCCAGAAGCGAGAAGATGTAACGGGGGCCGTGGTTTCTGCCCCACTCGAAGCCTTCGAGGAAGCGCCTAATACTAATATCTTACAATCGCTTAGTGGTTCTACTCCTGGTATCGACATCGGGCAGGCAGCAGCCGCAGGCGAAGAACCCACTATTCAAGTGCGGGGGCAAGCCAGTATCAATGGGAATCAGAACCCACTGATTATTCTCGATGGGGTTTACTATCGGGGGCGGTTAGCTGACTTAAACCCTAATGATATTGCTGCTGTAGATGTGCTCAAAGATCCGAGCAGCATGGCGGTGTACGGTGCCCAAGCGGCAAACGGTGTGGTGATTGTTACTACCAAAAGTGGTAAAAGTGCTCAAGCACCCGTCATCAGCTATTCGGGCTTTTACACTACGCAGTCACCTGCCAATGAACTTACCCCCTTGGGGCGCGAAGGTTATTTGAAAGGCGTGCGTGACGTAGATTGGGAGAATGGTTATTTAGCCCCTGACTTTATCCAAGAAAACCCTGATTGGGCAATTGAAAATGATACCGGTTTATTTCCTCCCTTGCTAGAAGGTTTTGCCAGTGGTACAGACTACAGTTGGTACGATGAAGTGACCGACCCTGGTTACATCACCGACCACCAACTCAGTATACGAGGCAGTGGCGAGCATACCTCGTATTTCCTTTCGGGCGGGTATACCGACCAGAAAGGATGGATGCTGAACGATACCTACCGCCGAATTACTGCCCGAGTCAACGTCGATACTGAAATCACCGACTGGCTCACAGTGGGAGCCAATACGTTTGGGGCGTTTTCTGATTTCTCCGGTGAAAGTCCCATACTAAGCCAGATTCCTCAGATGAGCCCGCTAGTAACTCCCTACGACGAAAACGGAGAACTTGTCGTGAATCCGCTAGGTGATAATCGGTTAAACCCTTTTTTACAGAGTGCCGCCGATGATCGCGATTTACGCAATAACCTATCCGGCATTTTTTATGGTCAAATTCGTATTCCGCAAATCCCAGGGCTTAGCTACCGGGTAAACTTTAGCAATAACTACCGCTGGGAGGAACTGGGTAATGCCAATCCGTTTGATAACGGACAAGCCGGACGGGCTATTAAAATTAACCGAGCCACTTATGACTTGGTTGTAGATAATATCATCACCTATAATCGCGAACTAGGAGAGAATCACGAAATTGATGTGACCTTACTTTACGGATTCAATCGGATTAGTTTTAACGAAACCCGAGCCGAAGGGAGCAATTTTACCAATCTAGCTCTATCGTATAACAGCTTAGAGCAAGCGGTAATTCAACAAATATTTTCTGATGCCTGGGAAGAAAGGTACCTCTACCAGATGGGTCGGATTAACTACGGCTATCGTGACAAATACCTGCTAACGGCCACACTCCGCCGCGATGGGTTTAGTGGTTTTTCTGAAAATAACAAAGTGGGATTGTTCCCCTCGCTTGGCTTAGGGTGGGTATTATCGGAAGAAGATTTTCTGGCAAACGTTGCCCCGCTTAACTTTCTGAAGCTACGAGCAAGCTATGGGGAAAATGGAAACTTAACTGATCGGTATTCTTCGTTAGCCCGAATTAGCTCAGGGGGAGCAAACCAGTACGTATTTGGCGATGGCGGGAGTACAACAAATGGACAGCGGATTGCTTCACTAGCCAACCCCAATTTAAGCTGGGAGCGGACGGTAGGAATTAACGTAGGCGTAGACTTTGAATTGCTCGACCGCCGCTTATCAGGTAGTATTGACTACTACCAATCAAACACTACCGACTTACTGTGGGATTTTGTTTTACCTGAGATTACCGGTTTCAGGCAAATCAGATCGAATGTAGGCGAGATTAGCAATACCGGATTAGAAATGCTGGTGACAGCCAATGCAGTGCGAAGCACAAATTTTAGCTGGAACATACAAGCCAACTTTGCCACCAACTCTAACCGAATTGAGAGTTTATTGGGCCTGGATCGCGATGGCGACGGGCAGGAAGACGACCTAATAGCCAACAGTCTTTTTATAGGTGAGCCTATTGGTGCAGTATACGGCTACGTGATTGACGGCATCTGGCAAGTAGGTGATGAGAATATCCCTGATGGCTTTGCCCCTGGGTCATATCGTTTACGTGATCTAAATAACGACGAACAAATTACCCCTCAGGATGACCGCCAGATTCTGGGCTACCGGGAACCAGCCTATCAATTCGGTATTCAGAATACCTTGCAGTACAAGAATTTTGCCTTCAAATTTTTTATTAAATCAATTCAGGGAGGCAGTGATGGCTACCTGAGTCTGAACGATCCTTGGGATGGTAGCTACAGCACACCTGGTAATGCCCAAAGCAGCAACTGGTTTGCAGAAGTAGACTACTGGACGCCCGCCAATCCGGGAGCTACGTACCGACGCCCCGGCCCCGATGCGGCCATTAGCCAGCAACGCTTCTTTGCCCGTAGCTTCGCCCGCTTACAAGATATTTCGCTGTCGTATAACCTTGGCCAAAGTCTGCTTGAGCGTATCGGACTACAGGAGGCTAAAATATTTGTTAGCGGTAAAAACCTGCTCACTTTTACCGATTGGGAAGGCTGGGACCCGGAAACCGGACAAGGACTGGGGCCGAACCAACGCCGACAAGATAATAGAAACAATAGTGATAACCAGGATCGTAACCGAAGCAGAAGTGCCCTGCCCGTGATGCGGGGCTTTACCGTAGGCTTAAACATATCACTGTGATACCTTTACTACTATACATATGAAAATGACTTATAAATATTGGATAGTTATTCTTGCATTCGTTGGGCTGCACACCGCATGTAATGAAGATGAATTTCTGAAGGAAGAGCCGCTAGACTTCTTCAGCCCCAGTAATTCATTTGTTACGTTTGAGAACTTTGAAAGCTCTTTGATTGACCTTTATGCTCAATTACGTGAATATCGCTTCGCTAATAATGACGTGTCTAGAGCTCAATTTTACGGAACCGACATTATGTTTGATGCTCGGGAGTCAACTACGAATAACCGCTTTGGAGATTATGCGGTTACGCTAAATCCTACCGGTTTCGTTCCAGGTTGGCACTGGAACCTCCTGTACAAAATCGTAACTAGTGCCAATACAATTATCGCCCGCTTAGAAGACAATCAGGAACTATCGGCAGAACAAAAACAAGCTGTTACTGCCGAAGCTAGTTTCTTCCGTGCCTGGGCTTATCGCTATCTAGTGCATTTGTACGGAGGGGTACCCATCATCCTTGATGAGGTGACTTCACCCCGAACAGATTTCACCCGAGCCACCCGCGATGCAGTACTCGCGCAAATCGTAACTGATGCTACCGTGGCCGCCACTGATCTTCCAGGCATTGGCGAAGTAACTGCTGACGGACGAGTATCCAATCTGGCAGCTTATCAGCTATTAACCGAGACTTACCTCGCTCAGCAAAACTGGGCAGATGCCATTGCCTCCGCTACAGTGGTAATTGACGATCCGAATATGGCACTTATGACCAACCGTTTTGGCTCCCGGGCCGCAGAGCCGGAGGGTGACGTATACTACGATCTATTCCGGCGGGGCAACCAGAACCGCACCGGAGGTAATACCGAAGCGATTTGGGTAGCACAGATGGAGGTAGACGTACCGGGAGGGTTTCTTACATCAACCAACCAAGCCGGTAATACGATGGAACGTAACCACGCACCCGCCAGCTGGACATTGCAAGATCCGGATGGTAACCCAGCGGTGTTAGGGTGGCGGTCTGACCTAAACGTAGGTGGTCGGGGAGTATCTTTTATGCAGCCTACTGCTTTTTTTGAAAACACCTTATGGGAGAGCGATTTTGATAATGACCTTCGTAATTCACCCATTAATTATATTCGTGATTTTCGCTACGATGACCCGGCTTCTGTTTGGTTTGACTCTAGTGCGGTTGAGTACCCTGGCCCTAATCTATTAGCCCAAGGATGGCGGTGGTATCCTTGGCTAAGTAAAGTCACTACACCCGGGCAACACCCGGATGCCCTATATGCCAACCGCGATTTAGGCTTATTGACTGCTGCCGGAGGCTCTACCTACACTGACCAATACTATATGCGGCTCGCCGAAACCTATCTGCTGAGGGCTGAAGCCTACTTGGGCAGTGGAGATCAGACTAGCGCGGCAGCAGATATTAACGTTGTACGAAATCGGGCAAATGCTACTCCGGTAGCACCGGGTGACGTAACCATTGATTATATTTTGGACGAGCGGGCGCGGGAGCTTAGTTTAGAGGAAGATCGCCGTATCACACTTCAGAGGTTAGGCAAACTAGTAGAGCGGGTTCAATTGTACAATGCTCACAATAGCGATGATATTCAGAATTTTCATGCCCTCTGGCCTATTCCGGCGGCAGAAATTGAAGCGAACATTAATGCTCTGCTGGAGCAGAACGACGGTTATTAGCGTAACATTGATAAAGACCGCTTACCTGTATTTAGCCCTTTTTCTATTGCTATTCGCTTCGGCCAATGCCCAAACAGCTTTAGTACCGGAAGTACGGGGGGGTAGTGCAAGTGTACTCCCCGAATATCAGGAACGAAATATGCGAGATAGAGAGGTAGGCAGCAATCTATCGGAAATAGAAGAATAGATGACCGAGAAATTATTCCACACGTTGCTATGAACAACCAATTGATATTGAGAATCCTCATTTTTTTACTCTTACCCTGTTTGTCAGGATTAGCCCAATCGGCTGGTTTTAACTTCGTAGGCAAAGTTTCGCCACGCCACGCGAAAGACATTCAGGCGTCCAGCTGGTCGATAGGTGCTGAGACGATGGATCGCGACTATACCATTTATAACAATTGGAAAAAATACCTAGGGCCGTTAGGCATTAAAAAGGCTCGCCTTCAGGCGGGTTGGGCAAAGACTGAATACAAAGAAGGTCACTACAATTTCGCTTGGCTAGATAGTATTATTTACGATATGGTAGACCAGGGAGTAGAACCGTGGCTCAACGTAAGCTACGGAAACCCGCTGTACAGTGGTGGCACCAAGCTGGGGGCCGCCATGCCCAAAGATTCTGCTTCTATCGCTGCTTTTGCCGCTTGGGCGAAGCTGCTGGCTGCCCGTTACGGTGAGGTAATTGACGAGTACGAAATCTGGAACGAAGGTATGCACCACAACCGAAACACGGTAGAAGATTACACCAAACTGTACGTAGCCACCGCAGAGGCCATTCGCTCGGTGCAACCAAAAGCGAAGTTGCTCGCATTAGCTATTGCCGGAATTCACCCCGAGCAGGCAGATAGTTTCTTGGCTGAAATGCAAAAACGGGACAAACTGCACCTGGTTAATCAGATTACGTATCACCCCTACCGACAGAATCCTGATGAAGTGTACGAAGAAGTGTTGGAGCTTCGAGCGGTAGTGAACCGCTATGATCCCCGTATCACCATCCGGCAGGGCGAAAATGGAGCACCTTCGCAGTACCGCCGCACCAAAGCCTTAAGGAACTATCCCTGGACCGAAACCTCCCAAAGTAAGTGGGCCTTACGACGCATGTTGGGAGATCTGGGGCGGGATATTGAGACATCCTACTTTAGTATTGTAGACCTAAACTACCCCGATGAAATCAATCGGAAGGGTACCCTGGAATCGGATACGACTAAAAAAGTCGTCAAAGCCAAGCCGGTTTACTACGCTTTACAGAATCTGGCAGCCATTTTTGATAATACTTTAGCTCGCATCTCGAACTACGCGTATACCACCTCGGCTGATTCATCGCTTTCATGCTTTGCCTACCAACACAAAGCTACGGGGCAACAGGTAATCACGTTCTGGATGGATGATAATGTGCCTTCTGATTCGGAAGAGTATCAAACAATGGATTTCAGTGTTTCTGGAGGAAATTTCAACGAAGCCGTATGGGTAGATGTACGTACGGGCGAGGTGCGCGAGATTCCCGAGGAAAATATTCGGCAGGAAGGCACGCAGTATACATTTAGTAGCATTCCCGTTTACGATTCTCCGGTGCTCATTGCCGACAAAGCACTAATTCCACTGACAACCCCTAACAGCGGTCAATGATATGAATCAAGCGGATGAAACGACTAAGCTAAGGTTTAGCAAGAAATATTCCCCCTTTTTTAAAGGAGGCCGCCGTGAAACGGGGGAGGGGGGATTTCTTTCAAAGAGCCTAACCAATATAAATCTATCGTTGGTTCTAGTATTAGTAATCAGTACGTTGGCTACCTGTCAGGACGCTGCTCCCGCTTTGATACTGGTTGATAATACACAGTCAACTAATATTTATCTGCCAGAAGGTACTTCCAACCCTGTTCGCTTAGCAGTGGATGATATTCGGTCAGATGTTGAGAAGATCACCGGAAAACAACTGCTGATTTCCGAAAAGTTAGATACTACCGCTTCGCAGATGCTAGTATTCAATTTGGCAGATGAAATCCAACGTGGCGAGGCCATCCGATTACATCCCGATTTAGATACTTTAGTAGGAAAATGGGAAGCATACGTAGTGCAGAATATATCCGTGAACGGTAAGCAACATTTGCTGATGGCGGGCAGCGACGAACGGGCTACCATGTTTGCTATCTATCACTTTGCCGAAGATTATCTAAGCGTCGATCCAACCTACTACTGGAGCGGGTTGGAACCCACTGAACGCGAACAGCTCGCTTGGGAAGAAGTACGTATCGTGCAGGATGAGCCGACTTTTCGCTTCCGGGGCTGGTTTATTAACGACGAGGACTTGCTCACCGAATGGAAAAACGGTGGTGGTGCCCGGAACATCGATTATCGTTTCTACAGCCAGGTAGTGCACCCGGAAGTGATTCGTCCCGCACTGGAAACAGCACTGCGTTTACGTATGAACCTGATTATCCCCGCTAGCTTCGTAGACATCCGCAATCCGCCCGAAGAGCGGCTGGTGGCGGAAGCGGCTCAGCGAGGCTTATACGTCTCCATGCATCATATCGAGCCACTGGGCGTAAGTGCCTTTGGCTACCAGAACTATTGGCAAGAACAAGGCGAAGAACCGTTGTTCTCCTTCTACAGTGAACCGGAGAAGGTTACCCAAACCTGGCAAGAGTACGCTCAACGCTGGGCGAAGTACCCGAACGTAATCTGGCAGACCGGTTTGCGGGGCATTGCCGACCGTCCGATGTGGATGGCCGACCCGGGTGTACCTCAGTCTGATGCCGATCGGGGACGTATTATCTCGGAAGCTATTCGGGTACAGAGTGAAATTGTGGATACGCTAGATGAGGGCAAAAATCCTATTTTATCTACCACCCTCTGGGCCGAAGGGGCGGGACTGAATCAGGCCGGGCATCTTACCTTTCCCGACAGTATGATTATCATTTTTGCTGATAACAGTCCCGGCTGGCGGTGGCAATCGGACTTTTACGAAACCGAACGTAATCCAGCCAACCGATACGGAGTGTACTACCATCATCAACTCTGGGGTTCTGGCCCGCATCTGGTACAAGCCGTACCGCCCGCTAAAACTTACGAGATGTTTGAGGAAGCAGTCGAGCATCAAGCTTCGGATTACGCTATCATGAACGTATCCAACGTGCGGGAGTTTGTCCTGGGTATAGAAGCTTCTGCGGAGATGCTGTACGACATGCAGTCGTTTGAGGTAGCTGCGTTTATGTCGCAGTGGTTTGTAGCTCACTTTGGGGAGCAGGCCGAATCGGTACAAAAGCTCTACCAACGGTTTTTTGATAGCTACCAGACGCACAAAACTTTGGGCGTGCCTCTGCTGCTGGATGGTCAGATCCGTTCGTATGGTTACAAAGTATTGAATCGCCTCAAAATGCAGGTGGAACAACCTGAAAAATATCAAGAAATATTGGCGCAAGAGGCCACACCCACGGTAGAATCCATCTGGGCTAGCCGTCATCTATCGGATATGCATCCGGCCAATAGTTTACCGCCCGAAGAAGTATTGGTTCCGCTTCAGCAGCAAATCCAAAGTTTGGAGGGCATGGAGGGGAGTCTGGAACAGGCAGCTAGTCAACTAAGCGGTGACACCTTGCTGTTTTTCCAAACCAACCTAGTAGCGCAGCATAAAATACTGTTGGAACTGAATCGCTGGCTGGAAGCTGTGGTTTTATCTCGCTTAGCGATGGACGAAAATAATGCGATGGCGGCCAGTATGCACTTGCTGCGGGCGGTAGAATTTCTGGAGCGAGTAGAAGAAGCGAAGAAAATTGCTTCCCAAGGTGAAAAGTGGCAGCACTGGTACCGAGGCGATAAGAAAATGAACATTGCCGGAATGATAGAAAGTACTAAGCAAGTACATCAATTGATGGTTGAAAGGTTTTCCTAAGTAGCTGGGAGCAGGGGGTGTGGAGCTGGGAGTAATTATTCTAAACCCCCTGCGCCTCGCTCCCGGCACCCCGCTCATTATTAAAGGGTTTGATTGATCTGCTCGGCGGTTTGTCGTAGAGCACGGATAATCTTGTCGCGATGAGTATCGGTATAGCGAAGTTCGGGAAGAAAAACACCCAAGGCGGCTTCTACCCGTCCTTGCTGGTACAACGGCACGGCTAGTCCTACAATCTGCCGACTGGTATGATCAATCGCTAGGCCAGCTTCGCGTAGTTGAGCTAGGGCCTGGAGTAATTGGGCTTCGGTGGCGATGCCTGACCAGACCTCTTCGGCAGGAAGACCGTAGGTGCGGGCAAAACGCACCTGCTCGGCTTCTGGCTGATAGGCCAGGATCAGCCGTCCGGTAGCCGAATCGTATACCGTTCGGTCTACGTTGCCTCGGGCCTGAATGTCGCGATCGCACTCCACGGAGTGCAGCGTAATCCGGCGATCATTCACCACGATGGTGAGCAGTGAGGTCTCGTTGATGGCTTGGGTAAGTTGCTGCATCGGGAGGTCAGCGGCAGCAATCAGGTCTCGCTTGTAGGCTTGGTTGCGGGTGAGGTGATAAGACATGGCTCCGAGCCGATAACCTTTTTTATGGCCTACCTGCTCAATGTAGCGGCGGGTGACCAAGGTTTTAAGAATATTAGCACAAGTGCCGTGATTCAACTGGTGATGATCGGCAATTTCGGTCAGTGTATATTCCCGAGTGGGATGCTGAGCGATGAATTCTAAAATATTGAGCGCACGATGAAGGACTTGAATCATGAGCACGAAGATAGAGAATCTAATACATAAATGACGAATACCATTCAAACGCTGGATTATGTTGCCATTGCCATCTACATGGCATTTATGGCGGGAATTGGCATCTTCTTCGGGTGGTACGTCAAGGATATTGGTCAGTACTTCAAAGGTGGAGGTACCATTCCTTGGTTTGCCGGGGGCATTAGCAATTTTATGTCGATGTTTAGCACCTTCGTATTTGTGGCCCACGCCGGTATTGCCTACGAATACGGATTGGTAGCTTTGTTAATTATTTGGTCGTCGGTGCCGCCCATGCTGATCGCGGTGGCCTACTTTGCCAAGCGATG
Source organism: Tunicatimonas pelagia (assembly GCF_030506325.1). Lineage (NCBI taxonomy): Bacteria > Pseudomonadati > Bacteroidota > Cytophagia > Cytophagales > Catalimonadaceae > Tunicatimonas > Tunicatimonas pelagia. The sequence continues at coordinate 641,803 of NZ_CP120683.1, read as the reverse complement.
GCGGCGAGCCGGGATTTCTTCTCCGGTAGAGTTTATGGAAGTACGCTTCAATGCTTCCGTCCGGCAGGTGTTCTCCTGGGGAGGCGTGCTATTCCGGCTGCTGGAAAATATGGTGCGCTTGTACGCGATCGGCCTATTTATCGCCGCAGCCACTCCGCTGAGTCTGGATGTAGCCATCATTGCGGCTGGAGTGATTGTGGTGGTCTACACGGTGACGGGCGGACTTTGGGCGGTAATTGTTACGGATGCGGTACAGTTTATCGTGCTGATCTGTTCTACCCTGATTCTGATTCCACTAACGTTCGAGGCTGCTGGCGGACTAAATCAGATCATCAATACCGTACCGGAATATTTTACCCTGTTCAATGGCCCGAAAGGAGCACCATTTTATTTATTAGCCTACTATGTGATGATTGCCATTAAATTCAATGGTAACTGGGCGTTCATTCAGCGGTTCTACAGCGTGAAGAACGAACAGGCCGGGCGAAAGATGGGAGTAGCTAGTGCCGTATTATTTCTGGTTTTTCCCTTACTATTCTTACTGCCACCCATCGCTGCCCGAGTGATTTTACCCGAACTAAGCAATCCCGAAATGGCCTACGTGAGCGTTGCCCTGGAGGTGTTGCCCACCGGCATCATGGGTATTTTGTTGGCTGCCATGTTCGCTGCTACCATGTCGTCGCTAGACTCAGAATATAACGTAGTAGCTAATGTGATTACTAATGATATTTATAAAAGGAAAGTGAATCCAACCGCCTCCGACCGCAAGCTAATGAACGTAGCCCGAGTGGTTACTCTGCTAGTGGGTGGACTTGTGATCGGGGGGGCGTTCTTTATTGGTGTGTTTGGCGGGGCGTTTGAAGCCAATAAGCTACTTACTGCCTTGTTCGCCATTCCACTCATTATTCCGGTGGTGATGGGAGTACTATTTCCTCGTCCGAAGGCCAGCGGAGCCATCGCCAGCTTAGTAGTGGGAGTGGCGATTGGACTAGTACTCAACTATTTGCCATACTTTTCTTGGGAGCTATCTACCCTTACTGCCATCGCTGTCTGTCTGATCATCTTTTTTGTTTCAGGTTACGTAGGTCAACGAAAGCCTGAGCAAGAACAGTCAGTGCGGCAATTTTTCCAACGGCTAAGAACCCCGGTACCTGTTATTGAACAAGCGGTGATTGATCCAGGGTTTTATCGCTCAATCCGGTTGCTGTTTGCTATTGCGTTGGTGTGTACCGGACTTTTGTTTATTACTATGAGCATACCCTCTATCGGTATGCTAAGTGGTCAATTAACCTTGATCGTTGGGATGGTATGTTGTACTTTAAGTGCTATGACTTACTGGTTGTCAAAACGCAAAACAAAAGACCAAAGGTCTGCTTTGGCGGGTAAACCTGCGGCGAAAAAAACGGCTCAACGATGATAATTGAATGACGAAGATGAGTTTTATCCATACCGATTTTCTACTATCCAATAGTACAGCCCGTGCGCTATTTCACGACGTGGCTCACAGCTTGCCTATTATTGACTATCACAACCATATTGATCCGGTAGCTTTGGCCGAGAACCGTCAGTACGAGAACCTTACCCAGCTTTGGCTCAGCCTTGATCCGTACAAGCATCGCCTGATGCGGATCAACGGAGTACCGGAAGATAGAATTACGGGAGAGGCATCGGATTATGATAAGTTTATGGCCTGGGCACATACCTTACCGCGAACGCTTGGCAACCCGCTTTATCACTGGAGTGCGCTGGAATTGCAACGGGTGTTTGGTATAAAGGAAACGCTCACCGAGGAAAATGCTCAGATGGTTTGGCAAGCGTGTCAGGAACAATTACAGCAAGAAGAATTTCGGGCAGCTAATCTTATCAAACGTTGGGGCGTAGAAACGATGTCTACTTCCGATGATCTGCTGGACGATCTACAACCTCATCAGCAGGCGACCTTAACCCATTCGCTGAATGTTTACCCATCATTACGAGGAGATACGATACTGGCTTTTTCCAGCCAGCACTACCGTGCGTGGATTAAAGAATTAGCGACACAAACCGGACTAACTATACGAAATCTAGAAGATTATCAAACGGCCATCCAACAGAAGATTCATGACTTTGATCAGGCTGGGTGCCGGTTGGCCGATCATGCCCTAGACCCTGATTTTTACTTTGCGCTACCCAGCGAAGCACAGGCAATGAATTATTTTCATCAAATAATAGCTGGTAATAAACTTAACCAGCAAGAGAGTGTGCAGTTAACTTCTTACTTACTCAATTTCTTGGGAAAGGCTTACGCCGAACAGGGCTGGATACTACAATTGCACATCGGAGCGCAGCGACAGACCAGTACTCGCCTGAAAAAGATAACGGGCGGAGCGGGTGGCTTCGCCGGTATCGGCCACGCTTGTGACATTGATAGTTTATGTCGTTTTCTGGATAGTCTGGAACAGGCCGGACAGTTACCCAGAATGATTTTGTATACGCTAAACCCTTCCGATTACGAAGCTCTGGCCTCTCTTACCGGCTCTTTTGCCGAAGACGGAGTAGCCGGAAAAATTCAGCTAGGGCCAGCCTGGTGGTACAACGATCATTACGAGGGCATTCAGCACCACCTAAAAGTGCTAGCCAACTACGGAATGCTCAGTCGGTTTCTGGGCATGACCACCGATTCGCGCAGTCCGCTCTCCTTCTCCCGACATGAGTATTTTCGTCGGGTACTGTGCAACACACTAGGTACCTGGGTCAAAGAAGGTCATCTGCCCAATGACACTAAGCTGCTATCGGAGCTAGTGCAAAACCTCTGCTACGAAAATGCTCAACAGCATATGAAATATGGAAACAAAACAGAGAGAGAAGGTAAGAGTGGAGCCAGGGTAGATTGCAATCCGCCCGAACGAATAACCAATAATAGTAATTGAACCATAGAACAAGCGAATAGATGAACCAATCTGATCATAAAGTAGCTGTAGTCACCGGAGCGGGCGGAACGCTCTGCTCAGCAATGGCCAAAAATCTGGCAAAGCAGGGCTATCGAGTAGCTTTACTGGGGCGAACGTTAGAAAAGTTACAAGCGGTAGAAAAAGAAATTCAGGCCAGCGATGGCATAGCCATTTCTGTCATCGCCGATGTGGCTGACGAGGCTGCGATCCGAGAAGCCCATCAGACAATTACCCAAGAGTTGGGCTCTTGCTCAGTACTGATTAATGGAGCTGGCGGTAATCAAAGTGAAGCACTGACCAACATTCCAGCTTACGACGAGCGAGAGTTGCTGGATGACGATTCGGTGAAGGGCTTCTTCAATCTGGACATGGGTGTTTTTCAGAGTGTCATTGACATCAATACGATGGGCACGGTGATTCCTTGCTTTGTATTTGGGCGGGGTATGGCTCGAGAAAAGCGAGGTAACATTATCAACTTTGCTTCCATGACGAGCTATCGGCCCATTACCAAAGTAGCTGCTTACGCAATGGCCAAGAATGGGATTGTGAGCTTCACCCAGTGGCTGGCTGCTTACCTGGCTCCGGTCAATATTCGGGTTAACGCCATTGCTCCCGGCTTTTTTCTGAACGACCGCAGCCGAAAGATTATGTTCAACGAAGACGGGGGGCAAACCGAGCGCGCTCAGAATATTATGCAGCAAACCCCAATGAACCGCTTCGGCGAAGCTAAGGAGCTACTGGGCTGTATGAACTGGCTGATTAACGATCAGAATGCCGGATTTGTAACGGGAATTACCGTACCGATAGACGGAGGATTTTTGTCCTGCCCAGGAGTATAGTACAATGTACAGAGAACAATGAGCAATGTGCAACAGAAAGTTGGCAGTGGATGAATAACCAAGGATTGATGACTGTGGTCTGTCGACCGTGGACTAAAAACAATCAAACAATAGAACTATGAGTACTGAGCAGTATAAAAAAGAAGTAGGCATGATGAACCTCGAGAAATTAATTGAGGAGCGAGAGTATATTTCCGCCGAGCCCTTTCCTGTTCCGGACAAAGAATTATTACAGCGTTTCGAACAGCTTTATACCGGAGCGGTCAATGATGTACTTCGGGAGTTCGCGCTGCTAAACCAAGCTCTGCCCCGCCGAATTATTCCGTTACGCGAATATCGGACCGTGGCGGGCATCGCATTTACTGTGAAGAGTGCACCTAACGCTAAGATTACCGGAGAGATGGAATTTCGTGCTCAGATGCTGGACGAGATGTCCGCCAATGCTTTTGTTGTCTGGGACACTAGCCGTGACCAAAAAGCCACCCTCTGGGGGGGAGTGATGACTGCCACCGCGAAGGGTAAGCAAGTCAAGGCGGCTTGTATTGACGGGGGCATCCGCGATACCCATCAGATTTTGGAAGCGGACTTTCCAGTGTTTTATGAGTACCGGATTTCTAACGGTAGTTTGGGTCGGTGCCTTATTACTCACTACCAAGTACCCTTACAAATTGATGATGTTACTATCAAACCCGGTGACGTGGTGCTGGGTGATATTGATGGTGTATTGGTCGTACCGCGAGCCATTGCGTACGAGGTGCTTACCCGAGCGGAGGAGATTAAGGAAAACGAAAAGAAAATCTTTGGCTGGGTGAAAGAAGGACAAAGTGTGAAAGACATCACTGACAAGGGAGGATATTTTTAGCATGATCATCACGATGTTACTGCCACCCCGCTACGACGAGCGAAAGTGGGTTCTAGCTCGGCAAGTGGGAGTAAGCCACGCCATCACCAAAGCGATGCCGAGCCTATCGGGCAAACCTGCTCCTTACGACTTGGCTGCGCTTCGCTCTATCCAGCAAGAATTTAGAGAAGCAGGCTTTACGCTCTACGGTCTGGAAGGCGATCAGTTTGATATGCAGCCGATCAAGCTGGGCTTAGATAATCGCGATGAGTGGATTGACCGCTACCAGCAGATGCTGCGTAACATGGGTCAACTAGGCATTCGTCTGCTCTGCTATAATTTTATGGCCAGCGTGGGTTGGTATCGCACTCGTACCGATGTAGTCGAGCGGGGTGGTGCCCTAGTAAGCGAATTTGATATACAAGATGCCAAAGAACTAGTTCCTGAGGAAGAGCTGGTAAGCGAAGAAGATTTATGGAGAAACCTCTATTATTTCTTAAATGCCGTACTGCCCGTTGCTCAGGAAGCAGGAGTAGAAATGTCGTTACATCCCGATGATCCGCCCGTCAGTCCGCTAAAAGGAGTAGGCCGAATTCTGACTTCGGCGGAAGCCTTTGAGAAAATATGGCAACACTATCCGATAGCGGCCAATAAAATTACCTTCTGCCAGGCCACCTTCAAGCTAATGGACGAAGACTTATATGCTTTATCAACCAAATGGCTCAACGAAAAGCGGATCAACTACCTTCATCTGCGCGATGTGACTGGAAATAAGTACCACTTCCGAGAAACTTTTCATGACAACGGGCCTGCTCCGATGGCCGAACTGCTTCAGCACTACGCAAGGTGCGGGTTCGATGGCCCGCTACGTCCCGACCACGCTCCGGTCATGTACGGCGAATCACAAGGGACGTTTGACAGCGGACTATCTACGGGCTACGAAGTAACCGGAAAAATCTTCGCTATCGGCTACATTAAGGGAATAGGAGAAGCATCGGGCATTACCATCAATTAGCCCAGATAAGCAGAGATACTCAGCTATCTGTTGACGGTGTTCTTGCCTGAAATGATACCGTATAGCGTATCTGCTAGGCATACTTTCGCAACTTTATATATCAGTTTGATGTAAAAGGAACTTCTTTTGCACATAGCATTCTGTAACCCTGCTAAAAATCCTGTAAAACAAAGTGTACAAGCTATTGAGGCACATCTCACCCCCTCAATTGAGTAGTTTATATTCCTGAAAAGCAAGTGTGGTAAGCAACATAAGTATTTGATTTTAAACTACTTACATAAGTAATAAGGCTCTGAAACTTAGCAATTTTAACACTCCTGAGTTTTGCAGTTAGAATAGTCTTGTTCACTTTTCGTCTACCTGATATTTCCCCGTTGTTCACCTCCTGTATACCTGAAAAATTTAACTACTGAGCGAGGTTGGCGTACATTTGTCCCAGACAATAACGCAAAAACATTGGCCTAACCGATACACATCAGTCAGGTCAAAAAAATCTTTAATTAATTTATTTAATCCAAACAATTCATCTCATGAAATCTCTCAAAACACTATCAGTACTTTTTACAATGTTCAGTTTATTATTTCTCTTCTCTGCTTGTAGTGAAGAAGACGATGCCACTCCGGATCCGGCAGATGCCACTCTCCAAATAGAGCTGGCTAACGACAGTAACCTAGGGTCATATTTAGTGAATCAAGATGGGCGGGCCTTTTATTTCTTTAGTCGCGATGTAGATGGAACCAGTGCTTGCGAAGGCGGTTGCCTGGACACTTGGCCAGCATACTACCAAGCCGATTTTGAAGTTGGCAGTGGTCTGGATCAATCAGACTTCGGAACCATTACCCGGGCCGATGGGGAGATGCAAACCACCTACAAGGGGTGGCCACTCTACTACTATTCGGGTGACACCGGAGCTAATCAGATCAACGGGGAGGGCATTGGTCAAGTGTGGTTTGTTGCCAAACCCGACTACACACTTATGCTAGCCACACAAGTAGTAGAAGCGGTAGGAAGCGACCCAATCTCTTATCTGGTAGATGCCGAAGGTAATAGTCTGTACTACTTTGAAAATGACGAAAATAACGTAAGTGTATGTACCGATGGGTGTCTGGATGCTTGGCCTGCCTTTAATGAAGTGGCTAACGTAGTACTTCCTTCTACTTTAAATCAGGGAGCGTTCGCGGCAATTGATCGGACAGACGGTGGGCAGCAGCTAACCTACGCCGGACGCCCTATCTACTTCTTTGCCCAAGATGCACAACGCGGCGACACTAACGGAGCTGCTGTCCCAGCCTGGACTATCTCACAATTACCCGGATAATCAACAATGAGAAACTTATTTCATACCCTAGTCCTCACTTCTTTCATTCTGGCACTACTATACTCGTGTACCTACGAGGTAGTGCCAGAACCTCAGAACTGCGATAACGCGCCTGCACTTCAGTTGCTAACCGTTACCGACGCCGACTGCGGTTTAGCCTCAGGTGCGGTGCAGGTAGAAGCCAGTGGGGGAGAAGCCCCCTACCTTTTTCGTATCAACGACGGCAGTGAGCAAAGCGATGGTCTATTTTCTGGCTTGAGTGCCGGGAGCCACATCATTACCGTAGAAGATGCCAATGGTTGTGAAGGAACCCTAGAGGTACAAGTAGCGAACCGCGACGGGGTGAACACCACGGTAGCTAAAGTAGACGCTAGTTGTGGTTCAACCGATGGCCAGATCAACGTGTCGGCCGAGGGAGGAGCGGCGCCTTACCAGTTTCGTATTAACGATCAGCCTTTTCAGAGCAACCGTATTTTCTCAGGGCTAGCCCCCGGTGAGTACGAAGTAATAACCCAAGATGCCAATGGCTGCGAGAGTGTACAGACCGTACTGCTATCCAGCGGAGTAGCTTTTGAAGCAGTAGAAACCATTGTGAAAAATAACTGCGCGCTGTCTAACTGCCACGATGGTACCATATCACCTGATTTTAGAACCGCAGCAACCATTCAGAACCGGGCTGCCCGGATTCAAGCTCGGACTGCTAGTAAGTCAATGCCCCCGGCTTCTAGCGGAAGAGAGCTTACCGACCAGCAAATTCAGGATATTGCATGCTGGGTAGGCGATGGAGCCAGCACTGAGTAACAATTAGCAAGGGTTGCCCCGCAAGGGTTGCCCCGCAATGAATGATGAGTAATGATTAATGACCAATGACTGATAATACTCAATAACTCAATCATTCTCTCATTCAATCCCTTAACAATTAACAAAAGACAATCAATAGTCTAGTCATTCACTATCAATTTTCAACTATCCAATTTCAACTATATTAAATTACCATGAAAAATATAATCATCATTTACCTAGCCTTTTTAGTAAGCAACTCGCTAGTGGCTCAGGATAAGTTTATTACCCAGACCGGACACACTAAATTCTTTTCTAGTGCGCCCCTCGAGGATATTGAAGCCCACAACAATAAAGTGCAGAGTGTCATTGATTTTGCTAAGCAAGAAGTAGTAGTGAGCATGGATATGCAAGCCTTTGAATTTGACAAGTCGCTCATGCGGGAGCACTTCAATGAAAATTATGTGGAATCAGAGAAATACCCCAAAGCTATTTTCAAAGGCACTTTCAGCAATGGTAGCCCCATTGATCCTACAAAAGATGGAGCGTACACTGTAACCGTAGAAGGAACCATGACGATTCACGGAGTAACTCAGCCCGTTACTACCGAGGGAACCATTGTAATTAATGGTGCGAAGGTAAATGCTCAAACCAAGTTCATGATTAAGGTAGCCGATCATGATATTGATATTCCGAAAATCGTTTTTCACAATATTGCTGAAGAGGTAGAAGTAACCGTGGATTTGAAGTATGATCCGCTAAACAGTTAACATAGGCGAATCAATCTAGCCGAACTGCTTAGCGGCGGTTCGGAGAGGTTGTGTTGTTAATCCGTACAATGGCCTGTCTTTGGCAGGTCACTGTATTCTTTTCCAACCATCAACTTTCAATTACCTATTATCCATTAGTGTAAACTATCATGAAAATACGTACACTTTTCTTCTTCAGCGTAGCGGTTCTCTTGTCAGTAGGTGCTTTTGCCCAAGATGATTTGATGAACTTACTCGAGGCCAATACGGAAGAATCAATTCATTTTACTGAAGCTACCTTTAAGGGAAGCCGGTTAATTAACGGCCACACCGTAGAAACCCGCAAACAGGGAGAGCTGGAATTCCTGATTTCTCACCGTTTCGGACGGCTTAACTCTGGAGCTTACGAATTCTTCGGCCTTGATGCGGCTAATGTTCGTTTAGGACTAGAATACGGCGTAGCTGATTTTCTGACGCTGGGAGTAGGACGCAACTCGTTTGAGAAAACCTACGATGGTTTTGCCAAAATAAAATGGCTTCGTCAGAGTAAGGGAAAGCGGGTGATGCCGGTTTCGGTGGTGACATTTTCTAGTGCAGCCATCAATACGCTCACTGAATCATCGCCCGGAGAGTTTCCAGACCTCACAGCTCGGATGTTTTATACGCAGCAACTGCTGATTGCCCGTAAGTTTGGCTCGGCTTTGTCATTACAGATAATGCCTACTTTGGTGCACCGTAACCGCATTCAGGAGCGAGAAGGAGAGAATGATATTTATGCCTTAGGCGTTGGCGGACGGATAAAATTAACGCAACGAGTATCGCTCAATGGAGAGTATTACTACCGACTGAATGCGGAAGAATACGCAGAGGATGATCTGAATCAGTTGTTTAACTCGCTTGCTATTGGCTTTGATATTGAAACCGGTGGGCACGTATTCCAACTGCATCTTACCAATAGCCGGGCCATGATTGAGAAAGGCTTTATTGCCGAAACCAATGGTAACTTCTTCGCCGGAGATATTCACTTTGGCTTCAACGTATCCCGAGTATTTTAACAGTAGATACTAGGTGGTGAGGATTAGGGTTTAGGCAATTGACTTTCCTAAACCCTAATCCCCAACTCCTAAACCCCAATCCCCAAAAACTATGAAATTTCTAAAAAAGCTACAAAATCGCTGGAAAGTAGACGATATCCGGCAAGTTCTAGTAATTCTGCTGGTATTCAGTCTAACGGGCAGCTCAATCGTAATGATTCGCCCGGTGATCTTTCAGTGGGTAGGCGTTACGGCTGAGACGAGCGGACTTACTCGTTGGCTTTGGTATATCGGGTTTATTATTCCGGCTTATCAGGTGCTGCTATTAGGCTATGGCTGGTTGTTTGGTCAGTATCATTTCTTTGCTCGTCGCTACCAAAAGATGATACCATCGAGGTTTATGCCCTCTCACAAATAGTACTGTTATGAAAATAAGAGTCGCTCACCTTCAGCTAATGCACTGCACCTCGGTGTGGGGGTTATTACTACTGGGGTTGGCTCAGTGCCAGTCGCCCCAACGGTCTTTGTCTCCCCAAGCCCCTTTGTTTAATAATCTAGGAGACTACTCTCTGTTGGTAACTACTGACTCTGATCGCGCGCAGCAGTACTTCACGCAGGGCTTAAATTTGACCTACGGTTTCAATCACGCTGAGGCCGAACGCTCGTTTCGCGAAGCCATTCGCTTGGATTCTACCTGTGCAATGGCCTACTGGGGTGCCGCCCACGTTTTGGGTACTAACTATAATGCCGCCATGGAGAATGAGCGTAAAGCTGAAGCCCAGTACCTCACGCAACGAGCGGTAGCGAATATGAGCCACACTTCTGATTGGGAACAAGCCCTTATCAACGCTTCAACCTACCGCTACAATTACGAGAAAACCGATAATCAGTCAGCATTGGATCAGGAATATGCTAATGAATTATCTAAGGTCTACCAACAGTTTCCCAATGCTGATGATGTTGCGGTTTGGTACGCCGAATCGCTAATGAACCTGCACCCTTGGGATTTATACACCAAGCGGGGAGTGGCGAAGCCCTGGACTCCTCAGATTACTGATTTACTAGAAACAGTCATGGAGCGTAACCCCAATCATCCGGGGGCAAACCATCTGTACATTCATGCTGTGGAGGCTTCCGATTCACCCGAACGGGGGCTTGCCAGTGCTGATCGTTTGAAAAATTTGGTGCCAGGTGCCGGACATTTAGTACATATGCCCTCGCATATCTACATCCGGACGGGAGACTATCACCAAGGTTCAGAAGTGAACGAGCGAGCAATTGTAGTTGACAGTCTGTATTTAGAAGAGTGTCAGATTCAGGGAATGTACCCACTAGCGTTGTATCCGCATAATATTCACTTTTTAGCGGCTACCGCAGCTCTGGAGGGTCGGGGAGAGCTAGCAATTAATGCTGCATTTCGCACTGCCATGCATACTGATACCGCCATGATGCGCGAGCCTGGTTGGGAAACTTTACAGCACTATCATATGATTCCTCATTATTTGCTAGTGAAATTTTCGCAATGGAATCATATATTAACCCTCCGGGAGCCCGATTCAACCTTGTTATATCCGCAGGGAGTATGGCATTATGCCCGGGGTATGGCTTTTGCCGGGAAAAATCAATTAGCCAAAGCCCAGCAAGCACTTGCCAGTTTAAAAAACGTAGCTGCGAATCCTGCACTGCAAGACATTACAATTTGGGAATTGAATTCGGTAGATCAGCTACTAGCCATTGCTGAGCGAGTATTAGCAGCTGAAATTCTACGCCAGCAGCATAATTACCAAGCTGCGGAAGTGTTGCTTCGTGAAGCGGTAGGGATTGAAGGTCGTTTGAACTACAACGAACCACCTGATTGGTTTTTTTCAGTGCGACATCCGCTTGGAGTGGTGCTACTGGAAATGGGAAAATTTACGGAAGCCGAAGCGGTGTATCGGGAAGACCTGTTCTTTTTACCTGAAAATGGCTGGGCTCTTAACGGACTTTATCAAAGTTTGGAGGCTCAGAACAAAGTGGCGGAAGCTAAGGAGGTACAACAACGTTTTAATCAGGCTTGGCAGTACGCTGATATTGCGCTTTCGGCGTCTGAAGCAATACCACTGGTCTATCAAAATATTAATAGCCAATCACCCTTTGGGTCGTATCTGGCTAGCGTACCCAAAATAAGCTGGTGTGGGCTTACTCAAAGGAAATAGTTAAGTTTCTCATAGATAGTAGTTTAGGTGAAAAGGCACTTCATTATGAGGTGCTTTTTTTAGTTGATTAACTCCAGGTATCCGGTTTTAGGCTTAGATCCATCGTTCTTCTCAATTACGTAGAAGTAGGTGCCATCCGGTAGTCGCTGACCACCTACGTATAATCCGCGGTTGCCAATGCCTTCAAATCGGACATTTTGATTGTTGTAATACTGAGCTTCGTACACTGAGCTACCGGCTCGATTAAAAATTTTGACCGTATTGTTCGGGAATAAATCTATACAGTCAATCTCGAAGAAGTCATGGTCGCCATCACCATTAGGGGTAACAGCATTGTAGACGTTAATATCAGTGCCAATTTCTACCATGCCTTCGTACGAGCAGCCGTTTTCCCAGTTAATCTGTACAGGCAGCGTACCAGCCGGCAAGTTTTTAGTCACGTATCCTTGCGAAGTAAATCCATTCGTTTCTGGAGTTCCCCACTCAACTGATACAACCCTCAATCCTTCTTCAGGAATAACGGTTGCCGTTCCGTTGCTAGCTCCGCAACTAGAAGGGGTTGTCTCAACACGGAAGGGAGGGGTGTAGCCCTCGTCGAGAATCTCAAAGAAGGCAGCCTCTGAGGTACAAGCCGTAATAAGTTCGGTCACAGTTACTTGGTAGGTATCGGCGGGTAGGGATGAGACGTAGATTAATAAATCAGCTTCTCCCACCGAAATCAATGAATCTGGTAATGGGGTGCCATCGGCGTAGTAGAATGAGAAAGCATAATCTTCGACACCTCCATTCACTGAGACAGTTACTGCCCCATCGGGATCAGCACAATTGGTCATATGAGATAAGATTTCTACATCAGGGGCATCTACAATTCGTTCACCTTGCTCTACAATTCCAACTGCTTCGGCTACACAACCCGTTGCCCTTTCCGTAACTTCCACTCGGTAGGTTTGAGGCGTTAAATTATACGCCCGGGGCCCCTCGCTCACGAGATTATCCTGAGTATCGTACCATCTGTAATCATACCCTACCGTTTGCCCGTTTACCTGAGCGTAGAGTAAGCCATTGGGCAGGTTTGGGTCACAAGTGGAATAGGGCTCTTCTAGCATAACTTCTACTTGTGGCGGAACTGATTGGTCTTCTACAGTGACCGTAATTGGTAGCGAGGTGCAGGTATTGGTTGTAATATCCGTAGCGGTAACGGTGTAGTTACCCGGCATTACTCCCGCCCATACTTGACCCACAAAGTCGGGAGAAGCTTGGATGGTGTCGCCTATGTACCAATCGTAGCGATAGCGACCTGATGAAAGTGGTTCAGCCTGCACCATTCCGTCGCCTAACTGAGGATCACATACTGATGCTGGTGCAGCCGTCGCGGTAATTTCCGGGATTTCTGTCTGTTCAACAATCTGAAAATTCTGAATTGCAGCGCAACGTGTACGCTGGTTCTCTACCAATACGGTATATAGCCCGGCGGTCAGACTATCAATAGTGGGTTCAGTTTCTAGCACTAGCTCATTCATGGGATTGGTAGTAGCCCCTCTAAACCAGCGATAGGTGTAGGGGGCATAACTACCATCGGCTTCTATCGCCTTTATGGCAATGGCTCCGGTAGCCAGTCGCAGCGTATCGCAACTACGCTGGGCTTGTAAATCTTCAATATCCAGCCTCGGGACAGTAGACTCGTCTCTGATGTCCAGTTGAAGTAGGTTGGTTTCCAATTGCAGAGTTTGGTGGAAGCCTCGCACATAATAGGTGCCTGCTAGAAGACTATCAAAGGGAACCGTACCCGAAAAATTTACCACTGAATCGAGAGCGGCTTGGGTAGGGTCGTATACATTGGCGTATAGTTTAATCTGGTAATCTTCGGTACGATCAACTTCGCCTGCCAGGGTAATACTATCTAAAGCCAAACTACCGTTAGCGAAGCAAACTGTCTGCGGATTAGCTTGTACAAACAGTTGGGGTTCCACCTCCACAAATGGGAGTAAAAATCGGTTGGTGGTCACACAGCCGGTTACTTCGTTTAGAACTTCTATCAAGTATTCCCCCGAATCTAATTGGTTGATGGCAGCATCGGTTCCTATTTCCTGTCCTACATTATAATCATCCGCATTGTACCAACGGTAACGATACGTAAAGTTGTTCGCTATGGAGTCTAATGGCTGATTATTGGCTACCTGCACCTGCGCTTGCAGTGCTCCGGTCCAACTACTTGGGTCAGGATTTCTACTGTACTGAGAAGCAATAAGCTGGATACTGATAATAGGGTCTTCGCTGATATTGTCCACTTCTACGGACGTAGGGGCGGAGTAGCAATTATTGACACTATCGGTAGTGATAAAGTAAATACCTTCAGCTAGGTATTCAAACTGACCAGTAGCGGATGTTGTCAGTGAGTCTAGCTCATTATCGTATAAGTTATACGTGTAATCACTTACATCAGTATCAATTACCTGCGTACCGTTGAAGTAGTACTCTTCTTGCGTATCAACAACAAAGGCGGTTCCATCGGCAGGATCACATATCTGCTGAGGGTCAGTGTCCAAAGTGAGGATGACTTCCCGGTCTACGGAAGTAACTTCGTAGGTAATAAAGTACGTACACTGGTTACTATGGCCGGAAGTGTCTTGCACCAGGACGGTGTACTGCCCCGCAGTTAAGCCAATAGCTCGGGAAGGGTCGGTATCAATATTGGCCGCTGGTAATTGATTGACTGATAGGGTGTCGTTACCTGCAAACCAAGTGTAGGTAAAATGGTCTTGATCGGCATCATTATCAAATGTGCCCGTAGCCGTAGCGTTTAGTATTCCAGTACCGTTGGTAGAACTACCCATTGCACAGCTAAAATCGGGTTCTTCTTCGGTAATGGTAATGCCCGGAGGTTCGGCGGTATTCTCTACCAATATTAAACTAGAAACCGTTTCACAATCGGTGGCTAGGTTCGTCGCTCGCACGTAATAGTCCCCTTCGGGTAGTGCGGTAAATGGATCACTAGCAATTCCGGTTCCAGTCGCAGCGAAAGAGGTAAAGGTATCATCCAGCAGCTCGAGAGTGTAATCGCTCAGCGCTACTGAAGTGCCATCTTCAGTGATCGTATTCACCCAAATATTTCCGGTAGGGCTTGGGCCGCAAACCGAATCGGGCAGCGTCGTAATGCTGGTAATGGCAATATCCTTATAAAGTTTGGGCAAGTAGTACGTTGAATCATAAGAGCAACCCTGACCCACTCCATCGTTATCCGTTATCCGCACGGTATAGTAGCCTTCTGGCAGGTCAAAGGCCAGAGAATCGTCTACTTGGGCAGCGGGTAGCGGAGTACTTGTATCAACCCCTTCAAACCACTCGAATGTAAAATTACCCTGGTTAGCATCGCCATCACCCCCTCCTACAACTGATGCGATCAACTGCCCCTCGCCATCGGTATCACAACTAAAATCAGCACTAGGGAAGAAAGTGATGATAGGGTCAGGATTGATCATTCTAATTCGTACTGCTTCCTCAATTATTGGGCAACCTGATATGTTGTCTACAATTCCTACAGTGTACTGACCGGGTGCATAATCAGTAAAGTTGGATGTAATGGCAACGGTTCCGACGGGGTTTAGCGTATCAATTTCGTTGCCCAGATCAAAAGAATTTCCGATGTATAGATAGACGCGGTAGCGATCTAGCGGAGTTAGAGGGGAACCACCGGGAGTGATTGTGAACTCAATACTTCCGTTACCGGGGCTACACTCGGTAGCATCGGTAACCGACGTGCTTAAACTAGGGGGATCGGCTTGAGGTAAAAATAAAGTGTCAGAGATTTCGCAGCCCGTCAGATTATCGGTTACAGTAACGGCGTAATAGCCTGATGATAGCGTTTCTCGCCGAGACTCAAAGTCGTTCTGAAAAAATATAACCCCCGGATTAACTAATCCCGAGTTGTTTTTGGAGTTGCCTAGGAAGTACCAATCAAATGTATAACCAGCTCCCGAAGGAGAATTGTTACTGGGTGACGTGGCCGAAATACCCAGGCTTCCGTCGGCAGTAGAACAGGAAGCAGGCGGAATAAACGATCCCCAAGTAAGCTGAATGTCGGGGTCTTGCTCAATGCTAATGGTCATTGGGGGCGAAACACAACGAGTGAAGTCATCTTCTACCGTAGCCGTGTAGTCCCCAAAGTTTAGTCCCGAAAACTGTCCGCTCGAAGTAGTAGCCATCGGCACTCCGGTAGCGGTAGTTCCCGCGTACAATCGGAAAGTATACGTTCGGTTAGTGGTCACATCGTAGGGAAGTGGTTGGGAGCCACCGATTACGGCGAAAATAACTTCACCATCAGCCGATGCAGCCCGACAATCCGTTGTAGCCGTAACGCTTACAGTATCAATTAGTGGCTGAGGAGTGGGAACATCTTGAATGGAAGTGTAGGCTACTGAACTACACTGGGTGGTGTTATCGGTGATTCGTAGAGCATAGGTGCCTGCTGCCAGATTAAAGATACTGTCTCCATTGGCAGAGATATTGGTGAAAATTTGCGAGCCAGATGGGCTTCCTGAAAACCAAGCAAAAGAATAGTCTGTTGCCAAACCACTAAAGCTATTAGCGGCAATTACCCCGTTGGGTTGCCCGGCATCACAGCTATTATTATTGAATCGCCGTAAGGAAATGGTAGGTTTAGGAGCCTGATCCAGTATTTCGTACTGAGCTGTATCTTGGGCGGTACAACCGAGCGGACTAGCCACTAAAACGGTATAGATACCGGGAGGAATATTGTTAAGTGTTTCACTGGTTTCAGGAAGCACCGTATTGCTAGCATCGCGCCACTCAAACGTATACCCATCTGCTGAGGTCTGCCCCCCGTCGGCGCTCACCGTGATGCTACTACCCCAAGGATCTGTACAATTATCGGCGTGAACAACGGTGGCGTTGAGGTCAATTACCGGACGGGTAATTTGCTGGGGTAAGAACCGATACTGGAAAGTTTGGCAACCTGTAGTAGTATTAGTAACTACCACTGTGTAGTTACCTCGGTCAGCTCCCGATAGCACACTGCCCGTAGACAGCGGAGTAGCGGGCAGAGTAGAAGAAGTTTGATTACCAGCGTACCACTCAAACGTATAGCCGCTCGTTTCGGTCGCACTACCCCCGGTAGCACTTTCATCTACGGTGGCACGTAGTGAACCATTAGGCGGAACTGGAGCACAAGCCGATTGAGGGGCGACTACTTCGGTATTTACCACCGGATTAACCGAGTTATCATTAATAGTTACCACCAGAGGGTCGGATAAACAGCGAGTAGTTCTATCAGCTGCAAACACTGTAAAGGTACCACTCATCTGATCCTCCAGGTGATTGCCCTGAAATAGTACAGCTGAAGTGGTGTCGGGAGATGAAACATTACCGGAGTACCAGTAAAAATCATAATCGGTCGTATTTCCACTCACCGATACTTCGGCTTCGCCATTAGCGAAAGCCGGATCACATACGGTTACGTCTACTTGATCGTCTAGCCGAATGGGCGGGGTAATCTGGTTGTCCGGCAGAAATACGTCTTCCACCGTGGTACAGCCGGTATTGGCGTTAGAGACCACCAGACGATAGTCGCCTGATGGGAGTTGGTCTACAGTTGGACCACCACTGTAACCTGGTCGAGCCGGAATCACATCGTTTAACCCCCGATACCAGAAAAAGGAATAACCAGCGGTCACAGCGGTTCCGCCTTCATCCACGTAGGCTGATAGAGCTCCGGTAGGATTGGCTGGGTCGCAGGAAACCTGATCATCTGTAATGGAGGTGACAACCACTGGGGGAACCGCCAAATCATCGACAACTACCGTTCGGGAAGATGAGTTACAGTTCGCGCCTGGAGCTTCGGCGACTACCAGATACGTTCCGCCAGTCAGCCCGGTCTGGGTTGCCCCCAGATAATCAGGAACTGTTTTGACTACGTTTCCTTGGTACCATCGGAAGATAAAGTTCACCGTATCTCCTCCTACATTGGCGGTTACTATACCGTCACTGTTAAAGGCCCCAGCACATTTGGAGTTATCCTGCACTACCAAGGCGGTTACGTTGAAGGGAAAGGGGGTGACTGGGGTAGCAACCACATCGGGGTCGGTGTCGCATTCGCGAATGGTTCCGTTCAACTCGTCTAGAGGATAAAAAGCGGTATTGCTTAAGCTGCTACCCGTAGTTTGATTAAAAGGCCCAATGTCATTTAGAGAGGTATACAAGGTGAAGGGGCCAGAGATGCCGTTGACCCAGAGCAGTGTATCCAGCGATTCACCGGGCTGTAGCCCTCCTGGAATATCCACCTCAATAGTTTCTAGGTAGGGACTGGCGACTCCATTGCTGTAAGCCACTTGAGGATCATTCTGATAAAAGGATATTGGCACGGGGTTGCCCACTACATCATCACCCGAATTAATGAAGCGTAGCCGTACCCGGAAGCGAGTATCAGGACAGGTGGGTGGAAATACCTCGGGTGGGGCGGTGAAGTCCAGCTTAGGGGAAGGGAATTGTAAGATGCCACAGAAATTAATCTTAGGCGATTGGTTCAAGTATTTGTTCAGCGAGAAGCCCGCGGTGCCCGTTGGCAACAAGTTACACTCTTGGGCAAACCCTAAGTGGTGCTGTTGCTGGTAGCGGGGAATACTCAAATCATCGTTGATGTTCACGTTGAAGTAGGCAAACTGGTTCCAAACACTTCTAGACGGCACCCAAAAGGTACCGGGTGCTGCTTTGTAGGCTCTAATAAAGCCGAATTTCTGATTCCCTCCTCCAGTTCTAGTTGTTTCGTTGGGAAAATTCTGATCTCTACCACAAACGACTACGATTTCAGTTTCCCCGTCGCCATCTACATCGGCTACAATGGGATATTCGGCATGAGTGTTTGAGCTACAGAAATCAGCGCTAGCGTATAACGTGACAGGGTCGCCCGTGAAGCCATCAACGATATGCAAATTTATTTCATCACGATAAATAATTTCTGAAGCCCCGTCTCCGTCAAAATCAAATACTGCCGTGCTGGTAAAACCAGACGACCCCTCCCAATAATCAGTGTAATTAGCCCATTTTAGGTTCCAGTTTTCATCTAAAGCGTATAAACTAGAGCCAGACATAAATGTACATTCCAAACCCGCATCATTATCAATATTAGCAATATTGAGAGCACCAACCCCTTTCTTCCAGAATTTAGTGCCCATGAAGTCACCGTAGCCATCGGTGAAGCCCGCCGGAATGGTAGATACCGGACGAGTAGGAATAAATGAACGAACAGTATTGTTGTGAATATCCCAAAAAAATATGGTAGTAGGACCTTCTAAGCTTCCCGTAGTACCGCTGCAGATAATATCCAAATGACCATCCTGGTTGAAATCAGCGACTGAAGTAGAACTCCAGTTTTGTTCTCCACTACCTATCTGCTTAGGACGATATCCATCCGTATGATAATGCCCAATTTTAGTAGCAGCATCATCCATATTCAAGCGTTCTGTGAGTTGATTGCTCACTAAATTTACAGAGTACACCAGATGGCCTATCGCTAACTCTAGTCCGTCGCAGTCTGGACAACTTCCACTTTGGGGTAAAATATCTACGGCAACAGGCACTCCGGCAAGATTGTTATTCCAATCATTGCCGCTCGGATAAATATTTTTTCCGTGACTACCTTCCACAAGCACGGTACCAGTGGTAGCATCTCTAATTTCATTTACGTAATACAGTTCCGCTACACCATCTTGGTTAAAGTCAGCCAGTAGGGGTGGGCGGGGTCTGCTTGCAGGGGCACTTTGCGTCGACCAAAGTGAGGTTAAATTATGATTGTAGGCTCGTACCCTTCCGCTACGGTCTATATGGAATATTTCACCGAACCCATCTCCGTCTACATCCCCTACCGCTGGGTAGGAGGCAAACTCCTCATTATCGGTTACTTTCACTTGGTCTTTAATTGATCCATCCTTACCCTCAAGAATATACATATAACCAGTCTCATCGTTGTACGAAATCACTTCGGCTATGCCGTCTTTATCAAGGTCGGCTAAAGCAAATGAGCCACGGGTAGCACTGGTTTGCATAGGCGAATCCCAGGCTTTTTCTATTGTAAATAAATTGCCGCTTGGCCTTACTTCACAGTCGGCTACATTAATAATAAAATCATTGGGGTTATCAGGATCGGCTAAGCAGTCACCATCGTAATAGTCAAAGAAACCATCACCATCATCATCAATACCATTATTACAATTAGTTTCAACCGGACAATTTGGCGTACCCTTACAGTCATCGTCTAGGCAATCGGGTAATCCATCTCCATCATTATCTAATCCATCGGTACAATCACTCTCCCGGTTTTGGCACAATGGTGAGCTTACACAGTCGTCATCAAAACAGTCAGCTAGCCCATCACCATCGTCATCTATGCCATTAGCACAGTTGACTTCTTGAGCAACTACTGAGAAAGAGAGTGCTAGCATTAGCAGAACGCTAAGCCAAATACTTTGTAGTTTCATAGTTAATAAGAGTCGTCACACTTATTGAGCTATAAAAGTCCGCTAGCACAACTGTATTATAAATTTAACTTACCTGCCGACCTTACATAAGGAAGATAGTGCCAGCTTTTAGTTATTCTGGTTTGTAATTGCAATGAAACTAGTAGTAGTCCGCTAACTTTGGTTGAAAAGACTTACAACTGTATAATACTACTGCTAAGAAGCCAGAAGTAGTAAATAATCTACTAGATAGACACTAAACAGTACGTTTCATTCTTTATTTCTGCCCCTAGATAGTATCTGTAGTGAAAAAATAACCTTACGTAAGTTTTTATCCATATTTCAACCTATCGCAATTTTTAAAGCTTGGCTTTTGAAATATGTAATATCCTAATTATCAATACTTTAAAGTGGTAATGATACACTATTTAGATAGTAACATTGCCTAATAATAGATTCATTTTGGGAAAAAAAGAGGGTTTAAAAGAAATGTAAATATGACTTTTTTTATAATAAATTTTCTTTTTCTAAGATTATAATTGCATATTTGTAAGGTAAAGTTACACAGGTAATAGAAGTTAAGTTGGTAAAATGAAACGATTTATAATAAACATACCACAGCATTTGCTTAAGAGAATAACCTTTTCTTTTGCCTTGCTTCTTTTGCTGATTACCGAATGTTTCGGTCAGCAAAGTACGCTGTATTCTCAGTATGTTTTCAATCGCTTGGCTATTAATCCGGCGTATGCGGGTAGTCAAGATCAATTACAGATTACGACCTTACATCGTCGTCAGTGGGATAACTTTGAGGGAGCACCAGTCACCAATACTATAATTGCTCATAAGGCTATCAAGGATAAAAAAGTCGGTATTGGGCTTATTGCTTCAGATGATAGGATCGGTATTCACAGCGATCAGCGAATGTACGTATCGTATGCTTACAAAATTAAAATGATGCACGGAACACTGGCTATGGGCTTGCAGGCAGGTTTTAGCCGATTGCAATCCGACTTCTCTAAATTAAACCTAAAAACAGCGGATGCAGTGGCTACTGGCTTTCGTAATTCATTCAACCCCAACTTCGGAACGGGGTTATACTACTCAAATTCCAACTTCTTTGCTGGCTTATCTATCCCCTATCTTCTGAATAGTACTTTGGCCGATGGGGCAGAATTAGGTTCATTCAGTCAGGAAAGGCGCTATTACTTTCTGACTGCGGGTCGGGTGTTCACCTTAAATCCACTAGTAAAAGTACTTCCTTCCGTTTTGGTGCGAGTGCAAGAAGGAAATGCTACCTCAGCCGAGGTGGGGGCTAACTTGATTCTTAATGACATTCTAACGGTAGGTGCCTCGTACCGTAGTGAAGATGCCCTGATCGGTATTATGAAATTAGAGATTAGTAAAAATATTAGTGCGGGTTATAGTTACGACCATACCCTATCAGATATCGGAGCGTACTCCAATGGTTCTCATGAGTTTATGTTGAGCTATCGTATTCCTTACAGCAAGAAATGCCATACTTACTTCTAGTGTAATAATGCACTAGCTACACGCATTACTTCACCTACCGAAACCCTTAACGAAGCGTGTATATGTATCAAGTTTTACCCAATACAATAACAGACAATAACAGTAGCGCACTACCACCGATGAACACATGCTCACTAACGTTTTAAGAGGTGTGCTAGAAAACAGTATTAAGTTTAGAAAGACTAGCACCAACGATACAGTTATCAAGGTCTCCGTTCGTACTTATAAAGAAGGGATCAAAATCAAGGTAAAAGACAACGGTCTAGGCATGGATCGTACTATGCAACAGCGAGCATTTGACATGTTTTACCGAGGACACGGCCACGTTAAGGGAAGTGGTTTAGGGCTTTATATTGCGAAGAATGCGATTGAAAAAATAGGGGGAGAAATTACCTTGAAGAGCCAGCCGTTCTTGGGTACTGAAGTGAGTATTTATGTGCCCGACGAAGCTTCTCAAAACCCTACTGTAGAATAATCAGCTAGCTAATCATTAGAGTTTACCAACTTACAGTAAAGGCATTGGCTTCTGGCTGATGTCTTTCTTATTTTCTCAGCATTTTAATTCGTAAAAACTTACGCTGTAGGTTCCGATCTTAATCTAAGCCAATTAGAGAATCACTCTTTTGTAATTTGATAGTAAAAATATAATGATAAGGGTGAGCAGGGTTTTACTGATATTTTGGGGCATAATAGTTCTTTCTGAGACAAAAGCACAAATTCTTACGGGACCAATTGTAGGAGGGCAAGCAACGGTGGCTGGTTACGGTTCACAGTACGATGGGGTGGATTTTCAGCAAGATTTATCATTCAACTATTTAGGTGGCTGGAGTTACGCCTACGAAATAAGCGATCATCTAGCGTTTTACAGTGAATTAGTGTATAGTCGGAAAGGAAAAGTACAGCGTTACAACTCAACCTCCACTCGGATAGTAGAAAATCAGACGTACTCTCATTTTCTGGACGCACCTATTTTGTTACGCATTACTGGGCCTATTGGGCGAAGCAAAGCTCGTTGGTTTATTAATGCCGGGCCGCAAATAAGTTACTGGCTAGGGGGGCGGGGAACAGTGACGGCTTATGAATTTTTTGGCAGTGATCAGCTGACTCAAATAGATTACACAGTTCGTTTTTCGGAAGACGAACCTGCCGAAGGGGTATTGGCAGTAGATGGTGCCAATCGGCTCCAGTTCAGTTTGGCTGCCGGAGGCGGGTTTAGTATTCCGGTAAACCGATCGGGGCACGAAGTAGTAATTAATTTGCGTTACGTATCGGGTACTACATTTATGGGGGGTAACGAAAGTTTTGAAATTGGAACTACCGAGATAGAGGAGTATTTGGGGTATAAGCACAATGCGCTACAGGTCTTAACCGCTTACGTAATACCTATTGATATTTTCGGTATGCGAAGGGGTAAATCTTCTCGTAAAGTGAAGCACAAAAAATAAGCGGGAAGCCACCTCACTTTCATCTAAGCTTAACTTTCTTTAAGATAGCATCGTACTAAAAGATGCTATGCAAGAGTTTACCACCCGACGAGATTTTTTAAAACAAGCAAGTTTTCTGGCAGCTACCTCGGTACTGCCAATCAACAGTGTATTTCACACCACTGATGGTTTTATTGACCAACTGGGGTTACAGTTATATACAGTTCGGGATGTGCTGGTAGAAAAACCTCAGGAAACAATGCAAGCTATTCGGAACGCGGGCTATCAACAGGTAGAACTGTTTGATGGTCAATTGCTTCCTCAGCTACACTCGGTATTGAAAAGCTTGGGGATCGCCATCAATAGTACTCATTTTTTGTCTCCGCTATTAACCGGAAACTGGGAGCTTTTAGAAGCCACTGGAGTACGCCGTCCTCCCGCTAACTACACGCTACAGGTGGCAATAGATCAAGCGGCTGAATATGAGGTGTCTTATTTTATTTTCCCGTTTCTTTATCCGGGAGAGCGCGGTGGAATAGACGCTTACAAAACACTGGCTGAGCAGCTAAACCAAACTGGTGAGCTTTGTAAGAAAGTAGGTATTCAGTTAGGGTACCATAACCATTCGTTTGAACTCCAACCGATGGACGGTAGCTCGCCCATGGAAGTACTGATGTCAGAAACCGATCCTGCACTAGTCTGCTTTGAGCTAGACGTATTTTGGGTATCGGTAGCTGGGCACAATCCGGCTGAGTATATTCGGAAATATGCTAACCGCATTGAATTGCTGCACTTAAAAGACAAAAAAGAGAATGCCCCTCAAACGTACCGGGCCATTACTATGCCCCCCGAAAGTTTCCAACCAGTAGGTAGCGGAGTGCTCAATTTTACAGAAATTCTTCAAGCTGCTCAGGAAGCCCAGATAAAGCATGTGTTTGTAGAGCAAGATGCTTCCGATAATCCGTTAGGCGACATCAAGAAAAGCAGCGAGTACCTGCGAAGTTTGAAATAGTATTTTAAGTATTCAGGTATTCATGTAATTCCGAACACCCAAACACCCTTCCCCTCGGTGGTTTGAGTAAACTAACGCTGCTTACGCTTGTTATAGAACAAATACCGGATAATGAGTAAGATTACTTTATATAACGATCAGTTTTTAGATGAGATGCGTTTACGTACTGACCCCATTGCTGATGAGGCAGTAGCGGATCTTATGCGTAATAAGCAGGCCAAGCAGTACCACAGTATCATCCAATCTCTCACAGTTAATAATTACCAACTACCCACTGGACTCCCTGATTCGGTAGTGTATTTTCTGGAAACTACGCGGCAGCTTCCGGAGTGGGTCGATTTCAAGCTCATGCAGCGGGGACAGCAGTTTTTGGAGAAGCATATTTCTGATTTACTGCTAATGCTGGGGCTGCTCTCGCTACCGTTCGATTATGCCTCTGCTGATGGGGCACAAGTGCTCTATCGGTCGGAGCGGCTTCGTAAGAATCCGGCGAAGCGTTTGGCTGAAACTGGGCAGTATGTGCTGGACGTAGGGGAAAAAAATGGGTTCAGCCCGCAGGGAAAAGCTATATGTAGTGCTCAGAAGGTTCGCCTAGTCCATGCGACTATCCGCTACCACATTCAGCAAAAAAACGATTGGAATGAAGCCTGGGGTCAACCAGTTAATCAGGAAGATATGGCGGGAACTAACCTGTCATTTTCGGTGCTGCCCATTCGCGGGTTACGAAAAATCGGAATAGAAGTGTCGCAAGAAGAAGCTCACGCTTATATCCACTTATGGAATGTGGCAAATTATACGATGGGAGTAGATGAACCGCTACTGCCTGATACTACTAAAGAGGCTTTCTGGCTACTGAAAAAGATTTCGGAACGTCAGCACGCGCCCAGCAAAGCTGGACAAGAATTGACCAAATCGTTGTTAACCGTAGTACCTAACAATACTGCCTTTGACGGGAAGGAAATTGCAGCTCGTTACATGCGCTTCCTGTTGGGTGATACCATTGCTGATATTCTTGACCTGCCCTCAACATCACTACCGGATGCTTGGTTGGCAGCTCCACTATTAGGGTTCGTACAGTTCCGACAACTTTTGGGTAATCGGGCGCAACAGTACTACGCCGTTCGTCAACAACTGAAGCAACAGCTAAAGCAGTCGAAAGGAGAACCTTTTAAGCTACCTTCTACATTAAACACTCTTCATTAATACGGCCAAAGGGCTACTGCTTAGAATATGTAAGTTTTGGTCTATTAAGCGATTGGGAATTCAGGCTGAAAGCTTGATCTTTTCAGAATATTTCCACCACAAAGTTTGAATTCCATGACTTCTAAGATTAGTACATTAATTTTGGCAATAGCCTGTCTGGCCGTTGGGCTGTTTAGTAGTTGCCAGAGTAGTAAAATTGCCTACGGTAATTCCTATTATTTTAAAGCCACTCCCAAAGCTGTGCCTCAAAAAGAAGTTTCTCCCGAAACCCAGCAAGTCATCGCTTCGGTAGAGAAAGTTCCGATGAAGGAAGTATCTGCTACCGAACGTAAGGAGGCACTTGAGCAGAAAATTACTAATCTACAACACCACCAAAAACAAATTGAAGAAACTCAAGCTGCGTTAGATCAGGCATCTACCGCACAGGAAAAAAGAGAAGTGCGTCGGCAGCAGCGAGCTGAGAAAAAAGCCTTTCGTCAAGAACTAAAGCAGCTTACTCGAGAAATACGCACCGCTCCTCAGGAAGTACAAAAAGAGAATCTTTCTAGCAATGGCCGATTAGGGTTGATCTTCGCAGCAATCGGATTGATACTGTTGTTGGTCGTTCCGGGGTCAGTAGGTACTATTTTAGGAACTATACTGTTGGTAGTTGGTATTTTACTGTTAATCTTAGATTTAGTATAAATCAGGTGGCGTAGTTCAATCCGTTCCTTCTTGTTTCTACGATAGGTTCAGAGCGGGTTCTGGCTTCATGGCGTGCATTCGGCGGTACGCTTTTTCCTGAATCACCTCTTCTACGCTGCGTTTACTGGTTTTACTCTCTAGCCAGGAGATAATATCGAAATAGATAAATGCTCGCTTCTCATAAGGGCTATTAATTAGTGTAAGTAATTGCTGATGAAGCGTATCAAATCGTTTGATGAGTTCAGGTTCGGTAGTTCCAGATGAGAGGTTTTTCAGAAAGCTCAGAATATACGTTTGGTACTGGTGCAAGTCATCCCTAAGCAATAGAAAGCGATAGGTTGATTTAATCAAATACTCAATCAGGTCGGTGTTTCCTTGCTCGTAGTGACTAATGAGGTTGAGTATTCGGGCAAAACAGTGAATGTCTTCTCGTAGATTTATTTGTTGTTCATTAATAATTTTCTGAAGCCAAAACGATGCTTTTCGGTACTCGCTCGCCCCAAAGTACATACAAGCAATCTTGTAATAGAAGGTAATGGTAGCGTGCTTCCCTAGCTGATCTACAAACTGATTTAGCTCCTGAGCCTTACGAGCTACTAGTTCTGTCCCCTCCCGAAAACTACCCGTAAGAAAGTAGGCATTCAGCTCGTGAATAGTAGTATACTTGAAAAGCATAGCCCGCAGGTTTTCATTCAGTTTAAGGCTGGGGATTTGGTCTACCTCTCGAAGCCGTTGCATAGTCTCCAAAAACTCTTGATAGCGATACAGTCGCTGTTGGGTAATCATCAGCTTGTGTAGCCCCCGGATATACGCCATCGGCTGCAACGGAATAAACTCCGGTTGTTCCTCAAACAAATTGGCCCAACGTTGCGCGTAGCGAAACGCATCCGTAAAATTCTGGGTGAACAGGTAGTAGGTTACGTACACTTCGTATAACTGTAGCCGTTCGTGAAACGATAGCGATTCTTCGTCGAGAGTTGGCAGATGCTCTTGAATATACTGATCTATCTCGGCTGAGTACGTCTCTTGGCGAACGAATCCCTTTTTTACGTACCAGTGGTTTAGCCGTACCTGAATGTTGGACAGTAAATTGATATTGCTAATCTTTTGGGTAATATCCTGTGCTTCCTGAATAATATCATTCACCTTTTGCTGACTTTCAGCTCCAATACCCTGAGCAAAAACCTGCTTTTGCAGTTTAAGTATCTCTAGGTTGAGTTCTAGGTTGTCGTTTTGAGAAGCTAGCCGTTTGGCTTTGGCTAGGGCCTTGGTACACTGCTGGTGCAGTCCCCGATTTAGTAAGAGTTGAGCATGATCAATGCACTCGCGTAGCTGAATATCTTTACTGTGCGAGAGGTGAAAATCGCGCAGAAATTGCAGCGTTCGATGATAGAGATGAGCTTTTAAATTAGAGAATTGCTCCGGCTTAATATGGGGGTAAATCGCTAAAATCTCATCCTCATTGCTAAGGTGGTGCGTGGTATACGCCTCAAACAAGGATTGTATTTTGAGGTTATCACCTAGCTTCTGTAATTCTAAGGTAACGTATCGTTTCTCTCCTTTGCTCAGCGACGCTAATAATATTTGTAAATCGGTTGATCTAGGCTTAGCCATCGTAGTTATTTTCTGTAAAAAGCTATATTTTTACGTTTTAAGAATGAATAAAGAAATAAATATAAAAATAGCGGTCGTAATAGTTGCTTTTTTTTTGTTGAATTATAAATTCTAGCTATACATTTTTACATCCTCAGTACTAAAAAATCTAGGTTCCTTGTTATGAAGCAACGGATTTACATATTTGACACTACATTACGCGACGGCGAGCAGGTGCCCGGAGCTAAGTTAAACCCGGAAGAGAAGCTGGTCTTAGCTCAGCAACTGGAAAAGTTAGGAGTTGACATTATTGAAGCGGGGTTCCCTATATCATCGCCCCAAGATTTTAATGCCGTAAAAACCATCGCCGAAAGCCTGAAAAGATCTACGGTTTGCGCGCTAGCCCGAGGGTTAGATGCCGATATTGATACTGCTGCTCGGGCAGTAGAAAATGCGGCGAATCCGCGTATTCATACCTTCATCTCCGTATCGGATATTCATATTGAGCACCAGATGCGGAAGACCCGCGACGAAGTGCTGAAGATGGTAGACCATGCCGTAAGCCGGGCGAAAAAATACTGCGATAACGTAGAGTTCTCGCCGATGGATGCCTCCCGGGCGGATATTGATTATCTTATTAAATTCACCAAAGTAGCTATTGATGCCGGAGCTACTACCATCAATCTACCCGATACGGTGGGCTACGCAATTCCTGAAGAATGGGGCGCGATGTGCAAGCGGATGGTAGAGGAGATTCCGGCGTTCAAAGATGAAGTGGTGATGAGTATGCACACCCACGACGATCTCGGATTGGCTACTGCCAATGCCATTGCGGGAGTGGTTAATGGTGCCCGACAGATTGAATGTACGCTAAATGGGGTAGGCGAGCGGGCTGGGAACTGCTCACTAGAAGAGGTAGTCATGATTATTAACAGTCGTTATAAGGATCGTTTCGAGACTGGAATTAATACCAAAGAGCTAGTGCCTACCAGCCAAATGGTATCATCGACCATGCACCTCACCGTACAAGCGAATAAAGCTATTGTTGGGGCAAATGCGTTTGCCCACTCCTCCGGTATTCACCAAGATGGTATTATTAAGATGCGGGAGAACTTTGAGATTATTGATCCGGCTACGGTAGGAGCCGAAGGTTCGGCGATTGTACTCACCGCCCGCAGTGGTCGTCATGCTTTGCTATATAAACTTCGGGAGTTAGGCTACGAAGTAGACAAAGAAGATGTCAATGATGTTTACCAGCAATTTTTAGAACTAGCCGATCGCGAAAAAGAAGTGTCTGATTCCGCGCTGAAGAATATGATGGAAGACTTAGTAACTCAATGACTAATGATTGATGATTAATGAAGTTTACTATTCATTAATCATCAATCCCTAATCACCACTCATTAGAATTCATGTTAGGAAAAACGTTATTTGATAAAATCTGGGATGCTCATGTAGTGAGTAGTATTGAAAATGGTCCTGATGTGCTGTATATCGATCGCCATTTTATTCACGAAGTGACCAGCCCCCAGGCATTTAATGGACTAGCCCAACGCGGAATCGGGGTGGCTCGCCCTAAACAAACGATTGCTACTGCTGACCATAATGTGCCGACCAAAGATCAGCATCTGCCGATTCAAGAGGCTCTTTCACGGACTCAGGTAAATAAACTGACTGAGAATTGCGAAAAGTTTGGGGTTGAACTATATGGGTTAGGTCATCCGTTTCAAGGCATTGTTCACGTAATTGGACCCGAGCTGGGGATTACCTTGCCAGGAATGACTATTGTGTGTGGCGATAGTCATACTTCTACCCACGGAGCGTTTGGCTCAGTAGCATTTGGCATTGGTACCAGTGAAGTAGAACAAGTGCTGGCTACTCAGTGTATCTTACAGACCAAGCCCAAAAAAATGAAGATTGAGGTGAATGGTGAACTGGGTGAAGGGGTATCTTCTAAGGATATTGTCTTATACATCATCGCTCAGATCACCGCTAGCGGAGGTACGGGCTATTTTGTAGAGTTTGCTGGGTCGGCTATTCGGAGTCTTTCTATGGAAGCTCGAATGACGATTTGCAATATGAGCATCGAGATGGGGGCTCGCGGTGGCATGATCGCTCCCGATGAAACTACCTTCGATTATATCCGAGGCCGAGAGTTTGCCCCTAAGGGCGAAGAGTTTGATCGGATGGTAGACTACTGGCGAACGTTACCGAGCGACCCTGATGCCGAATATGATGAAGTGCTAACATTTGATGCGACTGATATTACTCCGTTTATTACCTACGGCACTAATCCAGGAATGGGTATTAAAATTACCGATAGCGTACCTGCTATGGAGGATATACCGGAAGCCGAGCAAAACTCATTTGCTAAATCGCTGGACTACATGGCTTTAGAGCCTGGACAATCATTACTAGGTAAAAAAGTGAATTACGTATTTATCGGAAGTTGTACCAACTCCCGCATTGAAGATTTACGGAAAGTAGCTGATTTGGTGAAAGGACAACAAAAAGCTGCTCACGTCAACGCCATGATTATTCCTGGTTCAAAACAAGTTGAGCAACAAGCCCGCCAAGAGGGATTGGATAAAATTTTCGAGGAGGCTGGGTTTGAGTTGCGCCAACCTGGCTGCTCTGCTTGCCTCGGTATGAACGAAGACAAAGTGCCTAAGGGTGAATACTGTGTTTCCACATCCAACCGCAATTTTGAAGGTAGGCAGGGACCCGGTGCGCGAACTTTTCTAGCCAGTCCACTGACCGCGGCAGCTACGGCCATCAACGGATATATCACAGATGTTAGAGAGTTGCTAACTGAGTCAGAATTAGTTTGATGATGAACGGTTCAATTGCTTCACGTATTCCTCACCTCTATTCAGAAATAGAAGAGCGAACAAAAAAGGTAGAATTTGATATGCCTTCTGACCAGTCAGTTGGCTCTCTATTAAGGACACTGGTTGCTTCCAAACCAAATGGACGCTTCTTAGAGATAGGCACCGGAACGGGCTTAGCTCTATCCTGGATTTTAGATGGCATGAATGCTCGGTCGGAAGTTATCTCAATTGATAATAATCCAGAGCTAATAGAGGTTGCTTCCGAAGCTTTTGTAGGATATAACCGAGTTCAGTTAGTTTGCGCTGATGGTAAGCAGTGGATTAAACAGTACGAAGGCGGAAAATTCGATGTGATCTTTGCGGATTCATGGCCAGGAAAATATAGTGCGATCGATGAAACGCTCAATCTGCTAAAGTTAGGTGGATTTTACGTGATTGATGATATGATGTTTCAGTCCAACTGGCCAGAAGGACATCAGCAAAAGGCAGAAACCTTAACTGATTATCTTGAGAACAGAGAAGATCTATATCTGACCAAAATGAATTGGTCAACTGGAATTATTATCGCTACTAAGATATAATGCACAGACGCAAAATGTTGCGTCCTAACAAGAAAAAATGGATAAATTCAAAACACTCACTTCTACTATTGTTCCGCTACCAATGCAGAACGTAGATACCGACCAAATTATTCCGGCTCGCTTTCTGAAAGCAACGACTCGGGAAGGCTTCGGCGATAATTTGTTTCGTGATTGGCGGTACGATGAGCAGGGTACCCCCAAAGATGGTTTTATATTGAACGATCCTAATGTGAGGGGCGAAATACTGGTAGCAGGCAAGAACTTCGGAAGTGGTTCTAGTCGAGAGCACGCTGCCTGGGCCATTTACGATCACGGGTTTAAAGCAGTAGTTTCTAGCTTCTTTGCCGATATTTTTAAAAATAATGCGTTGAACAACGGACTGCTTCCGGTGCAGGTAAGCGAAGGCTTTCTACAAAAAATATTCAACCAGTACGAAACAGAAGCTGATACTGAGCTGCGTATTGACCTGACCGACCAACGTATCACCCTATTGGATACGGAAGATTCTGAATCGTTCGATATTAATCCGTATAAAAAATACTGTCTGGAAAATGGCTACGACGATATAGACTATCTATTAAGCCAGCGAGAAAAAATAGAAAAATTTGAAGCGCAAACACTTTATTCAGTCTAACCTCTATATTTACGCCCTTAACTGAACGAAAAAACAAAAGCATGCAAAAGAAAATAGCAGTACTAGCCGGAGATGGAATCGGGCCGGAAGTAACCAAACAAGCCCTAAAGGTATTGCGAGCCATAGAGCGAGCGTTTGATCATGAGTTCACCTACGAAGAAGGCTTGGTAGGAGCTGCAGCCATTGACGAAACCGGTAATCCTTTTCCGAAAGAGACGGAGAAGCTTTGCCTGAAAGCAGATGCTATACTCTTCGGGGCTATTGGTCATCCCAAGTACGATAATGATCCCAACGCCAAAGTACGGCCGGAGCAAGGGCTGCTGGCAATGCGAAAAAAATTGGGGTTGTACAGCAACGTACGCCCTATTAAAAGCTACCCAGCCATTAGTGAAATTTCACCGCTGAAGGCCAATATTATAGAAGGCGTCGACTTTGTAGTGTTTCGGGAGCTAACCAGTGGAATTTATTTTGGTGAGCCTCGAGGACGTAATGAAAGTGGTGATGTTGCTTTTGATACCTGCATATACAGCAAGGAAGAAATCCGCCGTATCAGTAAATTAGCTTTTGAAGCAGCCATGAAGCGTAAGAAGAAAGTGACGTTGGTAGATAAAGCCAATGTGTTAGCCACTTCTCGTTTGTGGAGAGAAACGGTGCGGGAATACAGTCAAGATTTTCCAGAGGTCAAACTAGACTACATGTATATTGATAATGCGGCGATGAAGCTTATTCAGAACCCCAGTGTATTTGATGTAGTGCTTACCGAAAATATGTTCGGGGATATTCTAACTGATGCAGCATCGGTTATTACCGGATCGCTAGGTATGCTGCCCTCGGCCTCAATGGGCGAAAAGGTAGCTTTGTTTGAGCCTATCCACGGATCATACCCCGAAGTGGCGGGGCAGCTACGAGCAAACCCCATCGGAGCAATACTTTCGGCAGCAATGATGCTAAATTACGCCTTCGATATGGTAGAAGAAAGTAACGCTATTAAAGCGGCGGTGCAGCAAGTGCTGGATGATGGTGAGGTAACCGAAGATATTAATCACGATAACCCGCTTTCAACTAAGGAAGTAGGTGATAAAATTGCCACGCTGGTTTACGCCAGCAATAGTGTAAATGCATAAACAAACTGATAAATCTTTGTAATA
This sequence comes from Tunicatimonas pelagia, assembly GCF_030506325.1. Classification (NCBI taxonomy): domain Bacteria; kingdom Pseudomonadati; phylum Bacteroidota; class Cytophagia; order Cytophagales; family Catalimonadaceae; genus Tunicatimonas; species Tunicatimonas pelagia. The sequence goes on along the minus strand of NZ_CP120683.1, from coordinate 608,993 downwards.
ATCACAAATACTCAGTATGTTTAAGACTCAAATTCAATTTGCTAATGATCTTTTCTATTGTCATTATCGTGGTGGTCCTAGTCATTATTACGCCAACAACGGGGTGAGAGTAGAATAATATTATAATTACGAAGCTTTTCTCACCTGGGAAAAGCTTTTTTTATGCATTATGAGTAACCAACTTAATAAGTACAGCGCAACCATTACGCAAGACGAATCCTTACCCGCTGCTCAAGCTATGCTTTACGGAGTGGGGCTAAAAGATGAAGATTTTTCTAAAGCTCAGGTGGGCATTGCCAGCACCGGCTATGAGGGGAACACTTGTAATATGCACCTAAACGGCTTTGCCCAAAGTATCAAAGAATCCATCCAGCAGCACGATCTGATTGGTTTGGTTTTCCATACAATTGGAGTAAGCGACGGAATGTCAATGGGCACCCCGGGTATGCGTTATTCACTCCCTTCCCGGGATATTATTGCTGATTCTATTGAGACCGTAGTACAGGCGCAGTGCTACGATGCCGTAGTACCCGTTGTAGGCTGCGACAAAAATATGCCGGGGGCCATGATGGCAATGGGGCGATTAAACCGTCCGGCGATTTTAGTATACGGTGGCACCATTAGCCCGGGACATTACCAGGGAGAGGATTTGAATATTGTCTCAGCCTTTGAGGCTTACGGTAAGAAAATTACCGGTGATATTACTCCCGAAGATTTCAAAGAAGTAGTAAAGCGATCGTGCCCAACCGCGGGAGCGTGTGGCGGTATGTATACTGCTAATACGATGGCATCGGCTATTGAGGCAATGGGTATGAGTTTGCCTTACAGCTCTTCTAATCCGGCGACAAGTACCAGTAAAAAGGAAGAGTTAAAGCAAGTTGGTTCGGCTATTCGGCACCTGCTGGAACAAGATCTGAAGCCTTCGGATATATTGACTCGTCAATCATTTGACAATGCCATGACCTTGATAATGGCGATGGGTGGTTCTACCAATGCGGTACTACATCTAATTGCGGTCGCTAAAAGCGTGGGCATTCAGCTTACATTGAAAGACTTTCAGGAGATAAGTGATCGCACCCCGTATATCGCTGATCTGAAGCCCAGTGGTAAATACCTGATGGAGGATCTGCACAATGTTGGCGGAATCCCGGCCGTAATGAAACTACTGTTGAAGGAAGGATATATCCACGGTGACTGTCTAACCGTAACCGGAAAGTCCGTGGCTGAAAACCTGGAAGAGCTACCTGGTTTGTTTAGCGATCAGAAAATTATTTATCCCGTAGGCCAGCCTATCAAAGAAACGGGACATTTACAAATGCTGTTCGGAAATCTGGCTCCCGAAGGTTCAGTAGCTAAAATTACAGGGAAGGAAGGACTAACGTTTGAAGGTACGGCACGAGTCTTTAATAGTGAGGATGCTGCCAACGAAGCAATTGATCAGCGGAAAGTACAGGAAGGTGATGTGATCGTCATTCGTTATGAAGGGCCTAAAGGCGGACCAGGTATGCGAGAAATGCTAAAACCAACTTCGGCTATTATGGGAGCCGGGTTAGGTAATAAAGTAGCATTAATTACTGACGGACGGTTTTCCGGTGGAACACACGGTTTCGTAGTGGGGCATATTACCCCGGAAGCCTACGAAGGTGGGCCAATTGGACTGTTGCAAGACGGAGATTCCATCCTGATTGATACCGAAAATAATCAACTCAGGGTGCACTTAAGTAACGAAGAACTAGCCGAACGAAAAAGCCAGTGGCAGCAACCTGCCCCACCGGAAACATCAGGTACACTCTACAAATATTTAAAACTAGTGGCATCAGCTTCTGAAGGATGTGTCACTGACAAACGATAAACAATTAGTAATTGACAAGGGAAAATTGATAGTGGAAAAAACGGTGTAATTCCTAATTCAGCAAGGGGTACCCCGCAAATTAGCCGACTAACAATTTTCAATTTTACATTTTCAATTTTCAATTAGTTATGGCATTAGTGACAGAAAAAGCAGCGAAGAAATTATATGATCATCCATTACATCATGATCATGAAGCGGAAAATATTCTGATTAAGGAGACCGATCAGGTAGTGAATGGTTCGGAAGCGTTAATACTTTCCCTGATTGAAGAAGAAGTAGATACTATCTTCGGTTATCCGGGTGGGGCGATCATGCCGATTTACGATGCCTTATTTCATTACCGGGAGCAACTGAATCATGTGCTGGTACGCCACGAACAGGGAGCAACTCATGCCGCGGAAGGATACGCCCAAATGGCGAAGAAACCGGGAGTTTGCTTTGCAACTTCCGGGCCGGGGGCAACCAATTTAGTAACCGGAATCGCTGATGCTATGCTCGATTCAGTACCTATTGTCTGTATTACCGGGCAAGTAGCCGAACCGTACCTAGGAACGGATGCCTTTCAGGAGACCGATGTTATGAGTTTGGCGATGCCTATCACTAAGTGGTGTTACCAAGTGGCTAACCCGGATGAGATCCCCTATATCATTGCCAAAGCGTTTTATATTGCTCGTACCGGTCGTCCGGGTCCAGTACTGGTTGATATTACGAAAGATGCTCAAATGAAGGATATGAGCGCGCCTTTCACTTACGAAAAACGCAAACAAATTAAGGGGTACAAGCCCGCTAGAGCTCCCAGAGAAGGGGATATTGCTCAGGCTGTTGAGCTACTTAACAATGCTGAACGTCCGTTTTTGTTCGCTGGCCACGGAATCTTACTTTCGGAAGCGCAGGAAGAGCTAAAGGCCTTCGTAGAAAAATCGGGTATTCCAGTAGCTAGTACGTTACTCGGGTTGTCGGCTTTCCCTTCGGAACATCCGCTGTACGTAGGGATGCTGGGTATGCACGGCAACTACGGCCCTAATATTCTTACCAATCAGGCCGATGTAATTATCGCCGTAGGAATGCGCTTTGACGATCGGGTAACCGGAAATCTGGAGCGGTACGCCAAGCAAGCTAAGGTAATTCATATCGATATTGACCATGCTGAGATCAGCAAAAACGTACCGGCCACCGTGGGTATTATTGCCGATGCTAAGGCAGCTTTGGTAGAGCTAACATCTCATGTAAAAGAAAAAGCCTACGAAGCATGGCTTAACGAATTTGCCAAGTGCCACGAGGAAGAATATCAAAAAGTTATTCAGAATGATTTCACCGCCGAGGGCGAGTGTATTAAGATGGGGGAAGTGGTGCGAATGTTGTCCGAAAAAACCAACGGGGAAGGAGTGGTTGTCGCTGATGTAGGGCAGCATCAGATGGCCTCAGCCCGTTACTCTAAATTTAATAAAACCGATAGCTGGCTTACTTCCGGAGGGTTAGGCACGATGGGCTACGCTTTGCCTTCGGCCTTAGGCGCGAAAATGGGGGCGCCCGACCGGGATGTATACGCTATTATTGGTGATGGTTGTTTTCAAATGACTATTCAGGAGCTAGGCACCATTGCTCAAAGCGGACAGCCTGTAAAAATTATTATCATGAATAATAATTATCTGGGTATGGTGCGGCAATGGCAAGAGCTGTTCTTCGATAATCGCTACTCCTTCGTAGAGCTAACCAATCCTGATTTTATCACCATTGCCAAGGGTTTTGGAATTGAGGGGCACCAGTGTAATCACGCCGATGATTTATCCGCTTCACTAGATACACTCATCAACTCCGAGCAGTCGTACTTGTTGGAGGTAATGGTAGAAAAAGAAACCAATGTATTCCCGATGGTACCTTCCGGAGCCGGAGTAGACCAAATACGATTAGAGTAAGCGAAAGATGAAACAGACCATTAGGAAATGGGTTTTGCGAATTTCGGCTACCGGACTGCTTTCAGCAGGATTTTTAGTAGGCATCGTACTTAATCCAGCAATTTTGTACGCCAGTAAAACGGTGGTAGGTAATCATACTATCTACCATAATGCGCCGCTCAATAGTGCTTTCTTTTCAGCATTCAATGATGCTATTTCATCAATAGAGCAGAGTGATTTATATCATAAGAATACAACGTTAAATTTTTGCTTAGACGATGGTTCGTATTATCCGCTATTGATGGAGAAAGTAAGAGGTAGAGCTTTCGGGTGGGGATTTCATAATATAGTGGCTTTGAAAGGTACGACTAACTATCAAGCTAATACCGTTGTAAAGGGTAGCTACAAGTGGAATTTCTCTCAATTAATGACCCACGAAGCTGCCCACTGTTTGCAGTTTCTAAGATTTGGCCTTTGGAAATCTAACCCCATCGCTGGGTATCCTCATTGGAAATGGGAAGGTTATGCTGAGTATGTTTCCAGAAAAGCTATTGAGCAGGAAGATTTAGTTAAAAACATAACTCGGAAGCTTAAGCAGGAAAAAGCCGATCCGAACGGGTGGGGTATTACCTTTACTGATGATACTATTGCACCTCGCAGTTACTACCACGGTTGGCTGTTGATGCAGTATTGTTTGGATATAAAAGAAATCACTTATGAAGATCTGCTAGCTGACACAACCATCAATAGAAAGAGGGTAGAAGAGGAAATGATGGATTGGTATATTGGCCAACTAGAGGACTTTACACATTCCGGTTTTAAAGGATCAGTCAACTAATTTGTAATTTTTTAATTTGAAATTACTATGAAAAGACGTTACACAATCATCGTATTTACCGAAAATAATTTTGGGTTACTTAATCGTATCACCATTATCTTTTCGCGTCGTCGCACTAATATTGAAAGTCTCACTGTCTCCGAAACCGAACGAAAAGGAATTTCGCGCTTCACCATTGTAATTGACTACGACGAGAATAAAATCCAGAAGCTTATCCAGCAGATCCGGAAAATCATTGGGGTACTATTTGTCTTTCATAATGAAGATGAACAGGTCTTCTACGGGCAAATTGCCTACTACAAAGTGGCGACCGAGAATCTCCAGGCGCGAGAAGAGGTGATGGCAATTGCCCACCGTCATCAGGCGCGAGTAGCCTACTCGGCCGACGATTATGTTATCATTGAAAAAACCGGTAAAAAAGAGGATGTCATAACGATGCTGCATCTGCTGGAGCCACACGGTATTCTCGAGTTTGTCAAGTCGGGGCGAATCGCCTTGGTCAAAGACCAGTATCGCTTTAGCCAATATGCTAAAAACATCGGTCCCGAAGGTTGGTACTCCGACGAAGAATTTCATGAACTAAAAGACCCCGAACGCAGCGCAGGGGTAAGCTATTAAGATTAGGTTTTAGGGATTGGGCATTGGGTGTTAGACACTGAAGTCACTTCCAAAATCCAATTCCTAACACCTAAAACCAAATAACAATTGAGCAATAGAACCATTTAATTTTAACTACTAAACGAAACAAAAACACATGGCAACGATTAATTTTGGTGGTGTAGACGAAAGCGTTATCACCCGCGAAGAATATCCTCTCTCCAAAGCGTTAGAAACATTAAAAGACGAAACCATCGCAATAATTGGCTACGGAGTGCAAGGACCAGCACAAGGGTTAAATATGCGTGACAATGGTTTCAACGTGATTGTCGGTCAGCGAAAAGATTCAAAAACCTACCAGAAAGCCATTGAAGACGGCTGGGTGGAAGGTGAAACGCTATTTCCGATTGAAGAAGCTTGCGAGCGCGGTACTATCATTTGCAACCTCCTTTCCGATGCCGGACAAATCGCCGTCTGGCCTACTATGAAGAAATACTTAACCGATGGAAAAGCCCTCGTATTTTCCCACGGCTTTGGGGTAACCTTCCACGAAGAAACCAGCATTATTCCTCCGGATAATGTAGATGTAATGCTGGTTGCTCCTAAGGGTTCTGGTACCAGTGTACGCCGACTGTTCTTAGACGGAAAAGGTATCAACTCTAGCTACGCTATTTTCCAAGATGTAACCGGAAAAGCGAAGGAGCGCATCCTAGCGGTTGGTATTGGAGTCGGCTCAGGCTACTTGTTTGAGACTACCTTCCAGAAAGAAGTGTACAGTGATTTAACCGGTGAGCGGGGCATTCTAATGGGAGCTTTAGCCGGAGTAATGGAAGCCCAGTACAATCTACTACGCAGCAAAGGTCATTCTCCTAGCGAATCATTCAACGAAACAGTAGAAGAGCTCACTCAGAGTCTGATCCGATTGGTTGGTGAAAACGGTATGGACTGGATGTACGCCAACTGTTCTACTACTGCCCAGCGAGGTGCGTTAGACTGGAAAGATCGCTTCCGCGATGCGGTAAAACCGGTCTTCAATGATCTGTACGAAAGCGTAGAAACTGGCAATGAAGCCCGTATCACCATCGAGCGCAACAGTCAGTCTGACTACCGAGAAAAACTTCAGGTAGAATTAGATGAGCTAAAAGAATCTGAAATGTGGCAAGCCGGCAGCAAAGTCCGCGAGCTACGTCCTTAAGAATAGGTCTCAATCCTTCCCCCTTTGAAAAAGGGGGTTAAGGGGATTTTATATCTCCAATTTCACTTAGAATGAACTCGAGAGCAGTTCTGCCAATTTCAACAATGTCCTACCGTTGGAACACCAACCTGTATCAGCAAAAGCACGCATTTGTCTATCAATTTGGGGCTGACCTTATTAAATGGCTAAATCCGCAAGCGGGCGAAGATATTCTTGATTTAGGCTGTGGTACGGGAGAATTGACTGAGCAAATTGCTCAATCAGGAGCTAAAGTAATTGGTATCGATCAGTCGGAAGAAATGATCCAGCAGGCACAACGGCAGCATCCAGAGCGTTTATTTCAGGTACAAAACGCCACTCAACTCAGTAATCTGCCTCAGTTCGACGCTATTTTTTCCAACGCCACATTGCACTGGATACTTGATGCTCGAACCGTGCTAAAGCAAATTTACCAGCATCTAAAACCAGATGGCGGACGATTGGTAGCAGAATTGGGTGGAAGGGGAAATATCGCGCAGATCATTACGGCTTTAAATCAGCAGCGAGTGCAGTTGGGTTATTCAGCCATTAGTAGCGATAAGCAGTGGTTTTTTCCGTCAGTAGGGGAGTACAGTAGCTTACTGGAGTCAGAAGGATTTGAAGTAAGACAAACTGCTTATTTTCACCGAGATACCTCTCTCGCCGAAGATGGGATTAAGCATTGGACAAAAATGTTTGCCGGGCGATGGTTGGCTGATGTAGATATTGAGCATCAAGATAACTTGTTAGAAGCAACCCAAGAGTCGCTTCGCTCAGCACTGTGGCGCGCCGATTACAAACGCTTAAGAGTTTTAGCAGTAAAGGTTTGAAGAATGAATACGATAGTGCAAAAATCAATGGTTCCGGTTGAAGATATTATTAATGCGGCTCGCCGACTTAAGGGTATTGTTCAGCATACGCCGTTCATGCCCAGCTTAAATCTGTCCGAGCAGTACCAAGCTAATATTCACCTGAAGCGAGAGGATTTACAAGTAGTACGTTCCTACAAAATTCGGGGTGCTTACAACAAAATTGCTAGCCTGCCCCGAAAAGCGATGGCTAACGGAGTGGTCTGTGCCAGTGCGGGTAACCATGCCCAAGGAGTAGCTTACGCCTGTCAACGACTGGGTATTCGTGGGTACATCTACATGCCTAACCCCACTCCTAAGCAGAAAGTAAAGCAGGTAAAAATGTTTGGAAAAGATTCGGTAGAAATCATTTTGGTAGGCGATACTTTTGATGACGCTTGCGCCGAGGCGCTAAAATTTAGTGAACAGCAAAAAGCTCCCTTCATTCCACCCTTCGATGACAAAAAAGTGGTTGAAGGTCAAGGTACCGTTGGTTACGAAATATTGCTAGACTCGCACGAGCCGATTGACTATTTGTTTTTACCCATCGGTGGGGGAGGGTTATCAGCCGGAGTGGGTAGCTACTTTAAGCAGATCAGTCCGGCCACCAAGATCATTGGTATTGAACCTCAGGGAGCTCCGGCTATGAAAACCTCGCTTGAGCAGGGTGAGCTAGTGACACTACCTGCCATTAATAAGTTTGTAGACGGAGCTGCCGTGCAGCGAGTAGGGGAGCTCACGTACACTATTTGCCGAGAGGTATTAGATGAAGTAGCGTTGGTGCCCGAAGGCCAAGTCTGCGATACTATTCTAAAGCTCTACAACGAAGAAGCCATTGTGGTAGAACCAGCGGGAGCATTATCAGTAGGAGTGCTGGAGCAATACCGAGAGGAGATTAAAGGCAAGAACGTAGTGTGTATTGTCAGTGGCGGAAATAACGATATTACCCGGATGGAAGAAATAAAGGAGCAGGCACTGCTATTTCGGGGCTTGAAACACTATTTTATTATTCAGTTTCCACAGCGAGCAGGGGCACTTAAAGAGTTTGTAGCCGATGTGATGGGGCCCAATGACGACATCACGCATTTTGAATATACTAAAAAGACCAGCCGAGAAAAAGGGCCGGCCTTGGTGGGTATCGAACTGCAATTCCCTGAAGATTTTGACCCCTTACTGAAGCGAATGCAGGAGCGAGGTATTGCTTACGAGCTGCTAAACGACAAGTTTGAGTTCTTCAACTTTTTGATTTGAGCTTACAGTAAACGGTTCATGATTTACTGTTTTTTCTTAGTAGCAGTCCTGAAGTCCATTTCACTTATTTGTCATCTAGTACGGGCGATTATCGTGCGGTTTAGAAAGTTGAAGATTGTAAGAGCTCAGAAATTTATTCATCAGCTCTTTGGTCTCAAGAGAGGTCGGTTTTAAATTCCGGTCTCCGGTTCTCTCTATTTCCAAAAAAAAAGCCCCGCAATTGCGAGGCTCTAGGCGTATAGCGTAGTAATTCTATTTAATCTTTTACTGACCAGCAGAAACGCTAGCTTCATCTTTAGCCGCACGCATAGCTTGTACAAGGGTGTCGTAGCGTTGCTTTACATCACTGTCGCTCTTTACTGCGCCCTTAACTTCATTGTATGCTTCACTTCCCAGAAGTCGCTTAATTAAAGTTCGGTAAGCCTCAGTAAATTCTGAAGTACGTTCGCTCTTCATATTATTTACAGCATCAATGAAAGTCTTTTCAGCGTCATTAGCTGGAGCTTCTCCGCCGGCTAGTTCATTGTAGCGGTTTTTAATTTCTGAAGGTTGAGACTCAATGTACTCTTTGACTTGGGCTGATATCTCAGTTTGAAATAGAGCAAGTGTTTCTTGGACTACTGCATATTTATAAAGCTCATCGTTAGTCACTTCATCCTGGGCAAACACAGGCTTTACAAACAACGCACATAGGAAGAAAGATGCTAAAAATAATTTTTTCATGTCAGTAGAAATTTAAATAAACGTATAGTTATTTTGATAATAAAAGTAATTTAAACAAGAAATAACGGAGAAATAAGGCAGACTTGCAAGTTTTTCAGTAAATAAATTCATAAAACGACGATTTACGTTCGCTTTCTGGCAGAAAAAACATCATAGGTTGATTTATTTTCAACTGAACCCATCAATTTTTTACAATATTAAATTTCGGCAAAACTACAAAAGATGTAATAAATAACCAGAAACCCGGCTCTAATTTTAACGCGACAAGTCATAGATTAGTATTTGAACCAAATACCCTGACATTTTGTCATTATTTTCAGTAGTTTTTCTAACTTTGTATTCTTGTGTTAATCCAAAGATTATCAAATAAGTATGAGTCAGATTATTGAGGGCTTGGACATTCTTACCCCGGAAGCGAAACAAGAAGAGCAGTGTGCGGTAAAAACCACCGTTGAGCAAAATACTGGAAAGCAGCGTAAGCTATACGTAGAGAGTTACGGTTGCCAGATGAACTTCTCCGACAGCGAGATTGTGACATCCATTATGCAACAGCAGGGGTTTGATACTACTGATAGCTTCGAGAAAGCAGACGTTATCTTTCTAAATACCTGCTCTATTCGTGATAAGGCCGAGCAAACGGTGCGGAAACGGTTGACCCAATTCAACACACTGAAGGAAGAAAAACCGGAATTATTGGTAGGAGTACTTGGTTGTATGGCCGAGCGACTCAAAAGCCAACTGCTGGAAGAAGAGCAAATTGTTGACCTCGTGGCGGGGCCGGATGCGTACCGCGATTTACCCAATCTGGTGAAGCAAGTAGATGATGGTGCTAAATCAGTAAATACTTTTTTATCGCGGGAAGAAACCTACGCCGATATCAATCCGGTACGGCTGAATTCTAACGGGGTAACCGCTTTTGTATCAATTATGCGGGGCTGCGACAATATGTGCTCGTTTTGCGTGGTACCCTTCACTCGAGGGCGGGAGCGGAGTCGCGATCCGCACTCTATTGTTCGTGAAGCCCAAGATTTGTTCAATAAAGGCTACCGGGAAGTAACCTTGCTGGGCCAGAATGTAGATTCGTATAAATGGTCGGAGAACAGCGAGCTAAAGGGTAAAGCCCAGATTGAGCGAGCCGGAGAGATGGATGTAGTCAACTTTGCTAATCTGCTGGAAATGGTCGCTCAGGTGCATCCCGATCTGCGAATTCGTTTTTCTACCTCTCACCCCAAGGATATTACCAATGAGGTGCTGCTCACTATGAAGCAGTACGATAATATTTGCAAATACATTCACTTGCCCGCCCAAAGTGGTAACAGCCGAGTGCTAGAGTTAATGAACCGTACGTACTCTCGCGAGTGGTACTTAGATCGAGTAGACGCTATTCGGCGAATTTTAGGCGAAGACTGCGGTATCTCTTCCGATATGATTGCCGGATTTTGCACTGAAGCTGAAGAAGAGCATCAGGATACTTTAACCTTGATAGACTATGTGCAGTACGATTTTTCGTACATGTTCTACTACTCCGAACGCCCTGGCACCCTAGCCGCGCGGAAATACGAAGATGATATTCCGCTAGAAACTAAGAAGCGACGATTGCGGGAAATTATTGAAAAGCAGCAGACTATTTCTTTGCAGCGTAATCAACGCGATGTAGGTAAAACGTTTAAGGTACTGGTAGAAGGCTTTTCTAAGCGTTCTGATCAAGATTTGCAAGGTAGAAACAGTGCCAATAAGGTAATTGTATTTCCGAAGAAGCATTACCGAAAGGGCGAATACGTACAAGTGCGGGTACACGATTGCACTGCCGCTACACTTTTAGGAGAAGCTATAGACTAGACCGAAGACGATTTTTTATGTTAGATCAATCCGAGCTTAGAAGCATTAAACAGCGATTTGGCATTATTGGCAATTCCCAACGGCTAAATTACGCGCTCACCGTAGCGGCTCAGGTGGCACCGACTGATATGACGGTACTCATTACCGGCGAAAGTGGGAGTGGTAAAGAATCGTTCTCAAAAATTATTCATCAGCTTAGCATTCGCAGGCACGGCAAATTCATTGCTATCAACTGCGGGGCAATCCCCGAAGGAACCATCGACTCCGAACTGTTTGGGCACGAAAAAGGGGCGTTTACTGGCGCACAAGACAACCGCAAAGGCTATTTTGAAGAAACCAATGGCGGAACTATCTTTTTAGATGAAATCGGGGAGATGCCACTTGGAACCCAGTCGCGCTTGCTGCGGGTGCTGGAGTACGGTGAGTTTATCCGAGTAGGGTCATCTAAAGTACAAAAAACCGATGTGCGGGTGGTGGCTGCCACTAATGTGAATTTACTGGAGGCAGTACAGAAGGGGAAATTCAGGGAAGATTTGTACTATCGGCTTAACTCCGTTCCAATTTACGTACCGCCGTTGCGGGAGCGAGGCGATGACATCGCGCTGTTGTTTCGTAAGTTTGCAACTGATTTTGCCGAGCGTAATCGCACCAAACCCATTCAGCTTCAACCCGATGCCAAGGCGGTGCTGTTGGAGTATCGTTTTCCGGGCAACATTCGGGAGCTAAAAAATTTTGTAGAGCGGATGTCGCTGCTCACCGAAGAGCGGGAAATTGATGCAAATACCCTTCGGCAATTCTTGCCTCCTACCCAATCGTCGCTACCCGCCCTCTATCGGCAGGAATCAGGAAGAGAGAACTTTAGTGAGCGGGACTTGCTCTACAAAGTACTATTCGAGATGCGGCACGACCTTACCGAATTAAAGAAGCTGGTATTACGTATGCTGCAAGACGAAAATTTTGATTCTCGCGTTATAAGCGAACATCAAGATTTATTTAATGGCGTTCAAAGCGATTTGCAAGGTGCCGCCAAGTATCCGGAGTACGACAATCAATCGGTCGCTACCGACCAGTTTAAGAGAGACTTTGAAGATGCAGTAGCTCCCAGTTTACTAATTAAGAACGGAGCCAAAAGTCAGAGCGAAGAGTCGGTAGTAGATTATTCGAACATAGAAGATATTTCACCGGAAGCCGAGGAAGAAGATGACCTTTCGTTGGAAAATAAAGAGCGGGAGATGATTATGAAGGCATTGAAACGGCACGGGCAGAAGCGGAAGTACGCTGCTCAAGACCTAGGAATTTCGGAGCGAACACTCTACCGAAAGATTAAACAGTATGAAATTGACGAATAACTTAGTCGATAGTCGACAGTCCACAGCTCACAGTTCACAGTCAGTAGCTCAAAATACTGGTAGTCTGTGTACTATGGATTATCGACTGTGGATGCTAGCAATACTAATATTCATCAGCTTCTCTGGCTGTGGGATATATACATTTACGGGAGCATCTCTTGGGCCAGAAGTGAGAACCATTTCTATCGATAACTTCTATAACGATGCCGGAAATGGGCCGCCCAATATGAGTCAGGTATTCACCGAAGATATTCGGGATTACTATCAGGCCAATACTAATTTAGCTTTAGTACAAGAAAACGGCGATTTGCTACTGGAGGGAGCAATTACTCGCTATGAATTTGTGCCTGTGGCTCCTCGAGCTTCTGGTAGTAATGAGGTAGCCGATGTGGCTGGTTTAGTTCGTTTAAACATTACGGTAACGGCTTCGTATGTAAATACATACAATGATGAGTTTAATTTTGAAAATAAAAGTTTTACCTTTTTCGCAGATTTTAGTTCCGACCGTGATCCGTCTTCCGTAGAGGATGATCTTATCGCAGAAATCACAGATCAGATTATTTTCGATATATTTGCAGCAACCGTCGCCAACTGGTAACACTTAATGACTGATGAATGGTGGATAAGTAGTACCATTATAACATTAATCATTCGTCATTATTCATCAGTCATCATTTATAGCTAACCAATATTATGGAAGTCTTATCCGACAAACTATTACGAATACTATCCAATCCAAAAAATATTTCGGCTGACGATCAAGAAATATTAGAGGAAGCTATTGCCCAATACCCTTACTTTCAGTTGGCCCGTACGTTAGTTGCTAAAGCTAAGCACGACCAACAGACACCCGATGCCTACGAGAGTCTGGGAAGCGCGGCCATTTACGCTCCTGACCGCAGGCATTTACGTAAAGTATTTTACGAAGACATTCATATTGATTGGCAACCAACGGAGGCTAAGGCAATCGAGAATACCCCTACTACAGCAGCGATTGAAGACAATTCTCTCAAAGAAGAATCAACGGCGGTAGATCCTTTCTCTGTTACGGAACAAACTGGGGTTTCGGAAGAATCTAGTACCGAAGCAGCTACTTCAGAAGAAACTAGCCTTACAGATTCTACTCCAGAAACAATAAAAATATCAGAAGAGTCTAACTCGGATGAAGCTGGTGCAGAGAAACCTGAGGTAGAAAGCTTCGGGCCAAATGCTACTGACGCTGCGAACTCCAATACAGCCAACCCTGAAATAGAAAAATCAGGAGTGGCTAATCATGATGAGGAAGAAGAAATTGTGTATCAAGAATTAGAAGAAAATCTTCGTAAACTTCGTCAGGCCAAAAAAGAAGCCCAACAAGAGGAAGCGGATAAAAAAAAAATAGTGGACACAACTAAAGTGTCTTCAGAGTCTGTTCATACGGAAGTTTCCGTCCAATCACCCCTGTTAATAGATTATTTGCACGATATAGAGCCTATCTCATCTGAGCGGTTGGGTATTCATCAGCAGAAACAAAATGAACTAATTAATCGGTTTGTAAATTCTGATACCACCAGCGTAGGTCGCCCCCGTCCAAATTTGCCCGATAGTGCCGCCGAAACTTCAGATTTATCCGAGAAAAGTGCTACGTACGATACCGATCTGGTTACCGAAAACTTAGCCGAAATTATGCTAAAGCAAGGTAAAAAGGGGAAGGCAATTAAAATCTATCGGCAGTTGATGTTGAAATTCCCTGAGAAAAAAGCGTACTTTGCCGAAAAAATAGAAAAGCTAAACGAAATATAGATGTTCACATTTATCATTACCCTCACTATTATTGTTGCTGTACTATTAGTTTTAGTAGTGCTCGCCCAAAACTCTAAAGGTGGCGGACTATCTAGCCAGTTTGGCGGATCAGGTTCTTCTACTCAAATGATTGGGGTAAAGCGTACTGCCGATTTTCTGGAAAAGGCTACCTGGGCTTTAGCAATTGCCCTTATGGTATTGGCACTGTCCTCGAGTTTCCTGCTCGATACCCAATCCTCTAATGCGGGTTTTACTAGTCCTAATATTGAGAGCGCCCAAGACCGAATTGCTCCCCCTACTTTAGGAACAGACATTCCGGCTGCTGGCGATAGTGCTGCCTCAGATTTAGAAGGCCTCACCGAACCCGACTCAACTAATGATTAATGACTAACGATGAATGAATAATGAGTAATGCTGTTCATTCATCATTAGTCATTAATCATGCGGCTTTTCCTATATGCTGAACCAATAGGCGCTTGGCAATAGGAAGTAGAGTAGGTTTAAGCGGATATACCTTTGGAGAAATAGCCAGATAGGTGGCCGGATTAGGCAATTCTTGGTTAGAACTAATAAGCTTTCTCTTAATTTGCTCAAACGAATTACTTAAGCTCCAGCTAACTTCATCCAGCTGCTGGGTTCGAATAGTCCGATAGGTCTCTTCGGCCTGATAAGAAACCATAATTTTATAATGGTAGACATAAACTGCGCCCTGGGTGTGGGTTGAGAGTAGCAGATAGCCCTCATTTTTATACAGTGGCATAATTCCTACCGATTCAATACTGATGCTCTTGGCAATGGTTTCGTAGATCTCTGCCCCTTCTTCTACGCGCTCTTTAAAATGAGGTAGCGAAAAATTGACAATTTCTTCCAGCGTACTCATCAGCTCACTATCCTGCACAATTTCACGATAGTGAATTTTCAACTGCTCAAAATCAGCTTTTGATACTTCCTTCGGAAAGTTCTCGTAAATCAATTGCTTGTTCTTTTGCAGCGAGAGCAAGTTGTTATAGTGAAATACCAAGTCCGACATAAACGGGTACAATTCCCGATCAATAAATCGGCTTTTCACCTTTTGCATATACGCTAACAGTACATACTTTTTATACTCAAAATCCACCAGATCCCGAGTGAGCCAGTCTTGATGAAGGGTGTCCATACGTGAGGGGTTTGTTTTGCGACAAAAGATAAAGATTCGGCACTAATCACGCAAACGTGCAACTTTGTCAGTGACAGCTTTTTCTGACATGTGTAAGAAAAGTGGCAAGTCTGCAATTTTGGCAGGGATAGTCCGTGATACGTACTAATAGAACGCTTGGCATAAGAACTGTATTATGTATCATATACCGCTACTACTTTAGTAGTGATAACACAACATGGTTAAATCTAATCAAAACAGTTTAAAAACATGTCACAAGTGAACATCACACCATTAGCTGACCGCGTTCTAGTAGAGCCTGCGGCGGCTGAAGAAAAAACTGCCTCTGGTATCATTATTCCTGATACTGCCAAAGAAAAACCTCAGAAGGGATCAATCGTAGCGATTGGCACCGGCAAGAAAGATGAGCCTCTTACAGTAAAGGTAGGCGACCAAGTACTTTACGGAAAGTACGCGGGTACTGAAATTACTGTAGAAGGAAAAGACTACTTGATGATGCGGGAGTCGGACATCTTTGCAATTGTATAATTAACCAATAGAACCTGAAAATCTAACAATATTAGAATTATGGCTAAAGAAATCTTTTTTGACACAAATGCCCGCGATAAAGTGAAAAAAGGGGTAGATACCCTTGCTAACGCGGTAAAAGTTACCTTAGGACCTAAGGGACGTAATGTAGTAATTGATAAAAAATTCGGTGCTCCTACCGTAACTAAAGATGGTGTTTCAGTAGCGAAAGAAATCGAACTGAAAGAGGCTATCGAGAACATGGGCGCGCAGCTAGTAAAAGAAGTTGCTTCTAAAACTGCTGATAGTGCCGGTGACGGTACTACTACAGCTACTGTACTGGCGCAAGCAATCTTCGCTCACGGTATCAAGAACGTAGCAGCAGGTGCTAACCCAATGGATTTGAAGCGAGGTATTGAAAAGGCGGTTGATGCCGTAGTAGCAGCTCTGGGCGAGCAGTCTAAAACTATTGATAGCTCTAATGAAATTACGCAAGTTGCTTCTATCTCAGCGAATAACGACGGTGAGATTGGTACCATGATCGCTAATGCGATGGAAAAAGTGGGCAAAGACGGCGTAATCACTGTTGAGGAAGCTAAAGGCACTGAAACTGAGGTGAAATTAGTAGAAGGTATGCAGTTTGACCGAGGTTACCTTTCTCCTTACTTTGTGACTAATACCGAGCGAATGGAAGCTGAATTGGAAAATCCTTACATCCTGATCTACGATAAGAAAGTATCGGCGATGAAAGAATTACTCCCGGTATTAGAAGGTGTTGCTCAAACTGGCAAGCCGCTATTGATTATTGCGGAAGATGTAGAAGGCGAAGCTTTAGCTACTTTAGTAGTAAATAAAATCCGCGGATCACTAAAAATTGCTGCGGTAAAAGCTCCTGGCTTTGGCGACCGTCGTAAGGCGATGTTAGAAGACATTGCTATTCTAACTGGTGGTACTGTAATCTCGGAAGAGCGTGGCTACAAGCTAGAGAATGCTACCCTAGACTACCTAGGTACTGCTGAAAAGATCAACATCGACAAAGATAACACGACCATCGTAAACGGTGCCGGTGAAAAAGATCAAATTGATGCTCGAGTAGGTCAGATCAAATCTCAAATTGAATCTACTACTTCTGATTACGATCGTGAAAAACTACAGGAGCGTTTAGCAAAGCTTTCGGGTGGAGTTGCCATTCTGTACATTGGAGCAGCTACCGAAGTAGAAATGAAGGAGAAGAAAGACCGGGTTGATGATGCTCTACATGCCACTCGCGCTGCGGTTGAAGAAGGCGTTGTAGCCGGTGGTGGAGTTGCACTAGTTCGTGCCATCTCTTCACTGGACAGTCTTACCACTGAGAACAAAGATCAAGAGACTGGAGTAAATATCGTTCGTTTAGCACTTGAATCACCGCTTCGAGTAATTGTTGAGAACGCTGGACAAGAAGGTTCGGTTGTGATCCAAAAAGTACGAGAAGGGGAAGGCGACTACGGCTTCAACGCTCGCACTGATGAGTACGAAGACCTAGTTCAGGCCGGAGTAATTGATCCTACCAAAGTAACTCGCTTAGCGTTAGAGAATGCCGCTTCAATTGCGGGTCTACTATTAACTACCGAGTGTGTAATTGCCGATGAGCCGGAAGATGAGCCAGCTGGCCCTCCAATGGGCGGTGGCGGAATGCCAGGCGGCATGGGTGGCATGATGTAATCACTGCCTCTCACTTATCATTAATAAATACGAAAGAGCAACTCACTATGGGTTGCTCTTTTTTATTGCTTTTCTAATAAGTTTTAAAATTCTATTTTCACTGCTTCTAAGTCAAATAATGCGTTATTTTAAACATAATTAGGCTAGTAATTTTTTGTGGATATACGACATTCGTATATCCAGATGTCAGCGTCAATGACTGCAAAACTCAAGGATATTGGAAGAAAAAAGAATAGCACTTCTTATTGGAATCTCTAAATATCAGTTTGCAACTTCTCTAAGCAACCCAACTAACGATATTGACTCGATGCAGGCCACCTTAAAAAGACTAGGCTTTGATGTCATTGTATCTAAAGACCCGACATATAAATCTCTGAGAATTTCAATAAACGACTTTGGAACTAGGCTAAATGATTATGATGTTGGTCTATTCTTTTTTGCAGGCCATGGGTTACAAATAAAAGGGTTCAACTATTTAGTCCCAGTGGATGCCAATCCTCTGAATGAGAATCAAGTAGAATATGATTGCGTCAATGCGAACCTAATCCTATCGATTATGGAAGATGCGAATAACAAAACCAACTTTATCTTCCTTGATGCTTGTAGAAACAATCCATTTAAACGATCGTGGAATAGAAGTCCAACTTTATCTGGTCTGTCATATATGAGTGCACCCTATGGAACATTGATTGCATATTCCACTGCACCCAATAAAACGGCATTAGATGGAGAAATAGATTCAAATAGTCCTTATACGCTCGCACTGACAGAAGAAATATTATCCCCAAATCTAACCATTCTTCAAGTTCTACAAAATGTCAGGCTAAAACTCATCCACCGAACTGAAGGAGAACAAGTACCTTGGGAGTCTACGTCTCTACTCAACGACTTTAAGTTTAACGACAATATTTATTTTTCGCTTGATACTTTTTGCCAATCGGTGATGTACAGTAAGAAAAAAGATATTGTTCTAAACACATTGAACTTGAGAACTTGGGATATTACCAGACTAACAAAAAAAGGTATTCCTCTAAATGAAATGGATATCCAAGCTGGTGTTGTTGAGGTATACTATCAAGAAGGATTGAACTACTTTAATATCTTTGATAAGCTTGAAATAAAGATTTATAAGGATGGTGAACGAGAGTACAATTTGTTCACTATTACTAAGAACGCAAATCATGTAATTTCAATCTCTCAACAATTGTATAATCGGTTAGGAGTGGGATTGTATGATGATAATAGACACAGCTCTTTTTTTGATGTAGACAAAATAAAGGCTCTAGCAAGAGGAAAAGCAAAAAGTTCAAAAGATGAATGCTTTACTAACTGGCATTTTGAGTCTGTTGGTTTTACACTTTATTATCTTAAAAACCCGAAAAGACAATTCATCTTCAAAACAAGAATTTATCCGAATAAGAAAGTAATTGGAAGAACCATAAAAGATATTCTCTCAAATCAATATCTAAAGCTGATTGAAACAGCAGTCAAGATCAGAGAGGAAAAAACTGAAAACGGTAAGTTTGAAGATTTTCAACTAAACTTAATGGAGCCAGAGTTAGGCATCTTCGATACTGCAATTCTTAGAACTTTCAATTCTGGTGATAAGAAAAAAAATTCAAGTAATCTGCTTTTTAGCCAATCGGAGGGAAACTTGATAAATACTACTGAATTGGGTTCTTTGATTGCTAAATTGACTGACATTTATGGTCTTGACACTCAAAATCAGGGTTATTTGACTGGTATGGAAGTAGAAGATTTAGAGGATGACTTGCATTGGTCAGGAAGAACATGGGATTTGAATATTCAACATCAAATTATGGACAATGACAGTGCAATTGAAGATATGTTATACGGGATTCATCTCTATTATTATGAAGAATATGGCCTAGAAATGACCATTTTTGGTTTAGAAGATTTGATTGAACATAACACTGATGAACAAAGACGCTAACAAATGATAAGTTTAATGAGCAGGCTGTGTATAAAGCAAATCTCAGTGCGAAACAGTAACTTTATAGTCAATTTGAAAGGATATGCTCACTGAGCTTATTTAGACGTTAGAGCCGATCGAGAAAACCACTACTATGACGAGAAATGAATTAATTGGAATAGGTAAAAAGATGAAAAGCTCTGAAGGGACAGGAAAAGAACTCGACTCACTTCATTGAGATAAAATTTGATTGATTATGAAAGACTTAATTAGTGAAAATTCAGCAGAGGTTTTAGATATCCTTGAGCAATTAGAGTCTGTTAACGGTATGATAGATATTCACAGCGACGACGAATTCATGAGAGTTCAATATGAAAGTCGTAAAAAAGAGTTAACAAAAAGGTTATCAGAAAAACTATCTGCATTCAAAATAGATATTCGAGATTTAGCTACTTAGAAAACTGGCTCTAACACTATATAAGCAACTATGCTCGCTACCGCTCCCATATCGCTTACAAAAGGCTCTTAAGAGATTGGAAGTGATTTTTGACGCAAAACGTGGAACAGAAGAAGGGGATGAATTAGAGATTTTCGCAATTCTATTGATAACTATGAAGCGGAATATGACACAATAAATGCAAACGAAATATAAAATGGACATATCACCAATAAGAAACGAAGAAGACTATCAAAATGCACTCAAAAGACTGGAAGTGATTTTTGATTCAAAACGCGGGACAGATGAAGGGGGCGAACTAGAGATTCTCGCAATTCTCATCGACAATTATGAAGACGAAAATTTTCCTATTGATATGCCCGATCCAATTGAGGCGATAAAATTCCGAATGGAACAATTAGGAATGAAACAGAAAGATTTAGCAGAGATCGTCGGCTTCAAAAGTCGGGTAAGTGAAGTTCTTAACAAAAGACGTAAGCTAACCTTAGATATGATCAGAAAACTAAACGCACAACTTCATATTCCAACTGAAGTTTTGATACAGGAATATTAACTCAAAATAAGTAAGCATTACAAAACAAAAAAGCCCGCTAATTAGCAGGCTTTTTCTGATAGTAAGCACTTACTGAAAACTAAACCGCGTCTGAACTGGCTTTGGCGGTTAGGAATTCACGGTTCATGCGGGCGATGTTCGCCATATCAATTTCTTTAGGGCATTCGGCCGAGCAAGCTAACGTATTAGTGCAGGCACCAAAACCTTCGGCATCCATCTGGGCAATCATACGCTCAGCCCGCTTCTGCCGCTCCACTTGGCCTTGAGGAAGCAGGGCTAGCTGAGAAATTTTAGCACTGGTAAATAGCATTGCCGAGGCGTTTTTACAAGCCGCTACGCAAGCACCGCAACCAATACAAGTAGCCGCGTTAAATGCCTCATCGGCAATATCTTTCGGCACCGGAATTTCGTTAGCATCCGGAGCACTTCCAGTGTTTACCGAAATAAACCCACCCGCCTGAATAATTCGGTCGAAAGCCGAACGATCTACCATCAAATCTTTAATCACCGGAAAGGCTTTGGCTCGCCAAGGCTCTACTGTAATCGTTTCGCCATCTTTAAAGTGCCGCATGTGCAACTGACAGGCAGTGGTGCCTCTCTGAGGGCCGTGAGGCCGCCCGTTGATGTACATGGCACAGCTTCCGCAGATACCTTCGCGACAGTCGTGGTCGAAATGAATAGGTTCTTTTCCTTCCCGTTCCAACTGTTCGTTAAGCACATCCATTAACTCTAGAAAAGACATATGCGAGTTCGCGTCGTTCACCTCATACGTCTCAAAATGGCCTTTATTTGTGGCGTTCTTCTGGCGCCATACTTTTAGCGTAACTTTCATATTATTTGTAACTTCGTTGGGTAAGTTTCACATTCTCAAATACTAAATCCTCTTTGTTCAGCTTGGCAGGTAAGTCTGTCCCCTGGTATTCCCAAGCAGCTACGTAAGAGAAATTCTCATCATCCCGTAGGGCTTCTCCTTCTGGCGTCTGGTACTCCTCGCGGAAGTGGCCTCCACAAGACTCTTCCCGATCCAATGCGTCTTCAATCATCAAGGCACCTAGCTCAATAAAATCTGAAACCCGATTGGCTTTTTCTAGTGTCTGGTTTAGCTCTTCGGCAGTACCCAGCACCTTCACGTCGTTCCAGAACTCATCTTTAATCTGCTTCACTTCTTCGCGAGCTTCCTTTAGTCCTTCAGCCGTTCGCGACATACCACATTTATCCCAGATCACCCGACCCAGCTTCTTGTGCAGTTGGTCAACAGTTTGAGAACCATTAATACTGATAATTTTATTCAATTTATCCTTCACGCCCGCTTCTGCTTCTTTAAAAGCATCGTGCGTTGCTGGGGTTTTTTCGTAAGACTGGTTAGCTAAGTGGTCACCGATGGTGTAGGGAAGCACAAAGTAGCCATCAGCTAAACCTTGCATCAGGGCACTAGCACCCAATCGGTTAGCTCCGTGGTCGGAGAAATTAGATTCACCAATAGAATACAGTCCGGGAACGGTGGTCATCAGGTTGTAATCTACCCACAAGCCACCCATGGTATAATGTACCGCCGGATAAATCATCATCGGCACTTGATACGGATTGTCGCCGGTAATCTTCTCGTACATTTCGAAGAGATTACCGTAGCGAGCGGAAATGGTATCTTGCCCATCGCGCTTAATAGCATCTCGGAAGTCTAGATACACCGCCAATCCGGTCTCAGCAACTCCGCGCCCTTCGTCGCACACGGCTTTGGCATTACGGGAAGCCACATCGCGTGGCACTAGGTTGCCGAATGACGGATACTTGCGCTCCAAGTAGTAATCCCGGTCTTCTTCAGCTAGCTCCCCTGCTTTTTTCTTTCCCTCTTGTATCGCCTTAGCATCTTCTACCGTTTTAGGTACCCATACTCGCCCATCGTTTCGCAGCGACTCCGACATAAGCGTTAGCTTGGATTGGTAATCGCCCGAAACCGGAATACAAGTAGGGTGAATCTGGGTAAAGCAAGGGTTAGCGAAATAAGCTCCTTTTTTGTAGGCGCGCCAAGCTGCCGTGGCGTTACAGCCCATAGCATTAGTTGACAGAAAAAATACGTTACCGTACCCTCCGGTAGCTAGTACCACCGCATGAGCCGAATGCGATTCAATCTCGCCAGTCAGCAAGTTTCGTACTACAATGCCCTTGGCTTCCCCATCAATGGTTACCACATCCAGCATTTCGGTACGCGGGTACATTTTAATTTTACCGCTGGCTACCTGTCGGCTCATGGCACTGTAGGCTCCCAGCAAAAGCTGCTGGCCGGTTTGGCCCCGGGCGTAAAAAGTTCGGGACACCTGAGCACCGCCAAACGAGCGGTTATCGAGTAACCCACCGTACTCCCGGGCAAAAGGTACGCCTTGGGCTACGGCTTGATCAATAATATTAACACTGACTTGCGACAACCGATAGACATTAGCCTCGCGAGAGCGGTAGTCGCCTCCTTTTACCGTATCATAAAATAAGCGGAAAACGCTGTCGCCATCATTTTGATAGTTCTTCGCTGCATTAATTCCTCCTTGCGCGGCAATACTGTGCGCTCGTCGGGCACTATCTTGAAAGCAAAACGATTTCACATTATAACCCAGTTCGGCTAGGGAAGCTGCCGCTGAGGCTCCTGCTAATCCAGTGCCGACTACAATAATATCGTACTTTCGCTTATTAGCCGGATTCACCAGCTTTAATCCAAACTTGTGTTTTGTCCATTGTTCGGCCAGAGGGCCAGTGGGTGTTTTTCCGTCTAAAACCATATCATCAAACTAGTTAATTCTAAAATATAAATTTTACCCTGTTAGCCTATCTATCATCAGCATCACAACATTAGGTTCATCATCTACGATAAGCTTTTGATAAATAGATAAATTGGCATGGAAGCAAACAACAGAGGCACTGCAATAGCAAACGCTAAACCCGCACTTTTAATAAACGGGGAGTATTTTTTATGCTGCAAGCCTAGCGTTTGGAAAGCACTCCAGAACCCATGCGCCAAGTGATAGCCTAAGCCAACCATTGCCAATACATAAATTAGCACGTACCACCACTGAGTAAAGGCTGCGGTTACAATAGAATATAAATCCTTTACTTCCGCACCATCAACCAGCATAGTAGGCACCTCACCAAACTTCATTTCGTACCAAAAAGAACGCATATGAATAATGAGAAAAATGAGAACAATTGTCCCTAAAACTCCCATATTTCGTGATTTCCAACTACTGTTTTGACTGGAGTTCGCTACGGAATAACCTACCGGACGAGCACTTTTATTACGTATGGATAGTACCAGTGCGTAAACTACGTGCAGAATAATACCGGAATACAGAATAATGGAGGCAGCTTTAATGAGGGGATTTGTGGTCATAAATTCGGCATAGAGATTAAATGCTTCTCCGCCATCGCTACGAAACAATAAAGTGTTACCTGATGCGTGTACAATTAAAAAGGTGATTAAGAATAGGCCGGTGAGTGCCATAATTACTTTTTTACCAATAGTGCTATTCAGGGCTTGGGAAAACCAACTCATAAAAAGTGATAGTTCAAACAGTAAACAATAATCTAAAACATTTAAAATTATACCAGGAATCGTTAGTAAGCAAAGTATTCCTCATCAGCTTTATTATTTTGAACGTTTCTAAACTGTGCTATATGCTGCCATGAGTATAACTATACTACAAATGGCTCAGTTCGCTTAAAACACAATTTGTTTAAGAAACTTGTTATTAAAAGTTAACAAAAAGTCACATAATCCTTCGGTTCATTTTACACCTGACATTCTTACCTTTACTGTGAATTGACCGCAATTATTCGTTTTTTTGTTCGTTATTAATCCAAATAGTACTATATTGAAAATAGTAAATTTTTTATATTTTTATTTATAATTATTTTTGTACTGAAAAAATCAGATTATTCATTTTAATGCAGGTGTCTTGAAAAAAATTTGCTTATTTCTGGCAATTATGGCTCTAGGGCTAATAGCGAGAGTAGATAGAGCGTGGGCTACCCATATCCGGGCCGGAGAGATTATTGTTGAGCGTCAGTCTTGTCAGAATGATTTATTTACTATTCGGATTATTGGTTACGAAGACACCGGATCGGAAGTAGAATTTGGTAACGGTATTCTGAATTTAGGTTTTGGTGATGATATAGATATAAATACTGCAAATGACTTCTTTACTCGGGAAGTAATTGACAACCAGAATTTGATCCGAGTAAGTGAGTTTGTGCTTACGAATGTTGCTTTTCCTGGCAATGGTGATTATATCATCAGCTTTCGTGAGCTTAACCGAAATGCCGATATCTTAAATATGACCAACTCGGTCAACACTCCGTTCTACATCGAAACAAAAATTTCTATTGATGCGGTTTTGTGCAACAGCTCGCCAGTTCTTACTAATCCGCCGATAGAAGGCGCGGTGGTAGGCCGTCGGTTTGTGCATAACCCTGGGGCAGTAGATCCTGACGGCGACAGCCTCTCTTACAAGCTGGTGGTGCCTAAGCAAGGTGGGCCGAGTAATACCTTTCCGGACGGTGAGCCAGTGAATGGCTACCAAGACCCGGATGTCTACGATCAGCAGACAGCTCCCGCAACGGCTACTACCCAAAATGACCCAGAATTGCCTTCAACCCTAACGCTTGATCCGGTAACGGGCGAGCTGGTGTGGGATGCTCCTGCCTTACAGGGGGATGTAGGTAGTAAAAATGAATATAACGTAGCCTTCATTATAGAGGAATGGCGACTCATAGATGGAACGTGGGAACTTCTGGGCTACGTAACCCGCGATATGCAAATTATCGTGGAAAATGCGGACAACGACCCACCTACGCTAGAAATTCCAGCAGATACCTGTATTGAAGCTGGTACTGTGTTGGAAGCCGTGGTTACCGGAACCGATCCCGATGGAGATAATATCGTGTTCTCTGGTTTTGGTGAAGTTTTCGAGATTTTAAATAGTCCCGCTACCTTTTCTCCTACTGATCCGCAATCTTCGCCCGGCCAGGGCAACTTTCGCTGGGAAACTAATTGTAACCATGTGCGAGCGGGGGCTTACCAAGTGAATTTCAAAGTGACGGATGTTGATCCGGCTACCGGGCCACCTCTAGCCGAATTTGGTATATGGAACGTTACGGTAGTAGCTCCGGCTCCGCAACTAATTTCTGCTCAGGCGGCTCCCGGACGGTCGGTTGACCTAGATTGGGAAGCTTACTCTTGCGGAAATGTAGATGACGTTCGTATTCAAATTTGGCGTAAGCCCGATAGTACTGATTTTGTGCCGGAAAATTGCCAAATCGGTATTCCTGATGGGTTGGGTTATGAATTGGTAGCGGAAGTGGATAAAAGTGTGGTCAGCTACCTCGATGAAGGTCTGGAACCGGGCGTGAATTACTGCTATCGTTTAGTTGCAGTATTCCCGGATGGTGCCGAAAGTTATGCCTCTGAAGAGTTTTGTGCCGAAATGCAAGTAGATGCCCCGGTAATTACCAATGTGAGCGTAACAGCTACCGATACCGATGCCGGAGTGATTGAAGTAGCCTGGCGTTCGCCCTTTGAAATTGATCAAGCATTGTTTCCACCTCCGTATACCTACCAGGTGGTAAGAGGAACAGGATTTGGCGAAAGTGGTTCCGAAGAAATTATTTCCGGTATTATTCCCGATACTTCATTTGTAGATACCGGATTGAATACCCTAAATGAGCCGTTCTATTATAAAATATATCTATACGATGCTAGTGGTGACCGGATTGACTCGTCGGCGGTGGCTTCTTCCGTACGATTAGAGCCTACTCCTTTAGTAGGAAGCATTACGTTAGACTGGCAAGCAAATGTACCGTGGTCCATTACTTCCACTGACTTTCCCTACCATTACATTTACCGCGATCGGGTTGACCCTGACGATCCGGGAAGATTTGTGCTGATTGATAGTATTGATGTGGTGGCGAACGGGTTGCAGTATACCGATGATGGCAGTATCACTGGTGGGCCTCTATCGGATGAACTGGAGTATTGCTACTACATTGTAACGCAGGGTAGCTATGGGAATGAAGCTTTAAACCCACCGTCGTTCATTAACTTATCACAGGTTGCTTGTGCTCAGCCCAATGATACTATTCCTCCCTGCGAACCACTAACGGTATCGATTCCGAATGGTACGGCGGAAGAATGTCAAAGCCAAGTAGCCAGTCAGCCCTGTGGATCAACGGACTTTTTTAATAGCATAGCGTGGGAAGCGAATATAGGAGAGGGCTGTGATAATGATGTGCGCTTCTACAATATTTATTTTTCCGCCATAGGTGAAGCCGATAGTACGTTTAATTTAGTGGGTACCAGTACCGATACGTTCTTTGAGCACACTGGTTTGCGCTCGCTGGCCGGATGTTATCGCATTTCTGCCGTGGACCGCTCTGGCAACGAGAGCACCCTAAGCCCCCCGATCTGCGTAGAGAATTGCCCGAAGTATGTACTGCCGAATGTGTTTACCCCTAATGGTGACGGCGACAATGATACTTTTCGTCCTTTAGGTCTGTCTACTCAGGCCGGAGCATCTACTACTGAAGAGTGTCCCCGATTTGTTAGCAGTGTTCGTATTCGTTTTTATAATCGATGGGGTAAGGAAGTATACGCTTTTGAGTCAGGTACTACAGAAAATTCCATAAACATTAACTGGAACGGGCGTACCGAAGCCGGAAACCTAGTATCCGCCGGAGTCTACTACTACGTAGCTGATGTAGAGTTTATTACGCTAGACCCAGCATTAAGCCAACAAACCATTAAAGGGTGGGTTCATATTATGTATGAGCCCGAAGACCTATAACTCAGCCACTTCCGATAAAATTATTGTTCTGTTTGACGGCGTGTGCAATCTTTGCAATCATGCCGTTAACTTTATCATTGATCGTGATCCGTCGCAGCGATTTTTGTTTTCTTCACTTCAGTCCGAAGCCGGGCGTGAACTACTGAAAAAGCACCAACTTGACGCCCAGTATCTGGATAGTTTAGTATTTATTCGGGGCGAGAAAGTATATCTGAAAAGTACTGCTGCGCTCCACATTGCCCGGCATTTATCGGGAATATGGCCTCTTTGCTACATCTTCATAGTAGTGCCCCCTGTTATTCGTGACTTTTTTTACGATATTGTAGCCCGCTTTCGTTATCGGGTCTTTGGCCGAAGTAACCACTGTCGGATTCCTACGCCCGAGTTGAAATCTCGATTTTTATTATAATCATAACCTACGTCTATTTATGAAACACGCTTACATTTTCCCGGGCCAAGGTGCCCAATTTCCAGGCATGGGAAAAGAGTTATTTGATCAGAACAGTCAAGCCCAAGAATTATTCCGTCAAGCTGATGAAACACTGGGGTTTTCTATATCAAAAATAATGTTTGAAGGCTCTGAAGAAGACTTAAAGCAGACAAAAGTAACCCAGCCAGCAATATTTGTCCATTCGGTAGTGCGAGCATTGGTTCAAGAGGATTTTTCCCCGGATATGGTTGCTGGTCACTCGTTAGGTGAATTCTCGGCATTAGTGGCAGGTCAGGTACTAAGTTTTACCGATGGTCTACGCTTGGTATCGCAGCGGGCTACAGCCATGCAAAAGGCCTGCGAACAGAATCCCTCTACTATGGCAGCCGTGTTGGGTTTAGAAGATGCTACTGTAGAAGACGTATGCCGATCTATTAAAGAAGAAGTAGTGCTCCCGGCTAATTATAACTCACCCGGTCAGATAGTAATTTCTGGTACTCACCGTGGTATTGAATTAGCAACAGAAGCTTTGAAGGAGGCTGGAGCCAAACGAGTTATTCCATTAGCGGTAGGAGGAGCGTTTCATTCTCCGCTTATGGAGCCGGCTTACAATGAGCTTGAACGGACAATTAACCAAACAGGCTTTAGTAAACCTATTTGCCCAATTTATCAGAATGTGACAGGTTTACCCGCTGTTGAGATAGAAGTAGTAAAAAATAACTTGATAGCGCAGCTTATGGCTCCGGTGCGATGGACACAATCAGTATCTAGTATGCTGAACGATGGAGCAACGCACTTCACAGAATGCGGGCCAGGTAGAGTATTACAAGGGCTTGTTAAGAAAGTAAGCCGGGAAGCAAAGGTAGACGGATTAAGCTAATACGCTTGCCTAGTTCATATTCTTCTTAGACTTATAGACGAGATAATCTTTAGAGAACGGGATATTAATTTTGTTGTGATCTACAGGAGTACTGTTCTTCTGGTGCTGATTAATCTGCTTATCAATTTCGCTGATAAACGATTTGATCCGAGTGATCTGCTCAGACAAAGATTTGTTGTACTCCTTCAGAGCCTCAATTAAATTAGTTGTCTTGTTATTACTATTCTCCATTTGGTTTTACTTTAAAAAAATGCGAAACGACACTTTTTATACACTTGTAATATTTTTATAAAAATAACAAAAAAAGCAAATAAATCCTAGATTTGTAATATTTAGTTACAAATTAATCCTGAATATACAAGTGAGGGAAGGGGTGAGCCTGAAATTCCTTTTCAGGCAGTAGAAACAGCTTTTTGGCAAAAATTATAATGCCTTGCTTATTATTCTGATTAAGGTAAAGGATAGTTATTACTTTAGCAAACTTTTTCTCTTAAATTAAGTTAAATGCAATTTTTTCCCATTCTTTGTTAAAAGTCTCACTAGAAATGGGACGACTGGCGCGATTGTACCAATACGCAGCATTGAATTTATCGCCTTCTACCCGATGGAGGTAAGCATGCACCCAAGCGCTATCAGCATCTGGCTCATCCTGAACCAATTCGTGAGCCTTGTGCCAATTACCCTTAGCAGCGTACCATAAAGCTTGCAGTGGTCGGTTTAAGTCTGGTGAGGGTTTTGGTTGGTGTAAACTAGCTTTGTACTCCTCTATATCCATTAAGCTGAAAAGATAGTAAGAAATAAGTGTAAATTTTTCTGTTGCCTGATGACATTTTATAATTTAGAGAAAACTAACAATAAATTATAACCTTAAAAAACTAACACCATGTTACATCCAGCATTCACTACGTGTACTATCCTTAAATCAGGAGGAGGGGACAAACCTAAACCTTCTCGACCTAAAGAAGAAGAAGATCGTGCATAACTGAAAAGCCAGCTACAACGCTGGCTTTTTTTTTCGTGTAAAACCTACCAAAAAATATCCTAATCCAATGAAGAGGGTAAGCAACCCTGCCAAATACGTATTCTGGTAGTGCACTATGGGGGCGAGTTTGCCCTGAAGTACAAAAGCAGCCCAATAGCTAGGGTGAGCCTGATACTTATTGGCTCGCTCAATAAATCGTAGTTTCGCGCTACGCAAAGACTGATCTATCCGGGTACCCTTGAACAGTGAGCGGTAAAATGTTGGCATAATTCGGGCGGTGAATGCATCATTTACCTTCCATAAACTCATAACTACCGAGGGGCATCCGGCGTAAGCAAACCCTCGGCCCATACTATACACTCCCTCGCCCTCTTCCCAACGTCCGGTGCCGGTTTCACAAGCACTAAGAACGGCTAGCTTAGTATCGGTTAGCTGTAAGTCATACAGTTCAAAGGAGTGAAGCTCGCCATCATTAATAGAGTCTGAGGTAGCCGGGAAGAATAAAATATTATTATTGGCATTAACAGAGTCAGCCAGACCGTGCAACGCCAAATGCAGCACCTGATAATTTTCGGCGTGGCGTTTGAAGTGGGTTTCACTAGCCTCGGCTCCCGCTAACAACTGAGCCGATGTAAGCCGTTCAATCGCTTTAATTTCTCGGAATGTTCCCGGCAATGCGACCAATCCAGCTCGTTCGGTGGCGATGGTGCGCGATAGCTGATGAGTAAAACCAAATGCTAGTAAACGAAGAAAAGCATTACTATTAGAAGCTGATTGCTTCGTCTGATTATTAAACAACACCTGTAAAGACGGAGAATACTGAACAGTGCTTTTTCTCAATAAATACGGGAATGTACGGTAATCAGGGTTGTTAGTCAGCGGTACATCTTTAGTAAGTAGGGCTTCAAAAGGAAGATAAGATAGGGGGCCATCTGGCACTAAAGTGAGGTGAGAAGACGGTGATTCGTTATTTGAAAAAGCGGGAGCTAAGCATGTTTGGTAGATGTAGGATGCTAGAGCTAAATATTCTTTGGTTTCTTGAGTATAGTTGTCGGGGGAGGGGCCTTGCTGCAATAGTTGTCGTAAGCGCTGAATAGATGTTACCAATTGATCGGAGATAGGCATTCGGTAGAACTGAGTTTCTCGCTGAGAAAACTTTAGCGCGTAAGCATATCGGGTGCCCCAGAAAAATTCTACAATATTTTGCTGCTGATCCGATAGTTTTTGCTGAATCTGACCCCAAGGTAGGGTAGGTGAGGCGTATTTCAGTTGCACGTAGCTTGGATAAGCCGAAGTTAACTTTTCTTGCAAATGGGTTTGACGACGGTGCAAACCAAAACGCTTTTCTTGTAATGAATCTAGTTTAGCCTGGTTCGGAATAGGCTGACGCCGCTCTTCGGTCATCTCATTCACCAACCGAGTCAGTTGCGCCTTAATTGTGCGTTCTTCTCGTTGTAAACTATCTGAAACGCCCAAGTTGCTACGAGCAGCCACATCACGTAATACATCCCATAAAATAACTGCTTTACTGCGCTCCATAAAATAAAGTCCTTGCTTAGCATAGGCTTCGTCTTTGGTGGCTTCATAGGCCAAGTAGCAACTGGCTACCGCCATCTCGTACGACGATTTTTGCTTCTCTAAAAGTTGAAGCTGGGAACTTTCGTACTCGTACGAAATACGGTGCAAGTGGATCAGAGAATCAGCCCTGGCAAACGTAGCAATTGCTAGCGTAAGGTCGGATAATTGCTTCTTTTGCTGGTAGCGTTGGTGAAGTAGTTCGGCTTTGGTGTTAAGTGCTACAAAAACTTGAGAGTAATCCTGTAGTAGATCCCAATGGGGGTTTACCCGTATTTCTTGGGCTGAGAACTTTGGTATTTCGGCAATAAGTGCTTGCTGCTGAAAGTGAAGGGCTGAGTCCAACTGCTGTTGCTCCTGATAATAAGAACAGAACCTCTCTAAAGTTCGGGCAATCTCAGGGTGGGTATTACCGTAAAAGCTTCGCTTTAGTAATAAAGCTTCCGAAAGGTAGGTGTGAGCCAAGGAAAAATTACCAAGCTGGGTGTACACATCTCCTAAATACTGATGGCTATCGGCTCGATCTGCCACACTACGCGGATAGTTATGGTTCACAGTAATCTGCTGGGCTTGTTGAAAATAGGGAATGGCCTGTTCGTATTTTCCCTGAGCGGAGAATAGTAAACCCAAATTATTGTAATATCGGGGAAGATCAGCGTTCATTTTTCCGCCCGACTCAATTCCTTGTTCAATAGCACTTTGATAGGCTGCAATTGCGGCCGGGTACTGCTGTAACTGATGATAAATAGTACCCAGCAACGAGTAGCACACCTCAAGGTTAATGCTTCGGGTTTTCTTAGCGATCTGCGTAGCCTGTAGAGCGTAGTCCAGAGCGGCATAAAGATCATCGCGCTGCTGATGCACGGCAGCCAGATTGTATAGTAGTAATAACAATGAGGTTTGAGAACCCTTCGATAGCGATTGTAGGTGGCGTAATGCTCTTTCGTAGAAGTCTTCTGCTTCTAGGTAGTTAGCGAAATAGTAGTTATGCTCATCGGCTATTCCTGTGTAGATCTTGACCAAAGAAAGCGTGTCAGGATTAAACAACAAAGCTCGTTCGTAGTGATAGATGGCCGACTCCGGTTGCACTTGACCGCTATAAATCCTTCCTAGCTCGTAGTGGGCTTTCACTCTTAGGGTACTATCGCGAGTACTTCGTATGGCATTAATTAAATTATCAGTGGCAACCGCCAGTTGATCCAGTCGGCGTTGTGCGTATCCTAGTTCGTAGTACGCCCAGGCTCGTTGGCGAGGTTCAGTATATTTTGCTAAGGCCTGTTCGGCCATGAGTGCCGCACTGTCAAATTGCTTCACGCGCGAGTATCGCTGGGCTTTCTTCACCAAACTATCAGGCAACATTAGTTGTGCCTGAGCAATCTGGGGAAGCAACCATAGGCTAAGTAGCAGGATTGTGTAGCGGATAATCGTATCCATTACTCAAAGATTGATAAAATATAGCATCATAGGAAATATACTATCGGAAATATCCCCACCTAAAAAAATACTTTTAGACTTTCGGTTGCGAGGTGTGGCCGGAAAGGCTTAATTTTGAAGGGAAACGAGGGGCAGCCAGCAGGGCGTAACGAATGATGAGTGATGATGATTGGCGAGTAATTGGGAGCCTGGATGTAATGACCAAAGTTCAAAGTTGCAGCTTATCAACAACATCAACAATTTAGCAATCAGCAATTTAACAATCGAACCAATCAACTTAACATATGAAAACTGTAGATGATATTAATTTTTCGGAAAAAAAGGCATTAGTCCGGGTAGATTTTAATGTACCGCTCAATAAAGAGTTTGCTATTACTGATGACACTCGGATGCGAGCGGCGGTGCCTACCATCAAGAAAATTCTTAATGACGGTGGATCGGCAATTCTAATGTCGCACTTAGGTCGCCCGAAGGAAGGGCCTGAAGAAAAGTTTTCTTTGAAACATTTGGTAGATCACCTTTCGGATTTACTGGGTGGTACACCCGTACATTTTGCCACCGACTGCGTAGGCGAAGAGGCTGAATCTAAAGCAAGTAGCTTACCCACAGGAGAAGTGCTGCTGTTAGAAAATACCCGTTTTCATAAAGGAGAAACTAAGGGCAATGAAGAGCTAGCTCAGCAAATGGCTAAACTGGGCGATGTATACGTAAATGATGCCTTTGGCTCCGCTCAC
Organism: Tunicatimonas pelagia; assembly: GCF_030506325.1. Classification (NCBI taxonomy): domain Bacteria; kingdom Pseudomonadati; phylum Bacteroidota; class Cytophagia; order Cytophagales; family Catalimonadaceae; genus Tunicatimonas; species Tunicatimonas pelagia. Next base: position 575,640 of record NZ_CP120683.1, on the reverse strand, counting down.
CGTGCTCACGCTTCTACTACCGTAGTTGCCCAGCACTTTAGTGAGAAAGCCTGTGGCTACGTGATGCAAGCCGAGCTAGACAATGCTCAGAAACTGCTGGAAAGTGCTCAGCAGCCCTACGTGGCTATTATGGGTGGAGCGAAAATTTCCGATAAAATTGGAGTGATCGAAAATCTGCTGGATAAAGTGGACGACTTGATTATTGGTGGGGGAATGAGCTATACGTTTTTTAAGGCAATGGGGGGCAAGATCGGTAGCTCACTGGTGGAAGAAGATAAACTGGATTTAGCCAACGAACTGATTCAGCAGGCCAAGGCTAAGAATGTGCATTTACATCTACCCATTGATTCGGTAGTAGCCGATAAATTTGATAACGATGCCAACACTAAGGTAGCCAATAACCACGCTATTGAGGATGGTTGGATGGGACTGGATATTGGCCCGGAAGCCCAGGAAGTATTTGCCGACGTAATTGCTCGTAGCAAAACTATCCTCTGGAACGGCCCGATGGGCGTATTCGAGATGGAGAATTTTGCCCAAGGCACCAAACGAATTGCTGAAGCAGTAGTAGCCGCTACCAAAAACGGTGCGTTTTCCCTCATTGGTGGCGGAGATTCTGCTGCGGCAGTCAACACTCTCGGCTACGGCGACGATGTATCCTACGTTTCTACCGGCGGTGGTGCCTTATTAGAATATATGGAAGGAAAGGAGCTCCCCGGAGTGAAGGCTCTTAGTTAGATAGGTATATTCGGATGAATTTTGACCTGTCTCTTCTAGCTGATTATCTTACCATTATTGGGTTTATAGTGAGCATTGGTACGCTGGTGTTCACTATTTTTATTAATCGCAAAATATCACGTTTAAGAGAGAAAATATTCTTTGATGTTCGGGTACCAGACTTATTAAAGCAACTCGAGGCATTGAACTCTAACCTTTTGAATATATTGCAGGACTTTGAGCGGTCTAAGTGGAAACTGAAGCAAGATGTTAAGCAGCAGATAGTTATCATTGAAAGTATTCAGAAAAAGATCAACAAATCAGATACTAAAATAGTACATCAGACCGGGTGTAGGACACGATTGTAAAGATGTTTAAATTTGGAAAAAAGCTACCCGTTATGGAGAAAAAAGATCAAGTATTACAAGCAAGACTGATGGAACGCATAAAAGTCTGGCAGCAGAGCCAAGAAGGGCAAACTAGTGGATACGAGTATGAGCACAGTTTTTCGGAGATGATGCGCCATCTAGGGCAGGACATTCTGCAAGCTAGTACGGGGGAGGAGGCAAATGCCAGAAAAAAAAAGAAGTAGCCACCAGTTTTGGAAAAATATCCGTTCCCAAACACCATGTGTTAGCTCAACATACCCCCCACTTTAAAATGAGTGCGTATTTGCAGGAAGTAAGTTGCTGGATAGGCCAGCAGCAGGTCTTTGATAAAAGTAGTGAAGCGATAGGTAAGTTACTACATATCTCAGTGAGTGACAAACAAGTAGAACGGCTCTGCCACCACTACGGACAAATGCTGGAGGAGCAACAAATCCAGGCCCTGGAGCAGGGGGAAACACACCGTGTTGATGCAAAACAGCAGACAGCCATGCACTATGTCATGGTGGACGGAGCGCAATTCTTGTTTCGGGAACAGGGCTGGAAAGAAGCCAAACTAGGCCGGGTATTTCCAGCATGCTCTTTATTGGAAGAGAGCCCTCAACGAAACTGGATCAAAGAATCACTTTATGTGGCCCACTACGGGGGGCATCGGGGGTTTGAAGAGAAAATGCAGTACTATATGGATGAGTTGAGCGATGTGGTGATTGTCGCTGATGGTGCCTCTTGGATATGGAACTGGGCCGAGGCTATGTATCCTGGGCAGCGACAGATACTAGATTTCTACCATGCGATGGAACATTTAGGCCACTTTGCCACCGACTACTTTAAAAAACCGCCTCAAGCCAAAGCCTGGATTGAGCAGCAGAAAACCTGCTTGTTGTCCGATCAGGTAGAGCAGGTCATAAAAGTCATCGAGGGGTTGCCCCCTAGTCGGACCATTCCCACAGAGCAAGCCAGAGTAGCCTTGATAAAGTACTATCAGAAAAACCAGAAACGCATGATGTACGGCACTTTCCAAGAAGAAGGACTACTAATTGGTTCCGGCCCTATTGAAGCAGCACACCGACATGTGCTACAGCAACGTTTAAAACTATCTGGGCAGCGGTGGACCGTTACCGGTTTCCAAGCAGTCGCTAACTTGCGAGCTACCGAGAAAAGTCAGCGATGGCAAAAAGTCATCGACTTAGTGCAACAAAAGATAGCCGCTTAACATCCGTGTCCTACACCCCATCAGACCCTAAATAAGCTAGAATTGATAAAAAATGGCTATCTTGAAGATAGTAGTCGAGAAAAACGATCGCTTCTATCAATTTTAGAAGAAGTAGTAAGATGGTTCGTAGACAAGATGTTTTGGAATCTTACGAGAATACTTTAGCGTTAATAGTATACCTAAAAAATCTACTTGAAGACAGTAGCAAATTCGACCGTTATGTTTGATAGAGAGAAAGCCGGTAAAGCAGTAGTAAAGCTGATAAAAGAAACAATTGATGATCGGCTAAAATGGAGTGTAGTCAGTCAGAAGCTGAATATGTTAGAATCTAAGGTTGGTCTTGTTGTGGGTAGAGTATACACTACAGCATACCGAGAAAATTCATTCAGATTATATCAGTATCAGCCTGTGCAACACGAATACAGTTACGTTTCTTTCACTACGAAAAAGAGGAAGCAGGAAGTTATTATAAGATTAGAACTATTGGAGTCTACATCTGAGGAAGCACTTTGGACTTTTCCACCAGATACTGTTGGGTTGTCTGATTTATATAATACTGTTAGGCTCAAAACGACGAACATTGATAAAATCTTAGACGATATTCTCGCTGACGACTAAAAATGATAATCTCTCCCGCTCGTCGTCTTCAGCAGGTTGAAGAGTACTACTTCTCGCGTAAGCTCCAGCAAATTCGGCAGATGAACGAAGCAGGTCAGGATGTAATCAACCTCGGAATTGGCAGCCCCGACTTACCTCCTTCCTCCACAACCATTGAAACTCTCAGTGAAGCGGCTCAAAAATCGGATGCCCACGGCTACCAGCCCTACCGGGGAGTGGCAGCGCTACGCCAAGCGATAGCTGCGTGGAGTAAACGTACTTTCTCGATAGAGCTGAATGCTGAACAAGAAGTGCTGCCCCTGATGGGTTCAAAAGAAGGTATTACGCATATCTCAATGGCTTTCTTAAATCCGGGAGATGAAGTGCTAGTACCGTCGTTAGGCTATCCGGCGTATACGGCGGTCACTCACATGGTAGAGGCTCGGGTGCAAACGTATCCACTTCAAGATGAAACCTGGCAACCAGATTTTACCGCATTAGAAAGCTTGGATACCGGGCGAACAAAGCTACTATGGTGTAACTATCCGCATATGCCGACCGGGGCTCCGGCCCAATACGAGGTGTTTGAGAAATTAGTCGCTTTTGCCCAAGCGAGAAATATACTAATCTGCCATGATAATCCTTACGCGTTGGTACTGAATAAAAATCAACCGCTCAGTATTTTATCGGTGCCGGGAGCGAAAGAAGTAGCCATTGAACTACACTCACTTAGCAAATCGCATAACATGGCCGGGTGGCGTATTGGCTGGATTGCCGGGCGAGCCGACTATTTAAATGAAATTATTAAGGTTAAAAGTAATGTTGACTCCGGTATGTTTAAGGCCGTACAACAGTCTGCGGTAGTAGCATTGCAGAATTCGCCAACTTGGCACCAGCAGCGTAACCAAGAATACCAAGAGCGGCAACAGATCACTTTCAAACTGGCCGATACCTTAAACTGCAAGTTTGATGCTCAGCAGCAGGGAATGTTCGTTTGGGCGCAGATTCCGACAAATGAGGAGAGCGCCGAAGCCCTGAGTGAGCGAATCTTGCAGCAACACCAGGTGTTTATCACTCCCGGACATATTTTTGGTAACCAGGGAAATCGGTATCTTCGCTTTTCGCTCTGCGTTTCTCAGGAGCGTTTACTGCAAGCTGTTCACCGAATCGTGTCGTCCGTATGAATATCTCCGTTATTGGATTAGGGTTGCTAGGCGGATCTACTGCCTTAGCACTGAAAAAAGATTTGCCCGAATGTAGAATAGTTGGAGTAGATACTTCCGAGCAGCACGCTGCCCAGGCTCTGACGTTGGGCATCGCCGACAAGATTTTACCACTCCAGGCGGCAGTAAGACAAGCCGAAGTAGTAATTTTGGCCGTACCGGTGAATACTATTCTAGGTTTGTTGCCCGATGTATTGAGCCATATAGGTGACCGAAGCGTAGTAGTTGATTTGGGTTCTACCAAAGAGCAAATCTGCCAAGTAGCCGATGCTCATCCTCGCCGGAAGCGGTTCGTAGCGGCTCATCCCATTGCTGGTACCGAACGGTCGGGGCCTGTTGCTGCATTTACTGAACTTTTGCTGGGCAAGCAAATGATTATTTGCGATAAAGAGTATTCTGATATTGATGCGCTGGAGCGAGTGGAGTATTTGTTTCGGAATAAGCTACGGATGCAAATCAGCTACATGGAATCAGCCGCGCACGATCGACACATTGCCTATGTTTCGCATTTGAGCCACATTAGTTCGTTTGCGCTGAGTAACGCGGTGCTGGAGAGAGAAAAAGATGAGCAGAGCATCTTCGAGATGGCGGGTAGTGGCTTTTCTTCTACCGTACGATTGGCTAAGAGTAATCCCGCTATGTGGGCTCCTATCTTTATGCAAAACGCCCAAAACGTTCATCAGTCGTTATCAGCCTACATTGATCAGCTTCAACAATTCAAAACTTGGTTGGAACAACAAGATGAAGCTGAAATGTACCAATGGATGGAAAATGCTAACGCCATTAGAGCCATATTGTCGGGTATCCAGACCAGTGAACAGAACAAAACCTGATCTGTAAGCTTATAGTAGCATGGTTGGATTTATTCGCTCATGAGCAGGTGGTGGGCTACGGTATCAGTTATGATGCTACTTTTATGGTTAGTAAGTAGTACTACGGGCTACGCTCAGGTAGACTCATCTTTCGTTCACAACTTTCCCGATACCTTAAACCTCCGGGTGCTATTCGTACAAAAAGGGTTGCAACTAAGAATACAAGATCAAACAGGTAGCGAGCGGTACTTCTTTACTCCCTGGCACCGTAACTACGTAGGCGTAGGTGGTTTCCTCTGGAACGTTGGGTTTAATCTGCTTCTGCCGGTATCCCCTACGCTAAGAGACCGGGATTTACGGCGGTTTGATTTTCAGGGATCAGTCTTCGGGAAAAACTGGCTGGTTGATGGTATCTTTCAGAACTACCGAGGTTTTGTGCAGAGCCGAGGGCAGTCAGATACGTCTTTATCTACCGACCGCCTGCTTCAGAATGCCGGAGTGAAAAAGATCCAAACCACCATCACCTACGTTCCTTCGGGCGACAAATTCTCGTTGGGGTTTCCTTACAATCAAGGCTACCAGCAGCGCAAAAGTAGTGGCAGTTTGCTGCTGTCGGCGGATTTTTCTTATAAAAATATTAGAGCAGCTAGTGGCATTTTGCCAGAAGAGGCAGTTTCAGCTCAAGAACAGCTAAGTCTGGTAGAATCTTTCTCGTTTACTACGATGGTTGGGTACGGAGCTACACTGATTTACCGTAAGTACTATCTCCACGCTTTTGGACTAACGGGTTTAGGTTTTCAGCGAATTAACTACGAGAATACGCAAAAGAATCGTTTGTTTGCCATTGAACCCGCCTACGATGCACGAGCCGCATTGGGGCGGGATCAGGGTAATTGGTACACGGGTATCTACGCTGCCTCCGACTTCACTACCACCGATGTAGAGAACTGGCGGTTCGTTGGGCGATCTAGTCAGGTACGTATTTTTGTTGGAGTGCGCTTTAGCGAACCAGGTTTTCTGCGAAAGATCAAACCCAAGTTTCTTCAAAACATGAAAAGCAGCCCAAGTATTCCGTTGCCCTTTGTTAACTGAGGTGAGTTAGATCGTAATTAAACCGCTGGGCTGTTTCCTGAATAATTGGCAAAACCTGCCCTATCTCTTCTTTACTCAGGTTCTCCTGCCAGCGCCCCACTTTCACAGTATGATCTTGCGTAGAGTAGGGGCGAGAGGTAGTGGCTTCATCGAACTGGGCGTTGTTTTTGTTTTGCACTCGCTTGGCCCACTGCTGAAGAAACATTTCGTTCTGAGAAATATCCAGCTGGATCTGTTGACCGATAGATTGAGCAAAAGCCCGTGGGTCAGCGATCATATCTTCAAAACGAGTAATAACGGAGCAGTCAGTTACTTGGGCAAAGCCTAGGGTATTGATATAATTCCAGTGGTAGGCGCACTGCTCTATGAGTGGTCGGTTGAGCCACTGTTGCCAGTCTGGTGGGCGTGGGTGGTGGCCCCAGTTACGCGAAATACCCACCTTCAGCGAACAAATAGTATCTAGCGGATGACGAACCTGCCAAAAAACCTGTAACGATGGTAATTTTCTGGTGAGCATCGCCAGCGGAAAAGAAAGTCCTTCGTCGGGCAGAAACCCTTCGCTCTCGCGAGGCACCTTAAGGGCAATTGGTTGGGTGGTGTTTAGCTCTACTACTTCGGCAAACGGTGGTTCACTGTAGTAGGTATATTCGGGAAGGTGCTGGAACAATTCTCCGAAGATAGAAGTGCCACTGCGGCCACAGCCTAAAATAAGTACGTGCTTGCAGAAGTTCATCCGTCTAAATTTAGAAAATAAAAATACCACAAAGTGCTGGTTTCCATAACACTTTTCGCTAACAAAAGCTTTTACCTTCAAAGTATAGCAACATGGAACAGCCGCCTACCCGTGTACCTGCCAATACATTGGGAGATTTTTACTACCGCTACGTAGCGTTAAGCACAGCGTTTATAGCACTATTGGGGTTGGCTGCTCCTCAGTTTTTGCAAGAGGTAGAAGTGATACTGTTCGTATTAATCATTTTCGTGATTGGAATCCCGCACGGAGCCACCGACCATTTGCTCGATCGGTACAGCAAGGGAAAGAAGTTTAGTTACCGGGCTTTTCTGCTGATCTACATTATGTTAGGAGCCATGTATGCCGTGCTTTGGTATTTTCTTCCGTTGCTTAGCTTACTAATATTCATTACTATTTCTACTTATCATTTTGGGCAGTCTCAGTTGCTGTATCTCCGAATGTCGCAGCACCATTGGCTAAAAATAGCGGGTTATATGCTGTGGGGTAGCTACACCCTTTGTTGTATTATTCTGCTGAACTGGAACGAAAGCTGGCAAATTCTGGACGAGATTTTTCCTGGCCTGTTTGCCCCTTTGCTTTCGTATATAAAGCTAACGCCCTATTTATTGGGTTTTTTACTCGTAGCGAATATTTCTCTCTTCACTTTACTGTTTGTACGTCAGCGTATGAGTCGGCGAGAGTTTATGGGTGAGCTATTTAATTTAGCCCTGATTATTGGGTTGGCGTACTACACTCCGCTGCTGGTAGGTTTTGCCATCTATTTTGGGTTATGGCATTCACTCGTATCCGTTCGCATTGAAATTAAGAAAGTGCGGGTGCAAAGACCGTATTTCTCCGTGCGAAGCTTTGCGAAAACAGCCATTCCTCTGAGTGTATCGACCCTAATTATCTTCGCCTTTGTTTTTCTATTCAACCAGCAGTGGGGCTTGCTTCAGTCGCCCTACTTATTGTTCTTTATTCTTATTTCTATTCTCACGCTGCCTCACGTATTCTTTGTACAGGAGTTCTACACCACTAAAGCTACTCGCTAGTGGTTGGTTGAGTTTGATTACAAAGGTAGCTATTATGAATTGCAGTACTTTCAGTCAGTAGACTATTTCGTTACAGGTTATCTTAACTTGTCACCTGAAACTTACCACCAGATTACGGTCTATCAGAGAACATTGCGGGAATAAATCACCTGCGCGGTGGCCGCCGCAATTCTAAACCTGACAGTGTGCTAAGTGGGGCTGTTCGCAAGATGGTTTTTAAAAATCAGTTCTCCCCAAAAACACATTCACCTTGGAGTTAATCGGGTTGCCGGAGGTGCGACGAAAGACAACGATTTGCCCGGTGTGATAGATTGCATCGGCAATTGGGCCATTAATCATATTCCAGTAAGGGAATTGGCTGCTTCGCTCTTCCCGTTGAAAGACAATAGTAAGTTCGGCTACCTCATCGGCAGATTTTCCTTGACATAACTCGCTAGCTTGTTTGAGATTAGCCAAAGTACGGTAGCGCAGCGTATCAAAGGATAGATTAGAGTGGTTTGCCGGACGAATATTGGGCTGGTTTTGTGGAGCATTGACAATAGTTTCGCTCAGTCCGTATATGTGCACTAGTGTTTCTTGCGTACTTCGGCTGCCCTCACTGGGAGTAAATGCCAAGTCGGTATCAGTAAGCCCCTCGGTTGCCCAGTAGTAGCGAAACCCTAGTCCGTCAATCATACGAGCCAAAATATTACCCGGAGAGTAGTCAGCGGGATAATCCGGTATTTGTTGATAGGGTAGTTCCGTAGTATCGGTCATTTGGGCGAAGGCAGTGGAGCTGTAAAAGAACGTAACAAGGCTCAGTAAGAGAAAGCGCATAGCAAAATAAATGGCGGAAAGCCCAAATTTAGGCGGTAGATTGCCCTAAACCAAATAGCTTACTTAGCTCGATAAAAAGTACTGCGGCTTGGCTCAGTATTAAGGTCAGTTGCTACGTCTACATCGGTAAGTTGCAGGTGTTCGGGGCTGATAAACTTTAGGGCGTACGTGCGCGTAATTACAGAGTCGTAAAGTACCAACTGTTCGGGATCATCTAACCGATACGATAGTTGAAAGGAGGCGTTTGGAGCAAGCTCTACGGTGTACGTATAATTCTGATCGAACCGAATGACGGTGGTATTGTCGGCGTGCTGCCAGGTTCCTACCAGCGAGGAAACAGGTTGCTCCAGATCAGCCTCTTGACACTGGGTAAAGAACAACAGTAGCCCTACGCCCAATAAAATACTTCTCATAATAACCAGTTTCCCCCATAACGCCCAAAGACTGAAGAATATTGAACGGCAACGAATGAATAATGAGTAATGATTAATGACTGATGATGGATGAATGACATCAATCATTACTTATGGGGCGTGCTTCTAGTAGCTGAGGTTGGTCGGTTAGGGATACTTCGGCCATCCGGCTGAATTTGTCAAACCAAACCTCCCAGACGTTGATTACGAAATTGGGTAGCCTGCTGGGCTTGGGCTACCTTATTTTGGCGGTTGCTGAGCAATCAACCAAAGCATCGGCCATTGCTTGTGCCTGAGTAATCTCTTCGGTTACAGCTCCGAGCTTCTTCAGCATGTTAATGGCCGGATTGGTTAGGCGACGATAAAAAGTGCGGATTTGCTGGAGCTTTCCGGCACGAACTTTCACGCGGGCACCGTTTAGTTGCAGGGTATTTTGCCAGGCTTCGTCGTTCCGAAAGGCGAAGCGGGCAATGGTGAGATGGTTGGTATACAGCGCTACCAGCTCCTGCTCATCGCGAGCCAACTGACGGCTAAGTTCGGTTTTATTGGCATACAAATCTTTTTGCTGTCGCTGCCATTGCTCGGCGGCTTCCAGCTTTTCTTCCCCTTCTCGTAGTCGCGCATCGTTGTAGCCGTATTGGGCAATGGCAGCCTTTATTTGCGGGTTCTTCCGGGCGTTTTCTAAGGCGAGTCGCCCCGCCAGCATCCGAACTTCTATCTTCTTCTTCATAATTGGTCTTTTAACTATAAATATAAGGTAGCCGGGGCGGGTTGCGCTAGGTTGAGTGTTAGGCTTTCTTACAGGGGTAATGTTCTGGGTGTTTTTTTCTTCTTTCCTATAAATGGACTTTTTCTTTAAGAACTATACCTCGCCTTCATGCGTAAATAAAGGAAAATGCTGTTATAGATGAAAAAAGAGCAAATTTTGCAAACGCTACGAAGTAACAAAAGTATACTTACTGACCGATTTAGTATAGAAACGATCGGTATTTTTGGTAGTATGGCTCGAGGAACTCATCATGCTGACAGTGATCTCGATTTAGTGTACGTTACCCAGCCCAAACACACTATAGGCTATGGCCTAAAAATAGAGCTAGAGCAGTACTTAAAAAATTTGCTTTCAGTAGCTAAATTAGATTTGGTCAACGCAAAGTACCTCAACCCAATTGTTCAGCAGGCTATGGCCAAGGATGTGATCTATGTTTAGTGAGCAAAATCTATTGTACGTACTAACTGCTCTGGAAGCTATAGAAAAAATCTTTATCTACACAAATGGATTCAATAGTGCAGAGGAACTGATGCAGGCCAATGAGCAGATGAATTTCAACGCTAGCTAAACGTTACTGCTTGCTATTGGCGAGGAAACCAAGAAAATAGATGCTGATCTCAAGGGGTATTTTTCTTCAATTCCCTGGCAACAGATTGCTAATTTTAGAAATCGTTTGGCGCACGACTACCGAGGCATAGATCCCGATATAACGTTTGATATTATTATCAACTATTTACCCGACTTAAAGCAAGCATTGGGAGTGATGTTGAGCCATATAGACTATGATCCTCAAGTATTAGAGCTTTCTATCAAGTCAGAATACTATAAGCATTTACAATACTTGTTATCGAGCTAAGCAACTAGCTCCCCTTCACATCACTCTGGGCAAAGTGTAGCGTAGCAGAACGGCTACCCGGAGTCTCAAGCATGGGTACTAGCGATTTTACTTGTGTTTCCTTCTCTCTCTAAGTGTATCTTACTGCGTGCTTGTAACACGTGACTTAATGCCTAAATGTGCTACCAATGCACTTGTAGGTTAGTTGATGTTCATTTCTTTCTTGATAAAGAAACGAACCAAAAAATTCGAGAAAGTTCAAAGCTTCCACGCTAGGAGCTGGCGCACACCCCGCTGAACTTTCGAGCCTACGCACCGAACTGGAAAAATTTAACTGAGAACTTCCTTTATTCTTTCTTCTAAATCCTCGATGTAATCGCCAATATGTTTGCTTCTTTCGTTTTGCTGACGAGCTTCGGCAATAATCATTTCAGGGCTGAGGACTAGCGAATCCAGTACACTTATCCAGAATAACTTTCGTATTTCGTCAGTATGACATGGACCGTCTTTACCGTTTTGGAAACGATCTGGGTCAATAATGAGTAACTCAGATTCATCGTATCCTAGTGCTTCTGCCTCTTTAGCTTTCAACTCTCTTAGTTCCCAATTGTCCATCCAATGTTCGCCGTAATCGTTGTCCAGCGTGAATAAACGACCAATCCAAGCGTATTGCTCCCATCCTACAATGCCGAGGTAGCTGGCTACTCGTTGGTATTCTTCAGTTAGTACAAAGGCATCTAGTTGGGGGATGTATTTGAAGGGTTTCATTTCTTAAATTTATAGTGAGGGCAGAGTTAGTACACTGTGTAAAAAGTGATTATACATTTATATATTGCCTTCAAAAAGGGAGATGAAAAAGGATCACTTAAGATTATCAGATTCAGACAGAGACTACCTACAAACCCTTTTGTCAAAAGGTAGTCTGAAAGTACGTAAGCAAAAGCGGGCCTTGGCTTTATTGGAACTGGATAAGCATAAGACCTATCAGGAAGTCTCTCAGCTAGTTGAGGTAAGTTACGTAACTCTATCAGGGTGGGCAAAGAAATATAAAGCTGGTGGATTGACTTTTTTAGATGATCAACCGCGTTCAGGTCGTCCGGTAGGGTTGAGTGGTGAGGATCGGGCAAAGATCACCGCTCTTGCCTGTAGTACTCCCCCGGAAGGGTATGCCCGGTGGAGTCTGCGCCTGTTAGCTGATAAGGCGGTCGAGCTAGAGATTGTTGAGGCTATTTCCTTTAAACAGGTGGGCATTCTTTTAAAAAAAATGAGCTACAACCCCACCGGAAAAGACAGTGGTGTATTGGAAGAATAACGGCCGAGTTTATAGCCCGATTGGAAATAATCCTGCGGCTCTATGTACTGCCTTACGATGAGCAATACCCTGTTATCTGTTTTGATGAGCGGCCTTGCTTTTTGATTGGCGATACTGTTGAGGGGTTGGACATGCAAGCAGGACAAGTGGCCAAAGAGAACTATGCTTACAGCAAGCACGGGTCTTGCTGTGTATTGGCCGCTATAGAGCCGTTAACTGGGCAACGATTTGCCCACATTAGAGTCAAGAGAAGGAAACAAGAATTTGCCCTTTTCATGCAAGAACTCGTTCAGCACTATCCAAAAGCAAAGCGCTTGCGGATTGTGTTAGATAATTTGAACACCCATGGCTACCATTCATTCTATGAAGTCTTTGATGCAGAAACGGCTGCGTTGCTAACACAAAAAGTTGAATTTATTTTTACGCCTAAAAATGCATCATGGCTGAATATGATAGAAATAGAATTTTCTGTGTTATCCAGGCAATGTTTGAACCGACGCATTCCTTGTATCAAAAAACTGGAAAAACAGGTGTTAACTTTTTTCAAAGAACGTTCTGGAAAGGGTATTAAAATTAATTGGCAATTTACCCAAGAGCAGGCTCGGCAAAAGTTGAATAGAAGATATTCCGAAGTGAATGCTAGTAATACGAAATATAAGTAAATCTTTTACACAGTGTAGTTAGTCTTGATGCCCAAAAGTAATACCTCTGCATTCGTACGTTAGTTGCTGTTCATTTTTGTCATTGCCACAAAAACGAACCAAAAAAGTCTAGGATATTCAAAGCTTCCCCACCACAAGCCTACGCACACCCCGCTGAATATCCGAGCCGACGCACATAGCTGAACAGACTGTATTAGTTACTATTCTCTTCTGTTGATTCACTGCTGTAAAACCTTCTCCACTCGTCTACAAAAAATTCGTTCTTAAAGTATGCATGGGCTAGTGCCCGAAGGAATGGGAAACCTGCTTCATTTGTCCTATAATCTATTTTTTCAATTTCTTTCTTGCTCATAACCTCTTTAAATTCCGCAAGATTTGGCATTAACTCAATATTAGTTTCCACGTAGAACTCATCAACAAGATGTTGTTCAAACAGCAGCTTCTCAATGTCATATTCATTAAATCTTGGATAAGCGGTTTGAAGATTTACTTTACCTTCAAATTGCTCCTTATAGTTTTCGTGCAACTGCTCAAAATCGAGAATCGCAGCAAGCTCGAAAAGTATAGTAATCAATAACGATGATGGCTGTCTTTTACTCTCCCCCTTTTTCCTAGTTTTTTGAATATTTTTGACAAATCCTATTTCATCACCGATGAATGGGAAGCGTTTCCGAGTAGAGTAAACGATTACTATATTTTCAACTAATCTATGGAGATACTTTACGACAAATTGAACATCTTTCTGTTCTAAATCTTCTTCTTGCCAGAAAAAGAGAATCACATTTAGAACTGCTATTGAGTGATAGTCCATTAATGGACGGCTACAACCATCGTTGTTTTCAATCAGTTCAATTAGCGTATCTTTTTGCTTTCGTCTCAGCATTATCTCTTTAGCTTTTGAAGAATCTCTGGTAAAAGATGAGAAATATAATCGGGCTCGAAAAAAGTATACTAGATAATTTAGGTATTCAAAGCTTCTTAGAGGATAGCCAACTTCCTCGAAAGGCCCGCCTCTTTCTGAAAAGAGTCCGTTTTCAAGCTTAGCAACATCCAAACTTCTACTAAAGTATGAGTCTAGCATCTTATAGTGTATGCTGATTAGTTTGGCAAACTCTCTTTGCACTGAAGGTTTTTGATCCAAATTGCTTTCTAAAATCCAAGCCCAAGTTTTTAACAATAAGTAGGTTAGACATTGCTTAGCTGCTTCTAGATTTTCCTCACTGTAATGTAAGACAACTGATGCAAGAAGGTTTTGAGTGGCGAAAAACTTAGTGAAAGCTCGCCCTTTCTTAATCTCCCCAATTTTATCTATCTGTAAGTCTACGAGTTGTTTGAAATCCCTATAATCATTTTCAGGAACATCTAACAATACAAGCGTCTTTTTAAATAGTCTCAAACTTTGATCATCGGTAAACAGGTATTCGTTGAATAAATATTTTCCGAATAAGTCAGTTAAATGGTAAATATCCCAACGTTCAAATTGCCCCTCCTCAAATTCTTTGGAAATAAAGCCCTCAAAAGTAGGTCTTATATTTGCCTTCAGTAATCCATTGTGAACAAGTACTATCTTAACAGGTAGATGGTTAAATTCTGGAATAGAACTGTCGGAAAATGCGGTATCTTTAGCTTCAATAATTGACTCCCGAATGCCATCGGTAGCTGAGTAGTTTTTATCATTAATGTCACGATCTTGATACCCCTTTAATTCAAAGTAAAACCTGTATTTTGTGCCCTCTACGTCTTTTCCAACTGCAATGACATCTTTTCCATATTGAGATTGCCCTTTAGATTCTTTTGGTGTTGTAATTATTCGGAATCCCATTACGTTAAGAAGAATAGGGAAAAGATAGTCTAACTCGCTATCCTCTTTGAGGCTTTCTAAGTATTCTCTGATGAAGATAGTATCGCTTCCCATTCTTTAAATTCTTCTTTCCAATTTTCTAGATAACCGATGTGTATTCTCAAATCTAACTTTTCAGGAGTTATAAAGCACTCGCGTGGAAGTGTCAACTCCGTGCTAATTCTAGATAATGGAGATACCTGCCCTGTTTGTTGATGTTTCCACCCTCCGCCCTTTGCTAATGTTACAACAGGTAACATGCTTAGTAAAGAGTCATTATCCTCCTTCGTTCTCTCCATACTTTTACTTATACTTTCACTGTAGCTTTCCATAAAAGTGCTAAAGAGTTTGGCCTGTGTAAACAATGGATTCAACTCCTTGACTTTTACTTTCTCATCCCAGTAGTTGCTAAATTCCTGGTATTTTGTCTCTATTCTTTTTAATAGCATTTTGTCATCCTCATCGTCCAAATCAACGTTTCTTTTGAACTCCTTGACCACTGAATAAGAATAACTTTCAACTAGCTCTTCTACTTTACTAATGAAGGATTCCACAACAATAGGATATTTGCTCTTTCTCAAAGGCATTAACAAAGGAAATGAAACTTCCGGCTCTAGATAGTCATGAAAAATAGATACCCATAGTTTGGTTTGTTCTAATGCACTTAATTCCAAAATATCTATCCCAAAACGAAATGATCTTCCTGACCCTATAGTGACATGAGCCAGTATCATTTTACCAATAAATCTAAGGTCACCCTTATCATGAATAAGTAATCCTATCAAATGATTACTAAAAGCTGGTAAATCTTTGGTTCTGTATGCGCTGATCGGATGCTTAAAATTTTTAGCGTCAAACTTCCTTTTATTTTTTTCGCCATAGCTCTTCAAAAATTCAAAGAAGAACTTTTGATCCTCAAACCTACACAGCGCATTACTAACAGATTTATAAAGCCTATCATCGAATTCTTTGTCGTTGATAGAATTAATGATATCGAAAACTCTTTCATCATATCCCTCAATAATCTGTAGCCTCCACAATGTATTTTGCTTAACTGAAATAATATCAAGATTCAGCAGCCAGTTCAGCTTTTTAAAACATCTTGCTACAATAGACTCTGCATTAATCTTTTCATTACTTATAAAGTTGGTATATACTCTTGGCAGATTAACTAGGTAACCTTCTTGGCTCGGTTCTATATTATCTATCAGGTTCAGTAATTCTTCTGCTTCCTGATCGTTTTCAGGTTCAAAGGCAGAAACAGCACATGCGATAGTAGTATGGTGAGCTTCCTCGTTTACCAGTTCTTGGATTATTGCCAATTCCTGCTCTCTATCTGACTTGTAGAGTCCAGTTAAAAGTGCTACGTTAATATTGATAATTGGCTCTTCTTCCTATTCTAAAAAGATTTCTAAAAGCAACTTACCTTCACTTGGGTTTACTACACAGTAGCTTTCAACCCCATTCATAAACCTTGATATTCCAAAATCATTGGATTCGATTTGACTATAGTGGTGTTTTAAAATCCTACGTAGCCTATCAATTGGGATTTTTAATCTATGCAAGTTCCTCGAGAATGCTTCGCTAAATTCGTATATGAAAACATTATTATCACTTGTTTTTAAACTAAAAACAAAATCTTCTAATGGTTTCCCGTCTTCCTCTATAGTATAAGTCATAATAAATAAACTATTGAGAAGATTCTTCATCTGCTTACGCAACTCTGATACTGATTTGTTCCCTTCTCGAAAATATTCGTATGCTGTATGATAAAACTCAACAATAGAGTTAAAGTCTTCATTTACCGTGATTCCAAGCCTGCTACTCAGTTTTGTATAGAATGCTTCACTGAAGATAGGGGAGTCCAAAATCTGAATTTCCTCACCAACAATTGTAACAACTTCGTTATCTACAAGCTCTTGATAATTAAAGTCTAGCTGACCTCTTTCAAAGAGAAAAACTTTCTCCTCAACTACAGTATTAACAAATTTTTCCAGTGATTCTTGCAATTCTTATCGTCTCCTTTTATTGGTAAAAATCTACTATTGACTACTTTTAAAAGTAGCCTTTTCTGTTACTATCATCAAGCTAATACAATGCAGATTGCATTAAAACAATAGGTTGAGCTACTCATATTCCTTTATAACTTAATCTATCAACTTGGTGTGCTGGCCGGGCAAAATTGCGGGGGGCGCGTAAGCTCAGAGCGCAGCATGATTTTTTGCCTTGAATTTTTTGGTTCGTTTTTGTTTCAAGACAAAAATGAACATCTACTAACCTACTAAAACATAGGTGTTACTTTCAGGCAACAAATCTGAATATAGCATACTACCTAGCGACAGAAATGAAATATAGATACTAACATCACAACCATTTTCCCAATCGCAAGACCCTCTCTAACATCGGTATAACAATATTTCAAATTAGAAAAATCTATTTTTCCCTTGTCAACCATAGCTATCTCACTCAAAAAGTCGCTATACCAACAGAATAGTGACATACCGGAGTAGAAAAGTGCGGTTTCTGACCAGAATAGTCATTTTCCAGATCAGAATACTTCCGCTGACGGCAGAATTGCCTCTTTTCTGGGTTAACCTGTAAGGTTACCGAGCTACATCGTATATTTTATCGGTCGCACCCTAAGATTTCCCCCGTCATTAGCATTGATCGCAAAATGTTATTATTATTGAACCTACGATTTTCAAAAATTCTACTATGCTACACTCATTTACCAAAACCTTTACGTTCTTACTTTCGGTTGGGTTGAGTTTCACGCTCTACGCTCAAGATGCCAACCTGTTAGGTGGTATGGATTATCGTTCGGTAGGCCCCACGCGGGGCGGGCGGGTCACCACGGTTACGGGCATTGCCGGGCAGCCTAACGTATTTTATATGGGCAGCTCCGGGGGCGGAGTCTGGAAAACTACTGATTACGGGCAAAGCTGGAACAACGTTTCCGATGGCTACTTTAATACTCCCTCTACCGGGGCCATCCGAGCGGCGGCTTCTAACCCTGATATTGTTTACGTAGGTACGGGTTCCGATGGGCTACGTAGCAATGTCATCGCTGGAAAGGGAGTGTATAAATCTACCAATGCCGGAGAAAGCTGGGAGTTTGTAGGGCTGAAGAATGCCGGGCAGGTTGGCGCGGTAGAAATTGACCCCAGCAACCCCGACCGGGCGTTTGTTGCCGCTATTGGTAACGCCTTTGCCCCTAACGAAGAGCGAGGGGTGTTCCGCACTACCGACGGCGGAGCTAGCTGGGAGAAAGTGCTATTTCACTCGGACACCGTAGGGGCGGTAGATCTAGAGTTTAAGCCGGATGATGCCCAAGTGCTCTACGCCACCCTCTGGCGGGCCGAGCGTAAGCCCTGGACGATTATCAGCGGCAGCACCGAAGGAGGAATTTATAAATCGACTGATGGTGGTGATACCTGGGAGAAAAAAACCGAAGGGCTACCTTCCGACCTTATTGGAAAGATTGACCTGGCCGTTTCTGCTGATGATCCTAACCGACTGTACGCGCTAGTAGAAGCCCCGGTAGGCGAGGGGGGACTGTACCGTTCCGACGATGCCGGAGAAAGCTTTACGCTGGTAAGCACCAAAAAAGAATTACTCGACCGCCCGTTCTACTACTGCAATGTAGATGCTAACCCGCTAGATGCCGATATTGTATTCGGTAGTGCTACTCGCTTTTTCCGATCGGATAATGGCGGTAAAGACTGGACAAAGCTTCCTACTCCCCACGGCGATAATCACGATCTGTGGATTAACCCTAACGATACTTCCATTTGGGTACAGTCTAACGATGGTGGGGCAAACGTAACATTGAATAGTGGCGAAAGCTGGTCAACTCAGTTTAATCAGCCTACCGCTGAACTCTACCAAGTAGATGTAGACGATCAGTTTATTTACTGGCTGTACGCCGGACAGCAAGATAATTATTCAACCATTGCTGTGCCCAGTTTGCCTCCCTACGGAGTACAGGCAGGTTCTAACTCGTATATTATCAATACCGGCGGTTGTGAAACGGGACCTGCCGTACCCAAGCCGGGTGATCCTAATATTGTGTACGCCAACTGTAAAGGTCGTTTTGGGGTGTACGACAAACGTACCGGACAAGAGATGCAGTACTACGTAGGTGCATCCAATATGTACGGTCACAATCCGAAAGACCTGAAGTTCCGCTTCCAGCGAGTGTCACCCATCCATGTGTCACCCCATAACCCAGATGTAATTTATCACACTTCGCAGTACGTACATAAAACTACCGACGAAGGTAAAACCTGGGAGGTGATCTCGCCTGATCTTACTGCCTTCACCCCGGAAACCCAAGTAATTTCCGGCTCACCCATTACCCGCGATATTACCGGAGAAGAATTCTACAGCACAATCTACGACATTCGGGAGTCGTTGCTGGAAGCCGGAGTGATCTGGACGGGAGCGAACGATGGCCCGGTGTACGTAACCCGCAACGGCGGGGAAGAGTGGGCGAACGTAACCCCCGAAGGCTTAGCCGGAGGCGGACGGGTAGAAACGGTAGAGCCATCGCCCCATCAGGCAGGCAAAGCCTACTTTGCTACCTATCGCTATCTGTTAGGTGATTTTAAGCCGTACATCTATAAAACGGAAGACTACGGACAGTCTTGGACCCTGCTTACGGATGGCTCCAATGGTATTCCGGCGGATGTTCCTACCCGCGTTATTCGGGAAGACCCCGAGCGGGCAGGCTTGCTGTACGCGGGTACTGACAATGGAGTGTACGTTTCTTTCAACGATGGGCAGCAGTGGCAACCCTTTCAGCAGAACCTTCCGGTGACCCCGATTACCGATATGAAGGTGCATGACAACGATTTGGTATTGTCTACCATGGGTCGTGGGTTCTGGATTTTGGATAACCTGGCTCCGGTTCGAGCACTAACGTCCGAAGTTGCCAGCCAAGAGGTCGTGCTGTTCCCAACCAACGCGGCCTACCGAATGCACTACAACGCTACAGATTCTTCCGCTACCCCCATGTACCCTACTGCCGGGCTAGTTATTGACTACTACTTAGCCAGTGATGCCGAAGAGGTGCAGATTGAAATTCGGAATGCCGAGCAACAATTGGTTCGTCAGTTTTCTAGCAGCAACCCGGTAAGCGAAACTGCTGATAACCCTCGGGGTGCCGATCAACGTGATATGAGTACGGAATATACTTCGCTAGATTACCAGACGGTACTACCCGATGGTAGCGGGGGGCATCGGGTTATCTGGGATCTGCGTCACGCCGGACCCTGGCACGAAGAAATTAGCCGACGGGGTAGCGGTGGCCCATTGGTTGTTCCGGGAACCTACGAAATCAAACTTGTGGCCAACGGTAGTACTTATACCCAAACTGCCGAAGTGCGAGCCGACCCTCGGTCACTGGAGGCGATTAGCTCGGAAGACTTAACCGCTCAACGAGATTTCTCGCTGAAGGTGCGCGACCTGCTATCGGATATCCGCAAGTTAGAGTACGACCTCAGTATGCGAAAGGGTGAAATAGACTCATTGATGGACACTGGCTCCGCCAAAAAATCTATGCAGCGCGAACTAACCTCTATCCGCGAAGCTTTAGAAAAAGTAAGCACATCCGAAGGTCGCTACATGACCCCTATGTTGGCCGACCAGACATCTTACCTCTACTACATGCTGGGGCAGGCCGATCAGCGCCCTGGTCAGGATGCTTACGAACGCTACGAAGCTTTGCTGCAGCAGTACCAAGGGCTCCAGTCTGACAATAGCGAGTACGTCGGTAGCTGGTAGTTTATAAGAAGCTGATGAGCTGAAGAATTGAATGATAGAATAGGTGTAATGTATTTTTTTCTTCATCCAGTTCTTCAGCTCTTTAACCCCGCAATTGACCCTTTGTAGAGTATTTCTTGCGCGCTATCCAAATTTTTTCTTCAGAAGTAGGTACCTTAGCGGTTACACTTTAGCCTCCTGGGCTACTAATGATTGTAATTTACGTATAAACTTTGTGCTTAAGTTGAGAATTTAGTAGCTTAGATGTTGGATAAAGTCAAATAGTGATTGTATTAAGCTATTATCGTTGTTACCTACACTTCCTTACCTAACTGCCCTTTCGGGGCTAGCCGTGTTGCTGGTGCCGCGCATCCACGCCCAGGATGTGATCCATTTTATGGATAATACGGAGGTAGCAGCCAAAGTGCTGGAAGTTGGTATCGATAGTATCGTGTATATTCCCCAGGGTGTAAAAAATGCTCAGTCGCAGCGTGTTCCTAACGCCTTTATCAAATTTATTGAGTACCAACGTGGCCCCCGCTACTTCGTGGAGCATAGCCAAGTTTTTCTGATTGGTGGCCAGCTTATCTTAGCCCTGATTGAGCGTTATGATGAGAAGTATCTGTACTATAAGAATGTGTATACCCGCGAAGCGAAGCGGCTACCTCTACGGAAAGTAGTTGCCATTCGGTATGACAACGACCACCGGGTAAACTTTATGGATAAAATCAATCTGCAAGACGGAGATTATCTGGGAGGAAATATACTCGAGATTGATGAAGAAGCCATCACTTTTGAAAATGTAGCGCGTCGTGGCCGGAAAGAAGATATCAACGTAGACCGGGTGCGAAGCATTGAGTTTAAAAATGGGTTTGAACAAGAATTTATGGTAACCCAACCTAATAATTGAGATATGACGCAGAAACTTTTCCTATTAAGCGCATTATTACTGGTATTGATTATTCCGGCTATCGGACAGGCCAGTGATGACGTAATCTATCAACTTGATGATGAACCAATTGCCTGTGTAATCACTGAAGTGACCGAGCAGGTAATCCGATACAAGCATCCTGAAAACCAAGAAGGCCCCGACTATATTCTGAAGAAAGACAAAGCATTGCTGATTTTTAAAGAAAATGGCGACTACCTACTTCCGGGCGAAGGCGATACGGATTGGGTATCGGGAACAAGCGAAAACAACCATAAAATTATTACCAAGACCGGACAGGTAGTAGCGGCTCAGTTTATTGAAGTGGAGGGAGCCGATATAAAGTATCAGGGCGATCAGGGGACAAACGAATTATCCACTGAGGACGTACTGCTGGTAATTTATAAAGACGGTCGCCACGAACTGTACGATTCGCCCGAAAAGGTGGCGCAGGGGCTAGTCCAGGTTAGCTCTCAAATTAGCGAAATGGCAAGCGGCGAATCATCAAACTCAATGGCCGAAGCGTTCAATCCTGAAGAAATAGTAACCGCTTCCACCTCAACTATTCCTGCTGGTGATGTAATTAACCTGTCAGCCGAACAAAAGGCGCATTTTGAGCGGATGGCCGAGGTGAAAGCCAATGATTTTGGGAAGTACCTACGAATTATTTCTAATAAGAAAGAAGACGAAGAAGATAAGCTGTACGCGATAAGAGCAGCAGTGAAGCTATTCATTAACGATTCAGTAAAAATTGAAGTGTCTTCGGTAAACCGGGATGAAAAGCGGCAATTTACAGTGCCGGAGTACCTCGATCGGCTGAGAATGCTTCCCTACGATAAAGTAGAATTGGTCTGGATGCGAGCTCAACTGGTGAGCCAGTTACGGCCCGGGCAAGATGGTAAGTACTACGGAGTAATTGCCGCTCAGCAGCTTTTTCGCGGCTACATAGATAATAAAATTCAGTACCAAGATGTCACTGAAAAAAATATAGAAGTGGTGCTGGCGCGCTATGAGGTGTTTGACGAAGGTGTTAAAAAGCAGAAGTGGGATGTGTTCTTGTCCGACATAGGCGTTCAGCAAACTCGGGAGAAGTGATGAACACCAAATACCTGTATGTTTTTGCGGTGCTGTTTTTGCTCTCGTGTCCCTCAGTAGGCCAGGATATTATGTTTCCGTATCAGGAAAACTTTGCTTGGCAGGTGAAGCAGATCGATGAGTTTATGGATCGCTTTAACAATGCCGATTATACTCCCATTCGTCAGTACTTGCGGGAAGAATACAACCTGGATGAGGTGAGTCGCCTTGATTTAGTCCGTAGTCTATTCAACATGGAACGGGAAGATTGGGATCAGGAAAAAGTAGTACAGTTTCTTAACCAGGTGAATGATTCGGTTCCGCCCCCCTATCTGGACTTTTATGATAAAGATTGGTTTGCCGAGCTAGATTGTACCGGAGAGTACCAAAAAGAAAAGGTGGATTTTACCATGACTTTATCCCTTCAGGTAGACAAAGAAACAAAAGCATCCCGCTGGATTATTAATAGCGTGCAGGGTGATTTTTTACCGAATGATACCAATGATCTGGCCTTTGGAGTAGACTCAACCTACGATGCTTCCAAAACTCTGAACCCCGCTAGTTTTGGTACTGACTTTATGGCGTTGGTTGATGCGCTAAAAGATACGGCCAATCTGGAGGGCTACGTAGTACCTAAGCATATCAATCGTCCGCTGGTCACCTTTATGAACTTGCTCTACCAGCGTGATCTTATCTTTAAACAGGTAGATCATATTACTTATCATTTTCTACAAATAAATAACTGGATATTTCAAGTGCAAGACTTCCATCGGCAGTCTACCAATTCGGGTTGGCTGATTAATTCTATCATTGCGGTGAATGAGGATGAGAAGAACAGATACCGAAGGAAGGTCTTACACCTACCCTAACTTATGCTACCATGACTATAATAAAACTTATCGGGCTAATGGTTGTAGGGCTTTACCTCACAGCAGGTTCTGCTCTGGCTCAAGCCACTGATACTTTATCTGACGACGATATCTACCTGATGAAATCGAGTGCCGAGCGTACCTTGCAGGATTATGCCTCGGCCATGCGGGAGTTGATTAATCCCCGAATTTCCAAAGCCTTTCGCGAAAGAATGATTAGTGAGTTCGTTACTCCGGGCAATCGCCAGATTTTTGTTGATTCTGCCTACATCGTTTACGATTACGAGGAGGAGTACCTTCCGCCCGCGACCATGAAAGAGCGTCCTATCCGCACGTATCTGAATGATTTCAATGCTTTTTACCAGGGAAACAACAGTCAGGAGCGGTTAAATATCTATTATTCTTTACGAACTATTCATGATATAGAATTTGACGGCGATAACTACTACATTATTCTAGACTTTGAGAGCCAGTACGGCGACCAACTGCCGCAGCCCCGCCGGGCAACCATACAGTTGCTACCCCAAGGCGATCAGTGGCAGGCTCTTATTAGCTATGTGAAGTTTAATATCGAGGGAAGTGATCCCGATAGTGACGACCCTTCGGCTTTAGAAGAACTGCTGCCCCAGTGGCGTATCTACGCAAACCGAGCCGACACACTCCTACAAAATGACCAGCTAGTCGAAGCGAAGGTATTGCTCGATTCATCTTTTGCTATTAACCAAGAACCACTTACGGCTCGCTTAATGGGTGTGTACTTTGAAGAAATTGAAGAACTCGACTCGGCAATCAGTCGCTACGAACAAAGTTTGACGCTGGGTCGGGAACTTGACCCCGAGTATCAGGATGATGCTACCGAAATAAAAATTGAACAACTGCGGAAGTTCCAAGAGGAGCAACGTTTGGCTCAACAACGAGCGGAAGAAGTCGCAAGGGCAATGCCTGCGGTGACCTTTACCAGGGTAGAGGACACGTATAAGCGAGGAAAAGCGTATACGATCAACCTAAGTGGTAGCAGCCCGGATCCGCTGACACTGCAACTCTACCGGAACAATCAATATGTGAGCACCTTGGAGTCTGGTTTGGTGAATAGCTCTTACACCTGGAATGTACCCAAAACAGCGGAAAGAGGGGAAGACTATCAACTTTTCTTAAAAAAGCCGAATGTGCAGACCGGAATAAAGAGTGGTACATTTAGTATTAAGCGTAAAACACCGCTGGGGCTTTACATTGGTGCATCCGTAGGAGTGGGAGCTGCTTTGTACTTTATACTCAGACCCCAAGATGACAATAATAGCACTATCCCCGAGCCAGCTCTCCCAACTGATGCATCTCTGGCCAACTAAATAAAACTACGATGAAGAAGACACCTAACCTAACGTATATCATTCTTCTGGCACTTGCTTTATTATCTTTTGTGGGCTATGCCCAAGAAATTGAGCTAGACGAGCAGTGGGTATTTGAAAATGAAGGCGAAAACCGCGAAGATGAAATTACCCGAGTAGTCACCGACAGCCAAGGCAATGTCTATGTATCGGGCTGGTTTAGTGGTACCATTAATCTTGACCCCAACGGAACCAATAGCGGTCGGTTAACTGCGGTTGATGGAAACGCTGACCCTGATGATGTTAACGCCGATATGTTTGTGGCTAAATACAACTCGGATGGTGCCCTACTGAACATCAGGCAATTAGACTACAAGGGCTTTAATGACGTGGCTCGGAGTATTGCCCTTAGCAGCGACGAAAGCTTGCTCTACGTAGTAGGCCACGCCCGTGGCGAGGTAGGCGACGACGTAGATATCTACTTAGCCTCGCTAACAACTTCTGATCTAGTAGTACAAAAGGTAATACAGTCGTCTTCACCGGAAAATGAGCGCGGGCAGAACGTAGCCGTCCACAGCAATGGCAATGTGTATATTACTGGCTACTACGAAAAGTCCGTAGAGTTATTTTCCGGCAGTTTTAACCCACCTGTTTCCCCCTTTTCTGACAATGCTCCTCAAGATGGCCTGTTTGTTCTGGTGTTTGATAAAGATTTGAATGGCTTGGTGGATTCGGGGGTAGCCAAAGGAATGGGAATAGTACGTTCGCAGGGAATGGATATTGACAATCAGGGTAACGTTTACCTTGCGGGGGAGTTTAGCAATAACCTGTCTTTCCCGGGTGCAAATACTGAAGCTAGCCAAGGAGCTCGTGATATTTTTTGTGCGAAGTACAATCTAGGTAGCAATGAATTTGACTTCGCCTTTTCCTTAGGCTCCAATAGCAACAGTGATGATCGCTCTCGTAGCTTAGTCATTTTAGACAACTCCTTCTACATTACCGGAGATTTTAGAAACACGATGGACTTCGATCCCGCCAGTGCGGAAGCTGCTAGTATCAAAACCGTGGCTTCAGACTATGATTTCTTCTTGGCTCGCTACACATTGAACGGAGCCTACCAAAATGTGTATCAGGTGGGGGGAAGGGGAGGCTCGGATGGCCGGAGCTTTGAACAGGGGTATGATATAGCGGTGCATAACAATCTGTTACATGTTGTGGGGCGCATTACTAGTATTACCCCAGATGTGGGCGACGAGCGATTTTTCGACGAAATAGCTAACAACGACGAGGCTGATGCCTTTTTAGCAATATTTCCGCCCGATATTAGTGCTCCCACCTTTGTTGAACGTTACGGTCGTGATCGCTTCGACTATGCTCTTGCGCTCGGCATTACGAATGCAGGCGATATTTTCATAGGGGGGTTCACCGATTGGTCGGGAAGGAACGATGGGGTAGCACTAAAAAATAGTTACTTGGTGAAGTTTGAAGCTGAGCAAGAAGGAGCAACCGGTGTAATTGTAAGTGAGCAGTTAAGTGCCCAGACGTTGGAGTCAACTACTTTGGGTGGGCGGGATGCTACTATGGCCGACTTTGATTTGGACGGCGATTTAGATGTAGCGGTGGCTTTTAAGCTGGGTAGTGCCGTTCGCTGGTATCCCAATAACAACGGTTCATTCAATACGGGTATTCCGCTACAAAATAATTTGCCCGGCCCCCGGGCAGTGAGCAGTGCCAATTTTGATGGTACCAACGGACCCGATATTGCTTTAACGGATGATCCGAGCAGCGGAAGTGAGCTAAGGTGGTACCAAAATCAGGGAGGTGGTAACTTTCCGGCACCTCAAACGATAACGACCAACTACGCTGGCAGCAGTGATGTGTTGGCCGAAGATATAGATCAGGACGGAAGTCCTGATATTATACTAACCAATTTCTTTACCCAAAATATCATTTTCTTCAAGAATAATGGCGGAGAGTTTCCCGAAGAAAAAGAGATTGATGAAACTGCAGGACGCCCGCGGGTTCTGGAAGCTGGTAATCTTGATGGTGATGAACAAGGGTTACCCGACCTACTGGTGGTTATACGCGATAAAGATGCCGAAGAAGGAGGAAATGATGAAGATGGGGTACAGTGGTACAGAAATTTGGGTAGCGGTAACTTCGCTGCTCCGGTAGTAATTGCGAATAATACTCAGGTAGATAACCCCCGAGCCGCTTCTATTGCGGACTTTGATGGAGACCAGGATTTGGATGTAGTAGTAGTTTCTAACGATGGTGGTAACGTAACCCTTATTCGTAATCAGGGAAACGGAGATTTTGCTACCCCTCAGAATGTAGGTACCGCCGCAAAACCCTTTGCCGTGGATGCCACTGACCTGGATGGCGATGGGGATATTGATATTCTGGTAGGTTCGGAAAACGATGGCGATGCCGCTGATAATGGAACGCTTACGTGGTTTAAAAACAACGGAGCGGCTGCTTTTACCAAAGAAACTTTAGTGACGGTACCTAAGGGGCAACCTAATACTATTGTGACCGAGGATATTGATAACGATGGCGATCAGGATATTATAGTAGCTTTTGGAGAAGATGGTGAATTTGGGCTGGCGAGTGCTAACGTGCTACTATCGCTTACCAACAATATACAAAGTGCGCCTCAACCTCTAATTCTTGATCGCAGTGCTAATCAAGGCAATTCGGGAGATGCTGTTCGGTTGTACGGGGGCAATTTTGGTTCGGTGATTGGCACTGCTCAGGTGTTTTTCGGTGAAAACGAAGCAGTAGTGGAGAAGGTGTTTGCCGAAGGAACGCAGCTTTGGGTGACCGTTCCTGATCTGGAGGATGACTTTTACGACATCATTGTCCGCTTACCCAACGAAAATGTTGCGGTCTCTCAAAACTTCTTAGTGGGCGAAGAACCTATTGAACCCACTATCACTCAGGTAAACCCATTGAGCAACGTGGTTGCTGGCACGGAGGTAATTATTCAAGGTTTTGGTTTCGGAAGTAATCCAACGGTGAAAATTGGCGAAACTACTATTACTGTTGATAGTATTAACGCTGAAGGAAGCTTTATCCGCATTTTAGTTCCTGAAATTCCAGCGGGAGAGTACGATGTACTAGTAACCCCTGAGGGTGGAACTGAAATTACCTTTGACGATAAAATATCAATTATTGAGCCGCAAGCTCCTTTTATCAGTCAGGTGGTACCTTTACAAGGTGTAACGGCGGGTACTGAGGTTGTGATTCAGGGCTTCGGGTTTGGAAGTAACCCAACTGTGGGCATAGGGGAGACAACCGTAAATGTGAATAATGTGAACGCGGAAGGAACCACCATTAGAATTACAGCACCAGACATTCCGGCAGGGGATTACGACGTAAAGGTAACACCCGAGGGCGGGACTGAAATTATTTTTGAGGATAAGATATCAATCATTATTGACGATGGAGGCGATCCCTCAGTAAGTAGCGTTACTCCTAAGCAAGGCATAGTTGGTGCGCAGGTCACCATAACGGGTACTCAACTAGGTGAGGTAGGCGTGCTCTTTGGTAACGAAGCAGCAATCCCTACTGAACAGACCGCCACCAACGTTGTGTTTTTAGTCCCGAATACTGCTATTGTAGGCCAAATCTATCCTATTAGTATTAGCTACGGAGAAGTTGTTGATTCAGTAGCGAGTTTTGAAGTAGTTGATGTTGAGGATACGACGCTACCCGAAATTGTTCCTGAGACAATAATTACTACCTACCGCGATGGTGATGATATTATCTTCACCATAAATGCCAATGATGAGTCTGGTATAGACGAAGAATCAGTGAAGCTATTTTATCGTAAGGTAGGAGACCAGAACCTTGCTGAGCAAGAAATGGTAGTGCAAGAGAATGGGAGTTATAGTACTACACTATCCGTTTCTGACTTGAGCAGTCTGCTTGGTGATGATGGAGTAGGGATAGAATATTACTTTGCAGTAACCGACCGGGCGGGCAATACCGCAACTACTGAGCGGAAAATAATTAATCGTGAATTTACTTCGCTCAGTTTGCTGAGGGTATCCGCAATTGCTAACCCGGAAAATCCTCAGCAACTTGATTATCAGATGATTGGTATTCCGCTGCAACCGCAATCGGTGAGTGGGCAGTTAACCGAATTAGGAGAGTTCAAGAGCGACAATACGGGCAACTGGGCATTGTATCGTTACAGTTCATCTAACAATACTTATGAGCAGTTTGAGCGTAATGAGTTTACCAACTTTGCACCGGGGGTGGGGTATATGTTTGCTTACCGAAATTTCGATAGCACTATTGTGCTTAATGGGCAAACGGTGGGGCTTACTGGCAATACTTTTCCGATTACGATTAATCAAGAGTTTACTTTAATCAGTAACCCGTATTTATCTGATATTGATTGGGGAGCCGTGATCGAGTTCAATGAAGGCCTAGGTATCATTGCCGAAGGGGCTATCAAGAAAGAGCTGCTAAAGTGGAAGCACGGTCAGGGATGGCTTCCGGGCGAAACCCAGTTGCGTCCGTTTGAGGGAGCTTTTGTGGAGGCGACGGGCATTACAGGCTCAGTCACGCTACAGGTTCCGGTTTCACCGGCGGCTCGCTTGGATGCTGGAATAAGAAAAAATACGTTTAGTCAGGACTTAAGCTCCAGTGCGTGGTTGGTTCCTTTTACGCTCGAGTCAGGTCAGCAGTCTTATGAGTTAGGTGGGGTAGGTATGCACCCGGAGGCTAAGATTAACGGCGATCGGTTTGATGCATTAGTTCCTCCTCGTTTTATTGAATACCTGGATATAAGCTTTGCCCGGCGGGATAATTTCAATTCTTCGTTTACTCAAGACGTGGTTCCTACCCAAAATGCTTTCGTATGGGATTTTGAAGTAGCCGCTTCTAGTGGCTCGGCTATCACGCTACGGTGGGACAATACTCAGTTTGGTAACAGCGATTATCAGCTAATGCTATTGGATTTAGAGAGTTTGGTTAAGACCGATCTTCGTTCAGTATCTAGCTACGGCTTTGTGGCGAATCGAGGTCGGAGATTTCAACTGTTTTACGGTACTAGCCGAGACATAGAAGAAGCAATGCAACCCGACCGGTTTTCGGTAGGTACTCCTTACCCGAACCCTACTTCATCTTCCTTGGCCATTCCAGTATCAGTACCCGACACAAAGGCTGACGTTCGGCTGAAGATATTCAACGTTACGGGGCAGCAGGTAGCCGACCAGAGCTACTCTCTAACGGAGGGTTATCATAATTTACAGTGGGAGGGCACAGACATTGACAACCAGAGGGTGCCACCGGGTCTGTACATTTACCGAGTGCAGCAAAATTCGGAGTCAACGTTTAGCGGAAAGTTTGTTGTGCAGTAGCTTACGGGGTAAAGCTCATCAATCGGTCTTCTTAATCTGCGAAGCTAGCAGGTAAAGCACGGACATACGGACGGCAACTCCGTTTTCAACTTGATCTAGAATAATGGCTTGATCGGAATCGGCTACGTCGCTACTCAGCTCTACTCCGCGGTTAATCGGTCCGGGATGCATAACGGTGATCGATTTGTTCAGACTGTCTAATAGCCTCTTGTTTACGCCGTAGTACAAGGAGTATTCCCGCAATGAAGGAAAGTACTTCACCTGCTGACGCTCCAGTTGGATTCGCAAGATGTTGGCAATATCGCACCATTCTAACGCTTCGCGTAAATCTAGTGTAACCTGGATACCTAATTCAGTGATATATTTGGGAAGCAACGTAGCCGGGCCGCAGACCATTACTTCGGCTCCTAATTTCTGTAGGGCGAAAATATTGGAAAGTGCGACTCGCGAGTGCATAATATCGCCTACAATCACTACCTTCTTTCCGGCCACCTGACCGAATTTCTCGTAGATAGAGTAGGTGTCTAACAAGGCTTGGGTCGGATGTTCGTGGGTGCCATCACCGGCGTTAATCACATTAGCACCGATATGTCGCGCCAGAAAATGGGGTGCTCCCGGGCTAGCGT
This sequence comes from Tunicatimonas pelagia, assembly GCF_030506325.1. NCBI lineage: Bacteria > Pseudomonadati > Bacteroidota > Cytophagia > Cytophagales > Catalimonadaceae > Tunicatimonas > Tunicatimonas pelagia. The sequence continues at coordinate 545,211 of NZ_CP120683.1, read as the reverse complement.
GACGCATCACCACCATATCTACCTTCATGGCCAGAATATTATTGACCGTATCCAGCAAGGTTTCTCCTTTTTTGACCGAACTTGATGAGGAAGAGAAATTAACCACATCGGCCGAAAGTCGCTTTTCGGCCAGCTCAAAAGAGAGGCGGGTGCGGGTTGAGTTTTCAAAGAACACGTTAGCAATGGTCACATCCCGGAGAGATGGCACCTTCTTGATGGGGCGGTTCAGTACATCTTTAAATTGGTCGGCGGTGGAGAAAATGAGTTGAATCTCTTCGGCAGACAGGTCTTTGATTCCTAGTAAGTGGGGGCTGCGTAGTGTTTGCGTAGTTGTTTCGGTGGCCATTAATTATGTAGTCGCTTTAGAAGTGATCCAAACTCCGTCTTCTTCATTTTGCTCCTCCCACTCTACTAATACCCGCTGGGAGTCAATGGTATTAACCGCTCGACCTACGTAGTCAGGTTCAATGGGTAAGTGGCGGGTATACTTGCGATCAATGAGTACCATTAGTTCAACCTTGCGCGGACGACCAAAGGTGACCATAGCGTCGAGCGCGGCTCGTACCGAACGCCCGGTATACAGTACATCGTCGAGCAAAATCACGTTTTTGTCTTCTATCAAGAATGAAACATCGGTCTTACTTGGGGTCAGTGGGGAATCCCGTCGCCGAAAATCGTCGCGGTGGAACGTGGTATCCAGGTACCCTTTATCTATTTCTTTATCTAAGATTTTCTTTAGTCGGCGCTGAATACGATCGGCAAAGTAGATGCCGCGCGGTTGTAATCCCAATAATACGGTTTCTTCAAAATGGGCGTGGTTCTCAATAAGCTGATGGCACAACCGATGCAGCATCACATCGAGTAGCTGGGCATGAATAATACATTTACGGTCTTGCATTCGGTTAACCCCTTTGCCCGGCAAGTTACTAGATTTTCAGGAACTGGGGAAAGAATAGCTCAATTGTTCGATTGTTAAATTGCGGATTGTTCTTTGCCGCTAGTCATTATTCATCAGTCACTATTCATTAACAGCGAGTGGGTTCACTAGTGGATGGGTGAAGCAATCAGCAGAAATCTCAAATACGTCTTCTGGCTGGGTTTTAATTTGATCGGCAAAGCTTACTACCGAGGTGCCAAAAAAGTGGATATGAACATCGCCGGGCTGTCGAAACAGTTCGTATTTAAAGTGATGATGCTCCAGATTTTCCAGGTTGTGGCTCATATGCTCTTCTCCGGTCAAGAAGTTCTTTTCCCATAATACTTCGTTATCCCTAATAATTTTACTGGTGCCCTCTATTTTTGGTGGTAACTTCCCAACCAATAGTTCGGGGCCGTAGGCACATTTTCTTAGCTTGGAATGCGCCAGGTAGAGATAGTTTATTTTTTCCATTTTATGATCGGAAAACTCATTACCCAAGGTAAAGCCAATTCGTTGGGGTTCTCTCGTTTTATCGATAATGTACAATCCGACGATCTCCGGTTCTTCGCCTCCGTCTAGAGCAAAAGTTGGCTGAGGAATGGGTTGTTCGGGAGCTACCACGGATAATCCATTTCCCTTGTAAAACCATTCAGGTTGCACCCCGGGGTTTCCATCGGTCATTTGTCCGCCTTTCACTCCCATTTCAAACATTCGCATAGAGTCAGTCAGGTCGGATTCTTTTTTGCTTCCAGTGATCTTATGCATGGTATCGCGGGAAGCAGCACTGCCCAAGTGTGTCAGTCCGGTGCCAGTAACCCAAGTATGGTACGGATCAGGATGGGTAAGTGGGGGAAGTAGCCGCTTATCTTTAGCTATCTCCTGATAACTAACGCGAGTTTCTGAAGCATAATAGTCAATCATCTCACTGAGCGCGTGCTGGTTATCCCAGGCAAGCTGAACTAATTGGTAGACGCTATCAACTTCGTTGAGCACTCTAACTGAGCCTTGCTGAACTAAGCCCACGGTGGGGGTAGCATCGGGGTTGAGAAATTGTATAATCTTCATACTACGTTTTCAGATTGAATGTATAGATAAGATTTTGCTCTCTGCAAGCTATTTCTCTAATAATCTCACCGTAGGGTTTTCTACCGTGGCTGCCGGGCGTATTTGATCACCATCGGAGCGTAAGTCGCCCAAATGCTGGCGAGCGTAATCGGCCAGATGTTCTAATTGCTGCACTACTTCTGGCTGTTTAGCAGCAATATTATGTTGCTCCTGCCGATCTTCTTCTAGGTTATACAGTTCTGCCGCTCGGCCTTCTTTGAAACCAGGATAGTGATTGCTCTGGTAGGTACTATCTAGTGCTAAATGTAACTTCCACTTGCCGGAGCGCACGGCTTGTAGCTGCGCTTTCTGGTAGTAAAAGAAGGAAACATAGGGAGAAGAAACATTATCATTTAGTAGCAGCGGTGCTAATGAAAATCCGTCGATCACCCGGTCATTGGGCAGTGAGCTTTGGGTCCACTGAGCGATGGTAGGAAGAATATCGAGCGTGCTGGCCATTTCGGTAATCACCCGCCCGGCTGGGATGGTACCTTTCCATTGCATGATTCCGGGTACACGCATACCGCCTTCCCAGGTGCTGCCCTTCCAGCCTCTCAAATCGCCGTTACTTCCGCCCCAGCGCGAGGCTGCCCCATTATCGGAAGTGAAAATTATCAATGTATTTTCTTCCAGCCCTTGTTCTTTCAAGGTGGTGAGAATCTGTCCGGTAGACCAGTCTAGTTCTTCTACCGCATCACCGTAAATACCATTGGCTGACTTATCCCGAAAATTATCGCTGGCATGAAGTGGATTATGCGTCATGGCGTGCGGAAGATAGATGAAGAATGGTTTCTCTGAATGCGCTTGGATGAAATTAATCGCCTCTTGGGTGTAACGCTGCGTAATAGTGTTCTGATCTACCGGAGCTTCAATCACTTCTTCATCGCGCATCAGTGGAAGAGGTACAAAGTCGCGGTTCATGTCATTGCTGTAGGGAATACCGAAGTAGGTGTCAAATCCTTGTCGGGTGGGTAGAAATTCTAGCTGATCGCCCAAGTGCCACTTTCCAATGCAAGCGGTAGCGTACCCTTGTTCCTTTAGGAGTTCGGCAATAGTAATTTCGTTGGGGTTGAGGCCTTTCTTAGCCATAGGAAAAAGTACTTGAGTGCCTATGCTATCGGGGTGCCGGGCATTTACGTGCATATCAACCCGACGGGGGTAACATCCGGTGAGAAGGCTAGCCCGAGAGGGAGTGCAAACCCCACTGGTAACGTAGAAGTCGGTAAACAATGCACCATCGGTGGCCATTTGGTCAAGGTGGGGAGTTCGGTGTACCGCAGAACCGTACACACCTAAGTCACCGTAGCCCAAGTCATCACAAAAAATGATGATAATATTCGGTAGCTCGGTTTGGGCAGTTGTCTGGTTGGCGAAAACTAGAAGAGCACCCAGCGTAAAAATCACATTTTTCATAAACAATGCTAATTGTTAGAGGTAGTAAGATAGTATTTTTTGCATAATTGACGTAAGTTGAAACAACCTTAAATTTTAGCTATGTCCTCGTACGATACCTTGGTAGAAGCCATCAATGATTTGAGAAAGCGTGGTTTTGAGCACGACTTTAATTTAGAGCACGACCGACTGTATTGCAAACAACTCAAAATGCACTACCGCCCCAAAGAATTCACTATCACGGAAGTACACCGCTTTGAGGGAATGACGGACCCGGGTGATAACTCGGTGCTTTATGCCGTAGAAACTAGCAACCACGATAAAGGAGTGCTAGTGGATGCTTACGGTGCCTACTCAGAAGCACTCTCCCAAGAGATGATAGTAAAGCTTAAAGCTGGTTACCAGCAGTAGAGCACCTCTTTTTTGAAGCGAAAAGACCTAACCCAGGGATCGGTTCCCCTCACGCTGTATCAACTTACCCTGCCCATGGTGGTAGGAGTGTTGAGTATGGTGGCATTCAACTTAGTTGATACTTACTTTATCGGAAAGCTGGGCAAAAATGAGCTAGCTGCCCTGAGCTTTACCTTTCCGGTGATTATGGTAATTTTTAGCTTAGTACAGGGAATTGGCATTGGAGCTACCGCTTTAATTTCTCAGTCTTTCGGAAGAAACGATTTAGCTAAAGCAGCACGTGAGACAACCGACAGTCTGTTTCTAGCCCTGATGCTGGTACTTATTTTCGTGATTACCGGACTGTTTACCATTGATCTGGTATTTTCTGCTTTGGGAGCCACTGAAGAGATACTTCCTTTGGTGCGAGAATACATGGAGATCTGGTACTTTACCATCGTATTTGTTATTGTTCCTTTTGTGGGCAACAGTGCTATTCGGGCCACTGGCGATACTCAAACCCCCAGTTACATCATGCTATTTGCCGTACTGATTAATGCCGCACTCGATCCGCTGCTAATCTTCGGCTGGGGGCCAATTCCTTCGCTAGGGCTACAGGGAGCAGCTCTAGCAACAGCTATTTCGCGGGGTTTCACCATGGTAGTATCTCTGTATATTTTGCGCTACCGCGAACGGCTAATTACGTTTAACATTCCTTCTCGTGAGGTGCTTTTCGGGTGCTGGCGGGCTATTCTTTATATTGGCTTACCTACCGGAATTTCTCGGATGGTGGCTCCGGTTGCGGTGGGGGGAGTAACCGCTCTAATGGCCACCTACGGGGCTGATACCGTCGCTGCTTTCGGAGTAGGAAGTCGGATCGAAATACTGGGAATGAGCGTATTTTTTGCGTTGTCCGCCGCTATCGCACCCTTTATTGGCCAAAATTTGGGTCAGAAAAAGTGGGATAGAATTCAGCAAGCCATTAACTATAGTAGCATTTTTTCACTGCTCTGGGGAGTATTGGCCGCGGTAGTTTTGTGGCTATTGGCTGAGCCCATAGCCGCATTGTTTACGGATAATGCCCAAGTGGCTGCTCAAGTTGCCTTTTACCTGTCAATCATCCCTATTAGTTTCGGGTTTCAGGGAATCTATTTAATTGGCAATGCCGGACTCAATACTATGGGCAAACCCTGGCCCGCCTTTGTTATTTCAATGGCTCAGATGTTTATCTTCTACTTGCCTTTGGCCTATCTGGGCTCTTATTGGAATGAAGTCTCGGGAGCCTTTTTGGGAATTGCAGTGAGCTACGTACCCGGTGCAGTCGTTGTTTTCTGGATACTACGCCGATTCATTCGCAGAGGAGTAGCCTAGCTGATACTTAAGTTCTTGAACTAGGGCAACCATTGCGAACGTAAGTAAGGTACTACTTTTCTAGTTATTTACGCTACGGAAAGCTGTACGAAGTAACCGCTGTGGTTACGCACATTAAATACTCGCCCATCGCCTAATATCCAGTACTGTCCGCGTATTCCGGTTAGCCTTCCTTCTATTATGGGTTGCTTAGTTAGCAGCACGCTCTTTACCTTTTTCGGATATTCTAATACCGGATATTCAATCTCAGTAACTGCTGTATCTGGGGTGTAGTACTCTTTAAACTCTTCTGGAATAACGTTTTGAACGGTTTGTTGGTAAGAACTGAGGCTAAGTTCATCATTGGTCTCATTCTTCAGCATATTTCGCCAATTGGTTTTATCGGTGAAATTGGCTTTCAACGCCACTTCAATTGCTCCAGCCAGGTAACGGTAGGGAACAGCAGCGATGGGTGCCGCTTTCCAAGCTCCTTGGTCAATCCATCGGGTGGGTACTTGGGTAGAGCGAGTTACTCCTACTTTAATAGCATCTGTTTGGGCTAAGTATACAATGTGAGGTTGCAAGTGGTTTTTCTTCTCCCACTCGGGATCACGCCCCTCGCCTAAATGAGCCCGGCACTGCTCAGGATGAATAATACACTCGGAGTTTTGGGGCGATTTAATAAAGCAAGGATAACAAAACCCCTGACCGAATGATTTTTTAGTAAGCCGACCGCAGTTGACACAATTGATTCGTTCTGCAAACACTATTTTTATTTGGTGACCAATTAGTTTATTAACCAGTAGTGGGTCGTCATTTAACTGTAGTGTATATTGCACTGGTGAAGATAACTCAGTGCTCATTTTTCGAAGGTTACCTTCGTAATTCATATCCGTAATAATTGGTAGATTTGGAACAGAAGAACCGACGAAAGTATAAAATAATTTACAAATAGGATGGAAAACTGTTACTTCATTTTTGTGGCGATAGTCTAACGTTTAGCGTACATGATTAAAAGTATTAGCGTGCTAGGTTGCGGGTGGCTGGGTTTTCCTCTGGCTAAAGCTCTGGTAGCCCAGGGGTACGAAGTTTTGGGGTCTACTACTAACTCTGAGAAACTACCTTCACTGGAGCAAGCCGGTGTTCGCCCTTATTTGGTAGCATTATCACCGGAGATTAACCCCTCGGTTGAACAGGCATTTTTCCGAAGCGATGTCTTGGTAGTTAATATTCCTCCGGGTCGGAGGCGAGACGATGTCGAACACTTTTATCCCCAGCAGATCGGCGAAATCTTAAAACAAAATCCAACCCGAAGAATCATTTTTGTTAGCTCCACTTCTATCTACCCCAACCTAAATCGGGAGGTTACTGAGAAAGACTTTCTAGTGGGTGAATCTGAGCGGCAATCGCTTCGGGTGAGCGGACGGGCGCTGATAGCGGCGGAGCAATTGGTGCAGCAGTTTTCCGATCAGGCTACCATCGTTCGGTTTTGCGGGTTGATGGGCCCCAACCGTCATCCGGGAAGTTTTTTGGCCGGCAAAAAACTGAACAGCAGCGGACAAGCCCCGATAAACTTTATTCATCGGGATGACTGCGTAGCAATTCTTCTTAAAATTATTCAGGGAAACTACTGGGGCAAAACGTTCAACGCTTGTGCGGATGAGCATCCGACTAAAGAGGAATTTTATCAGCAGGCCACGCAAAAAATAGGGGAGCAGCCACCGCAGTTTTCATCAGAAAAATTGCTGCCTTTTAAATCAATAAGTAGCGAGAAGCTTAAGAAAGAACTGGCGTACCAATTTAAGTACAGCGACCCGAGGGATGCGTTATAATGTAGCCTGTAAATTAAGTGATTATTTTCTCTCTTTAGAAGCAGAGCTGCAATCTCAGCGAATCAATTTACCGAGTGTTATGGCCTGGTGAGAACCAGGAGATTAGAATAAGAATGAGGTGCTGCACTCAACCACTTAAATCTTATTATTCATGTGGTTCTAATCCATAATTTACGTTATATTAACTATACAATTCAACACGAAAGGAGCATGTCATGAGTAGAAACCACATCACCTGCTGCGCTCTTGCGATCATCTTAGTTGTCGTAAGCTGTCGCGAAACTGAAAATGCCTCCTCGGATACTACGTTCGAGCAGGTTTACCAGCAATTTCATGGTAAGTACGAAATTATCCACTCTACCAGTGATCAGGAAGTAGACATTAATCGGGATGGTGTGGAGTCGACGGATTTACTACAGGAAATACCTAATCTCGAAAGTGCCAGACTGGAACTGAGAATCGTTGAAAAGTCACTTATAGGTTCGGGAAGTATCTATTTATTCGTGCAATCTTGGCCGGAGCAGCATGTTCCAGACCGTATTGCTGAAGACCCTTCGGCTCTTATTCATTATCCTATGCAAGGAGTAGTCAGAACATTCATCCTTAACGAGAGCAAAAATGTGCTACAGGTAGAAGAAGACGAAGATACCGCTACTGATTTGGAGAAGTTTCCCCTACATGAATCGGTTACGGTTAACGATGAAGGGCAAATTCAGGTAATCGTTCAAAAAAGGATACTTACCACCGAAGGATGGCAGAATCTCCGAATTACAACTTTGTACACTCGGTACACTATGTCCACATAGATTGCGCGGCAGTAACGGAGGTTTGGTGTAAATATTCTAGGTCTTGATCACAGTAATTCTTTCAACGTAAGCAATAGGGCAAGATAAAAACAGTCTGTGTAGTACCTGCTATATCGCTTGCTTTGAAAGTAGGTTTTCCATAAAATTACGTGCGCTTAGCCGGATGTTTCTCTAGATCGAAGAGGTCGTTGAGTACGTCAATGAGGGTTTCGGCTTCACCTCGCTTGCAGGCCGCTTTGAGTTGAAGCACCGGCAGCTTGATAATCTTTTGCATCATGCTGCGGGTAATTTTTTCTATGTGAGCGGCTTGCTGGTCGTCTACATCTTTGAGATAGCGGGCCATCTCTTCCTGACGAATTTGCTCCAACGCATTTTTAAGCCGTTGGATGGTAGGCGACACCTCCATTTCTTGTGCCCACTGCTGAAGCTCCCGGAGCGACTCTTCAATAATAAACTTTACATCGGGTACCGCTGCCAACCGAAGGCTAAGTGCCTGATCCGCCCGGTTTCGGATATCATCAATATTGTAAAGATACGTGCTAGGCAACTTAGTGATAGCAGGCTCAATACTGCGCGGCACCGAAAGATCAATAAAGCGGGCCGACGGTCGCAATGATATTTGGGAGAGCAGGTTGTGCGTTAGCAGTGGCTTAGCCATCCCTACCGAAGAAATAATAATATCTGATGCTGAAATAGCTTGAGAAAGATCAGCAAAGTCGTAAGTAGTGAAGTCGTAAGCAGTCGCCAATTCTTCAGCCTTAGATCGGGTACGATTGGTAATGGCAATGCGAGCTTTGCGGTGCTTACTATCTCCTAAGTTTTTAGCTACGTCGGCTCCAATTTCGCCCAAACCTATCAGTAGTACTTGAGGATCAGAGAATTTTCCGGTTAGGTGTTGCACCATCTCCGTTGCTGCGTACGAGATAGAGGCGGCTCCGTCGCGAAACGCTGTTTCCTGCACCACTCGTTTGTTAGAATAAAATACCGTATGCAGTAAACGGTGCAAGAAAGGCCCCGCCATATCAGCATCAGCCGAAGCTTGGTACGCCCGTTTTACTTGATTGGTAATTTGTAAATCACCAATTACCTGCGATTCTAACCCCACGGCTACCTGAAACAGGTGGCGCATCGCCGAATGGCTATTATTAAGCCGGGTAAAGTAGGGATTATAGGTACGCGTATTCTCATTATCAAATCCCTTTACTAGTCCTAGAAGCGTAACCAGCAGATCACTTAAATTTTCTTCGTGAGAATAGTAGATTTCAGTTCGGTTGCAGGTAGAGAGAATGAGCACATCCCGAATATCAGTAAGTTCCTTAGTTCTTCCCAATAACTCATTTGCTTCTTCGGAAGAGAGGGCAACTTGTTCTCGGACTTCAACCGGACTATTCTTATAAGTTAATGATATTGCTTTGAAAAGATGGTGCATATGCGGCGATCAGCTCGACGTACAAATTTATAAGCTAATTGGGAATTAGTAAGAATGATTTTTTATTTAGAACGAGTATAAATAAAAGTAGATGTTAGTACCTTCATAAGAACCGAGTGGCTACTTCTATAATTCCCCTGATTAGCGATTGAGTACCATATTACCGAAATAAACATTTAGCCAATAAGCAGAAGAATGAATAGCTACACTAATAACTGATAGATAATAGCCTGCTAGCCGAGCAATTTTGAAAAAATCAGCAACAATTATTCTGAAAAACTCAATATTTTGGGCTTATCACCAATAATTCTTTAATTTTCCAACTCCACACCAAAACCTATTCTTATGTCTGAGTCTATTCGCCCAATCAATAAAATTCTGGTTGCTAACCGAGGGGAAATTGCCATCCGTATTCTACGAGCAGCTTCGGAGCTACGCATTCGCACGGTTGCGCTGTATACCTACGAAGATCGTTACTCCCTGCACCGCTACAAAGCTGATGAGGCGTACCAAATAGGCGAAGATGATGAGCCGCTAAAACCTTACTTAGATATTGAGGCAATTATTCTACTAGCGAAACGGCAAGAGATAGATGCGATTCATCCCGGTTACGGGTTTTTGTCGGAGAACGTTCGGTTTGCCCGCCGCTGCCGGGAGGAGGGAATTATTTTTGTGGGACCCGAGGCCGAGGTGATGGAGAAATTAGGCGACAAGGTATCCGCTAAAGAAATTGCGATTGCAGCCGAAGTTCCGGTGATTGAAGATAGTCAGCAGGCACTCAGCGAGGTGTCAATTGCGGTAGAAGAAGCCAATCGAATTGGTTACCCCATTATGGTGAAGGCCGCCTCAGGCGGAGGGGGCCGGGGAATGCGAGTGGTTCGCGAAGAGAAAGAGCTGAAGCAAGCCTACTCTGAGGCCAGCAGCGAAGCCCAGAAAGCATTCGGGGATGATACGGTTTTTTTGGAGAAGTTTATTGAGCAGCCTAAGCATATCGAGATTCAGATTATGGGCGATAACTTCGGTAATATCGTTCATCTGTTTGAGCGAGACTGCTCGGTGCAGCGCCGGTTTCAGAAGGTGGTGGAGGTAGCTCCCTCAGCCAACCTATCCCAAGAAACGAAAGACCAGCTCTACGAGTACGCCCTGCGGATTGCCCGCTACGTGAACTACAATAACGTAGGCACGGTAGAGTTTCTGGTAGATCGGGAAGAGAATATCTACTTCATTGAGGTGAACCCTCGCATCCAGGTGGAGCACACCATTACCGAGCAGATCACTGGAATCGATATTGTACGCTCTCAAATTCTTATCGCGCAGGGGCGAAAACTGTCCGATCCGCGGATTTTCATTAAGGAGCAGTCGGATATTCAGTGTAACGGTTTTGCGGTGCAGTGCCGGGTAACCACCGAAGATCCTAAAAACAACTTTCGCCCCGACTACGGAACGATTATCGCCTATCGCAACGCCGGTGGTTTCGGCATTCGCCTGGATGAAGGCAGTTCGTATCCCGGAGTGAAGATTTCCCCTTTCTTCGATTCTATGCTGGTAAAAGTGACTGCCACCGGGCGAACGCTAAAGGGAGCTTCTCAGCGATTGCAGCGCACCCTGCGGGAGTTTCGCATTCGGGGAGTGAAGACCAATATGGGTTTTCTGATTAACGTAATCTCGCACCCTACTTTCTACCGAGGCGAGGCTACCGTGAATTTTATTGGCGATCATCCGGAACTCTTCGATATTCGAGAAGGGCTCGATCGGGCTACTCGCACGCTAATGTATATTGCTGACGTAACGGTAAACGGCAATCCGAATATCCGGTTTCTAGATACGAATAAAACGTTTCGTACTCCCATTCTGCCCAACCAAACGATGCGGGAATCAACCACGAATGCGGAGGTGAATTACCAGTATGTGCCTTATCCGAAGGGCAGTAAAGACCACCTGAAAGAACTAGGGCGAGAGAAATTTTGCGCGTGGTTGAAAAACGAAAAGCCGGTTCAATTTACCGACACTACGTTTCGCGATGCTCATCAATCATTGCTGGCTACCCGGATGCGTACCGTAGATATGATGCGCGTGGCCGAAAGTTTTGCCAAGCACCATCCGCAAGTATTTTCTATGGAGGTGTGGGGCGGAGCTACCTTCGATGTAACCATGCGGTTTTTGTACGAAGACCCTTGGGAGCGATTAGCTCAATTTCGGGAAGCAATTCCGAACATTCTGCTGCAAATGCTGCTGCGGGGTTCCAACGCGGTGGGTTACAAAGCCTACCCGGATAACTTAATTGAGCGATTTGTTGAAAAAGCCTGGGAAACAGGTATTGATATCTTCCGTATTTTCGATTCGCTCAACTGGGTGGAAGCCATGAAGGTAAGTATCCGAACGGTACGGGAGCGAACTGAAGCTTTGGCTGAGGCAGCCATCTGCTACACCGGAGATTTACAAAACCCGGATAATAAAAAATACACCTTGCAGTATTACCTCGATATGGCTCGGCAACTGGAAGACGAAGGAGCGCATATTTTGGCAATTAAAGATATGGCCGGACTGCTGAAACCGCTGGCAGCCAAGCAACTGGTGAGTGAACTGAAGAAAGCGGTTGATTTACCTATTCATTTGCATACCCACGATACTGCTTCGGTGCAGTCCGCTACTTATCTGAATGCCGTAGAGGCTGGAGCGGATGTGATTGATGTAGCGATCGGAGCAATGTCGGGACTAACCTCTCAGCCTAATTTCAATAGTGTGGTTGCTATGCTAACGGGGCACGAACGGGAGCAGAAATTTGATCTGGATTCGCTCAATGAGTACTCAGTGTATTGGGAAGCGGTGCGGGAGTACTACTATCCCTTTGAGTCGGGATTGAAAGCGGGCACTGCTGAGGTGTACGATACTGAGATTCCGGGTGGGCAGTATTCAAACTTGCGTCCGCAGGCGGTGGCTTTAGGGTTAGAAGATAAATTTGAGCAAATCAAGAAGAACTACGCCAAAGTTAATCAGCTATTTGGCAATATTGTGAAGGTGACACCCTCATCGAAGGTAGTGGGAGATATGGCGCTGTACATGACTTCCAACAATCTGACCATCGGTGATATTCTACTTAGCGATGGGCAAGATAAAAATAGCAACTTATCATTTCCCGAGTCGGTAGTAAATCTATTTCGGGGCGATTTGGGTCAGCCCTACGGTGGTTTTCCGGAGAAGGTACAAAAGGTGGTGCTGAAAAATGAAAAGCCCATCAGTGGTCGCCCCAATGAACATCTAGATCCCATTGACTTTGATGCTGAGTTTACCGAGTTCAAAGAGCGATTTGATAAAGATTGCACTGAACTAGATTTTTTATCGTACCGGCTGTATCCTAAAGTTTACGAAGACTTCTACAACCACCGCAAGGTTTACGGCGACATGTCGGCATTGCCCACTCCCGCTTTTTTCTACGGGCTGAAGAATGGGGAAGAGGTACTGGTTAATATCGCCGAAGGAAAGGTAATTGTTATCAAACTATTATTTATCTCGGATGCTGATGAAAATGGCTACCGCCACGTAACTTTTGAGCTAAACGGTCAATCGCGGCGGGTGCGGGTAAAAGACAATAACCTGACAGTGAAGGTTGCGGCTCATCAGAAAGTTGATAAGAATAACGACACCGAGGTGGGAGCCCCCTTGCAAGGAAAACTAGCCCAGATGTTAGCTCAAGCCGGGCAGGAAGTAGAAGAAGGCACTCCGCTATTTGTTATCGAAGCTATGAAAATGGAAACTACAATCTCAGCCCCCCGAGCTGGGAAAGTACAAAAAGTACATCTAAATGCGGGAGTAATGGTAGAGCAAGATGATTTAGTGGTGGAGTTAGAGTAGGGCTAGTTTGAACGGTCGTTAGAGGTTTATTTGAGCTTTGGAATAGACAGAACAAAACAGCACCCTTTGGTGCGGGGAATGAATTCAACAGTACCCCCTAGTGCTTCCGCATTCTGTCTGACGAGATACAGGCCAATACCTGAACCCAAAGCATTAATGGCATGAAAGCGTTGGAACATCCTGAACATTTTGTGGTAATACTTCTCATCAATCCCCAAGCCGTTATCCGATATTTGGAAGAGAATATAGCCTTCCTTTTCAAAGCAGTGGATAGCAATCTGTGGGTCTTCTTCACTCGGATCCTGGTATTTAATAGCATTCGAGAGTAAGTTTTCCACAATCGATATGATTCGTCCCGGTTGAGTTTTGAAGGAACGACGATAGTCAAATTTTTGGTGAAAAACGATACGCTCAAAGTTATCCATGTGGCTAAACTTCTCAAGAGCATCTCCCACAATTGCTGCAAAGTTAACTTCGGATATTGGTTCTTCCTGATGCCGAGCTTTGGTAATAGCTAAAATATCATCTACCAGAGCACGCAGCTTTTCTAACTGATTTTCTACGATGTTGACCGTTTCCTTTGCTCCGGCAATATCATCTCGCTCAAAAGCACGTTTGGTTAAACTAAGCACTCGTATAGACGACTCTAAAGGACTACGCACATCGTGAGAAATCTGCGAGGTTAATCGTTCTAACTCCTTGTTGGTACGCCGAAGCTTTTCTTGGTTTTGGTGTTCTTCCGTCTGATCCTGAATCTGAGCAATAAAGTATAGAGGTTGATAATATTCGTCTCGGACAATTGAAGCGGTTAACTTAATCCAGATGATAGTTCGGTTTTTATGGAAGTACCGTTTTTTTATAGTGTAGGTCTCAATGTCTCCCGCCAATAATCGGTGGATCAATTCTAAATCATCCTCTAAGTCGTCGGGGTGGGTAATGGTTTGAAAATCAATCTTTAGTAGTTCCTTTTCAGTATACCCCACAATATCACACAATGCCTGATTTACTTTTAGCCAATGCCCATCGGGAGATATAAGAGCGAGTCCAATGGCTGAATGTTCCATTGCCAGCCGGAACATTTCATTATTTTCTATTTCTTCATCAGCTTGTTGTGATTCTGTGGCAGGCGATCCTGCGGCAGGCGACCCTGCGGCAGGCGACCCTGATTGCACTGACTGAGAAGTTGATCTTTTCGTGATCATTGTGGTTTGTTATTTTGCGACAGTATTATTGTTGAGGTGTAAATTTACCTGCTCAAAATATAATTTGTAGGCAACAATTGTAGAAAAAAGCAAGGAGGTGATGTATTTGTAAATATTGACCATAAATTGAATTGTGACCAAATACACTATTCGTACGGAGTTTATTACAAATCAAACAGCCTGTATTACCTTTGGCTTATACAAGCTAAATAAGCTGCATAACGCCCTACATTGAAGATGTTCTAAGAATTTCAGGCTCTAGAAGCGGTAGAAAACGAGAACGTAATTTAGGATGGGTGAGCGCATTAGTAATTAAAAAGATAAGGGAAGAATGCTTAAAAACTGAGAAATGTCAGCTTATTAAGCATTCTTATTTTCTGAGTAGACACTAAATCCAAAGTAACTTAATGAACATAATCTGCAACTTTATGGCTACTCGTCCATGAGGTGAAGGCTAATTCTCTCATCAATACGTTCCGATTCTTGGTAGAGATACCTTAGCTCTTTCCAGTCATTTTTTAGAGAATGAACTTCTTTTCTCAGCCTTTGAAGCTCATCTTGATCGGATTCATACCGCCTGATTAACTCAATAATAGCCTTAGTGGCGGTTGAGGTGTTAAGCAGTATCATCACTTCTTTCAACTGCTTTTCTTGATTTTCGTCTAAACGTAGGGTGTAAGCCATAATTAAATTCTGTTTTATCAAAATAAACTATCGTCTGGCCTAAAGCCAGATACCACATTATGATTGCAAAAATATAAGCTAAACTATTTTGGGTCAAGTTATTTGATTGCTTTTTTGGCAACTACATGACTAAAATCTAGTACTTCTTTTGTTATCATTATCCATACGCACTCTGAGCTGCTATTCTAGCAGTAGAAAAAGTAAAACAGTAAATATTGTAATAATAATATATTAATTAACATAATTAATATCTATACAGCTTAATAATGAAAGGGTGTAGTAATAGTACTAAATTTGATGATGGTCGAAAGAACCAGAAAACTACTTTTCCTACCGATGTTGGTGAGCAATCACTAGTCGTATCTCGTCGTAGCTGATGCTGTCATCTAACGAATCTTTGAGAGGTTTTAAGGCTCGGTTGCCGTGTACGTAGATGGCATCTTCAATTTTAGTAATAGTAGCCGGATCAACCAATTTGGTAACATCTACCGAACCATTCTGCACAAAATAGGCTAAATGGGTACTGATGGTGTTAGTACTCAAGTTACGTGCTCGGGCAATCTCAGCAATTGTTTTGCCTTGCTGGTAGTAGTCGTAAGTACGTTGTTTGGTATCAGTTTTGGGTTTAGCAGCTTGCTTTTTCCGGGAGCGTCGCCGGAGCTGCGACATACGGGAGTCCAAGTCGTGCTCAGTGCAGTACTGATTAATCTCGTCGAGAAAAGCGGAGCCGTATTTGGCAATTTTCACTTCACCAAAGCCGCTAATATGCGGAAGGTCTTCAGGTTGCGTAGGCAAATAAGTAGCCATCTCTTGTAGAGTAGCATCAGAAAATATAACGTAAGCCGGCACATTTTCATCTTGAGCCAACTGGCGGCGTAGCCCTTTCAGTAGTGAAAAAAGATGTTCGTCCATCGGTTTGGCCGACGATTTGATCGTGATCGCTTCAGGTTCAGCAATTTCAACCAACGTTACTTTTTCTTGCCCCTTCAGTACCGACCAGCTTTGTTCAGTAAGTTGTAGCGTAGGAAACTTATCGTCGGACTTTTGCAAATAGCCCAGGCGTAGCAAGTCGTTCAGGTAACGATGCCAGTCTTTTTTACTAACATCGGCTCCGGCCCCGTAGGTTTTTAGCTGCTTATGTTCTTGCCAGATTTTCTCCGACTTTGAACCTCGTAGAAAATCAATTACATAACCTCCGCCAAAACGTTCACCCAGTCGAGCCACTGCCGATAGTGCTTTCTGGGCAATGACGGTACCGTCGAATGTTTTATAATCGTTACGGCAAACGTCGCAACTACCGCAGTAGTCAGGAGCTTCCTCACCAAAATAGTTCAACAGAAACTTGCGTCGGCAGCTACGTAAGTCGGCAAAAATAGCCATTTGCTGGAGCTTTTCGCGTAGCACCCGGCTTTGCTCTTGGTTACCCGCTACCTCTACAAACCCCTGGAGCTTAATTACGTCGGCGTAACTGTAAAAGAGTAGGGCGTTACTAGCCAGTCCGTCGCGCCCCGCCCGTCCGGTTTCCTGGTAGTAACCTTCAATATTTTTCGGCAAATCCATATGCACCACAAATCGCACATTCGATTTATTGATTCCCATTCCAAATGCTACCGTAGCCACAACAATGGGTACTTCATCTTTCAAGAATTCGTCTTGATGCTTTTCCTTCACCTGGCTGGCTAGTTTAGCATGGTAAGGCTTAGCTGGAAATCCATCTTGGGTTAATCGTTCGGCTAAATCTTCGGTTGAGGCTCGGGAAAGCACGTAGATAATTCCCGATTGGTCGCGACGCTCGGCCAGAAAATCGAGTAGCTGAGCGTAACTCTGTCGTTTAGGGGCAACTTGGTAATAAATATTTTCCCGGTTAAAGCTAGAGATGAAAACTTTGGGTTGGCGAAGCTGAAGCTTATCCAAAATATCCTGCTGGGTCACCGGATCAGCCGTGGCGGTGAGTGCCACCGTGGGCACATCGTCCAATGCTTTTCTAATATCAGCTAGCATCCGGTACTCCGGTCGGAAGTCGTGCCCCCACTGCGAGATACAGTGCGCCTCGTCAATGGCCAGTAGCGAGGTGTTAATACTTTTAAGAAAGGTGATAAATCGATTTTCAGCATCAATTAGTCGCTCGGGAGCTAGGTACAGTAATTTCAGTTCTTGCTGCCGTAGTTGACGAAACACTTGCTGCTGTTCTTCCGGGCTTAGGGAAGAATTCAGGTACGCGGCTTTAATACCGTTGAGCCGTAGAGCATCTACCTGATCTTTCATTAGCGAAATGAGTGGAGAGACTACTACGGTAAGCCCGCCAAGTAAAATAGCCGGAATTTGGTAGCACAGTGATTTTCCCCCACCAGTAGGCATTAGCACCAACGTATCTTGTCCGGCGAGAATAGTTTCTATAATCTCTCGCTGATTTTCGCGAAAAGCCGTGTAGCCAAAGTATTTTTCAAGGGTTGGGAGCAGTGAGGAGAAGAGCGATTGGGTTGACATAGCAGCAAATTTTGACCCCTAAATTTAGTGAGAAGCGGCGAATGATAAAAAAATAAATGTAGCGAAGGTTGAAGCAAAGATCATCAGGTCTATCCAGTATTTTTCATTATAAAATCTGGGTAGTTTAGGCTACCTACCTATGCAAAAATATGTTTAATGCCAAGCAACGGAGTATCTGGAAGAAATGATTTCTCATATCTTCTGTAGAAGATACAGCTAACTGGATATATAATTATTTACTAAAATGAGGCAGTTGCGATAAATTAATTTACTACTTTGTTAACAATTCTTTCTAAGATTCTGGTCGAATCTTTGTATCTTCCAATATTGATACGCCCCTCACCTAACTATGAAAAATCAAGATAATAACGTTAAGCACGAACGTGACTTGGAAACGCTGCGCCAATTTGCGGAACAACACCCTAGTGATATTATACAACTGATTGATGCAATTCCGATAGGTATATGCATTACAAATAAGCAGGGACATTTTGTGAACGTAAATCTGGCCTACTGTGATTTTTACGGTTATTCGCCCGAAGAGCTAATTGGTAATTCCTTTCTGAAAGTAATTCCCGAAGACTTTCAACACGAAATGAAGCACCTGCACAACCAGTTTATGAGAAAGCGCCACGAGTTGCTAGGAAAGTGGGAGGTAGTTGATAAGAGCGGAGCTACCCGTAAGATACTCTCTAGCGCGGCTTATTTACCTGCTACCAAGATGGGCGGGCCTTTTAAAATGACGTTTATCACAGAGGAAGATGAGAGCCAGCAAGCACTGAATAATCTTGAAATAACAATTCAGCTACTTCAAAGAAAGATCAGTGCCCAGGAGATGGCTCAGCAGCTTTCTGATCATGACTTGCGAAATAATTTATCATCGATCTTACAAATTGTAGATGTTCTACTGGATAAGCAGCCTACGGAAGAACAGAAGGTCTGGTTGAATCACTTGAAGCAGCGCAGCGGTGATACTCTGGGTATGCTGAAGGCTACCTCTGATTACGCCAAGATGGAGCAGGGAGAATATGAGCCCGAGAAAACAGAATTTGATCTAGTGAAAGTAATCCGAGAGGAGTTATACGGTCTGAAGAAGGTAATCCTCTACAAACAGCTTCAAGTTTTATTGTCGTATCAGAGTAAACCTTGCAACGAGGAGACTCAAGTAAAAGTATTGGCTGATAAGTTTTATATGAAGCGGCTGCTTCATAATCTGCTGCTCAATGCAGTGGAGGCTTCGCCGGAATCTCAAGAAATAGTGATTTCGCTAGAACACAATCGTTTCTTTAAAATTGTCATCCATAATCAGGGTGCTGTCCCCCAAGATATTCAAAGCAATTTTTTTGATAAATTTGCTACTTCGGGCAAGAAAAAAGGTACGGGGTTAGGAACCTATATTGCTAAATTAGTAGTAGAAATTCACCAGGGTACAATTGCCTACCAAAGCAGTGAACAAGAGGGTACCGATATTATTATTCTACTGCCCCAGTCCGTATTACTGCATTCGTAGCTGAAGAACTATAAAAGTTACACGGGATGATAAAGTCTTGTTATTAGTAATTATTTTTGGAAGAAGATTGACTCAATTTCTTTGAACAATATTCTGAGCAGGGCTTTGTATTATCATCTATGGACTTATCGTACCTCACTCCCGAACGTATTCAGCAGTTTATTCAATCGGCTCTGGTAGAAGATATTGGCGAAGGCGACCACTCTACCCTCGCCTCGGTACCGGCCGACTTAAAAAAACAGGCGCGGTTGCTGGTCAAAGGTGAGGGAATTATTGCGGGGGTACAACTGGCTGAACATATTTTTAGCGCGGTCGACGAGCAGTTATCTCTGGATGTTGCTATTGCGGATGGTTCTTCGGTACAGTTTGGTGATGTTGCCTTGGTAGTAACCGGAAAGGCGCAGTCCATTCTTTCCGCTGAGCGGCTGGTGCTCAACTGTATGCAACGTATGAGTGGCATTGCTACCTACACGCATCAGCTACAATCCCTGATAAATCATACCAAAGCCAAACTGCTCGATACCCGAAAAACTACTCCCAACTTCCGACTACCCGAAAAATGGGCAGTAGCGATTGGGGGTGGGCAGAACCATCGTTACGCACTCTACGACATGGTGATGCTCAAAGATAACCATATTGACTACGCGGGAGGCATTCAGCAAGCGGTAAGCCAAACCCATCAGTATTTGCAGGATAAAAATTTGAAGCTTGAAATTGAAGTAGAAACCCGCAACTTAGTCGAAGTTCAGCAAGCACTAGAGGTAGGCGGTATTGACGTAATCATGCTGGATAATATGACTCCCGAACAGATGAAAGAAGCCGTGGATATCATTGGCAATCGGGCGAAAACCGAAGCATCGGGCAATATTAATGAAACCACTATTGTAGAAGTGGCCGAATGCGGAGTAGATTATATCTCGGTGGGAGCACTGACTCATTCGGTAAAAAGTCTGGATATGAGTTTAAAGGCAATACAATAGGCACGCGGCTAGCTGCTTTTTAACGCTATGCATCACGGATACGACCAGCTTCGGCAAGCAGTTTTCTCTATTAATCCTGCCTTAAATGAAGATGAGTGGCGCTTTCTTCGCAGTGGTTGTCAGATTCAGGAATATGAACGAAAGAGTTACTTTATTAGCGATGGCGAAGTGCAGACTGCTCTTGGCTTTCTTAACTCCGGACTTATTCGAGGTTACTACATCAACAATAAAGGAGAGGAAATTACTATCCGATTTGTGGCCGAAAATGGCTACGCTACTCACTATTCGGCGTTTATAAATGCTCAGCCCAGCCGATACTACTTTCAGTGTTTGGAAAATTGCCAGATTGTTCTGCTTCCTCTACAAACCGTAAACCGCGGTTACGCTAAATTCAAGGGACTGGAACGCTTTGGCCGTTTAATCGCTGAGCGAATACTTGCTTTTCAACAAGCCCGCATTGAAGACTTTCAATTCCTAGACGCCGAACAACGCTACCGTAAGTTCACCCAAGAGTATCCGCAATTGTTTAATCGGGTTTCACTTTCTCATCTATCTACCTATTTGGGTATTCAGCGCCCTTCGTTGAGCCGCATCCGCAAGAAAATTGCTCAAGAGTGATTATGTAACATATGTTTCAGGTAGCACTGGCGACCAATGCTGATCTTTGTAACGAACAAAAAATCAGCGATATGAGAATAGTCTTATTAGGAGCCACCGGATTTTCGGGAAAAAAAGTGCTCCAGCAATTACTAAAAAATAATCATCAGGTTACTGCTTTAGTACGTTCGGTCGCTAAAGTTCAGGTAAAGCATTCTAACTTAAGCATAGTAAAAGGCAACGTGCTAGATACCGAAGTGCTGGAACAAGTTCTAAGTCATCAGGAAGCGGTAATCAACTGCTTGGGCATTGGTGGCAAAGGCAACGGTCAGCCCAACTCCTTTGTGTCTACCGCCACTGCCAAAGTGGTGAGGGCAATGGAAAAGCAGGGAGTTGCTCGGCTAATTTGCTTAAGCAATGTGGGTGCCGGAGACAGTGCTCACACTCAACCGTGGCTATTCCGAAAAATTATTCTTCCCTACTTTATGAAATGGCTCAAGGTGATTATTGACGATAAAAACGTAATGGAGCCGATAGTGATGAACAGCCAGCTGGATTGGACCATTGTACGATGCCCAAACGTGGTAGCAAAAGCACCGAAGAATACAATCAGAACATCGGTGAACGGTAAAAAGGTTAAGCTCTCAATTACCAATCAAGATCTGGCAAATTTTCTGGTAGCCCAGCTTAGCAGTGCATTATTTTCTAAGCAAGTACTATCCATCAGTAACTGATAGCTTGTGAAATTAATCGTATCGCTTATCATCGGATTGCTGATTGGTAATTCGGTTTTATCAAAGCCACCAATTATGAAGGAAAAATATATTAAAACCTCGATTGGCGAAATAGCCGTTCAAATAAAAAAGGTGCCCGGTACCACGTCAATCATATTTTTGCACGGCGTTTACTACGATCATCACCTGTGGAATTATCAAACGGCTCGTATTTCGGATCGGACGGTTGTTACTGTAGATATGCCATTACACGGCAGCAGTAAGCATATTACGAAAAAAGAATGGACGCTAAATGATTGTAGCACCATGCTAATAGAAATACTGGATTCGCTAAAAATTGCGCGAGTAATTGCCATTGGGCACTCGTGGGGTAGCATGACCATTTTGCGGGCGGCCAGTCAACATCCCAATCGTTTTCAATCAATTGGACTAGGTAATATGCCGTTTGAAGCGGCCAATAAGCAGGTAAAACGACAGTTTAGAATGCGGCATCTTTTGCTTTCCTTGCGGGGTTTTTACACTCAGCAGGTAGCCAAAACACTGTACGGAAAACATACGTTAAAGCAAAACCCTGACTTGCGGGAGCACTTAGATTTATCGATGAGTAAATTAACCAATCAAGAAGTAAAGCAAACGGATAAAAGCGTTATTGTTAATGCCGATAATGCAGAACCGCTATTGGAGCAAGTAGAAGGTTTTGCCTTTGCTTTAAAAGGTAAAGAGGATTACGTGCCTACTCCCAAAAACTTGAAAACTACCGTAGTGAAGGGAGGGCACATCAGCCCACTGGAAGCTCCGGAAGAAGTATTTGAATTTGTAATGAAGGTAGTCAATGCATTGAGCGTTACCGTCTTCATTTGGTAGAAGATGTCATTATGCTGGTACTTTGCGGTACCCTTGCCGGAGCACAGCACTACCACGAGGGGGTGGCTCCCCGCATTGCTTGCTGCGGACACTATAAGTACGACATGCTTAAAGAATTTCTAGCACTGCCCAACGGTTTAGCAAAAGAAATCTCAAGCACACTAGCTTTTTCCGCAAAAGCAATTATTTTTGATAAAGGTGGATAGTTAAGAGAGTTATTTACTACCAGATACTTACACCAACCTTAAAACCTACCAAATATGCATCAAGATGAAAAGTATTCGGCTAATACCTCCCGCCGATCATTTATTAAACAAAGTGCCGTAGTCTCTTCGTTTTTTCTGGTTCCCCGCAATGTATTAGGTGGCGCAGGTTACACTGCCCCTAGCGATCAGCTCAACCTCGCCGCCATCGGGGCGGGTGGAAAAGGAGCCAGCGATATTAGCCATGCTTCGGTGAACGGTCGCGAACGGGTAGTGGCTCTTTGTGACGTAGATTTTGCCGGATCAGCGAGAGCGTCGGTAGAAAAATTTCCTGAAGCGAAGCTTTACGCGGACTACCGGGAAATGCTAGACAACGAGCCCGATATTGATGCGGTCACTATTTCTACCCCCGACCACGTACACGGCCCGGCAGCAGCGTATGCAATGGAACGGGGCAAACACGTGTACGTGCAAAAACCCATGACGCACAACATTCGTGAAGCCCGGATGCTGACCGAAATGGCGCGGGAAAATAAAATTGTGAGCCAGATGGGTAATCAGGGTGGTTCCAATCCGTTGCTAGGCATGGTGCAAAAGTGGGTAGATTCTGGTAAGCTTGGTGACATTTCTAAAGTGCAAGTGTGGACGAACCGTCCGGTGTGGCCCCAGGGCGGTGAAATGCCGAAGCCTGATGAAAGCCAAAAACCCGATGATTTACACTGGGATCTTTGGTTGGGACCCGCCGAATCTCGCCCATTTACCCCCAACCTTCATCCGTTCAACTGGCGAGGCTGGTGGGACTACGGAACTGGGGCTTTGGGTGATGTAGGCTGCCACCTGATTGATATTCCTTTCCGAACGTTAGGGCTAAAATATCCCACCGATGCCGAGTGCAGCGTGAGTTCAGTATTTAGCCAGATGTGGACTCCCGACTATCACCCGAAAGGCTGTCCACCGTCTTCATTCATTACGCTGCACTTTGACGCTACCGAAAAGAGTAAATCTCCGATTGAAATGACCTGGAGCGACGGCGGTATTCGTCCTTCCCACCCGGAAATTATTCCAGCCGATCACGATATTGGCGGGGCGAATAGTGCCAATGGTGTATTAATCATGGGTGAAAAAGGACTGATCTCCACCAACATCAACGATAGCTCACCCCTCATGC
This sequence comes from Tunicatimonas pelagia, assembly GCF_030506325.1. Lineage (NCBI taxonomy): Bacteria > Pseudomonadati > Bacteroidota > Cytophagia > Cytophagales > Catalimonadaceae > Tunicatimonas > Tunicatimonas pelagia. Next base: position 521,708 of record NZ_CP120683.1, on the reverse strand, counting down.
CCAAACTGTATTTGAATGATGGTACCACCGATTTTGGCCCGGAGATAGAAGATAACGAAGAACCGGAATACGGTCATCAGCGCAAGTGGGTAGATGCCTGTAAAGCTGGTTTTAACAGTACTGAACATCAGGCCCTGACTTCATCTTTCGATTACGCCGGACCGATGACCGAGACGGTGCTGATGGGTAACTTGGCAATCCGCAGCTATATGCTGCGTAAAGGCGAGGGGCGAAAAGCCGAGTACTACGGTCGCAAAAAACTACTGTGGGATGGCGAAAATATGAAAATCACTAATCTAAAAGAAGCCAACCAGTTTGTAGGCCGAGAGTACCGCGACGGCTGGGAAGTTTGATTCCTGGTACTACTTTGAGTTTGTAATAATAGAAATTGAGTGCGGAGGTAATTCTAAGGTCTCATCCGGTACTTCTTGCTGTTGACTCAGCACACTCTCCCAACCGTTAATGGGTTGTGCTAAATTAGCCGAGTAAGAAGTGACGGTTCCTTGGGGCCACTCGGTGAGGTAGGGCATATGTTGGGCTTTGTAGCCAAAATTCACGAGCAGTAACGCCTGATGCTGCTCTTTATTAGCAAACATCCAGCCCTGTACCGAGGTCACGGTAGTTCCTCGGTCGTCTTGCAGTGTAGTCGCGCCCTCTATTACCAGCGGAGTAGCTTGGGTCGCACCCTGGGTTGCTTGAGCCAATAAGCTGGTGGCAATACCTCCGGCAGTAAGGGTGTAGGGCACCGATGCTACTTTCGGTTCTGCGAGGTGGGAAAAAGTTGCGGTATCAATATGAATCTGTCCAAAAAGCTGCCCGACCAAGTTATGAACGCTGGTCAGTGTTACCGGACTGTGTAGAAATTCCAGGTAGTACATGCTAAGCACTAGCGCATGACTCCAACTGTGCAACACCACCGAATGATCGTCACGCATATTGAACTCGGTCGCCCAAATGGGCATTCCGGGGGGTAGCTTCATCTTCCGATACGACTGCACACTCTGCTGCACTGTGGTGAGCATATTCGCTAGGGCGGCTTCGTCGGTGAGTTGCTCTCGCTCCCAAATCTGCCGGTCACTTCGAACGGTAGGTCCAATACGGGTAGCGGTGTTTCGGTCGCCTGTACCTTCCGTTCCGGCGGTGATCCGCGCTCTTTCGCGCCGACCGTCCAATCCCGAGGGACTATACCGATGGAAAGTAACCGCATCGGCATCAGGGCAGTGCTGGAGCACCCGCTGCGTCCAGTTGATCTGCCGATCATGGCGCGTCATGTAGGTGCCTACTACCGCGCACTGTGCTTCGGGAAACTCTTGCTTGATGGCGGTAATCCAGTGTTGACAACTGTCGCCGTAAATTTCCGGGGTAGGGTACTTTTGGTTGGGTAGTGGCAGATCAAAATAAAGTTCATTACCCAGTTCTACGTACTTGATGGTCATTCCTAAGGCTTGGGCTTTCCGCAGGTTACGAAGCGAATGCTCTAGATCTTTGCTCAGCATATTGAGCATGAAAACCGGAGTTGTTCCGGTTCGTCGGGTAAGCCGTTCCAAATCTTCCAGCGTATACCGCTGATCGCTCCGGGTTAGTCCGTGCGACACCACCCAGGGAATCATCAGGCTATCGGGCACGTCTGGATCAAGCCACCCCCGGTCCCAATCCCAGTAGTTGCCGATGGTGCCGCCGGGGTAGCGAATGGTACGGACGCCCAACTGATTGACGGCTTTTACGAAGGCATCGTTTTCGCCGGGTTGACTAATAGCGGTGAGGTTAGCATTGGCTCCTACCCAATCAGCATGTATGGTTCGCGGAGCACCCTCGTTAACACTAATTTCCGTTTGCGCTGCTACGGTCGTGAAAAGGAATACCAACCCGGCAGCCAGTTGAATAGTGCTTGGCTGACCGATAATTAGCCACTTATTTTTGATCATTTACCTAATCTGATTATCAACGAATTCTAAAAATATTCTCTACAAATTTGTTTTTAGGAGTAGATAAATCACTCTGATTTTAAGAAACCAGATAAATTATTTCCGTCACAGTATTATTCCTATCCTAAAGGAGAAACCCAACGTGAAGTTGCTTTTGGTTACTACTAAGTGAGTCCTCGATAATGAAGCCGGTAGATTTTCTATTGATACCATAACATATATTGACTGCTTTTTGAAAGATCTGACACGAGCACAAAAAAGCTACTTTAGACAAAATAAAAAGCTCTTAATTTAAAAATTAATCGTCTTAGTAGCAATTACTGCCCCATTTTCACCATTACAGATAGTTTAATTCATCTATAAATGTAATGGTTATGAAAACGACACTTACCTTTTTCCTTTGTTTATGGATGGCCTATACGGCCGTCGGGCAGATCCAGGTGACTGAAAATTCACCGGTAGCCAATGACCCCAACAGCATTGGGTTTAATAATAATACTACGCTCACCGAAGAGCCTTGGAACAACCCAGACAACATTCTTTCCTTGCAGGCCTCTCGGGCAGCTAACTTGCGATTTCCGGGTGGAACGGTATCCGAAAACTGGGACTACCGCAACGATACTTTCTTTCCTGCCAAAGGAACACCCGGCGATGCCGATGGATGGATTGATCCGGATAAGATGATAGGCTTTGTGAAATCAATTATACAAAACGGGTCAGGGAAGAAGAACTCGGTTGAGAATTTTGCCAGGGCACAAAGGGCTAATGACCTCCAACCGGTATACGTGATGAATATGACTACTCCGGGGCTGGATTATTATGCCGAAAAATTCGGGGTGCCTGAAGAAAGCCCCACCTTTGAACCGTTGGGTGATGACTGGTGGCGCGCCTTTGAAGATCGCTTGCAACGCAACCTAGAAGCCTTACGACGAGCGGAAGCCGCCGGGATGCCCGTAAAATTTGTTGAACTTTCTAATGAGGTTTACTTTGGAGCAGGTCAGTACCAATTTAAGAATTTTCAGGGATTTAGGGCAGATAATGCGGGTACTGGGTATCCCGAAGCTTGCCACTACTTTGCTACCGAAATTGAAAAAGAGTTTCCGCAGGCTAAGTTTGCTGCGGTGGCGTATTTTAATACGGACAATACTTCTGGTAGACGAAAAGACTTCTGGAACGGGTACGTACTTCCTCGCCTCGATCGTAATCTGATAGATGCCCTCACCATGCATGCCTACATAGAATCTACCCCCAACCAAACGGCTACCAGCCAAGCCGAGTTGAACACGATGCTAGGCTCGGTTGAAGAAAAAATCAGCTTGGCCAAGACCAACTCCCAGCTCGATGATATTGTGGGGCAGCAGAATTGGGATATCTGGTGGACGGAAGCCATGCCTAATTTTTTCAGGTTAGGGGGCGGTACCAATCCGGAAGCGTACCGATGGGAAAATGCGTTGGTTCTGAGCTATAATATCAGTGCTTTTCTAGAAGTAGCGGGTTCCAAGCTCATTCAGATCCACCAGTTGAAAAATTTTACTACCAATGATGGCGGGGTAAAGGCTGCTGGCCGAGCAATGGCCTTAGCCAGTTTAGCTTCTACCGGTATGACGCAGCGACAAGCTCTGAGCTTTTCAGGAACGGCCAACCTGTCCGGAACAGAAGTGCCTGAACTGTTTGGGTTTTCGTTTTCCGATAGTGACAACAAAAATTTCTGGATCACCAACGCTAGTGGTGAAAGCAAAACGCTGGATATAAGTTCACTGGGCTTCTCGGGAAAGGTTTTACATCAGGCCGTCGGTACACTGGGCAGTAGCAATGATCCGTTGGAAACCGTCAGTTTGCCCGGCAACACTATTACCTTACCACCCAATTCGGTGAGTACGTTATTAACCACCGACCAGCCCGCGATTAGCCTTGCGGCCGGAGCAGATGCCACTTTGCAAAACGAAGATACGTACGATTTCGGGATGTTGCGCCTGGGTAGTGCTGGAGTACAAACGGACTTTACTATTACCAACCTCGGGGGCGGAACACTGGATATAGCGACAGTTAACATCACTGGGGCGCAAGCGGGAGATTTTACCATTGTGCAACAACCTGATTTTACCCTGGCCAACCGGGAGAGCGCCCAGCTTACGATCAAATTTGATCCTAAGGGAGACGGAGTTCGTACCGCTACTGTTACTATTGAGAGCAATGACTCCAACACACCTGTATTCCGCCTAAACCTCACCGGAACCACCTCTCGCGACTTTGCCTTTAACCGGCTAGATGAAACGGTAATCAACGATGGATTTAAAGATATACCCTACCGAGGTAATGATGCTGGAGCGCAAGGTACCGGCCTACGACTCACTTCTATGGGGCGGGTCAACGATCAGTACACTATTTGGAGAGTTCGTAATTCTTCGGATGAAAACCAGCAGGTGACATTGAAATCGGTAGATAATAGCTTTGAGAAGGCATTTACCATTAAAAAGAACAAAGAGGCATTCGTGAGAAGTACGTACACGACCGATAGTGGCACGCACAAACTTTTTCTCGAGGGCAATCTGTTGAGTACTAAAGCCTCTAGCAACAGCACTTTCTCCGACGGGCGAACGGTTTTCGTCGCCAGAAACGGTAACGTAGGTGGAGCCAGCCCATCGGGACGGGTGCGTACAGCTAACGGTACATTTACTATGGAAGCAGCCGGAGCGGGTATTGGGGGTAACTCAGATCAGTTTCGCTATATCTTCGAAGAACTCAAGGGCAACTTTGCGTTTACCACGAAACTCGCCAGCGCATCTAACCCCGGCACCTTCGGAATTATGGTACGAAAATCTAACGCGGCCAATAGTGAAAATCTATTCTTCGGTCTTTCCGATGCCAGCCAGTTGGTGCTACAGACAAGAGGTAATCGGGGAGATACAACCAAAACTATTTCTTCAGTAGATGCTACGGCACCGGTTTGGCTGAAGATAAATCGGGTGGGCAATCGGTTTACGTCTTCCTACTCGTCAGATGGTACGACTTTTCAAGTGCTAGAAAGTACGGTGGTTGTTTTTCCTTTCAAGGTACGGGTAGGCTTGGCTGGTTCTAGCACAGTGAATGGTCAGCTCGCCACGGCTAGTTTTCAAGAAGCAGTAATTAATCCTAACGAGGGCCAGCCCGAACCAGATATTGCCATCTACGACGAAGATGCTACGCTACTCGCTGGCAATTCGCTTAATTTTGGATTGGTAGAGTTGAATACTTCCAAAACGCTACAGATCAGCCTGACTAATATCGGAACCAAAACGCTACAAATTACTGACTTGGTTATCGGTGGCAGTGATGCTTCGCTCTTCACCTTTGAAAACGATGACGTGAGTAGCTTAAAAATTGGTGAGTCAACGGACATTGATGTCACGTTTACCGCCTCCCAGTCAAGTACCCGAAGTGCCCGCCTTGAAGTTACTAGTAGTGATCCTGATACTCCTGAGCTGGTTATTTCGCTACTAGGGCAGGGGCCAGGCAATATTCTCCAGAACGGTGATTTTGAGAATGCTACCCGCGATCCGTGGGCCAATGCCGGAACCGTAGTAGACGATGTATCCGAATCCCGATCGGGTACCAAAGCCCTCCGCTTGTTTCTTCCGCCCGATACCCCGGAAAACAATCGGTTCTTGGGTGCCGTGCAGACCGTAAATGTACAGCCTCTGGGGCAGTATACGGTGCAGGGTTACTTCAAAGGGGGAGCCACTTCATCAACGGGTGCCTTTAGAATCTTTGTTAGAATTTTAGATGCCAGCGGTAATGTTGTCGGTGATGCTTCTTCTAACTTTTTTAATAATGCGGGCGACTATCGGTTGATGACCGTGAGTTTTGCGGTACCCGAAGGAGGTACGCAGGTAGAGGTAATTCCTCAGATTTTAGCCGCTACTGGCACCGCTTGGTTCGATGATCTGGAGATGGCTGATAATACGAATCCAGCTCCTACCACCATCCTAAGAAACGGGGGCTTTGACAGTAATCAGCGTGACCCCTGGGCCAACGGTGGCCAAATAGAAGATGATACAGTGAATGCCAGTGGTAAGGTTAGTCCTATCCTCAAGCTGTTCCGCTCAAATAAAGGGTTTGGCGGAGCGCGACAGGTGGTAAGCGTGAACGAAGGCAGTACTTATAACTTGTCGGGTAGTGTGAAGAGAAACCTCACCGAAGGCTTTGCCCGCTTCTTTATTCAATTTTTGGACGAGAACGGTGATTACGTTGTCGGCGACGATGGAAAAAATATCACCAGAGCTACGCAGTTTGGACGGTTTGGCGGAGTAGACCTTACCTATAAATTCATCGGATTGAACGGCATTACGCCCCCTACCGGAGCGCAGGCAATGGAGATTAATCTGCAATTATTCAACGGAGCCGGAGGGGTCTGGTGGGAAGATATTCGGTTAGAGGAAATTCTTCCGGCCAGCGAAGCGAACCTAGCCGGAACGGGGGCATCGGACTTATTCTCGGCGTATCCGAATCCCACTTCTGATGTGCTCAACGTGAGGCTTACTAATGCAGGGGCAAATTCGGCTACGAAAGCTCACGAGATTTCGCAACTACTCATTTACGATATGACCGGAACGAAGATGGTCAATTCACTTAGCGGTTCATTTAACGGAGAAGATAAGAGCATTAGTATTCCGGTCGGTGCCCTCCGAGAAGGTTTGTATATTCTGAAAGTTGTTTTCAGCGACGGGAGTACCCAAGAGAAGCGCATTCAGATTAAGTAGAATCTCCACGAGAAGCTTCTAATACATTCAGCCATCGTTCCGAATGTTTGCTTAGCAGGAACTAAGTAAGCAGTCTGGAGCGATGGCTGATTACTGTTACTACTAGTATTAAAATCACGTAGCGATTGACTACTTTTTAAGGAAAATAATGTGAGCACAAAAAAAGCTGCTCCATTACTGAGCAGCTTTCTTCGTTAATACCAATAATACAGTCGGATTAATAAACCTTATTCTGATAATTATTTACCCCCGAGGTTCGTGATGTCACGAACCTTAGAAGTTTATCGGAATATCCTCTAATATCCCGGATTCTGTTCTAAATTCGGATTATCGATCAGCTCCCCTTCGGGAATAGGTAGCACTTCATTTTTGCCGACGGTAAAGCCGGTCATAATTTCAGGTAGCTCGCTGCTGCTTACTTTTTCTTCGCGAGCCCAGCGTACCAAATCAAAGAATAAAGAATACTCGTAAGTAAGTTCTAATCGGCGTTCAGTTCGTAGCCTATCAAAAAAGGCGTTCGCGTCCAGACCGGGTGGGAATGGGGCTACGCCCGCACGTGCTCTTACTTGATTTACCGCATCGTAGGCAGCTACGGTAGGGCCACTCACTTCGTTCTCAGCTTCGGCAAACATCAGCAACACATCGGCCAGCCGAATTACCCGATAATTGATAGCGTTTTGGTTGAAACTTTCCGGGTCGTTCGGGCCACCGGCGTATTTTCGTATGCCTAACATGGGTAGATCAGGATCGGGAAAAGCCAACTGTCTATCCCGCCACTGATTGGCCGCAACCGGATCTTCCGCAATGGGGTTCCAATCGCCCCAAACGTCACCCGGTTGAGCGTAGGTACCAGTGCGCCTCACAGCATCTTCTTCGGGAAACTGCTCAAAGAACTCAATAGTTTGTCGACCGGGTACTGAGTTACGGAAGGCTACCCGAGCCGGACTGAACCAGTTGCTCATCCAATTGGCTTCGTTGGCACCTCCTCGGTTGGGCTGATCAAAAGCGGCTCCAAAACCCGATTGAAACTGAACCTCAAAAATTGACTCGTCATTGTTTTCGTTAGACTTGGGGAAAATATTCGCAAAGTCCGGTTCTAAACTGTACACCCCAGAATTGATTACTTCGGCTAGAATATCTCGAGCTGATTGGTATTCACCTTGGTACAAGTACGCTTTTCCCAGTAAAGATTTCGCGGCCCCGGAAGTAGCCCGGCCTACGTTAGCGTTATTGTAACTTTCGGGTAAATCAGGAATGGCATCCAATAAATCGTCTTCTATTACTTGATATACCTCCGAAGCAGGAGATTGCGAGGGAAATAATTGGTCTTCATCGGACAGGTCTCCGTTAAAGATTTGATTATAGATCGGAACGTTGCCGTAAAGTTTAACCAGCTCAAAGTAGTAGAACGCCCGTAAGAACTTGGCCTCAGCAACTACGCGATTCAGTAAATCTTCGTTGGGGGCATCAATCTCCGGCACTCGCTCAATTACCTGATTGGCTCGGTTAATCCCCTTGTAGCAGTCTGACCACGCCCGAGGAATCAGGTCGCCCGAAGCCGGGTTAAAGTTAAAGTTTACGTAGACCTGTTCGTTGGTACGAGTGCCGTTAGTGAGAGCTGTTTCGCCCGTAAAATGCGCGATATACATGTAGAATCGCTTGAAAAGTCCCTGATCATTCAAGGGCGCGTACACCGAATTTACGGCACTCACGGCATCGGCTTCGGTTTGGTAAAAGGTGTTGGTATCTAGCTCCCTAAATACGTCGGCTTCATCAAGAAACGAATCACTACAGCCCACGGTACATATGAGCAGGGGTACTAGCCAACTGGATATTATAATTTTCATAGTATCTATATTTTTCATCATTACTTCTTTAAAAACTTAGCTGAACTCCCACGGTAAGCCTTCGAGACTGCGGATAAGCCACCGGATCAAACCCGTTCAGTGCCTGCTCGGGATCAAAACCACTGTAGTTAGTGATGGTGAATACATTTTGTCCGGCCAGATACACCCGCGCGTTAGAAAGTCCGCCGAGTTGCCCTAGTATTGATTGTGGGAAACTGTAGCCGATCTGAAGGTTTTTTAGCCGAAGGTAAGAGCCGTCTTCCACAAAATAAGAAGAAGCGATATTGTTATTGGATATCCCGTTCGGAATGGCTCGAGGTTGGGTGGTGTTGGTGTTCTCCGGGGTCCAAGCATCTAAAACGCGGGTAGAAAGGTTACCATTCAGAAAGTACCCCTCGGTGTAGAACCGGGTATCGCTAAAAACATCGTTCCCGTACACTCCTTGAAACTGAGCCGAAACATCAAAACCCTTGTAACCTACGCTCAGATTGAATCCGAACTGAATATCCTGGGTAGCATCGCCAATAATGGTTCGGTCGTCTTCGGTAATCTCTCCGTCCGGAACGCCATCGGGTCCGCTAATGTCAGCAAACCGTATATCGCCCGGTTCGGTATTCGCTAGTGGGGTTGGCCCGGCATCAATTTCTTCCTGCGATTGGTAAATACCGTCCGCCTGATACCCAAAGAAGTTAAACAGTGGCTCTCCTACCTGAATTCGGGTTCGGGGTATGTTGCCAAATAATCCGCTACTGTTCTGATTGATGAACTCTACGCCGTTGGCCAGTTGAGTTACTTCATTATCTAAGAAAGTAACGTTAAATCCGGCTCCGTACCGAAGGTCGCCTTTTTGGTCGTTAAAGTTAAGGGACAATTCTACTCCTCGGTTTTCTACCTCTCCGGCATTAATAAAAACATTACTAAACCCAGTTACCGAAGGTAGGGGGAACTCTAACAGTAAATCCTCCGAGGTTTTTACAAAGTAGTCAGCGGTAAAAGTGAGTTTGTTAAATAAGCCCAGGTCAAGACCAATGTTCAGTTGCCTTTGCTTTTCCCATTGTAGGTTAGGGTTGGCAAACCGTCCGGTGGGGGCTACCCCGATCAACTCCTGCTGGTTGCGACCGATAATATAACGGATTCCCGAGTTAAGCACCGAATTGGCTGCATTGGCGTTGATACGGTCATTACCCAGGAAGCCGTAACTACCCCGGATTTTTAGATTATCTAACGCTTCAGTTTCTCGCAGGAAGCTAAGGTTACTGAGCACTAACCCGAGGGAACCCGAGAAAAAATTGTCCCAGTAGTTATCTTCGGTGAAGATGGAGGAACCGTCTCGTCTGAAATTAAAGGTAGCCAATAAGGTGTTGTCGTAGTCGTACACCACTCGGCCAATGTAGGATAAGGTACGCTGCTCGATTCTACGTCCGGTAGCGGGAGCGGTAGACTCGGTAGAGGCACTTAAGATAGGCAATCCTGGGCTAATGAATCCGCCGATATTCCTAGCCTGCATCCGGGAGTCTTCATCGTCCTGAATATTGTAGCCCAGCAAGAAATCAAAGTTGTTTTTGCCCAGAAAAGTGGTGTAGCTAAGAATGTTTTCTGATAACAGCGAAATGCTTTCGCCCCGGGTTTCGTCCACTTCTGCTCCGTTGGATAGACCTACAATATCACCGGGAATACCATCCGGCACCTGCTGATAGTAGGGCGCAAAAAAACGATTGTGAAAGTTGATAACATCGGCAGATAGGCGAGTTCGGAACCGCAACCCACTGATAATCTCGTATTCGGCGTATACATTCCCCAGAAACCGGTTGACGGTTCCCTCATTTTCAACCAGGTTTTGGGAAGCTACGGGGTTGAGAATCTGCCGTCCACCATCGTTATCGGTAGGGCCACCAAAACCGCCGATGGTATTTGGGTTGAAGACATCCACGGTAGGAGCATTCAGCAGCGACCAAGCCAGCACATTTCGGCCGTTGGCCGCATTTTCCCGGTCAAACTCCGAGCGAGAGTAGGTCATAGAGTTTCCAATCTTGAATTTACCTAGCTCAGTATCCGTATTCAATCGTAGGGTGGTTCGCTCTAAACCAGTACCGATAATAATACCCTCTTCATTGTACCGACCTAAAGAAGTAAAGTAGCGGGTGTTTTCACCACCCCCATCCGCACTAATTTCGTAGTTACTGATATTGGCGGTACGCAGTACGGCATCCTGCCAATCGGTACTGGTGTCAAAGGTGGTGCCGTCTAGGTTAGGAATACGGTTCTGCTCGGCATTGTCAAATACCTGATTGTAGACTTGTTGGTATTGCTGAGCGTTCAGCAGGTCTAATGTGTTAGTTGCTTGTTGAACTCCGGTAAAGGCGTTCAGAGAAATGTTAGCTTTCCCCGAAGCACCGCGCTTGGTGGTAACAATAATCACCCCGTTGGCCGCTCTAGCTCCGTAGATGGCGGCTGCTGAGGCATCCTTCAAAACATTGATAGATTCAATATCCGCCGGGTTAATGGTTGCTAAAGGGTCACCGGCTCCGCCACCCGATGTGCTGATAATGGTTCCGTCGATCACGTACAGTGGGTTGCTATTGCCCGTAATGGAACCCGTTCCCCTGATCTGTACCTGTGTGCCGGCGCCGGGTCGGCCCGAACTGTTGGTAATCTGCAACCCGGCTACCTGACCTTGGATGGCATTGGTGAAGTCGGCTACGGGGCGCCCTTCAATGGCTTCGGTAGAGATGGTACTAATGGCCGCCGAGACATTCTGCCGTCGCTGCGTTCCGTAGCCAATTACGACTATCTCATCAAGGCTGGCAATATCTTCAACCAAGGCTATATCAATGCTTGATCGACTGTTAAGAGTCTCTTCTTCCGAGATATACCCGATGTAAGAAAAGATCAAAATAGCATCATCCGCAGTAACATTGATCGCGTACTTACCATCAATATCGCTTACCGTACCATTCGATGTACCTTTCTCAAGAATAGTGGCTCCCACCAGCGGCTCTCCCTCAGTATCGGTGATCGTGCCAGTTATCTGCTGAGCGTGAGCAACCAGTCCCATTCCGCAGCACAAAAAATATAGTACCAGTGCGGTTTTTTTAAATAGAATTTTCATCATAGTATCTTGACTTTTTAGGTTTGTGTGTGCGCCACAATTGTTCTCCGGACTACGGTCAACAGCCATGTAGCTAAACTTGTCTATTGCCGAACAAGAATTGTTTTTATATGAGTAATTTCCCTTCTGATTTTCAAATTCATATAAAAAAAGAAGCGTTTTTAGTAGTTTCCCGAGTGTTCATCTGCTTTTTCGTACCATATGAGAGTGGATAGTACTATACTTCAGCGCAATATTTTCTTCTATATTTCAAAATAATAGTCCTTCTGGGAATCTTTGATTTACATTTCTGTCTTAATAAAAATTAAGCAGTATATGAAAAGATTTAGCTACTGGTGGCTTGGCGTAGTTTTGTTGCCCGGCGTTTTTAATTTGGGCTGTCAAGAGCTGCCGAAGAATCAATCGAAAGATGCTACTGTATTCCAGTACATTCATTACGTTAATCCATTTATTGGTACGCAGGGCAACGGGACAAAACATTCGGTGGGTAATGTGCACCCGGGAGCGGTACAACCCTGGGGTATGGTGTCAGTAAGCCCTCAGTCGTTCGACTTCACCCAGACGCATTCGCCCAGTGGGTTTCGTTATGAGGAGAAAAAAATCTATGGATTTAGCAGCGTAAATTTTTCGGGAGTTGGCTGCCCTGCTACCGGAAGTGTTCCGTTCAAGTTCTTTTCCGGTAAGCTGAGCGAAAACTACGATGGTTCCCAATTTTCTGAACAGGTTGCCAGTCCCGGTTACTACAGCGTGCGACTGGATGATGAAAATATCCGAGTACAGGCGACAACTACCCAACGCTCAACACTCATCAAACTGGAGCTGCCCGAAGGAAGAAGCAATATTTACGTAGACCTCACCGCCCAGCAGGCTCACGTGAAGGGCGGAGTAATTGAAGCGTATAACGACGAGGCCGTAAGTGGGTACCAGTTGGAAGGAAATTTTTGCGGGGCGGGCAACCGAAGCTCAGTGTACTTCAGTGCTCGTATTGACCGCAAGGCTGACTCTACGTATCTGGTACATTATAATAAGAACAATCCGCGGTTCAACCAGCAGCTAGAAGATAAACCCAGTGGCTTGGTGTATGTCTTTGAAAATGAAGAACCCGCTATAGTGCAAATTAAGGTTGGAGTTTCTTACGTATCCGTAGATAACGCGCAGGATAACTTAGATAAGGAGCAGAGTGGTTATGACTTTGAACGGGTCAGGAACGAAGCCCAAGCCGAATGGGAAAAAGAGCTTAGCAAAATCAGAGTAACTACCGACTCAGAAGACGATAAAACTGTATTTTATACAGCCCTTTACCACAGTCTGCTGATGCCAATGACGTACAGTGACCACAACGGTGATTACGTGAAAATGGGCGGTACTGATATCGGTAATTCCGCGGATACTCGGTATACTGGCTTTTCACTTTGGGACACCTACCGAACCACGCACCCGCTGCTCGCCTTGGCTTATCCGGAAAAACAGCAAGCGTTTGTGCGGAACATGCTGACTATCTACGACGAATCGGGGTGGTTACCTAAGTGGTCAATTTTTAATTTTGAACCTTACCTGATGGTCGGCGATCCTGCGCCCATCGTTATTGGTGATACCTACGTGAAGGGAATCCGAGGTTTTGATGCGGAAAAAGCTTACGAGGCAGTTACCAAAAACGCCACTCACGAAGAAGGGAATTTGAATCGGCGCGGACTCCAGGACTACAACGCGTACGGGTATATTACGATGGACGGAGATTTTAGCGAGGTTGAAAACTTTCAGTGGAATAACGGAATTGTGTGGGGAGCAGTGTCAAGTACGATGGAGTTTAATCTGGCTGACTTCAATATTGCCCAAATGGCGAAGGCAATGGGTAAGGAAACAGACTACCGAAAGTATCTGGAGCGTTCAAAATCATTCATAAATCTGTACAACGACGAGACAGGGTTGCTTCAGCCTAAAAATAAAGACGGTAGTTGGTACGAACCCTTTGACCCCACACAGGAACGATGGGATAGGATGAACTTCGGCCTGCGGGGTGGGCCTGGTTTTGTGGAAGGTAGTGCCTGGCAGTACCTATTTGCTATTCCCCACGGAATGGATACCCTCAAAAGTAGCATGGGGGAGAAGCGATTCTTAAATAACTTAGATACTATTTTTGAGGACGGACACTTTGATATGACTAACGAACCGGGTTTTGGTTTCCCCTTTTTCTATAATCTTACCCAGGAGAAGGATTGGAAAACCGCGCAAACAGTGCATCACCTGCTGCGAACCTATTTTACGAATACTCCCGACGGACTGCCCGGTAACGACGATGCCGGAGCCATGTCGTCGTGGGTGGTGTTCGCCATGATGGGGCTGTACCCTGATACTCCGGGAAATCCGGCGTACATGGTTACTACTCCCATCTTCGACCGGGTTGAGATACAACTGAACCCAGATTTCTACTCAGGAAAGCAAATCGTGATTGAGCGACAAGGCCCAGTTGATGGGCGTATCGAGGCGATGCTGCTGAACGGAAAAGCCATTGACTATCAGGTGGGCCACGCACTGCTAACCTCTAATAATAGCGTACTGGTGGTGAAGACCACGGACGCCCAAGACCTGTAAATTTGATTTTTAGAGAATAGAGGATATTCCGATAACCTTCTAAGGTTCGTGACGTCACGAACCTCGGGGTAGATAATTATCAGAATAAGGTTTAATAAAAAAGAGAAAACTACTCATGTGCTTAATACAAATTCTGTGAAATTAGCTGGTTGCGTTTACTTACTATTTATTCTACTATCTACCAACGGCCAGATTACCGCTCAAGACCAAGAGAGCCGACCAAATATCCTTTTTATTGTAACCGACGATCAGCAAGTTGGGCTTTTAGGTATTGAGGGCAACCTTACTGCCCAGACTCCCCATATTGACCGAATAGGGCAAGAAGGAGTGATCTTCAAGAATGCCTTTGTAACTACTCCCTTATGTTCACCCAGCCGAGCTAGTTTTCTTACTGGAAATTACGCCCATCGGCACTACGTTGTCAACAATGATAAGCTAGGGTTGGAAGTTGTGAGCCATACGCTGCTAACGTGGCCGCGACAGCTCCGGGAGGCTGGTTACACCACGGCATTCATCGGAAAGTGGCATATGGGATTGGATGATTCTCGCCGACCAGGCTACGATCGGTGGTTCAGTTTTAAGGGGCAGGGCGACTATATTGATGGAGTGGTTAACGATGAAGGAACCCGAACCCAGACCACCGGCTACATGACCGGTATTATCAATGAACAGGCACTGTCGTTTCTCCAAAATAGCCCGTCAGAAAAACCGTTTGCGATGATTATCGCCCATAAAGCGGTTCATTGGCTCCTGTTACCCGCGGAGAGGCACGAAGAGATGTACTCGAATTTTGTGTTTGATTCGGTGGCTGTAACGAAGGAAGATACGGCGGGCAAACCACTGTTGCGTAGGCTTGTACCAAGAAAGAAATTTTATGAGTACGAAAATGTCTTACCCGAACCGCCTGAATCCCGAAGAGGTCGGGGACGCGAACGCTCTGCGGTGGTGGGCGACCAGCATCGTAGTTTGAAAAGTGTGGATGAGGGAGTGGGAGAGCTGTTTAAGGCACTGGAGGAAGCCAATCAGCTTGATAATACCATCATTGTTTACGTAAGTGACAACGGTATGCTGATGGGAGAGCACGGCGAGTTTAATATGAAACGTTGGGCCTATGATCCGGTTCTTCGCATCCCTATGCTGATTCGCTACCCGCCGTTGGTGACAGCCGGTAGCGTACGGGAGCAACTGGTGTTGAATATTGATATTGCGCCCACGCTGCTGCAACTCGCCGGAGTGACACCGCTGGAACCAATGGACGGGGAAACGATGGTACCTTTGCTTAAGGATTCTCTGGCACCGGGTCGCAATGCACTTTTGGCCGAATACTTTCTAGAAAAAGTAGCCCCGAGAGTACGTCCCTGGCAAGCCGTACGTACCAAAAGGTGGAAATACATCCAATACACCGAATCAGGTATTCCCGCTGAATTATATGACCTTAAAAATGACCCGGGTGAGATCATAAATTTAGTGGAAGAGGGGCGTGCGCAAGTCACGATTGATAGTTTACAGCAACTGATGAAAGGGTTTTTATAAATTGCTAACTTTTCAATAATTTTTATTTTATTTTAAATGGTGATAAAAACTTCTTCTGTTTTGGGGAAGTTTTTATTTTCGTAACTTGTTACTACCTAATCTTTAATAACCTGCGGTATGACGAGTGCTCTCTTTATCTGGGCGTTTATACAGAGTTTTATCACCGGATCTGTCGTCAGTTTGGTTAAGCGGACCATAACCAACAAGGTGCTGTCCGGTATTTTTCTCGCCTTATCTATTAATATCCTTCTTCAGTACCTTTTCCGCTACACTAACGTTAAGTTTGACTATGCTTACCTCCTTTTTCTAGCCGACTTTCTCGATTTCCTATTACCTACCCTTATTCTATGGTATGTCCACCTTCTTCTCAAGCAGAAGCTCACCAAACGTCAGTACGTCTACTTTCTTCCGGCGGCTTTATCCTTTCTGATTCTGCTTACCTACGTTCTGCTGCACACCGATTTTACATTCCAGCACTACATCGGTACTCCTATCCATAAAGTAACACTGCTGGCTCTAGTGATTTGGAAGGTATTTGTTGTTTATCGGCTCAATGCTCTGCTGAGGGCTGAACGGGCAGTATCGTCTAATAAGCTGCCGCTATTACAGTGGCCCCGAGTGCTCATGATTTTTGTAGGCTTCACCTGCTTTATTGCTCTAATCCAATTAGTGTATCATGCGGCGGTTGTTCCCTACTTTGAGCCATCAATGGTTACTCAAATACGCTATCTGGTGCAGTTCAACTACATCCTGTTTACCAGTAGCATTATATTGGTTATCATCTACTTTCCGATTAAATATCCCAAAATTTTGTCGGGCGAACCGCTTATCAAATCCACCCCCGCTACTGATTTTCCCGAGAGAGAAGTTTATTGCAAGAAGCTACACAAACTGATTGACGAAGATCAAATTCACTTAGACACTGAACTAAACGAAAAGGCGTTGGCCAGCCAGCTAGGCATTCCTTTGTACTTGCTATCTCGTCTATTAAATGAGCAGATAGGCCAATCGTTTAGTCAATTTATTAACCAAAAGCGGGTAGAAGCAGCCAAGAAGATGTTGGAAAGTGCCCAAAACAAGAAGTTAACGAACTTTGCAGTAGCCGTAGACAGTGGCTTCCGTTCGGAGTCTGTTTTCTACGTTAATTTCAAGAAAATTGCAGGTATGACTCCAACCCAGTATAAGAAAAGCGTGGAGAGAGAACGAAAGGAAGAACTTAATGCCACACCTTCTGCACTCTAAGCAGTGTTAGTTATGTTATTTATCAGAGTAAGATACTTCATTCGCCAACTCTTTACCTTCTTCAAAGTCCCGAATATTTTGTAAGGTAGTTTTCGCAATACCAGTCATGGCTTCTTGGGTGAAAAAGGCCTGGTGAGATGTGATTAGCACATTGGGAAAAGTCATCAGTCGGGTAATCATATCGTCTTGAATGATAGCTCCCGAGAGATCTTCAAAGAAGATATTTTCTTCTTGCTCGTATACATCCAAGCCAAAGTAACCGATTTTTTGATGTTTCAACCCCTGAATCACCGCCTTGGTATCTACTAAACCACCCCGGCTGGTATTAATCAGCATAACATCTTCCTTCATTTGATTGACCGCCTCTTCATTGATAATATAATGCGTATCTTTCGTGAGCGGACAGTGCAGTGAGATAATATCAGACTGGCTAAATAGCTCCGGCAAACCCATGTATTCTACCTGCTGCTTCAGTTCTTCATTGGGGTAAGGATCGTAAGCAACTACCTTACAGCCAACTCCTAGCATAATTTGGGCAAATACTCGCCCAATTACTCCGGTTCCAATTACTCCAACTGTTTTGCCTCGCAAGTCAAACCCGGTCAAGCGTTCCAAAGAAAAGTTTCCATCCCGCACCCGGCTGTAGGCTAGGTGGGTTTTGCGATTAAGCGTAAGGATCATTGCCAGCGCATGTTCGGCCACCGCATAAGGTGAATAAGCCGGAACCCGAGCGATCTTGATTCCTAGTTCATCGGCTTTGCCAATATCTACGTGGTTGAAGCCAGCACTACGTAGTGCTAGTAGCTCCACTCCTTGGTCTTTCAAAACTTCCAATGTTTCAGTATCGGCTTGATCGTTTACAAAGATGCAAACCGCAGTGTGATCTTGCGCTAGTACTGCCGTGGAAGGACGTAGACCCGTATCAAAGTACGATATATCGTGACCAAACGCTTCATTCACTTGGTTCATATAAGTTCGGTCGTACGATTTAGTGCTAAAAAAAGCTATTTTCATGGTTGATTCCGTAAGTTGGTAAATACTGTACTTTATTCAAGTGAGAAACTAAGCACGCTTCATTTCGTTCTTAACGAAGATGAATTTACTGGCTCACTTTTATTTATCCCGCTCTAGTTCCCCACTTATTGTTGGCAGTTTTCTGGGCGACTTTGTGAAAGGAAAACAATACCAAAAGTTTGACTCGCCTCTAGCCGAAGGAATTCTATTTCATCGGGAGATTGATTTCTTTACTGATTTTCACCCCATTTTTCTTCAGAGTAAGCATCGATTGGTAGATCAGCACCGGCATTACGCGGGAGTGATTGTCGATATTTTTTACGACCACTTTCTAGCTAAAAACTGGCCAGAGTACTGCGAAACTTCTTTAAAAACTTTTACGCAGCAAATCTATCAGGTATTACACGAACAGCAGACTCTATTACCTCCGAAAGCTCAGCAAATGTTGCACTATATGAGCCAGCATAACTGGCTATTGTACTACGCTGAACTGGAGGGTATTGCCCGAACGCTGAAAGGCATGGAGAAACGCTCGCGCTACCCTAATCAGATGGGATCAGCCATTGCTAATTTGCAGCAGCACTACGAAAGCTTTGAGCAGGAATTTTCCGATTTTTTTGCTGCGGTTAACCAGCATAGCCAAGCGTGGTTAGACAGTATTTAAGCCATTAATTGAGTAGCTCAAAGGCAATAAAATCTCCTTCTTCAACTTTGTGCCGACCGGTGAACCCCGCGTTTACTTCTACTACGTAGAGGGCTTCCGAAGAAGAAGGAATAGACTTTTCCGAATAGGGCATCACCCCTTGGTAGATGGTCACAATTTCCTTGTTCTCCCCTACGTAAATGATGTCCAGCGGAAGCTTCGTATTTTTCATCCAGTACGCCTGCACTTCGGGCCGATCGTGAATAAATAGCATTCCTTGTAGCTCATCCATAGCACTGCGGTGCATCATTCCCTGGGCACGTTGTTCCTGATCATCAGCTACTTCGATGGTAATCTGTTGCAAAGTGTCTTGCTGGTTATCACTTAAAAACCACAGAGTTCCTTCTTCAAGGAATGGGGGTTCTTCTACTGTGTTGGACTGACTTGACTGCTCGGAAGCCATGCCTACCCCTTCTTCTTTACCGAGAAAAAAGAAATAAATGATTGCTATAACACCTCCTGCTATAAGCGCCACGATCAGTAGCTTGCGAGCGGAAGAAACCTTGGAGATTTTATCTTCGGGATTGGTGGTAGGTTTACTCATAGGTTATGTAATGATCGGGCAAATTTAGCAGTTAATTACGAACTAGAAACACTAAATGAGAAGCTAAGGAGTAAATTCGTGCTTTTTCACGGTATTTACCAACCAATTGCTTTTCGCAATAATAGGCAGACCAAGCCACGCCCCAATCTATACAGGTTGGCAAATTAGTACTAATTACTCATATTTGCGCCAATAAACTATTTACCAAAATAACCAACTTCATGATAGAAAATTTAGATATCGAAGCTGCAATTAAAACGCTGAGCGAATACGCTATTCTATTTATTCCTAAGTTATTATTGGCTATTCTAACGCTAATTGTTGGTCTTTGGATCATCAATCGGATAATAACTGGTCTCCGAAAAGCACTCAATAAACGGGAAGTTGACCCTTCGCTAGTTCCTTTTCTGTCGGGTATTATTAAAGCACTACTAATTGTTGTGCTTATCATTAGCATTGCCAGCAGGGTAGGGATTGAAACCACCTCCTTTGTAGCGGTACTGGGGGCGGCTGGTCTAGCCATTGGTCTAGCGTTGCAGGGTAGTTTGTCCAACTTTGCGGGTGGTATTCTAATTCTAATTTTGAAGCCGTTTAAGGTAGGTGACGTAATTGAGGCACAGGGAGTTACCGCTTCAGTATCCGAAATTCAAATATTTCACACGGTACTAAAATCATACGACAACAAAACCATTATTCTGCCGAACGGGCCGTTGTATAACAATAAAATCATCAACTACTCTACGGAAGAGACCCGACTAGTAGAGTGGGTATTTGGCATCAGTTATGACGATGACATTGATAAAGCTCGCCAGATTATTAAGGAGACGGTTTTTGCTGATGAGCGAGTACTTAATCAGGATGCACCGTTCATTAACTTGGCCGAACTGGCTGATAGTTCAGTAAACTTTAAGGTTCGGGCTCGGTGCGTTCAGGCTGATTACTGGAACCTATTCTTTGAGAAAACGGAAGCGGTGAAAAAAGCATTTGATGCTAACGATATTAGTATTCCTTACCCGCAAGTAGATGCCCATATTCACAATCCTTTGGTCAACTCGTAGCATTTACCATAAATCATTTCAACTATTTACCAATTTGCCATTGTTCCGGCTACTTTAAGCAATCGTGTTATGAAAAAAGTCTTATTATCAATTGTATTGTTTACGCTATGTCACCTGAGTTTACTAGCCCAAGTGGTACCCGACCCTACCGCTCTGTTAACTCCTCCTGATACTTTGGGAGCCGATACCGTCTGGACTACTTCTACGAAGTTTGGTCTTAACTTCAATCAGGCAGCGTTTAGTGATAACTGGACTGGGGGGGCAGTAAATTCTGTCGCTTTTTCTGGCCTGTTTAACTACTTGGCGAATTATAAAAACGGTTCTTGGTCGTGGAATAATACCGTTGATTTGCTATTTGGGGTAGTTAATAATCAAGGGCAAGGGGTACGCAAAACACAAGATCGAATTTTTCTGGACAGTAAGGTAGGGTACGATATTTCTAAAGAATGGAATGGCTACGGTTCTCTAAATTTTCTTACGCAATTCGGTCCGGGTTTTCGTTATGTGGAGACGGCAACTGGTGGAGAAGACGCATTACGAATTTCAGATTTCTTGGCACCGGCATTCCTGACGTTTTCACTGGGGTTTGAATATGCTCCCACTAGAAACTTTTCGCTGCGTTTGAGTCCGTTTTCACCTCGTATTACTATCGTAAATGACACTACATTATATAATAATTTAGAGTCTAGCATGAGTGGAATTGCCTATGGCGTAGAAAGTCGAGCCGGCGAAACTGTCCGTTATGAGTGGCTAGCATTTCAACTACTAGCTAACTGGAACAAAAATATTACCGAAAATATTAGTCTTCAGGCTCGCTACCTGACCTTCGCCAACTACGAAAACCTTTCTCTGAATCAAATTGACCATCGGTTAGATGTAACCCTGGCCGCTAAACTAACGCAGTACATCAATGTTAATGTATCGGCTATTGCCCTCTACGATTTCGATCAGGTTAGTGAACTACAGTTTAGCCAGCTTATTGGTATAGGCATACTGCTCAGTCGTGAAAAAGCAGTTGTTGAGTAACTTGCCATTCCGGCGGATATTCCGTTTCTTTCCTGAACAGATCTAACCTGTCTAACCTATGAGAGCTTTACTTTTCTTCTTTCTTTTACTGCCCACTTTGCTATTTGCCCAAGACCGACTGACGGGCGAGCAGTTTGCTACCCGCTCGGAGGTGATTGCCCAGCACGGGATGGCGGCTACCAGTCAACCACTAGCTACGCAAACGGCACTCTATATTCTCCGACAGGGCGGTAATGCCATTGATGCCGCTATTGCCGCTAATGCGGTACTAGGGTTAACCGAACCTACCGGCAATGGAATAGGTGGTGATCTGTTTGCCATTGTCTGGAATGCCGAAAATGAAGAATTGCTCGGGCTGAATGCCAGCGGACGCTCCCCGTACGATTTATCTCTCGCGTACTTTGAAGAAAACGGCCACGAGGAAGTACCCTACCGAGGACCATTATCAGTAAGTGTGCCGGGCTGCGTGAGCGGTTGGTTTGCGTTGCACGAAAAAATGGGCAGCCTACCCATGACTACCATTCTTCAGCCCGCGATTGATTACGCCCGCGATGGTTTTCCGCTGACGGAAGTGATTGCTTCCGGTTGGAGGGGAAATGCCCGAGTACTTCAGCAGTACGAAGGCTTTTCCGATGTCTTTATGCCTAACGGTCGAACTCCCGAAAAAGGTGAAATTTTCAAAAATCCCGGATTAGCCAACACATTAGAGAAAATTGCCCAGGAAGGCCAAGACGCATTTTATAAGGGTGAGATTGCCAAAACGATTACCGACTATATCAAAAAGCAAGGTGGGCTGCTCTCCACCAAAGACTTAGCAGATCATACTGCGGACTGGGTGGAACCGGTTTCTACTAACTACCGAGGCTACGAGGTATACGAACTGCCGCCTAATGGGCAAGGAACTGCCGTACTACAGATGCTCAATATTTTAGAAGGTTACGATTTAGCCAGTATGGGCTTTGGTAGTGCGGAGTATATCCATCATTTGGTAGAAGCCAAAAAGATAGCCTACGAAGACCGGGCAAAGTACTACGCTGACCCCGACTTTGTACAAATCCCGATGGATCAGCTCATTTCTAAAGAATACGCCCAAGCTCGAGCTAAATTAATTGATCCCGATAGGGCGGGCCGTGAATATCCGGCCGGAGAGTTAGAGCAAGGTAATACGATCTATATGACTGTGGCCGACGGAGATGGTAATATGATCTCCCTTATCCAAAGCAATTATTCTGGTATGGGTTCGGGGATGACTCCGCCCGGTCTGGGTTTCATCCTGCAAAACCGGGGAGCGTTGTTTAGTTTGGAAGAAGGCCATAACAATGTGTATGAACCCCACAAACGTCCGTTCCATACCATTATTCCGGCCTTTGTTACTAAAAACGGTAAGCCTTATCTGAGCTTTGGACTTATGGGGGGTGCCATGCAACCCCAGGGTCACGTGCAAGTACTGGTCAATATGATTGACTTTGGGATGAACGTGCAGGAAGCCGGGGATGCCCCCCGAATTAACCACGCGAGCGACTCTCAACCTACCGGAGGTAAAATGACGGATGGAGGTATTCTGCGGATGGAAACCGGATTTTCTTCGGAAACTATCCAAGAGCTAATGCGAAAACGACATACCGTTCAGTTTGCCCGGGGAGTATACGGCGGTTACCAAGCCATCAAGTACGATGCGGAAAATGATGTATACATCGGCGCATCGGAATCACGAAAAGACGGTCAAGCAGCTGGGTACTAAGCTTTTCTCAACGAGAAGCGGTTTCCTTTGATGTGACGACCATCTTTCCTCGCATTACTTTGTAGTGCCCGGGAAAGGTGCATACGAACTCGTATTCGCCCGCCGGAGGAGCTACGAAGTAGATGCTTTCCGAAGTTTCAGGCTGGAGAATACAAGTGTGGAACAAAACTTCATCCATGATTGGCACGTAGCCCCGGTCGGTTCCCGCCAATCCTAAAGTCATTGCTTCTTCCCCCACCTGATTGGCCACATTAGGTTCAGTCACTACCAAGTTGTGCAGCATATCATCGTTGTTATTGAAGATAATTTGCACCTTGTCGCCTTCGGCTACCGTAAACTCACTTAAATCGTATTTTAATCCGGGTTCGGTTCCGATATTGATTACCACATCGGGCTTTTCCCAATCGTTAGGCATTTCGGTTATGCGCTTTTCCGATTCCTCGCAGGGAGGCATCTCTGATGTTTTGTTTTGGGCGATAGGAGCGGTTACTGCGGTTCCCTCGGCAAAATTATTAAGCGTATAATATCCCACATCGTGCAATAGCGATTGACCACTGGCCGATTTCAATCCATCTACTTTAATTTCGTGAATGTAGCCTTCCCGCAGCCCGTCCATATGCAGACGTACTTTAGTACGATCGGCTGAAACCTCAGCACTATGCACCTGACATGCCTGCTGATTAATAATCGGACTACCGTAACTTCGGTGATAGCTGTAGATGAAATTAGTGATCGGGTAGATCGAGGCTTGGGAAGCCACCGACTCATCAACAGGTTGGGTAAATTCTAATTCAAAGCCGTTGGCTACCGCCCGAATGGCTTTTATCTCGAACGGAGTTTTTCCCGTCCATACCAACCGTTGTAAGCCGTAGGGTTCTTTGCCGGTAGAAGCCCAACCCCGGCTGGTCATGCCCACGTACATATTATCATCCGGTCCCCAGCGCATTCGCAGAATACCGGACGAGAAACCTTCCCGAAACGGAAAGCAGGCTCCCTGATATTCGCCATTGATTTTTTCCAGAAACACCCGCATCACTTTACTGTGCCCCTGATCGCCCACAAACATTTGTCCGGCAAACGGCCCAAATCCACCCTGGGTGGTATCCGTCATAATGTCAGAGGTAGAAATTCCCATGATCGTGTGGGGAAACCAAACGGTCGGGGGCTTCATACTGGAAATATTCTTCGCAAATTCGTGCATCAGCCCTACCGAATCAGGAATGTTGCTTCGCTTAAGCCGCAACGGTGAATTGGGTTCCTGACTCCAATTCAATCCGGCCGGATTTCCGGCAAAATCACCTTTTTCTAAGTGCGTAATCCGACCTGAGCCAATCCAGTCGCCCTGGTTTTCTCCGTAAAATATTTCTCCATTAATATCAAAGCCAAATCCAGCGGGTGACCGCAATCCGGTAGCGATGGGAGTCATATTACCGTCTTCGGTAATTTTCAGTAGCCAGCCGCGCCACTTTACCGGGCTTTCGCCGTAGCCAATCCAAGCCAAGTTTAGCGTGACGAGCATATCGCCATTGGGTAAAAACAGTGGGCCGTAAGAATATTCGTGGTAATTGCCCGAAAGCGGCCAGGAGTAAATTGATTGGTAGCGATCAGCTACGCCGTCACTGTCATTATCAGTAAGTTTGGTAACTTCAGCCCGCTGGGTAGTGTAAAACGAACCATTGCGATACGCCAGCCCTAGTGGCTCGTGTAGTCCGTGGGCAAAGCGGGTAAAAGTTGGGCGCGCCGAAGTAGGCCGATCCAGCAACCAAACCTCACCCCGCCGGGTAGAGACTCCTAATTTTCCATCATCAGTAAAGGCCAATCCACCTACCTCCAGCAAAATGCTATCGGGAATAGGAATGGTTTCAATTCGGTAATAATCATCTTCTGCTTGGGCGAATAGCCAACTGGGAATTACGATAAGAAGTAAAAGAATAAAATTTTTCATAATAGTTTTTGTTACCAGATGATGGTATAAGATGCCTTGGTTTCACCATTTCGGGCGATAAGTGGTAGCAGTAGTTGAGTTTTACCATTTCGGTTTCGCTCAATAGGCGCACTAGCAGCCTTATCAATGGTTACGTAGTACCGATGATCGTCTACGCTGTAGCTTCCATCCGGTAGTTTCTCTACTGAGCTGCCTTCGGCCACCAAACAGTACCAGGAAGAAGCTATTTGGTTTTGGTTAATTGTAATGTTTCGGGTTAAACTACGTTCCCCTTTACGCTGCTCAATCTCATCGTACAAAGTACCCTCGCCTAATTTGTACTCAAATACCGGAATACGTTCGGCGTTCAATTGGTACCCCTGGTAGCGAAAGTTCTTGGACTCTAAATCAACTGAGTCGGGCCAACTGGCTTGGGTAGAAGCAAGTTGAGCGAACGGGGGATGTACCTGAAACGGAATAACTCCACCCAGTGCGGTTAACGACTGATCTTCTCCTCGGCTGTGCCACATTTGGGTAGCATCCACAAAATCGCCACCCCAACCGGCCAGCAGTGCCCCACTACGTAAGTCGTACACGTAATTTACTTGAGAGGGTAATCCTATTGCTAAGGTATGCGTTTTTTTAGTCTCTTCATCAACCCACCAGAAACCTCGCTGAAGAACCGGTTCGGATACTGTTTCAACTACGTGTGGGGGCGGAGGTTGCTGCTTCGGAACTGAGCCAGGAGCCTGTAGTGCCGTTACCGGAATCTCCGGCCCTTCGTATTCCCAGGCCAAACCTTGTCGCCAGCCACGTCCGAGTTTACTAAAAACTAATTTGAAGGAGTGCTCGCCACTTTCTAACTGAATCTGTCCGTAACCTGGCGTTTTAAGGTCTTGCCCTTGTAAGTGATCTACCACTAGTTTATCGTCGATCCAGAGCCAGCTCGCTCCGGCTGTCTTTAGTGTCATCAAATAGTCGCCACGGGTGGGAGTGTTAAGGGTACCGGAAAAAACCAAAGCATACTCCTGAGGCTGAGGCGATAGCTGGTAGCTAATTGAATCAGTAGCACCACTATCTTTTGGTTCCAGAGTAGCCAGCGTATCGGGAGTTAAAAATTTTCCTTCGTGGTATTCGTACGAAATGTTGCTCAGCTTGATCTTTTCTGATCCGTAGCGTTTGTAGCGAATGTTACGAAAAGCCACTGGGCCGTGGTCGCCCTGAAGCATTAAGGGTGCTATAGCTTGTTCGTCATTAAAAGCTGCGGCTCGGGTTGGGCCGCTTATGGCTACATTTTCATGAACCAGTACTCCATTCAGTTTAACTTCCCGGAACATCGCATCCCGTATTTTCTTTCCTGAAGAATCGAACCGAGGTGCTTCAAATTTTATAGATAAGTGCTGCCACAGCCCCGGAGCGTAGCAAGCATTCGTGTGAGGAGCTTTACCGTCGTAGCCCTGGTCATTGTTCCAACGCTGATAAATGCCTCCGCAATCAGCGAAACTAACGCTATCTTTTCCCCAACTATCTAGTAATTGTACCTCGTACCTACTCTGAAGATATACTCCCGAATTAGAAGACTTAGGCATCATGAACTCTAGCTCTAAATCCAGATCGCCGTGTTCAAAAGTGGTGAACAAATTGCCCTGAGCGTCCTCCCGAGGCTGGTTGGCTAGTATACCCGTACCTGGTTCTACTTCCAGGGCACTCTTTTCACTCCGATTAGCGTATACACTACCAGCTAAGCTCCAATTCGCCGATGATTCTTCAAAAGCAGATAACTCCGTTAATGAAATAGCTTGGCTAGGCAGATAAGTGAGTGTGGTATTTTCGATGTAATCGGAAGTAGTACAAGAGATGAGGATAAAGAAAGAAGAGAGTAGTAGACTAGGTGATGCGTATTTCATGGATTAGTGGATAGATTTGAATCCATGAAATTATGATTTTCTGAGATAAGTCAAAATTACGATGGGTTATCTTGATGGCGGGGGTGAGCTTTCACCACTTTTGTAATTTCCACTCCCATGTAACCATCCTCGTACCGAGTTAGTGTTCCTACCCGTCGCCGCTCTTCTTTGCGAGCCACTTTCCAGCACAGTATAGCTAGAATAATATTAGCAATGAACGGAAAAAAACAACCCAGAGTAAACCATAGCCAGAATGAACGACCGTGGCTGTAGGCAAAATAGCCGGTAATAGCCGGGATTGCCAGAAGAAAAGCTAGTCCAAACAGCGCAATGTCAAGTAACATAGACCTAGATATTCATCATATATTGATTTAACAACGAAGTATTATAGATAATTCTGTTTAAGAATAAACTCAGCAAATTCTCATTTTGGGAATAAATACCAAATTACGAAAGTACTACTGTAAACGATAGTAATCCTACATAAACTGTACTGGTCTGAGTAAACGGACTATAATACAGCTTAGTAGCCACAGCAAACATCTATTATCCATTTATTACTGACTATCCCAAATTTTCACCCAACTATAGTACAGAATACACAAGTAATAAAATTTCTAATATAATATATAATTTTTCTAATTTATATATGATATTTGTAATGTGCGGAAGTAAATATTGCAGATAAACAACAACACATATTATGAAAGCAATTGTAGGAACGCTTTGTTTGATCCTGTTCATGTCAGGATTTGCACAGGCACAGCAATATAAATATCATACTATATTGATATATAATTTTAGCCGATATATTGAATGGCCCGCTGATAAGGCAGGTGAGAACTTTACGGTCAGTGTGTTAGGTGAAGGCGAAGCGTACCGTGAGATGGTTGATATCTCAACGAAGAAGAAGACGATTAAGGGGCAAAACTTTGTGGTACGTAAGTGTAAAAACGCTGGTGAAGCTAAGAATAGTCAAATAGTTTTTATTACCAAGGGGGTTCGGGTAAAACCAGAGGATATTCAAGCATTACAAGCTAGTGGTGCTCTAGTGATTACTGAACTCGAAAATATTCAGTCAAAAGGTTCGCATATCAACTTTATAGCTACTAAAGAATCAAAATTAGGATTTGAACTAAATCAGAAAGCTGCCACTAACTCTGGATTTAAAGTAGCCGGTGCTTTGGCAGGCTTAGCCGCAAAAACGTACTAGCGAGTAAAGAGAAATACGGGTTAGATTTTACTTTGTGGTTTGAGTTAAGGCTTCGGCAGGGACATTGCTTCACGCATTGTCTTATGCTGAAGTCTTTCTTATTTAATGGTACAAGATAGATATCATGAGGCTGAAGGTGGATGCTACTTTTACTTCTCACCGTTTGTCCTTCACCGGTGCTTTTGCATTTTTTCGCGTCTATCTTCCATGTTTCCCAAAATTTTTTTAGTTGTTTTCCAACGTTTTTTTCAATGTTGTTGTCTACACTAATGAAAACGACCTAATTCCAACTATTGCGGTTATTCAGCAAGTTACATGCAGAATGAACAAGCGCTAGTTGCTCGCTGTATTAAAGGTGAGCGACTGGCTCAACACGAGTTGTACGAACAGTACGCCAGTCAGATGATGGTGGTGTGCATGCGCTATTGTAAGAACCGCGAAGATGCTGAGGATGTACTGCAAGAAGCTTTTGTCAAAATTTTTAATAGTCTGGAGAAATTTCGGGGTGAATCAGCGATCAAATACTGGATTAAGCGCATTGTTATCAACACTGCCCTTAATCACCATCGGAAGAAGGTCTATTTATATCCGCATCTTGATATTGAAGAAGTTCATCATCTTGGCGATGAAGATGCGGAAATTGCTAACTATAACTACCGTGACTTGCTGGCAATTCTGCAATCGTTACCTCAGGGCTGCCAGGTTATTTTTAACCTCTACGCTGTTGAGGGGTACAAGCATAAAGAAATTGCCGATATGCTTAGTATCAGCGAAGGAACGTCCAAATCTCAGTACGCCCGGGCCCGTTCGCTGATTAGAGATTTAATTACTGAAACTGGGGAGGTGAAACATGGCTAATTCATCCGAAAATCAATCGTACGAGGAGCAGTGGCAGAAGGCTTTTGAGTCGGCAGAGATGCCCCCTTCGCCCAATGTCTGGAAGAATATTGATCAACAATTAGCGGCTCAAGAAGGTGGTAAATATAAACGCGGCTTTTTCTTTTACCGAGCGGCAGCAGCAATACTGCTACTTTGTATTGCTGGGTTAAGTTGGTATACTCTTACCCGTTTCGATACTTCTAGTACCATAGCTGAACAACCCGAGGCAACCATTGAGCAACCAAACCAACCAATGGTAGATCGTCGTAATTCTCAGATTGCCCGAGTACCAGATAAAGGTGATGCTACCGGAGAGCAGTCCGAAGTTACTATTGCTGATGGGGACGCCCAAACCCAAAAAGCTAATTTACCAAACCAAGCATCAATTGCTGGCAACACCGCAACTAATAGTAATCAGTCTTCTAGTGCTCCGCTCAGGTCAGATGGTAACATACCATCGGAAACGGAACAAGGGGCAATTGCTAGTAATGACGTAGTGATAACCAATGAAGAAAATGAAGCGGTATCGGCAAACAGCACAATTGCTGAGCTAACTACCGCCAAGACGCTTATTTTCCCTAATGAAGAAGTAAGCTCGGAAGAAGAGGTACTTCTCTCTAACCATCAGGTAGGGCGGTTATCTGCCCTACCGCTCGGTGGTTTAGCTCTACACGCTCCTACTTGGGTAGATAATGTAGACCAGCTATATTTAGTACCCCAGTACCGAGAAGAATTCCCTCGCGAATCAGAGAAGCAAGGTGTCCAATTTTTTGCTGGCTTAGCTATGGCACCGAGCTTTTTTGATCCAAACTTCCAATCTCAATCCTCGGGCGGGCCTTCTTCTGACTTTGTGCCAAACGGGGAGTCATTTAGTCCTCCTGGCTTTGATATTCAAGCGGATAATTTGATTATATCCCGGTTTAGCAACAGTAATTTAGGTTCATCCCCAGTAGTAGAAATAGAAGAGGGCTTAGAAAATAATTCATCGCTTTCGTTTAGCTACGGATTCAATTTTGGGTTAGAACTGGGGGAGCGTTGGAGCATTGAATCTGGTTTAGATTTTCAAAACTTTCAGACAACTACTGAAACCCGCTACACCGTAGTTAATTTGCAGTCAGGGGAGCGTTACCCATTGGTAGCCACCAATGCCGAAGTGAATGCCGCTAATTATTATAATACTAATTCTACTGGTAATCCTAGCGAAGTAGCTAATCAGTTTCAGTTTATATCGGTTCCTTTGCTTATTGGGTATAATGTTCGCTTCTCGAAGGTGACCCTGCAGGTAAGCCCAGGAATAGCTGCTAACTTGTTCTTAGGTAATCGGATTTCTTCCGACCAGTATGCTTCCTCCACCATCAGTCGCGATGGTAATAGCCCATTTAATAATCAGTACTTCAGTGGAATGATTTCGGGCGGGGTGTTCTATCAATTGGTACAAAACTATTCATTATCACTTACTCCTTCTTACCAGTTTGCACTGAGCAATTTGGCTAATGATCAAGCTACGTTTAGTAGTCAACCTCAATCGTTTGGTTTGAGGTTAGGTTTCCGTTACACATTTAATTGAAAATAAGCGATTCATTTTCTGTGTATTGCTCTTCTACTCAATATAATATCTGATAAATAATTCCTATTGACCTAAACTTTATGATCTATCGTTCGTATATTGTATATACAACATTTGTTATAACTTAATAAAAATTATTATGACTTATCAAGAAAAAGCTCAAGACCTGTACAACATGATAAATTCTGGTCAGCTATTAGACGCATTTGATAAATACTACCACCAAAACTGTGTAATGGTAGAGGCTACGGGTGACCGAAGAGAGGGCAAAGATGTTAATCGTCAGTACGAGGAAAAGTTTTTATCCAGCATCAAGGAGTTTCATGGAGCGGGAGTAGGATCAATTGCCTCTAATGAAGAAAATAAGGTAACCACGGTAGAGTCCTGGATGGATGTTACCTTTCAGGATGATAACCGGGTGAAATTGGAGCAGGTAGCCGTACAGAAGTGGGATGGCGATCATATCGTCAATGAGCGATTCTACTACAATGCTGGGAGCTAATCGTAAATACTAATAATTAAAACCTTGAAGGCATCATTGAGGTGATGCTTTTTTTTGTGCATCAGGAAATAAATCGCCTAGCACCGTTTGGGCGGCGTGGTAACCACACATGCCATGAACACCACCGCCGGGTGGGGTAGAAGATGAACAGAGATACACTCCTTTTTTTGCAGTTCGGTAGGGGGTGAGGCTGAAGGTAGGTCGGGTAAATATCTGATTGATGGTTTGAGCTCCTCCGTTGATATCTCCCCCAATATAATTGGGATTGTACTGATTTACCTGCCGGGTATGCATCGTATGCTTACCCAGAATAGTATCTCGGAAATCTGGGGCAAATCGCTTTACTTGCGCTTCAATGGCCTCAGTCATATCCTGAAGCGAATAGCGGGGTACGTGACAGTAAGCCCAGGCAGTGTGCTTTCCTACAGGAGCTCGAGTGGAGTCAAACGGGCTTTGGTGCACCAGTAGCACGTAGGGGTGAGAAGTGTGCTTTTTATGCCAAGCATCGCGCTCTGATAAAGCTATTTCTTCCAAAGTTCCTCCTAAGTGGATGGTCGCTGCTTGGTTTGCTTTTGGGTTCTTAAACGGGATAGGATCGCTTAAAGCCCAATCGATTTTAAAGATGCCAGGCCCATACTGGAAGTACTGTAATTGCTTACGATAGTTGGTCGGAAGAGCTAATCCCTTAATCTCTAATAATTGCCAAGGGGTAACATCCCATACAGTAGCTCGGCAAGGTGGAATATCGGTAATCGCCCGTACTTCTCGCCCAGCTTCTATTTCTCCGCCCAATGATTGTAAGTAAGATACTAATGCGTCGGTAATCGCTTTGGCCCCTCCTTTAGGAAATGGCCAGCCAACTACATGACCTAGTGCCCCTAAAACCAAGCCAATTGCTGATGTAGCTGTTTTCTCGAGTGGTAATGTTGAATGAGCAGCCAAGCCTGCGAAAAAGCCTTTTGCCTCGGGGGTTTTAAAGAGCGAGTTTGCTAGTGAGGTGGTAGAGCGTAACGCTTTCAGACCAAAACCCGCCAGCTTTAGCGGATGCTTAGGAATGCGAAGCGGCCCTAGAAAATCTGGTGCAATCTGGTTCCAATTGTTTACAATAGGCTTCATTAAACTTCGGTAAGCTTCAGCATCAACTCCTAGCGAATCAGCGGTAATTTCTACTGAACGGTTTAGTGTTACCGTTACTCCGTTATCCATTGGGTGTGCTACCGCATCTGGGGGATATACCCATTCCAATCCGTGATCGGCCAGAGGAAGTTGACTCAAAAAAGGCGAGGCTACTCCCAGTGGATGAATTGCTGACCCAACATCGTGAATAAATCCCGGCAGGGTAAGTTCTTCGGAGCGGACACCGCCACCAATTGTATCTTTCGCCTCCAACACCAGCACTGATAAGCCCGACCGTTGCAGTTCAATGGCCGCAGCTAAGCCATTAGGCCCGGAGCCAATAACTACGCAATCATACTTTTTCATGAGGCATACCACCTAAGTGTTCTTCTAAGCCGGAAACACCACCAGAAACAATAAATTTCATGATCTCCGTACTGGAGGCTTCAATTGGAGTAACGTACTGGCTAGGGACGATAAATAAATTGCCAGAAAAGTTATAAGAATGGGGAAGGTAAACGGCTACTTGATCCACTAAACCAAGCTTTGCCAAATTATCTTGCGTGATAAAGCCCGGCTTGCGAATGGTGAGGTCATCGCTTAGTGCTACTAGCACCGGACGGTCAAATTTCTTCTTGTCGCCTACGAAAGCAGATATCAAGTCTTTTAACGAAGAATAAATGATATTGACTAAAGGCAAGCGAGTTAGTAATTCCTCTAGCAAGCGGAATAGGGGAGCGGCTAATAGGGTGGAGGCCAAATAGCCAATAAGCGTGACTGAAGCAAGAATAGTGAGTAACCCCAAACCAGGAATGGATATATCAATGAGACTGTCTAGCCATCGGATACAAACTACCAAAATATAAATGGTGAGAGCTACCGGAACGGCGAAGAGCAAACCTCTGAAAAAATACGTGGGTAAACTTCGGTTTTTCATACTTTCCCTAAAATAAAAAAGGTTTTGCCACTACTGACAAAACCTTAAGTTAAAGCATGTTTAAGTTTTGTTTTTGAGACCGAAAATTCAAGATTTAGTTCCTGAATGACTCAAATTTTGATGGCATAGCTTAGCTATGACGGATAAAATTGAGGAGATGCAGGGACTAAAGGTGGATTCGCAGGTCAAAGGATAAAAACTTAAACATGCTCCTATAAAGATTTATCGTTTATATCGCTATTCCGACAAAGGATAGAAAGGCAATACCCATCAGTCCGGTAATTAGCATGGCAATTCCTAAGCCCTTTAGTCCGTCAGGAACATTAGAGTACTTCATTTTTTCCCGAATAGCGGCTAACGCTACAATAGCAAGGAAGAAGCCAGTACCTGAGCCAAATCCAAATACTGTTGCCTCAGCAACGGTTTGATCGCGCTGCACCATAAACAAAGAAGAACCTAAGATAGCACAGTTTACCGCAATCAGAGGCAAGAAAATTCCTAGTGTACCGTACAGCGAGGGAGAAACTTTCTCAATAACCATCTCCACTAGTTGTACCATGGCTGCAATTACCGCAATAAACATGATAAAGCGCAAAAAGCTCAAATCTATTGAAGCAAATTGAGCCCCAGCCCAGGTTAGAGCACCTTCTTTTAGCACGTACTCCTGAAGCAACCAGTTGATAGGCACAGTAATAGTAAGAACAAAAATGACCGCTGCCCCTAATCCGGTGGCGGTAGATACTTTCTTGGAAACCGCTAGAAAAGAACACATACCCAGGAAGTAGGCGAGTACCATGTTCTCAATAAAAATAGCTTTTACCGCAATGTTGATTAAATCCATCGTAATTTCTTGTTGTAATCAGTAGTTACCGTTCTACGTAGCCTGT
Organism: Tunicatimonas pelagia; assembly: GCF_030506325.1. Classification (NCBI taxonomy): domain Bacteria; kingdom Pseudomonadati; phylum Bacteroidota; class Cytophagia; order Cytophagales; family Catalimonadaceae; genus Tunicatimonas; species Tunicatimonas pelagia. The sequence goes on along the minus strand of NZ_CP120683.1, from coordinate 487,703 downwards.
CTTGGTGCGTTGTACCCAGATAATTAGTCCCAGTATAATGAAAGCACCTACCGGGCTTACCATAATTCCGTTGGTGGGGAAATTCTCGATACCCACTGCTTCAAATACTTTGAAGCCAAATACTGAAGCTGAGCCAAATAATTCCCGGAAAAAAGCGATCGCCAAAATAATCCAGGCGTAGCCTAAACCACTTCCCAGACCATCCAGAATTGAATCGTACGGTTTGTTAGCCAAAGCAAAAGCTTCTAAACGCCCCATTACTATGCAGTTGGTGATAATCAGTCCGATAAATACCGTAAGCTCCTTCCAGGCATCGAAGAAATAAGCTTTCAGCACCTGGTCTACTAAAGTAACCAGTGTAGCAATAACAGCCAGTTGCACAATAATCCGTACCCTGTTAGGAATCAAGTTCCTGAGTAGTGATATAATTAGGTTAGCAAACACAATTACAAACACTACTGAGATTGCCATGATTAGCGTGGGACTCAACTGGGTTGTAACGGCCAATGCCGAACAAATACCCAACACCTGCACGGTAATAGGATTATCATCATTGAGTGGATCAGTAATGATCTTCTTCCGTCGTTTGGATAACGGTGCTTCCGACGGCTCGCTTTTTTCAATGGGCTTATCTAATACTTGGGTTTCAGCACTCATAGAGACAGATTATTTGATATTATTTATAGCTACGAAGGTAATGCTATTAAAGATGCAAGTAATAATATATTAATTGTTAAACGTCAGTGTATTGACGTTCTGAGCCTGGTTTAGATAGGCTCTCATCCGATACTTTTTCCAGATAAGGCTCGTAATAGCTGAGATAGTTCGACAGCATGTCATTCACGCCAACCGCAGTGATGGTAGCTCCCGATAAACCGTCCACTTCGTTATTACCGTAAATGCTAGGATCACCAGTTTCCCCTTTCACCATCCGGATAGCTACGAGTTCGCCCAAATCATCGTAGATTTTCTTACCCTTGAATCGTTCCTGAACATCTACACTAGTGATACGTGCTCCTAGTCCGGGAGTTTCTCCTGCGTGGTCAAAAACAATACCCTTTACCGTTTCCAGGTCGTTCTCTAAAGCTACGTAGCCCCAGATATTATCCCAGAGACCATTGCCGTAAACTGGAAGAATGTAAGCATCTACCTGATCGCTCTCACCAGCATGGTACTTGAAAACTGGAAATAGCCGTTCTTCAACGGGAAGCTTAAATTGCTTACCGACCTCAATATCTTCAGCTACCACTGGCGCACCATCTACTTCATTCACCACTTCCCCCTGAGCATTTACCACTAGTGATTCAATGCGCTCCTGGTAAATAGTGGGAACATCGTCGCCTTCGTTTAGCTGTACTACGGCTCCTAAAATTTTCTTTTGAGTATCCAAAGCCACTTGCATATCCTGCATAGGCTTCAATCCAATCGCTGAAAAAGCGAGCAATCCGCCCAGTATTACCGTTAATACTGCGGAAAATATGATAACATAAACATTAGACTGTTGCACGTTGTAACCTCCTTTTCTTGTTTGCTTCTACTACATAAAAATCAATTAGCGGAGCGAATACGTTCATAAACAGCACCGCTAGCATTATTCCTTCGGGGTAGGCTGGATTCAACACCCGAATAATGACGGTGATAACACCGATCAGAAAACCGTAAACCCATTTACCCATTTCGGTATGAGCGGCCGAAACCGGATCTGTTGCCATAAATACGATACCAAAGGCTACGCCACCCATTACGAAATGGTAGTGAGGCGGCATACTCATGTATTCATTAGCTCCGGCTAAGTTTAAAATCAGCCCCATGGCGTATACTCCGATGAATCCGCTCAAAATAATTTTCCAGCTACCCACACCAGTAGCGATAATGATAATAGCCCCGATCATCACCGCAATAAAGGATGTTGACCCGATAGACCCTGGGATAAGACCCACCGTCATATTCCAGAAGGTAAATAAACCATCCTGAAAGCCAGCTAATGTAGCAGCTACGCTTTGACTACCTTCAACCGCGACAGCTTCTGCCGCCAAGCCCAGTGGCGTTGCTCCTGAAAAACCGTCGGCATACTGCTTGTCGCCCAGGTAATACCATACGTCGCCGGACATATCACCCGGGTAGGCAAAATACAGAAATGCACGAGCAGTCATGGCTACGTTGAGTACGTTCATACCCGTTCCGCCAAAAACCTCTTTGGCAATAACCACCGCGAATATAGCGGCCAGGGCTACTTGCCACAGCGGTAGAGTAGGGGGCATCACAATAGCGATTAGCATTCCTGATACTAAAAAACCCTCATTAATCGGGTGGCGACGAATAATGGAGAACACTACTTCCACCAATCCACCGGCAGTGTATGAAACGATAACGATCGGTAATACTGCAATAGACCCAATCAGGATTTTATCCAAGAAGGTAGCCTCGGCTAATTCACCTACCGCCAGAAAATGGGTGTGACCCACATTATAAATTCCAAATAGCAAAGCCGGAACCATCGCAATTACCACCGTAATCATCATCCGCTTCAGATCGATGGCATCGTGGATGTGGGTTCCGTGTTTGCCTCCGGTAGAATTCGGGGTAAACAAGAACGTCTCGCCCGCTTCAAATGCGTAATAAAACTTTTCTAACTTTCCCCCTTTCTCAAAAAGAGGCTTCTGCTGATCTAACAACTTGCGTAAAGCATTCATAGTAACTATGTCTCTCGAAGTAAATTAATTCCTTGTCGTATAATACCTTGAATGTCATGTTTGGAAACATCAATAAATTCGCATAAGGCCATGTCTTCTTCAATCACCTCGTACAATCCTAATGTCTCCATCTCATCGTAGTCCTCCGCCATAATGGCTTTTAAAAGATATTCGGGAAGAATATCCATCGGTAGCACTTTCTCATAAATTCCGGTCTGCACAAAGGCGCGTTCTTCTCCCTTCATGTTTGAATTAAGAACATATTCTTTCTTCGAAGAATTCAGAAAAGAAAGTAACCCTAATGCTCTATGAAAACTTAGCTTATCGGTAGTTGGTTTCATCCACCCCAAGAATTCGTATTCGTCTCCTTCGGGTATTACCGATATTAAATGGTTATAAAAACCGAGGTAACCAGTTGATTCAATTTTCTCTCCGGTCAATACATTCCCAGAAATGTAGCGAACATTGCGATGCTCAATTTTGCCTTCTACAATCTTATCAATACAAGCCCCGCTATGTGTCTGATAATACTGCGGTTTGCTCACCTCAGAACCAGCCAGGCACACGGTTTTAGCAGTGTCGTACACTCCTTTTAAAAATAGCTTGCCAATCTGTACTACGCCGTACGGGTCAATCGTCCAAACAATCTCTCCCTTACTAATAGGGCTAACGTGGTGAATATGAACGCCTACGTTTCCGGCCGGATGAGGGCCCGAAAATTTAGTGGTAACCACTCCCTTTGCCTCGGAGAATACCGACGATACTTCAGCTTTGGCATCGACACCAATATGAATTTTACCCTCAGTAAATTTTTTTAGCACTTCTACTCCGGCCGAAAAGAAGTTTCCTTGCCCTTTGAGTAAGATGTCGTAATTAGGAGCCAACGGGCTCGTATCAAACGTAGATATAAAAATGTCTTTAGGAGTATCAGTGGGGTTAGCCACAATTCCGTAGGGACGCTGAATCAGTTGGGGCCATACTCCTCCTTGTAACATTTGCTCCTGAGCTTCTTCCCGACCTAGGGCAATCAGATCAGAGATCGAGTACTGTTTATACTCCTCGTAAACTATTTCTTTATCTGCCAGTATTTTAATTTCTAGCAGCTTGCGCTTTTCCCCGCGCTTTATTTCCACCACTTCTCCACTAACCGGAGCGCAGTATTTCACCGCTTCCAGTTTCCGATCAAATAAGACCGGAGCACCTGCTTTTACAATATCGCCTTCGTTCACCGAAACCTTCGGGCGAATCATGCCCAAGAAGTCGGTAGGTTTTAAAGCGTAAGTGTCGGAAGGGGGGGCGTCGCTCACCGTTTTTTCAGGCTTTCCCGCCAAGTTGATAGTAAATCCGCGTTTTAATTTGATATGCTGTGGCATTAGAAGATAAGAACGCTGTTAGTTTAAATGACCGTGGTTAAAATCGCTGCAAAAATAATTAAAATCAGCTAATAACCTGAATATTCATACAATAGTTAAAGACAATTGTTCTTAAGAAAATCAAATAAGTGAGTGATTGTTTTGTGATTTAGAAATATAACGGAAACAGAAGTCTAGGTTTCAGGTTTAGAATGCAGTTGCAAGACAGGTTTTACACAAAATAGTAAGCTCTAAATACCAATCTCGGGTGTAATCCAACATTTTTTAGGTTCAGCATTGGTATAATTTGGATTCATCAGTAATTTGCCTCGCTTACAGTCCAAGTAAGATTTAGAACAAAATAAACGATAATACAAGAAGATACTCATGGCCGAAGTTATTAAAATGCCCAAGATGAGCGACACGATGGAAGAAGGCGTGATTGCCAATTGGCTAAAGAAGGTGGGCGACTCAGTAGAATCTGGCGATATTATTGCCGAGGTGGAAACCGATAAGGCTACTATGGAGCTAGAATCTTACGAAGATGGTACGCTCCTGCATATTGGCGTTCAAGAAAATGAGGCAGTGGCGGTTGATGGGGTCATTGCCATTATCGGCGAAGAGGGCGAAGATATTGATGGGTTGCTAAAGGAAATTGAAAGTGGTGGCACTTCCGACAGCGAAGGTTCGGAAAAAGAAGCTTCCGCTCCGGCAGATGAAGGTGATCAAGAGGTTGATGCTTCCGATGTGAACGCCACGGTAGTTACCATGCCTAAGATGAGTGATACGATGGAAGAGGGAGTAATTGCCAATTGGCTAAAGAAGGTGGGCGACTCAGTAGAATCTGGCGATATTATTGCCGAGGTGGAAACCGATAAGGCTACTATGGAGCTAGAATCTTACGAAGATGGTACTCTCTTATACATAGGAGTAGATGCCGGTGGGTCGGTTCCAGTTGACGGGGTAATTGCCGTAATTGGCGAAGAAGGTGCCGATTACGAAAAATTATTAAAAGCCCAAAAGTCGAGTAGTAACGGAAAGTCAGAGCAAAAGGATGAAAAAAAAGCATCTGCGCCCGAATCTTCCGAAAATGGCGCTGAAGAAAAAGATGCCCCAGCGTACACACCCAGTCGGTCATCAGAGGATAATAATGCCAGTAGCAACGGAAGGGTGAAAGCCTCTCCTCTCGCTAAAAAGATGGCACAAGAGATGGGCTACGATATTGCTCAAATCTCGGGCAGTGGGGAAAACGGACGAATTGTAAAGCGGGATGTTGAGCAGTATGAACCGCAAGCGCAGCCTACCGAACAGACTCAAAAGAAGGGAGAGGCATCTGCGCCTGCGCCAACTATTGAGCTACCGAAAGTGGTAGGTGAAGAGAGCTACGAGGAAGTTCGCGTATCGCAAATGCGTAAAACTATTGCTAAGCGATTATCCGAAAGTAAATTTACCGCTCCGCACTTCTACCTGACCATGGAGATCAATATGGATAAGGCGGTAGAAGCTCGCAAGAGCATGAATGAAATCTCTCCGGTAAAAATTTCTTTCAACGATCTGGTAGTAAAAGCCGTAGCCGCTAGTTTGCGACAACACCCCGATGTGAACGTCTCCTGGCAAGGCGACACTATCCGCAAGAACCAGCATATCCATATAGGCATAGCGGTAGCCGTAGACGAGGGCTTACTAGTTCCTGTAGTACGCTTTGCCGACAATAAATCGCTATCCCACATTGGGGCTGAGGTAAAAGATTTGGCAGCAAGAGCCAAGAATAAGCAACTGCAACCCAAAGATTGGGAAGGAAGTACGTTTACCATTTCTAACTTAGGCATGTTTGGCATTGAAGAATTCACGGCGATCGTGAATCCACCCGATGCCTGTATTCTGGCGGTAGGCGGCATTAAACAGACCGCAGTTGTAAAAGATGGTCAGTTGGTTCCAGGTAATGTGATGAAAGTTACGATGTCCTGCGATCACCGAGCGGTAGACGGCGCGGTAGGAGCGGCATTCTTGAAGACGCTAAAATCACTACTAGAAGATCCAATCCGGATTATGATCTAGAAGAGCAACTAGAATATTCATACCTAGGCCCGGCAAGTTTCTTGTCGGGCTTTTTGTTTTTTATGAGAAATCGGTCGTAAAATAGCTTGAAATGAGGTGTGGAAAGATTAGTATAAATTGAAAAAAATGTAAAATTCTAAGTAATTAATCAGTTCATTGTGAAAAATTCTTATTTTTTAAGAATGTGTTTATCTTCCGAAATGAATCAACAACGCTTCTCGGAACATCCATCATTTACCAACCTAAACTTTTGCCTATGTAAACCATTATGAAAACCTTTCTATTATTTTTTATCTATAACCTTAACCTACAAAAATGAAACAATTGTTACTGCAAAGAGTCTGGTTAGGCAAGCTGACTGTCGTACTATGGCTATTATTAATGGGGGGGATACTTCCTTTCGCTCACGCTCAAAATACCGTAACGGGTACTGTCCTTGACGAAGAAAGCAATTCTGGATTACCCGGAGTAAACGTGCTGGCGAAAGGTACTACCATTGGTACTGTCACTGATATTGAAGGAAAGTACAGCCTAAACGTGCCCGGTAATGCTACCACGCTGGTGTTTTCTTCGGTGGGTTACCAAACTACTGAAATTGAAATCAACGGTAGAAGTACAGTTGACCTCAATTTAACCCCTGATCTGCAATCGCTGTCGGAGGTGGTTGTCGTTGGCTACGGAACAGTGAAGAAAAGCGACCTGACCGGATCAGTGGCTTCTATTGAAGGGGAATCTATCAAAGAGTTTCCAGTGGCTTCGGTAGATCAAGCCATTCAGGCCCGGGCACCGGGGGTGCAAGTTACACAAGCATCTGCAGCACCCGGTGGCGGAGTATCGGTTCGAGTGCGGGGTGCCAACTCCATCAATAGTGGTAGTGAACCACTGTATGTAGTAGATGGGTTTCCGATCTACCCTGATAATAGTGCCTATGGATTGGGTGGCGACCGACAACCATCTAACGTGATGTCTACCATTAACCCCAACGCTATTGAATCCATTGAAATATTGAAGGATGCCTCCGCTACTTCTATCTACGGTTCTCGCGGAGCGAATGGCGTGGTGCTAATTACTACCAAACGGGGTAAAGCAGGTGAAAATAAAATTGAGTACGATGGATCAGTGTCAGTTCAGACGATTGCTAACGAGGTTGACGTGCTGGATGGAAGAGGTTTTGCTACGTATCTCAATGCTTTAGAAACCAGTCAGGGTGGAGCTCCCATTTATTCTCCCGCCGAAATTGAGGCGATTGGGGCTGGAACCAACTGGTTTGATGAAGTTACCCGCAACGGACGTATTGACAACCATCAGCTAAGCTTTTCGGGAGGTAGCGAGAATGCTCGTTACGCGATTATCGGAAGCTACTTTAACAACGAAGGGATCATTAAGAATACTGATTTTACCCGCTATGGCCTCCGGCTTAATGTTGACAATAACTTAATCAATGATCGTTTGACGATGAGCTCGAGCTGGTCGTACAACCGCACCACCTCCAATAACGCTCCCACCGACCGGGGTGGCCCCGGAGGGTTACTAATCACCGCACTAGGACTTGATCCTACCATTCCGGTGAGAAATAATGATGGTACTTTTGCATTGGCCTCTTACGACGGACGGTTTTTTACCAACCCGCTGCAAGAACTGGAGTTTGTCTCGGATAGTGATATCTACAATCGTATCTTAGGGAATACGGCACTTACTTTTAACATCGCCGAAGGACTTAACTTTAGAACCAGTATCGGAGCCGATATTCTTAACGGTAGCCGGACTACCTTCTTTCCGGTAGATAACACCCGCCTTGGGCGCGACCGCTCGGGTGAGCTAACCAGAGCCGGTCGAAACTCTATCAATATCTTGAACGAGAACATTCTCTCGTATAACAAACGGTTTAACGATAGGCACAGCATAGATGTAGTGGCCGGGTACACCTTTCAAAAGGAAGTAAACGAGTTTACCAGTGCTACCAACCGAGGGTTGTCCGCTGCTACAGTAGAGCAGGCTACGCTGAGCGGAGGAACTGATATTCAGATTCCGGTGTCGGAGCGACGGGAGTGGTTACTTAAGTCAATGCTAGGTCGTATCAACTATAATTTTATGGAGCGCTACCTGCTAACGGTTTCCATGCGTCGTGATGGCTCTTCCCGCTTTGGAGCGAACAACCGCTGGGCCAATTTCCCTTCGGTAGCTTTGGGCTGGCGAGTGGTTGAGGAGGATTTCTTCAAGAATTCCTTCTTAGCCAATACGGTCAGCGATATGAAAGTGCGAACCAGTTGGGGAATTACCGGTAACTCCGAAATACCGGTGTACAACTCTCAGGCTAACCTCACGGAATACAACTACGTGTTTGGTGGTAATCTGATATTAGGACTGGCCGACGAACGGCTGGGAAACTCCGCTCTGCGGTGGGAATCTACCCAAATGTTTAACGTAGGTATGGACGTTTCATTCTTAGAAAATCGATTGAATGTAACCGCCGACTATTTTGCGAATAGTACCGAAGATTTGCTACTATTTGTATCAATACCGGCCAGCCTAGGGTTTGAATCAGTACTGAAAAATTCTGGCTCACTGCAAAACCGAGGGTTTGAACTAGGCCTGAACTACATCGCCATTGACCGTCAGGACTTGCGATGGAATATTTCCGGTAACATTTCTTTCCTCCGCAACGAGATTACCGACTTGGGTACCAGTACGCCGTTCTTCGCTAACTCAACCAGTGGCCACTTAGGGGTGGAAGGAAGCTGGGTGGAAGCTGGTAACCCGATTGGCGCATGGCGAGGATACGATTACATTGGTATCTTCCAAAGCCAGGAAGAAATTGACAACAGTCCTTCTCGCTCCGGCGATAAACCTGGTTATCCTCAGTACCGAGACGTAAACGAAGATGGTGAAATCACCCCCGACGATTTTGTTATCATTGGCGATCCCAACCCCGACTTCACCTGGGGACTTAATACTAGCCTCAACTTCAAGAACTTTGACTTTAGCTTATTCCTACGCGGGGTGCAGGGAGTGGATATAAGAAATCTCCAGCAGTCAGAAATTGGCGATGGGGTGCAGAAAATCAACCAAATTGCTAACATTTTAACTGATTCGTGGACTCCTGAGAACCCAAATGCACCTCGTCCGGTTATCGACGCCAACCGCGACTTTGCTAACTCCTTCCGGGATTCAGATTACTTTATCGAGGACGGTAGCTTTATCCGGATACAGAATGTGGCTCTTGGATACACCTTTCCGGTTTCTAAATTTATTAGCAAAGCCCGGGTGTACGTGAGCGCGCAAAACCCACTGCTTTTTACTAACTACAGTGGGTTTGATCCTGAAGTGAACAACCAAGGGCAAAATAACTTGAACCGGGGCGATGATTATGATGCGTATCCTCGGGCGCGCACCTTCACTGTCGGAATAAACTTAGGAATTTAACCAACACAATCAGATATGAAAATTATAATAGCAAAACTTGCAAGATTAGGGCTGATGGTCGCTATGCTGTTTCCGTTGGCTTGCGAAGATTTAGAAGAAAGTCCAGACTTTATCACCCAAGATAGCTTCTTCACTACCGCTGAGCAGTTAGAATTAGGGGTAAACGCGGTGTATGACGGAATAGGTGCCGGGCAAGATTGGTTTAACCACTTCTACAACCGTTACGTATTTGAGTGCCGGGTCGGTTACCAAGTAGGCTGGGAGAAGGGGCCACTGGATTTTCAAAACGGAAACGTAGATCCAGGTGACGAATATATTGCTACCTACTGGCGAATCTCCTACGAGAACATTAACCGGGCGAATGCCGTGATTGAACGAGCCGATGAGCTAAAGGAAGAAGGTGCGCCTAACACGCAATTAATTGACCGGGTAAAGGCTGAGGCCATGTTCTTGCGGGCATTCTACTACTATAACTTGGTTCGTTACTTTGATGATGTTCCGGTCACTACCCAGCAGACCATAAGTGACCAAGACTTCCCTTCTAATGAAAACGGAAAACGGCTTGCGCTTGATCTTATGCAAGGCGATTTAGCGGCGGTAGCTAGCATATTACCTGAAGCTTATACCGGAGATGATCTGGGTCGAGCTACTACTTGGGCCGCGCAAGCGTTGCTAATGAAAGTGTATCTGCTCGACGAAAAGTGGAACGAAGCCCGCACCACGGCGGAGGCTATCGTAAGCAGCGGAAGCTTTGATCTGTTTGAAGACTTTGCCCATAATTTTGCCGTAGAACACGAGAACTCCGGTGAGCGGATTTTTGAAGCCCAGGTTTCGGCGGAAGCGAACGCTGAAGAAAACAATAATCACCATGCTCACTTTGTACCGGGCGATATGCCCAACGAGATTGGTGGAGTGGGTTGGCACTGGCTTAATGGTACCCAAGCCTTCCGCATGAAGTATGATGACAATGATAAACGAATTCCCGGTACCTTTCTGGAAAGCTATCCAAGCACACGGCCTCCGCTCAATAGTGCGGGTGATCATCCGGTAGTGCGGTGGAGTGCCGATGCATCTTACAATCTAAGCCGCTTCGGAGGCATGGTTTCGGCGGATGCTGACCCTAATAACCCGGACGAATTAGTGTATTCTAGTGGCTGGGTGGCTAAGTGGGTAGAAGTAGGAATCACTGCCTTTGAGTTTACCGAAAGAAACATCGTGTATCTGCGCTACGCCGACGTGCTGCTCGGTCATTCCGAAGCGGCTAACGAAAGCGGTACAGGCGATGCCTATTTTGGAATTAATGCGGTACGACAGCGAGCTGGTCTAGAGCCACTATCGGGCTTGAGCCAGTCTGATCTACGGGATGCCATTGTGAATGAGCGGGTGCTGGAGTTTGCCTTTGAGCAAGAAACCTACCCTGAACTCAAGCGCAAAAGCACCTTCGGCGGAGAGCAAGACTACTTAGGCGACTATATTCAAGAGTTCATTGATACCTACGACGTAGATCGGGTGCTTTCCCCGCAGGATTACGTACTACCCATTCCGCTCAACGAAACGCTGGGCAACCCGAACGTAACCCAGAGTTCAGCTTACTAAATTTCAGTAAAAACAACGAACCATATTCTATTGGTAAAACCTGCTTTTAAGCGGGTTTTACTTTTTAGGTGAAACTTAACAATGCTACCCAACACTGCATTTTTACCCACTTTATTCCTCTCGCGTCTTCTTTTTCTATCTACACTGCTGGTAGGTGGAATAATGGTGAGCTGTGAACCGAAAGAGGCTTCTGAAAATCAGGAAGAGCAATCGGTATTTGAACTGTTACTACCCGAGCAAACCAGAGTAGATTTTACTAACACCGTAGAAGAGAATGAGACCTTCAATATGGTCGACTTTTTTTACGTTTACAACGGCGGCGGGGTAGCCATCGGCGATGTTAATAACGACTCACTGCCCGATTTGTTCTTCACCGGAAATATGGTTAATGATCGACTGTATATAAATAGTGGAAATACTGAAGAACTTCAATTTACTGACATCAGCCAAGGAGCTAATATCCAATCGTCCGGATGGTCTACCGGAGTAACGATGGTAGATATTAATACGGATGGGCTGCTGGATATATACGTGTGCCGTTCAGGAAATTATCCGGCTGAACAGCGAAAAAATAAGCTGCTAATCAACAACGGGATAAATCCTGAAACGGGGCAGCCGACCTTTACCGAAGCTGCCGAAGATTACGGGCTGGCCGACACTAGCTATTCTACTCAGTCGGTCTTTTTTGACTACGACCGCGACGGTGATTTGGACATGTACTTACTCAACCACACCAATGCTATTCGCAATCCTAATCAGGTGCGCCCCTTGGTAAGCGATGGAACGGGTTTGGCGAATGATCGATTGTACCGGAATAACGGTGCCGATCCTAGTCAAAACACTACGTTTACGGACGTAACGGTTGAAGCGGGAATTCTCTACGATGGTTTGGGGTTAGGCGTGAGTGTTAGCGATGTCAATAATGATGGCTGGCCGGATATTTTTGTTACCAACGATTTTGTCGCCAGTGATTATCTGTACATCAATAATCAAGATGGTACTGGGCGGCACCCTGCATTTAGTCAGCAAACCGAAAATTACTTAGGTCACGTGAGCCACTTTAGCATGGGGCACGATGTGGCCGACTTTACCAACGATGGCCTCCCTGATCTTATTACCGTAGATATGCTACCCCGGGATAATGAGCACCGAAAAAAGATGTCGGGACCAATGAACTATAATCTTTTCGAGTACACTCTCCAGCAGGGTTATATGCCGCAGTATATGCGAAATACCGTGCAGGTTAATTTGGGAAATATCGTCCACCAACAGCCCAAATTTGCCGAAGTTGGTCAGCTACTGAATATGCACGCTACCGACTGGAGCTGGTCTCCTTTGATAGCTGATTTCGATAACGATGGCTGGAAAGATATGTTCATTACCAACGGCTACCTGCGCGACATCACCGATTTGGATTTTATCAATTATACCGCCGGGATTGGAAACTCAGTTTCCCCCGACAGCCTAGATACCATTCTCAAGCAGAAAGCCCGGCAGATGCCGTCTATCAAACTGGCTAATTTTGTGTTTCAAAACAAAGGTGCACTCCGGTTTGAGGATGTCTCCCGCCAGTGGGGAATTGACCAGCCTTCGTTATCCAATGGTGCTGCTTACGGTGATTTAGACCGGGATGGCGATCTGGATTTGGTAGTAAATAATATTAACGAAGCCGCTTTCATCTACCTTAATCATACCAACAAGTTCAGTGAGAATAATTTCCTTCGAATTTGGCTGGTAGGCGACAGCTTGAACCCGAACGGCATTGGAGCGAAAGTATCAATTTACACTTCTGATAAACAGCAATTTATTGAGCAGTCGGTAAGTCGGGGGTACCAGTCCTCGATGGATTATTTGCTACATGCTGGTTTGGGCAAGCAAAATAAGGTAGATAGTATAGTAGTACAGTGGCCGGATGGAAAAATAGCCAGACAAGAATCTGTAAACGTCAATCAGGAAATTACAATTGATTATCAGGATGCAGAATTCGCGAAAAAGAATAATTTACCCATCTCAAACAGTTGGTTTTCCGAAGTAACCAAATCACTCAATATAAACTATCAGCACAAAGATCCGGAATACGATGATTTTAGCCGTCAGTATTTACTGCCCCACAAACTATCGGAACAGGGACCGGGTATTGCGGTAGGCGATGTGAACGGTGATGAACGAGAGGATTTCTTTATGGGTGGGGCATACTCCCACGCTGGATCATTTTTTCTTCAGCAGCCCGATGGCACTTTCCAAGAAAAAAAACTAAGCAGCGAAGAAAAGTACGAAGAAGATTTAGGGGTGCTATTGTTTGACTACGATGGTGATAGCGATCTTGACTTGTACATTGCCAGTGGCAGTAACGAGCATTACGAAAACTCCGAATACTACCAAGATCGTCTCTACCGCAACGATGGCCGAGGAAATTTTACGCTTACAAAAGATATGCTGCCCCTGCTTCGGTCTAGTGCTACCTGCGTACGCGCTACCGATATTGATGCCGACGGTGATCTAGATTTGTTCGTGGGTGGAGGCAGCATTCCACTCAAGTATCCGTTGCCCCCGGATAGCTATCTGCTGATAAATGAGGGTGGGGTCTTTACCGATAAAACATTAGAACAAGCCCCAGATTTACGCCGACTAGGCATGGTAAAAGATGCCCTCTGGACGGATTTTGATAATGATGCTGACGCTGATTTAATCATCGTCGGTGAGTTTATGCCGATTCAGTTTTTCCGAAACAATCAGGGTAAGCTAGAAAACGTGTCCTCTCAAACCGGGCTGAAGTACACTTCGGGCTGGTGGAATAGCATTAATGGCGGTGATTTTGATCAGGATGGTGATACGGACTATATACTGGGTAATATTGGTCTAAACACCGCTTACAAAGTTTCGCCGGATGAGCCTATGACTATTTACGCTGCCGATCTGGATCAGAATGGGTTCGTTGATCCGATTATCACGGCGTACATCAATCACCAAGAATCTCCGATACCCACCCGGGATGATCTGATTCGGCAAGTACCCGCTCTTAAAAAGAAGTTTACCAGTTACGCTAACTACGCGGAGGCGACCATTGCCGATGTGTTGACCCCAGCGGATAAAAGTCGAGCTTACACGGCCAAAGCTTTTCAGTTTGCTTCTAGCTACCTAGAGAATACAGGAAATGGTCGGTTCAAACTTACGGAGTTACCGCTTATGGCGCAATGGTCGCCAGTGTACGGAATTTTGGTGCAGGATTTTACGGCGGACGGCTTTCTGGATGTTGTACTTACTGGAAACGATTTTAGCCCGGAAACCATTACCGGACGCTACGATGCCTCCGTAGGAACGTTGCTACCGGGGGACGGAACCGGAAACTTCACCGCAGTTGCTCCTACCACCAGCGGACTTGTCGTACCAGGAAACGCTAGAGGAGTAGCTACCTTACAATTGGGCAATCAATGGGCGTACCTCTTTGCGAAGAATTCAGATTCGCTGCAAGTGTATTCAACCGCTCACGCATCCAGCCCGAAAAACTTCGTGACGATCCCGCTGAATGCGCTGAAAGCTACCGTAACTTTTGCCGATAGTTCTCAATGGGTTCAGGAGTTTTACTACGGTAGTTCCTACCTATCGCAATCCAGTCGGAAGCTGCCACTTAGCGGACAGGAAACGGAAGTGCGAGTAACGTACTTTGACGGAAAAGAGGAAGTGATTACACCATAGCGACTAAAAAAATCGCCTGACTGCTCAAAACATTTCCTGCCTTTATTCGTCAACAAGGCTAGGTTGCATTGCACAAGCCTTTTCTTAAGGGTTAGGTGTAATGGCTAATGTAAAAGCGTAGTTTCTACAGCAGCCCAGCCAATCTTCAACTTGTAATTTGCAATTTTAGAAATCATGCAAAAAATAAAATCTACTACCGTCGTTGCCATTAAGCACGGAAATCAGATAGCGATTGGAGCCGATGGGCAAGCCACGATGGGAAATACCGTAGCTAAAAGTAATGTCCGTAAAATCCGTAAGCTGCAAAATGGTAAAATTGTAACCGGGTTTGCCGGATCAACCGCCGATGCCTTCACCTTGATTGAGCGTTTTGATGAAAAGCTCAATTCTTACGGGGGTAATATAAAGCGAGCGGCCATTGAGCTAGCTAAAGACTGGCGCACCGACCGTTACCTTCGCAAGCTAGAGGCCATGATGATTGTGGCTGATGCTTCGGAGCTACTAATTCTATCAGGAACCGGCGATGTATTGGAACCCGATCATGATATTGCTACCATTGGCTCGGGCAGTATGTACGCCCAAGCAGCGGCACTAGCCCTAAAGAAGCACTCTAGCAACCTGTCTGCCGAAGAAATGGTGAAGGAAAGCCTGGGCATTGCGGCGGATATTTGCATCTACACCAACCACAACATTATTGTAGAAACCTTAGAGGCGGCTAACTAGGCGTTTCGCGAAAACAGATAGGGGTGGATTTTTCTGATGAGTTAATTTCTTCGCTGAGGGAGCGATTGCGGCAGCCTTTGCCCGGTTGGCAAGCACAGCAGCGTATGGCTACCGAACATCACCGTACTGCCCGGCTACTTCCTCTGCCAAATGCTAAGCGAGCGGGAGTGCTGATTCTTCTTTATCCCGGCTCGGAGCAAAGATTGTACTTCCCGTTAATCCAACGACCCCACTACGACGGAGCGCACAGTGGGCAAATTGCTTTTCCGGGAGGGAAGGTAGAGCCGGAGGATGCGTCAATGGTAGATACTGCATTGCGAGAAACGCGGGAAGAGATCGGAGTAGAGGTGCTCCCTGACCAAGTGCTTGGGCAGTTGTCTGATCTGTATATTCCGGTAAGTAAGTTTATAGTAAGCCCTGTGGTAGCTTTTGTGCGCGAACCCCCGACCTATCAGGCCGACCCGGTTGAAGTAGCGGCTACCTTGGATGTTTTGGCTCAATCCTTCTTGCAGCCAGAGAATAGAACGGTTAAAGAGATTCAAGTACGCGGCACAACACTACAAGCACCA
The DNA here is from genome assembly GCF_030506325.1 of Tunicatimonas pelagia. Classification (NCBI taxonomy): domain Bacteria; kingdom Pseudomonadati; phylum Bacteroidota; class Cytophagia; order Cytophagales; family Catalimonadaceae; genus Tunicatimonas; species Tunicatimonas pelagia. The sequence goes on along the minus strand of NZ_CP120683.1, from coordinate 471,593 downwards.
GCGTATTTAGTTCAGAAACAAATTATTTGGGGAGCTACTGCCATGATACTGGCCGAGTTTTTTGCTGTGCTTCAGCAAATTGATAATCAATAGCTTCTGGAGGCTATACTTACTCGCAGTCGAGGGAGTGGAGTTGCACTGCCGACGCGTAAGCGTCAATAATTGACCGGTCTTGCGTAATGCGAACCTCACCAATGTAGTGATACTCGCTGTTGTACCAAATCTCGTAGTAGAAGTCGCCCCGATGGTATAAATTAATGCGAAATGCCTGCTTGCCCTGTTTCACAAAGCGGGTCGCAATGAAGGTACAACGGTTAAGAATGTAGCGACATTTCCTCTCGAGCGATAATTGTTCAAATCTTCGGTCCTGATGCTTCATAGTTTACTTCAATTTCCTATTCCTGAGAACCTCTCCATCTAAAGGTAAAAGATTATAGGTAGCTCTTAGTAGATGTAACGTACATAATTCAAAAATTAGTAGAAATTTGGCAAAAATGAAAAACTGAAGCAGGAAAAATCTGGAAGATTCAGAGTGTCTCTTTTCTAAGGGACGATAAATCGATAAGTGCTAAATTTTGCCAAGCTACTTTTTGTGAATCAACGCAAAACATAGGAGGATAGTTGGGCTGCGAAACTATTTTTAAGGCAGAATTGCTGAAAAATAGGAAGATGGAAATGATAGACTACGGTTCGTTGTGCGAGTGTTTCACCGTTCCTAACCTGAAAAAATCTGCTCGTATTCAAATAGCTAGATCTGCCGGATAGGGCAAACTACAGACTAGCTAGTTAGCGTTTTTCAGATCAAACTGAAATTAAGCTTGGTGTTTTATCAAGTTTGATTTTAAATGTATCAGTAATCCGACTTCTTATTGTTGAAGTCTTTTGTAAAGTCATCGGTTCCTCTCGTGCCGTATACGCCCGTAGTGTTACCTCCGCCTAGTCTAGTGTCCGTCTGCTGGGGCGTGAGATCGCTTTGTATTCCCGTCATAGAATAATCGCGATGACGGTGGGGGAGAATTAGTTGTGGTGTGCCGTCATGGAATGATTGCGGTGACATTTTTGGTACCCAGGCAGAATACCCGCACCAAACGCAAGCAGTGTTATCCGCGTGGCAGTCGCCTCAATTCCAAACGTGGCAGAGCACTAGCTAATTTAGATTAGATTTCTGCCTAATCTCTTCTTGCAATTTTTCTTGTTGCTGGCGTAGCTGTTCTTCCTGACGTTCCAGGGTGCGTACGCGCTCTTCATAACGTTTTTGCATTTCTTGTTGACGTTCTTCAAAGCGTTGCTGGATTTCTTGCTGCCGAGCTTCCCAGGCTTCCATTCTTTTCTGCCAGGCGGCTAACCGCTCTTCGTGTTGCTTATCCCGTAACTGTAGCTGCATCTCGTGGCGTTGCTGCTGTGCTTCTAATGAGCGTCGTTGAGCTTCTAGCACTTTTTCGTGCCATGTATCGGAAGGCTGCAAGTTAGCTAGTGCTTCTTGGGCGGCTCGGAGATTATCCATTCGGGCAGAGTCGCTGAACCATCCCCCTTGGGTACCTAAAGAATCGAGCTGGGCGAGGGTTCTATCAAGAGTTCTTTCTATAGTACGAAAACGATGTGGGGCAGAATTGTACAGCAGGGCATGAGGTGGTTTGGGAGCATTTAGAAAAGTGCCATTCCCTGTAGAATCGCTCAACAATTGCTTTAATTGCTCCATGTGCGGAAAATTATCAGGCTCTGGTGTGGTATCGTAGAAATGAAAGTTGAATTTATGATTTTCACTTAGCACTGAATCAATAACCACCTCAATATCTTTTAGCACATCTAAATCCAAATCAATATTCTCATCAATATCAAGATCGATGTTTGGCGGTAGAATAGCGTTCGGTGGTAAAATGATTGTTTTGGGTAGAGAGTCCAGCGATAGTATGTGCATTCCTGGTGATGAAAAAGCGTAAGTTGATGACAATGAGTCAACCTTAAAAATTTGGGTTAGTGAGTCTACTTCAAACCTATCTGTGTCGGGCACAAAATAAAAGCGGTAGGCATTACGCTTAGTATTTTCCTTGTTGCTAGCAACTATTGTATCCTGCTCGGCAGGAATGGTATCTAGTACGCTATTTTCCTCTTTCAGCCAGTCGGGCAAAGCGGGCTGCCAAGGCGAATCGAGCTGTGGCTGGGTTGGTTCAGTGGAGGGTGATGGTAATCCGGGAATCAATCCGGAGTAGATAGGCGAGCTACCGGCTGAGGAGTTGGTAGTAGGCGGATTAAATTGATAGCTCATAACCAAGACAGCAGCCAACGCCGCAGTTACCATAATCGGAACTACCGAAGGTTTGGTAGAGGAAGCATTCGGCTGGATCAACCGTTCAATACGGGCCAATAATCCGCTGCCAGAACGCGATAATGCCAAAGCAAAAGCTGAGGTATTATTGGGCAGACTTTCTAATTGGGCGAGTGCTTTAGTGTACACCAGCGCACTGCCACAGGTGGCTACGGCCAAATCGTCGCAGCATTTTTCCCGCTCATCACGCATTACCTGCGAAATCCACCACAAAGCCGGATGATAAAATAGAATAATTTCTACCACCGTTTGCAGCCAGTTTACGGTATCATCCCAACGACGGATATGAGCCAATTCATGCGCCAAAATAGCTTCGAGCTGCTCCGGGCTTAGCTGAGAGAACGCGCTAACTGGTAGCAAAATAACTGGCTTCAGCAGACCAGCAACAAACGGACTACGAACGTAGGGTGAAACCCGGACTACCAGTTTTCGGCGAATGCCTAAAGTCTGGGTTAGCCGGGTTACAGTATTTTGCCACTGAGCACTAAGTGGCTGCGTATTACGATGAGTGAGGCGATGGAGGTAAATCATTCGTCCGGTGCCTCGCACTAGGAAAAATAGCACTCCGCTGAACCAAATCACGAGAATACCCGAGAAATGAGGGGTAAGCCATTGCCGGAGCTGATCGCTCAACTGTAGAATGAAGGATGGCGTAGAGTCAGAAACTGCTAGCTCATCGTTGAAGGCCGAAGGCTCAACCAAATTTTCAATCAGAGCAGTATAATCACCTTTTTCAGTTGGCTCGTGTACGTAAAACCCGGTAACTCCCAGAGCGACTATCGTTGCGAGAAGTGTAGCTACTGATAGAAGATAGCGGGCTTTTGCTCTTCTGTTTGGAATGATCGCTAGCAGCAATCGTAGACCCAGAGCGATTAGGGTGATAATCCAGAGGCTATGCACTAATGTCCAGCCTAGGGTTTGTATCCAGGTGTCGGGTAGCCAACTCATGATTTTCCTCCTTCCAGTTTTTTAATAAGTTCTTTAATTTGATCTAACTCTTCCTTCGATGTTTTACGATGACCTAGTGCTTGCAGTACCATCCGCCCGGCAGAGCCACCAAAGGCCGTTTCCAGCAGACGGTCTAGGAGTAGCTTTTGGGTTTTTTCTTGGGGCACGTTGGCCGCATAAATATGGCTCTTAGCCGACTCATCGCGAACTAATAAGCCCTTTTGAACCATATTTTGCATGTTTTTTAGCGTAGTCGTGTAACCGATGTCTCGCTGCTGAGCCAGCTCATCGTGAACCAAGCGAACGGTAGTAGGTCCAAGCTGATACACTATCTGAAGAATTTCCAGTTCAGCCTCAGTAGGTTTAGGAGGGATTTTCATAATCTACGAAATTTATCGTACTCCAAGTATATACGAAAGAAATCGTACATCCAAATTTGCCTACGATTTTTTTCGTAGATCTTTCAAGATACGAATAAGGTAGCAAGAAGGTAGGCTAGATTTTATTGGCTCGGTTACCAAATCTGGATTCCAGTTTCCGCGCTCCGTTTTTAGTCTCTTCGCAGAAAAGCAATTAAGTTGTTAGCTTCATCCGGGGCGGAAATAGCCGTAAGGTGAGGGAAGCTGGAAAACGCTTCGGCGCTTTGGTTGATACTGCGAATATCGGCTGAGTCTTGAGCATTGAACAGCCAGAGAGCTACAAAGTTTTCATTGCCCTGCTGAAGGCGAGCTCCAACTAAGGTAAATTCCTGGTGGTTTTTCACCTTCTGGGCGACCATATTTGTGGGTATTACATCTTTCGACAAATTAAAGCTGACCGACTGAATTTGGTAATCAGTAGGGCTAATAATTTCGGAAGAATCGAAGGAGTGGCAAGCACTGAGTAGGGCAAGAGTAGGAAGAAATAGTAGATAGCGCATTTTTGGGAACTATGTGGTTTGTTAACAATAACGAGCAAATTCTGCTCTAGTTGCTTTCCATCTGACGATACCCTACTTGTTTTCAATCTCACCTATTGTAAGCTCTGTTCATTTCGTAAAGCATCCGCTGGGTTAGCCAAAGTCGCTCAGATGGTTTGAACGCTGATTGTTATAGTAAAGCAATCAGTAGTATGCTGCCTCCTCGCTAGGGCCAATACCGACCAGCTAAACTGAATGTGGCACTCAAAATCCTCTAGCTGTTTTGTATCAAATCCAGGTGAGCGGAATGGCAAACAGCATTGCAAGCATTACCATTTTCCACGTAAGAGCTAGTGGTTCAAGATTGCGGTTATCTTCACCTTTGCGAATCAGTTTCCGGTAGGTAATGGTAAGATAGTTCTTGAACATAATGACGGATGATTGGTGATGAATGAATAATGTCACTACAGAGTGAAGACACAAGTTTTATCACTCATTAATCATTATTCACTATTCATTTGACAATACTGTGCCAAGTGGTCTGGATAGTTATAGAGGTGTTTTAACTAGCTCGACTATTTCATTCTGATACAGTATACTGTTCGGTAACGAACGGCAAAGTGGGGTGAACTTTTCCCCAATAAAATATCTTATTGCTTCTTTACTATTTATATAGATTGTATTTTTACTTAAAGCTAAGTGGTATGTCAAATTCTACCGAGACTCTTTCTGAATACGAACTTGAACGGGGTAAGCCAATGCCTAGCACAATACATTCTTTGGTACAAGGGAATCTGGTTTATCTTTTAAAGGCTAATTATAATAAAACCTATCATATCCTACCCGAACTTAGCTTAGATACGCCTGAAAAACCCTCGGTGCCCGATATAGCCATTTACCCTAAGTTCGAGATAGATTGGCGTAACGATACTATCAAGCGAAACGATGTGCCCCTAGCTACCGTTGAAATTCTTTCGCCCACTCAAAGCCTAGACGAGTTAGTGGAAAAAGCCCACCGCTACTTTCAGTCTGGGGTTTCTTCATGCTGGATTGTGTTGCCTAGTATGAAGGCAATTGCCGTATACACTTCGGCAGATACTTACAACTTCTTTAATGAGACCGATACGTTGCTGGATAGTCCTCTTAGTGTAAAATTAGCCGTAGCGGATGTTTTCAAGTAGCTACTCATTTCGCAACGAGTCTGCTGGGTTGGCCAAAGCTGCTCGGATGGTTTGAACGCTGACGGTGAGTAGCGCAATAACTAAAACAGCTAATAACGGTAGCAAAAACATCCACCAGTGAATGTCTACCCGAAAGGCGTAATTCTCTAGCCACTGTCGGGTGGCCCAGTAGGCGAGGGGTAACGCCAAAACGCTGGAGATCAGTACGAGCCTTATGAAGTCTCGAGAAAGCAGAGCAACAACACTTTGTACCGAAGCCCCCAGTACCTTACGCACTCCTATCTCCTTGGTCTTTTGCACAGCGGCGTACGAAGACAATCCAAACAGCCCCATACAAGCAATAAAGATGACTAGCCCAGAGAACAAGTTGAACAATAGATGAAATTGCTGGTCGGCTTGGTATTGCTGATTGAACCGATCATCCAAAAAGAAGTACTGAAAGGGTTCATCGGGATAAAATACTTTCCACTGCTGTTCAGCGTAAGCAATGATTTCATCAATACGTACCACAGAATTATCAGAGGCTTGTATATCCAACGTAACGTATTCCCAACCGGTGGGCTGGAGGTAGAAAATAATGGGTTCAAAGCTACTCTTTAGCGATTTATGGTGATAGTCTTTTACTACTCCCACAATCTGTTTCACTCCGCCAAATACGAATATTTGTTGATCAATCGCTTCTTCTGCCGACGGAAAGCCTAATTTTTTCACTGCTGTTTCGTTTACCATCACCGAATGATCATTGGTACCAAAGTCCGGAGCATTCTCGTTATTTTGAATAATCTCCGCATTGCTCACGGGTTGGTCTTCGTCAAAGTACCTTCCGGTAACCAACTGCAAGTCAAACGTAGCCATGTAATCGTAGTCTACTCCCATCACGTGGTAAAACTTAGCCTCTTCAGGCTTGCCACGTTGCCGAACGTAGTTATTACCCCTGATCTCAGTAGCGGGTACGTTACGAGAAAAAGTAGCGTGTTTGACTAAGCTATGCCTTTTCAACGCTGTTTTGTAGGCAATTGAATTAGCTCTAAACTCTTCTACATTATCTACCGAGTGAGGCCCTTCAATCACCAGTTTTTGCTTAATATTGACTCCTAACTCATAATCTCGCATAAACGATAGCTGTTGACTCACCACAAAGACAATGATAATGAACACCGAAGCGGTAGCGAACTGAAAGACCACCAGTCCCTTTCTTAATCGTCCGCTTTTCCTGTTCTGAGTAAGCTTGCCTCGGAGTACCTTGGCGGGATGGTAGGCCGAAAGCACCGCGGCCGGGTACAAACCACTGAGTACAGTACCGACTATAAATAGTCCTCCCATTGCTACGATACCTATCCCTTGCGTAAGTAGCGTACGATCTATCGTAACTCCGGCAAACTGTTCAAAGTAAGGCAGACTCAGTTGAAACAGGGTGAACGCCACTAATATTCCTACTCCATTTAGCAGTGCTGACTCTAGCAAATACTGCTTAATCAATTGTTTCCTTTTCGCTCCCAGCACCTTCCGTAGCCCTACTTCCTTGCTCCGTTCAATTGCTTTTACCACCGAAAGGTTAACGAAATTCACCCAAGCAATAATTAAAATGCAAAGGGCGACGATCAACAGTACGTAGACGGTGCGGATATTTCCTCCGGCTTCCAGTTCATTCATTAGCGCAGAGCGTAAATGAATTTCCTCAAGGGGTTGTAAGGCAGTACGGAAAGTAAATCCTTGTTCGCTTCGGCTGGGAGTACGCTGGCTAACGATAGGGGCAAACGCTTCTTCCAATTGCTGCGGATCTTTCCCCGGGTTTAGCACCAAATAAGTGTAAACCTCACTCCAATACCAACTCTCTTCCGCTTCGTAGTAATAATCAGCATCACCATCTCGCCAAGAATGCATTGTAGGGTAAGATACCAAAAAGTCAAAAGTAAAATGAGCGTTACTGGGCGGGTCAGCGACTACTCCGATAATCAATAGTTCGGCTTCACCAAAATAGGTTCGGGATTGTAGGGTTTTACCAATTGGGTTTACTTCCTGCCAGTCTTCTCCAAAGTACTTCTTGGCTACTGAACGAGTAATAACTACCGTATTGGGATTGGCTAACGTTTGGGTAACATTTCCCACCAATAACGGGAAAGAAAATACATCAAAGAAAGAAGCATCTGCGTAGTACACCCGTTCTTCATCGAAATATTCGGGTTGCTCGGTATCAACCTTGGCGAAAACACCGGGTTGGTGGTGTATTCTAACGAAAGATTCTACCATTTCCGGAAAGTTCTCCCGAAGTTCTCGGCCAATGGTGGGAAACGTTCGGGCTGATTTAACATCCAGCGTGCCTTCTTTGTACTGATATCGGACCGCCCGATAAATCCGGTCGCTCTTTGCGTGGAACTTATCATAGCTCAACTCGAAGCTAACGTATTGTAGAATAAGCAGGCAAGCCGCCATGCCAATGGCTAGTCCCAGGATATTAATTAGGCTAAAAATCTTATTCTTCAATAAGTTGCGGTAGGCGATTTTTAGATAGCTTTTGAACATAATGTTTGATGATTGATAAATAATGAATAATGCCACTATAGAATGGAGGAATGAGCTTCATTAATCATTATTCACTATTCATTACATTGAGAATAGTGTGCCAAGCGGTCTCAACGGCCCTGAGGGAACTTTGAACTAGTTACCTGTTTCATTCTGGCACAGTCCCTGTTCGACATCGGACAAATGAATAATCTGAAAACTATTATTACCGAAAGGTAAGATGAAATACGAAAGGCATGAGTTAAGAAGGTGCGACGACAGGTTCTGGATAATATCCTATCTTAGAAACCGAATAAACTAAACACCATGCACCAATCTATAATCGCAACCTTTCTGTCACTATTCGTTAGCTTAATAATGGGTGGAGTAAGTTTTGCCCAGGAACGCTACCTTGATAGCCTGTTTTCCGTTCAGATGGAAACCTTTACCTACGTCCAACAGCCCAATGAGCCACTGGATTTAGATATTTACACTCCCCAAAACGACTCAGAAACTCAACGGCCTTTGCTACTGTATGTTCACGGTGGTGGCTTCTCCGGTGGGCAGCGCAATGGGGAGCGGGCGGATCGTTTTTTTCGTCAGTTAGCTCAGAAAGGCTACGTGGTGGCTACCATCAGTTACACCCTCACCATGAAGGGACAGTCTTTCAGTTGCGATCAGCCTACCCCTAATAAAATCAATACATTTCGGGTGGCAGGAAACGACATTGCTCGGGCTACTCAATTTCTAAATAGCCAATCGGCTAAACTGGGCATTGACACTACCCAAATTGTACTAGCCGGAAGCAGTGCTGGAGCCGAAGCCGTATTGCACGCAGCTTATTGGCCAGAAACTCACATAGTGGAAGAGGGGGCGCTACTTTCCGAAAATTTTCGCTATGCCGGAGTCATTAGCATGGCGGGTGCTCTGGTATCGCTAGACTGGGTGACGGCCGAATCGGCTGTTCCTACTCAGTTTTTTCACGGCACTTGCGATAATCTGGTGCCCTACGGAGAAGCACCACACCATTACTGCTCAGTAGGCGAACCGGGTTATATGCCGCTTTACGGAGCGGAAGCTATTGCGGGTAAACTACGAGAACTAGGTAAACCATATTATCTGTATACAGTTTGTCGCGGTCGGCACGAGTGGGCTGGGCGACCGCTAGCTAATAATGTGGCCGAAATTACCGACTTTCTTTATCATGATGTATTGCATCAGCAAAAGCGACAGTTACACACCATTCATGCTTCCGCAGGCGATGATTGTCCTGACTATCCTAAGTTTAATTATTGTGAGTAGAGATAGTGCTATGGTGCGAAAGTGTTAGAGCGTGTTTGGATTTTATTTTTAGAATTTATTATGAGGTGTTTTTCGGACAGACGAGACTCTTTTTGAGGAGGATAGCCTAAGCTATCGTCCGAAAAAAAGGCGAAGTATGGGCGGAAAACAGCCATCAGAAAACTAAAGGATAAAGTTCAAACACGCTCTTATAGTTCGTAGTAAAGGGGTGTTATAGGAACTAGTTGCTTAGCATTATACAAACACTATAACACTCAGTACTTTAACACCCTAGCACTATAACACCACAACACGCTAACACTTTAACACATGAGCATCGCTTTACTTCCGGTTTTTGGTGTGGTAGTGATTGGCTTGGGGCTACGGCGAATAAAATTTCCGGGTGATGCGTTCTGGCCGTATTCCGACCGTTTGACCTACTTCGTGCTATTTCCGGCCTTGCTCATTAACAAGCTGGCTACTGCTAATCTCAACCGTCCCGAATTACTTCCGATGCTGGGAGTGTTATGCTTGTCTATCGTTGTAATTTCGGTAGTGGTCTGGCTGGTAAGGCCGCTTATGCCAGGAAGTAATGCGAGTTATACCTCGGTGCTACAGGGCAGTATTCGCCCGAATACCTACATTGGCTTGGCGGGTGCTTCAACGCTTCTGGGGACCGATGGTCTAGCCCTGTTGGCAGTAGCTTTGGCGATTGTAATACCACTGGTGAATGTAATTAGCGTACTAGGCTTTGCCCGCTGGGTACCTCGCAATTCACCCAATATTGCTCGGGTGGTGCGTAGTATTCTGACGAACCCACTCATCGTAGCCTGTGTTGTAGGGTTGTTACTTAACTTTAGTGGTATTGGTCTTCCGTTGGGGTTATCGTCAATCACCACCATTATGGGGCAGGCAGCCTTACCAATGGGCTTATTATCCGTGGGAGCTGGGCTACAAGTACGAACATTGGGGCAGCACTGGCAATTATTGACCGTGAGCAGTCTGCTAAAACTGGTGGTACTGCCGTTACTGGCTTTCGGATTGGGTACTTTCTTCTCGGTTGATAGGTTAGCCTTATCCGTAGCAGTGCTGTACACTTGCTTACCCTGCTCAGTATCATCGTACACCTTAGCTGCCGAATTAGGCGGAGACAAAACCTTAATTGCGGCTATCATCACTATTCAGACGCTATTAGCGATGCTTAGCATTCCGCTCTTGCTTGAGGCAACCGTACTGTAATAATGTGAATCAGATTGTAGAGTCATATTCTTCTGTACTTTTTTCTCACCCTACGTAATGCGGATTTTATTAAAATTCAAATTGTTCACTTCTGAGCAATATTGTTCGTTAGTGAACAGTCATCTTACCCATAAACCGTGTTTACCAACCATAATCGCCGATTTTAGCTTTGGCACACTATTATCAATGAACAGTTAGCAGTGAGCAATTAGAAAAGGAAAGACACTCTTCAACTCTTTCAGTTTGATTGCTCATTGTTCATTGCAAACTGCTAACTGAACTAGCTATGTTCAAGAACTACCTCCGAATTGCCATCCGTAACCTGTTTAAGAACAAGGTTTATTCGTTCATCAACATTTTTGGTCTGGCTATTGGGCTTACCTGTAGCATTCTGATTTTGCTGTGGGTGCAAGACGAAACATCGTACGACTCTTTTCATCCAAAAGCTGACCGCCTGTACCAGGTTTGGTTACAAGCCCAGTGGGATGAGGATATTGGCTCCCAAGTAGCACTCCCGTTACCTACCTACGAAGCCCTTAAAAGTGCCAATAGCCACATTGAGCGAGTGGCTGTCTCGAATTGGGGTGGTAACCACTTACTTGCGGTTGGTGAAGATGCCATAGTTAAAGAAGGCTTCTTTGTTAGCGAAGAATTTTTAGAGATGTTTGAATTTCCGTTGGTGCAGGGTGGCGAACGCGGTACACTGCTTGATGATCCTTCGTCTATTGTCATTACTGAGTCCGCTGCTAAGGCATTATTTGATAAAGAGGATCCAATAGGAAAAGTGGTGCGGGTAGATGATAAACACGAGTTGCAGGTAATGGGAGTATTAGAGGACATTCCTAGTAACTCCTCTTTTGAATTTGACTTCTTATTGCCCTGGAAACTAAACGCTACTTTCGATTATGTTAAACGCTATCATGAGGAAAACTGGGACAACCACTCTTGGCAAGTATACGCCGAGCTAACCGATCCTACTCATCAGGCTGAGGTAGAGAATAGTATCCGCGATATTGTACACGAAAATGGTAATATGGACTTTAAGCGGGAGCTGTTTTTATATCCACTGGCTCGCTGGCGACTTCATTCTAACTTCGAGGATGGCAAAGAAGAAGGGGGAATGATAGAATATGTGCAGCTATTCACCGCAATTGCTATTTTTATCTTGGTGATTGCCTGCATCAATTTTATGAATCTGGCTACCGCCCGCTCAGAAGGACGCGCTCGGGAGGTGGGCATCCGTAAAAGTGTGGGTTCGCATCGGCGGGAGTTGATTCTACAGTTTATGGGTGAAGCAATCTTCATCTCATTATTAGCGTTTCTGATTGCGATACTTTTTACGGAACTGGCTTTGCCATTTTACAATAATCTAGTGGATAAAGAGCTTTTTATCAATTTTTCTACTTGGCAATTTTGGATAGCGAGTTTAGTAGTAGTGTTGTTCACCGGGCTTATTGCCGGTAGCTACCCAGCGTTATATTTGTCATCGTTTCAACCGGCTCGGGTGCTAAAAGGCACGATAAAGGCCGGAAAAGGAGCCAGTACTCCACGCAAAGTGCTAGTAACTCTTCAGTTTGGTTTCTCAATTTTACTAATTATCGGAGCCGTGGTCATTTACCAGCAAATACGTCTGGTGCAAAACCGTGAACTTGGGTACAGCCAGGAGAACCTCATTTTTGTAGAGGGAACCGATGATCTGAAAAAGAACTACGAAGTGCTGAAAAACGAATTATTACAGTCGGGGTTAGTCACTAGTATGACCCGCTCTAACAGTCCAATTACCGATGTGTACTCTAACAACTTTCTGGGTTGGCCCGGAAAACCCGAAGAACAACGGGTAATTTTCTCCACTATTGTAGCGGGCTACGACTATACCAAAACAATGGGCATTGATGTGCTGGAAGGCCGGGATTTTTCGGAAGACTTCGCTAGTGATACTGCCGCTATTCTGGTGAATAAAGCCGGGGCGGATATTATGCAACTCGATGACCCTATCGGAACCCAGCTTGAATTTGGCGGAGAGAAGAGAACACTCATCGGTATTGTAGATGATGTACTAATGGGATCTCCCCATCAGCCAATAGAACCCATGATGATACTTATGGGTGACTGGGGTGGGGGCTACTCCCTACGGCTTGATAAAACGAATAATCTTCCCGGAGCCCTGACCCAGGTTGAAGATATTTTTAACAAGCACAACCCTGCGTATCCGTTTAAGTACGAATTTGCCGACGTAGAATTCCAGAAGAAGTACACTATCATCAATCTGACGAAAAGTTTAGCCAATTTATTTACGGTATTGGCATTAGTTATTACCGGTTTAGGCTTATTCGGACTAGCCTCGTATACTGCCGAGCAGCGCACGAAGGAAATCGGAATCCGGAAGGTGCTGGGGGCTTCGGTGACTAGCATTATATCACTGATGTCGAGAGACTTCTCTCGCCTAGTGATTATCGCCTTCGTGATCTCCGCCCCAATAGCTTGGTGGGCCTTAAGCCAATATCTTGAGCGGTACACCGTTCGTACTGACATCCACTGGTGGATATTTCCGCTTACTGGCTTAGCTGCTCTGATCTTCGCACTAGCATTCGTAGTTACTCAAGCACTTCGGGCCGCTCGTACTAATCCCGCTAAAGCATTGCGAAGTGAATAGCTTGAGTTGCTGTAGCTAGTATAGTTTCAGTTTCTTTTAAGCGATCTGCATTTCAGGAAGAACAAAATGCTGTAAGAAAAGTAGCTCTGTTTCTTCAATCTCGATGCCTGTGCGCCGAAGAAACCGTAAGTCATTACATCTAAGACGGTGAAGCCTGCGATAGGCAAAGCCCCTTACTCTACTGGAGCTTATCTGGTAAGTTTTGAGCACGAATGATCGTCATAATTTCAACATCGTTACCTATTATACGATAAAAAATACTGTGCTCACCGTAAACACAACGGCGGTAGGTTTTACGAATATAATCAACCGCCTGATAGAAATTAGGATTTTCGGCGATATATTGGAATTTGTCCATCAGACCATCATAATATTCATCGGCTTGGGTTTGCCCATGCTGGGTGACACCATAGCGATAAATATCCCGAAGATCGTCTCTTGCTTCTTCAGTTAGCTTATAAGATGCCATCGATCCGCAGTTCTTTTCGAACTTCTTCTCGGATTTGCTCAGGCGTTTGATCAGTGAAACCGCGCTGCTCGGCTCTGATTAACTTGGAGCGAATAATTTCAATTTGTTCCTGTTCGCGGCGAGCTTGGCGAATGAGGTCATTCACCACATCGCTTTTAGATTTATACTCTTGGCTATCTACTTGCGCGTTCAGCCAGTCGTCATTGGGTTTTGTAAAAGATATACTTAATCGTGACATAGTTTCAATATTACACCAAAACTACATCAAATACAACGCCATTTTACTATCTTTTGCTCGGTGGATCATAAATTAGTATCCAGAATGGTACACCGTTCGTACTGACATTCACTGGTGGATATTTCCGCTTACTAGCTTAGCTGCTCTGATCTTCGCACTAGCATTCGTAGTTACTCAAGTACTTCAAGCGGCTCGAGCGAATCCAGCCAAGGCACTGCGAAGTGAGTAGTTAATACTACGTCTTTCGCTATTCCAGCCTAATTATTTGGAGGAGGGTAACTTCATTTTGACCTTCTTATGGTGATAGTCAATTACGAAACCATGCAGTCGGAGTGCTTTGCAGCCAATGATACCGCTAATTCTCACGGTTGAGCCGGTATGCAAAGTACGGATGATATTGGATAAGTCTACCGCAATATAATCGTCAATAATTTTCTGGGAACCTATCTCTAAATTCATACCGTACACTCCTACTAACCCCTTGACACTTGCTCCCAATCCGGTGACACGAAACCCTTGCCTGGAGTGTCGGGTATGGTAGGAAAAACCGTAACGTTTAGCGTCATTAATGTGAATCAGGCTTACATCCGCTCCAGTATCTAGCAAAAAGAAAGCTTCCTTGCCGTTGATGGTACCTTTCACAATTGGTTGATCGCGCATAGTATGAATGTCAATGTATTCGTACCTATCTTGAGCATAAACGGCCGTATTGGTACTTAATAGAAAGCTGATAATGATGAGGATCAACCGCATACGTAAATTTCTTAGAGAAGTGAGCAGTAGATACCTGAGCCTTAACTAATTTGATTGTTTTACTGGCGTTGCGTGGTCTATCCTGTAAGCCCACCTTTGTCTTTCATTCATAGTAATACCACTCCAAAGAATGCCCTTTAGCCAGAATTAATACTCACAAACTTATCATCTCCTGCTATTCCTCACTCAGGGTTTTAGCAGGGTTTACCCGAACTGCTCTTATTGTTTGGGAGCCAATCATTAACAGTGCTATTGTCAATACTCCCACCAGACCAGTCAATAGCTCCTTTAACCCAATCGGCGAATGGTAAGCTACATTAGAGAGCACTACTTGATCGAAAAACAGGTAGGTGATAGGTAGGGCAATAAGAGCCGAAATGATTAGTAAGTTGAAAAAGCTTTTGCTTAATAAATACATTAAACTGCCCTCACCAGCACCCAACACTTTACGGATGCTGATTTCCTTACGTTTAGTCTCGGTAGTAAACACTACCATTCCGAACAATCCTATGGAAGAAATGAGTACGGCTAAGAACGCCAGAAAGCCAATCACCTTTACCATCATTACGTAGGGACTATAGCTGTGTGCTAGTTGGTCATCATACAACTTTGCGTTTAACGGATGAACCGGATCTAGCTCCTTCCAGGCTCGTTCAATGTTTTCTAACGTTTCCGGCCAGTTGGTAGCTGAAATTTTTACGTTAAGGTATCGGCCAGGATCGGAAGAGTAACGAAAAACCACGGGCTTTATCGCATCTTCCAACGTTTCGTAATGAAAGTCTTTTACGACCCCTACAATTTCTGTCTCTTCACCATCCAAGGTTATCACTTCGCCCAATGCCTGAGAAGGATCATTTTCCCCAATTCCAAAGCGTTGCAGCAACTTCTCATTGACGATAGCTTGGCTCTGTTGATTAGATGTGAAATTTTTGCCTGCTACCATAGAATAGGCATGAAGCGGTAAATAATGCTCATCCACAAAGTTTTGCCACACACTCGTAGAGTCGTTGGGATCTTGATATTTTAAATGGGTACTCCACGCACTGCCCAGACTGCTCACCAGGGCGGATTGTGAAATTTCGCTTACGGCTGGTAGTGCGGCAAGCTTTTGCGTAAGAAGTTCCGCCTGGTTGCCCTGCAAATCAATGTTCAACACGTTTTCAGTGTTGAAGCCCAGGTCAAAAGCCAAAAAATTTTGGTATTGATGATAGCCGATTATGGTAGCAGTAATAAACATAAGTGAAAAAGTATACTGCGTGACGATCAGCGATTTACGCATTGTAACCCGTCGGAACGCCCGAAATGCCGGAAGCCCCTTCAGCACGTGTAGTACTTTTATTTGAGAAAAAAATACAGCGGGTAACACCCCGGCCATCATACCGATAACTACTGCTAACAGGCCAAACGACAATAGTAAGGTAGGGGAGAGGTCAAGGACTACATGTTTGTCGATATAGGAGTGTAAAGCAGTAAACTGTTGTTTTAACAGCAAGAACAATCCAAAAGAGCCAACCAGTGCCAATACTGAAACCATGACTGCCTCAGTGAGAAACTGACTAATTACCTGGCTTTTTCTAGCCCCCACTACTTTTCGGATACCTACCTCCCGAGAACGCTTTAAAGCTCTGGCCATAGAGAGATTGGCGTAGTTGAAACAAGCGGAGAGGATTACGACAAATGTCAGCCCGAGCAGTACCCACAAGGCGATATTATTCACCGATTTGCCTATTTCATTCGTTAAGGTACTCCCAATGGAAATTTTACTTAATGGTTGTAGGGAGAGCATGAACCTCCGGTTTTGGATCGCGGTATTTTCAGCGTCACTCAATTGATCCAGGCTGGCCTGTAGAGCTTGACGGCTCTGACCTTGGGGTAGTAGGAGGTAAACATGATTCATGAAAATGTTTTCCCACCCAGTAGCATCCTCATCGGCCTGCTGATTTTGAAGCTCAAAGGTAGCAAATGATACTAACGCCTCGAATTGAAGATGAGAGAGTTTGGGCGTAGCGGGCACCACCCCCGTAACCAGATAGTTAACCGTGTCAAATGTCACCGACTGCCCCACCACATCTGTTCTTCCGAATAGTTTTTCCGCCGCCGGCTCGGTCAACACTAACGAATAAGGTTCGGCTAGTGCCGTGGCGGGATCACCCTGTAGTAGGGGATAGGTGAACACGTTGAAAAATGAATGATCGGCCCATAATGCCTGCAAGGGCACTGTATGATCGCCCACCGCGGCATCACCACTAAACCCCCGGCGGAGTATTGTCAATGTGTCCACGTTTGATATGGTTTCCCGTATTTGATATCCGGCCTTTATTGAGGTAGATGCCAGGTTCATAGCGGGTCCGTTATCCGGTTGGTTCGTGGTAATCACCCGGTAGATTCGGTCTTTTTTCTTATGAAAATTATCATAGGATAGTAAGTCGGAAATGAAGGCAACCATCAATAAGCCGACCGACATGCTAACGGCCAGCCCCACCACATTGATGGTCGTGAATAGCTTGCTCCGCACCATATTGCGGTAGGAAGTTTTAAAATAATTCTTAAACATACTGTAGTGATTAGGTTGGTAAGAGGCACTCACTGATTTTATGATACTGGGACGAAATAGCAGCAAAACATCTAGGGCAAACTTGATGTTGGCTTTTCGTCTTCCTGATGCTTTTATCCGCTCTTCGTACAGTTCCAGCAGATCCCCTTCAATATATCTATGCAACTCTGGGTGACAGAACCAGCGGAAAAAACGAAGTATATATTTGGGTGGTGAAGGTTGTTTATTCATTTCTGAGGGAATCTACGGGGTTCATCTGGGCGGCTTTGATTGTTTGGAAGCCTACACTTAACCAGGCGATGAGTAAGGCTACCAGTCCAGCTCCGGCGAAGTACCACCATTCCAGCTCAATGCTGAAGGCAAAATCTTGCAGCCACTGCCGGGCAATAACGTAGCTGATGGGTAACGCAATAACAATGGCTACTAGCACCATCTTAGTAAAATCGCCGGATAGTAAACGAACAATGCCGAAGTCGCTAGACCCTAACACCTTGCGGATACCGATTTCTTTTACTCGCCGCTCAGCGGTAAACGTGGCTAATCCAAATAATCCCAGACAAGAAATGAGGATGGCGATACCGGCAAAATATTCGGATAAGGTTGAGACTCGTTGCTCAGCTTCGTATAACGCCTGATAGTTGTCATTCAGGAAGCGATAATCCAACACGAACCCCGGATTGTAGCTACTGTAAAGGTTTTGAAGTTCGGCTAGTGTTTCTTTTTCCCTTCCTGACTGTAGTTTAGCCATGATCCTGTTTTCAGAATTAGGCTGTATGACAAAACATAGCGGCTTTATTTCTTCGTGTAAAGACTCGAAGTGAAAGTCGTTGACTACCCCAATAATTTCCTTTTCGCCGAAAAATTCTACCGTACTACCGATTGGGGACGAAAGCCCCATCGCTTCAATAGCGGTTTCGTTAAATATGATTTTCGTGGTTTCGGCCCCGAAAGTCTGAGAGAAAGAACGCCCCTGTTTTACTTCTATGCCTAATGTTTCTAGCAAGTTATAGTTAGCGGTTACCACCTGAAATTGCGTCTCGTCATCCTGACTTTTCCCCGCCCAACTGATGCTTCCAACCGACCAGTTGTGCCCCACAATGCGGTGTCCGGTACTAGATGCGTTAAGAACACCGGGTATTTTCTTCATTTCTGTTAGAAAAGTTTCTTCGTTCCCTTTTAGTCTTCCGGTAATTGGAAAGTAGACTACATTATCTTTATCGTAACCCAAGTGCTGATTTTGAACAAAAGCAATTTGCCGGTTTACTACCCAGACGCTGACCATCAGAATAATAGAAAGGGTAAACTGAAATATGACCAATCCCTTCCGCGCCCAAGCCCCTTCGGAAGACGGAGTTAGCTTCCCCTTCAGTATGGTAATTGGTTTGAAGCCCGAAAGGTACAGTGCCGGATAAAGACCCGCTACTACGCCCGTAGCGAACGTGATGATAAGGGCGGATAAAATAAGGGGGCCATCAAAACCTAGCGTAAATTGCTTTCCGGTAATTTCGTTGAACGCCGGTAAGGCAAGAGCTACTAACAAGATAGCAACCGCCAGTGAAAAGAAACTGATTAGAACGGATTCACCGATGTACTGAAAAATCAGGTTCTTTCGTCCGGAACCGACTACCTTTTTTATACCAATTTCTTTTAGCCTTCTCGATGCCCGGGCGGTAGCTAAATTTACAAAGTTGATACTGGCAATAAGCAGAATGATGATCGCCACGACTGAGAATAATCTAACGTACTCTATCCGACCCCCAACTCGTACGCCATTTTCATACGAACCGTACAGGTAGTTATCCGAATAGCGCTGGAGCAGTATCGTACGATTGATATCGTGGCCAAACTTTTCTTTCAGCAGAGATTCCAGTTCGTTGTTAAATTGTTCAACATCGGCTCCCTCTCTCAGAATAGCAAAAACTAACGGGCCACTGCTTCCCCACTCATCTACCCAGGGTTTTTCATCTTTCAGGGCTTCAAAAGACAGCGCGAAGTCAAATTGTACGGAAGAACGGGCGGGGGTTCCTTTGAAAATACCCGAAACAATAAATTCTCGTTCCTGCTGAAATTCTACCGACTTGCCAACCGCCTCCTGAGCCGAATCAAAGAGCCGGGTAGCTAGCTCTTCGGAAAGCACAATAGAATTTTTGTCAGCCAGCACCTGATCTTTACTGCCGATAAGCAGTTCATAAGAAAAGATATTGAAGTAATCTTTACCAACATACTGTCCCGCTGCTAGTACGGCTTTCTCACCTACAGAAAGCGCGAGACGGCCATGATCAGCCCAGGAAACGGGACCGACGGCGGCCACATATTCTATCTGAGGCATTTCCTCCCGCAACAAATCAGCTACCGGCCCTCTAGTTTGAAAGGAAGTGTAAATACCTTCATCGCCGCGCTGCTTCTCCATTACCTGATAGAGTCGATCGTCTTTGGCATGAAACTTATCTACGTTTAGTTCGTCCTGCACCCATAAGAAAATGAGCAGAGCACAAGCCAAACCGGAAGACAGACCAATTAGATTAATAAAAAAGGTGCTTTTGTAGCGACGGAAGTTGCGGAAAGTAAGTAGTAAGTTGTGTTGTAACATAGCCGTATGATTCAAGGGTTGATCTCTTTTTAGTGGTTTAATAATTCCTGGTCGGAAGAGCAGCAGTACGTCCCAAGCGAACTTGATATTAGCAGTCCGTCTCCCTTTTTCCTTCACCCACTCTTTGTATAGCTCCAGCAGATCGCCTTCGATATACTTATGTAAATCCGGGTGGCAGAACCAGCGGAAGAAACGAAGGAGTAGTTTCGGTGGTGAAGGGTTGCTATTCATTTCTGAGGGAGTCTACAGGGTTGGCAAAGGATAACTTCAGAGCTTGTGAGCTGATCGTTAATAGTGTTATTCCAATGACCGCGAAAGCGGCTGCACCAAAAAACCACCAAGCCAACTCAATCCGATAGGCAAAGTCAGTTAGCCACTGTTGCATTATATACCAGGCGATGGGGAATGCGATTATTAGAGCAAAAAGCACTAGCTTCAGGAAGCCCCATGTCAATGAGAAGTAAATACTACTAACTGAGGCTCCTAGCACTTTACGAATACTCATCTCTTTGCTACGCTGCTCGGCCATAAATGCAGCCAGAGCAAATAAACCCGAACAGGCGACTATGACGGCTAAGAGAGCAAAAGTAAAAAACACCCGCTCCATTTGTTGGATATTGCCATACATCACCGCAAACCGCTCATCGAGAAAATCATACCGAATAGGTTGGGTGGGAGACAACTGATTCCAGATTTCTTCGATAGCCGGAAGCAGGTGAGACACATTTCCAGTGCGTACTTTTAGTGAAGCTATCGATGGGCTATTTCCAATTATCAGACATAACCCACCAATATTTTCCTTAAAAGATTGAAAATTAAAATCTTCTACTACTCCAATTATTTCAACTTTGTTGCCCCCGTCTCCGCCGTTCTTCTCAATCAGTTGGCCGATTGGATTATCCAATCCTAACTTTTGAGCGAGTGTTTCATTGATGATTGCTTTTTCCCGATTAAAACCTTTATTTCGAGAGAAGTCCTTACCCTTCAAAATGTTCATCCCCATCGCTCCCACGTAATCTTCGTCTACCTGCCATAATTGCCCCATCGCTTGGATTTCTCCTTTTTGTCCTTCTTTCCAAAAGCTTGTCCCATTTCGTTTTACTTCCGGGCCGGTAATTGGGAGGTAATCGCTCACCGATACTCGCTCTATATCCGGAAGCTTTAGTAGTTCAGTCTTTAGCGTTGCTACTTTGTTGCCCAATGTTTGAACCCCTTGCAACAGGATAACTTGATCTTTCTCAAACCCAATACTGGCATTGAGAATGAAATTCATTTGTTGGTTTACCACTAAGGTGCCGATTAGTAGTACGATGGTGATGCCGAACTGAAATACTACCAAGCCATTTCTCAGCTTAGCATTTCCACTGCCTTGTCGCATACTGCCCTTTAGTATTTTAGCTGGTTTGAAAGCAGATAGATAAAAAGCCGGATAGAGTCCCGAAGACACTCCTAAGAGCAACGCAACCAAAAATATGCTCGGAACAAACCATATCTGCTTCCAGGGAAAAATGAGCGACTTCGCTGCTAGCGAATTAAAGTAGGGTAGGAGTAGCCAAGCTAGTAGTACGCCTACCAGGAACCCAATCATGCTAAAGAGAACTGATTCGGCCAAGAACTGTTGAACTAAGTTACTACGAAGTGAACCCAGCGTTTTTCTCAAGCCTACTTCCTTCGCTCGGTTTGCAGATTTAGCGGTGGATAAATTAATAAAGTTAATGCTCGCCAGAGACAGAATGAAGAAAGCAATAGCTCCAAATAACCATACCAGCTTGATGTCTCCGCTAGCTAGCATATCATCGGTATGCGTAGAATTGAGATGAACGTCTCGGATTGGTTGAAGGTGAAATTTAAAGTTTTCTTGGATAGACTCCGGTTCTATCTCCAGAACTGCTGAAATTGCGGGAGTGCAATAATCTAGCAGGATGGTAGCTAGCTTAGATTCGAGTTGAACTACATTCGTTCCGGGAGCTATCTTTACATAGGTAAAATAGTTGGTGTTGAGCCAAGACTGTTGCTCTTCTTTCCAAAATTCCTGTTCGCTCAGCGTTAGTAAAAAGTCAAAATTCAGGTGACTGTTCTCAGGAAAGTCCTCTATGACCCCGTCTATCGTGTAAGGATGTTTGTTGTCTTCGTTGAAAATGAGTACTTTCCCCAAGGCACTTTCTCCCGGAAAATAGAGATTAGCTTTACTCTTTGTAATCACTACGGTAGCAGGCTTGGAAAGTGCGCGATGAAGGTTGCCCTCCACCATCACAGGTTGAAGTACTTTTAATAACTCTGGATCAGCATAGGCTGTATGCTCTTCATACCGACTACTCTGCTGGTTCTCGAAGCGAACTTCCTTACCCCCCGCCCCCATGAAAGAGTAGGGGTTGAGCCGTCCGGCTATTTCTACTTCGGGGAAGTCACTGGTTAACTTTGCTGCTAAAGGGGCTTGGGTAGCTACCCCGAAACCATGCTCTCCGTGATAGCTGTACTCGAATAGTACTCGGTAGATGCGATCACTATCGGGATAATGCATGTCGTAGCTAAGCTCATTCTTGATGAATAAAGTGATTAACAAACATGCAGCAATGCCGATGGCTAGTCCTCCGGTCTTGATAGCTGAGTATAGTTTGTGAGCAAGCATATTTCGCCAACTAATTTTGAAATAGCTTTTAAACATAGCGGTATAATTTAAGAGGTAAGGTTGTTGTACTGGTCGGATAATTCCTGGCCTAAAAAGCAGCAATACATCCAGAGCAAACTGGATATTCGCTTTTCGTCTTCCTGATGCTTCCATCCGCTCTTCGTACAGCTCTAGCAGATCCCCCTCAATAAATCTATGCAACTCTGGGTGGCAGAACCAGCGAAAGAAACGAAGGAGTAGTTTTGGTGGCGAAGGCTTATTATTCATTTCTGAGGGAGTCTACGGGGTTGGCGAGGGCGGCTTTGACCGATTGCCAACTCACAGTAAGCCAGGCAATGAGTAAAGCGCCGGTTCCGGATAGTACGAAAATCAAGGGGGCAATGTCGGTGTGATACGCGAATCCTTCTAACCACTTTTGCACGATGAGATACGCGACGGGAGTGGCAATGCCGAAGGCAATTACGACCAGTTTGGTAAAATCTTTCGATAGTAGCAGGATAAGATGACTTTCTGAAGCACCCATCACTTTGCGGATACCAACCTCTTTAGTGCGCTGCTCAGCCATAAACGTAGCCAACCCGAGCAGTCCCAGACAAGCCACGGCGATAGCCAGTCCGGTGAAAATAGAAAACACTTTGCCCAATCGCTGCTCGGCTCGGAACAAAGCGTCGTAGTTATCGTCCAGAAAAGCGTACTGAAAGGGTTGATCCGGAGCATACTGTTCCCACAGGCTTTCTATTTGTTCCACCGTGGCTGATACATCTTTACCGCTAATTCGGGCCGAAAGATAAGAACCTCGGGTAGTGAGGGTTAAAGCCAAAGGCTGTATTTCATTTCGTAAGCTCTCGAAGTTAAAGTCCTTAACTATTCCGATTACTCGATAAGTTCTACCCGAACCGGTATGCACCACTTCTTCATTCAATAGATTCTTCGAGCCAAATGACTTGGCGGCGGCTTCATTAAGCAGAATAGCTGTGGTATCAGTGGAGAAGTCTTGGGAGAAATTTCTGCCTTCCAGCAGTTCAATTTGCATCGTAGGTAGATAGTCATAGTCAACCTCATATATACGCAAGATAGCATCTTCTTCGGTAGTAGCTTTTCTGAAAATCGTTGTACTAATTGTGCCCGGTGGAATTCTGTTAGAAACACTGGCATTCACTATTTGCGATTTATCTAATAAAGCTAGTCTGAAAGCTGCTTGCTGGTTACCGGTCAGACGTTGCGCTCCATACACGATCAGTACGTTCTCTTTAGTAAGCCCTAAGTTTTTTGCTTGAGCGTATTCCAATTGCCGATATACTAGTAATGTACAGATAATCAGTGTAATGGAAACAAAGAACTGAAACACCACCAGCGTATTCCGAATTCCACTACTTCGTGCACCGGCTTTCAGCTTTCCCTTGAGCACTTCTACCGGACGGAAAGATGAGAGATAAAATGCGGGGTAACTGCCCGCCAGCATTCCTACGACTAGCATCAATCCTAGTAAGCTAAGTAGGAACCAGGGTTGGGTGAAAAGAGCAGATGATATTTCTCTACCAGCAATATTGCCAAAAGAAGGAAGTAATAGATTAGTAGCCACTACAGCTAAGCTAGTAGCTATTAGGCTCAATACGACCGATTCGGTCATAAATTGTCCCACCAAACTGGAGCGTAATGATCCCAGTGTTTTGCGTACTCCTACTTCCTTCGCCCGATTAGCCGCACGGGCGGTAGCTAGGTTCATAAAGTTGATGCAGGCCAGCAGAATAATGAAAAAGGCGATAGCACCGAAAATATATACGTAGGTAATATCGCCGTTGGGTTCTAACTCTTGCCTCAGATTAGAGTGTAGATGAATGTCCAACAGTGGTTGTAGAAAGTAGCCATACTGAATACCCTGTTGTTCAGCAAATGTTTCTAAAGAAACTCCCAAGTATCGCTCTAATGCCGGCCCTACGTATTTTTTCACTAGTCCCGGAAACTTAGCTTCTATTGATTCGGGAGGAGCACCTTCGTGCAACAAAAGATAGGTAACAAAGCTATTGCTGAACCAATCATCAACTCGGCTTAATGCTAGCGAAGCCATCGGTCGTAGCATATTGAAGTGGAAGTGCACGTTTGAAGGGAGGTTTTCTACCACCCCAGTTACCTTATGTGGTATCTTTCCGTCACCTACGAGTAAGATATTACCTAGAGCGGGCTCGTCTTCAAAGTATTTATGAGCCATCTCTTCGGTAATAACCAAGGTATTAGGTTCAGTCAGGGCGGTGGTGGGGTCGCCTGCTAGAAGTTTAAAACTAAAGACATCAAAAAAGGTAGAATCAGCAAAGTAAATCTTCTCCTCAACAATGGTGATTTCATCATAGCGGATCGTCTGGGTACTGAGAAAATGACAGATATGAGTGGCACTTTCTACTTCTGGTAACTCCTCTACCGCGGTAAATGCTAACGGGGCAGTAGTAACTATATCTCCTGCTTCTAAACTTTTCAATCCGACCCGGTAAATTCGGTCGGCCTTGGTATGCATAGTATCGTAGCTCAGCTCGTGGTGAATGTATAGGACGATCAGTAGGCAGGAGGTAAGCCCGATAGATAATCCTAGAATGTTGATACCCGCGTAAAATTTTCTTTTCGCTAGGTTACGAAAGGCAATGGTAAAATAGCTTTTAAGCATAGCCGTATGAATTATAGATTGATGTTGTGTAAACGGTCGGATAATACTGAGCCGGAAAAGCAACAAGACATCCAAGGCAAACTTGATATTGGCTTTTCGTCTTCCTGATGTCTTCACCCGTTCTTCGTACAGCTCCAGCAGGTCGCCTTCGATATACTTGTGTAAATCCGGGTGGCAAAACCAGCGGAAGAAGCGGAGAAGAAATTTGGGTGGGGTGGGGCGCATACCGGTTTAACGTAGATATTTCACATCCAGGGCTACCTTGGGAATAGCATCCCACAGCGCATTGCGGGTGCTTCTTACGTACTCCAGGGCTTGCTTGCCGTAGGCGGTAATCTCGAAGTACCGCTTGGGCCTTCCTGCCCGCTCTTGGGTAGCTTCTCCCGAATACGAGCGTAAGTAGCCTTTGTCTTCCAGTCGCTTTAGAGCGGATTGTAAAGCACCAACACTGACCGAGCGATCTAACCGCTCTTCAATTTCTTTTTTGATAGAAACCCCGTAAGCGTCTCCGTGTAGCACACCTACGGTGAGCATGACAATTTCTTCAAATTCACCGAGCTGAAATTTCTTCATGGATGTGACTAGTTAGGGGTGGTAACCAAGATAATTAACGCACTTGCAACAATTAATTCTTAAATGTAGTATTATGTAGAATAATTTCCTAATTGTAGTATAATTACTTTTAGGGTATGCTACAGATGTAACCTTTGCACTAGCAAAAGTGAAGCTTTCGGTCGCGAAGAAGAATGTTCTTTTGTAGGAGCGAAGTGCTAGTTTAATGTCCTAAAAAAAATTATTGTTTATCAATAATTTGAGAATAATTTATTATTATTGTTTATCAATAATTAATAATCAAAAAACGATGAGAAAGATACCGCTCTTAACCGCTTGGAAATGGGTTTTAGTATTGTT
Source organism: Tunicatimonas pelagia (assembly GCF_030506325.1). Classification (NCBI taxonomy): domain Bacteria; kingdom Pseudomonadati; phylum Bacteroidota; class Cytophagia; order Cytophagales; family Catalimonadaceae; genus Tunicatimonas; species Tunicatimonas pelagia. The sequence continues at coordinate 445,764 of NZ_CP120683.1, read as the reverse complement.
TCAGCTATTATTTATAGTTATACCTATAGCACTCGTTATTTCAATATATCAGATGGAAGATAATGGTCCGGTCTCTACTAAGCTGAGATATTCCGGTATTTCTTTCCTACCGGAAGACCAAAAAATTATAAACGGATCAGAATCGGTTTCAATAGTTTTCAAGAAAGACCCAACAGTCTCGCCTGAAATTCTGATTAGTGAAACTGAAATTCTTTTAGAAATGGAGGTTCCAATGTTTGGGGTTAATATCATTTATTTAGCTATTTTACCAGTATTTCTAGCAATTCTTGGGCTGGAACAGCTTAAAAGAATGATTAAGACCGTAGAGTCAGGTACTCCATTTGTACGGATCAATGTTTGGCGGATTTATATCTTGTCAACACTATTTTTCTTAGTACCTCTTATTGCTAACCTCAGTTCTTATCTACAAAAACGATGGTTCATCGCTAATTTCGAATTTTCGGGTATGATACTAAAAGATAATTCAACGGATTTCTTAAGTATGATAGTGGAAGGTATTTCTTTTGATTTTTCTCCGTGGTTTGTACCTGGCGTTCTTCTTTTAACGATTGGTAAAATCTTGGAGCAAGGAATAAAAATTCAAGAAGAGCAAGATTTAACTGTTTGAGTGATGCCCATTATCGTAAATCTTGACGTGGTGATGGCTCAGCGGAAGATACGCTCTAAAGACTTAGCGGAAAAACTTGGTATCACCGAAGCTAACTTGTCAATTCTGAAAACAGGCAAAGCCAAAGCAGTGAGGTTTTCCACTTTAGATGCGATTTGTGATGCCCTGGATTGCCAACCCGGAGATATTTTGGAGTACAAAAAGGAGTAAGGATTAAGTGGTTGAACATAATTAAACTAAAGGTTCTTCAACTCAGCCAGTTCCTCCTGAAAACCACCTGATAAAATAGGGAAGCGGCACCACGAGCGGGGATCAACATTGAAATCATCCATATGAAAAGAAGGAGCAATCCGCTCTCGTTTCCACTGGTTGCGCGACCATAACTGAAAAAACTTTGTGATGTAAGCCTTCAGCAGTTGGTCTTCTACAATTCCTTCCTCTTGCATAATCTGATAAACTGCTAAGGGACCGTGGCGATCGCGGATTGCCAAGCGTTCAATTTCTACCAGAATAGCGTAGGGCATCAGATCAGATTCGTCGGTTTGAGACTGTTCTAACGGACGGAGTTCAGCGGTAGGATTTAAGCGGTTCACTGGATGTAGTCCCGGATAATCTAAATGTTCTTCAGCCCACTTTAGCCATTGAATAAGAAAGTGTTTGTCTACTCCAGCAATGGGAGCAATGCTACCGCTGGTATCGCCGTCCATCGTGGTGTAGCCCACGTCGCCCTCGCTACGGTTAGAGGTGGTGAGCAACAGCGCGTTATGAATATTCGCTAACATCCAAATGGCGGGGTTGCGGGCTCGAGCTTGTACATTCTGCAATGCAATATCATCCTGCTCCCAGGTAAGCTCCCGGCGTAGAGCTTCCTCAATTTTTTGGGTATAGCCCCCTACTTCATCATCAATCTTCCACTCATGAAACGTTGCCCCCACGGAATCAGCTAAGATTTGAGCCGCCTTCAAAGTATTCTCAGAAGAGTTAACCGTGCCTTGGTAGGCCGTGGTGAGTAACTTCCTAGTCAGTTGGCGCAGAGCTTGTTGTGCGTCCAACGCCTCCAATTCCGGTAGGGTAGAGGCCATGCCTAACTTATTCAGAAAGCTGGCTAAGCCTAGCTCCCGCACTCCGCGCCGAACCATTTCCGAGACCAGTACCGCACAGCTAGACGAATCGGCTCCTCCACTTAGCGAAAGCACGAACCCTCGAGAACGGCTTTTTCGAAGATAATCGAATAGAGCTAGGCTTTCGGCTTTGGTAAATTCAATTTCTTTATCGTACTCGTCGGTAACCGCTGCCATTTCGGACTTAGACTTATTCGCAAAATTTATTTTGCAACAAACCAAATTAATATCCTGAAATGATAAGCGATTATTTTTTTTGAGTAACTTACCCTGCTGGGCGATCAGAATTTCGCCGTCGTACACCATTCGTCCGGCCTCATTACCCAAGAGGTTAACAAACAGATAAGTACAGTTGAAGTCTTCGGAACCGCCAATGACCAAGCGCTCCCGAAGCCGCGTTTTACCAAACGCAAAGTGGCTGGCGCTGGGGTTGAGAATAAGGTCAACGTTACGGGTTCGGTGAATCCAGCCCGGACGAAGGTTTTCGCGCCAAGCATCTTCGCAAATTTCAAATGCAATCCGGATGCCAAGCACATCGTAGGTTACATCACCAAAATCATATAGTTGTCCGTTAATTTCAATTTGCTCTTGCTGATAAGCAGGCCAAGGAGTAAACCACCGAGGTTCGTAGTGTACGCCATCGTTGGCTAAAAACTGCTTGACGGTAAAGCCTAAAATCGTTTGATCGTGAATTAAGCAAGCGGTATCGTAGCGTTTTCCGCGGTAAAGAATGGGCAGACTGACGGCTACCGTAATATTTTGGCAAGCCGATACGATGCGGGGTAAAATCCTCAATGCTTTTTCGTAGACCCAATCACTTAGAAAAAGATCTTCACAGCCGTATCCGGTAACACAAAGTTCGGGTAAGCACAGAATATCAACCTGCTGCTCTCGGGCTATTTCAATAGCTTCCAGGATACGCGATACGTTCCCTTCCCAGTCGATGGGAGTTTGATTGAGGGCAGCTCCGGCTACGGTGAGCTTCATAGGCGCAGGGATAAAATAAACGTTACTTTTGCTACTCAAATTCAGGCTCTAGTTCCTGAATGGCTTTTTCAGAAGCGCGCTGTTCGGCTTTCTTTTTACTATAACCACTTCCCTGGCAGATAGGTTTTTCATCAAGGAACAATTGCGCGATAAACTCGCGCTGGTGGCTGGTGCCTCGGGTATCTACAATCTCAAAACGAACCTGATGATTATGCTTCTGTGCCCATTCAATAATCATGCTTTTGAAGTTCGTATTGTTGTTAACAATCGTAGAAAGATCGAAGTGGGGAATTAGAATTCGGTTCAGAACAAACCTTCGGCAAAAAGCAAATCCATGATCTAGGTATACCGCTCCAACTAAGGCTTCCAGTGTATTTCCGTTGATAGACTTGTGGGCCCGATGGCCACCCCGGTGCGAACTGTCGTACTCTACCAGTTGATCTACTCCAATTTTACGCGCCACGCCATTGAGCGATTCGCGGTTCACAATACGTGCTCGGATTTCGGTTAAGAAGCCTTCATCCCGGAAGGGGAATTTTTTGAAGAGATATTCAGCCACTACTGTCGAGAGCACCGCATCGCCTAAGTACTCCAAACGTTCGTTAGATTCTTTTAATCCGTAACGATTGCGCTTAGCTACCGATACGTGTTTAAAGGCCAGTTGGTATAAGCCCAGGTTGGCAGGAGGTCGCCCCACCATTTGGTAGACACATCGCGAAATTTTTCGTTCTTTATCATCAGGAATTGCCAGGGCTGCTACCGGGGGAATAGCAAGCAGCAACGTACGGGTTAGAGAAATCAGACGACCTACGAAGGAACCCGCCACGTCTATTTCTCAAATTTGCGAAAGATCATCGATGTATTGTGCCCTCCGAACCCGAAAGTATTGCTGATGGCCGTAACTACTTCTCGCTCCTGGGCTTGATTGAACGTCAGATTCAAGCGGTCGTTAATCTGCTCGTCATCAGTAAAATGATTGATGGTAGGCGGAATCAAGTTATGGTTAATAGCCATAATGCAAGCAATAGCTTCAATGCCTCCGGCTGCGCCGAGTAGATGACCGGTCATAGACTTGGTGGAGCTAATGTTAAGATCAAAAGCATGATCGCCGAACACATCAATGATGGCATTTACTTCGCTGATGTCGCCTAACGGGGTGGAAGTTCCGTGTACGTTGATGTAGTCTACCGTTTCGGGAGAAACTCCGGCATCCTCCAATGCGTTTTGCATCACTTTTTTTACTCCTACTCCTTCGGGGTGAGGAGCGGTAATGTGGTGAGCATCGGCGGTCATGCCGTTACCTAAGATCTCAGCGTAAATCTTGGCTCCTCGAGCTTGAGCGTGTTCTAACTCTTCTAAAACTAATGCTCCGGCACCCTCGCCCAGCACAAACCCTTCCCGATCTTTATCAAACGGACGCGAAGCAGTTTCTGGAGAGTCATTGCGTTCTGATAGTGCTTTCATAGCCCCAAAACCTCCTACGCCCGCTTCGCAAACGGCGGCTTCCGAACCACCCGAGACGATAGCATCGGCCTTACCTAGCTTAATGTAGGTGTAAGCATCAATTAGAGCGTGCGTAGCCGAAGCACACGCGGAAACGGTAGCGAAATTTGGCCCTCGAAACCCGTATTTGATTGAGATATGCCCGGGGGTAATATCTATAATCATTTTGGGGATGAAGAACGGATTGAAGCGAGGGGTGCCGTCGCCCTGGGCAAACTGCATCACCTCCTGCTGAAACGTAATAAGGCCACCAATGCCCGACCCCCAAATAACGCCAACCCGATCAGGGTCAACCGCACTCTGAACCAAGCCAGCATCGGCTACTGCCTCATCGGCAGCAACTATTGCGTACTGAGCGCAAGGATCCAGCTTTCGAGCTTCCTTGCGGTCGAAATGATCGTTAGGGTTAAAATTTTTCAGCTCACAGGCGAACTTGGTTTTGAACTTCTCAGTATCAAAATGCGTGATATTGGCTGAACCACTTACTCCCTGCGATAATCCTTGCCAATAGTCGGCTACTGAATTACCAATGGGAGTAAGTGCCCCCAATCCCGTTACAACAACTCTCCGAGACTTCATACAAAAGGGAAAAGTGATCTACTAGTTTACGTTCTCTTCCAAGTAAGAGATAGCTTGCCCTACTGTGGCAATGTTTTCGGCTTGGTCGTCAGGAATAGAAATATTAAACTCCTTCTCGAATTCCATAATAAGCTCTACAGTATCTAAAGAATCAGCACCTAGATCATTGGTAAAGCTAGCATCGGGAGTAACCTCAGATTCTTCCACTCCTAGCTTGTCGATGATGATTCCTTTTACTTTCTGTGCAATTTCAGACATATTGGTTGCATTTATAGTTAACGGCGCAAAGAAAGAGATTTAATGTAATAATGTCAAACGAAAGTTTTTCAATCTTTTTTTGGTGCCTAAGTGCAAACTTGAAAAATTTAGCCCTAGTTTCGCAACTAACTGAGCCTAAATTTTATTTGTGTATACGCAGTTAGATACCGACTTTCAGTACGACTTTATTTTGTTCGGTCTCAGTTCTAGCTCCAAAGAGTATAAGTTGGCCTGGGCATTGAACCAAAGTTGCTACTGCCATTTTATAAAAGTGCCTGATATTACGCTGAATGTCACCATTGACTCAGTAGCTTCATTTTCGCACTTTTGTTACCAGCGAGGTACGCAAACCTGGCGTTTATTGAGAAACGAAGCCTTTACAGAGAACCAGGAAATTGCGTTGCTGCTACCGGAGCTGGCACAGTGGAATTTTTTGCTCCGACTTGATGATCCGGGCAACCATATATCCTTACGTCAGCTCCATCAGAACCTGAAAATAACCCCCGATATCAAGGGCTTTTCACAAATTTCGGTAGATTTACTCCCAAATAAAGATAACCTATTGTTTTAGTATGGATCATTTACCTTCTAACAAAACTAAAATTGTGGCTACCATTGGCCCAGCAACCAATAATAAGGAAATGCTTATTGAACTGGTTAAGGCGGGAGTAGGGGTTTTTCGGCTCAATTTTTCCCACGGAAACCACACTGGGCACCAACAAGTAATAAAGTACATCCGGGAAGTAAATGAAGAATTGGGGACGAACGTGTGCATTCTTCAGGATTTGCAGGGGCCTAAAATTCGGATTGGTGAAGTGGAAAACGGCGAGGTAGAGATTACCCCCGGTCAAACCCTAACCATTACCTGCAAAGAGATGTTAGGCACCGCTCAGAAGGTAAGCACTACGTATACTTCCCTGTCTACTGATGTAGAAATTGGTGATACCATACTGGTTGATGATGGCAAAATTGAACTACGGGTAACTGAATCATCAGGCGATGAGGTAAAGGCAACAGTAATTTACGGCGGTGCCTTAAAATCGCGCAAGGGTATGAACCTGCCGGATACTAAAATTTCGGCACCCTCACTCACCGAGAAAGACAAAAAAGACCTGCTCTTCGGATTAGAACATGATGTTGATTGGATTGCGCTTTCATTTGTCCGTTATGCCAGTGATATCTACGATTTGAAGGACATCATTGCAGAAAAGGGAAAGGAGCCAAAGGTGATTGCCAAAATTGAAAAGCCGGAGGCATTACGCAATATCGACGAAATTATTAGTGCTACCGATGGGCTGATGGTTGCCCGGGGCGACCTAGGAGTGGAAATTGCGATGGAAGATGTGCCTATGGCGCAAAAGATGATGGTAGAAAAGTGCAACGCGGCTTCTAAGCCAGTAATTATTGCTACCCAAATGATGGAGAGCATGATTGAAAATCCGCGACCTACGCGAGCCGAAACCAACGATGTGGCGAATGCCGTATTAGACGGCGCCGATGCCATTATGCTCTCGGCCGAAACAGCTTCCGGGAAGTACCCGATACAAACGGTGAAGAGTATGGTGCGGACTATTTTAGCCGTAGAAAAACAAGACGATGTGTATGACAAGCTATCACATATCCCAGCTGATTCGCCTACCTTTAATAATGATAACTTAGTGCGTACGGCTTGTCGCCTGAGTAAAGAAGTGAATGCCAATGCCATCATCGGAATGACTAAATCTGGCTACACTGGGTTCAGAATTTCGGGGCACCGACCAAAGGCCAATATCTTCATTTTTACTTCTAACCGTCGGTTGCTCAATATTATTAATCTCTACTGGGGGCTACGGGGCTTCTATTACGATGGCACCCGCTCTACCGACGAAACTTTCGATGATCTGGAAAAGATACTGCGGGCTAAAGGGTTGCTGCATCATAATGATACCTACATTAGCACCGCTAGTATGCCCCTGCACTGGGAAGATCGCACCAACATGGTGAGAATTCAAGTAGTAAAGTAGTGAATAATGATTAATGACTGATGAATGAATAGTTTACTACCAATTGTCGTTAATCATTATTCATACATCATTAGTCACTAATCATATGTCCTCGCCTAACTTTATTGATTACGTAAAATTTCATGCCCGCTCGGGGCGGGGAGGAGCAGGTTCAGCTCACTTTCGGCGGGAGAAGTTTGTGCCGAAAGGTGGTCCCGATGGCGGAGATGGTGGTCGGGGTGGTCATATCATCTTGCGAGGCAATGCTCAACTCTGGACATTGCTACACCTAAAGTACCGTAAGCACGTAATGGCTAAAAACGGTGAAGGAGGTGGCCCCTCGCGGAAGAGTGGGGCGCAAGGGGAAGACATAGTATTAGAGGTGCCGCTTGGTACCATCGCCCGACTGGAAGAGACGGAAGAAAAAGTAGCGGAAATTACGGAAGATGGGCAGGAAGTAATTATCCTGGAAGGGGGACGAGGCGGTTTGGGCAACGACCATTTCAAATCCTCCACCAACCAATCTCCCCGTTACGCTCAGCCCGGTGAACCTGAACGGGAGGCATGGTTTATATTAGAACTAAAAGTACTGGCTGATGTAGGATTAATCGGCTTTCCGAATGCGGGTAAATCTACTTTGCTATCGGTAGTTTCAGCAGCCAAACCCGAAATTGCTGACTATCCATTCACTACGCTTACGCCTAACCTGGGCGTAGTGGAGTACCGCGATTTTCAATCTTTTGTGGTAGCTGATATTCCGGGAATTATTGAAGGAGCTGCCGAAGGCAAGGGGCTGGGAACCCGCTTTCTTCGCCATATTGAGCGGAATTCTATCCTGCTGTTCGTTATTCCGGCTGACACTGACGACATCAACCAAGAATACCGAACACTGCTAAACGAGTTGGAAACGTACAATCCGGAAATGATGGATAAGAAACGCTTGTTAGCGATCTCTAAAGCTGACCTGCTGGATGAGGAACTTCAAGAGGCAATTCGAGCTGAGATAGATGTTCCAATTTCTTTTTTATTTATTTCTTCGGCTCAGAGCTACCAAATTGATGAATTGAAAGATGTAATCTGGCGAACATTACATACCTAATGCTGCCAATCTGTCATAAAAAGAAGCTTGGCAAAAAAGTTGTCGTTTCCCCCCGTGTTCTTGAACCAAAAGTTTTAAACGATAGTAGATAAAGAGAATAAAAATCTGCAAGACACCATGACTGACGATAAAACTACGAACGAAGAAATAGAACGCGATATTTCTGAAGAAGAAACTGGCGAAATGGAAGGCTCTAAGAACCCATTCGATGAGGTAGAAGAAAAAGAGGAGAAGCCAACTGAGGAAGAAGATCCCAACATTGCCGTGGCTGAAGCCAAAGATAAGTATTTGCGCCTTTATGCCGAATTTGAAAATTACCGTCGGCGTACGGCCAAAGAGCGACTTGAGTTAATTAAGACTGCCAGTGAGGACATTATGTCGGCTTTGATTCCGGTGATTGATGATTTTGAGCGTTCACTTGATATTTTCAAAGAAAATGAAGCAGTAGCACCCATGTACGAGGGAATTCAGCTGGTGCATCAGAAAATGGTGAAAATATTGGAGCAAAAAGGCCTTACCCGAATGGAGGTAGCGCAAGGAAGCGATTTCGATAGTGAGTACCACGAAGCCGTAGTGCAAACTCCGGCACCCAGTGAAGAATTAAAGGGAAAGGTAGTCGACGTTATTGAGAGCGGTTACTTTATTGGAGAGAAAGTATTGCGTTACGCAAAGGTTGTGATTGGATCGTAATAATATGGCAAAAAGAGACTACTACGAAATTCTGGGGGTATCGCGCGATGCCTCTCCCGAAGAAATCAAGAAAGCATACCGAAAGACCGCCATCAAGTTTCATCCGGATAAAAATCCGGACAACCCTGAAGCGGAAGACCAGTTTAAAGAGGCAGCGGAGGCTTATGAAGTGTTAGGCGATGCTGAAAAGCGTCAGCGTTACGACCGCTTTGGCCACGATGGAATGCGGGGTGGAGCCGGTGGTTTTGGTGGCGGAGGTGGAATGTCTATGGATGACATTTTCTCTCAGTTTGGTGATATTTTCGGAGGAAGCGGTAGCCCGTTTGAGAGCTTTTTCGGTGGAGGAGGGGGCGGCGGTTCCCGTCAGCGACGGGGTTCTAATCTCCGTATCAAGCTAAAGCTCACGTTAGATGAAATTGCCCACGGTGTTGAAAAGAAAATAAAAGTTAAGCGGTACATCACCTGCAATACCTGCGGGGGTAACGGAGCCGAAAATGGTACGGCTCTCCGAACTTGCCCTACCTGCAATGGTAGTGGTCAGATCCGCAAAGTTGTAAACACGATGCTGGGGCAGATGGTATCGACCAATACCTGCGGTAACTGTGGCGGTGAGGGAAAAATTATAGATCGGCGTTGTGGTACCTGCAAAGGGGAAGGGCGTATTTTGGAGGAAGAAGTGATTCCGGTGAAAATTCCGGAAGGAGTAGGAGAAGGGATGCAGCTCTCTATGTCGGGTAAAGGTAATGTACCTAAACGAGGTGGAGTACCGGGCGATTTGCTTATCGTGATTGAAGAGAAAGAAGACGAAGAGCTGAAGCGTGATGGAACCAACATTGTGTACGACCTGTACATTAGCCTTATTGATGCTGCTTTGGGTATTTCGGTAGAGGTGCCTACCATTGATGGGAAGGTCAAAATCAAGATAGATCCTGGTACGCAGAGTGGTAAAATTCTTCGCCTTCGCGGAAAAGGTATTCAAGATATTAATGGCTATGGTAAGGGCGATCAGCTAATTCATGTGAATGTATGGACTCCCAAAACGCTTTCTTCCGACGAGAAAAAAACACTGGAGAGCTTACGAGATTCACCTAATTTTCAGCCGCAACCAAGTAAGGGCGACAAAAGCTTCTTTGAGCGAATGAAGGAGTTCTTTTAAACGAAGAACGGAAACCAAAGTATAGAGCTGGAAATAATGATTAATAAATAGTTGGCGTGAGACTGGGAGCTTGGTGTGAGGAGTAATGATTGATGAGTAATGACTAATTTCCAATTTCTCGTAGTCATCAATCCGTTAATCATTTTCTTTCTAAATAGCTTGACATTTATAACTTTTTTAGTTGACTACCGTACTAAGTCAACATGAGATTATATGCTTTTTTAGGATTTTTTGTAGCCACAGTTCTAATCACCGACGAAAGCGGAGCGCAGGATAAGAAACACTATCATATTACTCAAACACAGGTAGGTGAGAAAGATAAAGTTAAGCTTGAAGTAAATGCTACTACGGTAGATTGTCGCATTCACGCCACTTCCAATACGAATGTAGTTAGTGTTTACGGTTATCCTCAATCATCTCAATTTCATCCGGTTTCTAGCAGCATATCGGACGGTATAGCGCAAAATGTTACGCTGGATTTTAAGGATAGTGCCCCAACTGATTTAAGTTCGAGCATTTCTGATCGGATGCTGGGTAGCTTTTCCGAAGAAAGCGAAAAGCTAAAGCACCCTTGGTATATTTATTTGAATAAGAAAACTCCCTACGATTTATCACTGCGCTACGGTATGGGAAGTTCTACGGTAGATTTATCGGGCTTGGCTGTAGAGAATCTAAAAGTGAACACCGGAAGTTCTTCGCTGCGGATTGGCTACACCGCCCATCAGCCCAACGATGTAGTGATGGATACTTTCTACACTAGCGTAGACTTGGGCACTCTTGAGCTAGATCACCTAAACCTGGCTCGGGCTCGCAACGTAATCGCCGATATAGGCTTCGGAAAATTAGTGATGCATTTTTCGGATGATTTATCGGAGGAAAGCCAAGTAAAAGCAAGTATTGGGGCTGGGTCACTTGCTGTTTCTTTCGCAGAAATTGAGTCGCCTATTATTATTCGTGTGAGTGATTCTCCTCTATGTCGGATAGACATGCCCAGTTCTTTTAAAAAGATCAGGAAAGGCACGTTTGTTAATCAGTTCTACCAAGAAGGTGCCACCAATATTCTTTCCTTTGATATTGATGTATCCATCGGGAATGTAGAATTTACGGTAGCAGATTGATAAGCTTCTCAGCGTAAGCAGTCGAGTTTTATGGTACAGGTACCTTGAAAAAATAACTCGTTCTGGTATCAGCCTTCTTTATTCGGAGCCCTCTCAACCTAATCTCATGTAACTTTTTTGTCAACTGTCGATTTTTTAGTATAAAAAAAGCCTAAAATAGCATCGCTATGTTTCTATCTTCTCTAATACAAAATAAGGGTAGCACTCTCTTTATGGTATTTTGCTAAGAAGAACCGATAGCTCGTGCTACAGCTTTTCTATTTTACCTTCTAATACAATTAATTCTCATATTGCTCTAGTGTATCATTGAGTACGTAGTGATGAATGATAGCTTAGATAAGCTAACAACTTATACTACTGATTGTAAAAAATGATTATATAATATTTTGTATATTAACAATATATTAATATAAAAATGTTGTATAACGTGATTTTTATAAAATTATATAAATTTTTCATTATAATTGGTAGTTGTAGTGACGATGAAAACCTTACTACTTTTCAAGGAAATATAGTTTTTCCCGAAGATTTTCAACAAGACCCTAAATCTGCTGTCAGGATTTTTGGATATGACCCAAAAGGAATTGGGGATCCGGGGGACATTTTAGTCGATACCGTAATAAATTTAGATCATAATAACCACTTTGAAGTTGCTCTTTCTGGCCTTGAGGCAGGCTTCTATGTGTTACAAGTTTTTCCTTTAGATGATGATGGAGGAATAAGCGACTCTTTTAGTATTGACTGTTCACCTCACGATTGCAACAGCTTGACACCCGGCAAAAGCTATGATCTTACCATCCGCGTACTAGAATGAAAAAGTTATGGATTGTTTTAGGCTGGTTGACCTTCATAGGTTGCAGTGATCAAGAAGAGCTCACAACCTTTCAGGGAGAAGTGCTCTTACCGGATACCTACGATCTTGCAAACACCCGAGTCTATATTGCTGGAATAAAAGCAAATGGCATTGGTACGCCATCAGATCAGGTAATCGACACACTTTTAGTGCTGGACGAAAACAACTTTTTTAGCGGGGTGCTTCCCGCTGTTAATGTTCACTTCTATGAAGTAGCTATTGCGCTTCTTATTGAAGAGCAGTTTATAGAAGATCTTCTGCTGCATGGTGACAGAATCGATTGTTCTTCGTGTGTATCGTTGACTCCTGGTAAAAACCATAACCTTACCATTGAGGTAACCAGGTAACTATTCGTGCTCACTGCCTTTTTCTAGTTTTATAAAATAGTATAATTATTGAGAGTATTTCCAGCTTTTGGTAGCAGGATAGCTACCACGCTGGAAGTATTCTCTAATAACAATCTCATACGTTTAAAGGACTGTTTTCATAACTGTCTGGTAGTTATATACGAACTATTCCTGTCTCGCGATCTATCGTAAACGTGGGGTCGCCATAAAATCCGTCCACACATGTTGAGATACCCATCGATAATGACGAATGGAAGATAAAAGATACATTGTGTCAATCTTCAATCATTAAACTGAATGGGGCGCTTGGAGCGGGGATGGAATTCGGTAATCACCTGTCGCAAATAATCCCGATCAAGGTGGGTATAAATCTCAGTAGTAGTAATGGATACGTGGCCAAGCATATCCTGCACCGCACGCAAATTTGCTCCGCCTTCCACCAAATGAGTAGCGAAGGAATGACGAAATGTATGCGGACTAACTTTTTTGGTGATTCCGGCTTGTTCGGCAGCATCGCGCACAATATTGAAGATCATCACCCGACTAAGTTTGCTACCCCGGCGGTTCAAAAATAAATAGTTTTCCTGCCCTGCTTCAATATCTAAGTGCCGACGAACGTGTTCGGTGTACATCTGAATATACTTCAGCGCATCCTGCCCAACGGGTACAATTCGTTCTTTGTTACCCTTACCAATAATACGGATAAAGCCAATATCGGTGTAAAGGTTACTAATGCGTAGCTCGGTCAGTTCGGTTACCCGCATTCCAGAGCTATAGAGTGTTTCAACGATTGCCCGATTTCTAATTCCTTCGTTGCTAGAAAGGTCAATAGCTGATAGAATTTGCTCTACTTCCGGAAAGGATAACGTATCGGGAAGTTTACGATCAATTTTAGGACCCTCCAATAGCAGCGACGGATCTTTCTCAATCAATTCCCGGTAGAGAAGAAATTTATAAAAAGCTTTTACTCCCGCCAAAATGCGAGCCTGCGAGGCAGGGGTCATACCCAGATTATAGATATACTCTAGAAACGCTAACAAATGCTTCCGCTCTACTTGCAGCGGTGATACATCCCAGTCAGAAAGATCAGCAAACTGCTGGAGCTTATCAATATCACTCAGGTAGGCTTTGAGCGAATTATCCGACAGGGATCGTTCTAATCTCAGATAATCTCCAAACTCGTCAATGTAAACGTTCCAATCCTTAGCGGTCATTCCGGAAAGTCATTTTAGCGAAGGTACTGTTTTTAGCATAAAGATGATAACTTGCTCTCGAATTGAGCTACGAGTTTTGAGCTATGAGTTACGAGCTGTAAGCTAACTCACAGCTCGTAACTCATAGCTCAAGGTTCAAAACTCTATAACACTATGAACATTATCATCATCAACGGTCCCAACTTGAACTTACTAGGCAAACGTGAGCCGGAAATTTACGGTAATCTATCTTTTCGGGAGTACTACGAAGAATTGGCCGAAGTTTATAGCGAGCATTCATTAGATTACTTTCAAAGCAACTCGGAGGGAGAGTTAGTTAGTAAAATTCAGGAAGTGGGGTTTGCGGTAGACGGTATTGTACTAAACGCCGCGGCCTACACCCACACCTCGGTGGCTATTGCCGATGCCATTGCGGCCGTAGATGCTCCGGTTATTGAAGTGCATATTTCCAACGTCCACGCTCGGGAAACCTTCCGGCACCATAGCTACGTGAGTGCTGTGGCTCAGGGCATTATTGTTGGGCTAGGACTAACCGGATACAAATTAGCCATTGATTACCTCATTGAGAGTAGCCAACCATGATTACATTTTATCCCGGTCCTTCTAAAGTTTATCCAGAAGTACCGGACTACGTGCGCGATGCCTACGATGCTGGAGTGCTAAGCATTAACCACCGTAGCCCGGAGTTTATGGAAATATTCCAGCGGACGACTCAGCTGGTTAAAGAAAAACTTCATATCCCCGAAGATTACACTGTAGTCTTTAGCAGTTCCGCCACGGAGTGCTGGGAAATTATTTGTCAGTCGCTGGTAGAAAAAAAGTCGTTTCATATGTATAACGGAGCATTTGGGGCAAAGTGGCTCCGCTACGCTCAGATCCTGGTGCCGACTACCGAAAGTCTAGCGTTTGAAACTGAAAGTATTCCTGAAGTGAATAGTATTCAGGTTGGAGATTCGGAATTGATTGCACTAACGCACAACGAAACTTCTAACGGTACAGCCTTACCTTCCGACTGGATGCAAGAATTACGCGCTCGCTTTCCGGAAATATTGATTGCAGTAGACGCCACTTCCTCGATGGCCGGAGTTGATCTTTCCTGGGAAGCGGCAGATGTGTGGTTTGCTTCGGTGCAAAAGTGTTTTGGTTTGCCAGCTGGTTTAGCAGCAATGGTTCTTTCCCCAAAAGCTATTGAGCGAGTGCAAAAAATAGGAAATCGTGGGTATTACAATAGCTTATTAAATATTTATGAGCAAAACCAGCACCATCAGACCACCCATACACCCAATGTGCTGGGAATTTACTTACTGATGCGCGTAATGGAAGATCGGGAGCCTATCTCGATAATTTCAGCAGAAATAAAGGCGCGGTATAGTGAATGGAAAAAAATGTTATTTAACTTAAATTATGTTAAACATATAATTCACAATTCTCAAGTACAGTCCAAAACCGTAATTACGTTTCAGGCCGAAAAGGAGGTTATTAACCAAATTCGCCAGCAGGCAAGAGCGCACGGAATTGTATTGGGCAATGGCTACGGAAAGTTAAAAGAGACTACCCTGCGAATTGCCAATTTTCCGGCGATTACTGAGAATGATATACATCAACTGAAAGAATTTTTTGCCAACTTCGCGCCCGAAAATTCAATGCGCTAAGTTTTATGTTTCAGTTTAAAGATATTTTGTCGGTTAGTCTTATCCTCTTTTCGGTAATCGATATTCTGGGCAATATTCCTATCATTATCAATCTTCGAAAACGTACTGGTACCATTGAGTCCGGTAAAGCTACTTTGGTTTCGGGGATTATCATGTTTGGGTTTCTGTTTTTGGGTGGCCGTATTCTCCGGCTATTCGGACTCGATGCTGCTTCTTTTGCCATTGCCGGGGCTATTGTGATGTTTCTGATTGGTATGGAAATGATACTCGGTATTGAGATTTTTAAGCCTGATCCCGAAAGCGAAACCGATGCTACTATTGTTCCCCTGGCGTTTCCTCTGATTGCCGGGGCGGGTACCATGACCACCCTAATCTCTTTACGAGCTGCCTACAGTTACCCGAATATTATCGTGGGCATCGTGATTAATTTAATTTTGGTGTATATTGTGCTAAAATCCTCGGTCTGGCTCGAAAACAAAATTGGCAAAGCAGGCTTTAATATCTTACGTAAAGTATTCGGGATCATTCTGTTGGCTATTGCCATTAAGTTATTTAAAGCCCAATTTACGTTGTAAACGCCGCTAAAATTTTAGCTGTTGACCGAGAAAACGAAACTTCATTTATCCAAAAGACAGTAGATGGTAACCATATACACCGATGGTTCTTCAAGGGGTAATCCTGGTAGAGGGGGGTACGGTACAGTAATGTTGTACAAAGGACATCGTAAAGAGCTTTCGGAGGGGTATCGGCTTACCACCAACAACCGTATGGAGCTTTTAGCCGTGATTATGGGACTGGAAGCGTTGAAAAAGGGGGGTACAGTGGTAGAAGTCTATTCTGATTCCCAGTACGTAGTTGATGCAGTAAATAAAGGCTGGGTCTGGAACTGGCAGAAAAAGGACTTTAAAGGTAAAAAGAATGCTGATCTTTGGAAGCGATTTATCCCGGCGTATCGTAAGCACGACGTAACCCTCAAGTGGATTAAGGGTCATTCGGGTATTCCTGAAAACGAACGTTGTGACGAGCTAGCAGTTGGTTCGGCTGATGGAAATAGTTTGCGGGTTGATAAGGGGTTTGAAGCCAGCATCACCCACGGCAAACAAACAACTTCCGGAAAGTAGGGTTACTTTTTACAGTAAACTATTCCACCATTTTTTAATATCAGAAACATGAACGAACAAGATCAATATCACATCAATAATATAGCGAATTATATAGGCGAAATTGAAAGCTACGTACAGGGAATGGAGTACCCTGACTTTGAGCAGGAAGAGGAAGTGCGGGTAACGGTGATGGAAAACCTGCAACATATCGGTCAGGCCGCCTCTTTGCTATCTGATGAGTTTAGCAGTCAGTTTACCGATGTGGATTACCACGTTTTAGATGCCTTTAAGGCAGCTAAGTTTAACAACAGTCTAGAGAAAGGATATCAACCTATCTGGAGTATTGTGAAGAATGACCTTCCGCAGTTTCGTGATCTAATTATGACTGAATCCGAACGCATGGATATTCCGGAAGATGATGATCTAATGGAAAACTGATTTCTACTCGAGGAAAAAAGATATTTCATCAACTATTCTGGTTGACTAGTGGTCGCAATAGTTCTTGGGTCTCCAGAACCGATTTATTAAGCTTTTGACTGATCTCTCGCAGACTATCGTATTCAATCTTGCGCTGCCGCCGGCCGGAGGGTTTTATTGATTCTTTTACTTTTACGGTTCCGTACTCCGTTTCAATTTCCAGGGCATTTCGGCTCAGCATCTGCTTACCTACTTTGTAGTAGCGCAGCCCGATGGTGGGGGTGTGTTCCAGAATAAACTCGCAGGCTTTTTCCAAAGAAGGTGGGCTAGTGAGCACCGAAATCTTAAGTCCGGGTCGCCCTTTCTTCATGTGGATGGGAGTGTAGTAAAAATCCGATGCCCCTAGTTCCAGCAACTGCTGCTGAAAGTCGGATCCAAGAATTTCGCTAGACGTATCGTCCAGTTGGGTTTCAATCACGTACATCTCCGCCTGCTCAATAGGAGAAGAAGCAAGTAGCGAGACCCGCACTACGTTGGCGACGGTAAAATCTTTGGTGCCCGGCCCGTAAGCTGACTGTTTTATCGCTGACGTAGGAACCGAAAAATCAGGGTTCAGATACTGAAGAATCGCCGCTCCGGTAGGAGTAGTTTTTTCGCCCGGCTCATTCCCTTTGAAAGTAGGGATTCCGCGTAGTATATCCGCTGTGGCCGGTGCCGGTACGGGCAACACTCCATGCTGGGTTTTTACCGTGCCACTACCCAAGCACACCGGATCGGAGTAGGTTTTTTCTACGTTCAGCGTATCCAGCATCACGGCGCAACCCACAATATCTAAGATAGAATCTACCGCACTTACCTCGTGAAAGTGAATTTTCTCTAGTGGTATATCGTGTACTTTGGATTCGGACTTACCGATAATTAGAAATATTTCTTTCGCAATTTTTCTAGCGTTATCACTAATCTCCGCCTTATCAATAATGTCGTTGATATGGGATAGGTGGCGATGAGCGTGGGAATGATTATGCGAGTGAGAATGTCCTTGGTCGTGAGAGTGCGTATGTTTGTGGGAGTGCGAGTGTGTGGTGGCACCCTGCCCATTGGGTTGAGCCGCTTCATTTAAATCAATGATTTTGACGTGCTTGCAAACAATACCATTCTTATTCACGGTACTGATTTCTACTTTGCCATCGGGCAGGTTAAGTTTTTCGGGTAAGCCGATTACTTCGTCGTATCCATCGCATAAACCGCAGAGGGCACTCAGTAGCATATCTCCGGCCAGTCCGGCAAAGGGTTCAATATACAGTACACTCATGGTTGATTTGGTTTAAAAGTATGTAGCATCCGAAAGGCTGCAATCGCCGCTCCGTAGCCATTATCAATATTGACCACCGTGATACCATTAGCACAACTCGCCAGTAAGCTGTGCAGAGCTACCTGACCCTCGGCCGCTACTCCGTAGCCTACACTAGTGGGTACCGCAATAATGGGCTGAGCTACGAGTCCGCCCAACACCGTGGGTAGTGCGGCCTCAAACCCGGCCACTGCAATAATAATTTTATACGTTTTGATTTCCTCGAGGCGGTTCATTAGCCGATGCAAACCAGATACCCCTACATCCTGAATACGGCTGGCGGTTACGCCTAAGTAACGGAGGGTGTAAAATACTTCGTTAACCACGTAGGCATCGGAAGTGCCCCCGGAGACAATGACTATCGCGGGGTCAGTTTTATTGCTATCATTTAGGTTCAGCCCAAACACCCCAGATTCTTCATCAAAAAAGGCTTCGGGAAATTCTGCTAACAGAGGCTGGGCTTTTTCGGCCTGTACTTTCGTAGCTAAAGCAGGTATTGCTTGTTGCTGGTGGTAGGCGAGGATGCTTTTCAGTTGTTCCACCGTTTTAGACTGACCAAAAATTACTTCGGGAAAACCCAGTCGGCCTTTTCGGTCTAGGTCAATATTAAAGTTATCGCTACTCATGCAGAGCACGGTTTAGTTTACCCGAAACCAAACCTTCTCCATCAATAGTGCAAAAGGTAAAACCTAGCTGCCTAATCTCTTCCGAAACCAGGGGGAACACCGCCTGTAACCGCGCCATTTCTTGAGCGGGGACTTCTACGCGAGCTTCCTGCTGAAAGTGACGAACCCGCACATCCTGAAAGCCGTACCGATTGAGGATTGCCTCGGCAGATTCAATCTGTTTCAGCTTCTGTCGGCTGATGCTATCTCCGTAGGGAACCCGGGAGCTAAGGCAGGGACTAGCGGGTTTGTTCCAGTGGGCTAAACCGAGATGTTTGGCGATTTCTCTTACCATTTGTTTATTGATGCCACAATCTACGAACGGCGATGCTATGTTGTGTTCACGAGCGGCTTGTAAGCCCGGACGATAATCGCCTAAATCGTCGGCATTGGTGCCGTTTAGCAGCGTGTGTCCGGGGTATTTTTCTTTTAATGAAGTAAGAGCGATGTACAAATGGTTTTTACAGAAGTAACAGCGGTTGGCCGGATTTTGCAAGTAGTTCTCATCGTTTAGTTCATCGGTGCGAATAATCTTCAACTTAATTCCATACTTTTCGCAGAAGTCAATGGCTAAATCTAAATCGCGCTGCTTTAAACTGGCGGAGGCCGAAATACATCCAATGGCTTTATCGCCCAAAAAATGATGCGACAGATACAACACCAAGCTAGAATCTATTCCGCCCGAAAAAGCGGTGATGGTTTGCTTGCGCTGTTTAAACCATACTTCCAACACGTCTAAATATTTCTCTACCATACTATCCCGATAGTTGTGTAATAACGATAATATCTGAACCTCAAACTATTTAATGTTCAGCAGACTATCAAGGAAAATAGCGCAGTAATCATTTTTTTTAACGGTGAAATTAGTGAGGGGCAGGAGTCGGAAGGTTGAAGCCCAAAGTAGAAAGTCTATAATAAAGAAGGCAGCCTACTTAGACTGCCCTCAGTTTACTTCATTACTGCTTTACTTCACTGCTAAAAGCTTAGAGAGTAGCAACAATGTTTTGCTAAAACTGAATAAAGCGAAGTGCCCGTTCCCCGAACTGAGAAATGTACAGGCGACGTGCAGCTGTATCAACCGCAATGCCATTGGGGTTAGAAAACGTAGCGGTGGCTACCGGACCATCGTTGCTACCGTTGGCACCAGTGCCGGCCAAGGTGCTTATCTGCCCAGCCATCGTTACTTTGAAAATCTTATTATCGCCTATCCCCGTGGCGTAAATATCTCCTTCAAATAAGGTGATATAGCCAATAGCAAAGAATTCTACCAGGTCAGGAATTTGAGCGATAAGGCTAATAGTGCCGGTACCAGCATTCACCCGGTAGATTGACCCGTCATTAAAATTGGCGGTGATAATATTTCCATCTTCGTCTATATCAATTCCTACACAGCCGGTTAGTCGCTGATCTTGAGCCACTACCGAAACTGTACCGTCGGGAGTAATTTTATGCAGAAGTGGCCCCGCAAAATTAGCGATGTACAGATTATCATTACTGTCTACAGCAATTCCCGAAGGCCAACCGGGCAAGGTAGCTATTTCGGCGGTGCTGCCATCGGGAGTAACCCGAACTACTTTGCCATCAAGTCCATCGCCGCCATTTTCGTGGGTGAAGTAGAAATTACCTTGGCTATCCATTCCGCCACCCATGGGGGCAATAAATCCGCTGGCTTTCTCGCTGACTTCGCCCTCGGGAGTAACGGCTAGTACTTTTGTGCCTAACCCTATTTGCAAATCGTTATCAAATGCGCCAAAATCAGAGGCGATAATTGTACCGTCGGAGGCTACGAATAAACCGTCGCTGGCCCCAAAATTGGGAATAAGAGTTTGTACTAACAGCTCTTCACTTAACTGGAAAGGAGCATCAGTTTGAGCTATAACAGTAAACGGAGTTTCTTCAAAAGTGCCGATGCTGGCCACGTACACAATATAACTTTGGGTAGCATCGAAAGCTTTCCCCAGCGCATCGGTTTGATCGGCTCCCAATCGTAGTGTGTGCTCACTTTCGGTATTGTCCACCACGGTTTGCTGTTCAGCCGAAAAGCCGTCAATTAATTGCTCAGTTACCGAAGCGGTATCGGCAACTTGGGCAAAGAACAGACTAAACCGGTCTACATCGCCCGACTGGCTAGGCGTTTCAAAGCGTACTTCAATATCCGAAGGATTATCAACGTTTCCCTGATCGGCTAATTGTATATTTTGAGCTACCAATTCTGCCGTGGGAATAACCGGGCCATCGGCTGTATCATCTTCAGTGCAGGCAAGTACTCCGAGTGTGAGGGAAAACAGAAAAAAGATGTGTGAAAATTGTTTCATGTTCGGTGAGATTAGGTTTTCCCCAAAACACCGAAAACCAGGCTACGAACCCGCCTTTCTGCTCACAACTGGGTGTTTCTGTACCCATCGCTACTCCTGCTGTTCACAAATTGGGAGGGAGTAAATCCGGTTTCAGCTTTGAAGGAGGTGTTAAAGGCCGACTTGGAGCTAAAGCCCGAATCAAAGGCTAAACCGAGCAGCGTTTTCTGTTCGTGCTCCTTATTTTTTACCCGACGGACAAACGACTGTACCCGGTATCTGTTGACGTACTTGTAGAAAGTTGTCTGGTACACCTGGTTTAGCAACCAACTTAGATTGTTGGGTGAGGTGTCTATCATATCGGCCAGTTTTTTGAGTGTGAGGTCATCTTGCAAGTACACGTGCTCTTCTTCCAGGTAAAACTGAAGTCGCTTTTTTAGCCGTTGTACCGTAATGGGGTCTAGTCGGTCGCGCTTTACTTGCGTTTTAGGAGGTACGTGTACACGGAAAATTTCCGGTTGTCGGAGGCTGTAGTAACCAATGAGATAGGTCAGAATCGGAATGGCTACCCAAAAGGTGCTGTAATTCAGTACGGGCAAGTACGTCTGAAATCCGTAGGCAGCAATAAAACTAACCACCCAAAGCAGTCCGAGTATGGTCAGAAACCCTACGACAATGATGGAAAAAGGTAAGGCTGTTTGAGGAAATGAAATTTGCTGATCTTTTACCCGCCGGTAGGTCTGAATCAGTTTAGAAATACGGAACAGATACACAAATAATGAAATGATGCCTCCGGCCTCTACTGCTAAGAAAATATACTGAAAAGTCACTTCTTGGTATAGCTGCATAAAGTGTTCTAAACTCAAACTCAGTGTCCAGAGAAAGAAAAGTGCATTTAGTAAAGCGGGTACATATTCCCAAACTTGTAGTGCGGGGCTACCTGTCTTCTGTAAAAATAGTCGGTGGAAATAAGCGTACAACCAGGGGCCGAACAGAAAGATAGTTGTATCGGCCAGAATGGCAAACCGCCAAACCCAGAGTTCTTGCACCCGGAGCAGAGCGATTCGCCCAAAGAGCATCAGCACGGCAATGAGCAAGCAGCGCGTTAGCATTCGGTTAGCTTCTACGTTGCGGTTTTGCAGCGATTGTAGGGCAATTACCAGAAACAGCCCTTGGCTGATTCCTAAGAACAGCAGAATATCAAAAAAGGAGTACATAAGCGCGGTAAATCCAAGCACGAAGATAAGCGACCAAATTAGAAGTAACGCTTGTTTGTACCCAAACGGCTCGGCTAAGGTGCTTCTGCTTAGTTTTGTTCGCTCTGCTAAGAGTGTGTTTGGATTTTATTTTTAGAATTTATTATGAGGTGTTTTTCGGACAGACGAGACTCTTTTTGAGGAGGATAGCCTAAGCTATCGTCCGAAAAAAAGGCGAAGTATGGGCGGAAAACAGCCATCAGAAAACTAAAGGATAAAGTTCAAACACGCTCTAAGTACTTAGCCCACTTTTCTGAATTGCCCAGCTATTTACTCCACTGAACTGCTTGGGTGGTGACATCAGCTGAGTTACCGCCAATCATTATCTCGAACTCACCCGGTTCCCAAACATAGTCCAGATCGTAATTATAGAATTTCAGATCATCAGGAGTAATTTCAAAGCGCACCGTTTGGGTTTCACCCGGAGCTAAGCTGATTTTTTGAAATCCTTTCAACTCTTTCATTGGGCGGGTGATAGAACCTACCACATCGCGAATGTAGAGTTGTACTACTTCCTGCCCACTATACTCACCGCTGTTGGTTACCTCAATGCTGGCTTGTAGCGTTTCGTTTCCAGTTAGACTGGTCTTGCTTAGTTGTAGCTCGCCGTAGTCAAAAGTAGTGTAGCTGAGGCCGTAGCCGAAAGGGTAGAGGGGTTCATTCGTAACATCCAAATAATTAGACCGGAACTTCTGAAACCACTGTCCTTCGGGTAGAGGCCGACCCGTATTTTTGTGATTATAATAAATTGGTATCTGCCCCACGTTCTGCGGAAAAGTCATCGCTAGTTTTCCCGACGGATTAACATCCCCAAACAGCCCATCAGTAATAGCATCTCCGGCTTCGCTACCGGCAAACCAAACATTCAGAATAGCCGGAACGTGCTCATTCGCCCAGGTGATAGATAGCGGGCGACCGGTAAATAGTACCATCACCACGGGCTTACCAGTTGCTACCAATGCTTCCAGCAATTTTCGCTGACTTGTGGGTAAATTAATATCTGTGCGGCTGGAGCTTTCTCCGCTCATTTCGGCCGCTTCGCCTACGGCGGCAACAATCACATCGGCATCCTTGCTGACTTCTACTGCTTCTTCAATCATTTCTTCCGCCGAGCGGGAATCGCGGTAGGTGGGTTTGCCAAAGATACTTACTCTACTTTCCAGTAGAGCGTCCTCTACAATATTAGCCCCTCGGGCGTAAGTGATGGTGGCATTGTCGCCCAAGGCATTAATCAGTCCGTCGTATAGCGAAACTGATTCGGAAAAGTTGGCCGCTACGCTCCAGGTGCCGGGCATATTTTCTCGATTTTTCGCCAGTGGGCCTACCAAAGCAATCTTAGTATCCTTTGACAGTGGCAATACATTGTTTTCGTTTTTGAGTAGAACGAAGGTTTGGGTGGCCATTTCCCGAGCCTCCTGCCGGTGTTCCGACGAAAAAATAACCTCTTCGGCTTCTTCCGCACGGCAGTAGCGGTACGGGTCGTCGAAAAGTCCCAACTGGAATTTGGCTATCAGAATCCGCCGACAAGCCTCGTCAATCTGATCTTCGGAAAGCTTACCTTCATTGAGCGATTCCTGAAGCGTAGTCAGAAAACCCTCGCCCACCATGTCCATATCAACCCCAGCTTGAAGAGCTTTGGCCGATACCGTTTTCAGGTCACCTAAACCGTGTGCGGTCATTTCATTAATGGCGGTATAATCGGTTACCACAAACCCATCGAAATCCCACTGATTACGGAGTACGTCGGTCATCAGCCATCGGTTAGCACTGGCCGGAATACCGTCTACCTCGTTAAACGCAGTCATCACGCTACCCACTCCCGCCTCAACGGCAGCTTGATAGGGTGGAAAGAAGGTGTTGTACATCTTCAGACGGCTCATATCCACGGTATTGTAGTCGCGGCCCGCTTCGGAGGCGCCGTACAACGCAAAGTGTTTCACACAAGAAAGTATGGTGTTAGGCTGCGATAAATCACCCCCCTGGTAGCCGTTCACCATCGACTGGGCTATCTGCGAACCTAAATACGGATCTTCGCCGGAGCCTTCGGATACGCGACCCCAGCGCGGATCACGGGAAATATCAACCATCGGCGAGAAAGTCCAACAGATACCATCGCTACTGGCTTCTTCCGCCGCCAGACGGGCGGTTCGTTCAATCAATTCCATATCCCAACTACAGGCCAGCCCCAACGGAATAGGAAACATAGTTTCGTAACCGTGAATCACGTCCATCGCAAATAGCAGCGGAATTCCCAACCGACTTTCCTCTACCGCTACCCGCTGAATATCCCGAATCTTCTCTACCGATTTAACATTGAACAATCCACCAACTTTTCCCGCCTTAATATTTTCGGCAATGTTGGAGCTGGCGGCCTGTCCGGTAGTAATATCTCCAGCAGCGGGTAGGTTTAGCTGACCAATTTTTTCCTCTAGCGTCATTAGTGCGATAATGGAGTCAGCTTTAGCTCGGAACTGACTTGCTTGATGAGGCTGTGCTGAAGTAGATAGAGAAATAGTTAGCCCTAAGACGAGAGATTGTGCTAGAGGAGTAATTCTTTTCATTATAGAATAGGTTGTTAGTACACTGTGTAAAAAATTTATGTATACTTATTTTGTCATGGCGAGTCCGCGAATCGGACGGTTCGCCGCGCGATCGCCGACGCGACCATCTCACGCACCATCCGCCGTAACGCAGGATTGCGGCATCGGCTGTCCGACACGTCGCTCATTCTTCGCTTCTCGCAACGCTCGGCGTCCGATGACGATATAAAACATTTGAAAACTTCTTACACAGTGTATTAGTTATAACACGAGATAGATTTTTTATATTTTAATAAGGTTTTAGACAAATACTAAAAACTAATGATTGTGACCGTATCATTTTGAACTTCAATAAGTTCAGTTCATTCAAATTTCTTTAAATCTTTTCTCGTTTCTTTAATTAGGATAGTGAAGGTGGATTTGATTTCCTCAAGCACACTAGATAATTCATGAATTTTATCTAAAGTAGCTTTTTCATTAATATCAATTGACTTCTCCACTCTACCTTCCAATTCAGTTCCCTTAGCGCCATCCCTTACATCATAAAGAAGCTCTAGATCACACTTTAGTACATTTATTTCAGCCAATATCTTTAGAAACTTGCCTGAGGGGCCTTGGCTCAAAAAATCTTTCTCATCCAAATCATAGTAGAGGAAGATTGCATTAGAAATGTCATAAGAGGAGTCATTAATCTTTTGGAACTGATACTCAATATTTTTAGATATTTCTACTTGAATTTCCTCAGGAATAACTCCTTCCTCAACCCATTTTAATGAGAGCTTAAAAAAGTGAGATGTACTATCCAAAACAGAAACCAGAATAAACCATTGACTGACTGCTTTTTCCATAACAGCTAACTTTTTGACAAAATACTCCTTCTTCAGTGCAGCTTCGTATTCTTTATCTTTTAGCTTCAAATCAAACAGCTTTGTGACAAGTACAGTAAAGATTGATACCAGACCTCCAATAACAACACCAATTATAGTTTCACTCATACTAACATGCTAGATTGAAGTGCGCTAAATAACGTGAACTATGGATTAGATTTTATCAATGGCAATCTATAAGCACCTGATTTTCAGTGTCTCACCCTCAAGCCGGGTGGCTCATACTTTTTCCATCGATGAAAAAGTATGCAAAAAATCTAGGAAGCTTTGAAACTCACTTCGCTCAGACAGCAAATCTTCCCCCAAACGGCGAAAAATCAGTTTTTAATCCATAGTTCACGTTAAATAATATTGAATTTTTTATATAATCGGAAAAAATTACTCGACCTTAATTACATCTAACCGTTCGGAAACGCCGTTTTCATTGAAGGCTTCTACGCTAAAATAGTAGGTCTGATCCACGTTCAAGCTTTTCAACTCCAGTTGAGTTTCGTCGTAGAGCAGCCAGGAGCTATACAGTTTATCGGGAGCGATACCCCACAACACATTATAGCCCTGAGCGGCTTCATTTTCTTTCCAGCTAATTACTGCATCGCGACGGTCAGTCTTTCGCTGTACTGAAAATCCTTTAACCGGGTGAGGGACTTTTCCATCACTTTTTCCGAATACGCGCAAACCGGAGATGGCTAAGTACGGGGTGGGAATCTGGATATTGCGGTAGCGGATGTATCGGTATTTCTGCGGTGTAGATAGTTCTACGTAATCGTTGGGGGTATCCTCGTAGCTATTTTTTCGGTCAACCAGTACTTCCCAACTTTCTCCGTCAGCGGAACCCTCTACCCAGTAGCGATGCTGCAAACCGGAAACTTTGCCGTACAATCCGGCCTGGTGGTCGGCAAAGTTTACTTGAATGGCGTAAACAGTGGCTGGAGTTTCTAGGTCAATTTCTAACCATTGCTCATCATTGTTTTCTTGTGCTAGCCAGTAGGTTTTTACATTTTCGTCTACGGCCTGAGTTGCCGAATAATTATCTTGACTTGAAGATACGGTTACTGGTTTTTGGTAGGAAAGTAGCATCCAACCAGCAAAACCTCCCTGCTGACCCGGAACCGCTGGAGCAAAGTGCGGATAATCACCGAAGTAGGTGTCGGAGTACATCAGGCCGTCTTCATCAAAAAAAGTGGGAAACATTCCGATGCGTCGCTCCCAACCAATGTTGATTGCCACTGCCATTGTAGCGAAGTGCCAGTAAATATCTAACGGTCCTTTTACTGTGCTGCCGTGTCCAGCCCCGTTAATAAACCCGCCTGGTTTGTAAGAAAATGGATTATTAGGCGCGTATTCGTACGGTCCTAGTGGATTATCACTGATATAAACTCCGTCGCCGTACACATTGAACTCCGTGCCGGGGGCGGCATACTGCAAGTAGTATTTATCGTTGTACTTGGTCATCCACGGCCCCTCAATATAGCCACCCAGTATTGTATCGGCGTGGTTTTCCCCGAATCGCTCCCAGCCGTGCTGTTCCGGTTCAAGGTTAAACAGTTCGTATACTTCTTCGCTCGGGCGGAAGTTTTTGTCTACATCCAGCGTGCGGGCACGAATCGGGAACTTGTTAGAAGACCCCCAGAAAATGTACCCTTGCCGATCATCGTCGATAAACAAAGCCGGATCTTGCAACTGGGTTAGTATGGCCGGAGTTGCCTGCCACTCTCCCTTGGCAGGGCGATCGCTGTATAGCACGCTCATGGCACCGGACGGATTGCCCGCTACGTACAACAAAGAATCTTGGTAGTTGAAAGCAGCCGGAGCATTAGACCCTTCAAAGTACCACTGCTGGGGTTTGATAAATCGCCAGTTCAGTAAGTCAGTAGAGTGCCAGTAGCCCATCGAGCGGGTCACAAACATATAGTACTCATCGCGAAACTCCACCACCGCTGGGTCAGCCCCCGACCGGTACGACAGGTCGCGATGGGCGTTATAAATCATGTAGGTATAATCAAGATTAATTGGGTTGCAATAGGTACGCATCTGAGTCTCTTGAGCGAGAACGTCAAAAAACAAGAGTATTAACGTAGCCGACCGTAAAATGTGAAGGATGGAGAAGGGAGAACGGAGAAAGGAAAACGGAATATCTTTTCTGTCCTCCGTTTTCCGTCTTCCGTTTTCCATTTTCCGTATTGTTAAATTCATTCGTAAGTAAAGTTTAGATTAGTTGAGCCGTTTTTTACGGGTGGTTTACCTGTAATTAAAGGAGAAGGGAAGATGGAGAATGAAGGACGATCATTGTCTTTCACCTTTCTGTCTTTTCCATCCTCCGGTTTCATTAACCATTATTATTCTGGGCAGCTTCCCGAACTTGGGGTAAAAGATCTTGCTGCTCCAGTGGGTACGGCAAGTAGCGATCAGTAGCAGGATCGTAGCTGCGTTCGGCGTAGTTTAGCTCGTCGGTTCGGTTATAGCGGGTAAGGTCATAAAAGCGGACTCCCCATTCCGTACCGAACTCAGCAAACTTTTCATCCAACACATCATCCAGCGTTACTCCGCTAAGTGGTGCCATGCCTACCCGGGTGCGTACCAAGTTCACTGCTTCGTCGGCGGTAATGGACGAACTAGTAGCCCCGTTCACCAAGGCCTCGGCGTGCATCAGCAGTATTTCTGCGTAGCGAATGACTTGGAAGTTGTTATTTTCACCGTAGGTGAACCGACCGGGCGTAAGCTGGTCGGAAGGTAAGTAAAACTTACCACTCAGAAAGTTGTAGCGGGGATGATTGTTAAACGTATCACCCGACTGCGTAGTGTTAGAAACCCAATCGGGCAACGTAGCATAATCCGGGTCTGACTGAATTTCGGCAATCCCATCGGGGGTGAACAAGACAGTAGTTTCCAGTCGCTCGCGCTCGCCCCGGTCGAGCATAAATTTTACGTACTTTACACTGGGTTCCCAGAAGCCCCAGCCACCCCCAGCTCCTTCTACCGCCGGGGTCCAGTTAGAGGGTCCGAAGAAGTTCCACAGGTAGCGAGTCCGGGTGCCGGATGCCATACCAAAATCTGAGTACTGCCACTCCAGCAGGCTCTCGTCGCTCAGCTTTCCGGGTATTTTGAACAGTTGGTAGTAATCTTCTACTAAAGAGAATGCGTTGGTACCGATAATTTGACTGGTAGCGTCGGCTACCGCTTGGTAGTCTTGTAGTTCCAGATGAGCCATTGCCTTCACTGCCAAAGCCGTATAGCGGGTTACCCCGCCGGGTACGTCGGTGCGTTCGTTCGGGCGTACGTTGGGCAGTAAGGGAATTGCTTCATCCATCTGAGCTGACAGGTGCTGCATTACTTCCTCAAACGAGCTAAGTTCAATATCAAATAAGTCATTGGGGCTGGAGGATTCAGGAATGAGAATGCGTTCCCATAATTTTGCTAATTGCAGTATTTCAAAGGCTCGCATCACCTTTATTTCGGCAATGTATTGGTCGGCGGCAGAAGCATCGGCTCCAGCTTCTTGGTATTTCTCAATCTCCTCCATCGCTCCGTGCCAATATAAAATATCGGTGTACAGATTAAGCCAAGTAGAATTATACATCCAGAAGTTACGATCATAACGAAACTCATCGGTAGCGGTAAGTGGCACTTGATCACCAGCAGCATTCACATCATCGCCCCGTACCGAGATAATCGGGAAAGTTGCCCACTGCGAATCGTTTAGCTCGGCGTAGGAGCCGTAGAGCATCAAAATCATATTGCTCGTCTCCGAGTAATCAATATTCTCCACTATATCCTGATTTTGCAGAGGTTGCTCGAGCTGATCTTGACAAGAGACTGCCCACAAAAGTGACAGTGTTAGCACTGGTAAGCGATATATTTCCTTATGAAATTTCATAATACTATTCATTTGAATTAATTGCTAAAGAGTAATATTTAATCCAATGGTGTAAACGGCTGGAATGGGGTACACCTGACGGTCAATACCATCGTTTACTTCCGGGTTAAAGCCGTTGTAGTTAAAAACTGTTAGTGGTCGTTCGGCGGTCAGGGTTAGGCGGGTTTTGGGTAAGTTTTCACCGTACCAAGGTTGTTGGGAAAGCAGGTACGACAAGCGGACATTCTGAATGCGGAAGTAGTTACCGTCTTCCACAAAGTAATCACTCATATTCTGATTCCAGCCTTTTCGCAGCCCAGCGGCCGATGGGTAGCGATTGGATGTGCCCGGGCCTCGCCATAAGTTGTTAATTAGTTCGGCATCCAGATTGGTATCGTTGGTAAAGATGATTTCCCCCCGCTTGCGGTTTAGGATTTGATGACCTGTTTGACCCTGGAAGTTAGCGGTAAGATTAAAATTCTTATACGATAGCCCAAAGTTGAAGCCATAGTTTAGGGTAGGTAGGTACGATCCGAGTACCACTCGATCATCGGCATCTACCACCCCGTCGCCGTTTTGGTCGCGGAAGAAGAAGTCACCGGGTTCCAGACTGTTGTCAGTGATAAATTCCTGGGTATAACCACTGCTATTGATCTGCTCTTCATCTTGAAACACACCTACCACTTCGTAGCCGTAGAAGGCTTGGAAGGGTTCGCCGATAATGGATCGCTGGCGAAATTCTCCTGAACCGGCGTTTAGGTATTGGACATCACCGCCCAAGCTCAGCACTTCGTTGTTTAGTGTGGCCAAATTTCCCCCGATATTGTAGGAGAACCCATCTAGAAAGTTATCACTCCAGTTGAGGCTAAGCTCTAAGCCTTCGTTGCGAATTTCGCCGCGGCTGCGTCGCTCCGTATCCCGAAATACCGGAGGGATGATTCCCACTGCCAGATTCTCGGTATCGCGGATGAAGTAGTCGGCTTCTACTGATAAACGCTCGTTAAATAGTCGGGAAGTAAGGCCGATGTTGATCTCCTCGGTAGTTTCCCACTGTTCAATCAGGTCGAAGGTAGGGCGTAAGCGACGTCCGGTAACCAGCACCCCATCAATAGCGGTAGTGGTTTCTTCCAGGGTGGGTGCCCCCACGGCTGGGCGGATATTATCGTTGCCCAGTTGTCCCCAGCTACCGCGTAGTTTGAGGAAGTCTATGAAGTTGGCATTAAAGAAATTCTCTTCTGAGAGCACCCAGCCCGCACCAAAGGTGAAGAAGTCTCCCCACTGCTGCTGAAATTTATTGTTACCATCACGACGGTAGGTAGTATACAGTAAGTAGCGGTCGTCGTAATTGTACGCTACCCGACCGAAGAACGACTGGAAGAACAGTTGACCGTTAATCGTTCGGTTACCGAAGATGTCCTCATTATCTCCATCGGTACCCGTTGCATCGCCAATATTGTCAACATCGAAGTTCAAAGCCCGGGATAGGTACCATAATTCCTGTTGATCGCGACTTGGGATAGGCGAAATATCTTCTCCCCGAACAAATAATAGCTCGGCGTACTCACTACGGTAGGAATAGCCACCAACTACGGTTAAGAAGTGATCGCCAAAGTTGTTTTCGTAAGTCAAGAAGTTATCCCAAACCTGGTCAAATGTCGCTAGATTATTGCGCCGGATGGCCGAAAGAAAATCTTGATTACCGTCAGCGTAGGCAAAATCCACATTACGAGCGGTCTTTCCTTCTAAGCTGTAGTTGTACGATGAGCGGAAGGAAAGAATATTAGGCACGATGTCAATTTCGCCATAGAAGTTCCCGTTAACCGTTCCCGTTTGGTTACGGTCATCATTATACAACAGTGGATAAAGTGGGTTTTGGCTTTGACGGTAGCCAATCAGTTGAGCATTAGAAAGTTGATCTTCGTTTGCTGTGTTCAGCTCATCGTAAACCGGAAGAATAGGAACAGCAAAGTAGCCCCGAAACCAAGCCGCATTTTCACCCACAAATTGGCGGGAAGTGCTCACATTGAAGTTACCCCCTACTGTTAACCAGTCTTTTACTCTCGAGTCGAGCTTGGTGCGAAAATTAAGCCGGGTGAAGTCGTTACGGGCTGATTTTAGCAATCCTTGTTGATTAAAGTAACTACCACCGATGGAGTAGCGGGTTTTGGCACCACCGCCGTTGAAGCTCAGTGTATGATTCTGGATGCTAGCGGGTTCCATAATTACGTCGTACCAATCAGTATTTACATTCGGTATGCCGGGGTTGGTGCTACTTTGACCGAAGCGTTGTATAGCATTGTCAACAAACTCGATATCCGCGGCTGAACCGGTTTCATTTACGTAGCGTACAAACTGCTCGGTATTCGCCATTTGAAGCACGTTCTGCGGATTTTGAATGCCGTAGTAGCCATCGTACACAATTTCAGGCGCTTGCTCATAGTCGCCCGACTTGGTTTCAATCAGCACTACGCCGTTGGCGGCTCGCACTCCGTAAATGGCGGAAGCTGAGGCATCTTTGAGTACCGAAAGGGTCTCGATGTCGTTGGGGTTGAGGAAGTCAATGTTATCGAAGAACATTCCATCAACCACATAGAGTGGCGCGGCATTGCCCTCGAATGAGCCAACCCCTCGTACCCGCACCGTAGGCGAAGCTCCCGGAGCACCATTGCTTACAATTTGTACCCCAGCTACCCGTCCCTGAAGAGCTTGCATAGCCTGAGCGGTAGGGGTCTGCTGAATTTCCTCCGCATCGACGGTAGAAATAGCCGAAGTCAAATCTTTTTCCTCCTGAGTTCCGTATCCCACTACCACAATCTCAGAAAGGGAGGTAATGCTGGGAGCCATCGCTACGTTGATGATGGTCTGATTCCCTACGTAGATGTCTTCGGTTTCGTAGCCTACTGAAGAAAATGAAAGTGTATCTTCGGGAGAGGCTTCTATCCGGTATTTTCCGTCCAGATCAGTGACCGTTCCAGTAGACGTTCCTTTAATGATTACATTGACCCCGGGCAAGGTGCTATTATCGGATAAATCAGTAATTGTCCCGGTAATGACGGCCACGTAACGCTGGCGGGATGCCTTCCACTGAGAAAAACTACGAGATACTACAGGTGGTACTTGATCCGGCGAAGTGGTGTTTTGGATAGATTTTTTTTCCACCTTCGGTAATTTCGCTCGCTTCTGGAGAATGTAGTAATCCGCCTGAAACTGCCGAAACTGTAAGCCCATCGGTTTAACGAGTTGGTGTATAGTTCCTTCCAGTTGGTTCTTGGATACAGATAGTAGGCGTTGCGCCTGCTGAATATCGATGGTTTTATCATTCACCAAATCGCTCTGATAGGTAATTTTGATGTCATGCTTTTTTTCTATCTCAAACAGGGTCTGTTTGAGCGATTGAGCGGTTGTTTGCTCGGGAGTTGAAGCCGTAGCTGTCCAGTGGGCAGCTAGCTCCTGAGCTGAGGCCGAAAAAGTAGCCAGAAAAAGAAACAATAAAGCGATCAGCCTAGCTGACCGTTGCGGGGGAGGTACGGATGTGTTCATAGTGTAATCATTGGTGTTGTTAAGGTTTTTACTCGGTACATAGGTAGTGGTAAAGTGCTATTCTCGTAGTTGTATCTTTCCTTCCTCTTCAGTAGCCTGAATGCCAAATATCTCGCTCAGTAGTGCTAAGAGGGTGTTCATATCGTTGTTGGGTAAAGTACCAGTGAGCTTTAGTTGCCGAATGCTATCACTGGCAATAATCACCGGATGACCGTACAAGTCCTCAATGGTGTGCGCCACTTCACTGAGGGGAGTTTCATTAAAGATTAGCTCGTGGTTTCGCCAGGCGGTTACCGGAGCGGTTTCCACGGTAGTGAGTACGAAATTTTGCTGCTCAGTAAGGGTCGCCTGCTCACCGGGTTGTAAGATGACATTAGCAAATTGAGTAGCCGTTGCTCCTAAACCATTGAGTTTCACCTTTCCGGCATCCAGGGTTACTTGAGTGGCTCCGCGTCGGCTCTGCACATTAAACTCAGTTCCCAGCACCTCCACTACCAGGTTATCGGTATAGACCGTAAATGATTGATCGTTGGCCAGGTGTTGAACCGAGAAGTAAGCTTCACCTTCCAGCCAAACTTGCCGAGGCGCACTAGAGTCCCACTGCCGATCGTAACGGACCGATGAGTTACCGTTTAGCACTACGGTAGATTGGTCAGGTAGAACGATGGTGCGAGTTTCAGCAAAACCGGCCATTTGAGTTACCTCACCATTTATCCACAGGGAATAAACTAGCAGTAGGCCTAGTAGTACCCCGCCAATACTAGCGGCTATTTTCCAGGGAGCAGATACTTGTTGACGGGGCAAGCGATCAGAAATCTGCTGATATAACTCTTCGGATTGTTCTTGAGTAAGAGTTTGGGTATCGTGAAGTTCCTGCCAGAGATTTTGAATAGTATCTTGATGGGCTTCGCCTTCTGGATGATTTTGCAGATAGTTGAGTAGCTCCTCCAATTCGGCTCGGTTACACTGACCGGCCAAGTATTTTTGAAGTAACTGCTGCTGATTTTGAGACATAAACACGTTTTATATCTACTATCCGCTTGGCAGTTAAAAAGAAGATAACTGTTTGAATTTTTATATAATTTTTAGCAAAGGTGAGTCACAGGTGATAATAATTTAAAAAAATAAAGCAAGAGGTGGAAATTTCATAGCATAATGAATGCTTCCAAATATGTAATCAATTACTAGAGTAGTGTAGATAGCGATTATTAGAACTGAGCCAGTAGAGCCATTAATAATCCTAGGCTGAGGTCAGCGTGTTGCTTGAGGTAGATTTTTATAAAGTGCAAGGCTTGCGCTAATTGTTGGCGTACGGTTTGGGGAGTAGTACCCATATACGTGGCAATCTCGCGAGTGGTTTTTCCTTGCTGATGCGATAGTTCGTATACCAATTTTCGCTTGGGAGGAAGTAGCGCAATAGCTTGCTGAGCAATAGCAGTGTATTCAGTAAAAATGACTTCTTGCTCCGTAGTAGATACTAGCGAATTCATTCGCTGGTGCAATTGATCGCGTAAATCCTTATTTCGGGCTACTTTCTGAAGAAACTTTAAGTTTTCATTCTTTGCAATCTGGTAGAGATAGGGTTCTAACGGTTGTTTAGGGTCAATTTGAGCACGGTGCTGCCAAAGCTTAATGAAAGTGTTTTGCACCACCTCCTGAGCATCTTCTGCGGAGTGAGTGAACTTTAAAGAGAAGCCGTAAATACGCTGGTGATAGCGATCATACACTACCCGAAAGGCAGACTCGTGCCCCTTTTTTAAGCGGGTTAAAATAAAAAGTTGATCCTGTTCCATCTACTTCGGCTACACTTCACACAATGATAGAGGTTTCGCGAAAATCAAACAATATTTTGAAATTATTTTAAAGAAAGTTTTAAATACAACCTCGTTTTTGCCACATAGTTTATGTGCTTCGGAATGATCTATCGAGTCCAGTAAGAATGCACGGTTACATCAAAGAGGTTTGTAGAGAATTAGGGTATATTTTTGGTCGTCGTTAAGAAATGATGCTACTTCCCTGAGAGAAGTAGCATCTACTGAGTTTACACCGATGCTGTCGCCTGAGGTTGCCAAACTCCTGTGATCGCAGTCTCGGCCACGTACTGAGAAAAGCTCTTGGGTTTTCGGCCTAGTACTTTTTCGATATCGTCAGTCACTATATTGTTGCCGGGAGTGCCCAGCACTTCGGTAAATAGGTAACTAATCAACCAGATGTATTCTTTAGGTACGCCTTGTTCTTTCAGCATCGTAGCGTAGGTATCCATTGATATTGGCGTAAACTGAATTGTTCTGCCGGCGACCTGAGCGATTTCACGAACTACCTCCGAGAAGGTGAGCAGTTGGGGGCCAGTCAATTGATAGATTTGACTGTTATGCTGATTGCTCATTAGTGCCCCCACCACTACGTCGGCAATATCATCTGTGTCTACGTAAGGTACCTTCGCTTCGGCTTTAGGCAGTGCTACGTGGCCAGCCCGAATAGGGTCTAGAAAAAAGCTTTCGCTGAAATTCTGATTGAACCAACTGGCTCGTACAATGGTGTAATCCAGTCCCGAATTCATAATAGCTTGTTCGCATCGCTCAGCTTCTTGTTCTCCTTTCCCCGACAGAAGCACTAGTTTCTTAATTTTACTTTTTTGAGCTTGATTAACGAATGCCCGAATTGCTTCTACTGCTCCTGGTACAGCCAAGTCGGGTTGAAAGGTAACGTACACTTTGTTCATTCCTTCCAGTGCAGTGAGCCAGGTAGTGGAATCTTGCCAGTCAAACGCCGGGCTAGCATTACGCGATCCAATTCTAACGTTTTGCCCTTTCGCTTGTAGTCGTTGGGCTACCTTTCGGCCGGTTTTTCCGGTTCCGCCGATAACTAAAATGTTGCTAGTCATAATTGTTGATGTTTATAAAGTGATAAAATTCGTCCCAGATTTAGACTGAGACTATTAGTTAATAGAATGGTTGAATTGCTGATTGTTGACTAATCCACGGTCAATAGTCGACAGTCCACAGTCCATCGTCGATAGTCCACGGGCACTGAGTTACAGGCGGCCGTCGTGCGAGTTAGAAAGTTGAAGTGTTCAGGTGTTATGGTGTTAGCGTAGTTTGATGTACGGGGTTTAGCTGTACCCATTGCTCATTGTCTACTGCACAGGGTCTCACGCCATTAATCATTATTCATCAGTCATTAGTCATTAGTCATTCGTTCTTTGGTTCCATCAATGATCGATTTTAAATTCCGGTATCCATTAAAGTATTTTTGAAAAGTTGAAGGCTGCTAGCAGTGAGACTAGAAATGAAAGCACGGAAAACCAAGTTCGGATTGTGTGTAGTTGGTTCCACTGCACTTCGTACTGCTGCCGGGTCTCAATGATCTGATTGGGACTTAATTCGCTAATTGTTAGGGCATCTAGCATGTTGTTGAGTGGTACATTACCAAAGACTGTCACCCCGAAAGTTCCGATCAAGTAAATGGTGGTCGCTACTAGCATTAGCCAAAAGACGAGCCCGGCCTGATACTGTTGGACGGTACTGATTACTAACAAGATTAAACTACCGAAGAAAATCAGAAAGAAAGCGGGGTTTAAAACGGCCCGGTTGATAGACTGCATGGTTTCCAGATAGGTAAGGTCTGCCACTCTGCGAATACCAGGAATGGCTGATACCGCCCAAGCATAAAAGAATCCGGCCGAAAGGCCAGTCAGCACTACTGCTGTATAAAGTGTAATTGATTTAAATGAAATTTCCATGGTTTATGGGTTTTGATATGATAGAAATGTCTGTAGTTAAGTCGGTATGCTTTTCGGGTTTACCTTGAGGTTCCAGTAAGCAGAGACGATTAGGAAATACTCGGTCGTAATCAGCCAGAAAGCGGGTGCTCCGAAAAAGCTTCGGTAGCCTCCCCTATGGGATAAGGTAAAATGACAATTGCGTTGATTTTGCTCATTACTTGTTGTGTTAAGGTAATGAGACAAAGCTAGCGCTTACTCTAGCGGACGATTTGTCCGAAAAGGATCAAGATTTGTTTGAAAAGGATTATCGTTTCACTTCGCTGGGACGGAAGCCAAATTTTTGGACAAAAGCATTGGAGAACGAGCTCAGGCTGTCGTAGCCTACGTGCCAAGCAGCTTCCTGAATGGATACGTCCTGATTCCGAAGTAGTGTGTGCGCTCGGGTCAAGCGTTCGTTTTGAAGATACTTGAATACTGGTACTCCAAAAAGCGCCTTAAAGTCTTTTTTAAGTTTAAAGCTATTCAATCCAATTTGCCTGGATAATTCGGTAAGGGAAGGCGGGTTTTCCAGATTAGCAGTAAGAATCTCTTTGGCTTGGTACAGCCTCTCTCTTTCTTCATTTTTTATCCCCCCGCTCGAAGATGTTACTTCGTTCAGACTGGATAGCTGGCCGAAAAAGTGGGCGAGCAGCAATGTCATCTGGCTGCGGAAAAACATCATCTTAGCCTTACCCTGATACTGATTTTCAAATACTTGATCTACAACGGTCTGTATCTCCGGAGTCATGTAAAACAACGGGCCTTCTACGTAGTGATCGGCAGGATTTACTAGCTGAGATAAGAGTTGGGAGAATAGTTCACCCTCATGATGGGGAAGCTGTTGTAGGTTTCTAGGCGCAGTGGCAATTACGATACAACGGAGTGGCTTTTGTGCCGATACGGTGTGGATAAACTCTACCTGATCGTCGGCATAAAATGACAGGGCCATACTTTTGGTGTAGCTAAAGTCTTTCTGCTTTTCTCCGTACCGTACGCTTAAATTAACATTACCTGAGCCGTAAAACGCCACGGCAATGAGCGGTTCTTCAAAAACGCAAGAATCCACTGAGGTTTCTTCTGCGGCAGATGTCTCCACCAGAATAGTGAAGTCGTTAATATCGATAATATCCCGAGTCATAGAGACGTATATTCCTGGAGTTAAACATGATGTCCGCGCATTTTATACGTTAGGTTCCATCGGACTAATATACGCACCAAAATTATTACAATGAAGGCAAAGGAAAGCGACTGACTGCTGTCTTATCATTAATCACTTTTTCTAACAATACTCAGGAACGATGGCCGTGAAATACGAGTACCGGACGGTCGGTCTCAAAGACTACTTGTTTGGTGATACTACCTCTAGTAAGTCGCTCCCAGATAGTATGATCGCGGGGCATCATGGCTAAAATACCTACCTCGCTGTGCCTTTCCAGGTATGCTCGTAACCCTTCTAGCACATTTTCACCGGGCTGGTAGTGGTAAGAATGGCGAACCGAATGAAGCGCGCGCTCCAGCGAGTCACCTACGGTAAGCTTGTTATTCTCCAGCTTACCATCTGACTTAGAAACGTGTAGTACATCAATTTTGGCGTGAAAAGCATCCGCCAGCGATATAAGCCCCTGAAAAGTCTTAGGGCGATCTATTTTCTGATAGTCGGTAGCAAATAAGATGGAATCTACTTTAGAAAAAACAGCATTTTCAGGAATAGCTAAAATAGGGCAGGAGGTACGGGTCATGAGGTGAAAAGTGGTACTCCCGAGCAGCTTTTCAAAGTTACTATCGCCCCGGTTGCCCATTACTACTAAATCAA
This sequence comes from Tunicatimonas pelagia, assembly GCF_030506325.1. NCBI lineage: Bacteria > Pseudomonadati > Bacteroidota > Cytophagia > Cytophagales > Catalimonadaceae > Tunicatimonas > Tunicatimonas pelagia. Next base: position 407,095 of record NZ_CP120683.1, on the reverse strand, counting down.
TTTCTTGCTCTTTAATAGCTTCTTCTATCGCATCTTCGGGAAAAGCCCCACTATCCAGAAATTCGTAGGTAATTTTATTGTCTTTTAAATGGACGCGCTCTATTTCCTGAAAACGCTCCTGAACTTCGTTCACAACTTGCTCTTGGCTAGCCATGATATCGAGGTACACTCCCGTCATGGGGTAAGCATTTAGAATAAATAGTTTAGCTTCGGTAGCCTGGGCTAGTGAGATAGCGTACTTCAACGCTCGGGTAGCCCGGTTAGAGAAATCGGTGGGGGCGAGGATGTGCTTTATCGGTTTCATATGTTGTTATTTAATAGTTATAATTTGTAAGCTAATCAGGTTGAAAGTTGAATTTTAGTTGGAGCTAACAAGCTTGGTGCAACAGTACTCCTTCAAGTCAATAGCCCCCTGGGTAGGTTTAGAAGAAATGCGAACGATAGTGGTAGCTAATTGCACGAAAGTAATCATAGGGTGGATACTTTAGATGTTGGAGTGTTAATCTGATTATGATGATACAAAGCAATAGAGGCATAAATGCGTTCTCGGGCATCGCTGGGTAAAACGCTAATAATTTGTTCTAATTCTGGGGGAGAGGTATGAACTGAAACCACCTTCATTATGGCCAACAGAGTATGTTGCGCCAGTACTTTGCCCGTTTCACCCTTCGGGTATAGTTGGGGGTGAGAAGCGACAACCTCATCCAGCAGATCAGATAAGGAGGTAATTGGGTTAGGCAACCACCGATCGACCTCCCATCGCCCGAGCGTAAGTGCCTGAAATGGTAGGGGCAAAGCGGTAAATAGCTGTATGGCTTGAGAAAACGGAAGGATTCGGCAGATAGTACTGAACAGTGATTCTATTAATGCTAATGCCTGTTCAGTATTTTCGGAGTAGCCTAGCTCACGAGCGATGGGCACAAGAATCTCATCTAAGTAGGTAAGGTGTAGCCGGTGGTATTGCGATAGCTTGGGCATGATTGAAATGCTTAAAGCCTTAATTTACGAAAGCTTACCCCCTGATTTTATGACCAAAGTCATGTTAGGCCCTGCTTATTATCCCCACTTGGCCTTAACCGAAGTTCGTGATCTGCCTGATTTTAGTCATTGAATTTTGATTGTGGTACTGCTATTTTGGGCAAGCATCGGGTACAGATGAAGGCGTAGTTAGCCTCATGCGTTAGCCGATTTCAATTGCTTAAATACTACCACAATGTCGAAGTCTATTCTTATTTTCTTTTTGGTATTTCCTCTAATTAGTACCGCCCAAGCTCAGGCGATTATAGGGTACTCTACGCAAGAGGATAAAATAATCTTTGAACTGAAGATGAAGAACCATCAATACGTTATTCAGGAAGACGATGGTAACGTAGTACCTTCATCTGAGATTGCTATTCACAGTGTGGCTCTAGCCGGAGAGTTTAATGGGTGGCAGACTGATGCGCATCCTCTACAACTATCAACATCAGCTACGTATCAGCTAGTGCTGCCCACAGATTCTTTGAAAGGAATCGACACTCAGTTTGCTTTTGTGATTAATGATTACTACTGGGTAGAACCTACCATTGATGCTGTAAATCGAACCCCCGCCCCCTGTTGGCTGGTAAGCACCGGGGCGGTATACACCACCATGCTCTACGAACGAACTGTGTACCAACTAGTAAAAGACTCAGTGCTTACGGATGAAACCGCCCGACAGTGGCTAATGGATGAGGCAGTACCTATGCACACCCGTACTCCGGCCGGACTAGCAGCATTAAAACAGTATGTAAAGGGTAAGCAAGCTATTGGTATTGGTCACGACACAATTTCTACATTCACCTCACGGTCACGCGTCACCCAATTTCTGCTGGCGGGAATGGACTATCCAGTGGTTGCTTTTCAGCTAGATTCTAATCGGGCTACCCAAATTGTAAAGTATCTGGATGAGGGTTTTACCGTTTTGGACGATGACTATACGGCTGAGGTAATTCAAGTGTTGGATTGGAGCAATGACCACCCCGAAGTAGAACTTCTCGGCTACGAGCGAGAGGATATAGCCAGTAGCCTGCAACTACTTAGTAGCGTAGCGACCCAGAGTAATGACTCTGCGTGGCAACAAGAAGTGAGTACGCTGGTAGGTGACGTTCGCTCGCTACTCGACCTACAGCAAACTTGGGGGTTGTACTACTACGACTCACCTTCGTATCAGGACTATTTGCTACTCAGGTTTTGCTCGGTTCGGGATAACTTACCCGATCTTACCGATGAGCAGCAACAAAAAGCTTATCAGTCGTTAGCTGTAATAAATCGCTACTTAACGAACCTATCGGATTTAAAAGACTACTACCAAAACATTGACAAAGATTTGGGGGAATATTTTGAATGGATTAGTCAGAGCGACTCTAGCTTACAGCTAGTAGCGTGGGTTCCGAATGAAGAGATGAGCCGGAGCACTCCCGGATCACTAGGTCAGCATTTGAGTGAACGGTTTCAAAATAATTATTTAGCGGTAGGAGTGGGGATGTATCAATTTGAGGAAGAACCCATACCCCTTTCGCTAGAGCAACGCTTTTGGGGTAACGATCGCCGTGAAGAAGAAGGCAATAGTGCCTACATTATTGATGTACGCCGGGGAAACTTAAGCTCGGAAGAAATGCAGTGGCTATCCGAAAGAATGTACAGCAAACCCGGAACTAGCTCTACAAACCTAGCCGAAAGCTTCGATATTATTCTGCTTATCAACGTGCCTGAGCCACCGGTTTTACGCTAAAAGAAGTTGAGTCTTATCAGAATAAGGTTTATTTTATATCGATATTGGTCAACTTGTACACTTGCCAAGCACAATCGGTTTATAAATCCCCTGCATCTCCTTTAGGAAAGGAAGAATTAGCAAACAGATACTAATCTTACTGAGTGAAGCAAAGGAATCAAGTCACACCTACCCTTTAAAAAAAGAGGGGTAAGGGGGCATAAAAACCTACAGTAAAAGTGCCTAACCAGTCAATACTGGTATTATTTATTTTCTGCACCGATAGGGCTGTAAACTATGGGGCGCAGGGCATAAAAGGACGAACTTTACGGTAGGAACTACTGCTGTCAGGTTCTTATTTTACAGCGCGACTACCGCCTTTTTGTCGCTATAAGCAAACCAGGCCTATTAGAAACTTAACTTTAATAAGATTATATTTAGCCTGTGACTGAACTGACGCGTGATATGACGTTAGATTTTAGCTACTCAACGCGATAAGAATAGCTATGCCACTTTGATCTACCGTAAATTTCTTCAATTTCACAGGAATATCGGTCTATCTAAGTTACTGTAAGTCAAGTAAGTAACCTGTTCCTACCGTAAAAAACGCCCTTTTATGCTGAGGTACCCAACCATCAGGGATAACTAAGGGAGGTTGAATAATAAGCGTTGGTTAAGCTACGTCAGAAATAGGTAGTTCATTGTCTGCCTATACGCTTCAGCATCCGGTTCCACTTTTTAGGGATCAGTAGTGGCTCCGGGTAGTCTCGCCCTAATTTAAAATTATGCTGCTGCTGTTCTTCTTCGGTGAGCAAGAAGGCAATCGGAATCAACTCTTCCGGAAGTTCAACGAGTTGCGGTAACCAGTGCCGGATATATTCTCCCTTAGGATCATAGTGGGTAGACTGCCACAAAATATGGGTGTACCGCCAAACCACCGCTTGGAAGTACCAGTTAAGCCAGTTACTGGTTACATCGTAGTCAACCAACAGCGACTCAAAGTAGCTGGCTCCCCATCTCCAGTCAATTTCCAAGTCGCGGGTGAGGTAGGTAGAGACATTCACTCGTCCGCGGTTCGACATAAAGCCGGTTTGATTGAGTTCTTGCATATGAGCATCCACGAATGGGATTCCGATTTTCCCCTGGCACCAAAGATCGAATTTGCTACGATCATAATTCCACTCAATGCCCTTGTCGTAAATACCCTGCTTCCAGAAAATCTTACTGCCATACTTCAATCCCAGAAACTTAAAGTAGTCGCGCCACAGCATTTCAAAGATGAGCCAATAAGTAGAAATATTGCGGGTTACCTCCTGCTCATAATGCTTAACGGCGTAATAAATTCTGCGCGGAGAAAGGCAACCCAGTGCCAGCCAAGGTGAGAATTTTGAACTATAATCCATGCCCAGCGACTGATTGCGGGTCCATTTGTAGCGAGTAAGTAGCTCCGAATCAAACAAATAATGCTGCAATCTTTGCAGTGCTGCTGATTCCCCGCCCGGATAATTGGTTTCTTCACCTGAACGCTGGGTAAAGCCTAGCTCCGGTAAAGTGGGAATAACCGGAGCTTCAACCTCGGCTACCCACTTAATGGTTTTGGGGGGAGGAAACTCATCGCGGACGGAAGCTTTCTTAGTGCCTTCGTTCCGAAAGGCTTTGAAGGCTTCGGGAGTATCAGCGGGCTCGAAAGGTAGATCATCAGGATGATAGAGGGTAAGCCCCCAGTGAAAACAAAGCTGGCAGTCGGTACTTTTGAGTTGTTGCTCAACAGCCTGTTCCACTTGGGTTTCCTCCTCAGTTACTTCACGTTGCAAATGAACCTCATTCAACTCATATTGCGCTACCAATTGAGGGATAATATCTTCGGGCAAGCCCTGCTTTACCAGTAGCTGTCCGCCCAACTTCTGACATTGTTCGTTAAGGTCTTCTAAACTTTCTAACAGAAAACGCGCGCGATGAATACCCATTTTTCTAAACCCTAAATCTAACTTCGCGAATTGTCGAGGATCAACACAGTACAGCAGCAGTACTTCATCGGCCTGATTTATTGCTGCCGAGAGAGTAGGATTATCGTGCAATCTCAGGTCGTTCCGAAAGTAGACCAAAGCCCGACTCATGAGGCGGATGATTTCTTCTTAGAAAACCGTCGGCTAGAAGGCTTTTTCCGGCTGCCGTGCTTCGCCATCACCTCATCGGCTAATTGGCGCAGTTCAGGCAATCGGCGCATTTCGTAAATTCTTCGCTTAGCCTCCTTCGCCGTAGCAACGTGATCTACAATAGGGTAGGGGTAATCTCTACCAATAACGCACCGACTTTCTTCCTGTACCTCATCGGGCATCTTAGCCGGTTCGTGAATGTATTTCAACGGAACTTCAGCCAACTCAGGCACCCAGCGTTTAATAAACACTCCTTCCGGGTCGTGATCTTTTCCCTGCTTGGTAGGGCTGTAAATTCTTACAGTATTAATACCAGTAGTGCCACTTTGCATTTGCAACTGGCTGTAGTGAATCCCCGGTTCGTAATCCGTCCACTGCTGAGCTAAGTAGTGTCCGAACTGTCGCCAGTCCAGCCACAGGTTATAAGCCGCAAATGAGACGATCATGGCCCGCATTCTGAAGTTCAGATAGCCTGTTCCCCGCAGGGCACGCATACAGGCATCTACCATTGGGAAACCCGTTTTCCCCTCGCACCAAGCTTGGTAATATTCTTGATTAAATTCACTTTCTCGTAGCTGATCGTAGGGCGGAATAAAGCTCTGAAATTCAATGTTGGGATCACTCTCTAGTTTTTGCATAAAATGGCTCTGCCAATGTAAGCGAGCTTCAAACGCGCGCATTGATTTTTTCCAGTCGCCGGCTTCCGGCGTAGTATCATCTTTAAGTTTGGCTCGCCGTTTCTCCAGTGCTTGCACCACAGTTTTCAGGCTAATGGTACCGTAAGCGATGTGGGGGCTAAGCCGCGAACAGTGATCGAAGGCACTAAGTGGGCTGGAAAGCGCAAAATGGTAAGGCTGGCCTCGCTCGTAGAGAAATGATTGCAACAATTCCTGAGCGGCTTGTTCGCCCGGTGGCTGTACCGAACCTAGTAGATCTGATAACTCCAACTGTTCGCTGGTAGGAATCTCTCCAACTTCCAATTCTTTAATAGTCGATAGTTGGTCAGGAGTTGGGAAAATCTCTTCAGACATTCGCTTCTCCCAAATCTTCGACCAGCCGTCGCGGTCGCTCAATACTCTCACTACTCCATTTTGGTAAAACTCGTGAAACTGAATCTGCTGAGACTTCGCCCACTTCCGCACCGCTTTATCGCGTTGAAAAGTGATGTCGTTACCCGTTTCTTCGTGAGCGTACAACGTGAAGTGTCCCCGCTGCTGGTGCAGGGTTTTTAGTACCTCCACCGCATCACCAATTCGTACGATAAGCGGTTGCCCTCGTTTCGCCAAATTCTTCCGTAGCTCCTCTAAGCTGCCTCGGATAAACTCCCAGTGACGAGTACCGAAGTCCGGAGCATTAACTACCAATGGTTCTACAATGTACAACGGAAGCACAGTGCCCTTCTGAGAAGATTCGTAGAGCGGACGGTGGTCGGACACGCGCAAATCACGCTTAAACCAAACAACTTGAAGGTGGTTTTCAGGACTCATAACAAGTAGATTAAAAAGTACCTAGTAAACCAACTAAAGCAGCAAAAGTTATCTCGTTTTAACTACGAAGAGCGGAGTAATCTTCAGTTAAGGCGGAACATCGTTGTGAGAACAAAGCTGGCTTTTGCCAGAAAAGTTCTCTGCTTTTATCAAGTCCAGACACAAGCACCCGGCTTTTAGTCATTTCTTAGCGAGTCTACCGGATTGGCCAAAGCCGCCTTAATGGATTGAGAACTGATCGTTAATAAAGCAATAAGTAGTGCCGAACACCCAGCTAGTAGAAATACGCCCATGCCTACCTCAGTACGATAGGCAAAATCTTCCAACCAACGGTTCATTACAAACCAGGCAATCGGAGTAGCAATCAGTATCGATAGCAGTACTAGCTTTACAAAATCGCGGGAGAGTAGTACAATGATACTAGCCACAGTAGCTCCTAGAGCCTTACGAATCCCAATTTCCTTAACCCGCTGCTCGGCGGTGAAGGTAGCCAGACCGAACAAGCCTAGACATGATACCAGAATAGCAATGGCGGTAAAATAGTTAAATAGCTTTCCGGTACGCTGATCGGATTTATAGAGCGCATCGTAGCGTTCGTCTAAGAATTTATAGTCAAATGGATACTCCGGATTATACTGCTTCCACTGGGCTTCGGCAGCGGTAATGGCCTGGCTAGCTTGTTGGCCGGTGGTTTTAAGGTAGAGGTGCCAGTTCTTATCGCCGTAGTGGAAAATAGCCGGTTCAATCTCTTGGTGTACCGATGCTAGGTGGAAATCTTTGGCTATACCGATGATGGTTCCTTCGGTTTGCCACAGCTTAAAACGCTTACCAACGGGATCATCGATTCCCGCTTCCGCTACGGCCGTTTCGTTCAGAATATAGTGAGCCGAGTCGGCGGGGGAACCGGTAAATCCCCGTCCGGCCACCAATTCCATGTTCATCACTTCCAGAAAATCCTTATCAATGCGGATGGGGTGGATTAGAAACATGCGGTCTTCACTTTTCCCGTCCCAGTCGGTATCTCCAGTGGTATTGCCAATGTTTACGAGCGTTTGATTAGCGGAGGTAACGGCTAACACCCCTGGTTCCTTCTCTAGTTCAGCTTTTACCGCATCAAAGTGGTCGTACATAGCTCGCATACCGAAAGTAAACACATTCTCCCGGTCGTACCCTAATTTTTTATCGCGGACGTAGCGCATTTGCTGACTTATAATCAGTGTGCCCACAATAAGCACAATGGAAAAAGAAAACTGCAACACCACCAGAACCTTCCGAAACGAAACATTGCTCTTGCCGATAGAGAACTTTCCTCGAATAGATTCAATGGGTTTAAAAGTAGACAACAGCAGGGCAGGGTAGATGCCCGCCGTAAGTAGCGTAAACAGAAATGTACCAGTCAGGGTAAGCAATACTGGCTGGCTAAGCACATCAAATTCTAGGGATTTGCCGGAAAGTGTATTATAGACTGGCATCAGCAGGTAGGCCAACAACAGTGCTAATGCAGCAGCTACTACAAACAACAGACTCGATTCAATAAGTAGCTGCCCGAATAATTGTCGGCGATCGGCACCAATCAGCTTGCGTAAACTTATTTCTTTGGCACGTTGGGTAGCGCGAGCAGTAGAGAGGTTCACGTAGTTGATACAGGCGATCAGCAGTATAACGAGCGCGACAATTGCAAAGAGTCGTACCTCTTGTATACCCGCTTCGCTACCATCGGCAGCGTACAGGTGCAGGTCAGCTAGTGGGCGGGTAGTATAGAAAAAGCTCTGGTCATTTTCCTCATAGTAGGGGTGACTGGTGCGGTGCAACACCGAAAGCTGTTCTTCTATTTCTGACACTGAAGCGTGAGCAGGTAGCAGCAGGTAGGTCTCGTAGTTAAAGTTGCCCCAGTCGGTTTCCAGACTTTTCCAGTAGTCGTTGGCCGTGTACCGTTGGCTGAGTACTTCTACCGGAAATAGCAGATCGTACTGAATGCTGGAGTTTGCCGGAAAGTCTGCTAGCACCCCCCGGACGATGTATTCGTTACTATCTTTGGTCTGAATTACTTCCCCCATTGGATCGGTATCGCCAAAGTACTTTTGGGCGGTGGTTTGGGTCAACACTACCGACTTAGGATCGGAGAACATATTTTGGCGGTCGCCCTGAAGCAGGGTAAAATCAAAGACCGTAAAAAAAGCGGGGTCAACAAAAGCACCCTTGTCGCCAGTGAAGGTTTGATCCTGGTACTTTACTAATTCTGCTTCGGAGCTAGAGCGGATACGAACTACCTCTTCTATATCTGATATATTCTGTTGAGCTGCTACGGCTAATGCTCCAGGTGAAGAGCTCCAAGTTTGCACCCCCTCGCCAGTATTAAAGTTAGCGCTTACATTATAGATGCGGTCGGCTTGGCTGTGCTGAGTGTCGTAACTTAGCTCGTGTTGTACCCACAGCAGAATTAGTAAGCTGGCGGTGAGTCCGATAGTTAGTCCCAGCACATTCAGAAAGGTGAAGCTCTTGCGCTTCCCGAACTGACGCAGGGCGGTAACAAAATAGTTGTATAGCATAGTGATGAAAAAGTAGTGGTAAAAAAATCAGCTAGTCAGCCAACGGTAGATAAGGTACAAAAGATTAATGACTAATGAAATGATGATTGATGAATGAAGATCGTCAGTTATTGCTACTCATTCCGTAGCGAGTCTACCGGATTGGCGAGGGCGGCTTTGATAGTTTGTGTACCCGTGGTCACTAAAGCAACTAATAAGGCTAGTATTCCCGATACGATAAAGATCCACCACGATAGTTGTACTTTGTAAGCAAAGTTATCTAACCATTTGCTTAGTAGGTACACAGCAATAGGAGTAGCCACTAAGAAGGCAATTACGATGGATTGAAGGAAGTCTTTAGATAACAGTCCAACAATGTGCGTGACTTTGGCTCCTAGTACTTTACGAATACCGATTTCCTTTACTCGCTGCTGGGTAGAAAACATAACTAAACCCAATAGTCCTAAACATGAAATTGAAATAGCAATACCCGCAAAAATATGAGAGAGGCTGGCAGCTACCTGTTCGGTTTGATAGAGTTGCTGATATTCCGAATCTATAAACTGATAACTCAGAGGATAATTCGGATTAATTTCACGAAATACTTCTTCCATGCTGGTCAGTGCTTCGGTGGTTTGGCCTGGTTCCGTGCGAATGAGGATAACCCCGAAGTATAAATCTTCTTTAATATCTACAATCAGCGGTTTGATAGGTTCATGTAGTGAATAGGTATGGTAGTCTTTCAGTACGCCAACGATCGTACCCTTCTTATCCCAAGCTGAAATCCATTTACCAATAGGATCGTTCATTCCAATGGCTGAGGCTGCCGCTTCATTGACGAGAAATGCCGTACTATCAGTAGAGAAACTTCTGGAAAAATCTCTTCCTTCGGCAATCTCTAAGTTCATAATCTTCACAAAGTCATACCCTACTGAGGTAGGTTTAAAGGCTACGGATTCGCCTGCTTCTTTGCCCTCCCAGTTAATAGCATCTTCACCCGTATTAGTATTACTAAACCCATCTACTTCATCTACCAAAAATCCCATAGCGTGCGGTGCTTCACTACTACGGTCTACCATTGCAATCCCAGGCATATTCAACAATCGTTCTTTAAGCACAGCGTACTTTTCGTTTAGTTCGCCCTCGATACGGGTATAAATAAGGTTCTCTCGATCATAGCCCAAATGCCTATTCTGCACGTAACTAATCTGGCGGGAAACGACTAATGTAATGATCAGCAAGAGAATAGATAAGCTAAACTGAAAAACGGCCAACCCTTTTCGAAGCCAGATAGCTTTAGGAGAAGTTCGTAACGACCCTTTCAATACTCGTACTGGTTTCAATGAAGAAAGATACAGTGCCGGATAACTGCCGGCGAGTAAACCCACCACCAACATTAGCCCGACAGCTAATAGCCAGAAACTGGGGGACTCAATCGGTATGGTAATATGCTTAGTGGTAAACTGGTTGAAGCTAGGTAGTAATAACTGTACCAGCAAGATGGTGCAAATCAGGGCGAGTAGGGAGAGAAAAACAGATTCACCTAAGAATTGCCCGATAAGGTGTATGCGCGAAGACCCGATAGCTTTTCGAACCCCTACTTCCCGCGCTCGTTTCATGGAACGGGCGGTAGCTAAATTCATAAAGTTAATACAGGCAATAACCAGCAGAAAAATGGCTACTCCACTAAATATTCTTACGTACTCAATACGACCTCCTTGGGGTTTCCCGTTGGCAAAATTAGCTCGGAGGTAGTGATCAGTAAATGGCTGAAGCCCAAGTGTTATTTTAGTAGTTTCAGAATCATCTAATCGCGATTGAAGGAAGCGATTGATTTTTTCGGTTGCCTGATTAACATCGGCAGTCTCTGATAAGCGGACAGTGGTTAGCATCACGCCAGATGCCCACTCTAATTGCGTCATTTGCGATTCCCAATCAATCAAGAAGTCAAATTGTAATGAGTGTATAACGAATTGGGTGCAGAGGAAAAGCGAGTGGGAATGCAGAGATTCCCTTAATTTTGAGGTCTTCAACCACCATCAAAAAAACTCGCTATGGAAGTAAAGGAAGCAAAAATCAACCAGATAAGACAACACTTAGATCAGATAATAGCCCAAATGGATGCCCGAAGTAAAGAAGGAATGAGAATTCATCAGGTAGAGCGGTCTTTGTTTACCAGTTTATTGCAGTTAGGTTTTCAACTGTTAGAATACTACATTTTGAGTATACAACAGGTAGTCGCTGTTCAGGGGGTTCCCGTTGATCGTGCAGGGGAAAAGATGAAGAACACCGGGCTGCGTAGTCGGCCTTACCGAAGCATTTTTGGCCCGTTATCCATTGCCCGCCCCAAGTATTACTCAACCACTGGTAAGAGCTATTACCGGCTGGACGAAGCGTTGGGCTTACCCAAGAGCAACTATTCTTACGTATTGGATGATTGGTTAGGGTATGGGGCCACCGAGATGGACTTTGCCCAAAGTGCTGAGCAGTTGGAGCGCATCTTAGGTCATCCCCTAAGGGGTATGCAAAGCCAACGGTGTAGTTACAGGCTTTGCGAGCAAGTAAAAGACTTTTATGAGCAACAAGCCTGGGAAAACATAGAAGATGGTACTCATTTGAGCGTAGGCTTTGACGGTAAGGGGGTGCCCATTCGTCGCAGCGAAACTCAGCGAGCTGAGGAAAGTACGGCGGTTCGTCTGAGCAAAGGACAGAAGAAGGGGGTCAAAAAAGAAGCCACAGTAAGCCTGAGCAGTTCGTTTACCCCGCGGCCCCGGCAGGCTCAAGAACTCTTAGAGAGCTTGTTTTGCCCTACCCATGAGCCGCAGAAGCCCGATGGAGGGCATACCTGGCACGAGCACAAGCATCTACGAGCCTTTCTCTCAGACAAGGTAGGGGCCATCCGCTACGGGGTGGAAAACCTACTTCGGCGCGATGCTAGTGCAAAAAAGCCGATCATCGTTTTGATAGACGGTGACCGAGCCTTAGAAAAAGCAGTTCGGCAAGTGGTAGAAGAAAAGAAAGTTACCCATCGGGTAGAGGCCTACGTACTGGATTTTATTCACTTGCTAGAGTACGTTTGGAAGGTGGCTAACGCTCATTGGGGGGAGAAGCATCCCAATCGTTTTGCTTGGGTGAGAAGCCAAGCCGCCTTGTTACTAGACAGCCAGCATGATGAGGTACGACAGCAATGGCAAGTTATCTTGCAACAGGCTACCTTGTCTCAATACAAGCGTGACACTGTCCAACGAGCCATCACCTACCTGACCAACCATCAGCATATGGTAGATTACAAAACCTATCTACAGCTAGGATTTCCTATCACCACCGGAGCGGTGGAAAGTGCCTGTGGACATTTTGTAAAGAGCCGTATGGAGAGAAACGGCATGCATTGGGGAAAACAAGGTGCGCAGAATATGCTCAACCTACGAGCCGTCAGAAAGAACGGCGATTGGGACAACTACCTACAAACAGTAGTCAAACACGAACAACAAGCTCTTTACCAAAAAGCTGCCTGAGTTACACCCTTTTTGTTATACACTCAATTGTAATGAACTCTGAGAAGATAAATCCGCGAAGACTGCAGTGACTTCGAAGTCTAACCTGTTTTCGTATCGTATGCTTTGACCGATGGCTTTTTCCGGGTGGTCAAAGAATAACTGAGCCATTGTTTCCGAAATAGCAATGCTATTCTTTTTTGCTAGAGCAGTTTTAGGGTTTCCGGCAATGAGTGGATAGTCAAACATGGAAAAAAAGGCTTGACTCGCCCGAGAGCCTTCCAACTTATGGATATTATCCCCAACTTGAAATGTTTCGGGATGCCCCCAAGGAAGTTCGTAGCCCGTAGCATAATAAACCAGATTCTCAATTTCGGGCGCTGCATCAGCCACGCCATCGATAGGCAAGAACGGACCGTCGGCATTTGAGCGAACGGGTGTTGAATAACTGCCTCCTAGTTGTCCGTTAGCCTCAATGGTTTGATAGATAGCATACAAGCGATCGCTATTAGTGTGAAAATTATCTACGCCTAGTTCATCTTGCACCCAGAGAAAAATTAGTAAGCTGCTAGTCATACTTAGCACCAGCCCGAGTATATTGAGTGCTGAAAAAGCTTTGTGATTAGTTAAGTTGCGGAGAGCAATCGTTAAATAGTTACGAATCATATCGGAAGAGATTAAAGTTATGGATTGAGATGAAGGTCTTTTAAGGGTTGAAAATTGCAAGTATGCCAGTACTTCTCGCCAGTAGCTTTTTCGCGCTTTGCTGACTCCCTCCCTCTGTACGCGCAAATAGTAGCGTTCATGTAAATCGCCCAGCACTTCTTCTAATAGTTCGGGAGTGCAGAGCCACTCGAGAAGTCTATCGAGCCATTTGGGAGGTGGTTGATATGGGTGATCGGATTTACTCATTCCGCAGAGAGTCTACCGGATTGGCGAGGGCGGCTCGGATGGACTGGAAGCTGACAGTGATACCAGCGATCAGCAGTCCAGCTAGTGCGGCTACGGCAAACATCCACCAAGAAAGATCAATCTTGTAGGTGAAATCTGCTAACCACTGTTGCATAAAGTAATAGCCAATCGGAGCAGCAACGACAAAAGCAATGACAACTAAGAAGATAAAATCCTTGGTGAATAGATACACAATGTGCTGAACGGTTGCGCCTAGTACTTTACGAATACCGATTTCCTTGACACGCTGTGCAGTAACGAAACTGATCAATCCGTACAAGCCCAGACAACCAATAAAAATAGCAATGCTTGCAAATAGCGAGAGTAAACGAGAGGTCTTTCTTTCTTCTTCGTACCAAGTAGCTATATCATCATCAAGGAAGCGATAGGTGAAATAATAATCAGGAAACATTTTCTGCCACTGCTCTTCTACGATGCTGATAGCTTCTGACGCCTGCGCTAAATCTATTTTAAGGGAAGCTAGTTGAAACCGATCTTCCATATTTACTAAAATCAACGGGTAAATCTCTTGGTGCAGAGAAAGCGTGTGGAAATCTTGTACGACGCCCTTGATCGTCACCTCTTGCCCCCCAATGGTAATTGTCTCTTGCAGAGCCTGCTCGGGGTCGGTAATTCCTATTGCTTTTAGTAAGGTTTCGTTGACTACAACACCATTATCACTTTCGGTTAGTGCCTCTCCAGCTAAAAGTGTAATATCATACAAATCTAAGTAGTACTCATCGATAGGTTTCACTTCCAAAAGTTTACCTTCTGTATCTGACTTATGCCAGAACCAGTTAAACCACTTATTGGAAGTAGCCGATGGGGCGTTCATAGATAAGCTTACTTCCTTAACTGGAGTGTGCTTAGCAAGATTATTTCTAAAGCTCTTTAGCCTATTTGTTTCGTCCTGTGGAACGTCTACGATAATAACGGCTTCTTTATCGTAGCCTAACGCCTGAGTGTTGAAGTACTTATTCTGGCTTACTACCACGATCGTTCCAAAAATAAGTAGCTGAGCAATAACGAATTGAAAAGTCACTAACCCTTTTCGTAACAATAAACCGCTGGTGTAACTGGAAGTTAAGACATTTTTGTACACCATAGCGGTTTGAATCTTAGATAAGATAAGAGCCGGGTAAAGTCCAGCGAGCAGACTTATTACCACGCATTGCCCTACTAGCCAAGCTAGTACCAAAGGTTGTAGTACCATCGCTTGATCTAGCGGTATATCGATCCATGCTTGTAGCTGAGGTAATAGTAGTAGCGTTAAGCTTACTGACATCATCGTAGCAATGAAGGTCAGCGCGAAGGTTTCGCCAATAAATTGTAGAAATAGTTGTTTTCTCGTGCTTCCTAACGCTTTACGAACGCTTACTTCTTTAGCCCTTTTATTGGCCTGGGCGGTAGCCAGATTCACGAAGTTGATACAAGCAATTATGAGAATGAACACTCCTATGAATGTTAGACTCCAAAGCGATTCTTTCGAGACTGCCCGATTAGAAAAGTTACCACCACCAAATGCTTCATCGAAATGAATGTCATTTAGCGGTTGCAGCTTATGAGCCAAATATTTCTCAGCAACTTCCTCTCCCAGATAGTTGGTTACCATCGCTGGAAACTTCGCCTCCAGGGGAGCCGGTTTGGTATTTTCGTTTAGCAATAGGTATGTTTGATAGCCCGAGCCGTGCGACGCTGAGTACGCTTCCTCAAACTTTGGGCTAGCAGCAAACGTCGCGTGCGACACTGCAATTTGAATAGGAAAATCGGTGTTCTTGGGTACATCTTGTATAACCCCGCTAATGACTAAATCAAACTCATTATTTAGGCGGATACGCTTACCGATGGCATCGCCATCAAAGTACTGCTTAGCCAAGCTTTCGTTAATTGCTGCTTGCCCCGGTTGCGAAAGTGACTTTTGAGGGCTGCCGATAGTCCACTCAAAATCAAAAATCTCAAAAAAGGATGGGGTGCTAAAATACGTATGAGGATTATTAACAATGTCCTCATCAATCTCTATTTGCGTTTTTTTAGGATTGAGATGATAGATCGTAGCTACGTTCTCTATTTCAGCAAAGTCTTCCTCTAAAATTTTAGCCAGTCCGTGGGGCGTACCTGTACCGTAAGATTCTGCCTCGTCAGGAATACTGCCCGTAATCACTCGGTAGATGCGGTCGGTTTTACTATGAAACGTATCAAAACTTAGCTCAAATCGCACCAGCAGGAAAATAATAAGTGCCCCGGTTATGCCTAAGGTTAGCCCAGCAACGTTAATTACCGCGAAGCTTTTGTGCTTGCTTAGATTTCTAAGCGCAATGGTGAAATAATTGTTAAGCATAGTCATATTATTTGCTGAATTGTCAAAAGTAGGTCGCTTAAAAATTGAGGGTCTCATATACGCCAGCATCTCACGCCAGTAACCTTTTCGTGCCTTGTTAACTCCTTCTTTCTGCACTCGCAAGTAGTACCGCTCGTGCAAATCGCCCAGTACTTCTTCCAATAGTTCGGGAGCGCAAAACCGTTCAAGTAGTTGGTCTAGCCATTTGGGAGGTTGGTTGCTCATGGTCAGAATCGGGCTACATAGAATAGGTCAGGATGAATAGGATAGATACAGTTGGGTAATGCTTTAGGCACATCATTGTGTTTATCTTTTTCTCATTCTGCTTATCTTGGTTAAGACAAATTACTCATTCCTTTATGATAATTAGTCGTTTCGTAAAATAGTAGCGGGATTCGTTAGGGCGGCTTTGATGGTCTGGCTGCTGATGGTGATGAGTGTGATAACCAGCGTTACTATTCCGGCGGCTAAGTAGGTGAGGAGGTTCATTTCAATGTGGTAAGCGAAACTGCTTAACCACTCCCGCATGAAGTACCAGGCAATAGGCCAAGCCACTAGGTTGGCAATGAAGACTAGCCAGAAGACCTCCTTACTCAGTAACTTCAAGATACTGCCGATGGGGGCACCTAGCACTTTTCGGATGCTTACTTCTTTGGTGCGCTGGAGCGTACTGAAGGTCGCTAAGCCAAACAGGCCCATCGCAGCAATTAAAATAGCGAGCCCGGCGAAGATGATGAATAGCTTGCTTTGTTTTTGTTCACTGTGGTAGAGTTGCTGGTAGTGTTCGTTAAGAAATAAGTAATCAAACGACTGTTGGGGTACAAATTGCTCCCATACCGCTTCCATGTGGGCTAGTGCTTCCGGCATATCATCTTTAGAAACCAACACCGAAAGCTCATTAAACATATGCTGCCCGTGAAAAACTACCGGTACAATTGGCTGGTGCAACGACTCAAAGTGAAAATCCTGCACTACTCCGACTACCGTGCCGATAGTTCTGCCGTTTTTAAGCGTTTGCCCAATGGCTTCTTCATTCGTCCAGCCCACCATGCGGGCGGCAGTTTCGTTGATGATAAAGTTGGTAGAATCATCCGAACCAATGTTTTCGGAGAAGTTTCTTCCACTGACAATCGGTATTTGGTAGGTATCAAAATAGTTGTGGTCAATCCGTACATCTTTCATTATCACATCGGTCGTTACCATACTATCGCCCTGCTGAACCGCAGTGCCCTGATAGGCGGTTAGCCGTGCGGTAGGTACTAAGCTCGAGCGAGTAGCATTGAGAATGGCCGGATGCTCAGTAAGTTCGTGGTAGAAAGTTTCAAAGCGTTCGTCGATCTCATCGGTATAGCTCAGAAAAATGACTTGATCTTTGGCGTAGCCCAGTTCCTGGTCGTTGAGAAAAGTAAGCTGCTGGTAGGTGATAAGCGTGGCAATAATCATCACAATGGAAACAGTGAACTGTACGACTACTAAAGCCTGACGCACCCGCCCACTCTGACGGGTAGTAACGCTGCGGCCTTTCAAAGCAAGAACTGGCCTGAAACCGGAAATAATGAACGCCGGATAAATCCCAGCAAGTATTCCTACCAAGACAATGATGGCTATCACGCCCAATACCGCTGTTGGAGTAGTGTACTGCGATAGCTCAATAGTTTTGTCCGCAAACTCATTGAGCCAGGGAAGGGCTAGTGAAATCAGTACTACCGATAGTAGAAAAGCGAAAAAAGCCAGTAGTACCGATTCGCTTAGGTGCTGGAGAATTAATTGCTGGCGGAAGGCACCAATGGCTTTGCGTAACCCCACTTCTTTACTTCGGGTAGTAGCCCGAGCCGTTGACAGGTTAATAAAGTTGAAACCAGCGATCAGCAGCAGAAATACCCCGATAGCCCCTATGATATAAATGTAATTGATATTACCATTCGCTTCTTCTTCTGCATCAAGCTGAGAATGCAGGTGAATAGAAGTGAGTGGTTGAAGGTAAAGGTTAGTCCAACTGCTAGGTTTCACTGGAACATCCGGGTTACTCATATGCCGATCCAAAAAATCCGGAAACTGAGCCTCCACTCGCCTCGGGTCAAATTCATCGTTAACCAGTAGGTAGGTTCCAAAGACATTATCGCCCCAGCCAGCCTCTAAACGCTCTTGCCCTAAAATAGTATTCAGCGTACTAAAGGCGACTAGAAAGTCAGGGTGCCAGTGCGATTGCGTCGGAAAAGCCTCGTACACTCCAGTAATCTCGAAGTAATTATCTTGAGATAGGAGCTGTTTGCCCACCACATCTTGCGTACCGAAGTACTTTTCCGCTGCCGCATCGGAGAGCATCATGGTGAATGGGTTTTCCAAAGCGGTTTCGAAATCACCTGCCAAAATAGGAATCGTAAACACCTCAAACACCGACGGTTCAGCGTAATAGAGATTTTCGACGTTCAAGCTCTCCTGAAAAGATCGGTTCTCATCAACTGTACCCAAGGTAATATTGGTATGCCAAATACGAGCTACCTCCAAAATATCCGGGAAGTCATTTGCCAATCGTGGGCCAAAGCCAGGAGCGGTATGACCGAGATGCAAGGCTAAACTTCCGTCGGAAGAGAGAAAGTCTCGCGTAACTCGGTAGATATGATCCGCATTTTTGTGGTAGCGATCGTAGCTTAACTCATCTTGGATGAACATGGCAATGAGTAGGCTACCGGTCAGTGCCAGGGCTAATCCCAGTACGTTGATCGCAGTGGTCAATTTATTCCGGGCGAATAATCGCAACGCGAGGGTGAAATAGTTTTTTAGCATATCGTTAGAAATAGATGTATTTGATGGTCGTCTAAAAATCGCAGGACGTAGGTAGGCAAGTACCTCTTGCCAGTAAGTTCTTCGAGCCTTGGCTTCCCCTTCTCTTTTTGCTCGCAAATAGTAGCGTTCGTGTAAGTCGCCGAGTATTTCTTCCAGTAGTTCGGGAGCACAGAGGTGTCTGAGTAGCTTATCTACCCAGCGGGGTGGTGGTTGATATGAGAATTTTCGTTTACTCATTCCGCAGAGAGCTGGTCGGGTTTACCTGGGCAGTACGGAAGGCTTGGTAGCCAATAGCTAGCATGGTAATTCCTAGGCAGAATACTCCGGCAAGCCCAAATATCCACCAGGATAAATTGATACGAAAAGCAAAGCCTTGTAACCATTCATTCATCGCCAACCAAGCAGTAGGAATAGCAATTAGCAGTGCCATACCCACTAACTGTAAGAAATCCTTGGTAAAAAGGGTGAATATCTGGCTGACACTGGCCCCCAATACCTTACGAATACTCATTTCTTTGACTCGCTGCTGGGCGGCAAACATTGCTAAGCCGAGTAGTCCTAGACATGATATAAAAATGGCCAACAGACCAAACGCATTAGACAACCGAGCAACAACTTGTTCGCTTTGGTAGAGAGTATGGTACTCATCATCTAAAAAACGATAGGTAAATGGGTAAGCAGGATTCAACCGTTGGCTGACTTCCTCTAAACTGGCGAGAGCTTCCTTCGTCATCCCTGGCTGGGTGCGAACCAGAATAGTTCCGAAATTCAATCCTTCTTTCACGTCTAGCACCACCGGGCGAAGTGACTGATGTAGTGATTGGGTATGAAAGTCACGGATCACCCCTACAATCGGCCCAGTCTTCCCGAAAATGGTAATTTCGCTGCCAATGGGGTCTTTTAGTCCCATTTGCTGCACGGCTAGTTCGCTGACTAAAAAGCTGGAAGTATCGGTAGCAAACTCCGGTGAAAAATCCCGTCCCTCAACTACTTCAATGCCCATAAGTTTTACAAAATCGTAACCCACTGAACTGGGAGTGAAACTCACGGGGTTGTCTTCATTCATGCCCGGCCAGCGAACAAACGAACCGCTGAGTCCCATCTGATGGGGAGTTTGAGCACTACGATCTACGTGCTTTATTCCGGGCATTCGTAACGCTTCTTCTTTAAAGGTTAAGTAGTTATCAACCAGATCGCCTTCCAGCCGAAGGTAGATTACATTTTCTCGGTCGTAACCTAAATGCTTGTTTTGGATGAATTCAGTTTGTCGGGTAATCACAATAGTGGCAATAATGAGTAAGGCGGAGAGAGCAAACTGAAATACCACTAGCCCTTGGCGAAAGCGGGTATTTCCAGTACTGAATTTTAGTGATCCTTTGAGTACTCGAACCGGAAGAAGAGCTGATAGAAATAATGCTGGGTAGCTTCCGGCGATTAGTCCTACTGTCAGGATAAGTCCTAAAAGACCTACCCAAAAGATGGGGTTGGCAAATGGTAGGAATAACTGCTTTTCAGTCAGTGTATTGTACCAGGGCATGAGCACTGAGGCGAGTAGAAGAGCTAGCAGTGTGGCAAGTAGCGTCAGTAACACGGCTTCGCCCATAAATTGGTAGATCAGGCTCCGGCGATCAGCTCCTGCTACCTTGCGTACCCCTACCTCTTTTGCCCGACGAAGAGAGCGAGCCGTCGTTAGATTCATGAAGTTAATACAGGCGATAAAGAGAATGAAAATCGCGACGATACTCAGTAAACGAACGTACTCGATACGCCCTCCGTTAGGCTGACCATTTTCAAAGTTATTATAAAGATAACGCTCGCTGAAGGGGTGTAGATCAAGTTCAAAGCGCAGGTTCATCCCCTCCGGCACATCCACGTAGTCAGTAAGAAAGTCGGCAACCTTCTCAGCTACCAAATCAGGATTGGTATTTGCTTGTAACTGCACGTAAGTGAGTGTGCCAAAGTGCCCCCAAAATTGTTTAAATTCATCATTTTCCACCCATGTGTCCCAGTTGGTGAGGTAGTCAAATTGATCGGAAGAAGTTGAGGGAATATCTTCAAATATGGCTGTTACCTTTACTTCCTGTTTCCCCCTTTCGGTATGAAAGATCATTGTCTCGCCAAAAGCATCTTCAGGACTACTGAAGAACAGATTAGCCATACTGCGGGAGATTGCTACGCTTTTTGGGTCACTAAGGGCTGTTTCCGGTGTGCCATGCAATAGCGGATAGCTGAACATGGTAAAGAAATCGGTACCAGCCCGACTGCCTTTCATTTTATGCTTTTCATCACCTACCTGAAAAGCTTCGTAAATATCGCCCTGCTGGCTTAATCGAAGTACTTTAGCAAATCCTGAGGCGTATTCTACCTCTGGTATCGTCTGCTTGAGTTCGGTGGGTAACGGTGCTGGAGTACGGTAGCTGGTTTCCAGTTCATCGCCATTATATGCTCGCATATACACTTGGTACAACTGATCACCGTTGGTGTGAAAATTATCTACGCTTCGTTCGCTCTGAATCCAAATGAAAATGAGTAGGCTACATCCAATACCAAGTGCTAATCCGAACAGATTGAGAAAAGAGAAAGCTTTTTGACGAGTAAGATTACGAAGAGCGATCTTAAAATAGTTAGTAAGCATAGCTGGAGAAATTGCATTGGTAGGGGTTAATTGAGATGGGTCAGTGATAAACATAGCCGGGCGTAAATAAGCGATGGCTTCACGCCAATACCGCCGCTTAGCCTCCACGGTTCCCTCTTTTTCTTCTATCAAATAGTAGCGTTCGTGCAAATCCCCCAAGATTTCTTCAACCAAGTGTGATGTGCAGAATCGGCGTAAAATGTTATCAACAATAGATGGAGGGGCACTAGACTTGTGATCTCGGCTAGCCATATCTATGTTAGGTTAATTTGCGGCAAACCCTGAGGAGCGATCCGGTTCCACAGTCGGTTGCGGACGGCCTGAACTTCGTGCAGAATTCGGCTGCCGGCAATGGTGACGGTGAATAAGCGTTTGCGTCGTCCGCCCCGCTCGGGGGTAGCTTCTCCCATTTGGGAGTTGACAAAGCCTTTCTTTTCTAGTCGTTGTAAAGCTGCGTGAACGGCACCGGTAGTAACCGTCTTGCCAGTTTCTTCTTCCAGTGCCTCGGCAATGGCTACGCTGTAGGCTTGAGGGGTGAGCACCGCTACTGACAGCAGTACTACTTCCTCGAATTCACCTAAATCGCTTCTTCTCATAGGATAGGTTTATTACTTGAGTAATTACTTCTATTTCGGTATAACAAATGATCTGCCAAAATTCAGAATGGTCTGTAGTAGCCCGTATACGCTGATTTGTGCGTGCTCATGCTATCATAAAGTGTTCATCGGCGAACACTAGCTATCCGGTTTTGGACAGTGGTTGATACGCATCTCTCGAAAAATTAGTAGAGATATAACCAGAGCACCCCATTGGTCTAGCAGCTATGCTTGGCCAATAATCTTGGTACTAAAAATTGAAAGATTTACCTTGCGTTACCTGATCTTAGTCTTATTATCTTGGTGCCAACTATGCTAAAAAATAATGTTAAGGTAGCTTATCGCAGCCTTTTAAAAAACAGTGTCTTTAGCCTCATTAATATTGTTGGCTTGGCAGTTGGAATAAGTGCCTTTGTGCTTATTCTAAAGTTTGTTAGCTATGAGTTGAGTTACGATAAGTGGCATCAACACTCCGATCGTATCTATCGGGTTGCTCTGAATAAATATCAGGGTAACCAAGAGGTTGTACCGTTTGCTACCAATTTCAACGCGCTGCCTAAAGCAATTAGGGAATATATTCCGACAGTAGAAAAGGTCACAATGCCTTTTCGTCCGGCATCGGGAATTTTTATTTTTACCTATCGGCAGGGTGATCGTATCCGCCAATTTCAAGAAGATCATTTTCTGTACGCTGACGAATATTTTACAACGATTTTCAGCTACAACTTTATTGCGGGTAATCCAGCACTAGCTTTAGAGGCGTCTTTTTCTATTGTATTAACTGAGTCTGCTGCCCGGAAGTACTTTGGCTCCGATACTAAGGTAGAAGATATAATTGGCCAGCGTATGGAAGTAAGTTCCTTCTCGCAAGATATTCAGCATACGGTGACCGGAATTGTTGCAGATGTCCCGGCTAATACCCACTTGTCGTTTGATCTGCTGCTCAGTGCTAGTAGTTTTGAAGCACTCTATCCCGAAGAGAATTTTGCGGATAGCTGGGAATGGTACGATACCTACGTATACCTTTTGGCGCAAACGGGCACTGAGGCTACGCAACTTACTACCCAACTGCAATCGCTACTGCAAACCAATAGTGAAGCAATGGGAGAAGGCAAATCAGTCAAAAGTAAAGTGGTGCTTCAGCCGCTCACCAATATCCATCTGCATTCGCATCGGCAATTAGAAGCTGAGGCAAACGGGAGCTACCAGCATATTGCATTTTTACTGATAATAGCTTCGGCACTGCTTATTGTAGCTGGGCTCAACTACGCCAATATGTCTACTGCCCTATCGCTTAAGCGGATACGCGAGGTAGGTATTCGTAAGTATTTGGGAGCTACCAAACGGCAACTTCGTAGACAAACACTCACTGAAACCGGCTTGATTTTACTGTTAGCTCTAGCCATCACTTTGGTGTGTATTTCACTCGTACTACCTCAGCTACCAACCTCACCCGTTTTTTCAGCTAATTGGTTTGATCCCTACTTCGTAGCATCCGTTGTGTTGGGTTTAACAGTTTTACTAGTGCTGATAGGCTATTATCCGGCGCGATTTGCGGCCAGGTTTGAACCGATAAATGCTATCAAGGGGAGATACAAGGGGCACGCCAAGCTACAGTATCTTCAGAATAGCCTGATTGGATTTCAATTGTTTATCGGGCTGCTTACGCTCACCTTTACCTTTATGCTCTACCAGCAGTATCAGTTTATGCATCAGCAAAATCTAGGGTTTGAAGAGCAGCTATTGGTTTTTTCGGCTCCTACGGTGCAAACCGTACGAGGTACCGAAGCCTACGCCACCCAGGTTCAGACGTTTAAAGAACGGTTAATTGCTTCGGGAGCTATTGGTAGTGTGTCGGCTTCTACCCACGTCCCCGGCCGATTGTTGGAGTACAGTACCAGTAAAATTTACGCTGAAGGCCAAGATGCTGGGCAAGGCATTGATATGAACTTTATAGGTATCGATGCTGACTATGTTAAGACACTAGGATTAAAGATTGTGGCGGGCGAAAACTTCGCTGAAAAATCTAAATCTGACGAAGTACCCTACATACTCAATGAGAAAGCGGCTCGGGCATTGGGTTTTACTGACCCCGTTACTGCCGTGGGTCAGTACGTTACGCATCACGGGAGCCAGCACCGAGTACAGGCAGTCGTTAATGATTACCACCAAAAGTCGTTGCAGGAACCCATTATTCCGCTAGCCTTTGTCTATCTTCCTACTCATCATGAATATTTTATGGTCAAGCTTGCTTCTTCTGATGTAGCTTCGACTATTGAGCGAGTGTCAGCGTTATTTGCCGAACACTTCCCTGATAACCCATTTAGCTATTACTTTTTGGATGATGCTTTTCAGCAGTTGTATCAAGCGGAGCAGCAGTATTCCCGTTTCTTTAATGCTCTTTCAGTTTTGATGATCTTGATTTCTAGCTTAGGACTGTTTAGCATGGCTACCTTTTCCGCCCAGCAGCGCACTCAAGAAATTGGGATTCGTAAAACCTTGGGAGCTTCAACGCAGGGTATTATTGCTCTACTGGCAAAAGATTACATAAAACTGCTGGTTTTAGCATCAATAGTAGCGATGCCTATTGCCTACGTTAGTATGCAGCTTTGGCTGGAAAATTATGCTTTTCGGATAGATGTTAGCTGGCAGTTGATAGTATTTCCGTTGGTGATAATACTACTGGTTACCCTATTCACCATTAGTTTCAAAACGGTTCAAGCGGCTTTAGCTAATCCGGTAGACTCGCTAAAGCAGGAGTGAATGTAGTGATTGGTATCAGCTTTCACGGTGTTGCTTCTGGTTATCCGCCGCAATATTTACTAAGTAACACCATTCATGTGGTTGGAAAGAATGTCTTCCAAGTACTCCCGGTTATTAGCCAGGCGAGGTACTTTGTTTTGTCCGCCCAGTTTCCCCCGGCTTTTCATCCAGCGGTAAAACGTACCCGCAGGAGCGGCGTGAATTAGGGGAACATCTACTGCTAATGAGTTCTCTCGCTTAGCGCGATAATCGGAGTTTAGTTTTTGGAGCGTTTCGTCCAGAATTTGCGTGAACCGATCAATAGACTCTGGAGGTTGGGAGAATTCAATAATCCACTCGTGCCGACCTTTGTTGCTTTCGCCCATATACTGCGGAGCTGCGGTGAAGTTTTCAATAAGGGCACCGCTTTGTCGGCAGGCTTCAGCCAGTGCTTGTTCCGCATTTTCTATCACCAGCTCTTCTCCAAAAGCATTGATAAAGTGCTTAGTACGACCAGAAATACGGAAGCGGTAGGGGCGGGTAGAGGTGAACCGAATGGTATCCCCAATTTTATAACGCCATAGTCCGGCATTGGTGCTAATAACTAAGGCGTAGTTTTTTCCAACCTCCACTTGGTCAATGGTTAGAGTCTGGGGGTGTTCTTGCTCAATTTCGTCCATCGGAATAAACTCGTAAAATATTCCGTAGTCCAGCATCAGTAGCATCTCGGTGGAGTCGCGCTGATCCTGAATGCCAAAAAAGCCCTCGGTAGCGTTGTAGGTCTCGGTATAGTGCATCTTATCCGAAGGAATTAGCTTCCGAAACAGGTCGCGGTAGGGCGTAAAAGAAACTGCCCCGTGAAAGAAAACCTCCAGGTTGGGCCATACTTCGTGAACGTGCTTGGCGTTTTTTAACTCCAAAATTCGTTGCAAGATCACGATAGTCCAGGTAGGTACTCCGGCCATGGCGGTTACGTTCTCGTGTACGGTAGACTGGGCGATCTTCTCTACTTTTTCTTCCCAATTATCCATCAGGGCAATGTCCATGCTCGGAGTGCGAGTGAACTGAGCCCAGAGCGGTAAGTTCTTCATAAGTACCGCGGAAACATCACCAGTGTACGACTCTGCGTTTTGATCGAGCTGATTAATCTGCTGGCTGCCACCAATGGTCAGGGTTTTTCCGACAAACATCTTGGTAGCCGGATAATTGTTGACGTAGATAGAAACCAGGTCTTTACCGCCTTTAAAGTGGCAATCGTCTAGTGCCTCTTGAGAAACGGGAATAAATTTACTAGTAGCATTCGTAGTGCCAGATGATTTAGCAAACCACTTCACTCGTCCGGGCCACAGCACATTTTCCTCGCCGTGCATCAGCCGGTCAATGTAGGGAAAGAAATCTTCGTAGCTGACAATTGGCACCCGTTCTTGAAACTGCTGTACCTGGGAAACCTCCCGAAAGCCATACTGTTTACCAAACTTAGTATCCTTAGCTGTTTTAATAAGGTATTGAAAAACGTCGTGCTGAACGTCGTGCGGATATTTGAGAAAGAGTTCAATCTGATGAATCCGTTTTTTCATCAGCCAGGTGAGCACTGAGTTAACGATTTCCATACACTCAGATTTTTCGCTTTAGCTCAAAGTGTTTTCCTAGGTAAACCCTTCGTACCTGCTCATCGTTAGCCAAGTCTTCGGCACTGCCCGCCTTGAGTAACCGCCCTTCAAACATCAGATATGCCCGGTCGGTAATAGAAAGTGTTTCGTTTACGTTGTGGTCAGTAATCAGAATACCAATATTCTTGTTTTTCAGCTGGGCAACAATGCTCTGAATCTCTTCTACTGCAATAGGATCAACCCCGGCGAAAGGTTCATCCAGCAGTACAAATTTGGGGTCTACTGCCAGGGCGCGGGCAATTTCGGTGCGACGACGCTCGCCACCCGATAGCACCATTCCGAGGTTTTTCCGCACGTGGGTAAGGCTAAACTCCTCAAGCAAAGCATCAACTTTATCCTGACGCTCAGCCTTAGATAGGCCGGATGTCATCTCCAACACCGCCATAATATTATCTTCTACGCTCAGCTTTCGGAATACCGAAGCTTCTTGGGCAAGGTAGCCAATGCCTCGTTTGGCCCGCTTGTACATGGGCAGATCAGTAATCTCCTGCTTATCCAGAAAAATGCGCCCTTCGTTCGGCTTAATTAAGCCAACAATCATGTAGAAAGAAGTTGTTTTACCGGCACCGTTGGGACCCAGCAGACCAACAATTTCTCCTTGCTGCACATCAACCGAGATGCCGTCTACTACCGTGCGCCGTTTGTATTTTTTTACTAAGTTTTCTCCTCGTAATAGCATGAACCTTAATCAGTATGAGATGTAAAGGTAATGCTAACTAACGAATTTTTTGGGGAATAGATATAGAAAGAATGAGAAGGTTACAGGTATTCGGCTAAGGCGGTATCTAGGTTAATCTCAAAAGATGCTTTGCTTTTCTCCTTTCTTTGTACCGCATTATGAAGTGTTCTACGGAATGCCATCTCGCCTGCTACGTACTTGAGCGATAAGTAGTGGTTATGCTCCAGCAGCATGGTATTACCTAAGTCGTCAATTACCCCATTGAACAGATCGCTTTCATTATCGTTCAGATACTTGCTTTTTAAGGTATCGAGAATACGGTTAGTATTATCGTTAGAAAGTTTCTTAAAGTTAGTATCAACCGCAAACAAGCGACTGTTGATAAAATGCAGCGTGGCGTAGCAGTAGATATGATGAATATTCATCCGATACACTTTTACCTGATGCGGACGGAAGAGCGGGTTTTTCCAACTGAATTTAGGGCGACCCAACTGGCGGACAATCTCCCGATGAGTGGCTCCAAGCTCTAATCCGTTAAACTGAAGGTATGCGTCAGTTTCACTTAGGTGAGCCTGGTTGCGGCATAACTTCAAGAGCTGACTCGGTGTTTTCTCAGTAATTAGGTTGGTATAATACTCCTCTCGAGATGTATAGTATCGGTACCGAGAGTGATAAAATGACCAATATTTGGAATATTTTTCAAGATTTAGCACAATACGAGATTTAAGGGCGATATTGACGGATGCAATGTAATTGACGATTGACAAAAAAAAAGGACAGTGTTACGTAAAAAAGCATCTTCTATTCCAAGAAAATAGAGTAATTAGCTAGTAATATTATGTTTTAATTTGGCAGTAATTTATTGTATCATTCTATTTTCTGCTTTATTCAGATTATATTTTCCCAGAATTAGTTGTACAAAATTTTTATTAAAAAGAAGGAAGCACCGGTTAGGCCGGTAAATTTTGTGAGTTAATTTTGCAAACCTGAAAATATAGTACATCCAACAGCAGTGTGACTTATCAAGATACTTTAACTTTTTTACTGGAACAGCTACCGATCTACCAGCGAGTAGGAAGATCGGCTATGAAGAAAGATCTCACGAATATTCGGGCACTTAGTGAACATCTTGAAAACCCTCATCATAAATTTACTGCCCTGCATATTGCTGGTACCAACGGAAAAGGCAGTAGCGCCCATATGTTGGCGGCTATACTACAAAGTGCGGGCTACAAAACTGGTTTATACACGTCGCCTCACTTAAAGGACTTTACCGAAAGAATTCGGATTGATGGCAAACCGATACCGCGTTCGGCAGTAGTACAGTTCGTAGAGTACAACCAAGCGTATCTCGCATCTCTTCAGCCTTCTTTTTTTGAAATGACAGTAGCCATGGCGTTTGATTATTTTGCGAGGGAGCAAGTAGATATTGCCGTGGTGGAGGTAGGACTGGGCGGTAGGCTCGATTCTACCAATATTCTAACTCCGCTGCTAAGCCTAATTACGAACATTGGCCTGGATCATACGGATATGCTAGGCGATACGCTGGCCAAGATTGCTTACGAGAAAGCCGGCATTATAAAACCGGGTATTCCGGTAGTGGTGGGCAGCTACCATCCGGAAACGCTACCAGTTTTCAAGAGCAAGGCGCAGCAAGAAGATAGTCCGCTACTACTGGCGTTTGAGGAGTACCGAGTAGTGAGGCAAAAGGTAGATGCCAACTATCAGTACTTCTCAGTTTATCATCAAGAAAAACTCATCTACCCTGAAATGAAGCTAGCTTTGTTGGGTAGTTATCAGCAGTATAATTTGGTGGGAGTGCTTGCGAGTGTGAACCAACTACTGACCCACGGATTTACTATCTCTGAGCAGCATCTTCGGGCGGGGTTACAAGCAGTGTCCAACCTCACCGGACTAAAAGGAAGGTGGCAGGTGCTGGGTAGCAATCCAACAGTAGTAGCTGATACCGGACACAATCGAGAAGCCCTGGAAGAAATTGTTCGTCAGATTAGTCAGCATTTATATCGAAATCTAAGAATGGTGCTAGGCTTTGTGCAGGAAAAAGATTTGAATATTATATTCAGGCTTTTGCCAACATCTGCTAAATATTATTTTTGCCAGCCAGATATTCCTCGGGCAATGCCACTCAGCCAAGTGGTAGAGGCTGCTCAACAGTATCAGCTCGATTTTGAAGTGGTTAGCGATGTGAACCAAGCGTTGCGGGCCGCCCAAACTCAGTCGGCTTCTGACGATTTTATTTTTGTGGGGGGCAGTACTTTTGTGGTGGCTGAACTGGAAATATGATAACCTATGCGTAGTAAATTAGCTCGGTTTGCCGAAAATGCCCAGCGAAAAAACGTAGTTGAGCCTGGCAAGCCAATATTCACCTCCATTCGGGGAAATTGGCATTCGTATTTTGAGAATGACCATCCTATTATTTTAGAACTGGGCTGTGGTCACGGCGAATATACGGTAGGGCTGGCCACACTTCACCACCAGAAGAACTTTATAGGCGTAGATGTAAAGGGAGCTAGAATATGGAAGGGGAGTCGCGATGCCGAAGTTCTTCAGCTTACCAATGCTGCTTTTTTGCGTATCAGAATACTGCAACTAACTGAAAGTTTTGCTGAGCAGGAAGTAGCCGGTATCTGGATTACTTTTCCTGACCCTCACCCAAAAGAAAAAGAAGAAAAAAGACGCCTTACCAGCCCTCGCTTTTTAGAAATGTACAAGCAGGTTATGCAACCCGGTAGCTGGGTTCACCTGAAAACAGACAATCTGGCTTTATACGAATATAGCCGGGAAGTGCTAAAAGAGAGAGAGGATGTTCACAACGTAATCTGTACCGACGACCTTTATCATTCTGACCTGTACGGCTTGGAGCAACAAATTGAAACCACCTACGAGCGGAAGTTTGCTCGTCGTGGTATTCCGATCAAGTACCTGCGGTTTCAGTTCCAGTGATTACACCTGCTCCGGTGGTGATTCTATTACTTCGTCAATGGGAACTTGGTGCTTAACATGCTTCATGTATTCCGAAGGCAACGCACCGTACCGTTCTTTGAACCGAGAAGCGAAGTAAGCGTAGTTGCGGTATCCCACCTTCTCAGCAATTTGCTTTACTGATAAATTACCACCTAATAGCAATTCTTTGGCTAGGGTCAGCTTGTGGTTTCTAACGAACTCATTGATCGTATAACCAAACACTTTTTTGAACCCCTGCTTTAGCTTCGTAGTATTTATCCCTACCTGCCGCGAGAGTTCGGGTATAGTGATATTCTCTTGAATATTTTCAACTAGAATATTTTTGGCTTCAACGATTAAAGCGAGATCCGATTTTCGCAGTAGTACCCGCTTACTTTGCGGGTTCAAATCGTCTACGTACTGGGTTACAATATGGGCGAATAAATCGAGGGAGCGAGACTCGAGCAAGCTTTTACGAGCCAGTCCTTTCAGGTCGTTGGTATGAATGTTACTGATAACATCAGCCAATATTATACTGTAAGCACTCTCGTAGGAGAATGGATCAATGGCATTAACATCGCGTAAGAGGTTTGCCAGATCATCAGGAAGGGTGGTAATGTCACATTCAATTTTGTTTAGATAGACCCGGCGATTAATTTCTAAGCTGGTGAATTGCACGTGCGTTTTTTTGGGAAATTCGTACAGATGATCGTAGGTTTCTGTGCTGGTACAAAAAGCAGTATGCAATTCCGGAATTTCGTGCTTTTCCTGATCTGGTTCAAAACTGTAGGTCATCTTTCCTTGCTGGCAAAACACTACGCGCAACGGATGAGATTCATCTAAAGAATAGCGAAAAGAGGTTTGTTCGTTAAATGTGCAATTGAATAATAGCAGACCTAAGCCGTCTTTAAAATTAATTCCTTTAATGTAGCCCTGACCGTATTGGGGTGGGATAACTAGGGTAGTCTCTTCGCAGAAGTACCGTATTTGGCGAGTCCCCAGTTGCTTGGCAATGGTTTTGATAACGGAATGAATGTCGGGGTCAGTGATAAGAATTTCCATGCTGGCAGTTAAAAAAAGTAGTATCGGTAAATTTAGCAGAATATACCTAATAAATGCAACAGCTTACGCGCTTGAAAGCAAATACGCCATTCCACTTTGCATAATGATCTTGAAGAGTTGAATGATTTAATTGGAGACCGGCCGCTGTGGGACAGCCCCTGTGGAATAGAGACCGGAGACCGGAGACCGGAGACCGGAGACCGGAATTTAAAATTGATTGTTGGTGGAACCAACCAGCGAATGAATAATGACTGATGAATCATGATTAATTGGCATGAGACACTGTGCAGTAGACAATGAGCAGTGGGTAAAGCTAACCCCCGTACATTAAACTACGCTAACACCATAACACCTGAACACTTCAACTTTCTAACCCGCACGACAGCTGCCTGTAACTTAATGCCCGTGGACTATTGACTACTAACCACTGCCCAATATGCACTCAATTTTCAATTGTTAGTTTTGCTGTTAACTTTGCAGCCTTCTATGATTCAAGAAGCACCATCGTTTAACTGGCACCCTGACTTTTTACCTTCGGTAGTATCTATTATGACACTAACGGTATGTTTTGTAACATTCTGGTTTTTGTCGGAGTCGACGGCTATCCACCAACGGCTTAGCACTCACCGCAACAAAGTATCGGCATCTATTGCTAAGGTCGTTTACCAGAAGGCCCTGGGGGCACTTTTACTGGGAGTGATCCCTTTCCTTATAGCCGTATTTTTTTTACGCTACTCAGTAGTGGAATATGGCCTAGGTTTTCAGAATACCGGCACTTCTATGCTGTGGATAAGCGGAATTGCTACTGTGGTTATTCCCCTCAATATTCGAGCGGCTCAACGACCTGAGAACCTAGACTACTACCCAATGATACGAGCCGAAAAATGGACATGGCGGTTGGTGCTGCTAAACGCCTTGGCTACCATTACCTACCTTTTTTCGTACGAAGTACTGTTTCGGGGTATCTTGCTAACTGCTTGCGTAGATACGCTAGGGGTGTGGCCAGGGATTGCCGTTAATGTAGCACTGTATTCTACTACCCATCTGCCTAAAGGACCAGCGGAAACTATCGGAGCAATACCTTTTGGGCTGCTGATGTGTTATATTACTCTAACCACTGGTACGATCTGGGTGGCTGTAGTAGCGCACGTTATTTTATCGCTTAGTAACGACTATCTGGCGGTTTATTATAATCCTAACATGCAATTCTCAAGGAAATAGCGAATGGCGAGAAGAACAGTGCAGGGAAAGGTTGCAGTCATTACTGGTTCAAGCATGGGAATTGGAAAAGCCACCGCCAAGTTACTGGCCAGTCAAGGAGCCAAGGTGGTGATTAACGGCCGAACCGAAAATCGCTTAGAACAAACTCGGCAGGAGCTTGAGCAGACTGGGTACGAAGTGCGAGCCGTAGTAGCTGATATTTCTACGCTGGAAGGGGCCTCTCGGCTGATTGCTGAAGCAATTAATCATTTTGGGCAAATCGATATACTCATTAACAACGCGGGTATGTCGTCCCGGGGGTATTTTGAAGAGATTGAGCCCGAAGTGCTAGAGCGAATGCTACAAATTAATGTAATGGGATGCCTACATCCTACAAAAGCGGCTTTACCTTACCTGGAGTCTACCAGCGGAAGCATTGTATTTGTATCTAGCGTAGCGGGCATCCGAGGATTACCAGAAACGGGTATTTATTGCGCTACTAAAATGGCTCTTACGGCGGTGGCCGAATCACTGAAAGTAGAGCTAAGCGATAAAAGTATTCACGTAGGCATTGTTTACGTTGGAATTACTGAAAACGATCCGGGCAAAAGGGTTATTGATAAAGATGGGTCGTACTTACTACTGAAAGATCGTAAACAGCGTAATACTCAAACACCCGAAGAGGTTGCCCGCGCCATTGTACGCATGGTGAAAAAGCGTCAGTTTAAAAAAATATTAACAGTACTTGGGAAGCTTAATGCGCTGGCTAACGTACTTTTTCCCCGATTAGTTGATTGGGTTCTGATCCGTTCGAAGGAGAGAATAAGAAGGTTAAATACTTGAAAATCAATACTTTTGTCATGGTGTATTCTTGAACAATACCATCGGAATTTTTCTACGCCATAAATTAGGTGTAATGTTTTACACTGATCTTTAGTAAAAAATAAAGAATATATTTCTACATTAAGTGCGAGGTTACCGTAGCCTCTAGCTTTTTTAGGGCGAATTTGCCCTCCTTTGGTAAGTCAGTTATTTGCAAAGCGTGCCCACTTAATTTTTTCCACTATGTTTGCTCATCAGAAAATCCTGCAAGGCGTTGCTAACGAAAGCTTGCTCTATCCGGCAGCGCAAGTATACGACTGGGGAAGCACTCTAGTTGTATCGCCTCACCCAACCGCTGATGTTTTAGGGTGTGGCGGAGCAATGGCACTACTTCGCCAGGTGGGATTTAGGGTGCGCGTTGTGTTTTTAGGTGATGGGCGAACGAATAATGCTCAAAACACCTCCGGTACAACGGAAATCACGATTTGTCAACGAATGGAAAGAGTGGGTATTAGTAGCCAGGCCGCTGTTTTTCTTAACCTGCGGGCGGGGTTCATTCCAGCGCAGAGCAAACCAGGTTACGATGAAGCAGTACGCCTCATACAAAACGAGTTAGAATACTTCCAGCCCGACACTATTTTACTACCATTTCTCAAGCAAGGCAACTCAGACGGGGAAGCTACTTGGCAGTTGGTTCGCCGAGCGGCTGGGCAAAGCTACTACCCAATTCGGATGGTTGAGTACTGCCCCTGGTCCGGGGCAGCTTCCGGTACCAGCGTAGTGGTTTCTGAAAACCAGCCCAAAACGTGGCGCCTGGATATTAAGGAAGTAATTGACCAGAAGGTGAGAGCTTTAGACGGACACTGGCAACCAGAATATGGGTTCCCGTGGCGAAACCCCCAGCAAGAGATGCTAGTACATCAAGCCAATCCTTGGGAAACCTACCGGGAGTACCCCAGCAGCGAAATACCCTACTCTGACTCGGGAATGGGAGGGTAGTCGGGCTGACCGTCAGAAACTTCTTCAACTTCCACGGAAGGGGGCGGGTAGGATACACTATCGGGCGGAACCTCAAAATAATTCTGATACACCATGCGGTAAACTTTCGGTGCTACCACGGTGGCCGATAGTGCCCCTACAAATTTAACTAGACCGGGTACTTTTTTGCGGAATATTAATTCTTCTACCATGTAGGTGGCTCCAAAAATAGCGCAGGCCGTTAAGAACTTACCCTTCAAGTATTTAGGAACTAAGTCGTTGCGAAGGTCTACCAAATCACTGCCCAACTTCTTTTCTAAATCGCGGGCTTGCTGTTGATACTCTTTCTTCACTCGCTCGTACTCTTCCTGGCTAGGCAATTGGCTCATTACTGGAGGGTTTTTTGGTATTAAATAGTTGGAAAAAAAGCTTGAGAATAGGCGTTTTAATTAGCCGATCTTTAAATATCCACAGCAGTATAAAAACGAGAATATAAAAGAAGGTGACAATTAAAAAACCTAAAAAAGTATTATTCAGCAATATGGCCAGCCCGTAGGCCACGGTGAAGCTGATAAATATGACAATAAATAGACCAATTAAGAAGAACACCAATCCTGCTACTATTACAAATGCTATGTCAGCCCCTTTTTTAGAGGCGATAGTAGAGATTAGTCTGCGTTGTACAACAACATAGTCTTTGGCGTCTTGGAGTAACTTTTCTAGCGGAGAGGTTGGGTAGCTCATGAAACAAACAAAGAAAAAAGTAGAATGAAAAATGACGATTAGGCCATTAAAAATTATAGGATCGCTAAAATACAACATTGCCGTCGCCTACCCAAGTACTTAGCAAAACAGAGTGGCGTAGATAGGCTTTTGGGTTGGTTACCAGTAACAGAATTGCAGTAGTGTACGGTGAATAACTTTTCCTAGATTTGTTACCCAGAGAAACAGGCATGAAAGACATAGTTTAGCAGATATTCATACCATGCACCGCGCGCTCAGCTAACGGGCAACACTTTCAAAATTCTTTTCGATAGCGTCGATAAACGCATTACGAAAGATGTTCCAAACGGTGACCGGAACATCCGGGCTAGGGCTTTCCAATGAACCTTCTATCGGAACTTCAGTAGCAATTTGATCTTTTTTCTGATTCTCAAACGCTTCTGCGCCTAGTCCGGCAATTGCTTCCCATGCTTTCTGAAAGAAACCGCTATCGTCTTGTTTTATATCCTCCCGGAGGTCAAACACATCTAGGTTCTCAAAAAAGGGTTTGATGTAACCGCTTATCTGCTGGTTCTCTACGGTCATCTCGGTAACTATTTCAAACGTACCTTCTTGTACGTCAAAATTAGCGTAGGCTTTAATAAAATCATTCAGCTTCGTAAGATCAACATCCTCTAGCCTGATGTCGGCCTTAAACTCTGGAATATTTTTTAGCAAATTCATTTGTAGGTCGGCATTAAGTGTGCCATTGCCTACCGTAACGGCGTTTGCCTGTAGTGAGGACGGAAACTGCTGGCTGCTATCAGCTACATTGCTAATATTTTCGGCCAGCAGGTATAACTCCCGAAAGTAGGCATCTACTTTTGGGTCAACCGATGGGTCTTTATAAGATATATCGCCATTCTTAATTTCAAACCGATTAATCGTGAGGGGAATTAATTCTTGAACTTGCTGTACCCAATCTACATCGCTTCCGGTTTGCTCTTGAGCACTATCTCCTTCCACAGTGGGGGTAACAATCATAGTAACGGTGGGATGAGATAAAATTACTTCGCCCACCACTCTTCCGTCGAACAGCGCGCCCCATTCTACTGAAAGATCGATAGTATCTATTTGTAAAAACGGGTCGGATGCCTCGCTATTTCGCTTTACTAACTCCAAACCCTTCACCTGATAGGCTCCTCGATACAAATGAATATCAATATCGCTGACCTGACCCGTATATTCTTCTAGGCTACTTAGTTGCTGGTTGACGTACCGCTCTACAAAGGGTTCTAGTAAAAAATGTAGTAAGATAAATACTCCAATGATAATTGCTAAAGCAATGCCTGCCTTCTTCATAAAAGTTTAAAAAATTGGTGTATCAGCGTAACTAACATCAGATGGGTATGTTTGGCAGCAGATCTATAATTCCCCCGATTTAAGTGGATAGGAGAACAATCAATGCTAACTGTAGTTTTATATTATATTGTTAACCCATACTTTTTCTTTATGTATATGACATTGATTTTTGCTCTTTTATTATTTTTTCAGGAAGCAGGAAATGCCACTGATGAGGGTGTGCCCTACACCCCGCAGGAAGGGTTTGGTGGACCTTTGCTTTGGATAGCAGCGGCGGCGGTACTAGTTATCGTTGCGTTTGTTGTAATCCGGGTGTTTAGGAGAATGCAGCGTTCGCGAAATTTGGAGAGAATGGCCGAAGATGCCAATAGTGATAACAAAACTTTATGATAATCCGATACTGAATAAATCAGTACTACCAAAATGCCTTCAATAAACCAGTCAATCTTTGTAATTATGAATGTACGCGTGCTACCTATGCTCTGCACCTGTTCGGTGACGGGGCTTTTGTTGTTTACTGCCTGTGATAGTTCAACATCTCAGGAACCTGCGGAAGAAGCTCCTTCGCACTTAACGGCTGATACCGATAATGGCTCTATTACACTGTCTAATGGCTTTGGAGCGTATGTGGTAGCTGATAATGTAGGAAAAGCCCGCCACATTGTTGTTCGTGACAATGGTGATATCTACGTAAAACTGAGAGAGGCTGAGAATGGTGGGGGCATTTTAGCCCTGCGCGATACCAATGGTGACGGACGAGCCGATACAAAGGAGTATTTTATTGAGTACGGTGGAACCGGAATAGATATTTACGAGAACTACCTCTACTATTCATCCGACTCAGTAATCTACCGAGTTGCGCTAGATGCTAGTGAACTAGTGCCTACGGCTGAGCCGGAAGTAGTAGTGCAAGGGTTCCCCATCCAGAACCAGCACGCGGTAAAACCTTTTACCTTTGATGGTGCGGGCAATATGTACGTTAATATAGGAGCACCTTCTAACGCCTGTCAAGAACAACTGCGTACCCCAAAATCACCCGGACAAGACCCGTGTCCGCAACTGGATCGTCAGGCAGGAATTTGGAAATTTTCGGCTACTGAGCTAAATCAAACCCAAGAAGAACATGGTGAGCGTTACGCTACGGGCATTCGGAATGCCGTAGCCCTAGACTGGAATAAGCCAGCAAATAGCTTGTACGCTTTACAGCACGGGCGCGATCAGTTAAGCAACTTGTGGTCAGAATACTACGATTCGCTACAAAGTGCCGAACTACCGGCCGAAGAATTTCTGAAAGTGAGCGAAGGTGCTGACTTTGGCTGGCCGTTTTGCTACTACGATCCTCAAAAAAATCAGAAGGTGCTGGCTCCGGAGTACGGTGGCAATGGCGAAGAAACTGGGCGTTGTGCCGATAAGGAAGATCCTATCATGGCTTTTCCTGCCCATTGGGCTCCGAACGATTTAATTTTCTACAATAGCGATATGTTTCCCGAGAAGTATCGATCCGGTGCCTTTATCGCCTTTCATGGTTCCTGGAACCGGGCTCCGCTACCGCAGAAAGGCTACAATATTGCGTTTGTTCCCTTTGGCACCGACGGAATGCCTAGTGGTGACTTCGAACGATTTGCCGATGAGTTTGCTGGATCAGGTGGCGAGATTGCCAGTCCGGGCGATGCCGAATTTCGACCGACAGGTTTGGCCGTAGGGTCAGATGGGTCGCTCTACATTACTGATGACCAAAAAGGAAGAATCTGGCGAGTATTTTACCAAGCCGAAGCGGATAAAGTGGCTCTGGCCGAGTAGGTGAGGTAGTTTAGTAAACTCTTTTGTGTGACAGAAAGCTAATGCATAAGCGCTACTACTTGGTAGGCACTCGGCTTTTTTATACTTTTATCGCTGGCAAAAATTTTCTGTCCATAAAATTCATAATCTTGAAAAACCTAGCAATTTTCTTTACCCTTGGCTGGCTTCTCTTCGCCTGTTCCGGAGGTACTCAAACTGAACAATCTTCTGAATCTGTTGCCGAGCCAGAACCCGAAAAAATGTCGGCTGAAGCACTTAAGCTCATGGCTGTTGGTAACAAAGTGTACGGTCAGTACTGTATTGCTTGCCATCAAACTGACGGCAAAGGCGTGCCCGGTGCGTTTCCAACATTGGTGCAAACCGAGTGGGTGAACGGCGATAATACGCGGTTGATTTCGGTAGTGCTCAATGGACTGCAAGGAGAAATTACGGTTAATGGCGAAACCTACAATGGGGTGATGACCCCGCATGGCTTTTTAACCGATGAAGAAGTAGCCGGAGTGCTAACGTATGTACGCCAGTCGTTTGGTAATGATGCTAAGCCTATTTCAGCAGAAGAAGTCGCCGAAGTCCGGGCTAGCAATACTGAAGCAGGGACTTAAAGCACTAAAGAAAATCTTCCCGGATGGGACTGAAGCTATCTACCAACCGAGCGGTTTCTGACAGTAATTGAATGGCGTGCGGTTTGCCCGATGGTACGTAGAACAAGTCACCTGCTTGTAGTTCTACGGGTTCTTCTCCTTCCATCAGAAAGAGTATTTTCCCCGCTGCCAAATAGCAAGTCTGCTCGTGCGGATGACTATGATACGGATCAGGCTCGGCTTTGGGGCCACCACTCAGGTCAAGCACTGCCGTCATCAATGAATCAGTGTGTACCAGCCGCCGCTGAATATCGTCATTCACTTGTTCGGGCTGAGTCGATTGGTATTTAAGTATGGGCATAACGAATAGATTGAAATATGAGTAGAGCGAAGGTAGATAATAAATAGGTCGGTATCAAAGCACCTAGCTTATCGCTTCCCACTCGGAAGGAAGATATTAAGTTACAAGTAACTGATAAGTCTCATACACCCAAAAATTAACAACGAATCATTGGTTTGTACCTTAAAGTATACTAATGAATACAATATTATAACTATCTGCTATTTAGTGCGTTACATACGTTGTATTAAAGTGATGCGTGAATATATAGTTGCTGTAACACCAAAACCGAAAATTTATGGTGGCACATACTTACTACTAAGCCGTTGGTTGTAACTACGTAGTGCTCAACAACAATTTTATAGCTCAAGCTACTTTCTAACACAACAGAAAACGTGCAGAAGAAGGGACAGTTGAATAAGTGCATAAGCTGGTCTGAAAGTGGTTCTAAAACAGTCAAAGTGGTTCTAAAACAGTCAGTGGGTAGGCAACCCTGTCGGTTTGTATTGATAATTTGTTTCAGTAGAAAATTGCTATTTTTAGGCATTAATCTAACTTGAAAATCAAACTACATGGCTGACACTGCCTCAGAAACTAACCCCCTTACTGCAACTCAAGAAACTTCTCCCCCCGAAGTGTTTGGACATCCCAAAGGGCTGTTTTATTTGTTTTTTGCTGAGCTTTGGGAGCGGTTCAGCTTCTACGGAATGCGGGCGTTGCTTACCCTCTACATGGTAGAGCAGGTGTTTGAGGCGTTATCCAATCGCGACACCATTTCGGCTATCGTATACTCTTCGTATGGTTCACTGGTGTACGCATCTCCTTTAATTGGTGGTAAGATAGCTGATGAGCTACTGGGCTACCGCAAATCAATTATGCTGGGAGGCATATTTATGGCCGTTGGCCACTTCGTGTTGGCTATTGAAAACAATGTTGCCTTCTTCTTGGCTTTAGCTTTCATTATTGTAGGAAATGGTTTTTTCAAACCTAACATCTCAACGTTTGTGGGAGCCCTGTACCCTCCGGGTGATACCCGCAAAGACTCTGGTTTCACTATCTTTCATATGGGAATTAATATTGGAGCTTTTCTTTCACCTATTCTTTGTGGGTGGCTGGGGGCAGCTTACGGTTGGCACTATGGTTTTGGTTTGGCGGGGGTAGGCATGTTAGTAGGAGTCATTGTTTTTCAGCAAGGAATTAATAAGGGGGTTTTTATGAATCATGGGTTACCGCCTGAACCTAAAAAATTGGAGCAGCAAAAGTTTGGCCTAAAGCTAGAATCTTTTGTATGGGTTCTTTCTTTGCTAGCCGTTCCTGTTATCGCTTTACTGCTGGCCTCCTATCAATATATTGCGGGCGGGGAAAGCTTTCTGGGAAAAACTACGGTTGTTAATCTCATCTTCTACGGACTTAGTATTTTCATCTTAGGGTACTTGGCTTACATTATGTCTCGCATTGAGGCCAAAGCCCGTAAGCAGTTGGCAGTAGCTATACTTCTTACGGTATTTATGACGTTGTTTTGGGGCTTCCACGAGCTTTCAGGCAATATCCTGACGCTGTTTTCGGCCCGCAATGTTACGTTAAATGTGTGGCCGTTCAATAATGCCGCTGCTACCAATGCGCTGAATCCATTATTTATCATTTTATTTGCTATTCCGGTTTCAGCTTTATGGGTGTGGTTATCCAAAAAACGTATTAACCCGCGCACACCCTATAAGTTTGCGATGGGTATTGCTTTTCTGGGGCTAGGATACTATATACTATTTTTAAGTGGTGGTTCGGCTAACGAACAGGGAATGGTGCCCTTTATCTTTCTAGTACTACTGTACCTTTGTATGTCGTTGGGGGAGCTATTTACCTATCCGGTGGGTTTGTCTAAAATTACTGATCTTTCTCCTCAAATTATTGTTGCTTTTATGATGGGGGTCTGGTTTCTATCCAATGCTTATGCCTTCCAAGTTGTGGGCTTTGTAGGGCAGCGATTAGCTATTGATGATTTAGCTTCAGGAGAGGAAGCTTCGCCACTGGAAACCTTGCAAATCTACACTGCCGGGTTTGAGTCTATTGCCTACGTATGCTTCGGCGGGGCGATAGTGGTACTCTTGCTGTCCCCTCTGCTAAACCGATGGATGGCAGAAGTACATTGAAAATGCGAAATATGAAATGCAAAAGTCTACGGTCGATAGTCTACAGTCTGCAAGTATCGGTGGACTATGAGCCATTTAGTTTTTAATCTGAGGGAACTTTTCTATTTTCGGACTTTGGTAATTTACTGCCTAAAATCGTATTCTTTTATGCTTAGCTGATCGTCTGGGGTACGCAGTTAGGCAAAGGGGTGATTGAATATATGAAAATCTTTGGATTCTTTTCTTCGCTACTTATTACGTTGGCTTTGACCATCGCCTTGAGCGTAAAGATCGGATCAGTACCTCCCTTAGGTTATTTTCTTGACCCATTCCACGGCTTCTGGCAGAATGCCGAACCGGAACAATTGTATATTGACCCTACGCTTTCAGCCTCAGTGCGCCAGCCGGTTTCGGTAGTTTACGACTCTCTGTTGATTCCGCATATCTTTGCCGAAAACGAGTATGATCTGTACTGGGCGCAAGGGTTTGTGCAAGCCTCGCATCGGCTGTGGCAAATGGAGTTTGTTACCCACGTGGCGGCGGGTAGGATTTCGGAGATCGTTGGGGAGCGTGCCCTGGAGTTCGATCGGGGGCAGCGTCGTAAGGGGTTGGCCTTTGCTGCCGAGAACTCCTGGCAGGCAGTTCAAAAGAATGATACGGTACGGCAGATAATAGAAGCCTACAGCGATGGTATAAACGCCTATATTGAAAGTCTCAAGTACCAAGATTATCCAGTTGAGTATAAGTTGCTGAACTATCGTCCCGAGCCTTGGCAACCAATAAAGACTGCGCTACTGCTAAAGTACATGGCCGATGATTTGGCGGGTAGCGACGAAGATGTGGAAAATACGAATGCCCTGAAACTATTCGGTAAAGAAAGCCTAGATCGTTATTTTCCAGTGTTTTTACCCGGTCGGGATCCTGTGATCCCTACGGAGCGTGATTGGGCCTTTGATGCGCTGCCGCTTGATACTCCCCAAATAACCTATTCGAACAATGCGCTGTATACTGAAACGATCGAGGAGCCTAATCCGGATAACGGTAGCAACAATTGGGCAGTAAGCGGCAGCAGAACCCGCTCTGGCTCTCCACTGCTAGCCAATGATCCGCACTTAGGATTGAATCTGCCCTCAATCTGGTACCTGGTTCAGCTAAAGGCTCCCGGAGTGAACGTATTTGGGGCCACGCTGCCTGGCTCTCCCGGAGTGGTTATCGGCTTTAATGATTCCATTGCCTGGGGAGTGACTAACGCTCGCCGAGATGTAAAAGATTGGTACAAAATTACGTTTACCAGCGAATCGCGCGACGAGTACGAATTTGGTTCACGACGGCTAAAAACCCAGCAGCGCATTGAAGAAATAAAAGTACGCGGATCTGATACATTTTACGATACGATCATTTACACCCACTACGGCCCGGTAGTGTACGATCAGCGTTTTCCCAAAGAGAGTTCCACATCAGCCCCGCGCGACTACGCCATGAAGTGGGTGGCTCACGACCCTTCAGAAGAAGTAGTGGCTTTCTACGAACTTAACCGCGCCCGTAATTACAACGACTACGTAAAAGCCCTCGACCATTATCGGAGCCCCGCCCAAAACTTTGTATTCGCTTCTACTTCGGGTGATATTGCCATGTGGGTGCAAGGGGCTTTTCCGGCTAAATGGCAGGGACAAGGACGGTATTTGATGGACGGAAGCCATCCGGAGCAGGAGTGGAAAGCCTTTATTCCGAAAGAACATAATGCCTACGTGCGAAACCCCGCGCGGGGATTTGTAAGTTCGGCAAACCAAATTCCAGCGGATACCACGTATCCGTACTATATTTACGATCATTCCTACGAACATTTTCGGAACCGTCGTATCAACGACCAATTGTCCCGAACTCGACGAGCTACCCCTCAGCAAATGATGGAATTACAAAATGATGTTTACAATCAAAAAGCATCGGATATACTTCCGTTAATGCTCGATAGTCTAGACTTATCGGCTCTATCTGCGGAAGGCAGGGATATGTACGATATTCTGCGACGCTGGAACTACCGGAATGCCGTGAGTCAAGCCGCGCCCGCTATCTTTCGGACTTGGTGGCGAGCGTTGCGAAAACACATATGGGATGAGTTTGCTGCGGAAGAAATTACGCTTGATGCGCCTTCCGATGCTGCTACAATCTATCTGATGAAACAGTTTCCTAACGACACAATTTTCGACTCTAAGCTTACTACCGCCCAGGAAAGTCTCAAAGATCTACTTCAGGAATCGTTCTTGGAAGCGCAGCAGAAAATTCAGGATTGGCAGGAAGTACATGGCACGGCAGTAAATTGGGGCGACTATAAATCAACAAGTATCCAGCATATGTTGCAGTTAGATCCATTTGGGGTGAGCAACGTACCTGTAGGCGGTGGGCGAAGCATTGTGAGTGCCAATAGTGAACGGCACGGGGCATCCTGGAAAATGGTTGTTGATTTAAGTGAATCGGTGAAGGCTTGGGGAGTGTATCCGGGCGGACAATCTGGGAATCCGGGTAGTTACTTTTATACGAATATGGTTGATACTTGGGCAAAAGGAGGAT
This sequence comes from Tunicatimonas pelagia, assembly GCF_030506325.1. Lineage (NCBI taxonomy): Bacteria > Pseudomonadati > Bacteroidota > Cytophagia > Cytophagales > Catalimonadaceae > Tunicatimonas > Tunicatimonas pelagia. The sequence goes on along the minus strand of NZ_CP120683.1, from coordinate 363,796 downwards.
ACTACCCAATGAAGTTTTACCAATATCCTGAGGATAATCCCACTTCAGTGTTAGCCCGCCAAACTATTCAGCCAAAGCCTACCGAATAGCCTATGAAGTTTGTAGTTAAAATTGTACTCATTGCCGGGCTGAGCTACATTGCTGAGCAGTTTCTTCCGTGGTGGTCGGTGGTGTTGTGTGCTTTTTTGGTCAACTTACTCATACCTACCAAGGGCTTTAATGCCTTTATAAGCGGCTTTTTGGGCGTAGGGATACTTTGGCTCGTTTTTGCTTGGATGATTGATAGCAGCACCGATAGTATATTAACCGATAAAATCGCCCAACTCTTTGAGCTAAATCAATCAGGTTTGGTAGTAGCAGCTACAGCGGCTATTGGCGGACTTTCCGGAGGGTTTGGGGCATTAACTGGAAGCCTGCTCCGTACTATCAATCAGAAGGAAGTTGCAAAGCCAGGGTACTATAAGTGAAAATGCTAGTTGCTAGCCACGGCTGGTTTCTCCTCTACATCTTGCGGTTGAGAAGACAGTGCCAAGGAAGGGTTACGCTTCAGTAGTTTATGATACTTTTCTATTAAGTAGTTTGCTCGGTCAATTGGTAAGGAAGAAACAATTCCGTTGCCGTTCCGGGCTCGGATAACTAATTCACCCTCAGTGTTGGCTCGTTGTACGGAATCTTCGTAGTGCTGACCAAAGTACAGAATGTACTCTTGCTCAGTTAAAAATACGAACCGCTTGATCTCAGTATGCGACGAATATTGTCTAATCATGGCTGGCAGTATGTGTAGTATTATAACGGGACTTCAAAATACTAAATGAATAAGCAAAAAGATAGTTATCGGAGGAATTTAACTCCCGCTGAGAAAAATATTAACCCTAAAATTGCAACAATAGCCGTTTGGAACCCACTGACCTCTACTTCAAAGATTGAGGCGGGTCCTTTTAGTACTACATAAACTGAAAATAACAGAATAGCGGTACCCATTAAGGTGAATAGAACGCCGAAAATTTGCTTAACTCCCATAGTATATTAGTGTCAGGTGCAATTATACACACTTCGGAGCTAAATAGTTATATCACGTGAGGGAATCTGCTGAAAAACAGTAGGTTATTCCGTTAGCCTGATTCCATTTATTCCCTCTAACTGAATCTTCCGTTCTTTGTACAAACCACCCACTGCTTTTTTAAATACTTTTTTACTCATACCCAGTTGTTCCTGTACTTCCTGAGCGGTGCTTTTATCGTGTAGGGATAGATGACCACCGGCTTCTTGTAATTTTTGGAGTACACTGAGTTTGGCTTGCTCGGTAGCATTACGACCTGCCGGAAAAGCAGTTACATCAATCTTACCGTCCTCCCGAATATTTTTAACATATACTGTCAGCGAATCGCCCCGCTCAAGTTCGGTAGCACTATTGCTGTAAAAGAGCAGCGAGTCGTACTGGTTATTGAGCACTACTTTGTAGCCCAAGTCAGTTGTATCATACACCAGTGCCAAGGTAGCCTGTTGTTCCTGTAGCTCAGAAGTATCTTTCCGAAAGAAAGGCTGAAGCTTAGACACGGCAATAAGTCGTTGAGTACGCTGATCTAGCGCAATACGCACTACTACCGTATCACCTTCATCTACCGGATATAACTGTTCTTTCTTCGGCAGTAACAGGTCTTTTTCCAACCCCCAATCCAGGAAAGCCCCAAAAGAGGTAGTCCCCACTACGGTAAGTGCCGCAAACTGATTTACTTCGGCAAGGGGCGTTTCGGTAGTAGCCACCAACCGATCTTCCGAATCAGTATAAATAAACACGCTTACGGCTTCCCCTATCTTCATTTTGGGGGTAACGTATTTCTTGGGCAATAAAATATCCTGGGCTCCCTCAGCAGTGGTTGCCTCCAGAAACAAACCGTGGGGACTATCGCGCAGAATAGTCAAATTATTAAATGTTCCGATACTTAACATACTGCAAAGTAAAACTAATTTTGATTTAACTGGTTCAATACTAGTACCATTAAAACTCTCCCATTATAGTCTATGAGTGCCGAGGATCACGCGAAGCAAGGATATCAGCAGTTACAGCAAGAAAATTATCAACAAGCCCTGGAGCATTTTCAGCGCGCTTTGGCTGAAGAAGATACGCACCCGGAAAGCTTGTACGGGGCAGCCCGAGCTAGCTTCAAGTTGCAGCGTTACGAAGAGTCTATCCGAACGTTTGACCGACTGATTAATTTGCTACCCAACAACGCTACTTACCTGAGCGAGCGGGGAGTAGCGTTACACTGGATGGGGAACAATCAGTTAGCGTTGGAAGACTTTGATCGGGCCGCTGAGCTAGAGCCAGAAAATCCGTATCGCTATTCTAGCCGGGCGTACATTAAAGATCGGCTGCGCGATTACCAAGGAGCCATTGACGATTACTCCCGAGCCATTGAGCTTGATCCGGAGGATGCCATTGCTTATAATAACCGAGGGCTAGTGGAGGAGAAGCTAGGCTACATTGAAAAAGCTAAGAAGAGTTATCAGCAAGCCGATCGGCTTGACCAACGTAGCAACGGAAAAGCAGATGTAACCACCGAGCGACCTACAATGGAAGCGTCTGAAAATCAAAAGTATATTAAGTCGCTAAGCGATCAGGCATCTTCCGACCCACCCGAGTGGAGAGGATATTGGTCAGAAATACGCGCAGTTTTTACTTCCCGAGAGCAGTTTCGGGATTTTATGCAGTTTGTACGTAACCCATTTCGTAAAATTCAGTAACTATGTTCGGATTATTTAAGAAAAAAGACCCATTGGAAAAATTGCAGGATAAATACCGTAAGCTGTTAGCTGAGTCGCACACACTATCGCAGCGCGACCGTCGGGCAGGTGATGAGAAAATGGCAGAGGCGGAAGAGGTAGCCAAAGAAATAGACCGCTTGAAGAGTGAAGGTGCATAAGCTTTTGGTAATAAGTAGTATTTTCGTTGAGATGTACTGTAGCATGATTGGATAGATAACCGCAACATGTGCTTGGCTGTGCTATTTCTGCTGACAGGTATCATAACCTTCTAATGAAGAAGTTGGTTAACTGAGAGTCGAGACTAATTTTTTAAGCTGATGAACCTACGAGAAAAAGGGAAAAGTCTCTTCTCAATTTTGAAGAAGACCTATCTAGAATGGATCTCTGACGATCCCTTCCGACAGAGTGCAGTTATTGCTTATTACTCCATCTTTTCGCTACCGGCTCTACTGATTATTATCATCAAAGTAGTAGGGCGAGTATTTGGGGAAGAAGATATTCGAAAAGAAATTACGGCTCAGATTAGTAGCACAGTGAGTGAGTCGGCGGCTCAACAAGTGCAAACTATGATTGATAATGTAAGTCAGCAAGGTGATTCTACCTTTGCTATTGCTGTAGGAATTGGTACGCTTCTGTTTGGGGCAACCGGAGTGTTTGTGCAGTTGCAGTTATCACTTAATAAAGTTTGGGAGGTAGAGGCGAAACCCGAATCAGGCATACTGAAGATTGCTCTGGATCGGGTGTTATCACTGGGCTTTATTCTGGGTGTTGGGTTTCTACTAATTGTTTCACTCGCGCTAACCGCCGGACTTCAGGCACTCGGAAATTTTATTCAGCAGTTTCTACCTGATTATTTGCTTTACATATTCCAGATAGCTGAAATACTACTGTCGTTGGGGGTAATTACTACGTTGTTTGCTATGATCTATAAGTTTCTGCCCGATGTAGATGTAGAGTGGCGGTCGGTGTGGGTGGGAGCGTCAGTAACAGCGTTACTATTTGTACTCGGTAAAATTGGTTTGGGAATTTATTTTGGCCAGACTGAGCCTGGTTCAGCCTTTGGGGCTGCCGGAGCGGTCATTCTCATTCTGTTATGGGTCAACTATTCGGCACTGATTTTTTTATTCGGAGCGGAGTTTACGCAAGTATACGCCCGGCGTAAAGGCCATAAATTTGAGCCTTCCGATCATGCCCGGTGGAGTGCCGAACGCCGATTGGCCGACTACAAGGAAGAGCATGGTATTGAAAAAGAAAATGCATAAAATAACTACTATCTGCCAGCACGTAGTCGTGACGGCTCTTTATCTATCGGGAAGAAATAACCCCAATCAGAATAGTGATTAGGCAATATTAGAAACTTTTGCTTTGCTGCACGATTTTAGTAGAACCACTCAGGAAAGCGCTGCTGAGATACAGGGAGGTATATTACGACTGATACTCCGCCGCCAGGTTATCTCTAACTTTTTCTAGTAACTCCCGGGTTTTTGTGATGCCCTCTTCTTCGCCCAATTCGCTGCCTTCGTATTCCACCCCAACAAATCCGCGGTACCCGTGATCCAGAACAATTCGCATTATTTTCTCATAGTCGGTATGAGCTTCCTCTCCTTGCTCATTAAAATCGTGGGTTTTAGCACTGACGGCTTTGGCGTAGGGCATCAGTTCTGCCACTCCCTGGTAGCGATCGTATTCTTCTTCGCAGGGTGGGTTGGGGTTTTCTTGAGTGGGGTATTCTCGCTTTACGCAAAAATTACCAAAATCGGGTAGCGTACCCACACGGTCATTTTCAGCCATTTTCATTACTCCGGCCAACCATTCGCCATTGCTCGATAGCCCCCCGTGGTTCTCTACCAGCACGTTAATGCCAGCACTGTCGGCGTATTCGCCCAGTTTGGCTAATCCATCGGCAGCTAGTTTTTGCTGCTCTTCGTAACTGCCGCTACTTTGAGCATTTACCCGGATAGAGTGACAACCCAGGTACTGGGCAGCATCTACCCACTTATAGTGGCTTTCTACGGCTTTCATCCGTTCGGCTTCATCGGGGTTACCAAGTTCGCCTTCCCGGTCGCACATAATGAGTAAAGCTTGGGTTCCGGCGTCAGCACAGGCCTGTTTAAGATCGGCCAAATACTGAGTATCTTCAGCTTTGTTGTAAAAAAACTGATTAACAAATTCTACCCCTTCAAACCCTAGATCACGGGCTTTCTGCGGGAATTGGAGGTTGTTTAACTGACTATTGGCAATTACTCGTTCGTAGTCAGTATCATAGAGTTTAGCGCGTTCGGGCCAGGGCAGTGCTTGCATAGCCGGATTGAATAATGCTTTATTCAATGACCACTGAGCCAATGAAAGTTTGTACAGTGGCTCAGTGGAAGTAGACATCGCAACGGATGAAGACTCTTCGCTATTTTCGGTTTCGCTTTGAGTAGTGTTAGATGAACAGGCAGCACCAAACAGTCCAGCTCCGGTGATTACTAAAGATGATCGCTTAATGAATATTCTTCGTTGCATGGGCGTTTTTTTGCTCTAATTTACAATTTTAGTCGTATTACGGTATTCAAAATGAAAACTTATGCAATAAAACAGCTAGAAGATGAGCAATTTGGTCAGTGAGATGCGAGAAACGCTATCAATGACTGATTTATCAGCGTAAAACGCTAGTTTTGGCATTGTGCTCTTTTCACCGTCCGTATGTTCCGCTCGTAGAATAATACCTATCATGAAATTTGGAGTAGTACTAATGCTCGTATGCTTACTTTTTTCTGGCCAATCCGCAACAACTAATCGGGGGGAAGTAGTAAACCACCAGGGAAAATACCTTTGGTCGGGTAGTGGAGAGGCATTTGTTCCGAACTACGTAATGATTGATGTAATCGGTAAACTGCGTAACGAAGACAACTCTAATAATCTGAGTCTGATTACAGCAGAGCAGGTAGATAAATTTATAGCAATATACCTGGAAGAGCACGGATTTAACGGCGCACACATTCCTGTCTACGGGCAGTGGTTTCATATTGGCAACAACAAAGTAAGTCAGGGTGACCGTAGTATTGACCAAGCAACCTTTGATAAGCTCACGATGATTATTCGTAAAGTATACGAAGCCGGAGGCAGTACCCACCTTTGGCTCTGGGGAGATGCTTCCCGAAGCCAAACTTCTAAAAGCTTGAAAGGCGGTATTATGGGAGCGGAGGAAAAAGAATTGCTCAATGAAATTTATCGGCAGCTTAATCCGCTACAAGGCTGGTCAATAAGCTATGGCTTTGATTTGTGGGAGTGGGTTGACGAGAACCAGCTTAGGGCGTGGCACGATTATCTGTGGCAGAAAGACGGTTGGAACCACTTGATTGGGGCGCGGGCTTCTAAAAATAAGCTGGATCAACTTTACGAAGGAATGGATTACGCTAGCTATGAATATCATAAGCCTTGGTACGAAGAGCTTCGGGAAATGAAGGAAAAGCGACCGGATAAACCAACATTTTCTGAAGACCGGTACCGCATTCGTACTCCCAGCAAGTATCCGAAAAAAGATTATGATGAAGAAGAAACCCGACGGGGGCTTTGGCACCACACTCTGGCCGGGGGCGTCGCGGCCATATGGGGCAACCTAGATGGTACAGGTGAGTACGAAAATAAGGAGGCATTAAAGTGTTTTTCGGTATTCTGGAACGATAAGAAACGGTTTAAAAAAGATATGGTGGTAGACACCACTCTTTCCGAAGCTTACTGCTTAACCGACAATACTCACTTGGTATTTTATCAGGAGAACACAAGTACGATTGATTATCGCTTTACCGGAAAGCCTAAAAATGTCATTGCTGTTGATGCTAGAAAGCGTTACCAAGAAATCGATTTAAGCACGCTAGGCGCAGGAAAGCATACATTTACCGCGCCGTACCCATCGGATTGGGCACTGTGGCTCGAGGAATAGCACAGGATTTGAAAAAGATTTGTAATCAGATGTTTCCTATTAGATGTAAGACAAGTAGTGCGGTTTTTTCGTTCCAAACTGCTGAGAAATTGAGCGAGGTAGCGTTCAACGGACGCACCATTATGGCTTACCCGGCTGATTTGAGTTTATTTCCCCATAATGGTGATACCGTATTTGTAGAGTCATTCTTAAGGTCTGCAGGAGTATTTGATAAGGAAAATGGGTTGGTCAACTCAAGAATTTTATTAGACTTTTATAGCCCAACTACGGAAGAAGCATTGGGTAGGTCGGTCAGATTTTGCCAGTAGTTGCAGGCCTATGGCTACAGCGATTGGTACTTACCGGCTATTAGCGAGTTGGATACCGTTGTCACCGAATTAGGCTTACTGGATTCGCTAAAACAATTTAACGTCTACTACAGCTCGACAGAGCCGGAACAATACCCTACCATGATTTATACCAAGTCGAGCCTTGCTGGTTACGACGAACCGTTTAGTGTAGATGAAAAGTATGGTCATCGCAACGATGACCTGAAGTGCCGATGTATCCGAAGCGAGTAGCTACACCCAAACTCCTCCTCGCAAGTATGTCACTGCCTAGCCAATGAGTTCAGTAACGACCGCCGGAATAAATCCAAGCTTAGCATAAAACACCCTAAACCCCATATTTCTTCATTTTTCGGTACAAAGTACTGCGGCCTAAGCCCAATTCCTCGGCAGCTTTGCTGAGGTTTCCTTGGTGTTTTCGGATGGCTTCTTGGATGGCTCTTTTCTCTACCTCGTCCATATTGAGGGAATTGGTTGTGGGAGAGAGGGCTTTCTTACGCTGAGAATCTACCAACAGATCGGAAGCTTCCAGGCTGGTACTGTTGCTCATAATTACGGCTCGTTCAACAGCGTGCTGCAACTCCCGGACATTACCCGGCCAGGCATAGCGTTGCAAAGCACTAATTACTAACGAACGGAGCGAATCAAACTGCTTGTGATACTTCTTACCGTAGACTTGGAGGTAGTGATTTACAAGTAGCGGAATATCCTCGGGGCGCTCACGGAGTGAGGGAATACTAACCTCTACTGTATTAATTCGGTACAATAAGTCCTGCCGAAACTGTGGGGCGTTCCCCTCCGATAGCGCGTAAATGGGCTGGTTGGTGGCACTAAGTAGCCGTATGTCTACTGGAATAGGCTGATTAGTGCCTACTCGAATAACTTCTTTACTCTGGATAGCTGTTAGCAACTTCGCTTGTAAAGCAGGGGAAAGGTTACCAATTTCATCTAAAAAGAGCGTGCCGCCCGAGGCAACTTCAAAGCGACCAGCCTGGGCTTCTACCGCTCCGGTAAAAGCTCCCTTGCTGTGTCCAAACAGCTCCGCTTCAAACAAGGTCTCACTAATGGTACCTAAATCTACCTTAATAAAAGGCTGCACCGACCGAAGTGATGCCCGGTGAATGGCTCGGGCTACCAACTCTTTTCCGGTACCGTTCTCACCAAGAATCAGAACGTTGGCATCGGTTTGGGCAACTTTCTCAATGGTTTCAAATACCGGGCGCATAGCTTCACTCTCACTCACTATATCAGAAAAGGTACTGTCCAGGTCGTAACTTAGGGCTTGTTGCTGTTTTTTTAGCTTTTCTACCTCACCCTTGGAGTGGCTTAGCTGGCAAACCGAAGCAACTGTTGCCACTAGCTTTTCTTTTTCCCAGGGTTTTGTTAAAAAATCTACTGCTCCTTCTTTCATCGCTTTTACCGCCAGTTCAATATCGCCGTAGGCAGTAGTGACAATAATTTGCACTTTGGGGGTTAGCTCCCGCACCTGCTTAATCCAGTACAAGCCCTCTTCACCGGAAGTTTTTCCCGAGGCAAAGTTCATATCCAACAGTAGCACATCGTAAGGCTGCTTCTGCAAATGAGTAGTAATCTGAGAAGGAGAGCCTTCGGTTTGTACGTGGGTAAAATGCTGCTTCAGAATGAGTTTGGCAGTATAAAGCACCGCTTGGTCGTCGTCTACAATAAGAATATTGCCTGCTTGTTTGTCCATATCAGCCAAGATAGGCCTTGTTTCATTTTGACACAACTGTTAAGTCTTGAGGAGTATGCTTAGAAGGGAAGAAGAACGCTAATGTAATGTATCCGTATACTGCTGGAAAGAATGACAAGGGGGCTGGTTTGCTTACTTGAGGCTCATTTTTAGCAGTAGAGGGTTTTTACAAAAGAAGCTACGATCAGGAATACGCTAATGATCTTTCTACTAAAATCCTTATTTTCACCTCCACAACCTAACTCAGTACTTTTATGAAATATCTGCTTCATAGCCTCATTTTTCTTATCACTACTTTTTCGGCAACTGCCCAATCCCTTTCTCACTGGACGTATATGGAGCTCGATTCTACCCGCGATAAGTGGGGGGATTATGCTGAACCCAATTGGCTACGCTACTTTGGTTTGGCAATGGGCGACCTGACGAACGATAACTATCCTGACATACTGGCGGGACGGCACGTGTACGTAAACCCCGGGGGAGACCTGAGTGGTGACTGGAAAAAACAAGACATTGGTATGAATGTAGACGGTATTTTTGTGGTAGACGTGGATGGAGATCAGTACGGCGATGTGATTGGGATGGCACTGCCTGACGTCTACTGGCTGGAAGCTGAGGACGAAGCGGGAACATCCTGGCGGGCAATCAAAGTGGCCGAAGTACCGGCTACTAGTCATGTTAATAGTCAGGGTTTTACTACTGCCCAGTTAGATGGGCAAGGCAAGCCGGAGTTATTAATTGCCGGGGCGGGCGATATTTACGCATTAACCATACCTAATGACCCAACAGAAGGAGAGTGGCCCCGAACGTTGGTAGGAAAAAATACCTCGGATGAGGGCATTGGTACCGGAGACCTGGATGGAGACGGGGACATTGATATTGCCGCCGGAGGCTATTCTGAAAAGAACAAAGAAGAACCCACTAAAGTAGTATGGTTTGCCAACCCCGGGGGCCGGCCATCCGGCGATGGTAGCGAAAACTGGGAAACCAACGTAGTCGGACGTAGCAATCACGCGATAGACCGAGTAGAAGTAGCCGACTTGAATGGGGATGGGCAAGCTGATATTATCATTAGTGAAGAACGTTATCCGGGAAAAGAGGCCGATGGTAACCTGTTTTGGTACGAAAACCCCGCATCTTCGGAAGAAGAAAAGTGGACAAGGCACCTGGTCGTGACCCAGTATTCAATGAACAACCTAGCCGTAGCCGACTTGGATGGTGACGGAGATAGCGATATTCTAACCAGCGAACACAAAGGGGCTGACCTAGCTCTGCAAGCCTGGAGCAACGATGGTCAGGGAAACTTCACTAAAAACGAACTGGATACCGGAAAAGAAAGTCATCTGGGCACCCAACTGGCTGACCTGGATAATGACGGCGATTTGGATATTGTTAGCGTGGGTTGGGATCAACACCAATATCTTCACCTGTGGCGCAACGATAATGCTGATCCCATCGTCACCTGGAAACATTATTCTACTGAAAACAATGATCTTCCTATTCCTAATAGTGGCGGGCAGCAGACTGCATCGTTGGCTACTGATCTGGATAAAGACGGCGTAACTGACTTTGTGATTACCGAACGTACTGCCGCCCCTTCGGTAGTTTGGTACAAGAAAAATGGGGAAAGCTGGGATAGAATGGTGGTAGAGGACGAAGCTTTACGCATAGAAGCCGGGTCAACCCACTACGATATTGATGGCGATGGCGACGAAGACCTGGTATTTGCCGGGGAAAGTCGCAGTAATGAAGTCTGGTGGTGGGCGAATCCTTACCCCGACTACAGCCAGTCCTGGAAACGCTACACCATAAAGAAATCAGGAAGCAACAAGCACCATGACCAACTCTTCGGCGATTTTGATGGTGACGGACAACAGGAATTAGTCTTTTGGAACCAGCAAGGGAAAGCCCTTTTCCTAGCCGAAATACCCGATAATCCGAAGGAAGTTGAAGAGTGGGATTTTCACCCAATTTATAAGTACAGCACCGATAGCCAGATGGAACAGTTGGGTCAAGAAGGTTATCCCGGTTGGAAAGATGATAACGAGCACGAAGGTCTAGCGAAAGCTGATATTGATGGGGACGGAATCATGGACATTGTGGGTGGAGGACGCTGGTTTAAGCATACAGGCGACGGAGAATTCTCGGAAAATATTGTGGATGCTTCCTACGTCTTCACCCGTGCCGTAGCCGGACAGATTATAGAAGGAGGGCGACCGGAGATCGTTTTGGTAGTAGGGGATGGGGTAGCTCCCATGATTCTCTACGAATACCAGGAAGGAACTTGGCATAAAAAAGAAATAGTTGCCAGCTTGGATAATGGGCATACTATTGATCTGCTAGATTTTAATCAGGATGGGCACTTAGATTTGTTCTCAGCCGAGATGCGCTTCGGTGAGGGAAACCCTGATTCTAAGATACGAATACTGCTCGGAGACGGACAAGGAAACTTCAATGAACACGTAGTGGCTACCAGCTACGGCGTACACGAAGGCCGCTTAGTTGACTTGGACGGTGATGGCGACTACGACGTGCTCGGCAAACCCTACAGTTGGAAAACCCCCCGCCTCGACGTTTGGATCAACGAAGGCACTCCCAACCCATGAAAAAGAAAGCTATCAAGTTCTCCATCACTACTCCCCCTTTAAAAAAGGGGGTAAGTTGGATTTTTGACGAACTCTCCCATGAAAGTGGGAGATTACTTCGTTCGTTCCTCACTCGTAATAACGTATGTATTACGTTATTGTCTCTCCTTTTACTTAGTTTCAGCGGAGAAGTAATTGCCCAACCCCAACCAGGTGATGTCTTTCGTGAATACCACTGGCTACCATCTCAAGTAGTAGAAGGTGAGAGTTTCCTGCGAGTAGGGGGAAAGCTAGACTATACCATCAATACCGGTCACTTCCCCGCTGAGACTCATCAAGGCGGGTTTATTCCGCTACCGCAGTCAATTGATCTGAAAGATGCAGTGAAAGCAGAGGTAGTAGTAGAGAAAGTACTCAGTCATGAAGGTACCCGGGGACTAGCTATCCAGGTGAATGAAGGCGACTGGCTAACATTGCCCGAAGCCGACAGTATACCAACTCCCGCCTACGACTACATGCATCACTTCAATCCGACGGTAGAAATGCCGCTAGATTATCTGAAGGAAGGAAAAGAAAATACCTTTCGCTTTAAGGTGGACAGCACGCAGAACTGGGGCTGGCCGCAAAACCTACTCTACGGAGTTACCTTCCGCATCTACTACAACCAGGCATCACCCTTTGCTGCTGAACCCTCTCCTGTGCAGGCTACTCCCAGCGAGAATGGTTTGCGCTTTTCACTGAATGTTGAAAATCAAGAAGAAATTAAGCAAGTCGATTACATAGGTTACTACGAAGATGCTGATTGGGAGGGCAATGGGCAGTACCGGCAGTGGCACGCCCACCTGCACCGGGGGCAATTAATCTGCCATATCGGGAGTAGTTCATCTGCGCCATTCACAGTAGATTGGAATACCAACTGGCTTCCCAATCAGCCTGAACCTATGCAAGTGTACGCTCGGATCACTACGAAAGACGGCCTCATTTACGCCACTTCTGCTCTGGAATCTTTAGAGTTACCAATGCGAGATTTTTCAGTAGAGCTATATAAACCTCAGGATGTTCCTGCCCAGTGGGTCACCCGCTCAGGGGAGTTTTCTGAGACTATCAGTATTTCAGAAGATATTCAGCAGGCAACCGACTATCAACTCATCTGGATTAGCTGGAGTCCCTGTTATTCTAATGGAATTCTGTTTAACGATCACCTGGTCTATTCCCGTGAAGATCCTTGCTACGATGCTATGCTTCACGTTATCACCCAAGAAGACACGCACGTATTGCAAGCTGGAAAGAATACGATTACTACCCTGAAAACCCCACTATTCCAGGGACAAATGGTGCACGGAATGGAAGTGCAATGGCCGGGGATTATGGTAAAAGTGCGCTTTGATACGCCTCAAAAATGAAAGCCGTTACGAGAAATAAATTTTTCATGCGAGTGTTCGTTGGACTTGGCTTCGGCTTAACGGCTTTGTTGCTGATGCAGCAGACTTCGTTGGTGGAACCTACGCTAAAAATTGATGTATGGTACGGTACCAACCAGCAGTTTGGTCAACCGGGGCTGACCCAACAATGGGTCAATGTACTGGGGAATGTTCAACCGGATACTTCCCTGCAAACACTTCGCTATTCGCTTAATGGTGGTTCCCATCACACTCTTTCTATCGGAGAAGATGGAAGGCGACTCGCTCGTAATGGGGATTTTAATATTGATCTGCACGTAGATTCGCTTCAAGAGGGAGAGAATAAACTACTGATTACGGCAATAGATTCTTTAGGAAATCAGATAAATGAAACCGTAAATATTCAGTTTACATCGGCAAACCAGTGGACACTTCCCTATGCCGTAGACTGGGATACTGTTCAGCAGATTGCGGATGTGGTGCAGATTGTCGATGGAAGGTGGGAATTGGTTGAGGGTGGTGTTCGAACATCGGAACCTTATTACGATCGGGTACTAGCCTTTGGCGATACTTCCTGGCGTGATTACGAGGTGACTACCTCGGTGATTTTTCACGATTTTACCCTACCTCGCCCTGGCCCACCTACGTTTAATGTAAGCCACTCGGCTATCGCCACCCGTTGGCCGGGGCACGATTTTGATAAAAATCAACCTCATACTAAGTGGTTCCCATTAGGAGCTACCGCCGAATTCCGTCTGACGGATAACTTGGATAGCTGCCGATGGAGAGTTTTTGATGGGGAGAATCTGTACGTAGAAGATACCAGCAAAATAAGAAGCATTGAATTAGGAGTAAAGTATCAGATGAAACATCGAGTATTCACTATTCACGATTCACTAACTCGCTACCAGGTAAAGCTGTGGGGGGATGGAAGTGCTGAGCCTGGCGATTGGGACTTGGTAGCCGAAGAATTTGCTTCCGATAATATTCAATCAGGTAGCGCATTACTATTAGCCCATAATACCGATGTCACCTTCGGCTCATTTTCAGTTATTTCCATAAATGATGAATAAATTCTTCTTTTCAACCTCCTTGCTTTTAGTCGCAATCATTCCTTTTGTTAGTTGCGCTTCGGTTAGTATTGAAGAAGCGATGTACGAAGATCGTCCGCAGTTTGTGGTGAAGACTGCATCGGCTACCTACTGGTACGACCAAGCCGGGGGCGGTCTTTCCTGCCTCATTGACTCGGAAGGAAACGATTGGATTGCTTTCAAGAAAAACCCATTAAGCGAATATCCGGCCTCGGCCGCTGCCGGATTTCGGGGGATGCCTAATTTTGTATTCCAGTCAGATGATGGTGGCGCCGGGCATCCTGGTTTTGATCAGTGTACTAGCGAGATTGTTAGGGAGAATCAGATTCGTACTTACAGTAACAGTGGTAAGTGGCAGTGGACGTGGACTTTTCATGACACCTATGCTACCGTAACGATGGAAAAGGTAGATAGTGAACATGCGTACTGGTTCTTATACGAAGGAACTCCCGGCGGTAGCTATTCGCCCAACAATTTTTACTGGGGAACCGATGAGCTGGGTTATCAAACTGAATTACCGGATTATTTTAAAGAAGAGCGGGCTACGGGTAACTGGCAGTGGGCGTATTTCGGAAGTAAAACCAGTCCCCGTACATTACTACTGGGAATGCAGGAGCCGGATAGTCACGCTGATTTACTTGGCTTCTTGGGTAATACTTCTGAGGGACTCCTTTCACCCGACGGGATGGTGGTGTTTGGCTTTGGTCGTCAGCAAGGAGCGGTTCCGCTCATGACTTCAGTAAATAATACGTTTTACATAAGTTTAGCTGATCTTACAGTATCGTCCTCAGAAGAGCACAATGAAATAGCTGATAAAATCCGACAACTTTTAAGTCGGAATTAAGACCTGGATTGTATCAAAATAGAACAGATGACTGTTACATTCTGGCACATTTTGCTCATAGTATATTTTGTATATATCTGATAGTCAGTAATTTACTATTTCGGTATCATTTTTCGAGGCTATGTAAAGAAATGGCACATTTATGATACGACATACATTCATCGTAATTTTACGCACGCTACGCAAGAATAAGGTATTTAGCTTAATTAACATTATTGGTTTAGCTGTTGGTCTTGCGGCGGGTTTGCTCATCCTTCAATATGTATATTTTGAGCGCAGCTTTGATCAGTTTCATACTGAGAAGAATCAGTTGTTTCGGGTAGGGTACACTGATGAGGCTCGTGATGCTAAGTCTTCAGTATTGCCCCATACGGTAGCTCCTCAGCTAGAGAGCGAAGTTTCTCAAGTAAAAAAGTCCACTCGTCTCTGGGAGCAAAACGGTACATTGGTTATTCAGGGAAGCATCGAACAGGCTTCTTTCAAGCAAACATTCGTCTACACCGATGCCAACTTTTTCTCCATGTTTGACTTTCCAATGCTGTTTGGTGAGCGAACTGAGGTGCTGGCTGGTCTGAAATCAGTGGTGATTACCGAATCAGTTGCCCAAAAGTTCTTCGGTGAGGTAGATCAGGATATTTTAGGAAACACAGTTACACTATACCATATGTTCGGACCTCAGCAGTACCAAGTGACCGGAATTGCTGAAGATTTTCCAGCCAACTCACATATCGATCAGGAAATATTTTTCTCATTCGATGTCATAGATAATGGACCGGAATATCTACGTTATTGGAGCGCGTTTACTACTTACGCTCTTCTGCATCAAGAAGCATCGCCTCAGCAGGTTTCATCGGTCGTGAACACAATTATGAAAAATGCTAACCCCGAAGATTCGGGAGAATTAACATTAGAGCCTATAGCTCAAACGTATCTTCATTCAGAATATGGCAATAGTTTAGGCAGTACCGGTAATGCTCAAATTATTTACATCTTCAGCATCATCGCCGTATTCCTGGTAGTAATTGCCTGGATCAATTACTTAAACTTGGTAACAGCTCAGGCTACCGAACGGGCGAAAGAAGTAGGAATCCGTAAAGTAGTGGGAAGTCAGCGAGTGCAACTAATTAGTCAGTTTTTGCTCGAGGCACTGCTCTTTAACGTAGTTAGTGCATTACTAGCCCTCACTATTTTTCAATTAAGCCTTCCCGCGATTAGTGATCTTTTGGGTAAAGAAATACAGACAGTGCATCTCTTTGGCGAACCATTATTCTGGCTAGCTTTCATTTTGGCAATTATAGTAGGAAGTGTGGTATCCGGTTTATACCCAGCTTGGGTGCTGTCTTCTTATCAACCTATTGCCGTGCTTAAAGGTAGCTTTTCAAACTCTCGCCAGGGCATCTCATTACGGAAAACGCTTATGGTGCTTCAGTTTGTTGCATCGGTGGCACTGGTAGGGGGTACCTACGTTGTTTTCCAGCAACTGAACTTTATGCGAAATCGTAGCCTCGGGCTGAACATTGAGGAGACGCTAATTATAAGTAGTCCGGCGATAGTAGATGATAATTCTTCGGGAAAAATGGCTTCGTTGAAGACCGAAATTAGTCGTTTCCCTTTCGTAAAGAGCGTTGTATTTTCAGGCAATGTACCCGGTAAGAGCTATAACTATAATGTACAGGCAGCACTACCAGGAGAAGATTTTAACGAAGCTCATAGCTATTCCATTCTGGAAATAGACGATCAGTACATCACCGAATATCAAATTCCTCTGGTGGCGGGGCGAAATTATAACGATACCCTAAGCCAAGAGTCAGAGAGGTTACTTATTAATGAAACGGCTGTTCAGCTTTTAGGCTTTGGTACTTCGGAAGATGCTATTGGCAAGTTAATTAAGGTTGGAAACTCTGAGGAACTGCGAGAGATCATTGGGGTCGTTACTAATTATCACCACAAATCGCTGAAAAATGCTTACGAACCAATCATCTTTAATTACAGACCAGAAAATGGGATACTTTCGGTAAAAATAGATACCGACTATGCTTCTACTCCTGTTGCTGCTGTTATTAGCAGTCTAAAAGAAGAATATCTCACATTGTTTCCTGGCAATCCTTTCGAGTACTATTTTCTGGATGAGCAGTTTGATTCTCTTTATCAGGAAGACCAAAGAATAGGTCAGGTTTTCGCCATCTTTTCCGGTTTAGCCATCTTTATTGCCGGACTAGGGTTGTTTGGCCTAACTTCTTTTTCAGTAGCTCAAAAGACCAAAGAAATTGGTATACGAAAGGTACTAGGAGCTTCTGTAGCTAGTCTGTTACGACTACTTTCTCGCGATTTTGCTCAGTTAATGCTGTTGGCACTAGCCATTGGTATTCCGATTGTATTCTGGATAATGCGAGAGTGGTTGGATAACTATGCCTTTAGCATCGACTATTCTATCACCTTGTTTTTGGTACCGAGTGGGCTGGTTTTTTTAATTGGAATGTTGATTGTAAGCACTCAGACGGTAAAGGCTGCCCAGGCTAATCCTATAGAGTCATTAAGGTACGAATAAGGTAAAAACAGAAAAGCAGCTCCAGTTAGAAGCTGCTTTTCATCCATTATAAAAATGGTAAGGGCTAGGCTTTGAGTGAGTTAATTAGCTTCTTCATACCGGGTAAGGTATTTTTTGAAGTGGCCGAGAAATTACGACCATAAATAACCGGAATGTTATTAAATACTGAAGTTTCAACTTCCTTAAATGGAACAGTAATAGGACTATGTACTACCGAGAACCGGATGTAATGGTTGTTGGCGTATTTGATGAGCTGTACTAATACTTTGTTATCAACTGATGAATCAAAGTAGATATAGTTAATAGCATTCTCTTTGCAAAACTCCTCAATTTCCGAAGTAATATCTTTGGTTTTCTTCTCCTCCGAAGCATTTCCATTAAAGAACCCGTAGAAGTGATGACCAAATTTTTGATTTAAATCAAGGGAGCGCAGTAACTCATGAGTTGTAGAGGTGCGCCCGATAATGATAAAGTTAACTTTGTTCTCTTGCTTGTTACTCAATAAGCGGTAACTAAATAGCAGAAGAACTTTGGCACTCACCGTAATTAGTACCGAGTAAAGATAGACATTAATAAGGTATCCTATTTCGAAGTACTGCGGCGTAGTTAGCAGGTAAACAAAGATGAAAAGTGCATGAATAAGAACCACTTTACTGGTACTCTTGAGTATGTACAAGACTCTCTTTAAAGTTTTAGTGTTGTAATGATTTGAGAAAAGAGAGATAATGATCCAGAGTAACACCCAAATAGTGTAGAAAGAAGCATTAGAGGTAAAGATAGCCCCTTTGGTAAGAAAGTTTTCGTACAATGATAAATCAAAAGCAAAATAAAGACAAAACGCATCAAGCATCATGATGACGAGAAAAAATGTCTTAGAGTACTGTGTATACTTAGGGATGTGAAACATATCAATAAAAAATTGAATCAATCAAAGGTAATAAAAAAGTGTTTAACGATGAAATATTTATCGCAAAAATGCTAAAAAAAATAAAGAAATATCACAAATTTGAAAAAATATAACGTTAAGTTAACATAGGTTAGATTAGGCTAATTTGACAATACGTAATACAAAACGCTTATTTTTTTTAATTGTTTTAATAAACCGATTGGTTTTTTTCTAAATTACTTTCCGATACAGAATTTACTGAAAATCGTTCCCAGTAATTCGTCGTTAGTAATATCTCCGGTAATTTCACCCAAAGCATGTAGCGAATAGCGAATATCCTGCGCTAAAAAATCGTGCGTAATTCCCTGATCAATGCCAGAAATGACCTGCTGTAGGTTATTGTAGGCACTTTTTAAACTCTCATAGTGGCGAAGATTCGTTACAATTGCGGACTGGTCTTGAATTTGGTTAAGCTGAAGAGTACTTATCAACTGTTGCTGGAGTTGCGCTAGCTGATGTTTGGTTAACGCGGAAATAAATACTACATCGTTCGTATCGCGTAATGCATCAACTAAGTGCTTCTGAGCTTTATCTAGCTTGTTTCCTACCTTTATTAGGGGAATATTAAGCTTTTCTAGGGATGCTATTTCTTCGGTTATCTCGTTGAGGTTACCTTGCTCTAAGTCAAACAGATAAAGAATAAGGGCGGCCTGCTGCATTTTTTCGTAAGTGCGTTGCACCCCAATAGCCTCAATTGTATCAGTGGTTTCTCGGATTCCAGCTGTATCAATAAAGCGGAAACGAATACCTTCTAGGGTGATTTCGTCTTCTATCACATCTCGAGTGGTGCCGGGAATATCACTGACGATGGCCTTTTCTTCATTTAGTAGGGCATTCAGCAGCGTAGATTTTCCTACATTCGGCTTGCCGGCAATTACCGTGGGAACGCCATTTTTTATGACATTTCCTATTGAAAAGCTTTGGATAAGATGCTGAGTTTTAGCAAGAATCTTCTGAACTAATTTTTTAAGCTCTTCCCGATTAGCAAACTCTACATCTTCTTCGGAAAAATCCAGTTCTAACTCAATGAGTGAAGCAAAACGCACTAACTGCTCCCGAAGTTGGTGAATCTCCCGTGAGAAGCCACCCCGCATTTGGTACATAGCAGCCCGATGAGCTACTTGAGAGTCAGCCGCAATTAATTCAGCGATAGCTTCCGCCTGAGCCAAGTCGTACTGCCCATTGAGGTAAGCTCGTTGAGTGAACTCTCCTGGCTTAGCTAACCGGGCACCCAAACTGATAAACAGCTCAATTATTTGTTGAATAATATAGGAAGATCCGTGACAGGAAATTTCTACCACGTTTTCTTTAGTAAAAGAGTGGGGAGCAATAAAAAGGGAAACGACTACTTCATCAAGAATTTCTTCTTGCTGACGAATTGTTCCGAAGTGAAGCGTATGAGAAGGCTGATCCAACAGGTTTTTACCGTGAAAAATCTGGTTGACCAACGTGATTGCCTCTGATCCTGATAAACGAATTACACCAATAGCTCCCTCGCCACTGGGGGTAGAAAGCGCAATAATAGTATCTTGTGCGTAGGTAGGCATAAAAAAAACAGTTATCCGATTGACACAAAGTAACGGATAACTGCTCTGAAAAAGTTGCGAAAAGAGAATTTACTGACTCATTTCTGCTTGGTTAAATCTTTCTAATAGCTCGAGAAAATCGCCGGCCGGGCGGAAGCCACTCACTGGTTGGAAGCGAGCGAACGATTCGTCGAAGAACACTACCGTAGGGTATCCCGTAACCCGTAGAGCGCGGGCTAGTTCCCCTTTAGAAAATTCTTGTCCTTTAAAAGTGACTTTATCGTTGCTATCAGCCTTTAGCTTTACGGCATAAAAATTTTCGTTGACGTAAGCCGCTACTTTCTCATCGGAGAAAGTGGTTTTATCCATTTTCTTACACCAGCCGCACCAGTCGGTATACACATCCATAATTACTTTTCTTGGCTCTTTCTCCGATAAAGTCTGCACTTCCTCAATAGTCAGCCAGTTAATTTTATTAAGCTTCGCGGGTTCTCCTTCAGAAATAGTAGTAAATGAGGCGACAGAAGCTAAACTTAAAAAAGTAATTACTCCGAGAGTAATTGATAAGAAGCGTTTTATTTCTAGATTTTTCATGATACTCATTGCTGGTTATTACCTATAACGAACCTCAAGTTGAAATGATTCTGCTGCTTACGGAGCAAACACCACTCCATTTGTCAGTAGCGAAACAAATGGCACATTTAGCCAAATTCTTGTAAAAGTCTCGAGCATTCTTTTTCCATGAATAGTCCGGTTATACTTACTTTTTGAGGAGAATGAGCTGCTACCTGTTGGCAGGAAATAGTGATTTGAGGCATAAATTGAGCAATGGTAGCAATAGAAGCCCCAAATACCACCTGAGGAATTTTGGCGTATAAAATAGCCGACATACACATAGGGCAAGGCTCACCTGTAGTAAATAGAACTGTTTCAGGTAGCGTTTGAGACTGATTTTGCTGGCAAGCCTGCCGAATTGCATTCACCTCGCCATGAGCAGTAGGATCGTGCGAAGCAGATACGGTGTTATGCGCTTGAGCAATCACTGCACCATTTTGCACAATTACACAGCCAAATGGCGTTTTGCCGTTCTGAGCCTGTTGTACAGCTGTTTGCATATATTCTTTCCACTGAGTTTTAGCCATTCTTCATCTCATTTTCTACGTGTTGCACCAACCGGTCGCAGAGATCATTCATTTCTTGGGCCATGTATGAGTCGCCGGTAGCGTTGAGCGTGGTTTGAGCCAAACCGCCAATGGCATCAATACAAAACCGTTTCATTTCATCAACGGGCATCTCTTTAGTCCATAAGTCAATGCGTAATGTGTTTTTTTGCTGGTCATCCCAGAAGGAAAGGCTCATGGACTTACTTTGGCTGGGACCATTCTCTACCTGGGGGTTGCCCTCGCCATCAGTAGCACTCCAGCTAATGTTTTCGGGAATGTTGGCTTCGTCCAGCGATACGGTGATATTGATTTCAGACTTTTTCATAGTTGGAGATATAATATGTGCCCTCAAAACTACGAAGTTCCCCCGATTGAACCTATTTAGCGGGAGTTAACCCGGTAGCATTCGCTGAAAATCCTGGTAAGAAGGAGGGTTGTAAGGCTGAGTGCTACAGCCAATTGCTTGTGCTTTGTCGGTGATATCCTCAAAGCGATTGGTTGGATTGGGGTGGGTACTGAGGAAAGTGGGTATTCCGCTGGTTTTACCATCTTCAGTAAGCTTCTGGAAAAATGACCTAGCTCCGGCACAATTGTACGGCGTTTGTGAAAGATACTCTACCGATGCTTCATCTGCTTCCCTCTCAAATTCCCGACTAAAGGATAATCCGGCGGCTCCGGCGGCAAGCTGCGCGACAATTTGGGTAAGCTGGTTGCCGCCTTCGCCTAGTATCAGGCTAAGAAGAATGCCAATACCGTATTGCCGTTGGATATTTCGCATAGAATGCCGTAAGTCAGCGTGAGCAATTTCATGGCCTAGCACTCCGGCTAAATCATCTTCGCTATCTAAGTACCTAATTAATCCGGTGTATACGTAGACAAATCCACCAGGCGCAGCGAACGCATTCAGGGTGCTATCATTCTGAATAATCCTAATTTGCCAGGGAAAGGTCTCACGATACGCAACCTCTTCCGAGTTTAGAATACCAAAGAAAATGTTCTCCAGATAGCTGTAGGCATCCGCGTGGCGAGCTGTGTCTAGCACCGGATATTCCTGAGGGTTGCTCATGATAGACGAATCTAGTTGCTGGCCCAACTGAATTTCTTGGTCTAAGGAAAATACTTGCAGGTTATCGTTTTCATCGCAGGCTGATAAAGTAAAAAATAGCCCAATCACTACGAAAAAAAGTATGTTTCTACCCATTGGAAAATAGCGTCAGTTTAAAAAATGATGGTATCGGCGATTTGGTTGTGAGCCAACTTCATGCTCTTTACCACTCCGTTGGCTCGCACGTGAACAATATTTGCCTGATCTTCAAACGTGTTCAGCAGCAATGTGTTTCGCACTTCTACTTTTTCTAGCGACTTAACCGACGCTACCTCCAAGTAGCACCACATGGTTAAATCTTCTCGCTCAAAGCCCAAAAACTGGGGCTGTACCAACTGCTCATTAATAGTAAACACCAGGTGCTGATCGAGATAATTATGGACAATAGAATCAAGCTGAGCGGGGTTAGGCGGGTTGAGCACATCAATGTAGGCAGTTGCTTCGCTATTATCCCGGTTCAGTGCTTCCTCTAAGTCATCGGCAAAAATTTTTACGGTAATTTGCAGACTGTTCTCTTCAGTCGCGTGATAAATGCTAGTGACGCTGATGTGGAAGGGGTGAAAAAAAAGTAGTGAAAATAGAAGGTTGGTCAGGAGCATTTCTTTCGTTCGGTGAAACTTGTTTTAGTATGGAGGTCAAAGTTATTTATTGTCAATGTTGAACTTTATACTTTTTACAAAATTGGCATTTGATTAATGGAAAGTATAATTAGCTATTGCTCTGTAGAATTGCCAACGCTGCCGCGCGATCTTTTTCTAATTGGATAGTTAGCGACTCTAAACTGTCCAGTGTCATATCGCCCCGAATGTGTTCTAAAAACGAGATAGTCAGTTTTTTACCATAAATATCCTGATCGAAGTCAAAGATATTTACCTCAATGGTTTTATTTTTTCCGGCGAGGGTAGGGCGGTTGCCAATGTAAAGCATACCTCCGTAACGTTTCTCTTCCTGAAAGACATAAACAGCGTATATGCCATCAGCCGGAATGAGTTTATATTGTTCTTCAACGGAAATGTTAGCCGTAGGAAATCCTAATCCCCGGCCAATTTTATCACCGTCTACCACGGTGCCACTTATTTGGTAGTGCCGTCCCAGGTACGAATGCGCGGTGGCAACATTGCCTGTTTCCAGTGCTTGCCTGATTTTGGTGGAGCTTACTCCACTGTCGTCAATATCTTGACGAGGAATTTCTTCTACCTCAAAACCAAAGCGGGTGGCATTCTGCTGTAGATAGTCAAAATTACCTTGACGGTTACGACCAAAATGGTGATCGTAGCCAATTACCAGGAACTTGGTATCTAACTGATCTACTAAAATTCGCTGCACGTATTCATCAGGGGAAAGCTGGGAGAATTCTTCAGTGAAAGGTATCTGCACCAAATGATCGATGCCCAACTGTTCTAGTAAATGGGCTTTCTCATCGAAAGTATTGAGTAGCTTGAGCGAATTCTCATCGCCTTTCAGTATCAGGCGAGGGTGGGGCCAAAAGGTAAGTACTACCGTTTCGCCATTCACTTCTTTGGCGAGTTCTTTGAGACGGCTTAAAATTTTCTGATGGCCAATATGCACTCCATCAAAAGTGCCACTGGTAACCACAGGTTGGTGGGGCGGCGGGTTAATCTTACCCTCACGATGAATTTTCATTCCTCAGTTGGCTTTAGAGTACTAGTCCAATCGGCAATGGTGCGGGCATCGTTTACGTGCAAATGACCAATGCGGGTACGCCGAAGTTCTTTTAAATATGCCCCTACACCAAGTTCCTGCCCTATGTCTCGCACTAAGCTACGAATATAGGTTCCTTTGGAGCATACTACCGAAAACCGAACTTCGGGAAGCGTAATTTCGGTAAAATCGAAAGTCGTGATCTGAACTTCGCGGGGCTTAATTTCTACCTTCTTTCCCTGCCGAGCCGATTTGTACACTCGCCTTCCGTCTACTTTAATAGCGGAGTATTGGGGTGGAATTTGGCTAATTAGACCGACAAACTTCTGTCGTACGGTTTCTAATTGCTCAATTTTAATATGGTCGGTGGGCTGCTCGCTATCAAAATCAGTCTCCAGGTCAATGGAAGGAGTTGTTTTTCCTAGAACCAGCGCGCCTTCGTAAGCTTTTTCCATTCCCTGGAATCGCTCAATCTGTTTAGTCATCTTGCCAGTGCAAAGCACCAGCAGGCCGGTGGCTAGCGGATCGAGCGTGCCAGCGTGTCCAATCTTTTTTACTCTTGTTAATCCCCGCATTTTTTTTACTACATCAAACGAAGTCCATTCCAGGGGTTTATCTACGAGCAGCATTGCACCGTCAGCAAAATTAAATGGCGAGGAAGAAGGTAAATCGGAAAGTGAAGAATCAGATGGTGAGATAGTAGCCATGCTAAATAAACCACGTACTAACGATGGCGATAGTTCCTACAATAAAGCAATAAATAGCAAAATAGATGAGCTTACCCCGCTTTACAATTGCAATCATCCACTGGCACGCTAGCAGTCCGGAGATAAAAGCGGCAAAAAAACCTAAAATCAGTGCCAGGCTGGAGATAGACCCAGCAGAAGCGGGTTCTTCCAAGTAGTCTAACACTTCAAGTAAGGATGCGCCCAGAATAGGGGCAAGCACCATCAGAAACGAAAAGCGGGCGGCCTGCTCTTTTTCTACTCCTACCAACAAGGCAGTAGCAATGGTAGCTCCTGAGCGAGAGATACCGGGCATAATGGCGAACGCTTGGGCTAGCCCAATAATCAATGCTTTGGGGAAGGTAACTTGTCCCGGCTGTTTTCTAGCGTAGTAAGTCAGGGCTAGTAGCGTTCCGGTAATGAGTAGCATAATGCCTACCAGTAGTACTTTTCCGCCGAAGAAGGCTTCAATTTCGTCTTTGAACAGGGCACCGATTAGCCCGACCGGAATCATGGATACGACTATTTTGGCTACGTAAGCTGTTTCTTCGTTCCACTTGAACCGGAACACACCCTGAATAATTTCCGCAATATCTTTCCGAAAAATAACGATGGTGCTTAGGGCGGTAGCGCAGTGAACGACTACCGAAAAGAGCAGATTGTCTTTACTCTGAACCCCCAGCAATACGGTGCCTAGCTCAATGTGGCCACTGCTGCTGACTGGTAAAAACTCAGTAAGTCCCTGAACGATACCTAGAATAATCGCTTCGATAATGGTCATAAACTGTCAAAATTAAGTAGGTCGGTCAGGTGGAGGTGCAATTTTACTCCGGTTTGGAAAGAATAGCAAAGAATTCTAGAATGAAACCTGCTAGTACTACCAGCGGACCAAGCGTTATTCCCAGAAAACCAAAACCGTAGGGTTCGGTATCTAGCGACATCAGAATGAAGCCAAGAATTACCACGAGGATACCAGCCAGCATAAGCCGATAGTTTTTCTTTCCGAACGGAAGTAGATTTTTATCTGACATATTGTTTGAGTGTTATAGTTCTAAGGCTACAGAATTCGTATAGTATAAACACGTTGAGACCAAAGCCCTAAACTAAAAACTATAACACAATAACACCTAGAACTAATGCTTTTTAACATTTTTTAATAAAGCTGATCTAATGACATGCCCAAATACTTCTTTACCGCCCGGTAGGTGCTAATGAACCCGACCAATCCACCTAATACTAATAAACTAACCAGTAAAACAATTAGCTCTTGGGTACTTTGTAGCTGAGATAAATCATCTATCTGCTGCTGCGCGTACTGAATAATAGCAAAGAGCAAACCTCCGGCGAATATACCACCCAAGATGCCATGAAGCAACGAGCGCGTAAGAAATGGACGCTGAATAAAAGAAGCCGTGGCTCCAACCAGTTGCATACTCCGAATCAGGAAACGCTGGGAAAACAGGGCTAACCGGATAGTATTGTTAATTAAAATAGTAACAATAATCATGAGCAATACCGCAAAACCAACCAGCACTACGCTAATTTTAGTTACGTTTCGGTTAATAGCATCAATTAAGCTCTCTACGTAGGCAACCTCGAACACCCCGCGCAGGCGTTCAATGTCGAGTTTGATTTTGCTTAGTTCGCGGGGAGCGTAGTACTCAGGTTTTACGTGAATGACAAAGGCATCGCGTAGCGGATTTTCTCCTAAAAATTGCCGAAAGTCTTCTCCGGTTTCTTCAATAAACTCTTGAGCGGCTTCTTCTTTAGAGATAAAAATAATCGCTTCCTGCCCTTCTTGGGGTTCAATATACTCTTTATTGGCCAGGGTTTTCTGAATCTTAAGTCGGTCGCTAGGGGAGATGGTCTGGTTGAGAAATACCTGGATTTCTACATTTTCCTGAATAACTTGGGTAAGCTTGTTGGCGTAGAGCAACAATAATCCGAAGAGGCCAATTACGAATAGGGCCAGTGTAATACTGAATACTACACTTACGTAGGGGTAACTTCCCAGCTTTTTCTTTCTTCGAACTTTAACTTCCGTAACATCCATACCGAATTAGCGCTTACGGGGGGCTGCCCCGCGGTTACCAGGTTTATTTCGCTTATTTTCCTCGGTGGCTTTCATCGCTTCCTCTAACTTTAACTGAAATTTTGATTTTTTCTTGTTTCGGTTTTTCTTTTTGTTCTCTTCCAGTTTTTGCCGAATCTTATCATCATCTACAAACCGACGAATGACTACCTGCTGTCCGAAAGTAACAAAGTTAGAAACTAAGTAGTAGAAGCTAAGGGCTGCCGGAAACTGATTCAGAATAAACATGAACATTACTGGCATGACGTACTGCACTGATTTCATGGGGCCTTGTACGCTGGTAGCTTGGCTGTTCGACCAAGTAATTAAAAGTTGCGATAGCGTCATCAGCAGCACAAATAAACTAACATGGTTGCCGTAAAATTCGCTAAGTAGCGGAATTTGAGCGTCCCAGCTTACAATTGCATCGTAGGTAGATAAGTCATCAGTCCACAAGAACGGCTCCTGCCGCAATTCAATAGAATTAGGGAAGAAGAAGAACATGGAAAGCAAAATGGGCATTTGCAGTACCATCGGAATACAGCCACTGATGGGGTTGACGCCTACTTTCTGATACAGCTGCATCTGCTCCTTTTGCACGGCCGCCATATCGTCGCCGTGCTTTTCTTTCAACTCGTCTAATTCCGGCTTTAACACCTTCATTTTCGCCATAGAGATGTACGACTTGTAGGTGAGCGGAAAGAGTGCGGTTTTAAGAATAAGTACTACAATGACAATAATCAGCCCATAGTTGCTAGAGAATCTTTCTAAGAAATGAAACAGGGGAGAGATTACGTACTTACTGATCGGTTTTACAATGAAATAGCCCCAGTCAATATTATCTTCAAAATCGACGGCCACGGTTTCCATTACCCGTTGATCGTTCGGTCCAAAGTAGTATTTGAACGAAAAGTTTCCGTTGTTAAGTGGAGTGGGTACTTGCAGTCCAATGGTTTGCACAATGTCCGAAGCTTCCGGCGGTGCTTTTAGGGTAACCAATGCCTTCGGAAACGTCTGGTCGGCAATAATGCCAGAAGTGAAAAACCGCTGCTTCATGGCGAGCCATACCACTGGCTCTTCAATCAGCTCCGTTTCGGTTTCGCCGGGAGTTTGTAGTAGGGAAAAATCGTCCAGGTCGCTGGTAAAGTATTTTACCGAGCCTCGAGTACGACTTTCTTTACCATCTTTTTCTACTACCCGCAGTTCATCATTCCAGATAAAAGTGAGCGTTTCATCCTGAATAATGCCACTGGCGTTTTCAACGCTGATGTTGTAGAACAACTCGTATCCCTGACCAGCCAGGCGGTAGGTTTGCCGAATTTTTCGCCCGTTTTCAAGATTTGCCACAAATTCTACGGTAGTGGTGTCATCAGTGGCTACTTGCTTGTCCCGGGCTGATGATGAATAAAATAGCTCATACAGATCAATTTCACCTTGTGCGGTAGGAGCTACCAAGCGTATTTCGCTGGTCTCAGGAGAAAGAAGGTCTACTGTGCCCCCGCCGTAGGCCTCGTAGTTTTTCATTTGCACTTGCACCGGACGTCCGCCTTGGGTGGAGAAACGGACGCGCATGTTTTCATTCTCCAGGGTAAATATCCTTTCTTCTCCGGTAGCCGCCGCCGCAAATGCTCCGAACCGCTGCCGGTTAGCCGCACTCTGTACGGAGTCGGGGAGAGAGTCTGGAGTGGCCGTAGGTAATTCGCTTTCAGTAAGTGATTGCGGGTTAGCTGTAGCAGTTTTTTCCTGAACCGTCTCAGATTCGGTGACCGGAACTGGCTCCGGGGCAAAAAACTGAAAATATACAATGAGGAGTAGCGCTAGTAGAGCGAATCCAATCGCTTGATTCTTATCCATATACAGTTAGCGTCGATAAATGCTAATACGTTTAGATACACTTAAATGACGAACCAAAGTTCGAAATATGAGGGTAAAAGGTAAATTAATTTGCGTTTACTTTTCTACGGGTTCTTTTACTCGGTTTTTCTCCCGAATGGTTGCTTTAACAAATTGCACGAACAGCGGATGCGGCTCTTGCACAGTGCTACGCAGCTCAGGATGAAATTGCGTGCCTAAAAACCAAGGGTGATCCTTAATTTCCATAATTTCAACCAACTTACTATCGGGGTTAACTCCCGAGGCAATCATACCGTGCTTTACAAACTGCTCGAGGTAGTGGCTATTATATTCGTAGCGGTGGCGGTGGCGCTCTTGAATTACTTTTAACTTGCCGTAGGCTTCATGGGCTAATGAACCTTTCTTTAACTCGCAGGTGTAGGCACCCAACCGCATAGTGCCTCCTTTATTCTCCACGTGCTTTTGCTCTTCCATTAAAGCAATAACCGCATCTTCCGTTTGCGGATTAAACTCCGTAGAATTGGCCTCGGCTAGCCCCAGTACGTTCTGGGCAAACTCAACTACTGCACACTGCATTCCCAAACAAATACCGAAAAATGGGATCTTTTCTTCCCGTGCGTAACGAGCCGTTAGCAGCTTACCGGGGATTCCTCGTACTCCAAAACCCGGGGCAACCAGCACACCGTGCAAATCGCCTAAGACTTCGGTTACATTTTCGGGGGTGATGCTTTCGGAGGGAATCCAGCGGATGTGAACCTTACACTCGTTCTCGGCTCCAGCGTGAACAAAGGCTTCGGCAATAGACTTGTAGGCATCAGGTAGCTCTACGTATTTCCCTACTACCCCCACGGTTATTTCAGTGATCGGGTTTTTCAGTCGTCCCAGAAATTTCTTCCACTGTAAAATGTCCGGTGCTTTACGATCCGGCAGCCGCAACTTACTCAGTACCTGTTCATCTAATTTCTCTTTCAGCATATAGATCGGCACATCGTAAATAGAGTCAGCGTCAATGGCTTCAATCACTGAGCTGAGGTCTACATTACAGAACCGGGCTATCTTACGGCGAATATCGGTAGGCAAGTGCTGCGATGCTCGGCACACCAGAATATCGGGTTGCACCCCGGCCTCTGACAGTCGTTGTACCGAGTGTTGGGTAGGTTTGGTTTTTAGCTCTTTCGCTTTCTCTAAGTAGGGAACTAGCGTAAGGTGGATAACCACAAAGTTGCTGGAACCCAGCTCCCAGCGAGCTTGGCGAACGGCTTCCACGAACGGTAACGATTCTATATCACCCACACAACCTCCAATTTCGGTAATCACAATGTCGTAATCACCGGTTTGGCCCAACTTGAACACATGTTCTTTAATCTCATCCGTAATGTGCGGAATCACCTGAACCGTTTTTCCCAGATATTCCCCTTTCCGTTCTTTAGAGATTACGTTATGGTAAATTCTGCCGGTAGTAACGTTATTCGCCTGAGAAGTGCGAATATTTAGAAAACGTTCGTAGTGCCCTAGATCCAGATCGGTTTCGGCTCCGTCTTCGGTAACGTAGCACTCCCCGTGTTCGTAGGGGTTCATGGTTCCCGGATCGATATTGATGTAGGGATCAAACTTTTGAATAGTGACTCGCAGCCCACGGGCTTGAAGTAGTTTTCCCAGCGAGGCCGATATAATTCCTTTTCCCAGCGACGAAGTTACTCCGCCCGTAACAAATACATATTTAACTGATCCCATAAGAATAGTAGCTTACGGGGCACAAAGGTAAAATTTTTATTAGAGAATTAGCAGGGAGCCAAATAAAGATTACAATTTAGGTAGGTGCGCTAATAGGTTGGCAAAAAAATAGTATGAATACAGGCTTTTCGTGTACTTATGAAGTGAGAAAACCACTTTCTAAAGACATCTACCGAAAAAGTTACCGAAAAGAACCAAAACTTACGTACTTGCAATACCAGTAAAAGCTAACTAATTATTTAATGATTAGAACTATTTTTCACTTTTTTTGCATAAAATTTGCCTTAATACAGTAAAAAATGGAACTCTAGCTATGGTAAATTTTATAGAGATTCCGCCATTTTTTTTGTTATTTTATCAATAGTTTACGTATATTTGAAATATAAATAAATTAATTTTTTATATAATTTTATAAATAATTAAGGTTTGAAACTTAATTCACATAAGTGGTTTAGAATAATATTCATGCTGATGTGTACTCTTATATTAGAGTCATCAGTCTTGGCTATTTTTAACTCGGTTAGTGCTCAATTTCAAATTACACTGGGGTCTACAGAAATACGCGAGAACTCCATACCCAAAGGTTTGGGTAATGTAGGTGTCGGTGATTTTGAGGACGAACAGGGGAATTTAATCGATTACGAGTTAGTGGAAGGAGAAGGTAGCGAGGGAAACAATTTCTTCTTTATCGCAAAGAAAGATAATAACAGTCAGCTCCAGGCTACACCCAGGCAGGGGTTCGATTATGAGGAGCAAGTTGAATATAGTATTCGCGTTAGAGCCTCACTTGCTGGTACTACTTTAGATGAGCGAACATTTACCATTAAGATTCTAGATGTAGAAGAACCGCCCACCGACATTTTGTTATCCAACAATCTGGTAGACCCGGATGCTGAAGAAGATGATGTGGTAGGGGAATTTTCAGTTGTTGACGGTGCACCAGTAGAGATTTCTTATAATTTGCTGGATGATGCTGACGAAGCCTTTACGTTAGATGGTAATAAACTTGTTGTAGGTGATGAGTTTGATGATGAAGATCAAGCTAGCTACACGATTGAGGTGCAAGCTGTTGGCAATGGAACTTTTGAAAAATTCTTCACTATTACCGTAGATAATTCTGGAAATCAACCGCCCACCGCCAATGCTGGATCAGATACTACCGTGACAGTTGCCGATGAAAATAGTAGAGCCAGTGTTCCATTAAATGGTTTATCTTCTTCCGACCCAGAAATGCAACCGCTAACGTATCTTTGGACGTGGACGGAAGGGGGAGTGGCTCAATCGGTTACGGGAGCTACCCCAATAATCACCTTACCCGTAGGAATTTTCACTATCAACTTAGAAGTCACCGATGACCAACTTACTCAGGGACTTGATGCAGTGACAATTACGGTGAATGCATTGCCCACCGCAGTTGCGGTAGCCACTCCTCCCAGCGGACCCGCTCCGCTCACCGTAAATTTTGATGCCAGTCAATCCTCTGACGGCGTAGAAGGAGAGATAGTAACCTATGCTTGGGACTTTGGAGATGGTAGCGTAGGAAACGGGCAAGTAGTTACCCATATGTATTCTACCGATAGTATTTATACTGCTATGCTAATTGTAACGGATAATCTAGGGGCGGCCGACTCTAGTGAAATTACAATTACCGTGAGCGCAACTCCGGAGCTTACACTATCCACTGATAGTATCTTGGTAGATGAGGACTTTACGGAAACTCAATCAGTGACGGCTACCTTAGTAAATGCTACCCAAGAGGTAAACTACTCGGTTGAGCCGACTGACCTTGGTTTTGCTACACTAACGGCTAGCCTTACCGACGGTAGCTATTTTCTCTCCCTCAGTGCTCAGCCCCACCTTAATGGCAATGCCGATCTAACAGTTACGGCTACTTCAGCTAATCAAACCTATCAACAAACAGTAAACGTTGCCGTGGCTGCGGTAAACGATGCACCGATGTTTACGCTAGCTAACAATTTGGTAACCGTAGCAGCTAATAGCGAAAGGCAAACAGTACCTAATTTTGCTACGAATATCGCTCCCGGGCCTGCCGAAGCTACCGATGAAAGCGGGCAGGTACTGAGCTTTGACTTAGGCGATTACAATCAAACCCTATTTTTAGAAGAGCCGAGCATTAGTCCAGACGGTACGCTTGCCTACCAAGTGGCCGAAAATCAGGCGGGAAGCACCAATGTTTCAGTAACCCTGAAGGATAACGGTGCTTTTGATGGTGCTAATGTTAATTTTACTGATCCGCAGAGCTTTACACTTAATGTGGAGGCACCACTAAACCAGCCGCCTACAGCTAATGCGGGGGCGGATCAAACGTTTACAGATACCGACGGTAGTGGTAATGAAACAGTGACTCTAGATGGTTCAGCTTCCTCTGATCCTGAAGCACAACCTTTAGCCTACACTTGGAGCTGGCCAGGGGGGGTAGGAGCCACTGGGGTGAATCCTACAATAACACTCCCCGTAGGTACTACAACAGTTACCCTTACCGTGACGGATGTCGCTAATGTTACAGCTACCGATGAAGTAGTGATTACAGTCAATGAGCAACCAAACCAACCTCCGGTGGCGAATGCGGGGATTGATAAAGTAGTAGAAGACAGTAACCGTAGCGGTGATGAAATAGTAACTTTAGATGGTTCAGATTCTTCAGACCCTGAAAATCTGCCTTTAACCTATACCTGGAGCTGGTTAGCTGATGGTGCCAATCAGTCAGCCAATGGGGTAAGTCCAACTATTAGCTTACCAGTAGGTATAACAACAATCGTCTTAACAGTGAGTGATAGTGAAGGGGCAACTGCTACCGATGAAGTAATAGTTACTGTAAATGCTCCAGCAAACCAGCTTCCAGTGGCAAATGCAGGCGCTGATCAAACATTATTAGATAATGATCGAAGCAATGATGAGTCAGTAACTTTGGATGGTTCTGCCTCTAGCGATGACGTAGGTATAACTACATATACTTGGAGTTGGGCCAACAGTGAAAGCGCGAGCGGCGTTAATCCTACCATAATTCTACCAATAGGTACAACTACCATCACATTGACGGTAACCGATGCCGCCGGTGCTACGGCTACCGATGAAGTTGTTATAGTAATTAACGAGCCAGCAAATCAGCCACCCTTAGCCAGTGCCGGTCAGGATCAAACGTTGGAAGATAGCGATGGTAGTGGGGATGAAACAGTAGTATTAGACGGGTCAGGTTCATCAGATCCGGAAGGACAGGCACTTACATACGCTTGGAGTTGGCCAGGGGGTAATAATGCAATAGGAGAGACGCCAACAATTACTTTACCAGTAGGTGAAACAGTGATTACGCTAACAGTAACCGATAACCAAGGGGTAACTGCGACAGATGAAGTAGTAATTATTGTTGTAGAGGTTGTTGCTGATATCACACTTAGTGACTCGCTTATTCAAGAAAACCAAGCAGATGCGCTAGTAGGTACGTTGGGGGTAGTAGGAGGCGAGGAACCCGTCGTATTTTCTCTGGTTGGAACCGGAAACGATAATGACGAATTTACGATTGATGGGAATCAGCTCAAGACCAAAGATAGCTTAGATTTTGAAGCAGGAGCCACTCGGCTGGTGACGGTTCGAGCGACGGCCAATAACGATGGTGGCCTCGATAAAACTTTTACTATTACCGTAGAAAACCAGGAAGAAGCACCTACTGATATTACGTTAGACGATTTCGATGTAAACGAAAATCAGGTGAGTGCTTTGGTTGGAAACCTAGGGGTAGTCGGTGGGCAAGCACCTTTCACATTTTCCCTGACAGGAATTGGCAGTGACCTCTTTACAATTGATGGGGTTCAGCTAAAAACGAATGGTAGCCTCAACTTTGAAGAAACCCCTTCACCGAAAGTGGAGGTTACCGTAAACTCAGCTGATGGCAGTTTCGCCAAAGAGTTTACGGTCGTCGTAAATAATCTTGAAGAACCACCCACCAATATTCTTCTTTCTTCTAATTCAGTCAACGAAAATGTACGAAGCAATACGCCAGTAGGAACGTTCTCAGCAGAAGGTGGTTCGGTAGCTAACCCAACTTTCCAGCTCATCAGGGATAGAGATGATAATGGTCTGTTCAGACTGGTTGGTAGTCAACTGCGGACTAATGCGGTATTTAATCGGGAGGAGAGAGACTCTTATACCATTCAGGTACAGGCTTTAGGCGAAGGAAGTATCACTCAGAGTCTTACCATTAATATTACTGATGTAAACGATGCGCCTAAAATCACGGTGACTGACGATCAGGTTCTTTTTGCTGAAGGCAGCGATCCGGTTAAGGTTTTGCCAGATATTACGGTAGAAGATGAAGACAATCCTGAGTTGAGTGGTGCTACGCTATCATTTGTGAACAATTACGTGCCAGAGGAAGATGAATTACTTACGAGTGCCGACCATCAGTGGAATAATCAGGCAGGTAGGTTAATCATCAATGGGCCACTATCCATTGCTGCCCTACAGGAGATTCTACGGAATGTAACCTATCGAAATAGAAAGACAATCAATCCCACTTCGTCGGCTCGTCAAATTCGGGTGGTAGTTAACGATGGGGCACTGGATAGTAATGCTGAACAGATTTTTGTTTTAGTAGATAACCCTAACGTGCCTCCAGTACTTACTGATTTCTCAGTTGAGGTGGCAGAAGATGATAGCCGAACGCTAGTGGCAACCGACTTTGAAACCAATCACGAAGATGCCGATGATGATTTTCCGAATCAAATATACTTAGTATCTGGCCCTTTGGAGGGTGTGTTGACCGTCGATGGACAAGTTATTACCAGTGAAGTTATCTTAGCCAGTATCTCTCAGGGGCTTCCGGGTTTTCTGGTAGATTTTGCTACTGTGGCCAGCATTACCTACTCACCCACTGAAGGGTTTAATGGTAGTGATGAATTTCGTTGGGATGTGCCCGGCGGTGCCAACGCAGCCACTGTAAACATTGAAGTATTATCGGTTAATGATGCTCCTATACTGCTAACTCCGAACCAATTGCTAGTGCAAGAAAATACTGCACTGGCACTATCCGATATAACGCTTTCAGATACTGATAACGATGTGCTGCTACTTACACTATCAGTTACTAACGGGACTTTGGTACCTAGTGCTTCAGTAGAGAATGAGGTTTCGGTATTAGAGTCTGGCGAAAATGGTGGCAAGCGTATTCAGGTGGAAAGTACCCCAGACGATTTGGCACGAATCTTACCGGAGATTGCTTACTTGCCTGCGTCAGAAATATCGGATGAAGATTCATTAGTTATTGCGCTAACCGATTCCCCCTCTAACCTATCGGGAAGTTTTACGGTTAATGGCACGATAAATATTCGTGTAGGGGTTAACCAACCACCGCAGGTTTCTAATATTTCCTTAGAAATTAATAGCGGACAGTCATTTCCTTTTACCGAAAGTATTTTCTTAGAAGCATACACCGATGTCGATGACTTTCCTGGGGAAGGTGGTTTCACAACCATTCGTATCACAGCACTACCGGAAAGTGGTCAGCTAGTTTTTAACAATGAAGTGATTACTGAAGAACAAGTGGTAGGAGAGGGGTTGCTCATTACGCGAGCTGATATCCCCCAGTTGAGCTACCAAATTTCGTCTAACGAAGTGGCCTCTGATCAGTTTGTGTGGAATGCAACGGACGGTAGTAAGTTTGCCCAAGAAGCAGCCACGGTTTCTTTTACTATCAAATTGCTCTCGGTAACACTGTCTACCGAGGCCGAAGAGGTATGCCTAGGTGAGTCAGTGACGCTCACTGCTGTTGCTGATGGAGGCACCGCACCGTTTACCTATCAATGGAATTGCGATCAAACAAATTGTGGCTTGGGTGATGCAACTGAATCTGCGGTGGTTAATCCGGTTGAAACGGCCAACTATCAGGTGACTATTACCGATGCTAACGGTATTCAAGCAAGTGCTACGGTTCCAGTAAATGTGGTTGATTGTAGCTTGGTAATTCCTACGGGCTTCACTCCCAACGGAGATAATATTAATGATACTTGGGAGTTACAAAATATTAATACCTTTGAGGAAAAATTGGTAGAAGTGTATGACCGTCATGGTCATCAAGTGTTTTTCTCAGATACTTACAACGCGGCTTGGGATGGAACTTACAACGGTGAGAAACTACCATCAGGCACGTATTACTACCGAATAGAACTGGAGGCAGGAAGCCAGTCGCACCAAGGGAAGGTAACGATTTTACAGTAATGCGGACGCGATTCTTTATAAATATTGGCTGGTGCCTACTGGTAAGCATCTCATCAGCAATTATATCTAACCTAGCTTTTGGCCAGAGCTTAACTGGGGTAGAAGGCACCTCAATTACGTATACTGAAGGAGATGGGGCAGTACAAATAACCAATAGCCTATCAGTTACTAGCAATACTCTTTTAAGTTACGCAACGGTAGCTATTGGCAGTGCCTACAACGCAAGTGAAGATACATTAATCTATCGGGGTGAGGCAGGTATTTACCCGATATTTAACAACGAAACCGGGGAGTTACTATTGCTAAGTTTTCCGGCTGGGTCAGCTACGGAGAGTGGTGAAATGCAAGCGGCCTTGCGCTCGGTATTCTACCAGAACAAAAACGAGGGTAACCCTCAGAATAGTCAAAGAACAGTTTCTTTCACGGTGTACGCTCAGAATGTGGAGGGTAGCAATACCATTTCTCGAGCTATTGACGTGCAGGGTGTGGATGATATTCCCCGTCTGCTCAGCCCGACAAATACGCCATTAGTAGTGAATAGCCTAGCAACCCCGGTACCGCTGGTGCCAGACTTGCAAGTGATAGATAGTGATGATGCGTTTATGACAGCCGCTACGGTAAGAATTGGCGAAGTACAGTTCGACCAATTAGTGTTTACCAATAATAGCAACGATAATATCGTAATCCAGCGAGCGGAGGGAACCAATCGGCGATTAATTCTGACGGGACGTGATACTAAAGAAAACTATCAAGCAGCCCTTCGATCTATTGGGGTACAGAATTTATTTTCTGCACGAGGTTTTAAGGGTAATCGGAAAGTAGAAATTCAGATAACAGACGAAAAAGGGGAAGCTAGTAATCTATTTGAGCAGTACGTGTACGTTCTGAGCCAAAGTAATCCCAATAATACCCCCCCCTCTACCCAAGACATTTTAGTAAGTATCGCTGAAAATCAAACGCTCAATTTTGAAGCGCAACAGTTTCAACTAGCGTATACGGACTCCGAACAGGCTGAATTGAGCACCATTCGTATTCGCTCTCTACCTAAGCACGGGTTTTTGTCGCTGAATGGAGTAGAAGTCGATGCTGACTTTTTAGTGCAAGATCAGGGGGTAGTTGCCAGAGAAGATTTAGATAAACTTACTTACGTACCCAATCGAGCGTACGTTGGGTCTGATCAGTTTGAGTGGAGTACAACAGATGGTACTACTCCATCGGCGAATACTTCGACTGTTTCAATTAGCATAGCCAAAGCAGCTCTTCCGCTCTTGTTAACCGTAGCCGAAAATGCGCTGGTAGACGAAGACAAGGTTACTATCTTGCCATCTATTTCATTACAAGCACCTCCCCACGCTTCTTTAAATGTGACATTATCAGTAGAAACCGGGCAACTCAGCGTTGTCCCAATTATCCTTCCTTTTATTAGTATAGCCGTTGAGGGTGGTAATGAGCTATCATTTTCCGGAACAGCCCAAGCTGTTCGCTTCGCATTAAGTGGTTTACAGTATAGTCCAGCCAATAACGTAGTAGGAAATGATATACTCAAGATAGCCGTATCCTCATCTACGGAGCAGGAAGATGGTATTTTAGTGATTACCATTGCTCCGATTGACGACCCCGTAGTGCTTTCCAATATTGAAGTTGATACGCTGGAGTATACCGAGAATAGCCCTGCGCTACCAATTACGAACAGCTTGTTGTTAACTGATCCTGACGGAGCTATTGCCATTACATCGGCTACCGTTACCGTACCGGAGGGACTAAATGAAAGTGAAGAACAACTAACGTACAATCTCACTGGTGGGGTCACCGCCACGCTAAATGAGGGGCGATTGGAGTTTTCGGGCGAAGGTAGCTTGCGTCAGTACCAATCAATATTGCGGTCGGTAGCTTATAAAAACCTTAGTAACAATCCTCAAACAACCCTTTTAACGTTCGAATTTCAGGCTACTGATGAGAATGATAGTGTAAGTAATGTGGCTTCTCGAGTGCTACGAGTGGCAGCAGTAGACGATAGTACCGTGCTGACTACTGCCGAACCTAAGCTATTAAGCTATGTTTTAGAAAGTAGTGCAGTACCTTTTCACTCATCACTAACCGTTACCGATGTAGACAGCGATAGTTTAACCCGAATGGTTGTTTTCTTTGAGGTTGGCTACGACCCGGCGATAGATAGTATTTTAGTTAGTGTGCTGGAGAATATGACGGTTGCTTGGGATGAAGAGGTAGGAAGCTTAGAGATTAGCGGTAAAAATTCAACCGAAAGTTATCAGGCAATGGCTCGCTCACTGCTTTATCAGTCCGCAGCGACACAAGTGCAAGTTAGTCGGCAAATAACCGTTCAAGTATTCAATGATGAAACTCCCAGCAACAGCGTGTCACGAACTGTTCAGCTAATAGAGAATACTCCTCCGGTGGTGGTGAGTTTCAGCAAAAAAGGAGTGCAAAACGGGGCATTCGGATTTACTGTGGATGACTTTCTTACAAACTATACGGATGCGGATAATTCTCCTGTGCCTAATCAGTTTAGTAGTTTACGAGTAGTTACACTGCCCACTCAGGGAGTTCTTACCGTAGCTAATGATACTATCACCCAGCAGAAAGTTGACCAATCGCCGGGAGGTTTCTTTTTAAGTTCGCAAAATATTAGTCAACTATTCTACCGTCCGGCTACTGATTACCTGGGGGAAGACCAGTGGGCCTGGAATGCTTTTGATGGAGCCGAGTTGGCGGATGATAGTGCCTTAGTTGCGCTAACAGTGGTGCCTGCTTTAACTGTAAACCTACCCGATTCGGTTGAGATTTGTCCCGGTGAGACAATAGCGTTATCAGTAGAAGTTTTATCGGGCGAAGAGCCCTTTACTTTTAGTTGGTCTTGCAACCAAGAGGACTGTCAGATTGAGTCGGCTACCGATGACTCAGTAGTGGTAGTATCTCCCGTCGCAGCCGTTCAGTACGTAGTGCGAATTACCAGTAGCGATGGCCTAGATAGTGTGCAGGACACTATTTCAGTTTTGGCGGTAGACTGCTCAGAAGTACCATTAGAGATTCCTTCAGCATTTACGCCCAACGACGATAATATTAACGATTTGTGGGTGCTTCCCAACGCGTCAATATTTTCATCAGTGCAGGTAACCGTTTACGATCGGTTTGGGAAAAGCGTATTTGAAAGTGCTGATTATCAAAATAATTGGGATGGGACGTACGAAGGTAGAGAGCTGCCAGCGGGGAGTTATTACTACACCATTGTGTTGCCTCGTGAATTAAAAGATTATTCAGGAACTGTAACATTGTTACGATGATGAAAAGATTTTACTATATAGTGAGCTTGATAGTCGTTACGGGTTGGCTGCTTGTCGCCCAATCTGCCTCGGCTCAACAGCTTTTTAGGTTAACGCAATATTTTCAGAATCCTATAGTGATTAATCCGGCCACCACCGGCATTGAGGGGTTTATGGATGTGAAAATTGGTTATCGACAGCAGTGGTCAGGACTAGACGGAGCGCCGGAAACATACTATATCAGTGCTCACGCACCTCTGCGGACAAATTCTTCGTCGACCGGCTTGCGCCACAATGCTTTACGAATTAGCGATCCATCGCTGTACGATCAATTTGACGGAAATACTCGCTACGGAGCAAGTAACGTGAAGCATGGCTTGGGTGGCTATATTACTAGCGACAATCAAGGAATATTTGCCCAAACCTCGGGGTTTATGTCCTATGCCTCGCACCTTCCGTTGGGCAATCAGTTGAGATTGGCCATAGGTGTATCAGCTGGAGTTACCAATCAGCAGATTGATATATCTCGGGTGACAGTTATTGAACCCAATGATCCCACGTATTTAGCGTATCGCAACCAGCAGGGGCAGAGCACTAATTTTGATTTAAATGCCGGGATGTTTCTTTACAGTGATCGGTTTTACGTTGGGTATTCTGCGGCGCGGATTTTTCAAAACAACCTGTACAATGATAGCGAAATTGCCGCCCAACAACAGCTTACGCATTTTGGTATGTTAGGCTTGCGACTAAATTTATCAACCGCACTGATGCTGTACCCCGGCGTATATATCGGGTACGATGGTGCTAACCCCGTTACCTATGATGTAGGTGCTAGGGTAAAATTGAAAGATATAGTCTGGGCCGGATTATCGTACCGAAACACGAGTACAATTGCCGGAATGGCCGGTATTCAGATTAATAATACATTTAATGTAAGCTATTCGTACGATTACGGGTTTAGTGGAATTAACAATTTGCAATCGGGTATTCACGAGATTACTTTGGGGCTGGTGTTGTTCAACTCTCGCCAGGTAGCTCCTTATTTGTGGTAGTTTAATACGAGCGATTTATGAAGCAACTTCTTACATATTGTATGTTTATCTCACTAATAGCCCATCAGGCTGTATGGGGGCAAACAGTATACTTTGCCGATCCGGTAGTGTTGAATGATACTATCAATAGCGGTGCAGAGGAGAGCTATCCTATGTATTCATTGACAGATAGTACGCTGTATTTTGTTCGATCGCTACACGCTCAGAACGTAGGTGGGGTACGCTCGGGCCAAGATATCTGGTATACTAAGCAACAGCCGAGCGGAACGTGGGCCGAACCGCTCAATAATCTGGAAAATTTAAATAATCAGAATAATAATGCTATAGTTGGTATAAGTCAGACGGGTAATACTTTGTACCTGCTCAACTCGTATCAATCAGATACCAAGGAGCAGCCTGGTATGGCGTTCAGCTTCGGCATAGATCAAGGGTGGCGTCCGCCCAATGATATAAACATTCCTGGTCTGGAAGAGAAGATCGGAAACTTTTACGGTATTTACGTGGCTCCTACCGAAGATATTGCGGTGGTTTCCATGCAAAAAGAATCTTCGAAGGGAATGGAGGATCTATACGTTACTGAAAAAGATTTGCAAACCGGAGAGTGGGGTTCCCTGATTCATTTAGGCGAAACAGTTAATACTGAGGGCTACGAAATATCGCCGTTTTTATCTAAAGATAAAAAGACGCTCTTCTTTGCCAGTAACGGTCATCCGGGCTACGGAAATACCGATATCTTCGTAAGCTATCGCCAAGATACTTCTTGGACTAACTGGAGCAAACCCGAGAACTTGGGTGATGGTATTAATTCATCCGGGTTTGATGCTTATTTGTCGGTGGCGGGTGATGGACAAGTGTTTTTTGTGAGTAATCGTTACGGGCGTTCCACTGATATTTACCAATCCCGCATTATTAGTCGGGAAGAACGAGAGCAGCAACTGGCTAGTCGTATAGTAGGCGGAGGTAAAGGGGTAATACCCAATCGTAGTGCCGAGGAAGAGAAATTAGATGAAGAAACCCGAGCGTTGCTAGAAGAAACTCAAGCATTACTAAATGAGTTTAAGAAGGCAAATAATGATGCAGGAGACACCTATGAGTCAGGCAATACTACTGAGCCAGAACAGACATTTGAAGAAAATACCGTCTACTTTAACCTGAACTCTAGCGAACTGCTACCAGTAGCTTACTCAGACCTTAAGGAATCTGTAGAAGTGCTGCAAGAAAACCCTAATCTCTATGTGGAAGTGGTAGGCCATGCCGATGATTCGGGTGGTAAAGATTACAATCTAAAGCTATCAATTGAGCGAGCGCAGTCCGTAAAGAAATTCTTGGCAAATCAAGGTGTTGAAGAACGGCGTATTATTACCTACGGAAAAGGCTCTACGCAACCTGTTACTACCAACAGTAGTCCATCAGGGCGGAAGCAAAACCGAAGAGTCGTCATCGGTTTTGGTCAGTAAAATCAGAGTGCCTCTAGACGTGGCAGTAAGTAGTCAACCCTGAAGAAGTATCTAAAGAATTGATTATCAAATAAAATGCGACATAAAATGACGCAACAAAGCTCAT
Source organism: Tunicatimonas pelagia (assembly GCF_030506325.1). Classification (NCBI taxonomy): domain Bacteria; kingdom Pseudomonadati; phylum Bacteroidota; class Cytophagia; order Cytophagales; family Catalimonadaceae; genus Tunicatimonas; species Tunicatimonas pelagia. The sequence goes on along the minus strand of NZ_CP120683.1, from coordinate 321,684 downwards.
TAAATTTGCCAGTTTCTGCTTACCTTGCTTCAAAAGCTTGCAATATTTATGAAAAGCGACTCGCCTAACCAGCAGCAAACGTCACTGTTTACTACTGATTTGATTGATTGCCTTAATCCGAACAATCGCCTGTATCAATTAGCTCAGCGACTACCTTGGGCTGCTATTGAGAAGGACTTTGAAGGCTACTATTCTAAGCTAGGGCAACCGGCCAAACCAATACGATTAATGGTCGGGCTGCTGATGTTGAAGCAGTTAGAAAATCTCAGTGATGAAGTCTTGGTAGAACGTTGGTGCGAGAATCCGTATTACCAATTTTTCTGTGGCATGGCTACTTTTCAGTGGGAAGCGCCTTGCCATCCTACTGATCTGGTCTACTTCCGAAAACGTATCGGTAAAGAAGGGGCTGAAAAATTACTGTCCTATTCGCTGCATATTCATCCCGAAGCAGTGCGAAAAGTAGATCAGGTGCTCATTGACACGACTGTCCAAGAGAAGAACATTACGTATCCCACAGATGCCAAGTTAGCAGTTAGGGTGATTGATAAGTGTCGCAAGATAGCTTCCAAAGAAGGTATTCAACTGCGACAATCCTACCGAAGAGTGGTCAAGTCACACCTACTCAATCAACGTTTTGCGACCCACCCTAAGAACCGCAAGAAAGCTAGGTCTTCCTTACGTAGCCTGAAAACCATTGCCGGGCGACTCATCCGAGAGTTGCGCCGTAAGCTTCCTACTGGCTCATTAGCCTACCATCGGAATGTATTGAAGCGTTTTGAACGAGTCATTAAACAACAGCGCACAGATAAAAACAAAATCTACAGCCTACACGAACCTGATGTAGCTTGCATCATCAAAGGCAAAGTAGCGAAGAAATACGAGTTTGGCAGTAAAGCATCCCTGGCCTTGACCAAAGAAAGTAATTTAATTGTCGGGGTAGCCAGCTTCAAGGGGAATCCCCATGACAGTCACACCCTGGAAGAGACACTAAATGCCGTCGAACGCGCTTCTGGGCAACGTCCCAAAGAGGGTATTTGCGACCGAGGCTATCGGGGTAAGGCTAGGGTCGGCTCCACGCAGATCAGTATTCCCAAAGCTAAAAAACATAGAAATAATTATCAGAAACAGAAAACTAGAAAGAAGTTCCGTCGCCGAGCGGCTATTGAGCCAGTCATTGGTCACACCAAACAAGGTTTCCGATTAGAAAGAAACTATCTCAAGAGCTTTTTGGGCGATGAAATCAATCTCAATCTAGCGGCTATGGCCTTCAATCTGAAAAGTTGGATCAGAAAGCAAAACACCATTTTTGTCCACTGGCTGCAACGGTGGATTTACACTCTGATGAATGCAGCAGATGCGAATATGAGACTTCTTCAGGGTTGACTAAGTAAAATGCCTGCCTTTTTACAGCAATGCGGGAAGATTAGAAGACCAAAGTCCGGGGCTAATTCCTCCATGAAATGAAATCAGTAGCTATTCAAGCTTGAGACTGAGTTTCCTCTTCAAGCTCTGACTATCACATCGCGCAAGCTATCGGAGCTTAGTCTTGAGGTTGAGCGCTACCTTCCTTCAGGAGTCTTCTAAGAATTTTGCCTACGTTCGACTTTGGCAACTCATCTCGAAACTCAATATAGCGAGGAACTTTGTAGGCGGTCATATTCTCTTTACAATACGCTTTCAACTCATCTTCGGTAAGAGAAGCGTCCTTTTTCACAACGCATATTTTTACTACTTCGGTAGACCGGGGGTCAGGTACTCCAATAGCACCTACCTCCAGCACCTTTTCGTGTGCTGAAACAATGCCTTCTATCTCGTTAGGGTAAACGTTAAATCCCGAAACATTAATCATTTCTTTCTTACGATCCACTATTTTAATGAACCCATCTTCATCCAACACTCCAATATCACCAGTTTTCAGCCATCCGTCAGGTGTAAATACATTTTCAGTTTCATCAGGCCGATTCCAGTACCCCTTCATTACTTGGGGGCCCTTGGCGTAGATTTCTCCAGGTTCACCAATCGCTACTTCTTCGCCATCGTCGTTAGCAAAAATAAGCTGAGTGCTAGGAAGCGGAATGCCAATGGTACCAATTCGTTCCAAGCCACTGATCGGTATATTTGATGTCAGCACGGGCGAGGTTTCCGTTAGTCCGTACCCCTCCGCCACCGCAACTCCTGTTTTTTCTTTCCAGCGATCGGCTACGGCCTCTTGCATGGCCATTCCTCCAGCACTAGCTACCTTGAGATGCGAAAAGTCTACGGTGTCAAAATCAGGATGATTCATCATACCGTTGTATAAAGTATTTAAGCCGGTAATTACGGTAAAGGGATGTTTTTTCAATTCCTTCATAAACCCTTTCATATCGCGAGGATTGGTGATCAACACGTTCTTGGCTCCAATCTTCATCATCGCAAAACAGTTAACCGTGAGTGCGTAGATATGATAGAGGGGTAAGGCAGTAATCATGGTCTCTTCAGCCTTATTGAGCCCAACCGACATCCAAGCTGAAATTTGCTCCATGTTGGCTACTAAGTTCGCGTGGGATAGAACTGCTCCTTTTGAAACTCCGGTAGTGCCACCAGTATATTGCAAGAATGCATTGTCTTCCCCAGTAAGCTCAACTCGATTGAATGTACATTTCTCACCTTGTTTTAGCGTATTGTTAAAAGATAGGGCAGACGGTAGGTTATATTTTGGCACCATCTTTTTTACGTACTTCACCACCGCATTAACAATGGTCTTCTTTAATCCTCCCAGCTGATCGCCTATTTCGGTAACAATTACGTGCTTGATGGATGTTTCCGCAATAATTTTTTCCAGATTATACGCAAAGTTGGCTAGTATTACGATAGCTTCAGCTCCAGAGTCATTAAACTGGTGTTTCATCTCCCGAGCAGTATACAGCGGATTAGTGTTGACAACCACCAAGCCAGCCCGAAGTGCTCCCAACATAGCAATAGGATATTGAAGCAAGTTAGGCATTTGAATGGCAATGCGGTCTCCTTTCTTTAACTTTAGGTCTTCCTGTAAAAAAGCGGCGAAATTTTTAGATAAGTAATCTAGCTCATTAAATGTAATAGAAGCTCCCATGCACTCAAAAGCAGTGCGAGTACCATATTCCTCAATGCATTGTTCAATAAGATCAATAAGTGACTTGTACTGCTGAGCATTTATTTGCTGAGGTATTCCCTCAGGGTAATGTTGGAACCAAGGAGATATTTGAACTTCCATATTTATAAGGCTAGTTAATTATTATTTATTAATTTTAGCTACAATTACTATTGTAAATTAACAAATCTCTAAGCAAAATGGAAGAAATAATGTTTGAGGAGGGGAAATAAAAAAAGGTCATGAATGATCATAACCTTTTCCAGAAACAACATTAACCCAAAAATAAAAATCGTAATGACGATAAGCTGTAGGGGAAGGAGTCGAACCTCCACGGAGCGGTTAGTTCCGAAGAATTTATTCCGTTGTCTCCACCCTCGAGACGGGAGGGCATGGCTGCCAATTTCATCACCCTACAGTGTATTAGCTTAACAGCTTTGTTTTCTATAACAGCAGCTAAATTAATAAGTTCTTCATAAATTTAAAAAATATTTAATAAATTTGGTAAAAATTTATATCAGTCGTAATTTAACGCCGAAAATATTAGATCAAACCTAATTTACAGCACCAAAATGAGCAAAAATTTAGAAATTGATAACGTAGACCTCAAAATCCTTGCCCTGCTATCAGAAGATGCCAAAATTCCCTATACTGAAATCGCCAAGAAAGTGTACGTATCGGGTGGAACAGTACATGTTCGAATGCGAAAAATGGAAGAGATGGGTATTGTACAAGGTACTACCCTCAACATGGACTACTCAAAACTTGGCTATGATATTACCGCGTTTCTAGGAATCTATTTAGAAAAAAGTTCGCTTTACAATGATGTAGTAGATGAGCTGAAGAAGGTGCCAGAAGTAGTGAAAATTCACTACACTACCGGGAACTACAGTATCTTCATTAAAATCCACTGCCGTGACACTAAACATCTGCGGGAAGTGCTGCACGATAAAATTCAGCGTATTGAAGGAATTGTTCGTACCGAAACCCTTATTTCGCTAGAAGAAAGTTTGAATCGTCATATTCAGCTGGGAGACTAAAATCTTTTTCTAATTTCCTAGTAAGATTTGTAACTACGCCTGTTCAAATTCGTTCTGAAAAGGAAGTATGTTGATTTTTAGTTCTACCGAATTAACTTTATTCTCGATGAACGTTTTTTGGTGTGGAACGTTAGCCATTTAAAATTTAAACAAATCATTTCTGATGAGTAAGGACAATCAAATTCTGGAAGAATTTACCCAATCTGACTACAAGTACGGATTCGAGTCCAATATTGAGCAGGAATCAGCCCCAAAAGGTCTCAATGAAGATACTATCCGATTTATCTCGGCCAAAAAGAAGGAACCGGAGTGGATGCTGGAGTGGCGGTTGAAAGCGTACCATCATTGGCTTACCTTAAAAGAGCCTACCTGGCATAATGTCTCTTTCCCGGAAATTGATTATCAAGATATTATCTATTACGCAGCCCCTAAGCAGAAGGTAAGCCCTAAAAGCTTAGATGAGGTAGACCCCGAATTGCTAGATACTTTTAAACGACTAGGAATTTCGCTCGAAGAGCAGAAACGGTTAACCGGGGTAGCGGTAGATGCAGTATTCGATAGCGTATCGGTAGCTACAACCTTCAAAGATAAACTGGCCAAGTTAGGCATCATATTTTGTTCATTTAGTGAGGCAGTGCAGGAGCATCCGGAGCTGGTGAAGAAGCATATTGGCTCAGTGGTGCCTCCTGGCGATAATTACTACGCAGCTCTCAACTCTGCGGTATTTAGTGACGGCTCTTTTTGTTATATCCCCAAGGGTGTACGCTGCCCAATGGAGCTTTCTACTTATTTCCGCATCAATGCAGCAAATTCAGGGCAGTTTGAGCGAACATTAATTGTGGCTGAAGAAGGTTCTTACGTAAGCTATCTGGAAGGTTGCACCGCCCCGATGCGGGATGAAAACCAACTGCACGCAGCAGTGGTAGAGCTGTACGCGGCCAAAGATGCCGAAATTAAGTACTCTACCGTGCAAAACTGGTACCCTGGCGATAAGGACGGCAAGGGTGGAATCTACAACTTCGTAACGAAGCGTGGTATCTGTGCCGGAGAGAATTCTAAGATTTCTTGGACGCAGGTAGAAACAGGTTCAGCCGTAACTTGGAAATACCCAAGCTGCATACTGAAAGGGGATAATTCTATCGGTGAGTTTTATTCGGTAGCGGTAACCAACAATCATCAACAGGCCGATACCGGAACTAAAATGATTCATATTGGCAAAAATACTCGTAGCCGAATTGTTTCTAAGGGAGTATCAGCAGGAGTAAGTCAGAACAGTTACCGAGGTTTAGTAAAGGTGATGAAGCGGGCTGAAAATGCTCGGAACTTCTCGCAATGCGATTCGCTACTGATGGGCGACCGTTGCGGAGCGCATACGTTTCCTTACATAGAATCAGATAATAGTTCGGCGCAGATTGAGCATGAGGCTACCACCTCTAAGATTGGCGAAGATCAAATTTTTTACTGCTTACAGCGAGGTATTGGTGAAGAAGATGCAGTAGCACTTATCGTTAATGGTTACTGTAAAGAAGTACTCAATCAGCTTCCGATGGAGTTTGCCGTAGAAGCCCAAAAACTACTGGCTCTTACGTTAGAAGGAAGCGTAGGGTAACTTCATAATTATTTCGAATCACTACGAAATTAGAAAGGGTGTCCAACATGGAATGTCCAGCGTGGGACGCCCTTCTGATTTCGTTGCTATAATCCACCTATCATTATGTTAAAAATTACTGGACTACACGCAAGGGTAGAAGAGAAAGAAATACTCAAAGGTATTGAGCTAGAAGTGAAACCGGGCGAAGTACACGCCATTATGGGACCCAATGGTTCGGGCAAAAGTACGTTGGCCTCGGTATTGGCCGGACGAGAAGATTTTGAAGTAACCGATGGCTCGGTGCAATATATGGGGCAAGACCTGCTAGAGATGGAACCCGAAGAGAGAGCTCGAGAAGGTATTTTTTTAGCATTTCAGTACCCAGTAGAAATTCCGGGCGTGAGTACAACCAACTTCCTGAAAACAGCAGTGAACCAAGTGCGTCAGCATAAGGGAAAAGATTCACTGGATGCGGTTGCTTTCCTCAAAATGATGAAGGAAAAGATGAAACTGGTAGATATTGACCAGTCGCTCCTAAGTCGTTCGTTGAACGAGGGCTTCTCTGGAGGGGAAAAGAAGCGCAACGAAATCTTTCAGATGGCCATGCTTGAGCCTACTTTAGCTATTTTGGATGAAACTGACTCCGGGCTAGATATTGACGCTTTACGAATTGTCGCCAACGGGGTAAATGCCTTACGAAGTGAAGATAACGCAACCATTGTAGTAACCCACTACCAACGGCTGTTAGATTACATTGTGCCAGATTACGTGCATGTACTTTATAACGGGCGCATTGTGAAATCAGGTAGTAAAGAGTTAGCGTTGGAACTAGAGGAAAAAGGCTACGACTGGATTAAGGAAACCGTAGATGTAACTGCTTGAAGGAATCGTCTGCAAATATGCCAATTACATTTGTGTGAAAATATTGAATTCATTATCGAATGAGTTTAGAACAAGCGTTTATAACCTATATTAAAGATCGGGAAGAGACTATCAATGGCCAAGGCGACTCAGCTTGGCATCAGCGTCGGCGGGCAGCATTCGCTGACTTTGAGAAATTAGGTTTTCCGGCAAAAAAAGACGAAGAATACCGTTACACACCTATTAGCCGGGCTTTAGAGCGTGAGTTTGATGGCAATGAGTTAACGAAATCTAATGTTGATACTCAGGCGGTGCAGGGCTTATTGGACAGGGTTGTTCCTTCCGATCTATCGGCGAACGTGCTGGTTTATGTCAATGGAGCGTTTCAGCCTTCTTTTTCGCGGATAGAAAGTGCTGAAGAAGGGGTGGTCATCACGACTTTATCCCAAGCCTACCAAAACCATAGCGAATTAATCGACCGGTATTTTGCCCAGCAAACCGCCGATCAATCAGATTCTTTCGTGGCACTTAATACGGCGGTGGCGCAGGAAGGATTATTTGTATATGCTCCTAAAAACACAGTAGTAGAAACTCCGGTCTTAGTCTACTTTATTAGCGACACATCGGCCGGGGCAAGTGTGGGATCACCACGAAATTTGTACATCGCTGAACAAAGCAGTAAGCTATCAGTCATTGAGTCGTTTTACACGCTAGGTAGCGGAGCGAGCTATCAGAATGCGGTAAGCGAAATTTGGGTAGATGCCAATGCGTCGGTGTACTACAACAAATTGCAGCCAGAGAGCGAAAAAGCGTATCATACCGGAACTACGGAAGTGTATCAGGCTCGCGATAGCCGATTCACCGGGGTAACCGTATCCTTACAAGGGGCGATGCTTCGTAACAACCTGAATATTGCGTTGGATGGTGAAAATTGCGAATCGCATATGTATGGTCTGTATATGTTAGATGGCAAATCACACGTGGATAATCACACTGCCGTAGACCATCGTAAGCCTAACTCGTACAGTAATGAATTGTACAAAGGCATCATGGACGATTACTCAAAAGGCGTTTTTAACGGAAAGATTTATGTCCGTCAGGATGCACAGAAGACTAACGCCTTTCAGTCGAATGCGAATATTTTGTTAACTGACAACGCATCTATCAATACCAAACCTCAACTCGAAATTTGGGCCGATGATGTAAAATGTTCGCACGGAGCTACTACTGGTCAGATTGATAAGGAGCAATTATTTTACTTACGGGCGCGAGGTATGAGTAAAGATCAAGCAACAGCCATTTTACTAAGAGCTTTTGCGGGTGACGTGCTAGAAAATATTGAGCTAGACTTTGTTCGTCATCAGATTGAGGCGGTCATTGATCAGCGACTGAATACTAACTTTTAATGCGTTTATTATGAGTACGGAAAACACAGTAGTGTCCACCACTCAGCTAGATATAGATCAGATTCGGAGTGACTTTCCTATCCTCCATCAAGAGGTAAATGGGCGTCCGTTAGTATATTTGGATAATGCCGCTACTACGCAGAAACCGCAAGTAGTGATTGACGCACTAACGCATTACTATCAGCAAGACAATGCTAACATTCACCGGGGGGTACACACATTGGCTGAGCGAGCTACGGCTGTATTTGAAGAGACCCGTCAAGCAATTCATCAGTTCATTAATTCTAATGAGCCGGAAGAGATTGTTTTTACGAAAGGAACCACCGATGGCATTAATCTGGTAGCAGCTACTTTTGGCCGGACTAACTTAAAAGAAGGGGATGAGATCATTATTTCGGGGATGGAGCATCATTCCAACATTGTGCCTTGGCAAATGCTCTGTGAAGAAAAAGGAGCTAAGCTTAAAGTAATTCCCGTAAACGAACGAGGTGAGGTTGAGCTAGAGGAGTATAAAAAACTACTCTCGGCGCGTACTAAACTAGTGAGTGTAGTTTATGTCTCCAATTCGTTAGGAACCATTAATCCGGTAAAAGAAATTATCGATTTAGCTCACGCACAAGGGGCGGCAGTGCTAATTGACGGAGCGCAATCAACGGCTTATTTAGATATTGACGTGCAAGCCCTAAATTGTGATTTCTACATTTTTTCTGGGCACAAAGTATTTGGCCCAACCGGAGTGGGAGCATTGTACGGTAAGCGTCGTCTTTTGGAGAAAATGCCTCCTTACCAAGGTGGAGGAGAGATGATTCGCAGCGTAAGCTTCGAGAAAACGACCTACAATGATATTCCCTACAAGTTTGAGGCAGGTACGCCCAATATTGCCGATGTAGTTGCCCTCAAAGCGGCGATTGACTATATCAATCAACTGGGCAAACCCGCCATGCGAGCATATGAAGAAGAACTGTTAGCATACGCTCACCAGCGATTGAGTGAAGTGTCTGGTCTGCGAATGATTGGAACTGCTGAGAAGAAAATGAATGTTGTTTCGTTTGTCTTCGACGATATTTTTCATTTTGATGTAGGGCAGATGTTAGATGCCCGAGGTATTGCGGTGCGTACTGGGCATCATTGCACTGAACCGCTGATGGCTCACTTTGGGTTGGAAGGAACAGTTCGAGCCTCGTTTGCCATGTACAACAAGAAGGAGGAGATCGATCAATTAGTAGAAGGGCTACAGCGTATTGTAAAGATGATGGGAAAATAATCTATGGCTCAATCAATTGACGAAATACAGAACGAAATAATAGAAGAATTTGCCTTGCTGGATGGTGACCCGGAGATGACTAACTTCTACATTATAGAGTTGGGGCAAAAGTTGCCTCCGCTAGAAGAGGCTAAGAAGAGCGAAGAAAATATAGTGAAAGGTTGCCAATCGAAAGTGTGGCTGGTGCCTTCGCTAGAAGAGAGTAAAATGAATTTTGAAGCGGATAGCAATTCGGCGATTACCAAGGGGTTAGTAAGTTTGTTAGTGCGCGTTTTCCAAGATCAGGCTCCTAATGACATTGTAGATGCTGATTTGTTTTTTATTGATAAAATTGGCATGAATCGATTTATTGGAACCCAACGCTCCAATGGATTTGCAGCCATGATTAAACAGATAAAGCTAGCAGCTTTGGTAAATAAAGAGCGACAAGCGATAGCGAAGAGTGATCCAAAATAATATGTATGGTTAGGTGTTGAGCTTACTCAATTTGTTGACCATTAACTATTCAATTTCATGAGTGATACCGTTACGACCGATACCCGAGCACTACGAGAGAAAATCGTTTCAGCGATCAAGACTGTCTATGATCCAGAAATTCCGGTAGATGTGTATGAGTTAGGGTTAATCTACGAGATTAATGTTTATCCAGTCAACAATGTGTACGTATTGATGACCCTGACCTCCCCAGCCTGTCCGTCTGCCGAAGCTATTCCCAGTGAAGTAGAAGAAAAAATTAAGACGATTGAAGAAGTAAATGACGTTAATATTGAACTCACTTTCGATCCGCCCTACACCCAAGACATGATGTCTGAAGCGGCTAAACTAGAATTAGGGTTTTTATGAGTTTCAAGCTTAGGGTTACAGGTTTACTACTAAACAAAAGAGACTTTAAACTTGTAACTTTTAAACTATTTTCATTACAAATAAAATAAATATGTATCCTGCTGACTTAGTAGCCCCAATGCGTACCGATTTAACGTCCGCTGGGTTTACCGAATTAACTACATCTGAAGAAGTTACTAATCACTTAGAAGATCATAAGGGAACCACCCTGATGGTTATCAACTCCGTCTGCGGTTGTGCTGCTGGAGCAGCGCGTCCGGGTGTGAAACTAGCGGTTAGTCACTCCGAAAAAAAGCCTGACAACTTAACTACCGTATTTGCTGGAGTAGATCAGGAAGCGGTAGCTAAAGCCCGAGAATACACCTTGCCTTATCCACCTTCTTCGCCTTCTATCGCATTATTTAAAGATGGCGAGCTTATTCACTTTGTGGAGCGCCACCATATTGAAGGCCGTTCGGCTCAAATGATTGCCGAGCATTTGCTAGACGTATTTGACGAGTACTGCTAAGTACTTTGCTTACTAAGAATGTATCTGATAAGCTAATGGAGCCTTTGGCAATTTCACTTAAAATACGAAGTGAAAGCTCGCAGATACATGAACGTGTAAGAAGCTAAAAAAAAAGACCCTTAAAATGCACGTAAGTTGCCATTTTGAGGGTTTAATAAGTCTAATTTAGTTAGCTAGTAACTAGCTGATTTCATCCTAGCGTTATATCTGACTTTTTCGGGTGAATAGCAATCCTAAGCGGAGAGTTTGATTATTATCTTGTTGAGTAAGTGAGTTATTCATCATTATTCCTACCCCTGTACCCCAAGCTCCCCGCCCAAGAAAGTTATCGGTAGAGTTTTCTGGGCTCACCCATTCGTATTCCTCTCGTTAATTGAGCTAAATCTTTATCAAGCAATGTTTGTAAATTGCTTCAATTTATCTTAAATAGCCTGTAATAAAATATACGGTAATTATCGTATTCCTGTCGCTTTCTCACTACCCTGCCTCCAATATTTACTACTATTGTCGCAATTTACCTCTGCGGTTGTATCCGAAATGGGTTAATTAATAAGGTACCACACGGAAGTTATTTATCGATACAGCTAACTTCTTCCGAGAAAATGGAAGAGTAATTAAGGGTGTGTTCTGTCTAGACTACTAATTCTAAACATAATATAACATTCCTATGAGACAACAACTATTACTACTTCTATTCTGCTTATTTAGCTGGAGTACGGTACAGTCGCAATCGGTTACTAGCCTTACGCTAGTTAATGCGAACACCAATACTGACATTGGGGTACTACAAAATGGCCAAATGCTGAACCTGGCTACTTTACCAACCACCAACTTGAATGTACGAGCCAACACCAACCCGGCTACAGTAGGTTCAGTGCGCTTTGCTTTAGACGGAAATGCTAACTTTCAGACCGAGAACGTTGCTCCCTACGCTCTGAAAGGAGATACTAACGGAGACTATAAAAACTGGACACCAAGTTTAGGCGATCATACGCTAACAGCTACCCCTTTCTCAGGTTCTAATGCGGGTGGTACTGCCGGAACGGCTCTCACGATTAACTTTACGGTGATTGATGAAGCTACTTCACTTCCCGATCCACCAACTAACTTGATAGCAACTGCTTTGTCGGATACTGAAATCTACTTGGATTGGGATGACCCCGCGCTGGGTAATGACTATGCCATCGAGCGTTCGCTGTCGCCAACCTCTGGGTTTGCCCAAGTTGATGCCAGCTACTACGGCGATAGTCAGCATACCAGTAGTGGGCTAGATCCCAATACTACCTACTACTTTCGGGTGAAAGTTTTTTACAATAGTGTAGCTTCACCTTATAGTGCGGTGGCTTCGGCTACTACTCAAGCTACTCCTGAGCCCAGCACAGTATTGTACGCGATCAATGCCGGGGGAGCAGCCTTTACGGCGGCAGATGGTACTGAATTTACGGCCGATCGGTTAGTGAGCGGAGGAAGAACGTACAAAGGTAATGCAAGTATCTCGGGTACTACCGACGACTTTATCTACCAAAGTGAACGCTACGGTAACTTTACCTATAACCTGCCCGTGAGTGATGGCACCTATGAAGTTACTTTACTTTTTGCTGAAGTCTACTTTAATGCGCCTAACAAACGGGTATTCGATGTGAAGATGGAAGGCACTGAAGAAATAAGCAACCTGGATTTGTATGCGACAGTTGGTAAGAACGCAGCTTATCAGATTACCAAAACAGTAAATGTCACCGACGGAAACCTCACCCTGGCTTTCTCGGCGGACGTAAATAATGCTAAACTAGCAGGTTTGCTCGTAAGTGGCGAAGGTAGTACCAATCCTGAACCAGGTACCGCTACCGTTAGTGGCGAATTGCGTAAGTGGCATAAAGTAACGCTAAGCTTTGATGGACCAAACCATTCGGAAACGGACAACAACCCCAATCCTTTCCTGGATTATCGGCTCAACGTGACCTTCTCCCACAGCGGCTCGGGAAAATCGCATACTGTGCCCGGCTACTTTGCTAACGATGGCAATGCTGCCGAAAGTAGTGCGACTTCCGGTAATCAGTGGAAAGTACACTTTCGCCCCGACGAAACCGGAACCTGGAATTACTCCGCTTCCTTTCGTCAAGGTAGCCAGGTAGCTATCAGCACAGGCGCGTCACCCGGAACGGCTAATAGTGCCATTGACGGAATAAGTGGCTCTCTGGAAATTCAGAACTCTAACAAATCCGGTCGGGACTTTCGGGCGAAAGGTCGGTTGGAGTACGTAGGAAAGCATTATCTGCAATTTGCTGAAACCGGAGAATACTTTGTAAAGGGTGGCTCTGATGCCCCCGAGAATTTCCTGGCCTACGACGATTTTGATAATACTCCCAATAGCGGTGGCCGGAGAAAGTCCTGGTCACCCCACGCTTCAGATTGGAATAATGGCGACCCTGACTGGAAAGGTAATAAAGGCCGGGAAATGATTGGTGCCCTGAACTACTTAGCGTCTGAGGAAGCTAACGTCTTCTCCTTCTTGACAATGAACATCAACGGGGATGACAAAAACGTTTACCCCTACGTAAGCAGTAGCGATTTCAAGCATTTTGACGTATCGAAGCTTGATCAGTGGGAGGTAGTGTTTGAACATGCTCAAGAGCTAGGTTTGTATTTACACTTTAAAACCCAAGAAACAGAAAACGACCAATTACTCGATGGCGGAGATTTAGGAACAAATCGCAAACTCTACTACCGTATGCTGGTAGCTCGCTTCGGTCATCACCTGGCGTTGAACTGGAACCTAGGAGAAGAAAATGACATTTGGCAAGAATTGAACGACCCTGGTAACAACCGGATTAAAAGCTACGCTCAGTACATTCAAGATATTGACCCTTACGATCACCATATTGTCATCCATACGTACCCAGGTCAGCAGGATGAAGTATACGACCCACTGATAGGTAACAAGTCGCGTTTGACCGGAGCTTCCGTTCAGACGGGTTACTCCAACGTGTACCGCGATACTAAAAAATGGGTAGATGCCTCCGAAGCTGCTGGAAAGCCCTGGGTAGTGGCTAACGACGAGCAAGGAAGTGCTAACATTGGCGTACCACCGGATTTGGGCTATACCGATCCTATCACGGGAGATACCTACAATGGGAAGGATTTGCAGGGAAATAACGTAAACGTTAGCCAGGATGATATTCGGAAGAAAACGCTGTGGGGTAACCTGATGGCCGGCGGGGCCGGAGTAGAATATTACTACGGTTATCGCTTGCCTCAATCAGATTTGACTTTACAAGATTACCGTAGTCGGGATAAAATGTGGGACTACACGCGCTATGCGTTGCAGTTCTTCAATCAGCATCTACCCTTCTGGGAGATGACGCCTGATAATAACCTAGTGAATAACGGATGGTGCTTGGCTAAAGCCGGAGAGGTTTATGCTGTCTACTTGGAAAATGGTGGTTCAACTAATGTTAGTCTGGGCAGTAGCGGTACTAAGTATGATGTCCGCTGGTACAATCCGCGCAGCGGGGGTAATCTGCAAACGGGTTCAAAGGCAACACTGACGGCTACAGGTAGTGTTTCTGTAGGGAATCCGCCGAATAGCAGTAGCCAAGATTGGGTTGTTTTACTAAAAAGCCAGGGAAGCGGAAGTAATACTACCGTTGCTCGCGAGGAAGTAATTCAAATAGATGGAATGACTGCGTACCCGGTTCCGCTCCAGGAGCAACTTACGGTTAGCTTTGACAGCGAGAAAACCGCCGTAGCCGTAGAAATCACCGACTTTAGCGGCAATGTATTACGCCGGATTGAAAAAGGATACCAGCAAGCAGTTGACCTTAGTACTATTGACCTAACCCCTGGCGCGTATTACCTGCGAGTGATCGCGGATGGTAAAGTTTATCGCAGCGCATTACTAAAATAATGATTGATGAGCGATGATTAATGACTAATGTACATAACACCATATCATTAATCATCACTCACTACTCATTATCAAACGAATTCCAGGTCAATCGTTCGGCGGTCGAGATCGGTGTTGATTACTTTGACTTTTACTTTATCGCCTAAGGCGATGATGCGTTTTCGGCGTCGGCCAATTACCCGGAAGTTCTGGGCATCAAATTCGTAGTAGTCATCATTCATGTCGGCCATCCGTACCATTCCTTCGCACTTGCTTTGTACCATTTCTACGTATACGCCCCATTCGGTTACACCCGAGATAATTCCGTCAAACTCCTGCTGTTCGCGCTTCGCCATATATTCTACCTGCTTGTACTTGACCGAAGCCCGTTCCGCATCGGCCGCGCGTTTCTCTCGTTCCGATGAGTGCTCACAGAGCTTCTCGTAAGACTCCGCTTCTGGTGATTTTCCGCCGTCTAAGTAATGTGCTAGCAAACGGTGCGTCATCACATCAGGGTAGCGACGAATGGGCGAAGTGAAGTGAGAATAGTGCTTAAAGGCTAAGCCAAAGTGCCCCTTTGCCTCAGTAGTGTAAATGGCTTTCGCCATGGTGCGGATCGCGATAGTTTGTAGAATGTCCTGCTCCGGCTTACCTTCCACCGCTAGCATCAACGAATTGATAGAGCTAGAAATCTTATCATCGGTAGTGTGCAGTTTATAACCAAATCGCTGGGCAAATTGGGCAAAGTCAGCAATCTTTTCCACATTAGGATAATCGTGTACCCGGTACACAAAGGTATTTTTCTCTTTTTTGTTCTGATAATTGTATACGAACTCCGCCACTTTCTTATTTGCCAGCAGCATAAATTCCTCAATCAGCTTATGGGCATCTACCCGTACTTTCGGAATAACTTCTACGGGAGTGCCGTCTTCGTCCAGCCGGAAGCGTACTTCGGTAGTTTCAAAGCTAATCGCTCCCTTACCAAATCGCTCATCCCGAATCTTTTTGGCTAAGTTGTTTAGTTGAATAATTTCTTCAGCAAAATCTCCCTTTTGGGTGTCAATGCGCTCCTGAGCTTCTTCGTAGGCGAAACGACGGTCGGAGTAAATCACCGTTCGCCCGAACCATTCTTTTTTAATTTGCCCTTCATCGTCCATCTCAAACACTGCCGAGAAAGTAAGCTTCTCTTCCTCGGGGCGCAATGAACATAGTTCGTTGGATAGCTTTTCGGGTAGCATCGGAATTACCCGGTCAACGAGATAGACCGAGGTAGCCCGATCTTGAGCTTCTTCTTCCAGCGCTGTATCCGGTCGCAGGTAATGAGTGACATCAGCAATGTGAACGCCAATCTCCCACAGCCCATCATTTAATTTTTGAATTGAAAGCGCATCGTCAAAGTCCTTAGCATCTACCGGATCAATGGTGAAAGTAGTAACCTGACGAAAGTCGCGTCTTTTAGCAATCTCCTTCTTGGTAATACCAGCACGAATCTTATCGGCTTCCTGCTCAACTGATTTAGGGAAATCAAATGGTAGTCCGAACTCGGCAATGATAGAGTGCATCTCGGCTTGGTGTTCACCCGCTTTACCTAGCACTCGAGTGATTTTTCCTACTGCATTCCGATCCTGAAACGGCCATTCGGTCACTTGTACGATTACTTTGTCACCGTGTTTGGCACCGTTCAGATCGTCCAGTCGGACGTAAATATCTTCGTATAGCTTCCGAAAGTCAGGAATTACAAAGGCGTAACGAGCCGACATTTCTACTCGCCCGACAAACTCTTCGCGAGCGCGTTCCACTACTTCAATCACTTCTCCCTCCGGGCGACGGGTTGAGCCTCGGCCACCCGGGCCACGAATGGCACTGTAGCCAGGGCCATAGGACAGTACCTTTACGGTATCACCGTCCCAGGCATTCATCAAATAATCGGATTCTACTTTAATGTCTTCTTCCAGTTCATCGCTCACGATGAAGGCGAAGCGGGGATTCACCGCATCAACTGCGCCTAGAATGTACTCCGGTTCTTTGGTAGACTGATATTTACCCTTTGGAAGGGAACGTACTTGGTCTTTTTCCACCAGCGAGTGTAGTACTTCGTGTACGGCCGCTTTAGCTGCTTTATTTTCCAGCGATAGCTGCTTCATAATTTGCCGAGCCGTGAAAGCTCGACTTACATTGGCATTGAGTAGGGTTGTGATGAGCGGTAAAAGCTCACCGTTGATATTATTGCTTTTTTTATTCTTAGCCCGCGAACGGGTTTTCTGTTTTTTATTTCTTTTTGCCATTAATGGTTTATTTAGGTTAGTTGTAAAAAATGATTAATAGTTGGGGAGGGTAAAAGCAAGCTGTTTTCCTATTCTAATTCTAAATCAATTGGCTTCTGTGTTGTTTGACCACTCTCCAGTATACATCCGTTTATTCTCCAGCCAAGTCTAAAATTTTTCTCTCAAGATTTTCGGTTATTCTGAAATTAGTAGCTTTAATTTGCTCCAAAACAGGTTTAACGAGTTGAATAAGTCCTGCTTCTTTCGCTTCTACCAACAGCCCTAATGTTCCCACATAGTCAATTCCTAATCGGGTAGCAGTCTTCCTTGCTTTGTTATCATCTAAAATTAATAAGCAATTTTTCTGCTCTAGAGCTAGAGCAATGGCACTTGCTTCTCCTGCATCAATATTAGTTTGAAGAACAGTTTGGTACTCCTTATTTTGAACCTCGACTACTGTAATCCAGGCTGGCAAAGACTGCCCAAACTCTTTCTCAATTTCAGGAGTGATTGTTATCTCAGAGAAGAGTTTTTCTAAAATGTAAAGTGAGTTTAGTTTATCCAGAAGTACTAAGCAGCTAGTATCACTTACGATAATTCTTGACATTCTTTAGCTCTTCTTCTAATTCGCTTTCATCGTAATTAAATACTGAAACCCCGTAATGACCTAACATTTCCATGAAAGCCCGCTTAGAAAGCCCTGCCATTTCCGCTGCCTGCCCGAGAGATAATTTACTTTTCTCATAGAGCCGAGAGGCCAGATACATAACCATTTCTCGATCTTCTAATTCAATAGTATCGGGCACAGTGATTGTTAACGTTCTCATAATGATGGAACACTAAATTGGTAGAAAACATCCAAACGACTCTGATAATCAGAGAATAAAGTTACTTTTTTGTGCGGGTCTTCATTATTTTTAAATTTTTTCAAACCATTCTGAGTTGATTTTTACATCTTCAATCAATTCTGTTTTCACACCAAGATTAAGTTCCTTCAGCTTTTCGCATAGTTGTTCGCCATCTATCAAGTCAATTGGTGGGGCCCCATCTCGTGTAGCTTCTCTAATTGCCTCCCTCGTAAAATTACCTGTTGTAATAAACAGTCCTTTATCAGCTCTACCTTGCATTGCGCCACGAAAATCTCGAATATCTCCTGACCCAACAGAGCCTTTGTATCTTTTACTTTGAAAAAAGACATGGAAGCTCAAGAAACCATTAATTCTCACTATTCCCCGCCCATCAATACCACCATCGCCTGACTTTCCTGTTACTTCAACTTGAATAAATCCGCTTTCTCTCAATAATCTTTGACATAGACGTTCAAAAGCAGAAGGCTCAATCTTCAATAGAACTGAAATTAAGTCTTCTTTCCAATCTAGTTGTTCACTTATTTCATCATCTACCTCTTCATCTCGAGCTTTATGACTTTCAATTTGACTTAATTTTGACTGGCGAATTCTTTCTCGTACTAATCGAGTAACTTCATTAGGATTAATAGTACTCGCTTCAATATCATTGTTAGCTAATGCCCAAACTCCTCTTGAAGAATTATCGATAATTTCTGCTTTTTTTAAATATGTTCTAGTCCAAGCGAGGCGATATTCAATCTCTGATCGTGTATCATTCTCCGAATGTGGAATCTCAAGAAATTCATCAGGTAAATCTATTATTGCATAAACTTTCTCATTTAATTCCTCGATTGTTCCAGAACCACCAAGCTTTTTTAACCCTTCTACCAATGGAATCATTAGTTGATCATATGAAGGCAATTTGTCCCCTGTATTTTTTCTACTCATCCATTTTTAGTTTAAGCCAATATGATTCATAATTCTATTGCGAACAATATGTGAATGCTATACATAAATAATCTGCTCATCCGGCAACAATGGTTGAGAAAGCATAGCTAAATAGACCTGAGCCAATAAGCGGATATTCTGGTAGCCGGAATGGGTGATTTTTTCTAAATCCTGATCTTGATAATGAGCCTGTTGAATTTGTTGAGCGTCTAGCAGTTTGTCGGCATCAACTTCTACCGAAAAAAGCGCAGCCAACAAATCCAGTGGCACAAACTTTTTATATTCACCAAACTTCCACATTTCCATAGTATCCAGATGGGGTACTTCCCAGGCTTTTTTATTCATCAGTTGTAGGGATTTGGGCAGCTCTATACTGTGAATTAGTAACCGTCGGCAGAGGTAAGGATAGTCAAAATCGCGGCCATTGTGGGCACAGAGGCGAAGTTGATTTTGATCGAATCGTTGAACCGTTTCTACAAATTCATGCAATACGGCGATTTCGTCGGGGTGGGTGATGCATTTAATTCGTAGCTCGTTCCGCTCATCATCCAGTGCATGAAAGTAGCCAATAGCAATACTGACAATTTTACCGAACTCAGCATAGAGAGCGGCTCGTTCCACAAAAAGTTCAGCGGAGGTTTTGGTGTCAGCCTCCCGAAAAAACTCAGCTTTTCGGCTCCAAGCTTGCTGGATAACGGGCGAAAGATCATCGTAATTTTCTTCAGCCGTAACAGTTTCAATGTCAACGAACAGAATGTTGCTAGATAATACGTCAGTTGCCATAATCAATGGTTTCAATACGTGATACAAAGTTATGAAGTAAGTCCCACCCTTTCGGCCAGGGGCCAAACCCTGACTTTCCTTCCAAATGCCCACCGTTTTCTACTACGTGCAATTTAGCACCCCAGCATCGAGCAAAGTAGCTGGCTCGCGCTAGCGAAACTACGTGGTCGTCAGTGCTGGCGACTACCAACGTAGGAAAAGGCAGTGTGACCAACGGCATAGGTGAAAATCCAGTGATGTAGGCGGGGTAATCCTCTCGCTCAACATCGCTAGGCGCAACCAGCATTGCTGCCCGAACTGGCTTCTGAAAAGTGTTCCACCAGTGAACAATAGTAGCACAACCAACACTATGCCCAATTAGCACAATCTCTTCGGAAGGATAGGCTTGTAGTGTTTTTTCTATCTGGTTTACCCAAGTTTCACGATCAGGATGCGCCCAGTCTTCCTGCTGAATACGTTGAAATTGATTTGGCAACTGCTTCTCCCACTGGGTTTGCCAGTGCGCTTCATCTGAGTTACGTAGGCCGGGTACTGTGAAAAACATACCAGGAAGTTTATGACTTTTCAAAGTCCTTAAACAACAAGCTTGGTTGAATGCCCCGGTTGTTCTGATACTTCCCACCACTATGTCCTTGCCCACTTTGGTAAGTCTGGTAATCACCTTCAATGGAGTGGTAAAAAATCTGGCAGATTTCTACTCCGGCGTAGATACGGATAGGTTGTACACAGAACATTTCCAGTGTCCAGAACCCGGCGAAACCCACATCACCAAACCCGGCAGTAATATGTACGAATAACCCCAGGCGACCGATGGATGAGCGGCCTTCCAGCATTGGTACATAGCCTTTGGTTTCAGTAAACTCCAACGTGCGCCCCAGATACAGTTTATGCCGTTCCATCAATAAGCCCTCTTCGGGGATAATCACCTTCTGGGCAGTATTCTCGCTCTTCATATCCAACTCATCTTGGTCGTAGACTAACAATTCGTGGTTCAATCGTAAATTGTAGCTATTAGGATTTAACTGTTCCGGACGGAATGGATCAATCTTGATGTTTTCTCCCAGTTGGGCCTCAATAGATTTACCGGATAAGATCATAGATGTTTAATGATTGATGAGTAATGACTAATGATGAATGAAAAATACCTCAGTCAACATCACGAATCATTATGCATCAAAGGTACTGAAAAAAATAAGCAGAGAGGGAGGAAATAGTTGCGATAAAAATTTCTTCTTTGAAGGTTGACTATTCAAAACGGTTGATTAACTTTGTAATCCAATTTTAAAAACGCGAAAGTAGCTCAGCTGGTAGAGCGCGACCTTGCCAAGGTCGAGGTCGCGGGTTCGAACCCCGTCTTTCGCTCAACAATAAAGCGGCTCATCAGTCGCTTTTGTTGTTCTCTGAGGCAAAGACGTTGACTAGCTGTCCGCGCCTTAACGAATATGCCGGGATGGTGGAACCTGCCTGCCGTTGTGTAGGCTTGCGCACCCGGCAGGCAGGTTGGTAGACATGATGGAACTATGTTCTACGTATATGCTATAAGTAGCCTAAAGCGTAATTATATTTACGTTGGACTAACAAATAATCTAGACAGGAGACTAGGCGAACATAACAAAGGCCATAACAGAACTACCAAGCCTTATGCTCCATTTGCGGTTATTCTTTCTGAGAGTTATCCAACAAGAGCCGGAGCTAGAAAGAGAGAAAAGCAGCTAAAATCAGGCTCTGGCAAAGAATACTTAAAAAAACTAATAAAATGAAGCTATGCCGGGATGGTGGAATTGGTAGACACGCAAGACTTAAAATCTTGTGACCATTAGGTCGTGCGGGTTCAAGTCCCGCTCCTGGTACATTCAAAAGCTAACCACATCTAGGTTAGCTTTTTTCGTTTACAGCCATATCGTTTTTTCTCTCTCGCCCAAAATCATTCCGAAACCCAATTGACTAGATAGCTTTTCAGTATTCTTAGAAAAGCAGTACCTTGGATGGATAACAACAACTCACGAATGCTTACCCCAAAGTTATGATTACCAGCGGAGTACAATCAGCCAACATTGTAAGAGTAGGCGAGGGCATAAAGGAAGAAACCGATTTAATAGCGGTCGAGGAGCCACTGGCTATCCGACTAGAATATGGTGCCAGCACCCAGCGACAGTTACGCGATTTATCCATCACTATGCGGACACCGGGTCACGATTTTGAGTTGGCACTTGGGTTTCTGTTTACCGAAGGTGTTATCCAGAGTAAAGATGATATTGCTGATATTCGGTACTGTCAGAGTGCCCAGAAAACCAGTAAAGCTGAAAATGTAGCACGGGTATCCCTCTCTCCCGATATATCGATTGATTGGCAAAAACTGCAACGGCACTTTTACACCACCTCCAGTTGTGGTGTCTGTGGAAAGACATCCATTGATGCGGTGCAATCTGTTTGTCCTATTTTATCTGTCTCTGATCTCTCGGTTAGTCAGGAGGTAATTCATCAGGCCCCAGCTAAGCTGCGGGAGGCGCAGTTAATTTTTGAGTATACCGGGGGGCTGCACGCCGCGGGTCTATTCTCTCAAACAGGCGAGTTGCTGCTGTGGCGGGAGGATGTAGGAAGACACAACGCACTAGACAAACTTATTGGGGCTGCGTTGAGTCAGCCAGAAATATCACTCGCATCAACTCTTATTCTATTGAGCGGACGAGTTAGTTTTGAATTGGTGCAAAAGACTTTGATGGCAGGAGTACCGCTACTAGCCGCGGTAGGTGCTCCTTCGGGGCTGGCTATTCAGTTAGCTCAACAATATGACTTAGGACTCATTGGGTTTGTCCGCGATCAGCGATTTAATATTTATCACGGGCACCAGCGAGTGCAGCTTACTCAACCAACAACGTTAACCTAATCTCATATGTCTAACAATTCCAAGAAGGATACTATTCATCAGCCCGTCAGTCGCCACTGTGGGGCGCGCCAGCCCGGGGCGCGCCAGCCTGAAGCACTTGCTACTAAAATTGAACTGAGCCAGCGTAAAAAAGTAGCAGCGGGCATTCCCGCTGTGGCAAGTTCAGCCAAGCATGTATACGGCGAGGTAGGAGTGATAGAAGGAACTAAACTGATGACGAAGATCAATCAGTTTAATGGATTTGACTGCCCCGGTTGTGCCTGGCCAGACCCGGACGAGCATCGGTCGGTAGTAGAGTTCTGTGAGAACGGAGCTAAAGCGGTAGCCGAAGAAGCTACAACTACTCGAGCCAATGCAGCATTCTTTCGAGAGCACTCAGTAGCAGAGTTACTGCAATTGACCGATTACGAATTAGGAAAGAGCGGACGAATTACCGAACCAATGGTAATCCACCCGAACGATGCTCATTACCAGCCAATTAGCTGGGATGAAGCATTTCAACTCATTGGTCAGCAGCTACGAATATTAGCTGATCCGAATGAGGCGATTTTTTATACATCAGGGCGAACTAGCAACGAAGCGGCGTTCCTCTACCAACTATTTGTTCGGCAGTACGGTACTAATAACTTACCCGACTGCTCCAATATGTGCCATGAGTCCAGCGGAGTAGGATTATCCGAGACAGTAGGGATAGGAAAAGGATCGGTTACGCTGGATGATTTCTACCAGGCAAAGGTAATCATGATTATAGGTCAGAACCCTGGCACCAATCATCCCCGAATGCTGCTTGCCCTGCAACAAGCAAAGAAGAACGGGGCTAAGATTATCTCAGTAAACCCACTACCCGAGGCGGGGCTTCTTTCGTTCAAGAACCCGCAAAAGCCACTGGAGATGCTGGGATCCGGCACATCGCTAACTGATATTTTCCTTCCCGTTCGCATCAATGCTGACGTAGCTTTACTGAAAGCAATAATGAAAATGCTGCTAGCTAAAGAAGTAGAGAAACCAGGTACAGTGTTAGATCAAGAGTTTATCCAATCCAAAACTGAGGGTTTTGAACAACTAAAGAAGGATTTAGAACAGTACAATGTAGACGAACTTATTCAGCAAACGGGAGTTGAGCGGGCAACGATTGAAGAAGTTGTGAATCTACTGGCAAAAGAAAATAAGATAATCGTATGCTGGGCGATGGGACTCACTCAGCATAAGAATGGAGTGGACAATGTACGGGAAGTGGTGAACCTACTGCTGATGAAAGGAAGTGTTGGTAAGCTGGGGGCAGGAACCTGTCCGGTACGGGGACATAGCAATGTGCAGGGCGATCGTACTGTAGGCATTTGGGAGAAACTCAAACCAGAGTTTGGCCAAAAACTAGAAGAACACTTTCAATTCACTCCCCCGAAAGAAGAAGGGTATAATACTATAGCAGCTATCAAAGCAATGGCCGAGGGGAAGGCCAAGTTTTTCATGGGAATGGGCGGTAACTTTGTTTCGGCTACCCCAGATACTGATTACACCGCTGAGGGATTACAGCAGTGCGAAATGACAGTGCAGGTATCTACCAAGCTCAATCGTAGTCACCTAGCTCACGGAAAAACTGCGCTCATCTTACCTTGCTTGGGTCGCACTGAGTTAGACGTCCAAGAAAGTGGTACCCAGTTTCTGACGGTAGAAAACTCTACTGGAGTAGTACACAAAACGCAAGGCGGTAAACGCCCGGCTTCTAACTATCTTTTGAGTGAACCCAAGATCGTAGCTGAGATTGCCAAAGCTACCCTGGGTTCAGATACAACTGTCGACTGGAATGCGATGGTCGCTAACTACGACACCATTCGGGACGCGATTGAAAAAACAATAGACGGTTTTGAGAGCTACAATCAACGAGTGCGAAGACCAGGTGGATTTTATCTACCCAACGGAGCCCGTGAAGGAAATTTCACTACGGAAAGTGGAAAAGCCCATTTTACCATCAATCAACCTGCTGACCATTCACTAGAGGAGAATGAATTTCTGATGATGACCATCCGCAGTCACGATCAGTATAATACGACCATTTACGGACTGCACGACCGCTACCGGGGCATTCACTATGAGCGTCGGGTAGTACTTATGAATCCCGCTGACATAAAGAAGCTCAACCTATCGCAAGGAGCAGTAGTAGACTTGATAAGCAAATACGATGGACAAGAACGGATAGTCCGCAACTTCCGAGTAGTTTCGTTCCCAATTCCTACCCAATGCGTAGCTACGTACTTTCCGGAAGCAAACGGACTGGTGCCGCATACTCGTTCGGCTCACGGTAGTCATCAACCAATTTCCAAATCAGTTATTATCAAGATTAAACCAAGTTATTAAATTTAGTTAAAAATCATCTCAATCAGCATTGGTGATACATTAGTAAGGTAGATTTAGCGTTGTACGGCATGTATGCCATCTCGAAACTACTGCGGTTTACTCTGCTTAATTCTACTAAACTCTTCAGCCTACGCCCAGCTACTCGTTCGTGGGCAGATAACATCTCGTACCGGAGAAGAGTTACCGTTTGTGCACGTTATCAATTCCAGTCTGAAAAAGGTATCCGTTTCAGGCATCAATGGGCTATTTTCCATTGATGCCATTTCTGGTGACACGCTAAAGTTCTCTTTGGTAGGGTATCAGCCCGAACGCATAATTGTAAACGATGAGCACTTTCAACAACTCCAGCAAGTGGTATTGGTAGAGGACTCTATTCTGCTACCAGGAATCACTGTCTTTGACCGTGCTGTTAAGCCTATCATTACCGCACCCAAAAGAGAGTCAATGACGGTCAGATTCGTGCGAGGGAAAGAAGATATTGTTTCTAAGAAACCTATTCGTTTTGAACCAGGTGTAGAAGGTGGACTACCTCCCGGGCAGGCAGGAGGCACATTAACCGGAGTGTTCACACGTTTGCACGATCGTTTTTCTAAAAATGGAAAAGAGCGCCGGAAGTACGCTAAAGCCACGCAACAGACAAAAGAAGAAGCAAAGTACTACGCGCTTATCAATGATGAGAAAACTATAAAAGAAATAAGTCAGCAGTTTCAGTTATCGCTAGCTGACTACGAACGATTGATGGCCCTATTTAAAGAGCAGTATCCGGATGCTAAAAGAATGACGAACAAAAATGAAATTATCGGATTATTGTACTACTTCTTCAGCCAGAATAAGAAGTAGCTAGTTTGCAAAGTGAGCGACATTCTTAGTCTGAATTTTCTCTAAATTCGCTACCTTCCGTTAATCTTACCATAATGCTACACTCATGCCTAACTTTCTAAATCTTACCTCAAGATGCATTTGGACTAATATTATTGGAAGGCCAAATTACCCAAGAGCTATTAGACCGAGAACCTGCTCTAAATCTTCGCCCAGATAACTCGTTTGACTTTCAACAAATTGATAGCGCCCCTCTATTGGGTAGCTGGCAACTTAGTGAAGATAAACAGCAATTAACCTTAACTTCTGAGGCAGGTGAGGAAATGTTGTTTGCAATTACGTCGGTGGATGAAAGTGAGATGGTACTGCATATAGAAGAAGCCTCTTCTGCACTACTTAACTTACCTCAGTTTCCTCTACAGTTGAATATCCAACTGGAAATGAGCTGGAGAAACGGTGAATCAGCTAGTTGGTGATTCCATCTAAATGCTCGCTAACGGTGCCCGGTAGCTCTATTACCGTATCTTAAGAACTTACCTTACGAATAAAGCTTAGCGCATACCTTTTCCTAGTAGTCACTTATCGGAACAACCTGAGGTTTTAGGAGTTGATAAGATTTACCATTAACCAAAAATAATAGACGTAGTATGGAACTTCAAGATAAAGTAGTAATAGTAACCGGTGCTTCCAGTGGTATTGGTGAAGCGACCGCCGAAAAGCTAGCCTCGCACGGAGCCAAAGTAGTACTCACTGCTCGCCGTGAAGATCGGCTTAAAGAACTTAAGCAGAAGATAGAAAGTGCCGGCGGAAAGGCTCTGGTAGTGACCGCCGACGTTACAAAGAATGAGGACTGGAAACAAGTAGTACAGCAGGCGCAAGAGGTATTTGGAGATGTGGATGTGCTGGTAAATAACGCCGGATTGATGCCTTTATCATTTGCGAAAAAGCTAAAGACCGACGAATGGGAGAAGATGGTCGATGTAAACATTAAGGGTGTGCTCAACGGTGTGGCCGCCGTGCTACCTAAGATGATGGATAACAAGCGAGGGCATATTGTCAATATTTCATCAGTGGCTGGACGAAAACTATTTCCGGGCGGGTCGGTCTACTGCGCAACCAAGTTCGCCGTACGAGCCTTTTCTGAAGGGTTACGCAACGAACTGGCTCCTGAGTTTAACATTCGTGTCACTGCTATCGAACCAGGAGCCGTAGCTACTGAGCTTACTGATACCATTACTGACGAAGATATTATTGAAAAGATAATGAAGCCGATGCTTGATATTGAGACGTTGCAGTCCGAAGATATTGCCGAGAGTATTCTCTATGCACTGCAACAACCGAAGCATGTGAATGTACAGGAACTACTGGTAATGCCAACTGAGCAGGGGTAGGCAAGTTTTGTGCTTCAATAACAAGATTGATGACGAGCCGATAACAAGGCGGTACGCTTACTGTCGGCTCATCATTTTGTTTAGTTCTTAAAAATTTACAAGTAAGTAGTGACAGTTGCTGGCTATACCCAACACTAAAACGCTAGACTACCTTATGCTTAGCAATATAATCTGGGTCAATGGTGACTCCAAGGCCAGGGGCGGTAGGCACGGTAACTACTCCATCTTCGCTACTGAGACTAGAGGTAGTTGACTCTAGTGGCAACTTCTTATTAAAGCCTTTGAACTCGTGGTATGGCCCGGCGTTAGGAACAGCCGAGACAAAGTGCATCATATACAAATAACCCAAGCCGGAACCGGAGATGTGGGGAATGCAAGGCTTGTCTTTAGCATCTGCCATACGTGCTACCTTCATCGAGCGAATCATGCCCCCGAAGTAGAAAATATCGGGCTGAACAATATCCAACGCGTCTTCCTTAATTAGCCACCGGAAGTTCCGCATACTAGGTTCCTGCTCGCCCCCCGCTACCGGAATGGTCATAGCATCAGTCACTTGCTTAGTTTCTTGATACCAATCAAACGGAACAGGTTCTTCGTAAAAGTCGAAGGCGTACTCTTCCATCAGCTTACCAATCCGGATAGCTTCGGCTGCATCGTAAGAGCCGTTAGAATCCGCGTAGATCGTCATATCATCCCCAAAGGTTTTCCGTACTAGTGGAATCAACTTTTCGGTACGGTCGGCGGGAAAGTCGGCGTTTTTACTCATCCGTCCGCCTACTTTAAACTTCAGGGCTTTGGCCTGCGACTCTTCCACCTGCTGTTTAATCAACCCAATAGACTCTTCAGCTGACTTACCTCGGAAGTTGTTCGCCTGATACACCGCAATCTTCGGATGATGTACTTTGCCTATGAGTTCACCCATTGGTTTTTGAGCGATTTTTCCTAGCATATCCAGCACCGCAAACTCAATAGTAGCCAATGGCACCCACAGAGCAAGGTTTTGCAACTTATAATTGCTTTTGTAAACGTATGCCTCTTCCAGTAGTTGCTCCCATTCGCGAGCATCTTTACCGATAAAAAAAGGTTGTAATCTTACTGAGAAGATGGGGTAAAGACCGACCATCTGCATATTGTTTCCTACCGAGATGCCTTCGGCTCCGTCGGTAGAAGTGACTCTACAGATGAAGTTATCTTGATAACGCAACAGCTCGAGCCGATCAATAATTACCGGGTCGGGAAATAGCCCTTTCTTCAACACCGGCTGAGCCAGTATTTTATCCAACATTTCATCATCTTGCTTCGCTTGGGCTAAGCTAGTTTGAGAAGTAGAAATGAGGGCGGAAGCTCCTAAAGCGGCTGAGGTAGTATTCCTCAGAAAGTTTCTTCGGGAAGGTTGCATAGTATCTGTACGAGTTAGTTTTTTACGAAGATAGTAAAGAATTGTACAACAAAGATACCGATCCTCCTTCAGACTGAAAGCACCCTATGCTTGAAGGTTGTCTTTCTTATTTAAAGAAAATCAGTTAACATTAGCCTAATTATCGCTGATTAACTGCGGTGCATACCACCTACTATTTTGAAGAAATCTGCTGTCTACTCGTTAGTGCAATTGTTTATTAGCCTCTCGCTTTTTTCTAAAGCTTTAGCTCAAGCTGACAATTCGCTGGATAAGCCTGTACAATTTGTACAGAAAGTTATAGCTATGGAAAGCTACGAAGCGGTGGGAGCATTTGACGTAGATGGCGATGATACGCTGGATTTAGTGTCCGGAGCATTTTGGTACGAAGGGCCAGAATTTCAGCATCGTCACTTCATTGCCAATGTGGCTCGTTGGGGTAGGGGAGAATACTATAATGATTTCGCCAGTATTCCGATGGACGTAAACGGGGATGGTCGTTTAGACTTTATTACCGGAAGTTGGGGCGATCAGACCATGCTGTGGCGGGAGAATCCGGGTGAGAGTAAGATGTGGCAAGAGCACCTGATTGATTCAACCGGGCCAGTAGAATGTGCCCAGGCGTGGGATATTGACGGCGACGGGCAGCCCGAGCTCGTACCTAACAATCCTAACGACGCGCTTAAGTTCTATCGGCTGGAGAGTGGTGCATTTGTGCGCTACGAAGTTGGTTCGGAGCAGGGGCACGGATTAGGTTTTGGCGATATTAACGGCGACGGACGGGGCGATCTGATTAGCAGTGAGCAGTGGTACGAAGCGCCGGAAGACCCACTATCCGGAGAATGGAAAGTACATCGTGAACTATCACTAGGTAAGGCCAGTGTACCAATTTTGGTAGAAGATGTGAACGGAGACGGTAAAAACGATTTAATTGTTGGGCAGGGGCACGACTACGGATTAAGCTGGTACGAACAAAGCTCGGATGAGAACGGTCAGCGAAGTTGGATCGCTCATCCGATTGACCCGTACAATGCCCAGTTTCATACGATGGCCTGGGAAGATGTCACTGGCGATGGCAACCCCGAACTGATTACTGGCAAACGCTTCCGGGCGCATAATGGTCGCGACCCGGGCTCAGATGATCCGCTGGGAATGTACTACTTTCAGTGGAACGGAGAATCTTTTACTAAGCACACTATTAGCTACGGCCCGCTGGGAGTGGGTAAAGGAGCTGGAATCTTTATGGCCGTAACTGATCTGAATAGCGATGGAAGAAATGATATTGCCGTAGCGGGAAAAGATGGCTTGAGTGTATTTTATAACCAAGGCTACCAAACCAAATAGTGTTTATGAAGGTATTCTCCATTGTTTCAATAGTGCTGGGGCTTAGCGTACTCATCTCGTGCTCGATAGAAAACAGACCGGTGACCAACAGCCATTCGCTGTTCGATCAGTCCAATCTCATTGCTTGGTGCATTGTGCCGTTTGATAGTGAGGAGCGCAGTCCGGAAGAGCGGGCAGCGATGTTGCAGGAGCTGGGTATTTCTCAGTTGGCTTACGATTGGCGGCAGCAACATCTACCCACTTTTGAGGCAGAACTTGAAGCACTCAAAAAGCATAATATTGACCTGCGGGCAGTTTGGTTCTGGATTGACCAAGATTCGGTAGGCTACTTGGGAGAGGATAACGAAACTTTATGGGATAAGATGGTAGCAAACGAGGTGCGAACCGAATGCTGGTTTTCGTTTTCACCCCAGTATTTTGAGGGGCTTTCAGATGAAGAAAAACGCCAGCGGGCGATTCGCTTTATTGCAGACTTTCGGAAGCGGGCTAAACAGCAGAATTGTACGCTAGGCATGTATAACCACGGCGACTGGTTTGGTAACCCAATCAACCAGTTAGCGATTATTGATTCATTGGGTAGCGATCACTTGGGGATGGTGTACAACTTTCATCACGCCCATCATGAGATTAATGAGTTTCCAGCCTTACTAGAGAAAATGCAGGATCACTTGCTGTGTATTAATCTCAATGGAATGGTGGAAGGCGGTGAAAAAATAGTAGCTCTGGGAGAAGGTGATCGGGAACTAGAAATGTTGCAAGCGATTCAAAATAGTAACTACCGAGGCCCTATCGGTATTATCGGCCACCAAGACCGGGATGTAAAGGAAGTACTAGTACAAAACCTACGAGGACTCAATCAGTTGAAAGCCGAACTCAAATAAATTAGGTAGACTGGGGCGGGTACCTTTACACAAGGCTCGATTTTTAGTAACTTATGCATTGGCTGAATTAGCCAGGTAAGTTTGAAACATTAGAAACCCTAACCACGAATGTTATGAATGAGCAAGACCAGCCGGATCGGCGCAAATTTCTACAGACCCTAGCCGGACTTACCACCGGTATGATGGTGCCCTTCTCTTGTCAGTCTCAAGCCAATGAAACGGGCCAAAGTGCTACGGCTCAACTAGCCAGCTTTGAAGAACCTGCTTCACTCGCTCCGCAGCGAGACCGACTGGGCGATTTGCTACCGCAGCGAAAGTTGGGTAAAACCGGAGAAACAGTAACTATGCTTGGCCTGGGTGGAGCGCATATTGCTCGTATGAGCGAATCAGAGGCGCAAAAAACGATAGAAACGGCGTTGGCCGGTGGAGTTCGCTTCTTTGACAATGCCGAACAGTACGGTAACGGATTGGCTGAAGAACGCTACGGCATGTTTCTTAGCCCCGAATACCGCGATGTGTCGTATATCATGACTAAAACCCGAGCCACTAATGCCAAAGTAGCCCAGCAGCATCTGGAGGATTCGCTACGCCGAATGAAAACCGACTACATTGATCTTTGGCAAATCCACTCGGTTACCAGCCCGAGTGATGTGGATCGGCGGATAGAAAACAGGGTGCTAGAATTTGTGCAGAAAGCGCAATCCGAAGGAAAGATTCGTCACTACGGCTTCACCGGTCACCGCGATTATCAGGCTCATCAGCGGATGCTGGAGCAGGCTGCTGATGTAATGCAAACCTGCCAGATGCCAATTAATGTATTTGACCCCAACTACAAAAGCTTTATCAATAACGTGCTCCCCAAACTGCTGGAGAATAACATCGCTCCGTTAGCGATGAAAACCCTGGCCAACGGCGGTTTCTTCGGCGGCACTACCCACTTTAAGTCGGGTGATAAGCCTCGTATTGTACCCGGCGCACTAAGCGTTCAGGAAGCCCTTCACTTCGTTTGGTCATTACCCGTCAGTGTGCTTATTACCGGGCCGGATCATGCGGAGATGCTACAAGAGAAAATTGACTTGGCCAACTCTTTTAAATCCATCAGCGAAGAAGACCGTCAAGCACTGGTTGCCCGAGTAGCCGACTTTGATGGAGGCCAAATAGAATACTACAAAGCTTAATGGTTCAGCTCTTCGTTCTTTACTCTGATAGCGTAACATGTTTACAAACGACTGTAAATGTTTATAACCGATTAATAAAACTTAAACGGTTATGAAATATTTTATATGTAAAATTATATATATAATTTCTTTTGTTTTATTTTCACCTGCTAAACAACTCAAAACGAAGTAGACATAATGGAAATAACGGAGACTAGTTGCCGTTATGCAGTTGTTGTACGCTACCTGAAATTCTAATGGAGTTAATTGGACGAATCAATAGGAGGAAGGTATTTTACATTCAAGTTAGAAATAATGCTGATTGGATAAAATCACTGCCAACTCGCGATTGGATAGCATTCACCATCGCGAATAAAGAGGATGAAGAATTAATTCCACCTGCGGTGAAAATCTGCTTAGATCATCATGTTTCATACACTTGTAGTGCCGGGGAATTGGCGACCATGACTGAGGAATATTTTGATGAAGAAATTACTTGGCGAGCAGTGGGGTACGAGCAAGAAACTGGGAAGGATTTTGATTATGATCAGTCGCCGGTGACGACATTTCACCAGAATTTTGGAGAAGGATTTTGGTATGCTTCAACCTTAGCGAATGATGATAACTTCGAGATTGATAAAGTGGTTTGCATTGATTTTACCAAGAGAAAAGTCAAACGACACCTATCTGAGCTGATCGATAAAATCAACAACCAATGGTTACCATCAGATGATGAAATTGATCCAGCAAGATATGATCATTGAGAAAAGGCAGCGTACAACATCGCTCAGCCCTCAGCCTAGCAAAAATGAGTTAGCATGCTAGTTGCTCCAAGTACCAATATTGATAAACGAACTAAAAAAGCCAACAAGCCGGGCGAAGGCTGCCCTAGGCGTTAGCACACATATAAAGATGATTGAATCTTCAATTAGAAAAGTTTCTGTCACAAGTGGTCGACTAAATAAGTTTGGAATTAATTTGACACTTGCTGGATTAGGAATATTATTTCTTACTACCGGAATCTCAGCGATTCATAAATATTTAACAGGGCAGATTACAAGCTTCGATCCGATGTTACAAGAATACCCTATTTTACTTTGGGGACCAATATGTATAATGATTGTCGGAGTGATTTTGATGTTTGCCATAAGAAGAAAATCTGTCACTGGATTCCTTCAACTAGATTCTGAATCATTGATTTTTATATATAATCAGCAGATTAAAAATATAGATTTAAAAGATGTGCACAAACTAGAGTTCATCTACCATGATATGATTGACGATACGAAAAAAGCTAGCCTTGAAGTTCAAACTGAGAACGATAAAGAATATGTTTATTTGACAGATCGTCGTAAATGGAAAGAGATAGAACTTACATTGACAGAGCTTCAAAACGAGGGAATAGAAATCAAAATTGAAAGGTAATACGTGTGCTAACATAAAGCAGCTACTAAGCCTCTGAAGTTGAGCTTGAAAGCTAGTTGCCCCAAGCAGTAAAAATGCTAACTTGAAAGACAAATGCCACCGACCCGGCCCAGCAGCTCGCAATGGTCGTTAGCAAACACTTGAAAATGATACGAAATACGAAGTCAATATTGGTTTTCCTTGGGATGCTATTGTTAGCAGCGTGTGATACTACTGAAGTAGTAAACTGTCCGGCATTTGATTTTTCAATTGCAGAAACAGATTGGCTGTTATTTCCTGAAGAGAGAAATTATGAATTTGAGTGTCAGGGGGAGGTAATGGTTTTTGAGCTGTTGATGTTCGAAGCAAGCGAATCTTATACTTTTGACTATGAACGTGAGCTATCGTTAATACCATTCCCTGATTATCAAAAAACTGATTGTAACATCTCCTTTACTACCAGTCACCTTTCTCGAGAGTATAATATTAATATATTCAATACAATTGCATATCGAAGTCCTACTGAGAGGATTGATATGGGATTTGGATTTAATACGCTGTCTTTAAATCTTGATATAGTAGGTGATACACTGATAGGGAATCGGATCAGATATTCCAGCGATGATTTTGAGGACTATCCAATAGAGCATTTGCCTTCATTCGTTCTTTCTGATATAGAATATAGCGAAGTTGTTAGAATCACCAATACACTTGAAAATGTGCTGCCTGAACAAGTCTATATAGCGAAGAATATTGGTCTGGTTGCATTTTTAAAAGGAGACAGTACTTGGGTAAGAAGATAAGCGGTTTGCTAACAAGAGCTAGCCACAATCGGGCGGAAATGAGCGCTTCCAGGCTAGTTGCCTTAGGTTTTATAAATGCTAACTTGGAAGTAGAACAGCCAATAAGGCCCGGTAGACGGCTAGCTTGACCGTTATGTGTAATTGGGTATGAGTAAAAAATCTAAAATAATAAAGGACCTTCTTTACCTTGATACGGCCAAGGCGGTTTCTTTATATAGCCAACTTGATGAAGGCATTATTACTCAAAGTCAGACATCTGAAGAAGACTCAGCCGGGCTAACCTCTAATCTAGGGGTAGATATTAAGGTTTTTCAGGCAAAAATCGGCTCAAACATAGGTGGTAAAGAGAATCAAACAATTACGAGAATTCCACATCACAATCTGCTTAACCAGCTTCAAAACAGTATTGATAAATCTGAATCCTTTATTGATTTAGACCTAATCGATCAAGATGAACTGACAATAGAAGAACTCCATGATAAACTGGCTAACAAAATTTTTGTAAAAGCCACTGGATGGGTGAATATTGAAGATTACGATAGGCTTAAGAAGATTGCAGAAAGATTTAATGCCATCTCAATGTTTATCCAAGAATGTAGTGTTGAAGGAACTGATATTAAAGAACAGTATGGTCAATTAAAAAAAGAGATTAAGAAGCAGAGAAAAATTATCAGCCAATACAAGGATAGAAATGCTAAAACTAAAGACACAGCAAGACTCAATAAACTAGAAGAAGATTTAATAACTCTTTTGGACGAGAACATAGAGGGAGGAAAAATTCCTCAATATTTGGTTGATGGTATTCAGCTTTTTATAGACACCTTTCTTCCCAATAGGATCAACTTCAGATTTTATCCTTATGACCAAATACCACAATTTGAAATACTCTCTAATTTAAAAAGGGAAAACTTTGTGGAAACTGATATTGAAAACATCATATTTTCTTTCGGATCAAGACCCAATTTAAAAATGACAATCTTTGGAATGATAACCTCCCTTCCTTCAGAGAATCAAGACTTATTTGATCCATTGTCAGATAAAGAAGACGCCACGGAAGAGTCAATAGCATTTGAGAATGCTTTTCGGGGGGTGTTTAGAGGCTTTGAGGGGTTTGAGCAATTTGTTAGATACTCAAGCTATCCACGTATAACCACGACTCCTCTAGCCATTTATAGAGAAATTGAAATATAAATACACATAACAAACACTAAAAATGAATATGCGAACTGAGCACTTTGACAGGACAATGCAAGCAGGATACTTCGGTACTTCTAGCAAGTGGGGCGCATACTCATTTTAGTTGGTCGTTGTATGCCACCAAAAGTAAAAAGAAATCAGTATCATTACAGGGAATACTGATGAATATGGAATTGAATTTTGATCAACGAGGAAATCTACAACCGTACGAAAAAATAACGCTTACGCTGGATGAATTTAAGGATTTCTTTGTCGGTACATTTCCTCAAAATAGTCCTAGGAAACAGATCTTTGATAACTACCTAAGATTTGTTGAAGATTCTTCTGCTCAGGTTGCTACGCACTTTATCCAATGGATAGATGGGAGCTTCGTGACCGCTAAAGAACATCCCAGAGATATAGATTTTATCACATTCGTTAATCACGAAATATTTGAAGCGAAAGAAAATTTAATTCATGACCATTTCAGATTGACCGGAGCCAGAAAAACCTATGGGGTCGATGCATATACGGTAAGACAGTATCCTGAAGATCATGCCAAATATATGCTTTATCAATCGGATTGGGTATATTGGTATAACTGGTTCAGTCAGACAAAAAAGAATAGAGCCAAAAAGAAATATCCGAAAGGATTTATTGAAATTGAATTTAATTGATATGGAACCTATAGATAAAGAAGCCAAAGTGGCTAGGATTAGCGACATCATTGAACAAATTGAGGAATTGAATAAGATGATAGATTTCCATCGCGGTCATCAAGGAGACGTATCGACCATTTCACAATATGAATATATGCGGGATGAGTTTGTTAAGGAACTCAACGAAATGATGAAAGATTTCAAACTCGATGTTCGATTGACAGAACATGCTGCCTAACGGGAAGAAGGCGGCATACAACATTGTGTAAGCGCTATGCTTCGGCTGAGGCCTCGCACCAGCGCCTACACTAACCGTTGTGCGTGATTAATTTGCTATGAGAACATTTTTTCTAACAATAATTACAATATTATCACATCAATCTTTTAGTCAAATCTATATTGTAAGTGACTTATCAGAACGGTTTGATTTTGAGATTGAGATAGACCTTAGTTCTCATGAATATTTCCATGAAGGCAAGATACGTGTCTTTCTAAAAAAACGGAATAAACTCTTGCTAGAGGTTTCAGCAGAGGCATTTGCCTTTGATAAAAGCAAGTATACAAACTCTAATATTCAGATATCAGGAACTGAACAGGAAGTTATTGTCTACAGAGACTTTAACTTTGATGGACACAAAGATTTAGCTCTTCAACAATATTATTCTAGCAAAGGGCCTGCGTATACAATATATCTGTATAACGGAACTGATTTCGTTAAAAACGCTGTCTTTACAGAAATTATACTAAGATCTCAGGGCAATTATGAATTACTACCAAATGAGAAAGAAATTTTAATCACCGGAAGCGGAGGTTGCTGCTATCATATCTTTTCAACTTATAAAATAATTGACGGGTATCCGTTTGAAAATCACACCATTATTTCTGAACAAGATATGCCATTTAATACTGAAACCCAACGAAAATGGACATCGGAAGGGATGGTTGAAACTGTCACGAAAACCGCTAATTTAGATCAGGAAGGCATCTATCCAATTCTATCGTTTAAATTGAAGAACAAGGACAAAACTGTAGTTCTTTATAATATCAATAATCGAATGCTATACTACGTTCTTTTAAAAAACGACAACGAAGTTGAATTTAGCCTTCCTATTGAAGCAGTTTATAAGCAAAAAGATTTTGTAGTTACATCAAATTTTCAATCTATAAACTTCAGAAATGAGGCGGCTAATTATATAATATATGAATACGAGAATGACATTGGTATAATTGTCAAAATTCATGGCAAAGAATATAATTTGAAGGGGAATTTTGAAACTAAAGAGGGCTCTTTATCAAATATACCAATAGAAACACTTGATAATGTTTATATGGGTGAATAACCACACACAACACTGCATATAACTTATTGCGGGTTTAGTGGTGGTTCAAGCTTTCCTGCATTTTACAAAGTTAATATTATGTAGATAAAAATGAGCTTTCGAAACCGCCACAAGCCATATGCTAGACGTTGGCAGTAAGCTAAAAAATGAATGTGGAACACGATATAAATACATTTTCAAAACTAGGGGAAGGTATCAACTTTTACTTGAACGAATCATTTCATTACATTAATGAAGCGTTGATTTACGAATTTGCTTCGTACCTTTTTTCGGAAGAACTTAAGAAGATTGATCCAAGTGATAAGGATAAAGAAATAATAGAATCTATAAACCTTCCAGAAAGTCCAGTAGAACTATTGCAAGTTGATCTTCCAGAGGTCATGACAGAGGAAACATTAAGAGCTATTTCTGATGGATGGAATAAAGCACAAACTTTAGCGAGAGTCGAAAATTATGATTTTACTCTTGACCACGCAATACAGTCTATTGAGATGCTCGGGCATCTTAATAACTTTGGCTTTTTTATTGAAACTGTCATTAATAGACACCTTTTGTACTTGAAGCAAACAAGATTAATAGACGATTTTAGCTATTCAAGATTCTCTATTGCGAAAGTTATGGAGAGAATAATTTTCATTTTTAAAGATGACATCAGCACACATAACATTCACCTGAATGAAATAGCAAGATTGTTTAGCCTTAGAAACAAAACTGTTCATTATACGCCCGATAACGCGATGGCATTGAAACCGAGAATTTCAGAAATGATCCAAATTTGGAATCAAACGAAAAAGCTTCTTGAAAGATTAGAGGGAATAGAAAAGTTCAAAGAGGACAAGTTTTCTAGACTTTTGAATAATCAGATTAATGGGTTCATGGAAAAGTGGACATCAAAGCCAACTGCCAACAAAAGCTAGCCGCTAGCCTAGCAAAAACATAAGGTTGAAGCTGAGTTTCGCCGAAGTGCGATAAAAGAGCAACGAAATATAAAACGCAAACAAGTCGGCCAGCGCCTACACTAACCGTTGTAGCCAACTTATACCGACTAGAATACGGACATTAGAATTGATTTCGTAGTTTTGCCAAAAAGCAGAAATTTGTGAACAATCCTAAGTATCAATACAAATCAGAGCGAAAATTAAGGCACTTTGAATTCATTAGCGAAGGGCCAAAAGGGTTGATCCACAAAATGGTGGAATATACAGAAACTGGACAAGAAAATGTCTTCAACCTAGCATTTGGCGATTATGATAAAACAACAAAATCTATTGACGATTTATCCATAACAAACAATGGGGACAGCTTAAAAGTATTGGCAACGGTAGCCTCGACCGTTTATGCTTTCACGGAGAAGTATCCCAGATCGTGGATTTTTGCCACTGGGAGTACCAGTGCGAGAACGCGCCTTTACAGAATGGGAATTACGAACAATCTTGCTGAGGTTCAAGTGGACTTCCTGGTGTTTGGATTGAGGATAGAAGACAACGAATGGGAAGAATTTATTGTTGGAGAAGATTATGATGCTTTCTTAATAACTAAAAAGAAGAATTATGAAAACCAAAATTGATAAATTGAATAGTTCAAAAGTTCCGATCATCGTGTTCGATAAGGAACTGGAAAAGTTGCAGGACAAAGTACTTTTTCCAGAAAAGCTTGAGAAAGCGAACAAGATACTTACCAAGGTTGGATTGCCAAAAAAGGAAAAGTAAGAACTGGCTACAACAAGAGCTAAACGCCATTCCCACCCTTCGGGATGGGCGCGGCATCTAGCCGGGTCGTTATAGGTAATCTATAATGATAAACCCAAAAGACGATATTGACCTGTTGATTCTTTATAAAATTGGGCTGCAATGTAGAGTCGTAGATACAAAAGCACTAGTAGACTTCGCTGATAAAATAATAGCAGAAGAAGATAGTCCAGACTATCTGTTTATTGAGATTTCTCTATGTGGGAATGACAAAAATAGATTGATTGATGTACTTTCAGATTTCACGAGAGAGTGCCGTAAAAAGATTTCTGGAGAATATTTATTTGGCGCATTTCGCCCCAAAGGCTATTTGCCGGACACAACCCAGCTATCACTCATTCGCTCGTACTTCAGCAGGCTGGTTGATTGGAGTCATGGTGAAGGAGAAATAGTATTCGCGGGGTAAAATCCGGTATTCGGTATGCGGAAGTGCGCCCCAACTATTGTCGCCGCCTACACCCCGCTGTCCGTAGTCAATATTAAGTGTAATATTTTCCTGGGGCTCAATATCGGGAGTATGCAGGTACTTTCGCTGCGGATCATTAGAAAAGCCTGCGCGTTCGTGGTAGTTAGCACTGAAGCAAAAAGTGGGTGAACCACTGATCTTTAGCCCTACTCCTTCACTGTTGGTCAGTTCTAGCCAACGGACATCGGTGCGGTAGCCATTTTCTTGAGGGCGAACGTAGGGAAAGTATAAATCTTCTACCGCCATTTCGTACACACCCACCAAGGCCGAAGTCTTACGGTCACTATAATTCTCGTGGGGGCCGCGCCCGTACCATTTGGCTTCGGAAAGGTTTCCGGCGATCTTCATTTGCGTGCCTAAGCGCGGTAGTTCGGGTAACGGACGATAGGGTGGGGGAATAAACGAAGTAGCAACGGTTACCGCCCCGCTGGGATGAACGGTGTAGGTTACATCGTACTGGGTGTCAATATCAGTAAGCACTCCAGGTACAGTAATTTCTATCTCGCCATTATCTTTTTCTATAGCTTTAGGATCTTCGGTTTTTAGTGTATTCGGTATGTCGCGCCAAGCAGCGAGTTGCTTCGGCATGTTGTTTCCGTAATCGTTATCAGTGGGAATGCGCCAGAAATCGGGGCGAGGTGGAGCAACCAGTAACGCATTATCCTGAAAGTTGAACTGCTGTAGGGTACCGTCCGCTTTATTCCAGCGTAGCGTAAATTGAGCTCCATTCACGGTGATTGATTCTGAATCTTCTTCTAGCGACAGAGCTGAAAAATCAGCATTATTTGAGTCTGATGCAAGTGAGACTGAATTTACCAATAGCTGTTCAACCGCTAGTTCATGTCCAGTAGGAATCAGCGGGTCAGACTGTTTCTGATGAACCGAAATAGTTAGCCACTGCTCTTTTCCTGAATTAATAGTTTGGTAGGGAATGGTTACTTCTTGGGTATTTCGGGGAGCTAGAGCAACATCCAAGGTGCCTTCTCTTACAATGTTTCCTTCCTCTTCCAGTTTCCAGCGGACATCATATTCTTGTAAATCAGTAAAGAAATATTCGTTGGTGAGTTTTACTTTTCCAGTCGATAGGTCAATCGGCTCTGCTTTAAAATTCTGGTAC
This sequence comes from Tunicatimonas pelagia, assembly GCF_030506325.1. NCBI lineage: Bacteria > Pseudomonadati > Bacteroidota > Cytophagia > Cytophagales > Catalimonadaceae > Tunicatimonas > Tunicatimonas pelagia. The sequence continues at coordinate 281,393 of NZ_CP120683.1, read as the reverse complement.
ACTTTTTTTACCTCATAAATATGCGGATTCGGTTTTCTATCGGGGCTTACTAGTCCGTTGAGGCAGAAATTGTGGTCGCTGCGGATAGAATCGCCGGTGAAATCGCCGCCGTAGCCGAAGTAGGTTTCGCCCTGCTCAGTTTTCTTCACCAGCCCCTGGTCTACCCAGTCCCAGATAAAACCGCCCTGAAGCACGTCGTAACTTTCTATCAAATCCCAGTAGTCCTGAAGATTACCTACACTGTTTCCCATCGCGTGGGCGTATTCACACTGAATGAGCGGACGGTACGCTCGGTTATCCAGCGCGTACTGTTTCATCACGTCCATTGACATATACATGGGAGCGTAAATATCGGTATGTGGATGAAGGCGGGCTTGCTCAAACTGCACCGGGCGGCTGTCTTTAGATTTCAGCCATTCGTAGCCTTTTACAAAATTAGAGCCATCCCCGGCCTCATTTCCTAATGACCAAGTAATGATAGACGGGTGGTTTTTATCCCGTTCATACATCCGTTCTACTCGGTCCAGATGGGCTCGCTCCCAAGTAGGGTCATCAGCAATATGCTTCTTCGGGTCATATGGTCTTTGGTAAGCCGCGCCCAATCCGTGCGACTCAATATTTGCTTCGTCCACCACGTACAAACCGTAGCGGTCGCAGAGCTTGTACCAGTACGGATCATTGGGGTAGTGGCTGGTACGCACCGAGTTAATATTAAACTGCTTCATCAGGCGAATATCCTCCTCCATACTTTCGCGCGGAATGTGGTGAGCAAATTCCGGGTGATGTTCGTGCCGATTAACGCCTTTCACCAGCACGGGCTGGCCGTTTACCAACAGTTGTCCATTTTCTATGACCACATTACGAAAGCCCACCTGCGTAGCACTTACGGTAGGAGTTTCGTCCGCTGAACCCTGATAAGTAATCAGCAGCGAGTATAAATTAGGTGCTTCGGCTGACCAGGCTTGGCAGTTATCTACTTCGGCTTCAAACGTAAATGTTTCTTCTGACTCGCCCGATACGGTAATACTTTTCTCTTCTTCGTACACCGCGCTGCCGGAAGCATCTAGTAGCTGAAGGCGAAGCGACTTGTCCGAAAACGGGTCATCGCTATGGTTGGTCATCACAACTTCAGCCGAGAAAAGTCCGGTCTGATACGTACTGTCCAATCCAGCTTTTACGGATAAATCCTGAATGCTAAGTTTCGGTAGGGAGTACAAATACACATCGCGTTCAATACCGCTTAATCGCCAGAAATCTTGACACTCTAAATAGGAACCGGAAGCAATGCGGTACACTTCACAGGCCACCGTATTTTCGCCTGCTTGCAAATATTCGGTAATATCCCATTCAGCCGGAGTTTTAGAGTCTTCCGAATACCCGACGTATTCACCGTTTACCCATACGTAGAAAGCGGTTTTTACCCCACCAAAGTGCAGAATTACTTCTCGCTCGGCCCAGTTTTCGGGAACGGTAAAGCTACGACGGTACGAGCCTACCGGATTCCATTGAGTAGGTACTTCAGGAGGGTTAGGAGTCATTACCTCCCGCGTGTCCGACATGAGTGGCATCTCCGAAGCTCCCTCAGCAGTGGTAAACTCATAAGGATGGTTCAGGTAAATCGTTTGATCGTAACCCTGCATCTGCCAGTCGCCGGGCACTGTGATCTCCGCCCAGTCTGATACATCGAAGTCGGAAGAATAAAAATCTTGGGGGCGACTATCAGGATTTTCGGAGAAAGCAAATTTCCAGGAGCCGTTCAATGACTGATAGTAGGGTGAATTTTCGGCCGTATCTTGCTGAGCTTGCTCGGGGCTATCGTAGGGGAGAAGCAGGGCGTGAGGTTTAATTTTATTTACCCCTACGATGGTAGGATCCGTTATTTCAGTTCCGGTTGGTTCGGTTTCTTGGGCTAGGGCTGGATTAAAAAAAATAGTTGTTGCCAGAAGCAGTAAGATGAGACCTCCTTGCCCAAGAAAAAAAGTAGCTAGTTTAGTCATTATGGGTATCTGTTGCGTATCGTGTAGCTTGGGAAGCATACGTAATTATTTGTTTAGTGTGTTAGGTTCTTTTTCCCCTTCAAACAGGTAGCGGTCTTGTTGATTTAGTGGCATTGCTAAGGATGCTTCGTTAGAATGGGCACCCACCCGTTCAGCCCACTGTTCGTAAGCAGCCATCATTGCTTGCGCTCGTTCGGGCTGTTGATCAATCTGATTACTCAGCTCAGCGCGGTCTTCAGTAATATTGTACAGTTCCCAGCTACCTCCGCGCTGGCCTACCAGCTTCCAGTCGCCTTCGCGCACCGCCCGGCTGCCCCGGAACTCCCAAAACATTGGTTTTTTCCGGGTAAGCTGTCCACCTTGCCAAGCAGGAAGTAAGCTGACTCCTTCCATTGGTAAGACTTGGCGGGTTTGGTACCGTTCTGGGTAGTTAGCTCCGGCAGCCGCCAAAAATGTAGGCATTATATCGACCAGTTGTCCAGGTTCCTCTAGTTTAGTATTGGGTTGAATTTTTGTGGGCCAACGGATAATCATAGGAGTAGCAATACCGCCTTCGTGAATCCACTGTTTGTACTTGCGAAAAGGAGTGTTAGAAACCTGAGCCCACTCAGTATCATAAGTTCGGTCTGCTTCCTCCGGGCCAGGAGGCACTATTGGCGAGTGGTTAGCATCAAACGGACAGCCTCCGTTATCCGAAAGAAAAACGACTAAGGTGTTTTCAGCCACTTTTAGTGAATCTAAATGGTTTAGTAAGCGACCAATCTGCTCATCCAACCGGTCAACCATTCCGGCGTAGACTGCCATCAGCTCGGCTTCTTCTTGCTGTTGGTCAGTAGTTAAATCATTCCAGGCCGGAGCCAATGAGTCGCGGGGAGCTAGGGGTTGGTCAATGTCTACAATGCCAAGCTCTTTCATTCGCTGCAATCGTTGCAGACGTAAGCTGTCCCAGCCAATATTGTAGCTGCCTCGGTATTTTGCGATGTTCTCTTCCGGGGCTTGTAACGGATAATGAGGGGCATTATGGGCTAAGTACACAAAAAAGGGTTTTTCCTGTTGAGTAGCTGCGGATATTTGCTCCATCGCAAAATCGGTGAAAGCATCGGTGGTATAGAAATCTTCGGGGGCTTCAAACACTTCGCTGTTCAACCGCATGTAGTTTACATCGTCTTTGTAATTGCGTCCGGTGTAGAAGTTGCTAGCTCCGTTTAGAAAGCCAAAGTACTCGTTAAAGCCTCTTTTATTAGGCGTATCTACTTCTTCCGCCCAGTTACCCAGATGCCACTTTCCCGCCATAATCGTTTGGTAGCCATTTTCGCCCAGCGCTTCAGCGATTGTCACATTATTATCTGATTTATTCAGGTTGTTAGTCTGCTGAAAGTGAAGTCCGGTAAGTAGCGTGGCGCGGGTTTCAGTACACTTAGCCGTATTGTAGAATTGGGTCATCCGCATACCTTCTTGAGCCAATCGATCCAAGTTGGGAGTCTGAATCTCGGAGCCGTAGCAACCCAAATCAGAGAAGCCCATATCGTCGGCCATAATGAGTACAATGTTCGGGGGGCGTTCGGCTTGCCCCTCTGAGGTGGTGCAGGAGTTTAGAGAAAACAGCAGGCCAGCTAGAAGCAGCCAAATGGAAATACCAAGTTTCACAGCAGATGAGTAGGTTAGGTGGTTCATGAGACGGAAGATACGCAATTATCAGCAAATCTACTTTCTAGCTACTTAGCATAATCTCCGCGGCTTGGCGTCCGGCTCGCATAGCAGCGTTGATGGAGCCATTCAGTAGATAATCACCCGTAACAAATAATTCTTTGCTGACTTTACATTGCTCTCGGGTAAGGTTATGCGAAACGGAATCTTGATTAGGCAGAGCGTAGTCAATGCGGTAGGTTTTTAGGTGCTGCCAAGCATTGGTTTGAGTACCCAACCAAGTTCGTAATTCGCTCTTGATAATTTCGGTCAGTTCCTCATCCGTTTCGGATCGCGACCCGTTGATCGACACGGAGATCAAATGCTTCCCGAGAGGAGCGTAGGCAGAAGAAACATTACTCATCACTACCACATTATTAACCAACCGATCGGGGCGAGCATTGAGAGCCAGCATAGGCTTGGGAATGGGAGATTGATCTGCAGTAAGGTATACGTTTACCGTAGAGTGATACGGCTGGGCGGGTTTCACTGAGGTAAACGTAGCCAGCAATTCGTTGGGCTCAGTAGCCAGCAAAATTTGTTGGGCGGTGTGCGTGCTACCATCATCGGTAGTAACCGTCTGTCCGTTTATGGTAGTTACCCGCCGATTGGTAAGTACCGTTCCGGGGTGCAAACGGGAGGCCAGTTGTTTGGGAATTTCTTCCATCCCCAGTTCAGGAATCGCTGTATCTCCTTCGGAAAACATTTTAAATACAAAGTCAAACTCCCGCCGGGACGTGGTTAAATCACCCTCCAGAAAGATTCCGGCCATAAAGGGTTGAAAGAAATTGCGGAGCATACGTTCACTGAAACCATAATCCTGAATAACTGCCAACGTGCTGGTCTCAGGCTGCTGAAAAATCTCATCGACCGACATTCCCTGGAGGCGAAACTTAGTTTTGAGAATAGTAAGCTTATCGCCCAGAGAACCTACTTTAGCGAATAACGTTTTGAATGCCGCCGTGGGAACCCGACTGGGATCGACAATCTCTTGCCAACCTTCATCATTAAGTACAATAGCCCCCGGAGCAAATTTGCGTAAGTTGAGGGCTTCGTAGTTGAGGTATCGTTGTGTTTCGGGGTACTGGGTTAGCAGTACCTGAAACCCCCGGTCGAGTCGGTAACCGTCTACTTCATCCGTTTTAATTCTTCCTCCCGGACGCTCCGTTGCTTCCAGCAGCTTTACAGATCGCCCACTTTCTTGCAGGGTAATAGCGGCAACCAAGCCAGAGAGGCCAGCACCGATAATGATTACATCGGTATTATCAGAATCAGGCATACGGAGTATTATTGAATTTTTAGCATCAGAACGCTAGCGGGGCGCAAAAGTTTGAACGTAGACGTATTGCGCCCAAGTTACTAGAATTTGTGATTATGAGTAAACGGTACTTTGCTAAAAGAACTTAATATTTGCCGTAGATCCAGTTTTTATGCTAAAATCCTTAGCTTCGGTATATTTGCTACCAAATGCATCTTTGGCTCGGAACACCAGCTTATACTTGCCGGGTTGAATGGCGGTGGTGATGCGGGTTTGGTTATTATCAAAATCCATAATCCAACGTTGCTGGCCTTGCTTATTAAGTTGATACAGACTGCCGATGCCTTGCTTGACAAAATTCACATTCAGTAACCCTGGGCCTGGCAACGACAGTTCAGTGGTTTCACTTTGAGCGATGGATACGTTCCGAAAGTAGGTTTTGGGTAAAGTCAGCACTTCCAGGTCGTACTTACCCACCAAGTACTTTTCTGTCTGAGAGAAGGGCTGGACATTAATAATAGCGGGACTTCCGGCTTTTCGGACGAGCACATTCACTCCCTGGGCGTATTCTGAATGACCGGGTTGCTTCAGGGTAAGTGTTCCCTGTGGAGCCTGAATAGAAACTACATTGTGTTGCCCGCCTTCAAAGGTAACGTTGCGCCGGGCTACCGGAGGAATGGTGTTCACCACTACATCGTAGGAGAGTACCGCATCTACAATCACCGAATCGGGGCGTCCTCGTGGGTCTCGGAAATGCACAAAATCGTAAAGAGCCGCCTTGGTGAAGTTGTTGATAAATGTAACGTTTACGTTGGTTTCGGTAGGGCGTTTATCCTGATCGAGCAGTTCTACACTCACGGTGGTTGTTTCCAGCGATTGTTTCAGAATTTTATTCAGCACCTGCCGGAATTCCTGCTGGTTTTTGGCATCGAAGTACTGGCCTACGCAAGCAAATTCTTTTTCAAAGTTTTCTTTAATCCCCAAGCCAATAACAAAGGGTTTCAGAAATATCTGTCGTTCCTGCAAAGCCAGCGAAACCGCACACGGATCGCCCCCGCAAGACTCGATGCCATCGGTTAGGATAATTACCACGTTACGGTAGTCGGGATCCATCGGAAAATCGCGAGCCGCTTGCTCTAGCGAATAGGCAATTGGAGTAACTCCCGCCGGTTGAATCTGCCGTAATTTTCCGATAATGCGGTTATGGTTGCCCTGGGCGAAGCCTATCTCTAACTTAGTATCCTCACAATTCTGGTATCGGCGATGAAACTGATGGCCGTATACTCGCAGCGCTAGTTCTAATTTGTTATCTACCCGCAGCGAATCTACCAAATCAATAAGCATATTTTTGGCTACGTCCATTCGTAGGCTATTGCCCCATTCGGCAAACATACTGCCGGAAGCATCCAACAAAAACAACATCCGGGTTTTTTCCGGGGGGCGTTGTACTTGCATTTGGGCAGCAACAGGATTAGGAAATCCGATAACGACTAGTGCAAAAAGAAGAATAATGAAGCAGGGGCTGGTGAGCCATTTCTTAGAACACGTATTAGTGATAAGTTTATTCAGTCTGTTTTTTTTCATCCGGTTACACGCCCTAGTTGGTTCGGTTCGCCCCAATAACGTAAAATGCGGTCATATATTCATAGATTACCATATTGATCTTCATTGAGGTTAAGAAGGTTTAGTGAATAGTGCAGCAGTACGGTTCTGCCTTTCGGGGCGTTACCAATAAGAATTAAGGTGGCACCTTTACCCGTGTTCTATTAACTTTAGCCCCATGAGTTTGCGTAAAGACCTACAGGAGCTACGCGAAGCCGAGGTAATATCGGCAGATACCGAAGCCCAGATACGGCAATATTATCGGCGGAAGTCCGATGCATCGGGCAATCGCCTGTTTGTAGTCTTCGGGATACTGGGAGCAATTTTAGTAGGGCTGGGTATTATCCTAATTATTGCCCATAACTGGGACGTATTCCCACGCTCAGTAAAGACTATTTTTGCCTTTCTCCCTTTACTAGTGGGGCAGGGCATTGGAGTATTTACCTTACTAAAACGTAACAATAGGACTGCCTGGAGGGAAGGAGGTGCGGTATCTTTGTTTTTTGCTATCGGGGGGAGTATCTCATTGGTCAGTCAGATTTATAATATCCCGGGCAATCTGAGTAGCTTTTTGTTCACCTGGATGTTATTAGCTCTTCCCTTGGTATATCTGCTGCGCTCATCGGTCACGTCGCTACTCTATATTATCGGCAGCACTTACTATGCTGTGCAGATGAGTTACTGGTCGTACATCACCCCACCGGCCTACCTTTATTGGTTGCTGTTGCTACTTATCGTCCCTTATTACTATCGTCTGCATCGGGCCAACCCCGATAGCAACTACACCTACTTTCACGATTTACTGCTACCTCTTTCCGTGATTATTTGCTTAGGAACAGTGGCAAATGGTTATGGTATACTGTTATTTGTCGCTTATATCAGTCTGTTAGAACGCTGTTGCCTATTGCCCCGGTGTTTGCAGTATTTATTCTTATTTACATCATTGGGTTATACTTGCCCGTAGCGGTAGTGTTGGTAAACGTGTTAATTTTAGTAATTGGGATAGCTATTACTTTAAAAGGTGCCCGGCAAGATCATTTGGGTGTTTTGAATTACGGCTTACTTATCATTGCTGCGCTGGTACTATGTCGCTTCTTCGATGAACGGCTAAGCTTTATTCTGCGCGGTACCTTGTTTGTACTAGTCGGTATCGGCTTCTTTCTAACTAATTACCGAATGCTAAGAAAGCGCAAAGCCCATGCTGAATAGAAAAACAGTACTGCTGCTCTTCATTCTTCTTGCTCTGGTTCAACTCTACGTTCCGGCTAAGATGATTTTGAATCGGGAAGGGATTATTGCGCATGGTACAGAGTATAAGTTTAAAACTGCCCCTATTGACCCTTACGATCCTTTTCGAGGCCGATATATTACCCTCAACTTTGAGCAAATGCGGGTACCGGTACCAGATTTGTCTGAATGGAAGAAGGGCGATGATGTGTATGCCGTATTAAGCACCGACGAAGAAGGTTTTGCGAAATTTACTGCCGCGCTAAAATCTCCGCCAAATACTGACCAAGATTATTTAGCTACTCAAGTTGAGTATGTGGTTGAACATGCGGAAAAAGGATTGGTACTTATTTTGCCTTTCAATCGCTACTATATGGAAGAGTTTAAAGCCCCTGTGGCTGAGCAGATGTAACGAGATGCAAGAAGGGATACTGGGTCAGAGGCTTATGCGCTGGTGATGATTAAAGAAGGCGAAGCAGTGCTCAAAGATGTGCTGATTGAGGGCATACCCATTCGGGAGTATGCTGAAAATGCTTTAGATGATTAGTATTCTTTGCATCCGATTGTAGAGAAGTAGAGCTAAATACCCTTGTTAGTCGCTGTTTCGGTATAACCGTATGCTTTTGTATTACAGTAGCACCAATACGATTTGTGATTTAGAGTGATGTCTAACTGGTATGTAGTATTTACCCTCATTTGGCTAATAAATTGCAAAATATGTGGAAATCATGACTACTAACTTATGCGTTACGCTAAGTATTTAAGAGAAATTTTCCCAATTTGAGACATTTGAATAGATTTTATATTAATTTTTATAATTTTCTTTGAAAAAATTACATTTATGATGTATCTTGCGTTTGTAAACAAATTTCTCTCATAATGATCATTACTGACAAAGCTTTACAGTTTCGAGAAAATATAGGTAACCCAATCCGGGTGGGAATTATTGGTGCTGGCTACATGTCTAAAGGGCTAATTAACCAGATTGAGCGTTATACATCTGGAATGAAAGTAGTAGCGATTAGCAATCGTACTATAGACAAAGCACTAGGCTGCTACCACCAAGCCGGTATTACCGATGTTGCGATTGTAAATAATGCTAGCCAGCTTAGCGATGCAATTAGTCACGAACAGTATGCGGTTTGCCAACATTCCTCTATTCTTTGTGAGGCAGACGGAGTTGATATTATTGTAGAGGCCACGGGTACAATTGATTACGCCGCCTCATCAGTCTTAAATGCGGTTAAACACCATAAGCCAGTAGTTTTGCTCAACGCCGAACTAGATGCTACGCTAGGCCCTATTCTTAAATACTATGCCGATCAATCAGGTGTGATTTTAACGGGAAGTGATGGTGACCAACCGGGCGTTATCATGAACTTATATCGGTTTGTGAAGGGGTTAGGGTTTGATCCGCTAGTAGCCGGAAATATTAAAGGCTTTTTGGATTTCCACAAAAATCCGGATGATATGGCTGAGTATGCTAAGAAAGCCGGTCAGAATGTAAATATGATTACGTCTTTTACCGATGGTACTAAAATCGCCTTTGAGCAAGCCTCGGTAGCTAATGCAACCGGAATGGTGGTAAACAAGCGCGGCATGAACGCCTTCCGATCAACCGATCACGTTGATGAACTAACTCAGCTATACGACATTGATGAGCTGAAGTCGCTCGGGGGTATTGTTGATTATGCGGTAGGACCCAAACCCGGTCCGGGGGTTTATGTATTCGCCACTACTGATGATCCGCTGTCTAAAGATTACTTAAACTATTTAAAATTAGGGAAGGGGCCTCTTTATAGCTTTTACACCCCTTATCACTTATGCTTTTTTGAAGTGCCCAATTCTATTGTTCGCACATTCCATTTCAACGATGCAGTGATGGCACCTTTAGACGGGCCAGTAGTTGAAGTGGTGACGGCGGCCAAACAGAATCTAAAAGCCGGCGATACGCTAGATGGCTTTGGTGGGTATACGAGTTACGGGGTTTGTGAAAACTACGAGGCTAGTCGTTCCGAAAATTTATTGCCCATCGGGTTAACCGAAGGGGTAAAATTGAAGAGAGACGTTGCTAAGGATGCAATCATCACCTTCGATGATATAGAAATTCTGAATGACCAGCTTTCATTCCAATTGTACCAGGAGCAGCTAGCGCATTTTGCCCCTAAGCCGGTGGCTGTTGGCTAGGTATTTTTCGGAGATACTTTACCCACTGGCGAACTTTTAAGCTAGCTGATGCCATTGTAAAAATATACAGTGGGAAGCTTTGAGAATTGGCGGGCAGAATTAATTTTGCCTGCCAATCGGATTTAAATCCTAAAATGATGCAACAACACGAAAAGAAACGATACTCCGATGAAGAGTTAGGGGAGTTTGAAGAAATTATTGATGGTAAATTAGCGAAAGCCAAGGAAGAGTTAGATAATATTAAACAATCGCTGAGTAGAATTCATGATAATGGCACCGATACCACAGTAGGGAACACTAAGCTTTTAGAAGACGGCGCCGATACATTGGAGAAAGAGAGTTTAAGCCAATTAGCCGCCCGTCAGCAGAAGTTTATTATTCAGTTAGAGAATGCCAAAGCCAGAATCAAGAACCGAACTTACGGTATTTGTATTGATACGGGTAAGCTAATTTCTAAGGAGCGGCTTCGGGCAGTTCCTCACACCCGCCATTCAATTGAAGCCAAACTAAAACAGCAGTAAAACTAGTTGACCTTGAACTTTCTTCAAAAGCATATTGAAGCGCTTATCTTTTGCGCCGATAGCCCTATTTCCCTGGCCGATATTATTGGTTGCCTCACTGAAATGTTCGATACTGAAGTTTCGCAAGAAGATGTACTTGCTGAAATTCAGAACTTAGTGAAGGAGTACGAAGATGAACGTTACTCCTATCATATCGTTCAGATTAACGAAGGGTATCAATTTCTGACGAAACCCGCTTACCAAGCCAGCATCAGTATTCTGTTAAAGCAACAATCTAAAAAGAGGCTCTCTACCGCTGCCTTAGAAACGCTTTCAATAATTGCCTACAAACAGCCAATCACTAAATCAATGATTGAGCAAATAAGAGGAGTAGGTTGCGATTACGCTATACAGAAACTATTAGAAAAATCGCTGATTGAAATTAAAGGGAAAGACGAAACAGTCGGGCGTCCGTTACTCTACGGAACATCTGATAAGTTTATGGAGTACTTCGGTATCAATAATCTTCAGGAACTGCCGCTACCCAAAGATTTTTCTCAAAGCAATGAAATTGGGGAATTGGCTATTGATTCGCTTACCGAAAATCAAATTTCTAGCCAGGATACGTCGCAAGATCATTCCCCGACATGATTGCTCTGTTTCCAGGAAACCACCGATCATCCTTCTTTACTTTCAGGTGATACGATATGAGCAATTAGCCGGGATAAATGTACTCAAACGCGCTTTGGTAAGCGTCGGATTGTTGTACGTAATCCAATAACTCGCTGTAAAACGGATGATTTCCTAAAGTGGCGCTATCGCCGAAAATTACTAGCTTTTTCTTGGCTCGAGTCATGGCTACGTTGGTTCTACGGATGTCTTTAAGAAAGCCGATTTCGCCTTTGGCATTAGAGCGCACTAGGCTAATGTAAATTATTTCTCGCTCTCTTCCCTGAAAAGCATCCACGGTATCAATAGTAATAAGCGGCTGAATATCCGACAGCAATTCATACGAAAGATAATGCTCGGTAAGAAATTTTACTTGCGCTTTGTAGGGGGTAATAATTCCGATACGAACCTGGTTTTCCAAGAAAAATTGCGGAGTCAAATCCTCCACCAGAGCATTCAAGTGACGCAGCAGCAGTTGTCCTTCCTCTTCATTGAAGGTGCTGAGTGTTTCGGGGTCGGTTTTCTCATTAAAGCCACAACCAGCAGTATCCACAAAAGCGAGCGGTGGTTGATTTTCAGTCAGAGTAATGTCTTGTACGGAACTGGCTGCTTTTAATTGATCGTCGTAGAAATAATGGCTGGAAAACTGCATAATCTTCTGGTGCATTCGGTACTGCATTTGTAAGAGTGCATCTACCGGACTACCCAATTTCTTTTGCCGATCAATACACTTTTCAAATAAAGTAACATTCAACCCTTGCTGAGCCGCTGCGAAGGATTTAATGGTAGGAGGAAGTTGGTAATGATCCCCCGCAAATATCACCCGCTGCGCTTTCTGAATAGGAATCCAGCAGGCCGCTTCCAAAGCTTGAGCCGCTTCATCAATAAATACGGTATCGCAGCGAAACCCCTTGATGAGGTTATTGGCCGCACCGACCAGCGTACAGGCAATCACTTGCGATTTGGATAGTATATCAGCTACAATGTAATGCTCCAGTTGCTCTGCTTCATTCCGCAGTCCGGAAGCTTCTCCGAGTAGTCGTTTTCGCTGCTGACGTTCGGAGTGACCAAAATTTCGCTTATACTTCAGGGCTAGGCTACGCATTTCCTCGGAGCGCCGTCGCAACGCCTTAAGATCTTTGTAGTATCCGTGTTGTGCAATTTGAGCATCAATAGTGCGACTTAAGTTTTGTTCGGTTACCCGAGCCGGATGTCCTAGCCGAACTACGTCTAATGATTGTTCACTCAGTTTTTCGGTTAATAAATCAACGGCAGCATTGCTGGGAGCGCATACCAGCACTTGTTTTTCCAGTTGTACCGTCTGAATAATTGATTGAACCAATGTGGTTGTTTTGCCAGTGCCGGGCGGCCCGTGTACTACAGCAACATCTTGCGCCTGCCGAATACGTTGCAATGCCTGATTCTGACTCTCATTGAGCAAACCTATTGCCCCTCCTAAGCTATCCTTGGTGAACGTAGCCGATTGCTCACCCAATAGAACCGAGCGCAAATCTAGTAAGCGAGGGTCTTTAGTTTCAATGACTTTCTTTAGGGCTTTTTCCATCTCGCGGTAAGCCATCTCATCAAACAGCAAATCCACCCCTAAATTACCTTCGTTGATCCAGGAGGGTAGCTCACTAACGTTCAACGTGATCGTCATATGATGCTTGCGTACATCGTTCACCACCCCAGATACCGAGGGGCGGTCGTTGAAAAGATTTGAAAACAGACTTACGATTTTCCCCGAGGTAAAAACGTGAGATTTGGTGGATTCATCGCTACGCCTCACTCGAATGATAAGTTTCTCTCCCAGGCTGTACCGCTGACTTTCCACCACCACTGGGTACCAGCAGACTCCGTCGCGCTTGCGATCTTCCAGGCTGGCCAGCAGCACCTTCTGGCGATAATATTCTAAATCAGCTTCTTTTTCCAATCGTAGTAGCTGAATTTGCCGCTGTAATTCTTGAATAATTTCGGTCATATACGGCTATGAACGCGCTGAGGTGATAGTTGTTTAACGTAGATAAACTATCGAACTTTGTGTGGTTTAATTACCTTGAAAGTAGTAGAGATGGCCAAGAAAAATAAGCATGACTACCGAAACAATTGCTAATAAACAGGCAGAAAATCAAGCTAAGAATCATCCTTTGGTGCGAAAAACGTTTCCGATTACAGGTATGAGCTGTGCTGGCTGTGCGGCTAGTGTGGAATCTACGTTAAATCATACCGAAGGAGTAACTTCAGCTAGCGTAAATTTTGCTAGCCACTCCGTACAGGTAGACTACGCAGAATCACTTTCACCCTCCGCGCTACAGAATGCTATTCGGGCAGTAGGCTTTGACCTAATAATTGCTGAAGAAAATGCGGAGGAAATTCAACAGGATATTCAGTGGCAGCACTTTCGGCAAATCCAGATCGATACGATAGGAGCTACGGCACTTACGTTGCCCGTCTTTATTATTGGTATGTTTTTCTCGGATTGGTCAGCCGGTCGTTGGCTTTCCCTAGCACTTAGCATTCCGGTATTGTTTTGGTTTGGTCGCCGCTTTTTTATTAATGCGTTTAAGCAAGCTCGGCGCAAGCAAGCCAATATGGATACGTTGGTAGCTCTCAGCACCGGAGTGGCTTTTCTATTCAGCTTATTTAATACGTTTTTTCCTCAATTCTGGACACAGCAGGGGCTGGAACCTCACGTGTACTACGAGGCCGCTACAGTTATTATCACCTTTATTTTACTGGGAAAACTACTGGAAGAACGGGCAAAATCCCATACTTCTTCCGCTATTAAGAAATTAATAGGCTTGCAACCGCAAACCTTAAAGGTTATTCGTAATAACCGCGAGGAAGAAATTGCTATCGCTTTGGTGGTAGTAGATGATATTGTTGTCGTCCGACCGGGTGAGAAGATTCCAGTAGATGGAGTAATTGTACAAGGAGAATCTTTCGTAGACGAAAGTATGCTAACCGGCGAATCACTACCGGTTGAAAAGTTGCCGAGTAAAGCGGTTTTTGCCGGAACGATCAATCAACGAGGTAGTTTTCGTATTCGAGCCACCAAGATCGGTAGCGAAACCCGGTTATCTCAGATCATTCGGCAGGTACGGGAAGCCCAGGGTAGCAAAGCTCCGGTTCAGAAATTGGTCGACAAAATTGCCGGAATTTTCGTGCCGATTGTACTGGGCATTGCAATAGTTACTTTCGTTGTTTGGATGCTGGTTGGCGGCGAAAATGCGCTGACTCATGCGCTGTTGGCCGCCATTTCGGTGCTGGTTATTGCTTGCCCTTGTGCATTAGGGTTAGCAACTCCCACGGCAATTATGGTGGGAGTAGGGCGAGGAGCGGAGAATAATATTCTCATTAAAGATGCTGAAAGCCTGGAGTTGGCTCACCAAGTAGATGCGGTAGTGTTAGATAAAACCGGAACCATCACCGAAGGTAAACCCGTAGTGACTGATTTACAATGGACTAACCAAGATAAACTAGAACTAAACAAGTCGATTCTTTTGGCAATAGAAGCTCAATCGGAACACCCTCTGGCGGAAGCCGTGGTTAAAAAGCTCCAGCAAGAAGAAGTGCTATTGGCACAACTATCCGGTTTCACTAGCTTAACGGGTAGGGGAGTGCAGGCAACTTTTTCCGACGGAAAAACCTACTCGGTAGGCAGCCGAAAACTAATGCAGGAGCTATCTATTTTACTTAGCAATGAAATAAGCTCTCGAGTCAAAGTGTTGGATAGCCAGGCCAAGACCGTAGTATTTTTTGCAAGCAGCGAGCAAGTGTTAGCTATTATCGCCATTGCCGATACGGTGAAAAAAACATCTAAAAAGGCTATTGCTAATTTGCAGCATCAAGGTATCTCGATACACATGTTTACGGGCGATAGTGAGGGAGCTGCTCAGGCTGTAGCCAATGCAGTGGGCATAGCGCACTACCAAGCGGAAGTAATGCCCGAAGATAAAGCTGATTTTGTAGAAAAGCTGCAACAACAGGGAAAAACGGTAGCGATGGTGGGCGATGGCATCAACGACTCTCAGGCATTAGCCCAGGCCGATGTAAGTATCGCAATGGGACAGGGTTCGGATATAGCGATGGATGTAGCCAAGATGACGATCACTACCTCCAACCTGCAAGCAATTCCTAAAGCGCTGAACCTATCCCGAAAAACGGTGCGAGGTATCCGGCAGAATCTGTTCTGGGCGTTTGTTTATAACGTAATCGGAATACCTATTGCGGCCGGAGTGCTGTATCCACTAAACGGATTCCTGCTTGACCCTATGATTGCGGGCGGGGCGATGGCCTTGAGTTCAGTTTCTGTAGTCATGAACAGCCTACGGTTGCGAACTACTAAAATCTAAAAATTATGAAAACACATACATTTAAAACGAATATTAATTGCGGTAGCTGCGTACGAGCGGTCACCCCTCATCTCAACCAAGTCACCAGTGTTGAAAGCTGGGAAGTTGATACCGATCATCCCGATAAGGTTCTAACGGTTGAGATGCAAAGCGGCTCGGCTCACGATGTGGTAGAGGCGGTGGAAAAAGCCGGATTTTCTGCCCAAGTATTCAACTGAATTACAAAATATTAGTGTCGGCTGCTTCTAATTCCAGCTCTTTAATCCAGATGTTGCGGTAGAGTACATTATGGCCTTCCGCCTGAAGTTTAATGCCTCCCGGAGTGTCGGTGATACCTTTTCCGTTATCATTACCTCCGTCAACTCCCGAGTTAGGCCCGCCCCAAACCTGAGTGATCGGTTGGTTTTCGTGTACTTTTTCTCCATTGAAGTAGAGTGTGACCATTGCCTTTTCAGTTCGCTGACCGTTTTCAAAGCGGGCGGCTCGGAAAATAATATCGTAGGCATTCCACTTACCCACTCCCCGGTAAGCGTGGTAGGGAGAGGGGGTTTCGTTAATTACCGTGGCCATACCGTGCGAAGTTGAGTCGCCATCGAGCACCTGAATTTCGTAGCGGTTCTGGAGATAAACCCCGCTGTTTCCACCTTCGTCGGCAATGTAGAATTCAACGTGCAACCGAAAATCCTGATATTTCTTTTTGGTAACGATGTCGGCTGCTCCGTACTTGCCACCGGCGGCTGTCGGATCATTACTGTTAACCACGTAGCCCGCATCAACGGGGTCTTCTATAATTTCCCACTTCAATGGTAGCTCCGCAGATAGGCGAGGGCCTTCCCAGTACGTCCATTTTTCGTGAAGCATTTTTTTGCTTCCATTGAATAGTACTTCAGCATCGGATGGGGGAGTGGCACCTACGCCAATTTGAGCGTAAGCAGGGTAGATTAGTACAATGAATAGAACGATGAAAGGGCATAGCTTGCCAAGTTGAAGCACCATTGTATTGGAGGTTAAGTTGAATAACGCCAAAAATACACAAAAAAATCACTTTACGAAGTAGGCTCCAACGCATGTAATCATAGCAAACTAAATTATTAGTTAGATTCTCTTGCATTATCTAAACTAAAGACTTAGTTTCGAACTAATTATTTAGTTTGGTTAGCAAATCATACACAGTAATGAAAGAATTGACGAAAGCTGAAGAGGAAGTAATGCAGGTACTATGGAAGCTGAAAACAGCTTTTGTAAAGGATGTTGTTGCCGAGTTTCCTGAGCCAAAACCGGCCTACAATACGGTTTCTACCATCGTTCGAATCTTACAAAAGAAAGGCTTTGTCGGACACGAATCGCACGGTCAGTCGCATAAGTATTATCCTTTAATCACTAAAGAGGCGTACACCAAATCGTTCATGAAAGGATTCGTTAAGAAATACTTCAGTGGGTCGTACCAACAGATGGTTTCGTTTTTTACAAAGGAAGATAACCTCAGTCTGAGCGAGCTGGAAGAACTGATTCAAGAACTTAAATCCAAAGACTCATGAGCAATTACCTACTTGAGCTGGCCGTTATTCACTCTGCGTTGATGCTAGGCTACTGGTTCTTTCTGCGGAAGGAGCGGCAGTACGCCACCTTGCGATTTTACCTCTTAGGTTCTACACTTTTAGCACTGACCATTCCGCTGCTCAAGCTACCCAAACTGTTTAGCAGCCCAGAACCAATTTACGCGGCACCTGCCGAAGCCTTATCGCTAGAAGCTATCACCGTTATCCCTACGGCTAATGAGTCAATCTGGAACTCAGAGGTATTAATCGGGGGATATCTAATGGTTAGCGCGTTCTTTCTGCTCAAATTCTTGGGTAGCGTACTTTACATAGTCTACTTAGAACGCCGAAGCCACTACGAAATATTTGATGGGGTCTACATCCGTAAAATTCAGGATATTGAAGGGAGCTTCACCTTCTTCAACTGGATATTTCTGAATGCTGACATCAATAAAAATCAGCCGGATTATAATGTGATTCTAAAGCATGAGCAAGCCCACGCTACGCTGGGGCATACCTACGACGTACTGTTCTTCGAACTATTTAAAGTGTGTTTCTGGTGGCTACCTACGGCTTGGCTTACTACCCAAGAAATTAAAAAAATACATGAGTATCAGGCCGATGCTTACGCGCTTAAATCGTACAGCATCGACCAGTATTCGTCTATACTGATCAGTTCTACCCTAAAGTCAAATGGACTGAGCTTGGCCAGCTCGTTCCACGATGGTTTAATTAAAAAACGATTAACAGCAATGAAAAATCAAGCAAAAAACGTAAGCCTCTGGAAGCTGGGAGCCTTATCCGCACTAGGTGCTTTACTCTTCATCGCATTTGCGTGCAGCGAAGAGCTAGATCAGGAAATAAAGGAGATGGGTAACCAAAGTAACGCTATCTCCTTTTACGATTTGCCGGCTGATATGCAGACCGGTCTGAGGGAAATTAAAGATCAGTTATCGTTCATGAAAGTAGATGTGCCTGAGGGTAAAGATATTTCTGACGTAGAAAAATTACAAAATCTTGACCCCGAACTCATTCATACAATGAATGTAAACAAGATTGATAGAACGATTTACCTTGCCCTAAAAAAAGAAGGGGTCAACTTTAACTACTTGGCTGATATGTCGAGGATAGATGGTGAACTCTTTACGGTAGTGGAAGAGATGCCCGAGTACGTAGGAGGAATGGATGCCTTCTACCAATACGTAGCCAACGAAGTGAAATATCCTGCCCAAGCCCGGCAGCAGAGCGTTGAGGGACACGTTTTCGTTCAGTTTGTAGTAGAGAAAGATGGTTCGCTAACGGATGTGCAAGTAATTAAAGGAATTGGAGCGGGCTGCGACCAAGAAGCAGTACGAGTCGTAGAAAATTCTCCTGCGTTTAAACCCGGAAAGCAGCGAGGGAAACCGGTACGGGTGCGAATGGTGATGCCGATCACTTTTATCCTGAATGGAGACAATCTTGGTAAACAGGAAATAATAGAGGTAGCCGAAGCCAAGGTAGTAAATAATACATTTACTGTAAACGCCGATTACGCCGATGGTAAATGGTCAGGTACAATCTATGCTGAAGATGGCAAGGGTTTTCCCGGTGCGAACATTGTAGTAGCCGGAGCTACCACCGGAACCGTATCTGATCTGGACGGTAATTTTAGTGTAGAGGCTGATAAAGCTAATGACCTGTACATTAGTGCCGTTGGGTACGAACGAGTAAAAATAGAGGGGGAGTAGGAGGCAATTAAGTAAGGGTAAGCCCAGTACGCTGGAAGTAGGTAAGTAATAACGCTTTTTGACCCGGTTTAGTAAGATCGGGTCATCTTTTATAAGCGATATGAGTTATGGGGTATATCATATCCACAGTAGGTTGAATAAGTGCTTTACAAGCTCTGTTTCTGGCAAATTAGCTCAATTCTACCGTAATTCGTCCCGTAACTAAGGTATTGAGCATGACCCAAAGGAAGCCTCTACGGAAAAAAATTAAGTACGCGGTACTGTACCGATTCATCCTGAGCTTACTCTGGCTAGCTGGAAAGTTTCCTCGTCGGTGGGTTCTGGGAATTTATGAGCAACTGGGGCGGCTAGCTTACTACTTGTTTCCTGATGAACGAAAAAAGATTGCTGAGCATCTTGATTATGCTCTGACGGAAGAGGCGAAGTCAATTGATAAACAACAGTTTAGTAAAATACTCTTTCGGAAACTCGCTAAGAACGTAGCTGATATTTTTATTTCCAGCTCCTTTCGCTCATCGGCTGATCTGGACAAGATCATTGATGTAGAAGGGTTAGAGCACTTTGAGCAAGCCTACCAGCGGGGCAAAGGCGTAATTATGTTGGGACCACACTCCGGCGCGTTTGAAATGGTAGCATCTTACATCAGTAGTCACGGCTATCCGCTCAATATTGTGGGAAGAAAGCTTCAAAATCTAACCTTAGATAAACTACTGATTGAACATCGCACCCAGTTTGGAGCTAAATCTATCTACAGCCAGGAGGGAGTATTGACTTTAGTGCGGGCACTCAAGCGAGGAGAGGTTATGGCTATTCTGATCGATCAGGATGTGAAGTGGGCCAAAGGAATATTTGTCAACTTCTTTGGTAAACCAACCTACACACCCATTGGGGCAGCTTGGCTAGCTCAGAGCACGCAGGCGGCGGTGGTTCCTATGGCAATTCATCGGCAACCCAACGAACGGCATAAGATCACCATACTGCCTGAAATTGAGATTGCTAAAACCGGCAACACAGAAGCTGATCTTCAAACCAATACCCAACGATTCTCCGACGTACTGGAAAAACTTATTCGGATGGATCTAACTCAGTGGGTCTGGATGCACGAACGCTGGAAAACCCAACCGGAAGTGATGATGAATGATTAACGATTAATGTTCGTATCTCATTAGTCATTAGTCATCAAGTTACGTAACTCAATATTCCGGAAATCAATGGGTTGCCCTTCACTTTGCAGGGCAATGTAGCCTTCGGTCAGTAGTTTGCCGTCAGGTTTCTGAGCCGGATCAAACCGTTCAACCACACCACCGCCTATCTGAGGTTGCGTGTACTGTAGTACCGTATCTCCGTTGATGATATGCGTTATCAATGAATCACCCAAGACAATTAGCTCGGCTCGCACCCACTGGTCGCCATCGTAGGTTTCAGAGGAAGAACTGATACAATGGCGAGGATCAATCTGCCCTTGATAGACCACTTCCGTACCGGGCGAACACATATTTCCGGTAGGGCGAGGTTTGCCGTCACCTAAGCCCCCTAAAAACTGCATTTCTACTGAAATGGGCCAGTTCTGTTCTTTAGGCATGGTGCGTGGATCTTGGGAGTGAAACATTATTCCACTATTTCGCAGAGTATACGCTGGGGCTCCCGGATGCAGATCACCCACAAATCGGTATTCTAGTTTCAGATGAAAATGGGAGTAGGGCTGCTCGTAGTACAAATGACCAAAGCGATCATTAAAATCCCCCTCGTACTCATCGTAGCGCACCTGAATTATGCTATCTGCTACCCGAAAGGTGCGACCGTAGTTTTCTCCTGTTTCGTAGTGATGAATTTTTACTATCCAATTATCAACATCTTGTCCGTTAAATAATGGTATCCATTCAGATTCCAGCGATTGGTCATCTTCTGTTGTTGTAGTCGGTTTATCATTGGTTGTTGAACGATTGCAACCAACAATGGCTAAGTAGCCGAAAAGCAGAGGTAGTAATTTATTCATTCGGTAAAGTTAGGATGTATTTTTCTAAAGCGTACCTCAACAACGATAAGGTTCTAAATGATTTTATGTGGTCGTCGGAGGCTAAGTCTCAGCTATTGGGTAATAGCATCTTTCAAACTACATAGATTCACCTGCACCCTGCACTTTTCTTGCTGTTCATTACTCATCAATCGTCATTGATTATTAATCACTCCGCGTTGAAGCTCCGGAAATACTTTGGAAACTTTTGCCAAAAGATACTCACCGTAGGTACCATCAAAAGCATGAATATTCGTCTGATCCCATCGATCCAAATTGTGATTGTCCGAGACCTCAATATTGGAAAGATCAGCCGGAAAGATTTTTGCGCCGAAGTCAGGATCAAAGAAGAACGGGTAAGAGTAGCGACTTTGACCCGAACGATTAAGCACTCGGTGGGGAGTAGAGCGATACAGCCCTCTTGTTATTCGGTCGAGCATATCCCCAATATTGCAAACAAATGAATTATCCACCGGGGGCGCATCGATCCAACCTTGCTTGGTTTTTACTTGCAGTCCACCAACTTGATCTTGTTTCAAAATAGTAAGCAGCCCGTAATCAGTATGTTCTCCTACACCCCAGCTTTCAGAAGATTCAGCAGGAGTGGATGAAGGATAATGGAACATACGGAAAAGCGTCAAAGCATTGCTAGTAAAATGCTCGCTGAAATAGTTTGCTTCTAGTCCCAAACTCAGTGAAATACCCCGCATTAGGGTGTACCCAAGTTGAGTCATGGCATCCATATACTCTAGCACGGTTTCTCGAAAAGCAGGCAGGCTCTCCGGAAAAAGGTTAGCTCCGTGCAGCGGCAACCCCGCTTGAACTCTAAGATCATCTTTTCTCAATTCCTCACCAAAATAAACCCCCTCTTTTAGATCAGGCTTGCCCGAGGTAAGCTCATCACCTACCGGGAAATAGCCTCGCCAGGCTTTTCCACCCCTCGACATCCTAATCTCTAGCTTGGTTTCTTCGGATAAAGCAAAAAACTGTTGACTCAGATTTTCCAGCCGATGCTGCAACGCTTCGGAAACACCATGACCAACCACGTAAAAAAAACCAACTTCTCGGCAAGCCTCACTAATTTGCTTGGCAACCAATGGATTTTCTAGGTTATTAACCAGAGGGCTTATGTCAATGATGGGTACTGAATACGGTTTCAATGGCGTAAGTGCTATCTACTTTGGCGTTGAATGATGAATATTAGAAATGATGCGATAACCGGAGAAAGACACTATCAACCATTGATTACACTGAACTACATTCGCCTATCTTCCACACTACTGCCTAATTGTGCCGCCTTACGCTCTTTTACTACTCCCACCCGCTGGTGCGTTAGACCGCTTCCTGTCGCCGTCGTGGAATGGTCGCGATGATGGTGTCGGGCTACAAACCACTATACCATCGGCTTACACCACATTTCCGTGCTTTGCGTAGGTGCGATTGTAAGCTAAAAACTATCGCAAGTTCTCCGGTAGCTGGGCGTTAGGATCATCCGCTGAGGTCATATTGACCGCCTGCACATCAGTTACTTCGGGAACCAGTCGTTTAATGGTTTCTTCAATGCCCGCTTTCATGGTCATTACCGACATAGGGCAGTGGCCGCAAGAGCCGAGTAGCTCCAGAAGCACTACATTATTGTCGTCTACTCCCAGTACTTTTACATTTCCGCCATCCGTTTCCAGGTAAGGGCGGATTTCATCCAAAGCATTTTCTATGCGGGGTAGTAATGTTGTTTGATTGCTCATTGTTTTAGCGTTTAGTCCACTGTCCGTTGTCTACAGTAAGTTGCCGTTTTGACCTTGTATTCTGTAGACTGCGGACTGTAAGCTGTGAACTAGTTAAAAGTTTTCATTTCTACGGGTTTGGTCTTATCCAAGTTATTATTGCGGATGGCTACTTGTCGGGCAAACTCCTGCGCTAAAGTAGCAAAAGCCTCCCATTCCGTAGTTTCTTCCGACTGGATGGCAGCAGGATACCCTCGGTCACCACTCTCACGAATGCTCTGTACCAACGGAATCTCGCCTAAAAACGGAATGGCACTCTTCTCGGCCAATGTTCTTCCCCCCGCTTCACCAAAAATATAATATTTGTTGGTAGGTAACTCCGCCGGAGTGAAGTACGCCATATTTTCTACCAATCCCAACACCGGCACGTTAATTTGCGGCTGGCGAAACATAGCGAGTGCCTTCCGAGCATCTGCCAAAGCCACTTTCTGAGGTGTAGTAACAATCACTGATCCAGTTACTGGTACAGATTGCACCAACGTTAAATGAATATCGCTGGTGCCGGGGGGGAGGTCAATAATCAAGTAATCCAAAGCTCCCCATTCTACATCACTCAGAAACTGCTGCAAGGCTTTGCTAGCCATGGGCCCGCGCCACACAATGGCCTCATCGGCACTCATCAGAAAGCCAATAGAAATTAGCTTCACTCCGTACTGTTCCAGGGGCACAATAATATTTTTACCATCTACTTGCTTTACTTGCGGCTTTTCGAACTCTACATTAAACATCGTGGGGATCGATGGGCCAAAAATATCCGCATCAACTAGACCGACTTTGGCTCCCATCTGAGCAAGCGTGACCGCCAAGTTGGCCGATACGGTAGATTTACCCACTCCACCTTTACCCGAAGCTACCGCGATAATGTTTTTTACCTCAGGTAGCAGCGGAGTGTTCTGTCGACGGGTGGTTGTTACGTTCGACGACATGTTAATGTCTAGTTCGATGTCGGGCGAAACATGCTTATGAATAGCTGCCTCGCAATCGCGCCGGATAATTTCTTTAAGCGGACAGGCTGGGGTAGTTAATTCTACGGTGAAGCTTATCAAGTTGTCCTCAATGGCAACGTCTTTAATCATATTTAACGTTACTAAATCGCGCTTTAGGTCAGGGTCATCTACAGTGCGAAGGGCGTTTAGTACTTGTTCTCGGGTAATACTCATCAGTCTCTCTTATTCAACAATGGGTTATATCTCTAATACCTCTAAATTATAAAAAGGTTCGGTATCTTTACCGAACCTTCCGAGAAACTTATCATGAACGAGTTGGATTAGTACAGTCAGTTTGTCCTCTTTGTGTTGCTACACTGTGCTTCCGTAATAAATAAAACGTTACCTACGCCCTGCTATATCAATAGGGTTAGACCATTAAGATACTAATAGATAGGTAGGCTATTACTGTTCAGTTGTTTGCTAAACTGTCCGTGATAGCCACAAAAGCTGCTCATTTGGCTACTAATTTTAGTCAATGCAAGCGCTAATACTTGCCGTCGTATGGCAAAAACTACGATTAGTAGTAAGTTCCAGCCACTGGGTGGCATTAAAAACTACTAGATATACAGCCCCTAGTTCCTTCTTGTCTCCTGTATCTACCAAAAATCTGACTACCCACTCACTTATACCTGACATAAACTGAGAAAAATGTAACTACTGAGGATTTGGTGCTGATGTATACGATGGATTAAGTGAGCAACAAGCCGTTGGCAATAGCCATCATTGAAAAATAGGTGAAGTAAGAAGCTCCGTAAAATTGATAATGAGTAGGCGTATTGACTAAGTTCAAGGCTAGCTATTTCAGCATAGCATGTAGGATTAGCGTAATAGTGGGCTTTATAAGCACAGTAAGCGGATAAAAAAATAGCAAATCGTATAAAAAGTCATACAGTAGTTTACCACTTAATTTGCGTACAGTAAGGCTAATAGTAAGTCGTTACCTTTATCACAAAATTGTAAGGTCATGCGAATAGAGCAATTACTAAGATACTCAGAAAAAGCGATCGGTGGGGTGGTAGCTAATAAAGATTGGCAGAAAAAAACTAATCCGCTAGGATTTACGGCTGCCGAACTAAGAAAAGGCTTGGCTCTACGAAATGAATTACAACTACTCTCGGTAGCTCAACAAAAAGAGTATGGTGAACAGTATAGTGCTACTGATTCGCTACACCAAGCCAAGAGAGATGCCTGGAAAGTATATAAGTATCATTTGCAAGTAGCCCGTTTGGCAGTAGGGGAAGACCGGGGGCAGTATAAGGCTTTGCAACTAGACGGTGCCCGGGAGTACAATATTCTCAAGTGGATTAAGCAAGCACAAACTTTCTACACTAATGCCAGAACAATTGCTGCCTTGCTAAAAACCTATGGTATTGAAGCCGAAAGTTTGACCCAAGGCGAAGCTATGATTGAAGCGGTATATCAGGCGTACGACCGTCGTGATAAAGAACGTGACGAAGCTCGACAAAGTACCCAAGTACGTAAGCAAAAAGAAGCCGAACTTACCCGCTGGATGCGTCGCTACACCCGAGCTCTCAATTTTGCCTTCGAAGATCAACCTGAAGTACTTAAAGAACTCGGGTTGAAGGTGAAAGAGAGGGTTGCTTAGCACTACGTATTTCGCATAAACAACACAAACCAATTACGATTTAAACCATGAAGAATTTTATTACCCTAGGATTATCGATAAGCGTGCTATTCTTTTCTTGTTCTGAAGAAGAAGAAGCAACGCCACTGGTAGCTGGTTTTACGGTTGAAGTAACAGGCGAGGCACCTAACGCTCAGGTTATGATTACCAATAATTCAACCGGGGCATCGACGTTTTCTTGGACATTTAGTGAAGGAGCTAATATAGCTACTTCAAGTGAGGAAAGTCCAACTGCGCTTACGCTTGATAAAGCCGGTGA
The DNA here is from genome assembly GCF_030506325.1 of Tunicatimonas pelagia. Lineage (NCBI taxonomy): Bacteria > Pseudomonadati > Bacteroidota > Cytophagia > Cytophagales > Catalimonadaceae > Tunicatimonas > Tunicatimonas pelagia. Next base: position 255,956 of record NZ_CP120683.1, on the reverse strand, counting down.
TTTTACCGTAAAGCTGGTCGTTAGTAATGGAACGGAAGAAGAAGAGCTAACCGGAACAGTTTCTGTTGCTGGTCATAATGCAATCATCACTTACACGGATGTAGCGTTTGGGCTCAATGCCGAAGATGCAACGTATGGGAGGCTTTTCTCTCTTGAGACTGGGAAGATCTACAAAGACAGCGAAATGGACGGCACCGATGGTTCAATAATACATCTGGCCTTTGGTAGCTTAGGTAATACCATGTATTTCTTTGAAAGTCCTACCGCAGAAGGTTACAATGTTTCTAACGCCACTGAAACTAAAGTGATGAATTTTGAGTCAACTCCATCTATTTCAGTGGACAATTTTGACGCTATGACGGACGATAGTCTACTGTCGGGGCTGACTATTGTGGAAATGAACGATAGCTTTGGTAATTCATCCATACCCGGAACTGTATTGTTTGAAACATCTGCTGGGAGAAAAGGTGTCATCAAGACCAAAGCTGTCAACAGCGACCGTTTGTTGGTAGATATCAAAGCCCAAAAATACTAGGAGTAGCAACGGTTTTTTTAGAAGTGCTAACTATTGGTAACATACGAATTCTTATTTCTTAGAAATCGACTTTTATACTAAAATCAAATAGCTAAAGTGATGAAGAAATATATAGTATTGGCTTACGCCATTTTTCTGGGAACTTCTGTGTTAGCTCAAGAGGTCCGAATAGGAGTAAGGGGCGGATTTGGGTTGGCTAATCAACGAGTAGAACGGGGACTATTGCTTGATACGAAAAGCCGATTTAGTTGGCAGATAGGCGGAGAGGCCAATATTGCTGTAGATGATATGATTGCCATACATCCTGCATTGGTTCTTAGCAGTAGGGGAACTAGAATAAAAGGAAGCGATTTTGGTGTAGATTATCATATTCGCTATCGTCCGTTGTATTTGCATGTGCCAATACCGGTAGTAGCCCGCATGGATATTGGGGGGATGGATGTTTTTGGCGGATTAGGTCCCTATTTCAGTTTGGGGTTAGGTGGACAAATTGTTGCCGATGGAGGTGTGTTAGGTCTAGGTGTCAACGGTGATACATCTATTGATTGGGGTAACGATAATAGTGATAATTTTCGCAGTCTAGACGCTGGGTTAGTTTTTACTGCGGGTGTAGTGTGGAACGGCCTTCAGTTTGCTCTGGCATATGATTTGGGGTTAGCCAACATTGCTCCCAACGGAGATGATGATAACATTGTCCGCAATCGGGTCTTCACGCTTACTACTACCTATTTCTTACCTAACTAATCACAGCAGTTAAAATATATACTGCCGTGGTCATACTCAAACTTTGTCGACGGCAAGCTTGTAGGTTGGGTCTTCTAGCACATTTACTTCAATAATATCTTCAGCATTCCGAAGTAGCTTCTTACAATCGGGACTAAGGTGCTTAAGATGTACCTTCTTACCAACCTTTTGGTAGCGCTCGGTAATCTTATTGAGTGCCTCAATGGCCGACATATCGACCACCCGGCTCTCCTCAAAATCAATCACAATCTCCTCAGGATCGTTGAGCACATCAAACTTGGAGTTAAACGTAGTGACTGAGCCAAAGAATAGTGGGCCATAGATTTCGTAATGCTTTACCCCATCTTCATCGACGTGCTTGCGGGCTCGGATTCGTTTGGCGTTATCCCAGGCAAACGCTAGGGCGGAGATAATCACCCCTACCATTACGGCTAAGGCCAGGTTGTGCAAGAATACGGTTACTAGTGTTACCGTTACCATCACAAAGATATCGGAAGCAGGCATTTTGTTGAAAGTGCGTAAACTAGCCCACTCGAACGTACCGATTGCTACCATAATCATGAGTCCGGTGAGGGCAGCCATGGGCACTAACTCTATAAGGCTTGACCCAAACATAATAAAGCTCAGTAGTAACAGCGAAGCTACAATGCCCGAAAGGCGAGCCCGAGCTCCCGAAGAGATATTAATTAGGCTCTGACCAATCATGGCGCATCCGCCCATACCGCTAAACAAGCCAGAGAGGGTATTTGCTAGTCCCTGGGCAACTGCCTCACGATTACCCTGACCTCGGGTTTCGGTAATCTCATCAATAATATTAAGGGTTAACAGGCTTTCAATAAGACCGACTCCTGCCACAACAGCGGCGTAGGGGAAAATGATCTGTAGTGTCTCCAACGTAAAGGGAACAGCAGGAATATGGAAGGGAGGAAACCCACCCGCAATGCCTCCGGGGCCAGCCATATCGCCTACTGAGGTAGTGTTAATCCCGAACGCAACTACAATGCCCCAAACCGATAAAATGGCTACCAAAGCGGCGGGAATAGCTTTGGTCAGTTTAGGCAATCCCCAGATAATCAGCATGGCTAAGGCTACCAAGCTACCAAAAACGTAGAGGTCGCGACCACTCATCCAGTTACCGCTACCATCCTGAAACTGAACGAGCTGACTCATAAAAATAACAATGGCCAAACCATTAACGAAGCCAAAGATAGCAGGGTGGGGCACCAGCCGCATTAGCTTCCCCAAACGAAGAAAACCTGCGGCCATTTGCAGTAATCCGGCCAAAATAACGCAGGCAAAAATATACTCAGGGCCGTGCGATTGTACCAGAGCAACAATCACCACCGCCACGGCACCAGTGGCTCCTGAAATCATACCGGGGCGTCCTCCTAAAACTGAGGTGACCAGCCCCATCATAAAGGCGGCGTAGAGACCAGTAAGAGGGCTCAGCCCCGCAATAAGCGCAAAAGCAACCGCTTCGGGCACTAGTGCCAGGGCCACCGTCAGACCCGATAAAATTTCCGTTTTATAGTCGACCTTCTGAGAAAGGTCAAACAGATTAAAATACTTCTTCATAAATACGAGGGCAACCGTTAATGCGTAGCTTAACTGCGTGAATAATAGTAAAAGAAAAATGGGGTTAAGTTGACAGGACTCCCTGAGCAGATAGCAGCGTAGTCAGTATGAAAAGAGGTTGTTAGAGCTAAGGGCAAATTTCAAGAGTGCAAAGGTAGTACTTCCTACGTAGGAAAACCCATAAAACGCAAAAAAGAATAATAAATACAGTAGGCAACTGCACATCCTGTTTTACTCAAAGTTCTGATTCTATCAGAAATCTTGTATTTTACTGCCTAATCAATAACCTAACAATGAAATACCTACGCACTACAGTTTCTCGAAAAGATTTTTTGAAACTACTCGGACTAAGCACAGCGATGGCTACTGCACCAGTTGCCTCTTCTTTGGCGGTGGCCTCCACGCAACGTAACAAAGAGCAGGAACTCACCTTAGGGTTAGCTTCTTATACCCTACGTTCGCTTTCCCTGGATGAAGCGTTAGCCGTGGCTAAGCGGTTACATTTGAGCTACATTGCCCTGAAGAGTATGCACTTGCCGTTGGATAGCTCGCCGGGGCAGATTAAAGAGGCTATTCAAAAGGTGAAAGATGCGGGAATAAATCTCTACGGAGCCGGAGTAATTTATATGAAGTCGCCTGAAGCGGTAGATAACGCCTTTGCATACGCCAGAGCTGCCGGAATGAGCGTGATTATTGGCGTGCCTAATCCCGAGCTACTACCGCGGGTAGAAGAGAAAGTGAAAGATACTAACATTAAATTGGCGATTCACAACCACGGACCGGGCGATAAGGTATATCCGAGCCCGGATTCTATATTTGAGCATATTAAAGATTTAGATCAGCGTATTGGTTTATGCATTGATATTGGCCACACTTTTCGTATTGGACAAGATCCGGCGGCGAAAGCCAAGCAGTACGCCGATCGCCTGTACGATGTGCACCTGAAAGATGTTGATAAGCGGGGCGCGGAAGGGAAACCGCTGGAGATTGGTCACGGCATTATGGATATTCCCGCTTTTATGAAAACCCTACAAGACATTAACTATACCGGAGTAGTGGGCATTGAGTACGAAAAGGATGGCGATGATCCAGTGCCCGGCCTAGCCGAGTCAGCGGGCTACATACGCGGAGTACTAGATGGTATGTCAGCTTAGAAAGCAGAGTTCGGAAGCTGGAAACCAGAAGCTGGCGTCCGAATATCGGAACTGTAGGCAGGAGGTCAAATTCAGGATTATTGAGCCACCTTCGGTTTCCGGTCTCCAGACTCCGGCTTCCGCTTAAACAGTGGCTAGGTATTCATGAACTAATTTAATGGCCATAGCCCCCTCGCCAACAGCGGAAGCAACGCGGTTCATAGCATTGGCGCGAACATCGCCCGAAGCAAAAATACCCGGTACACTGGTTTCTAGCAAAAATGGTTCACGTTCCAGCGACCAGTTTTTCTTACTATCGCGCACTACATCTTGTCCGGTTTCTATAAAACCTTTCTCATTCTTGGCAATCTCTAGCGAAATCCAATCGGTAAATGGTCGGTTACCGATGAATATAAACAGAGCACCTGCGTCTACCTTACGCTTTTCGTTGGCGTTAAGATCTTCTAATACTAGTGCTTCCAAATGATCTGTGCCACATGCTTCCACCACCACCGATTCGCCTAGTACTTCAATATTTTCGGTACTATCAATCTGATCAATTAGGTACTGCGACATAGAAGAGGAAAGATTGGGTCTGCGAATAACAATGTAGGCTCGTTTAGCAAAGTTAGAGAGGTACATAGCTGCTTGCCCAGCAGAGTTCCCTCCCCCTACAATGTAAATATCTTTGTTCAGACAAGCATTGGCCTCAGTAGTAGCCGCCCCGTAGTAAACTCCGGCACCCGTAAAGTTGTGTACGCCGGTAGCTTCCAGTTTACGGTAATTCACTCCGGTAGCAATGATGATGCTTTTGGTTCGTAGCTCACTGCCATCGGAAAGGGTCACAATCTTGTACTGATCTTGAAGCTGAATATTAGTAACCTCCACCGGAGAGAGAAACTCGGTACCCAAGCGCTTTGCCTGAGAAATTGCCCGACGGGTAAGGTCAGCCCCACTTAGGCCGTTAGGAAAACCTAAGTAGTTTTCAATGCGAGAACTGGTTCCGGCTTGTCCACCGGGCGCCCTTTTTTCTATTAACAGTGTTTTTAGTCCTTCCGAACCACCGTACACAGCTGCGGCCAATCCCGCTGGACCGGCTCCAATAATTATCACATCGTAGAGTTGAGCGGTAGCTTCTAGCTTCATGCCTATTTTTTCGGCAATCTGGCTAATTGAAGGGCTAACCAAGTACGAACCATCCTCATAAAATACGGCGGGCAAGTCTTTCTCTTCAATATTATTCAACTCCAGCAGCTCACAGGCTTTCGGGTTAGTTTCAATATCTAGCCAGCGATAAGGAATTAAATTACCCGCCAGAAAGTCTTTCACTTCGTGCGACTTAGGAGAATATTGGTAACCAACGATTTTGATGCCAGAATAGTCAGGAACGAAGTGGCTTTGCCAATCATCTAACAAATCATTTAGTACCGGATAGAGCTTCTCTTGGGGAGGGTCCCAGGGTTTGGTTAGGTAGTAATCTAGCTGAACATCATTAATTGCCTTGATCGCTGCATCAATATCGGAGTACGCAGTAAGCAGGACTTTCTTTGATTTCGGAAAAAAATCTTTAGCCTGTTGCAGAAATTCTACGCCTAACATATCGGGCATACGTTGGTCAGAGAGAAACATGGCTACTTCTTCCCCTTGCTTCTTAAGCTCAGCCAGGGATTGAAGAGCTTCTTGTGTAGAATCAGTGCTCAGTATTCGGTAATCTTTTTTGTATTCACTGCGTAAGTCTCGGGCGATAGCACGAATCACCTGAGGATCATCATCAATGGCGAAAAGTATTGGGCGTTTCATAGGGAAGGGGTCGGCTCAAAGTTAGGGTAGTACATTTGCTAGAACGCGAGTATAGTAAAATGGTTTGGTTGTTTAATAGCTAATAGTCCATAGTCCATAGTCCATAGTCCACTGTCCACAGTTTTCAGAAAAGCGTTTATAACTAAGAACTAAGAACTAAGAACTAAGAACTAAGAACTAAGGACTACTTCACCGGAAAGCAGATCGTAAACTGAGTTTTGCCGGGTTCGGAATCAACCCTGATGGTGCCTTGGTGCTGCTCAACAATTTTCTGAACAATATCTAGCCCCAGCCCGCTCCCTTGCCCCACGGGTTTGGTGGTGAAGAATGGGTCAAAAATACTCCCCTGAATATCAGGCGGGATTCCACTTCCGTCATCAATGAGATCTACTCGTATATTTTGATTATTGGCTTGAGTACGCACTATTAATGTGCCTTTTTCTTCCATAGCATCTATAGCGTTGTCAATCAGATTCGTCCAGACCTGATTGATTTCGCTTACGTAGATAGGAGTTTTGGGTAGGTTCTCGGCATACTCCTTATGTACTTGAATATTCTTTTTCTTCAACTTATGGTTAAGCATAGTGAGGGTGCTATTCAACCCCTGATGAATATCCGCTTCGGCTTTCTCGGTAGAACGATCCATGTGGGTGTAGGTCTTCACTGACTGAATGAGGGTCGCTATTCGCTGAGATGCCTCTTCTATTTCTTTTACTAGTCGTTCAGTGATGAGTACATTGTTAAGCCAATTAAATACTGGCTCGGTATGCTTACCCTCAATAATTTCTTCCATGTCTTGTAAATCATCCAGGGTAATGCCAAACTCCACGAAGTTCTCAGCGGCTTCATAGCCATCCTCCCAGCCTTGGTCTTCCAACCATTCGGCTATTTCATCTTCTTGATTATTGCGCTCCATCATAGTGAGGGTAGGTGGCGGAGTATTAATCTTAGAAAACAGAATATTATTTACGGCATCTACTTGTTCCGGTTGTAGCCGAATCAGAATCACCTTTTTGAAGTTATCGGGCGTTTGATGCATGTGTTGCCGAAGAATATCGGAGCTACGGACAATGGCAGCTGCCGGATTGTTTAGTTCGTGAGCTAGTCCGGCTGAGAGTTTGCCCAAGGCCATCATTTTCTCATTTTGCTGCTGAAGGCGGGTGAAATCGCGCGCGCGGGTAGTCATTACTCCTACCAGTGCTTGCACCATATCGCGACTTACCTGCTCCATTTCCACAAAGTATTTTTTATGCAGTGAGAGCACGTGAGTTTCTTCGGTAGCAATTCCGAAGCCAGTAGCTTCTCTCATACGCGAATAAGGTAGCATACCGGTGATCGTACCGGTTTCCATGGCACTAATCTCGCGCAGTTGCTTTCCTTGTTGCACTTTAATTCGCAGTCTGCCCTTGAGGAGAATGTGCATATAGTCAATCGGATCGCCTTTTTTGAACATATACTCATCTTCTTGAAGTATCCGACATTCCGAATGGTCAATCAACCACTGTAAGGCTTCATTGCTCAAATCTTGCAAAGTAGGGATGTTACGGAGGTCAGCAATAGATATTTGCATATTCTTCTTTGGGTTCAATTTGCCCACTATTAGGTGGCGAATGTAACAATGAATGTAGCTTTATATTAAGCTTCAACTAAGTTCTGTACTAGTTTCTTTAGCGTTTTCCGACAGCCTTTCATATCTTTTTTATCCAACCCACCAGTTAACTGTTTGAGGATTCGTTTTACCGCTTTGGTGAGGGGTTCTTGTAAATTGGTACCATCTGGAGTGAGATAGATCATTTTATTTCGACGGTCTTTATCGTGAGTTACTCGCTTCACTAGATGTCGTTTTTCTAAATTATCAATGAGGTGGGTGATACTTGCTTTGTTTTTATGGGTAAGGTTGGCTAACTGTTGTTGGGTTTGACCGTCTTGAACCCAAAGGCTGTCTAAGATAGCCCATTGTTCGGCAGTCACTTGGTATTCGGCTAAGCTTTTCGTGATCTGATTAGTAAGTAGGCGAGATGCCTTTCCGATCAGTGCCGGAAGCGAGTTATCTGGCTTTGCTTTTTTCATAGGTTGGTTGTAGGCTAAACAGTTTCAATATAAAACTATTTTTTGGCACTAGAAAGCAACTGCTGTTTTCAGCATGAGTAGGGTAGGCGGAATGGTCTGGAGCAAAAAAAGCGGTACTGGAAGGTACCGCTTGTAAAGCAAAGGAAGGAGATAGATTAATTATTGTCAGCATCAAGCAATACGGTAATATTGCTCATCTCAATCCTCTCAATCTTCTCATCGTTATCTAAATCCCAAACTGTCATGAGCCGACTAGCCGACTCTTGTCCGGCATCGGATGCAATAATGCTGCTCAAACCATTCATGAACTCAGATTTGGTTAGCTCATTATTAGCATCAATATCCCAATCGGAGAACGCTCCGTACTCGCTAAATTCGTAGTTTATGAATAGATTCTCGGCCGCTTTATTAAACTCCTCTTCACTGATCGCGTCATTACTATCAAAATCCCAGACAGTATAGAACCCATCAAAAAATTCACGCTCATTTAGGGCATTATCGCCGTCAGCATCCCAATCACCGTACTTCACATTAATTCCGGCTAATACTTCATTATTACGATTGCGCTCCCGCAATTCTTTCATCTGGCGAAATTCTTCAGAGGTGCGATCAATGGCTGGTTTAGTGTTAACTACTTTCTCAGTTTCAACATCACTCATTTCGGTTTGCTGAATGGCCTCATTTTCCTCCATTTCGGCCACTTCGGTTTGCGCCTCAGTAGCTGGTTCATTGGTCGCCTCGGCATTTTCGTTGGAAGAACTACAGCCCACTGCTGTGAACAGTACAACACCAGCACTGACAAAATAGGTAGTAAATTTCTTTAAAAAGTTATTGCTATACTTCATTACGTATGTGTAGTTTAAAAATGAAAAAAATTAGGTATTTAAGTGTTATAACGGGATTTTAAGCAAAAAGGTTATGCCAAATAAAACTTTTCAAAACGGAAGACGTAGCGCGAAGGAATCAAATTAAAGTATGTCTTTCAGTTATCTGAAGTGTAGTTTACGGCATTTAACAAATATCTCCGTAAAGTTTAGTTATTCCCTACTAAAATACTGCTAGTAGCTTTTTAAGATAATTGGGTAGTAATCGGCATTTTTGCCGCTGTGTTCAATACAACACCCTCTTATCACCTTGATAATTGCTCATTCGGAATAAGCAACGTAGGCAAAAATAGAGTAAAGGTATACATCAGTCCTTCTATCCACAACCGTTAGGTAGTGGTAAGCTTAGCTTGGCGTACTAGTACTAATTACACTACGATTTCAATTAGCTTTGGGGAGGGCATAAGGTTGCCTGTAGCTGATCCCTCGACATATTCCAGTACAGAGTGTTCGGTTGAGCCTGACTTACCAACACCGACGAGATAGGAGAAACCACTTTGGTGCGTTGCCGCTCTTGCTCAGGCAAGCACTGCTCAGACACCTGAATGAGCAGCCCGGTAAGTCGACCCGTGTGCGCTTCAATAATTGTTTTTTCTACAGTACCGATGGTTTCTTCATTTAAGTTTTTTACGGTCATACCCACGCAGATGGAGGTAGATAAAAATAAGCCGCTAATCCAATGACGCATAAGCAAAATTGTTGTGTTTGCACTTAGAACGAAATGAAACTAATTACCTTGTGTAACCACCCGAAAGAAGTTACACTGAGTCAGACAATACGTATAAGTCGCCTTTGCTGGTAAAATATTGTCGGAATAACTTACCCCGCGAGCGTAACTGAAACTCGTACAAATAAAGTGGCTGGTCGGATGATTCTGCATCAATAACGTCCTGTAGTGCTTCGTCTTGTAACAAAAAGATTTGGACAATTTCAGTATGCTGAAAAACACTATTCTGAAAGGCGATCCGCACCTCCTGAGGAATTTCTTGTGTGCCAAGGGGAATTTTGCCCTCATTTGGTTCAAGAGCTTCGTAGCGATTCGCTTGATTTAGCGCAACAGTTTCGCGAGTTTTATTCTGACCCTGAGCGGTTAAGGTTGATATAAACAAACTAACTAAGAGTACTATACTTCTCATAATAGTCTTGCTATCACTAAATGTGAATTTTCTATGTTCAGAATTAATAATAGAACTATGCCAATATTGCAAAGTGTTGATTTACAGAGAAGTAGCGGTCATGAGCTGGTGAAGATGATGAGGTGGTTACTAACAAACTGGGGAAATTATCAACAGAAGTTGGCACTATTTGATAAAGGACGGAGAGCAATTAGCAATGTACAGTTAGCAATGAGCAATGAGCAATGAGCAATGAGTAATGACTGATGACCAATGACTAATTAGCAATTGAGCAATCGGACATAAACACCCGAACTAAACCTGTTGACTAATGACTAGTGACCAAGTTCTAACCTTCAAAAGCTTGTAAGCTACTCGCAAACGATAATTTTCATTACTATCTGTACAATGAGTTACCATTTCCTTCGTAGTATTGCTAGAAATTTGGCTTAAGGTAAGTTGCCTGTCTACTTAGGCTGGCAAGCGCAGGTTACGTATGATAAACAGAGTCCGCTTCTTCTTTCTTCAGGAGTATCGTCGGTTTACCCGTCGACCGTTTCAGTTTTTAGTATTCCGATTATTTTTATTGGGGTTGGTAGGTGTACTTTCTGCCTGTGGCTTACTCTATGCTGTCTATTCCGGCTGGTTTGGCGAGTTGCCCAATTATGCCGAACTAAAAGACATTCGTAATCATACTGCCTCAGAGGTATACTCTTTTGACGGCAAGCTGCTAGGTCGCTACTACATTGAAAACCGCACGGTGACCACGATTGATAAAGTGCCTCCTTCACTGCTTCAGGCATTGGTAGCTACTGAAGATGCCCGCTTCTATGAACATAAAGGAATAGATTACCGCAGCTTGGTGCGGGTAGTGTTAAAAAGTGTTTTACTGCAAAACGAAAGCTCCGGCGGAGGAAGTACCCTCACCCAGCAACTAGCCAAAAATTTGTTTCCTCGTCAGCACCACGGTTTGCTGACTATGCCAGTCAATAAAATTCGCGAAGCCATTACTGCCCATCGTATTGAAAATCTGTACGCTAAAGATGAAATTCTAATGCTGTATCTCAATACGGTTCCCTTTGGCGGAAACGTGTACGGTATTGAAGCGGCTTCTCGACGATTTTTTAATCGTTCGGCTACTAATTTAAAGGTGGAGGAATCGGCGGTATTGGTAGGAATGCTGAAGGCAACTACCGCGTACAGCCCTCGTCTGTACCCCGAACGAGCCCAGCAACGGCGCAATGTGGTGCTTAGCCAGATGAATAAGTACGAATACCTGAATACTTCGTCCAAAGACTCTTTGCAGGCGTTGCCATTGGAGATAGACTATAACTTCATTACGCACAATACCGGTTTGGCACCTTATTTTCGTGAGAAGTTGCGCCACGAAGTGCAACAGTGGCTCAACGAACATCCAAAGGAAGATGGCACTACGTACAACCTTTACACCGACGGACTAAAAGTATATACCACCATAGATGCCCGTCTGCAACGTCACGCTGAAAATGCGGTGAAAAAGCAGATGCAAGACTTGCAAAAAACGTTTGATAAGCATTGGGAAGGGCGACGACCCTGGGGAGAAGACGAAACCATGATTCGGCGGGCAATGGTAAGTTCAGATCGCTATAAGCGAGGGAAACATGCTGGTAAGTCGGACGAGGAAATTCATGCGGAGTTTACCACGCCTACCTTAATGACTGTTTTTAGCTGGGAAGGAGAAACGGAGAAAACCATGACTCCGCTAGATTCTATTCGCTATTACCAACTGTTTTTGAACGCCGGTTTTCTGGCAATGCGCCCCGAGAACGGGCATATCAAAGCTTGGGTCGGTGGCATTGACCACAAATATTTTCAGTACGACCACGTAACGGCGAAACGACAAGTGGGTTCCACCTTCAAACCTGTAGTCTATGCAGCTGCCTTGGAAAGTGGGGCCGATCCTTGTGAATATATCTCTAACGAACGGCGCATTTACGCTGACTACAAAGATTGGTCGCCGGGCAACTCTGATGGTAAATACAATGGATACTACTCTATGCAAGGCGCACTTACCCACTCGGTGAACACTGTGGCGGTTGATTTGATGATGAATACCGGAGTAGAGCGGGTGGTCGATTTGGCTCATCGCATGGGAGTGCAAAATGACTTGCCTGAAGAGCCTGCCATTGCCCTCGGAACAGCCGACTTGTCTCTTTACGAGATGCTTACTGTCTACAGCACCTTTGTGAACCGGGGTATGACGGTAAAGCCAATTTACGTGTTAGGTATTGAAGACCAGCAAGGTAATGAGATTGTCAAGTTTAACGATAAGCCCGAATTTAAGCGAACCCTTTCTCAGCAAACGGCTGATCTGATGGTACAGATGATGAAGAGTGTTGTGGACAGTGGCACTGCGCGTCGTATCCGTTACCGCTACGGTATTAAGAATGATATGATTGGTAAAACCGGAACCACGCAGTCGCACGCCGATGGTTGGTTTATTGGGGCTACGCCTAAGTTGGTGGCCGGTGCCTGGGTAGGAGGGGATAATCGGTTAGTGCGTTTCCGTAACATTAGTTTGGGGCAGGGAGCCAATACGGCTTTGCCAATTTGGGCTAATTTTATGAAATCCTTTACTGAGGATGCTACCTTCAAAAAGCTCCGCTACGCCCGTTTCCCTCAGCCATCACGCTGGGTACAAGCCTCGCTGGCCTGCGACTCTTATCGGGAAGACAAAGAGGAAGGCTTTCTTCGGGAGCTATTTGCCAAAAAAGATAGAAACGATGAGAAGCCCGAGCGACTCTACCCGCCTAACTCTACGCGTCGGCAACCTGCCAGAAAGAAAAAGCAACCCGAAAAGAAAGTGCGCCTTAAAGATGTTATACGCAGTATTTTTGGGGGAAATTAGCCAGTAAACTCCTCTTTTGTCGTCTGGAGAACGCTTTCGTTGCCATTTCAAACCATCGGCGTACCCAGCGCGTTGTAGAACCAAATGAAATTAAATGACACTATGAATTCTTTAAGAAATATTAGTTTACTGGCAGTAGTACTTTTTATGGCAGCTTGCTCTCGCCAACCTAGTGCGGCTCAAAACAACGAAGAAGATAAGAATATGGAAGCGACTGCTTCGGACTATGACGAACGCTACATCGGTATTTGGGCGGATGAAAACTACGATTATCCGATTCAAAAAAGTGATCAGGAGTGGAAAGAGATGCTATCCGATACTGAATACAACATCCTGCGGGAAGAAGGCACCGAACGGGCATTTTCTAGTCCGCTGAACAATGTGAAGGAGGAAGGGGTCTTTTACTCTGCGGCTACCGGGCAGCCCCTGTTTAAGTCATCTACTAAGTTTAAGTCAGGCACTGGCTGGCCCAGTTTTTACGAACCAATTAGTAAAGATGCGGTGGTGCTAAAAGAAGATAATCGCTACGGCATGACCCGCATTGAAGTAGTTGATAGCAGCAGTGGTTCTCACCTTGGTCACGTTTTTCCCGATGGCCCCAAACCCACCGGGCTGCGATACTGCATGAACGGGAAGTCGCTGCTGTTTGTAGCCAAAGGACAAGAGCCTCCAGCTCTCGTAAAAGAATACTTAGAGAAATTCCCGGAAGAAAAACCAACACTTTAGTTGAAACCGCATAACACTATCAATTATCCCTTGTCAATTATTAATTGACTTGGTGCGGAGGGTTTTTTCCTTCAAAGAATGTGAGTAGGTTTAAGGTTGCCTCGTGTGCCATAGCGATACGAGCCTCAATAGTTTCAGTGCCGATGTGAGGGGTAAGCACTACATTTTCTAATTGAAGTAGTTCATTCGGAATGTGCGGTTCTTCCTCGTAAACATCCAAGCCGGCTCCTGCCAATTTTCCGGTTTGCAAACGATGAATTAACGCTTGTTCGTCTACCACCGGGCCTCGGGCGGTATTAATTAGAAAGGCCGAAGGTTTCATTCTATCTAACTCGGCGGCACCTAGCAAATGACGAGTGCTTTCGGTTAGTGGCGTATGCAGACTTACCACGTCAGATTGTGTTAGTAATTCTTCCAGCGGAACATAGCGCGCACTCGAGAGCCGCTCAAAATGGTCGAACAGTCGGTTACGTTGGTAGTAGAGAATGTTCATTCCAAAAGTGATGGCCCGCCGGGCTACCGCTTGCCCAATGCGACCTAAGCCAATAATTCCTAGTGTCTTCCCGTACAGCGAGCTCCCCGTATGTTTTTGAAGCATGCCCCAAGTAAAACCTGGGTCGCCATTGCGAAGCTTGCGGTCGCAGTAGGTGATGTTACGAAGCAGCGAAAGTATTAAACCGAAGGCAGTCTCCGCCGTGGCTTCAGTTACTGCAGTGGGAGTGTTCGTTACAACAATACCTTGTTGGGTAGCATAATCCACGTCAATACTATCGTAGCCTACGCCGTAGTTAGCAATTATTTTCAATGCAGCAGCGGCGTCAATTATTTCAGCATCTACCGATACGTTAACCGCTAAATATCCGTCAACTTCCGCAATCTTATCCAAAATTTCTTCGCGGGAGAAGCGATACTTATCGGTAGGGTAGATTACTTCAAAATGCTCTTTCAGTGGTTTGAGTCCTTCTTCGGGCAAGGTATAGGATACCAGAATCTTTTTCATTCGTAATTAAAAATGGGTAGGGTAAATAATGGGCAAAAAGTAAACGATAAACGAGACTATTACTAAAAAAATCAGTAAAAAATTTAGTGGTTGTCTAAATCAGTTTTACTCAATTACTCGTAAGGCCACATCAACTACATCTCGGTAGACGGTAGCGTCTGGATTAGCTCGGCCCATCACCCGTAATCCACTAAATGTATTAAAGTAAAAGCGAGCCAGGGCCTCAGGCTTAAGATCAGCCGCAATTTCACCTCGCTGTTGCGCTCGGGTAAATAGTTCGCTTAGTACCGACTCTACCTGTTGCTGATTCTCGCGTATAATCTCCGCTATCTCAGTGTTACTGGGGCCCAGTTCCGTGGCTGAATTTACTACCATACAACCTTTACGTTGGCTATCACTCACACATTCGTGTACGGCTTCGTTTAAAATCATCTGAATAGTTTCCTGAATACTTGACTCACTTTCTCGCCAGCGATCAAACTGTTGACGACTCTTTTCTCGGTAACGTTGCAACGCCTGAATGTAAAGCTGATGCTTATCTCCGAACGTATTATACATACTTGCCCGGTTGATACCCATCCGGTTCACTAGGTCTTCGTAAGAAGTAGCATGGTAGCCTTTCTCCCAAAAGACATCTATTGCTCGGTCTAAGACCTGATTTTCGTTAAAATTTCGAGGACGTGCCATAAAAAAAGGATAGAAACTCTATCCCTTTAATAATTCATATTGTGGAATATTCATTCCTTTTAAACTAAATTTACCCCACTTTCAGTAATGGTGAAATAATAAAATGATAAAGTTATTATTACCATTAAACCTTATTCTGATAATTATTTACCCCGAGGTTCGTGTCGTTACGAACCTTAGAAGTTTATCAGAATATCCTCTATTGCTTAGTTAAGAATAGTCATGCCTCCATCTATATTATACTCGCCTCCGGTAATGAACTGAGCCTCATCAGAAGCCAGAAAGCTCACCAGATTGGCTACTTCTTCTGACTTGCCGAAACGATTGAGTAGTACTTTTCCCTGAACCGACTCAGCAAATCCGCTAATTTGCTCCTCAGACAAACCGGATTTTCCGAAAATAGGGGTTTCGATGGGGCCAGGATTCACCACATTTACTCGAATTTTACGGGGTGCCAGCTCGGTAGCCGCAGTGCGGGTGTAGGAGTTCATGGCCGCTTTAGATGCTGCGTAAATTGCGGTGTTGGCCATGCCCGTGTAGGCGTTGATAGACGATAGGTTGATTACGGATGATCCTTCGTTCAGAATAGGTAAGAATTTCTCTAGCGTAAACACCGCTCCTTTGAAGTTGATATTCATTTGCGTATCGTACAACTCCTCAGAAATTTGCCCCACCGGAGTAGGAAAGAACACTCCAGCATTAATAAACAAGATGTCTACGGAGCTGAATTCAGATTGAACTTGTTCAACTAATCGATTGATAGCGGCCAAATCGCTTACATCGGCTACTAGCCCGGTAACACCCAATTCCTGAGCGGCCTGTTCTACTTTTTCAGCCGAGCGTCCGGTGATGATGACATTAGCACCGTCTGCTTTGAACTTTTGAGCAGTAGCGAATCCAATTCCGCTATTTCCGCCGGTTACAACGGCTACTTTTCCTGATAAATCTGCCATGATATTTTGGTTTTAAATGTTGGAAATTGATTTATAGAACGACCATTCCAAAATAAGGTTGATGTTTTTGGAATATTTATTCCAAATTTTTAATTGAGTGATGAGTAACAAAAATAAGGTTCTAGATAATTTGGTGTGGTTGGGGCAGACTTAGGAGCGGCCTACCGCCTAAATGTAGGGGAAGAATTATTAGATGTAGATTAGACGAGGTTTATTCGTGTGGTGATAACAAAAAAAGAGAGGTGACTAACCTCTCTTTGGTTGTACGACAAAGCTGCGGACCTTCTTGCCTCATTCGGGGGTACGTCACTTTTTTAGAGTTTTTGTAAAATTGCGGGGGGGCCGCGCTGTCGTACACCCTCTCTCTTTCATAATTACATACTCTCTAACTTGGTGTCAATCTCTTCTGCTTTTTCGTTCATACCGAGCTGCTGGTAAATGGTAGAAAGTGTGGAGAGCACCTTCTGGTTATCGGGCTCCAGCATTTGAGAAGTCTCCAGATACGGTAGGGCTTTTTCAAAATACTCTTTTGCCTGCTTCTCAATTTCCTCGCCTTTCTCCTGATATTCTTTCAGCTCCATGTTATTCGCTTCGGCTAAAATCTCAGCTGCTTCATTATAGTAGTACGCCGCTAAATTAAAGTTAGCATCAAAGTACTGAGCATCCTGCTCAATAGACTTTTTGTAACTCTCAACCGCTTGCTCGCCCTTGCCCATTTGCTCGTACAGATACCCTTGGTTGTAGTACAGCATGGGGTTATCGGGTTCGGCATCAATTGCTTTGGTGAGCTTCTGCTCGGCTTCGTCGTACTTCTCATTATTGATTAGCATGGTAATTTCCCGCTTTAAAAATTCTGGATCATCAGGAAACGCGACTTGAGCCTTTTGAAGATAGTCTAATGCTTTTTCTTCGTTTTTATTTTCTACCAAGTAAATGTAAATCAGACTGTTGTAGAAATCCTTGCTTTCATAATCTAACGAGTCTACTAAAAAAGCGTAGTCTTCAGCAGCGGCTTCCAGATTACCCGCCTGTTGGGCTGAAATTCCTCCGTAGATGTACGCCGTAGTATCATCGGGCATGGCCATTTTTGCTACGTCAAATAGCTTGATCGCTTCGTCGTAGTTTTGAGCAGAGTAAAGACTGGCTCCATTGTTAATAGCATTGGCCCATACCTGCTCAATCTGCTGGTTGGCCTGAACTCCGAGTAGGGAAGCGGTGTCCTCCATTTCTACTACTCTAGAATAACCCTGATACGCCTTTAACAGCGGATTCTCAGCGTCTACCGAGTTGGTAGAGTCAGTGGCAATGGCTAGGTATACATCGCCGTAGGTCATCCAAGCTTTAGGATCTTGCTGAGCTACCGAATCTACTACCGCCGAGTCAATCAGTACTTTTGCTTCGGCTAAGTCACCAGTTTCTAAGGATGTTCCGGCTTTACGAATATTGGCGGTGAGTCCGCTAGCGCAAGATTGAAGTAGCATAGGAATCACGATCAATCCCAAGACTAAAAATTTGATCTGTTTCATCACAGTAGTTAGTTTATAAATTAAAAAATATTTACTGACTAAACAGTTTAACCCACTTTCTGTTATAAAGTCTTCGATTTTGGGAATAAACCAGATGGTTTGCTACTAAGAAGCTCTGTGCAACCGCTTATAAACTCGGTAGAAGCATTACGGCATTTTGCATCATGCGGGAGGGACCGCGCCAAAACATACGGTATTGGGTGTTATCAGTAAACAGCACCACTTTCCCTTTGCCCATCGGTACTACTCCCGCAAATACGTGTCCGGCTAGGTGATCCAGATTTTCTTTTGCCACGTAGCCTGAAGCTAGTAGTTCTGCGGAATTATCGGAGTAGTAGCCTACGGCTTGCATTTTAGTGTTGGCAGCTAACGCGTGGTTACCAAATTTGAGTGAATAAAGTTGCTCTGGCATACCGAAGCCTAATGGGTGCGTATTGTCAATGGTAACGTTAAGAGCCGAACCCGGTGTTCGCTTCCAGCCGTAATAATCTTCCCGCTCAGCGTAGGTAAGGTACTTAGCAGTTTGGCTACTGTCTTCAGGGGCTTTCAGCGTTTCTATGCCCGCAAAGCTAGAATCGCCCTGTGCCAAATACGTCACACACTCTTCGGTAGCAATGAGCGTACCGCCGCTACTGACCCAGTTCTTCAGATTAGCCAAAGCTGATGTATTAAAAACTTCCTTCAGATTGTTGGTGCCGGGCAGTAGTAACACATCAAAATTGTTGAGGTCAGCGTAGCCGTAACGCCGCCCTAGTTTGGGTAGCGAGGTCTGCTGAAGCGAAGCCGCCCGAATTCGGGTAATAGGAAAGTGCGAAACTTGGTCAAACAAAAACCAAAGCTGCCCCGAGCTGTAGACTGAAAAGGGTTGATCTACCAGCATGGCGGCTTTGGGAGCCTTCAACGGACGGCTGTAGCGAGAGGAGAGGTCAATTCCATCGGTCATTCGTCCGGAGTTTACACCGAAAATTTTAACCTGAGCAGAGTCAGCTATTTGTTGCATATCCTGCTGCACTTCTTCTGTGGGTTTTTCATTTCTTCCTAGTAGCACAACCAGACTGCCGCTACCAAAAGACTGATTGCCCGAGCGAAAGGGCTTAAGCGTTGACCGTACCCGATAACTTTTGCTCCATAGCATGGAAAGTGCTCTAGGGGCATTGGGTTGTTTCCATTCAATGGCAAAAGCATAAGTTGCTGTAGGGTTACTTACTCCGCTGGGGTGAGCGGGTGTTTCGCTAATAACTTCGCTAGACACATCAACCGAGCGATCAGTGGCAAAGGCTTCTAAATTGTACGCCAGTGGAGCCGACCAGGTGGCCATATCGTACATTACTGAATCTTCAATCTCCAGTTGGGGCTGCAAAACAGAGTTGATGAATAGATGCTGAGGCTGGTTAGCGGAAACAATAATATCACCGGAGCGAAACTGTTGTTCGGAAGAATTTCCACTCCGGTAATCCAGTGCATCTCGTACCGAAAAGTCTTGACTGGCCCGGTCTACGCTAACCCCATGTTTCATCAGGATATTAACTACGTCGTTTAGGTAGCCCGAGGAATCGTCGGGTAAGATATAGGCTTGGGTACTAACCTTGGAAGTAGCCGGACGAAGTGCTTCGTAGAAGTAGCGTAGAAGTTCTTCTTTCTTTTCAGCTGCTTTGTTAAATGTGGCAAAAGACGTTGTATAATGATCGAAAAGACGGTTCCGAAGCGTAAGAACAAAGTCATCATCAGTTTTGATGGCTCTCCCACCGCCAATACCACCCTGTTCTACTAACATCCCGATAGCTCCCATCACGCTAGGGTAGCTAGAACCGTAACCTGGGTAGAAAAAGTCGAACGCTTCGCGAGTAAAGTAAGAAATCTGATGCTGATCGAACGCCCGAACATTGGCCATGCCAAAGGTATCAGACAAGGCTTCGTAACGGTCGGGGAGGGTCAGGTTGCGGGGGGTAGTTCCGGGAGCGGTGAAGTAGTTATTGTTGTAGCCCTGCTCGTGGTAGTCTACGTGTACTTGTGGCATCCACTGCTGATACACGCTAATGTGCCCGCGCGACTCAGGGTGGATTAACCATATCCAGTCGCGGTTCAAATCAAACCAGTAGTGATTCGTTCGTCCGTTAGGGAATGGGGCATCGTGTTCAATATCGTAGGCTTCGGTAGCCAGCAGATTCCTCTGCATAGAATTGTACCAATAGACGTAGCGATCGCGCCCATCGGGATTGATGCAGGGGTACATGATAATTACCGAATTATTCAGAATACTGCGGGTCTCTTCATCCTCCGCTGCGGCTAAACGATAAGCCACCTGCATGGCTGCTTCGGTACCAGAAGCTTCGTTGCCATGAATATTGTAGCTCATGGAAGTAATCACTGGCTGAGAGGTGATTAGTGCTTCTGCTTCCGAAGAACGTAGTTCGTTGGTATTGGCTAAGCGTAAATTATTCTGCCGAATTTCTCCAAGGTTCTGCTGGTTCTCTTCCGAAGAAATTGCTAGGTAGATTAGCGGACGACCTTCGTAGGTTGTGCCGTAATCATTTAACTTAATGCGAGGCGAGGCTTCAGCCAATGTACGTAGATAATCAACTACCTGATGATAGATCGTAAACTTAGCTCCCAACTCATAACCTAAATGGTCTTCAGGAGTGGGGACTGCTTCATTGTAGGGTAAATCAGAGTCAAGCGGGTAGCGTTCGGTATCAACTAGTGTAGGTTGGGCAAAAGAAAAAGTAGCTAAAAGTACAAAAAACGAGCTTAAATAAGCTTTCATAAAGTAGGGTAGGTTAGATAATGAAAAGTAAAAATAGTCAATCTGAGGTTTATTGCATAAAATCGCAATTTCATCCGGCATTGATTTGACCAGAAATACATACTGTAAAAAACAACCTTCTACATGCACATGCTAAACCTACCCAAACCGAATGCTAAATTTACCGGACTTACCACGTTACTTTTAGCGACTTGCTTACATGTTAACGCACAATTAAACTACAACAACCAAAAACAAGATGGCTATCAGGGAATTTGGTTCACGCTGGGTCAATATTACGAATACGGAGATAAATACTCCGGCGGATTAGGAACCTACACCGCTAAACATAAGCCTCTGGCAATTTATGCTCCCGAGGTAAATAAAACCTTTTTTGTATACGGCGGAACTACGGGTAAAAGTGATCGCCACTTACTGTGCATGATTGGGTGTTTTGACCACTCAGATAGTACCGTAATTAAGCCCACCGTAGTCTATGATAAGCAAGGCGTCGATGACCCACATGATAATCCCAGCTTGCTAATTGATCCCGATGGCTATCTGTGGGTCTTTGTGAGTGGACGCGGACGGAGCCGTCCCGGTTTTAAGTACCGCAGTGATCAGCCTTATGATATAAGCAGCTTTACTCAGGTCTCGACAGAGGAGATGACTTATCCCCAGCCCTGGTATGTCGCAGATAAGGGGATGTTCCACTTTTTTACTAAATACACTGGAGTGCGGGAGCTCTACTACGAAACCAGTTCGGACGGGCAGCAATGGACGGAAGACCGAAAACTAGCCGGAATAATCGGGAATGGCGAAGAAAAAAGTGGTCACTACCAAGTGAGTGGACACCATGATGGTAAAGTGGCTACTTTCTTTAGCCGACACCCCAACGGAAATGTTGACCGCCGAACTAGTCTGCACTACCTGCAATCTGCCGATTTTGGTGAAACCTGGACAACTGCTGAGGGAGCAACAGTAGAAATACCAGTTACTGAAGTTGATTCTCCCGCCCGTATTATTGACTATGAAAGCCAAGGGAAGAACGTATACTTGAAAGATATGGCATTTGATACTGACGGCAATCCGGTAGCATTATACCTGACCAGCGGTGGTCACGAACCCGGTCCGAAAAATAGTCCTCGCGAGTGGCAAGTAGCTTATTACGATGATTCCTCTTGGCAAACTTTTACGATCACTACCTCCGACCATAACTACGACATGGGCAGTCTGTGGATTGACGAAAACCATTGGACAGTAGTTGCCCCGGCGATTGACGGACCTCAGAAGCACGGCGCAGGCGGAGAAGTTGCTATTTGGGTTAGCGGCGATCAGGGTCAATCTTGGGCGATGCAACAGCAGGTTACCCAGAACAGCCCCCGCAATCATAACTACGTCCGCCGGGTAGTAAATGGCCAAGACCCATTTCTTTACTTCTGGGCTGATGGTAATTCTGGCGGACTCACTAAATCAGTTATGTACTTTGGTGATAGTCAGGGAAATACTTGGCAACTTCCTTATGAGATGAATGAGGAGAAAGTGAAATTGGAAGTGCAAAAGCAATAGCCAGGAAAGAGGTAAAACTGAAAATTCAGCAATAAAACTGAAAAATAAGTTGTATAACTGAATTATCAGTTATACATTTGAGTATTAACTTACTCATAAACTTATGAATACTGTTCTGTTGTATCTCTTAGAATCCTCCGTCTATCTATTAGTTCTCGGCTTAGTGTACAAATGGCTGCTCTCCCGGCAAACTCATTTTACATGGATGAGAGCTTTTTTACTTTCGTTGGTAGTCGCCAGCTTAGTCTTGCCATTATTGCCCACTCCGGCTACTTGGTTTAGCAAATTGATAAATCCTGAAATAGTAGAACCTGCTGTTTCAAATCCAATCTTTACTCTGAATTGGTTGACACCATCGTCAGTTTTGAATAGTCCCACTGCTACATCAGAAACGGCATCGCTAATTAGTTTGCCGTTGCTATTGTTAGTAGTTTATTCAGTAGGCTTTTCTTACCGACTGCTAGTTTTTGGGGTGAACCTCACTAAAATCCGCAAATCAATAGTATGTTCTACTAAACGAAGAGAGGGAAATTACTGGCTTGTCAATTTATCTCACAAAGAGCCAACCTTTTCTTTTCTGAACTATGTGTTCATCAGCTCTCAGAGTACCTTTACTCCAGCAGAATATCAGCAAGTGTTGCAGCACGAATTAGTGCATGTGCGACAACGACACACTCTCGATCTGCTACTATTTGAGCTAACTCATATTTTATTGTGGTTCCATCCGGTCATTCCCTATCTCAAGAAACAGTTGCGAGAGGTGCATGAGTATCTGGCTGACCAGGCAGTTGCGAAAAAACCGGAAGAGCAACGAGACTACGCTCACCTACTGCTCAAACTGGCTTCCGAAGATCGCCCTCTATCCTTAGCTACTAGCTTTTTTGGTAAGCAAGTTGGACGCCGAATTGCTATGCTAACCAAACCACGATCTCACCCAAAACAACGTTGGTTTTTCGCTTCAATAATTCCATTGTGTGCGAGCATATTTTTGTTGAGTGCCTGTCTGGAAGAGCCTACTAATAACGCAAGCTCTATTTCGTCATCACCTAATCAAGCCGTGGAAAAATCTGATAATATGCGAACAATTGGACAGATTCGGTGGGAGGGAAATACGGTTTACAGTGACGAATTTTTGACGGAAGCGCTTGGTTTGCAATCGGGCGATCCGTATGATTCAGCAGAGATGAATCAGCGGCTAAATTATAGTGCCGACGGCTCCGATATGGCTTCTCTGTACATGGATCAGGGGTACTTATTCTTTAGGGTGGATGTTCAAGAAGTTGAATTAGCAAAAAATAAAGTTGATCTAGTATTGAGTATCTACGAAGGCGAAGTAATCAAAATCAGTGAGATTCATATTCTGGGAAATCAAGATATAGCTGAGGAAACGATTTTGGAAGAAATTACCATTAAACCAGGGGAGTTATTTAATCGCTCCAAGCTAGTTGAGTCTCAAAAAGCCATTGCTGATATGGGTTACTTTGATTCTGAGCAGGTTGGAATCAATCCAATACCTGATCCTGAAAACAAAGAAGTTACCATAGAATTTATTCTAAAACCTAAAGCTGAGTAATTAAAGTAATATGGAAGAACTAACAAAAACGGAAGAACGGATTATGCAGGTTTTTTGGAGGTTGAAAAAAGCCTTTGTCAAGGACGTAATAGAACAACTGCCGGATGATCCAAAACCACCGTACAACACTATTTCTTCGGTAGTGAGGCTTTTAGAGAAGAAAGGATATTTAGCGTACAAAGCCTACGGAAAAACCTACGAATATTACCCGGCTATTTCTAAAGGAGAATACCGGAAGTTGTACATCAAGAAACTTCTTTCGGGCTACTTTGATAATTCACCGGTGTCGCTACTGTCTTTTATGGTAGAAGAAGAGCAGTTAAGCGAAGAAGAGATCAATGAGCTGAAGAAGCTCATTGATCGAATCGATCAATAGATAGAGATCAAACTATGAATTTAACCCTTAGCCAAGCTGTGTTACTAACCGTTTTAGTATTTATCATGCTGTCATTATAAGCCTTAATGAGCTTACGGAGAGGTGCTAACTCATCACGCAATTCCTCAGTGAAGGGTTCGTGTTTCTTGCCCAACGTTTCTAAGCGTACTACCGGCATTTCTACTGGGTCTCGCCAGACCGGGTCACGTAGACCGGGTCGCGTAGACCGGGTTCGTCTCTTGTTGTATATTCATGTTGACGATATGGCTAAACTTTTCTTCTGGAAAAACCAGCGATAATACCGCTTCAGCTGGGATTGCGAAGAGGCGAACTTTTGAATTTGAAGCTTATAGATAGTAAACGTATGCTAATACGGGTAGAAAGCGGAAAAGGTAGATACACGCTACTTTCTAAAGCACTTTTGCAGGATTTACGGCAGTATTACAGCCTACATAAGCCCAAAGAATACCTGTTTGAGGGAGAAAAAGGTGGGAAGTACTCAGGAAGTAGTGTGCGTAAGATTGTGAAGATGGCTGCCCGGAAAGCTGGGATACGCAAATCGGTGTACCCTCATATGTTACGGCACTCCTTTGCTACTCATTTGCTTGAGCAAGGAACAGATTTACGCCATATTCAAGTATTACTTGGGCATCGGTCAAGTAAAACGACGGAGGTATACACTCATGTAGCGGACAATACTTTCAAAAACATCTGTAATTTACTAGATTCACCTTAATTTTATAAGACAAATAAACGCACCAGTGCATTTATACAGTTGTTGTGCGTAAGCTAAAAAAATGAACCCGATAACAAACTTTATAGAGAAAATTGACCAGCAGAATTTATGGGACAACAAGCTAGAATTAAGCCGAAAAGAACATTTAAAGGTAAAAGGGAGCATTGATACAAATCTCTACTTTGTAGTCAGTGGAAGTTTGAGAATCTATGTGTTGGACGAATTTGAAGAGAATATAATAAGATTTGGCTATAAAAATAATTTCATAGCGTCTTTGGATTCTTTTATGACTGAAAAACCGTCAGATTTATACATTCAAGCAATAAAAAAAACGGAATTAAAAGTTATCAAAAAGACGACATTTATGAACTTGATAGAAAGTTCAGTAGAAAATACCAAAATCTGGCATATAATGCTCGGAGATTTGATATTTCAACAAATGGAAAGAGAACGAGATATTTTAACTTCTTCGCCAATAGAAAGGTACAAAAGAGTTTTGGCAAGAAGTCCCAAATTATTTCAAGAAATCCCAAACAAGTATATTGCATCGTACTTGAGAATGACACCCGAAACATTATCAAGAATCAAAAAGTCTTAATCCAAATCAATCTTTTTGGAAAGAACATTACCGATTTTTGTTAAAAAAACAATGACAATAAAATCAGAACAATTAATACAGGACTTGATAGAAAGAACTCGAATAAATATCAACCAAGCCGAAAAATTCAATTCCCTTTCAACCGAAAAGCTGAATTGGAGGATTGAACAAGGAAGTTGGAGTATTTTAGAATGTTTCGAGCATTTGAATTTGTACGGAGATTTTTATATTCCAGAAATCAAGAACAGAATAGAAAGTTCAAAAACACTTCCGAAAGAAAGCTTCAAACCTGGATTTTTAGGTAATTATTTTGCAAAAAGTATGTTGCCAAAGGAAAAACTGAATAAAATGAAAACGTTTAAGGACAAAAACCCTATTGGTAGTGGGTTGGACAAAAGGACTATTGTGCGTTTTATTAATCAACAAGAGCAATTATTAAATCTTTTGGACAAGTCAAAAGAAATAGATTTGAACAAAACCAAAACAGCGATTAGCATATCCAAGTGGATTAAATTAAAGCTTGGAGATACATTCAGAGTTGTCATATATCATAATGACCGACATATTGTACAAGCGAATAAAATACTGGACGAAAAAAAGCCTACGCACAACAATGTATAAAAAACATAGGGCGTTTGTGCTAAACCGAAAGGTCAGTAAATATTAACAAAGTCCGCTAAATATAAAATTTGGCATTCATAGAACAAAAGTTAAAAGCAAAATATTTATATTTAGCTAAGTAATAAACCGAAACGTAAGTGCTTTTTAACTGCCCTACGATTTCTTATACTTAACGTTATCGGTCATTATAAAAACTGATTTTTTGAAAAAAACAATTTACTGATAAAAAAATATGAAGCGAATTCAACAAATCTTAATCCTTTTGCTAATAATAGCACCTGTTACAACCTTTTCTCAAGAAAACATATCTGACAATGAAAAAAGTACCACGATTGAGAGCATTAAAAAACTAATACATACAAATTATGTGTTTGCAAAGCCTACTAAACATTTCAACAACTCTCTGGACAGTCTAAACTTGAGCGGAAAATATGATGGCATAATTGACTATATGAGTTTTGCTGATGCTTTAACCAATGACCTTGTAGAAATCACGAAGGATAAACATTTCAAAATCCAATATAATCCTGAATTGGTAAAATCTAGACGTGAAGGTTTGAAACGACAACAAGAAACGACAACCGAAGAGAAAATAGAAAAGAATTCTGAAGAAAAAATTGATTGGAACTTATGGTATGCAAAAAAAGAGAATTTTGGCTTTGAAAAAGTTGCGATACTGGGAGGAAATATTGGCTACATAAAACTAAATTTTTGGCAACCATTAGACTGGGTTAAACCAACGATTGATGCCACTATGGGGTTCGTAGCTAACACTGATGCGTTAATCATTGATTTGACTGAAAATCAAGGCGGATATAGCCCAACCGATGGTTATCTGGCGAGTTATTTCTTTAATGAAAAGCCGACCTTATGGATGTCTAGCTACGAAAGGCGTTCGGAAGAGAGAGAATCTACTTCTACTTTTGAAGAAATTGGAGGAGAACGTTATTTAAATAAATCTGTATTTATATTGGTAAGTGAGAGTACCTTCTCACTAGCAGAACAATTTGCTTATGCTATGAAACATTTTGATAAGGCAATAATAATTGGACAAACTAGTGCAGGAGCCGCTCACGCAATTGATTTTATGGAAGTAAACGATCATTATCTAATACAACTTCCGGTTAGCCGTAGTATCCACCCTGTTACAGAACTGGACTGGGAAGGAACTGGTGTAATACCTAACATAATTACAAGTAAGAACGAAGCCTTAAAAACAGCACATCTCAAGGCATTGAATGAGCAAATCGAAAGTCTGAAGAAAAAAACAATCGTTGGACCTATATTAAAAAGATATGAAAAAGTTAAGACGGAAATAAACAACCGCTAACAATGGCTATAAGTAATTGCTTGTCCTTGCCTACTTCTGAAAATCCTCGCGGATTTTCGGTTTGGTGTGTACTTGTAAAGTTTCGTGCTAACCCACGCAACTACTCATAGCCGTCCCGTTAGCGGGCATTAAAAAGAAGAGTTTGATAAGATTGATAATATCATTTGTTCTTGTTCCAATTCTAGTTTTGGGGCAAGATGACACAAAAGCGTTTAGAGATAAACTCAGAGAAAATTCATCTCTGGCGATAATCAATGATGCTGATGGATATACAAATGTAAGAGATGGTAAGAGTAGCCAGTCAAATATTATTGATAAAATATACAAAAATGAATTGTTCTACTTTCATCCAGAAGCGGGTGAGAATTGGCTAATTGTTAACAAATTTTGGAACGTATATGGTTACGTACATAGGAGCAGAATTCAATCTATTGAAACACTGACTACTGATAGTAAAATTTCTTTAATTAGAGATATTTTCAAAAAAGAGCAAAGCTTCATTAAGTCAAGAAAAGCTGGAGAGCAGACCTCTGAAGAATGGATCAGCCATCATGAAAAAAAGTATGATCCGATTCTTGAGATAACTGAAGAACTGATCTGTCAGACCAAAAATGAGGAATTGCTGAAGCTGTTGCTGACAAACATGAAGTTAGACACTGGCTCAGCAGATGAAGCACCTATGTGGGCATTGGGAGCAATCTATGTTTGCAATCCAGATTGGACAATTAAACAGATCAAACTCACCCAATCTACTTCCTTGAAGGTGGAATTAGAATTTGGATTTGAAAACGTAACTTACAATCAGAAACCTGATAATTACGAGGAATTGAAACAAATGATAAATGAATTGTGAAACGCTCGCTAACATCGTTCAGCCACAAACCTAGCAATGATGAGCTAGTTCATTAGTTGCTCTAAGTAGCGATATTGGTAATTAAAAGATCAACGCCAACAAGCCCAGCCTGCGGCTGCACTTGGCCGTTACCTGCTATTTGAGAAATGAAAAGAATACTTAAAAATTTGATTGTTCCAATATTATTTTCCTTGCAAAGCTGTGCACAGAAACAAACGGAGGTGGCACAAACTTCAAGAGTTAAATTGTCAGACTATACACAAAGTTTCGTTTCACTAGACTCATCAAGAGTAGCGTTGCTAAATGTCAAAATGTTTGATGGAAAGGGCAACCCACCAAAAGATTCTCAAACTATTTTAATTAAAGATGGTAAAATCTTCCAGATTGGCAACTCAGATACTCTACAAGTTCCAGATGGGTTCTTTCAAATGAATCTGTCAGGCAAGACGGTCATTCCAGGAATTATAGGAATGCACAACCATATGAGAATTCCAAGGTCTGCAATGCTCTCAACATCACCTAAATTATATCTGGCTGCTGGCGTGACGACTATCGAAACTTGCGGAACTGGAAACCCTTATGAAGAATTAGCCATAGCAAAATCCATAGCCAATGGAGAACAGCCTGGGCCAGAAATCATAAATTCAGGACCTTATTTCACAGGACCCGACGGCAGGCAAAATTTTATAAGGTCTACAAGCGAACAAATGGTAAGAGATACCATTCGATACTGGGCACAGAAAGGCGTAAAATGGCTAAAAGTTTATACCGGAACGAGACCGCAAGATTTAAAAGTAATTGTTGATGAAGCACACAAAAATAATCTAAAAGTCACAGGGCATCTTTGTGCTACGACCTATGCCGAAGCTGCCGAAATCGGTATTGATGCCATTGAACACGGCTTCATACATAGCTATGACCACGCATCCGAACGGGAAATCGGTACTTGTGTTGGGAATAATGATTTTAGAACAAACTTGGCCATTGAGAGCGATGAAGTTAAGGAGGTTCAACAAAAACTGATTAAAAATGGAGTAGCCTTAGGTTCCACATTAGCCATTTTTGAGGCTCAGGCAAACGTAGCAGCGGACGAAAGGGATTTAGAGGTAATGGCACCTTATCACCGTGCGGCATACAATACTCGTAAGCAAAGAAAACAAGCACAGGGTGATGCTTGGTATTTCAAAGAAGAATGGCTTACCAAATCAATGGCATACGAACTTCAGTTCTTTAAAATGGGAGGATTGTTAGTAGCAGGTCTTGACCCTGGCCTTCATAATATGCCAGGCTTTGGTGACCAAAAAAATTATGAATTATTTGTTGAGGCAGGATTCAAGCCAGAGGAGGCTATTCAAGTTATGACTTCCAACGGTGCCAAGCTTCTAGAACGAAACGATATCGGTACGATTGAAGAAGGAAAAATTGCAAATTTGGTGGTACTTAATGGCGACTTAGAGAATAACCCAAAGACAATCAGAGAAGTAGCAACAGTATTCAAAAATGGAATTGGATATGACCCGAAGAAGCTAATTAATTCAGTGAAGGATAATGTGGGCTCAGAAACAGACAATTCAATGACCTATTTTGGGCAAAAACTACCCTTTAATGAACCAGAATTGTTTGCGCCAAATATCATTTCAAAACCGAACAGGCACGAGTTTGGATGTACTTTTTCCAAGGATGGAACTGAATTCTATTTTGGTGTCGATAATAATGGCGTTATGGAAATACATTTTTCAAACTTAACAGATGGTGTTTGGTCACCTCAGAGTAAGTTATTTGAATCAGATTCTATAAGCTATAACGACCCAATGTTTTCACCAGACCAAAAAAGACTTTACTTTATATCTAATCGGTCGCTTGATGGAAAAAAAAAAGAAGACATAGACATTTGGTATGTAGAGCGAGATAGCATAGAGTCAGAGTGGTCTGAACCGTTAAATTTGGGGTTGCCTGTAAACAGTCCCTTGAATGAATATTATGCATCTTTTACAGATGAAGGAACGCTTTATTTTGCATCAAAAGATAAAACCGAAGATGCACCTCGTTATGCTTTTGACATCTATCTTTCTGAATATGAGAATGGACAATTCTTAAAACCCGAAATCTTACCTGAATCCATAAACACCAATAGATATGAGGCCGATGTGTTTATTGCACTAGATGAGTCATATATGATATTCTGTTCTATCCGTAAAAATGGACTTGGCCAAGGAGATTTGTACATCAGCTTTAAAGACGTAGACGGAAATTGGACTGAGGCAGTAAATATGGGAGAATCAATTAATTCCGATAAGCACGAATTATGTCCTTTTGTATCGGCAGATGGAAAATACCTCTTTTACACGAGCAATCAAGATATATACTGGGTAAGCACAAAAATTTTGGAGAATTACAGAAAGTAAAACAGCAGGTAACACAGTATAAACTCAATAGCGGTGGAAGTACTGAAACGAAACAAAATGTTTAGATTTAAGTCTAGTTCTACGCGGAAAATTAGTGCGTGAAAACCGCTACTGCGCTTATACAAGACCGTTAGCCACAAGCTGAAAAACACAAATGGACAAAGAAAAACCCAGACTTGCGAGATTGACAGCAATCCTAATCCAATTACAATCAAAACGGATTGTAACAGCAAAGGATATTGCCGAAAAACATAACGTAAGTGTTAGAACGGTTTATCGTGACATCCGAACTCTTGAGAAATCGGGAATTCCAATCGTGACGGAAGAGGGAAAAGGCTATTCGGTTATGGACGGTTATAAAATTCCGCCAGTTATGTTCACCCAAGAGGAAGCGAACGCATTAATAACAGCAGAGCAGCTTATTCGAAAAAACAAAGACCAATCCCTGACCGAACAATATGAAAGTGCCATAACAAAAATCAAATCGGTCTTAAAATACACCCAAAAAGAAAAAACGGAATTACTATCCAACAGAATACAAGTTCGAAACAACCGTGAAAACGAAAAAACAAGCGAATATCTCATTCAACTTCAATCAACCATTTCAAATTACCAGACAGTAAAAATTAACTATCTGTCATTGGAAAACAAACAAAGCCAAAGAGAGATAGAACCATTTGCATTGTACACCACACAGGAAAATTGGGTTCTTATCGCTTTTTGCAGACTTAAAAAAGATTTTAGAGCATTCCGCCTTGATTGCATTCAAAAAATGCAAGTCTTGGAAAATCATTTTGAACCTCATAAAATGAGTTTGCAAGAGTATCTTGAAAAATGCAGCGAAAAATATAAAAACACCCCTGACATACCTTTGGCACAAGGTCAATCTACCTTTGCATTGAATCATAAAACTTAAAAAGATGCAAAAAGTGAAAATTGAACCTTTCAATATTATCGGAATCTCGATAAGAACAACAAACGAGAATGGAAAAGCAAGTAATGATATTGCCGAACTTTGGCAAAAATTTATGTCGGAGAACACTTTGACAAAAATCCAAAACAAAGTTGGCACTGAAATTTATTCGCTATACACGGACTATGAAGGCGACCATACAAAACCTTATACGGCAATACTTGGTTGCAAAGTTGAAAATTTGGACAACATTCCCAACGGAATGGTTGGTAAATCATTTAGTGGAGGAACATACACCAAGACAACTGCAAAAGGAGACTTAATGCAAGGTTTGGTCGTTAACCAATGGTCTAAAATATTTGAAATGGAATTGGACAGAACCTATAATGCCGATTTTGAGATTTTCGGGGAAAAAGCACAAAATCCTTCTGATGCGGAAGTAGATTTTTATGTAGGTATAAAACAAGAAACGAATGGGTAAACTAACCTTAAAGACAGCCCCAAGAGTAAATGAAGTTTTTGCGAATTATCCCGACTTTGTTCGGGATAAATTGCAACATCTTCGGGAACTGGTAGTAGAAACAGCCGAAGAAACCGAAGGAGTGACTGTTTTGGAAGAAACTTTGAAATGGGGAGAACCGAGTTTTGTCACTAAAAACGGTAGTACTTTACGAATAGATTGGAAAGAAAAAACACCTGACCAATATGCAATGTATTTCCAATGTACAAGTAGATTAGTTGATACCTTTAGGTTGGTTTTTGACCACAAATTTCAGTACGAGGGGAAACGAGCAATCGTCTTTCAATTAAACCAGAAAATCCCTGAATTAGCATTAAAAGAATGCATAAAAGCATCTTTGATTTATCACAATGTAAAGGAACAGATTACATTGGGAATTTGAGAAATGAATAAAAAAGCCAGTGGCTAACAATGTATATAAAAAATGAGCGAAATAGTAGTAAAATAAAGGATTTTGGCTCGTATCAAACTTTGTTCTTAACTGAAAGTTTAATACTTCGAAATCGCCTACTTTTCATATACTTAACGTTAGCCACAAGATAAAGAAACACAATGCAATACGACAAAGATTTGGAATCTGAACACAGAGAATTATTTCTAAATGCAAGAGGATTTTTACTGTCTTTTGACGGAATGGTTGAAACAAAAAAAGAACGAATCACGACTTATTCAAATGAGAAAGGTGGAATTTGCCATATGCGAACAATGCCTTATGGAATCGATTTCGGATTTCTGAAAGGTGCCAAAATAGAAGACAAATTAGGCTTACTGACAGGAAAAGGAAAAGCGATTAGAGTTCTACCACAAAAAGAATTGAATAAAAAATCTGTTGAATACTACGTTAAGCAAGCTATCGAAATAAACTCAAAAAAATAATTGACTTATAACGAAATCATAGAATGTCTTTATGACTTGAAAGATGCAGAAAAGGTTGTTTTCAAAGAAAAAAGCTTTGGAATAATATCAAATAATTCTTTAGGGATTTACCACAAGGAGCTGAAAATGATAGCCAAAGAAATTGGACACGATAATGAACTTGCTTTACAACTTTTTGATAGCGGAATTTACGAAGGACGACTTTTGTGTAGTAAAATGTTTAAACCAAAAGATGTTACCGAACTATTAATGGAAAAATGGGTAAAGACATTTGAGAACTGGGAAATATGTGACAGTTTTTCTATGGGGCTATTTGCTAAAAGTGATTTTGCACTTTCTAAAATATTGGAATGGACTAAAAGAAAACCTGAATTTGAAAAGAGAGCAGGATTTGCCACCATGGCTTCATATTGTATGGCAGATAAAACTTCAGAAAACGAACTATTTGAACAATTTTTTCCAATAATTAAGCGGGAGGCAAATGACGAAAGATTGTACATTAAAAAAGCAGTTAATTGGTCATTGCGGAATATTGGAAAACGAAATATTGACCTTAATGAAAGAGCAATAGAAACTGCCAACGAAATATTGGAGTTTGAGAGCAAATCTGCAAAGTGGATTGCAAAAAATGCTTTAACGGAATTACAAAAAGATAATTTGAGAATGTCGGATTATCCAAGAACCGAATATAGAAATCCAGTGGCTAACACAATGTATAAGTAATAGCGGTTTAAGTGATAAAACTAAAGTATAAATATAAAACAGTCAGTGCTAAACTGAAAAGTTTGTGAGTAGAAATCCGCTACTACTCATACACAAGACCGTTACCTTATGTTTGTATCCTGCTGACTTGATATGGTGAGATTAACTAAATGCTGTAATACACTGACTTGAGCATGCACATCACATTAATCATCTAATGAATTAATCCATTTGGCAATCTGCAAAGCCTCTTCTTCGGGAACCTGAGGCATGGGTGCCATTGGGGTGTAATCCGGCCAGTTTTGCGGTTGCGGATTGTAGATTAGCTCTACGATCTTTTCGTCGCTGTACTTCCGTTTCGCAACATCTTTAAAGGCCGGGCCAACCTGACGCTGCTCAGCCTGATGACAGGCCGTACAAGTATTTTTCACCAGCAGTGGTTCAATATCGGCGTAAGTGGGAGCAGCCGCACTCACATTCGGATCGTCAGGAGTAGTAATAGCGGCTTGGGATGTTGTTCTTTTTGTAGTGGACTGACTAGTTTTCTTCAATCGGGTAGTGACCCATTCGCTGGCGGGTAGCTTCTCTCCGTCAGGAATGTTATTGAGGGTATAGTAAGCCGTAGGGTGCAACAATGAGTGGTCACTTTCGGCGGATTTTATTCCAGCCGCTATAATCTCATGAATATAGTACTGCCGGAGATTATCCACTTTTACCCTAACCGATTTTCCATCTTCGGCAACTTTCACTCCGGCAACTTTCAGCGGCTCATCGTTTACGGTTGGGCTACCGTACACGGCGTGGTACTTGTAAATAAAGCTACGCCCGCTGTAAGCATTTAAATCCTCGGCTGATTCCTTGTCAATTGGCTGGGTGAAATGCATGGTGAAGCCATCGGGTTCAGCGTGGACAGTTTGCATCTCAAAGGGAGTTTTACCCGTCCAGATCAATCGTTCCAGTCCGGCATTTTGCGTTCCGGCGGAACCCCAGCCTCGGTTAGTTTCGCCTACGTAGAGCGAGCCATCTCCGCCCCAAGTCATCCGCAGCACGCCCGACTGGAAGCCCGAACGAAAGTCAAAAGCAACTCCCTGGTATTCGCCTTTCACTTTTTCTAGCGAAACCCGCATAATTTTGCTTTGCCCCTGATCGCCAACTAGCAACTGACCGCTGAATGGGCCAAACTCGCCTTCACTTTCATCTACTAGAATTTCTGAGTTAGAGATACCTAGAATACCGTGGGGTAACCAGGCTGCGGGGAGCTTAATTTCGGGGAAAGTCTCGCTAGCCTCGTAAAGAAAATCGGGATCTTCTTCGTCTGCTATATTTTCAGGCTTCACGTAGCGACCGTTCTTCTTAACTTGTCGTATATCAATTTGGGCGTAGAACTCTTGCTCGGTTAGATCAACTGGAGAGCCATCTTTCTCTGCCCAGGCTAATCCGGCGGGATGCCCCGAAAAGCTTCCTTCGGTGATATGCCAAACTCCACCCGAACCCATCCAGTCACCCTGGTTCTCAGTGTAGAAAAATTCACCATCAACCACACCTAAACCGCAGGGGGAGCGCATTCCGGTAGCCCAGGGTTGCATCTCACCTTCGGGGGTAATCTTCATTGTCCAGCCCCGCCAGGGAACCCGACTTTCTCCTCGCCACCATTCTTCGCTACCGAAAGCTACATTTCCGGTGACCATCATACTACCATCGGGTAGAAATTTGGGTCCATAGGAATATTCGTGGTAGTGCCCGGACAGCGGCCATTGATAGATAGTTTCGTACTGATCGGCCTTATCGTCACCATTGGTGTCGGTGAGTTTGGTCAGCTCGCCTCGTTGGGCGGTATACAGCGCATTATCACGATAGGTTAATCCCAGCGGTTCGTGTAGTCCGGTAGCAAAACGAACGTAGCGGGGCAAGGTGCCTTCGTACATGTTGGGATTTTCCACAATGAACACGTCGCCTCGGCGGGTGCAAAGGGCAATCCGTCCGTCGGGTAGGGTTGTGAGTCCACCTACTTCCAGTAGTACATCTTCAGGAGTAGGTAGCGTGATGATTTGGTAGTAATCATCTTCGGTAGGCATATCCGAAGTCTGGGCTTTGACTGAAAATAATCCTACGAATAAAAGACCAACAATGAGTAATAAACGAAATTTATAGAAAGACATAGTGAATAGCATATTACCAGATAATTGAATAAGCGAATGAAGAACTTTGCAGCGGCGCAACTAGTTCTTGTTTTTGATTAACCGTGCGAACCGTAACCGATTCACTAGAGACAGGGCGGATAAAGTACTGCTGATCGATGGAAAAACTTCCGTCGGGCATGGATTGAATTTCATCGCCTTCCGCCAATTTCACGTAAGTTTCGCCCGTAGCTTCTCCTTCGGTTAAAGTGAGCGTGCGGGTTAGCATCTTCCCGTTTTCGTCGGCTCGGATACGGTCTTCGAGTGTTTTCCCGCCATGCTGATGTAAGAAAATGGGTAAGCCGGTTTCAGTATCAATCCGGTAGCCATTGCTCTGCCAGTCCCCGGCCTCGTTTAGCTGAGTAGGGAAGGGAGTATTGGCATCGGAGAGATTCGCCAGAGAGGTACTGGGAAAAAGGTACTGCACAGCTCCCCGTGGGCGGAACGATCCATCGCCCCGTCGGTACCACATTGGGGTAGCGTTTAAGAATTCTCCGCGCCAAACACAGACCGGAGTGCCCGTAGTTAGGTTATAGACAAAGTGCGCCCCACTGGGTTCGCCTACTCCGATAGTGTGGGTCAGTCGCTGTGATTGATCGCCTTTGTAATCCAGAAATGCCCGGAGCATTCGGGGTTCATCGGCTACTTTCACGTAGATTGGACCAGTCTCTGGAATATCGGGCTGATAGGAGTTGGGATTATGCAGTGGACGCGGATAGGAGTCGGTGCTAAAGAAGCCGATTCGGGTGGGCCACTGGGGAGTTTGTTTGAAATAAACAAGTCGGAACGGGGTTTCGCCTTTCGGCAAACTAAGCGTCATTTGATTCTTGGTGTTC
Source organism: Tunicatimonas pelagia (assembly GCF_030506325.1). NCBI lineage: Bacteria > Pseudomonadati > Bacteroidota > Cytophagia > Cytophagales > Catalimonadaceae > Tunicatimonas > Tunicatimonas pelagia. The sequence goes on along the minus strand of NZ_CP120683.1, from coordinate 219,493 downwards.
CGACCATCAAAACCATTGGGCTCGACCTTCACCTTGCCGTCTACTTCTAGCATAGTCCGACCAACGTAATTTAATTGAAACTGGTATTCGCTGGCTTCAGAAGTACTCAAATTACCTTCGTACACCACGGTAAAATCGTCATCAACCCCTGATAAGTCAGTAGTTAACTGATTCAGTATACCTTCTTGAGTAGGTTGAGCGTTCGTAAGTGAATCTACCTTAGCAAAAGCAGTTTCGTAGACTTTATAACTAATATCGGTAAGCTGTACATCCGATTCTCCCATTAATCGATATCTGATATTACGAAAAGCCACTGGGCCGTGGTCACCCTGAATCATGATAGGCCCCTTTGCCACCTCATTGTTTTCCACTGGGCCACCGGTGGGCAGTGGGACTTCTACATTTTCGTGAATGCGTTCGCCATTTAAGTCAACGTACACAAAGCGGGCGTTAGCGATTTTATTACCGCTCTCATCAAACTTAGGGGCTTGAAAAGCGATCTGCATACTTTGCCACAAACCGGGGGCTTTAGCTGCATTGGTGAGCGGAGCTTTGCCCATGTATATTTTTCCGGGTTCTTCTTCCCAGTTGCGGTAGATGCCACCAATATCGCCGTAGCGGGGATTCTTCACTCCCCAGCTATCTAAGAGTTGAATCTCGTAACGCCCTTGCAGGTAAATGCCCGAGTTAGAACCTTTGGGCATCATTACCTCCAACTCTAGCAAAATATCGCCATGCTCAAAAGTAGTCAGTAGGTGATCTTTCTTGGTTTCATCATTCATATTCAGCAAGATGCCAGTTCCAGATTCGTAGCGAACCGGGCCTTGCTGGGAAGGGGAGTCTTCGGATTTTTTGGACTTCTTTCTTCGTTTTTTAGGCTTTTCTGATTCAGCTTCTTGAGGATGAACATCAGTGTTTGGATCTACGGTGACCGAGCCTACCACCATCCAGTTGCCTGCTTGCTCTTGGAAAGCTGATAAATCATCTAGCGAAAGCGGCTCCAAGGGAACCTGCTGGGCTGAGAGTGATAAAGATGTGATTAAAAGAAGAAGTGTAAGAAAATATTGTCTCATAGTATCCGTGAATAATTTGAAAACCGGCATCAAAAATAGTCAAGAAGCTAATAGAATGGTAGCATTTCTAGACCTATCTTCACTAGGTACTATTTGATTATTGGGTTTGTTTGATTTCTACCCAGAAAGGAAAGATGCGCCTACCTTTTATCTCATAAAATGGAATCAGGTCGCCCTTCATCTGGGGCAGGTACACATTTTCCATCGTCAGGGTTTCCTCAGTAGAGTTAGAGTTTTCCAGGCGATGGACGAGCGTTTCGGTCTCCAACATCATTTGTCCACCGGGTTCCACCGGACTTAGGAAGCGAAAATTAAAGTCGTAATATCCTTCCTGGGCAACTTCTACCCTCCATTTGCCAAAGACTTCTTCTTGCGCCCAGATACCGCGTTCACCACTGGCATCATTCCGGTTTAGAAATGTAGGATCTTCTGCATCGCTACCAATGACTACCGCCGGAGGATTCGCTAAATTGGGCGATTGAATGAGTTCGTAAAAATGTTGGTCTAGTTGCTGTTTGAGCGATTGAGCTACTTCGGGCTGTTCGTCTACCAAGTTTTGCTGTTCGTAAGGATCTTTATTTACATTAAATAATTCAAAGTCGGATAACTCAGCGTTATATGATGTCTGTCCTACCAGCTTGTAATCACTTTGCTGAAGGGCTATGTTATGGTATAATTCAGGGTATTTACGGGTCCAATAAAAGAACAGAGGGCGGTTGCCCCAATCAACAGTATTTCCCTGCAATAGAGGTAACCAGCTTTTTCCATCGATCATCCGGTTTTTAGGAAGTTGGGCACTACAAAGATCAGCCAAGGTAGGCAGCACATCCAGGTGAGCCGTAGTGGTCTCAATTTCTCTACTTTCGGAAAATTGGGCTGGGTAGCGCATAAAAAACGGAACTCGTACCCCACCTCGGTACACCGAACCCTTGCGTCCGCGCATTCCGGCTACGTAGCGTCGCTGTTGAGGGCCGTTATCAGTCATGAAAATTACGATGGTATTATCCGCAATATTCAACTCGTCTAGCGTACTAAAAACCTTTCTGAGATTATCGTCAATGTTAGTCACCATTCCGTATACCTTGCGGGCATCTTCTTTATCTTTTTCGCTCATATCGGGGAATGGTCTCCCATCATCAAACCCAGCGGTGGGATCAATATCTTTGTACATCTGATAGTACTTATCCGGTACTTGCAATGGAGTGTGGGGCGCATTGAACGACAGATAGCAGAAAAACGGACTAGACTGATTTTGCTTAATAAACTCAATGGCTTGCTCAGCGAAAATATCCGAACAGTAGCCGTCGTAGGCTTGCTGTTTACCGTTGTGCCAGAGCACCGGATCAAAGTAGCTGCTATCTTTTTGGAAATGGGTTGTAAAATCACCGACTTGTCCCATACCACCCGACAGATGAATAACCGATTCATCGAAACCTTGATCGTTAGGTCGGCTCGGGTAGTTATCGCCCAAGTGCCATTTGCCAAAGATTCCCGTGCGATAGTTCACATTCTTTAGCATTTCGGCAATCGTAACTTCTGAGGTAGCCATGGTGGCACCACCGTTGTAGGTATCGTGTACTCCAGTTCGTAGTGAGTAGCGCCCGGTCATCAGACTGGATCGGGTAGGGGCACAAACGGGAGAAACATAAAAATTGGTAAGTCGAGTACTTTCCTCAGCAAGTTGATCCAGTACCGGAGTTTTGATATGTGGATTTCCGGTGAATCCTAAATCTCCGTAGCCCTGATCATCGGTGATAATGAGTAATACGTTGGGCCGATCGGCCGTTTGGGCAAAACTGGTAAAACTAAAGGATAGAAATAAAAATGGGAAGAAGAATCTCATAGAATAGAAATAGGTTGCGTAAGCAAGATAAGCATCTATCTCAATCCTTAAAATATTTTTACCTTGTAGCCTTCTGAGCCTCAAATTCGTTTAAGCGCATTGACCACTTTTTTATTTGAAGTAGTCCACTACATCAGCAATCACATCATTCGTTCTCAGAATTCTAAAATGTCCTGTCCCGTTAATTTCTTTAAATTCTGATACGCTCCAATTCTTGTGTACATTCCTTGAACGAGATATAGGTATTACCTTGTCATTTTTGTCGTGGATAATCATGGAATGCTTGACATTTATTGATTTTACAAATTCACTAACATTAAGGCTTGCTACATCAATATTAGTCTCTTTTTCTAACCTTTGAATCAGCTTATTCTTTACGTTGTTGCTTATTCCAACCATTTCAGATACATCGTCTATGCGCTCCGTAAATTTATCAGGTGTTGTCAGTAAGACATATTTGTCAATTTCTAAGTCCTTATTATTGAAAAGGGCATACGTAGTAGCAACGCCACCAAAAGAATGACTTACCAAATCACGAACTTCAAATTTTCTGATTAAAACCCCAACTAGTTCAGTAAATTCAAAAAGACTGGTTCTTCCTCTTGAGCTATATCCGTGTGAAGGGCCATCAAAAGCGTAGACCGTGTAGCCAACTTGAATAAGACTTTCAATTAGATCTGAAAAATTTCCAGCTTGCCCTTCCCATCCGTGGATTAAAAGAATTTTTTTGCCTTCACCTTTCCAGGTATAAAGCTTAATATCAAAACCCTTAAAGAGGAAACTTTCTTTCTCCGCCTTGTCTAATGTCTTTAATTCATTGTCTCGTAGTTTACGAACTTGTGGGTTTGTCAACTGATTGTATGCAAAAGCGGTGAGAAGGTTGGGGAAAAGACCTGATACTATTTTGACTAGCGCTTTTTTCATTATGGCTGAGTACTATGATGTTATAATTTTGAAATATATAACAACATGCAGTACTTTGACTTGACCCTATGTTAAGAAATGAGGGTTTTTCTAATTCTACTCAAGCTTTCTGGGGTAATTCCGAGGTATTTTGCTATATCTTTCAGCGGAATACGTTTGATGACTTCGGGGTATTTGGTTGTAAGCAGCAGATAATTGTCTTTTGCATTTTCTGTGAGCAACATTTTTTCTCTAAGAACTCTTTTTAAATATAATTTTTCAGTTTCAAAGCGTCCTAACTTATTTGCAATTAGAGAGCTTTCGTAAGATTGTTGCAAATCAGCATATTCAATGATTTCTATATCACATTCAGTTATGGCTCTTATTCTAACATCAGACGCTGTTTGATTGAGAAGAGAGCTGTACGATGAAAAAAATGAATTTTCGAAGAAAAAATCTAAGATTCTAATCTCTTTTGATGAATCAATTTCAACTTGTATAATTCCTTTGTTCAAAAAATAAACTTTGCTTTCAAATTGACCAAAGTTGGTTAGAATTGATTTCTTTTTCACAGTTTTATTCACAGTCTTGAATGGTAGGTTGCCATCAAAACGTTTGTCAACATTATTCTTGATATATTCCTCTATCTTCATCTCAATTCAGAAGCTTATTTTCAGTTTGTGATCTATAAGGAGAGTAGTTGGATGTATTGTCTTAAAGTAAACCGATACGAATCGTAAGCATAAGCTTTTATGAGTAGCGTACCCGACATGCTGAGAGTTGTCGTTAAAATACGATGATATTTGAGAGCATCCAATTACAGAAAAGAAAGCAATTTTACGTATCTTCAAAGAAAAGAAGTAATCATGATCTTTTGTATGTTGAACCAAGTTTGTAATAGATTTTTGTCCGTTGTACTCATTGCCCTGCTATGCCTGAGCTGTGAGGAAAAGGAGGAGGTCAAAGTTGATGATTCCGATACTTACGAAGATTGGATAAAGTTGACAATTCCGGATGAAAGAGAGGCTTTTGCTGTATTCGGCGACATTGATCGCACGCTTACAGTTACTACATGGACGGAAAGCTACTTCACACGAGATAGAGGAAACACTTGGAAGATGTCTCATGATTTTCAGGGAAGTGTGGTAGGCTTACTTATGAATAATGATACGCTCTTTGCCCTACATGCTACCAGAACGGACTCATTAGGCAATAAATCAGCAGTGTTAGCGCAACATTACTCATTGGATACAGGTCAGACTTGGCATTCGTATCATGATGATTACGTTAATCAGTACATTAAGCAAATGGACACCGACACTACCTCTCAGGGTATCGTTTACGAATTGAGGAAGAATGTGACTGATAATTATGTAAATCCTTCAGACTTGCTTCGGTCAGACGGAGCGTTTTCTAGTCCGGTGGACGTACCCTTTAAACATTACTTCCACGATGTGTATGTCGATCAAAACGATAGGGTGTACGTAGCCGCATCGGGCGACCAGCATAATCCGGAAGACAATACCCTAGTCTGCTGCTTTGATGCGCTGCTTTACGTATCTAAGCACCCCAATCCTATCAGATAGGTGCGTGAGATTTCCAGTAGAATGAATTTGAAGAGACAGATTTTTGAAAATTGTAAAGACCGCCTGGAGAAACAAATCTCCGGACTGCAAACTGAGCTACAGCAGTATAAATCAGCCGTTTCGGAAGAAACTAAGAGCTCAGTGGGCGACAAATACGAAACCGGACGGGCAATGCTACACCTAGAACAGGAGCGATTATTTAAGCAATTAACTGAAGCTGAGCGGCTCTACAACTTACTGGCATCGTTAGAACCGACTCAGAAATATACTAAAGTACTGCCGGGTAGTTTGGTAGAAACCAATCAAGGGCATTTCTATTTTGCTGTAGGTTTAGGACAAGTGAAAGTTGATGATCTAAGCGTCTATTGTGTTTCTCTCAAGTCGCCCGTCGGGCAAGCATTGGTGAACCGGAAAGTAGGAGAGGAGATTTCTTTTCAGCAGCGAATGTGGAAGATTTTAAATATCGTCTAGTTTAGGGTTTATCTTTTAGGTTGATACAATTCGTCTAACTTTTCTAAAAGAGAATGGTACATATCGCTTCGTTGCTTCTCCAGAGTTCCTTTAGCAAAATCCTTCACTGTCTGATGATTCTCCCAAGTTTTGCAAGGGTCTTCGTAATTCCAATCAACATCACCCGATTGGTCGGTGTAGTAGTTAGGCTTTTCTTTGGGAAAGGGCTGAGTAAACTGTCCCGCCCAACTAGCTTTGGTAGGGTCATCTAGATCATGCGCTTTATCAATAACATAGAGCACCGAAGGGGTATCGCCTACCCGAAAGTAGCGTGCCCAGGGCTGGTTTTTCACTACTCCCTGCATGTGTTTTCCTAAGTTTCCGTATTCGGCTAATTGAGAAAACATCTGTTTAGGCTCTTCACCCGTAAACATGCCGTTGTACGTCCAATTAATCTCCAGCCACCACAAATCGTCGTACTGCGGATTATTGTAAATAGCGTTTCGCCCAAAGCCATTCCAATTCAATTGCACACAAGGTGCTGATTTTTCCCAGTTTTTGGGCAGTTGCGGAATATCTTCCTCGAGCATTAGTCCTGTGCCGATGGTGATTACTCTTATGTTTTGGCTTAGTTCAGGATTTTGCCCCAATGCCTGACTAAAGAGTCTCATATTGCCCCAAACTAAGACGTAGAGCGGAGATGTTTCTACACTTGCAGCCTGCCGAAAAAGCTGAAACGCATGAGCCGTATCCGTAGCAATTTGTTTCTGGATATTCTCCGGTGCTGGGTAGCCTTTTTGCTGAAAGCTGTTTTGTTGGAAATCTTGAGCGTAAGCGTCGATGACTAATTTGCAGGCTTGATAGCCATCGGCTTCCCAGCGGTCGGGTACAATTCCTTCAATCTGAAGCTCATTAGCGTACCACATTAGATGAATCAGCGATTGACGATCGTCGGGATCGCCTTGATCAATATTAATATCCGTGAAGATAAATACCCGAGGGATTTCTTGGGCAGATAATGGACTGAGTGTAAGTAGAAAAAGGGCAATTGGTAGAAATGATACTTTCATTGAACCAGCGTTTTTAACGAAAGCGAAAAATAACCTTTCTCCGAGAAAGAAAAAAAGCCCCTGGCTTGGAAGACAAGGGCTAGTTCTGAAACGCTTAACAGCGTATTAGTCGTAACGCTCTTCTAGTCGTTCCAATTCTCGGAGAGAGCTTTCAATTTGCTCCATCTGCTTCCGAACGGTAGTTTTCACGTTGGCGGGAACTTCAGTTTCTTCTAGCACATCCCGATATTCGTCTAAAGCATTCTTATCGCCTCGGATACATTCTTCTAGTACGGCTTCTTCTTTGTTGCTGCTGAGGGCAGTTTTAATATCCATCCAGGTTTGGTGCAAACTGGCTGAACCTTCTTTGGTTTCCTTTGGGGTGCCACCCAGCGAAGTAATCTCTTGGCGTAGTTCTGAATTAAATTGGTTGCGCTGGTGAACGTGCTCCATCAGATAGTTTTTCAGATCATGATCTTGTACCTTCTCGGCAGCATTCTGAAAACCATCCACTGCATCGTGGTTTTTCTCAACCAAATCGTTTAACTCATCAATAACATGTTTAGTGTCCATAGTAAAAATAAATTAGGATTAAAAAATATAACACATTGTTGTAACTAGTGACAGCCCTATCTGTTTGCTCTTTTTTTAAATGCATCTGATGGTAGTTGTTTCTGTTTAGACTATAATTTTAGGGCTGTTGGATGACTTTCCGAATATTAATACACCAATAAAGGGTAATTTGCCTGCCTTTTACCACTTTTGTACCTTTCTGAAACAATTTCTCACGTTATGAATAGTAAGTTGCGGCTATTCGCCCTGCTTTTTCTTCCCTTCAATTTATTTAGTCAAGGTGATCCGGCAATTGATAGCTTAAATCAGCTACTGTCCCAGCATACTGAAGCCGATACAATTCGGGTAAACCTGCTTAATGAGCTTGGAGTCGAGTATTGGGTAGTCGACCCGAAAGAATCAGAATACTATGGTCAGCAAGCCCTAACGTTAGCCGATAGCCTATCTTACACTTCGGGCGTTGCTTACGCTTACGACGTAATTGGAGTGGCTCACTGGACGCAGGGTAAATATACTACTGCCCTTGATTATTTAATTAACGCTTTAACATCTTATCAACGATTAGGCCATACTCTCTATGCTGCTAATACTATGTTAAATATTGGGCTAATCTATTACGAGCAAAAAGATCTTGAGCTAGCTCTACAATTTTTTCAGGAAGCATTAAGTAAGTATCTGGTGTTTGGTGACGCTATCAACGTTGCGACTGCGCTTGGTAATATCGGTAATGTTTATTTTGATATGAGCGAATACAATCGGGCAGATTCTAGTTTCCGCGAAGCTTTGGAATTATATAAAAAAGTAAAAGACCCCTACAGTATAGCACTATCTTATGGTAGTTTGGGCGATATAAGCACGGTGACTGGACAGTATAACCAAGCACTTATGTATTATCAACAGTCACTAGAGCTAAGTCGTGAGATAGGGGATTTGCATGGTATAGCAATTACCCTATATCATGTAGGAAAAATGTATCGAGAACAGCAGAAATTTATTCAAGCAGAGGAGTACCTGATGCAAAGTATGGATGTAGCTAGGCAAGTAAATGATCAGAAACAGCTTCAGGATATTTATTTGGAGCTTAAGGAATTGGAAAATGCCCGAGGTAACTATAAACAGGCAATTCGTTATTTTGAGCAATACATTGCACTAAAAGACACCTTATTCAACGAAGAAAAAGCCCGGCAGATAGCTGAGCTACAAACTGTGTACGAAACTCAGCAGAAAGAGCAGGAGATTGCCCTACAAAATGAACGCATCCAGACTCTTAATCAGAAAGCCCGTACCGATAGCTTGCTCCGCTACGGATTGATTTTGGGATTGATAGTGTTGGGAACTGTTGCCTACCTCATTCTAAGTCGGCAACGGCTACGGATTAGAAAGAACCGGGAAATCTATTCTGCCCAACAGGCACTAACCCGGGCTGAACTGGAAAACGCCAAGTTAAAAGAAGCTGAACTAGCGCAGAAGCTTACCTTTAAAAGTAAGGAGCTCACTTCGTATACGGTTAACTTCATCCAAAAGAGCGAACTCTTTGAGGAACTGAAGGTCGGCCTTAAACAACTCAGGCAAGCCCGTTCGGACGAAGTGAGTAAAAAGGTTAGTAGCCTCACCCGCTTGGTAGATCAACACACCAATATTGACCGCGATTGGGAAGAGTTTAGGCGGTTTTTTGAAGATGTTCACCAGGATTTTCTAGAGAAACTTCGGGAAACCTATCCTGACCTTACGCAAGGTGAGTTGAAACTATGCGCGCTGCTGAAACTTAAAATGAACCTCAAGGAAGCGGCTAGTATTTTAGGTATTTCTCCGGAGAGTGTAAAGACCGCTCGTTACCGATTACGAAAGAAACTAGAACTTAACAAAGAAGATGACCTCATAGATTTTATGCAAAACTTTGAAGCATCTGATTCTGCTACCGTCTCCTGACTCTTTCCTTCTAAGTATTAAGTATACTGTAACTAACTTACTCTATATTTCGTCATGGCGAGTCCGCGAAGCCATCTAACGTTACGGTGGGCGGGTTGTGAGATTGTGGCATCGACCATCCGACACGCCGCTCATTCTTCGCGGCTCGCAATGACGACACGAAAAATATACAAGAATATAGTTCGTATTGTACTTAGCAATTAGGCAATCACTCTGTAATGATTATCAAGCCGTGTATACCCATTTTCGTAGCCTAAATGCTATTCATTGCTGGTTTTTAGTCTTTTGTACACCTCTTGTATACCTACAAAACTAGCTTATTATCACTTTTACCCCTTACATTTGTATCAATCACTAGCTGATAGATATATTTATTTCACACTAAAAAAAGTAACGATGAACACCCAGCAATATCTAGCTCTTTTTGTAGCAATCATAAGCGGATTGCTTGTCGCTTGTCAGGATGATGATACCAGTAACGTTCCGGCTACCCCACAGGTACAACTGGCCATGAGCGATACTTTCGGGCAGTATTTAACGGATCAAGATGGTCGCGCACTTTATTTCTTCAGTCGGGATGTAAGCGGCAATAGCGTTTGTAACGGTGGTTGTGCAGCCGCCTGGCCAGTATTTTATACCGAAACACTAGTTGTGGAGGAAGGTCTTGAGGAAAGTGATTTTGATACCATTACTCGAGAAGATGGCGAACGCCAGAGTACCTACAAAGGTTGGCCACTGTATCGCTTCCAGGGGGATAGCCAGCCAAATGTGATTAACGGTGATGGGCAGAATAACCATTGGTTTGTTGCCAAGCCTGATTATAGCGTAATGTTAGCCCATCAAGTAATAGAAGGTTTGGGTGATACCTTAAGTGAGTACATTGTTGACCCAAGAGGCAGAACGCTTTACTACCACGTGCCGGATGAAAAGGATATCAGCAACTGTGGTGCCGGATGTGTTGAGGAGCGACCAGTGTTTTTTGTGGGTGAAAATTTAGTGCTTCCTTCTGGTCTGGGAGCCGACGAATTTAGCGAGATTATCCGCGGCGATGGTACTACGCAAAGCAGTTACAAGCAACGGCCTATGTACTTTTATATTTTGGACGATATTCGGGGTACAACACTGAGTCGTAAAACCATCTTTCCAGAGTGGACTGTAGCCCGGGTTTCCTGGGCTAGGCCGAGAGGTTAGTAGGCTCAGAGTAGAATATCGTTTACCGGTTCAATCTTAGGTGGTATTTCAGTTTCCCCCAGCAATTGCCTCAGATCAATTTCAATAGTTCGACATAGGGCTGTCATCGGTACATCGTTAATGTAGTTCTCAAAAGGATCTTCACTATTGTCGCCCACCGTTTCAATAGTGGCAAATATCCAGGAAATGAGGGCTGAAAACGGAACCGTAAGCCAGATGATCGAACTGTTGCTCATTTTCCCAAATTCGCTCACCAAGCCGAACGGTAGTAAAATCACGAAAATCCAGACGAAAACCGTGCTGAAAAAAGCGTACTGGCGAGGGAAGGGTGTGTTTTTAATGCGTTCACATTTGCCTTGTAGGTTATAGAGTTCTTCCAGCGTTTGCATCATATTTACCTGCCGATAAGCATCTAGTTCGTTCTCTCTCGCTAATGCGCGTAGTGCTTTACCCTGGTTTTTCACCAAGTGAGTGGCCGTGTTGGCTTGTTGCATCACCTCAACGTATTCATCATCCGACAGAAATGTGCGGATATAATCCTGACACTCTCGGTCATTTTTCAGTCTTAGATCCGGCATGTAACTAAGGTTTTGCCGATCTAGCATGGTGGTGCGACGTAGCTGAATACGCAATGCGTTAATCCAGGCCAAGTGACGATAGATTAGTTCGGTATGTAATGACGAAATAGAGGAATTAGTAGTTAAGTCCGGCAAATAGCTCAGCACTTGATTGGCCCATGTACGGCTGTAGTTGACAACACCGCCCCAGATTTTACGTCCTTCCCAAAATCGGTCGTAGGATTGGCTGTTTTTGAAGCCAATGTAAAAGGCCACCGCAATACCAATGGTGCTGAGCGGTAGAAAAGGAATACTAACGTCTATACCTTGCTTAAGCAAGGTAACATAAGCCGCAGTGACAATGAATGACCAAGCGATGAAGAATAGAATGTTTTTCCAGGCAAATTTCCAGACTATGCTCCAACGAATATTTCGTCTTACGTACATGGTAGCGCTGATTAGGTTAGTAGAATAGAATGCATGAAGATAGAGATAGCGACCAAGAAGGCAAAAGCTAATTGATGGTTCTTCTGTAGTAGAACGAGAAATACTACTCGCTGAGGAATTGAAGTGCGACTAAAGCTTTAGCTTTTTGAATAGTGGCTCGGGTATCGCCTTAATAATGAGCATAATATAACGCCACATCCAAAGCACGTAGACAATATTCTTTTTCTTTTTAACCGCCTTAAAAACAGCTTGGGCTACTTGATGGGGGGAAGCTGTAAGTGGTTTGGGTAACTTCAACCCTTCCGTCATCCGAGTATCAATGAACCCCGGAATTACACTTATTACGTGAACACCTTGAGAGGCTAATCGATTACGTAATCCCGAAAGGTAGGCCGTTAACCCGGCTTTGGCACTGCCGTACAAATAGTTGCTCTGCCGCCCGCGCTCGCCAGCTACCGAGCTTAAGATTGCGATAGTGCCTTTTTTTTGCTTCTCGTAGTGGTTGGCAACGAGATTGATAAGGGAAACAACTCCCGTGTAGTTCGTTTGAATAATTCGCTCTGCTTCCGCCCAATTGTTGATAGCTAATGCATGATCGCCTAGATACCCGGCAAAACAGAGCGTAATGTCGGGAATGGTCGGGAGGGAATTGATAGCTTCAGCATGAGTATTGCTGTCCATCAGATCAATTTTAAGATAATCGCAAGCAACATTGTGGCGAATCTTTATATCGTTAGCGAGTATCTGTAATTCATCGGGCTTTCGTCCGGCTAATACTAAATTGTACTGCTTTTCGGCGTAGATGTACGCACAGGCTTTCGCAACATCGCTGGTTGCCCCAATAAGTAATACACGTTGGTTCATGAGGGAAGAATAGACAATCGTTTGGCTAAATCAGATTGTACGGTTAGGTCAGGATTGATTTGCTTTAGTATCTGGAGAAACTCCCGGCTACCAGGATAACTATTCATAAAAGTATCGGCTTTCATGCGGGCATCTTTCGTAAGATAAATTCTTCCGCCCAAATCCAGAACCAGCTCATCCAATTCATCCAAAAAGTTGAATAAACCCTTTTTGAGAGGAAAATCAAGCGCTAAGGTATAGCCTTCCATTGGGAATGAAATTAGGCTTTCTTGTTTTCCGAAGAGTTTTAGTACTGATAAAAAGGAACCCCAACCTTTTTGCCGAATCCGATCCATGATTTTTACCAACCCCTCTTTGCTGTTACTAATCGGAAGCACGAACTGATACTGCACAAATCCCTTTTTACCGTACATGCGGTTCCAGTGAAGTATTGAGTCTAGGGGATAGAAAAATGGGTCGTAGTGAACCGTATTTTCAATAACCTTTTTTACGTTTTTATGAAAATACAGCCAGTTGAAAGCCTTCACGGAGAGGGAGTTTAGTACAAAGCCTGGAAGGTTAATCGGCATATTGATGTCATGCCCAACTTTGCTAATTAACGGAGTTTGTTGCTGTTTGCTAGTGAGTTCATCTAGCGTAGCGTGTTCGCCCATCATCATAATGCTTCTGCCGAAGTTTTTTCCTCCTTTTAAGCAGTCAATCCAGGCCATGGAGTAGGTGTACGATTTATACTTGTCAAACAGTGCTAGAACCTCGTTTAAATTCTGAGCTTTAATCTGACGTTGTTTGATGTAGCTGCTCTCAATTTTTTTTAGCTGAAACGTTACCGTATCAATCATTCCGGTGAGCCCCATTCCGCCACGAGTGGCATTGAACACCTCGCTGTTTTCGGTAGGTGAGCAGCGTATTCTTTTCCCATCGGCGAGTAGTAATGTACAGGAACTCACGTGGTCGCCGAAGCATCCGGCTATATGGTGGTTTTTACCGTGAATATCTGAGGCTAATGCTCCGCCTACGGTAATGAACTTGGTACCGGGCGTAACTGGTAAAAACCAACCTTTTGGTACGAAAACTTCCAGTAAATTGTGCAGGCTAACGCCCGACTGGCAGCAAATTACCCCTGATTCGGGGTTGAATTCTAGTATATGGTTATGTTTTACCGTCGAGAGTATCTGGTCAGAAAGTGCGGCATCACCGTAGCAACGGCCTAGGCCTCGGGCAATCCAATTTTTGCGATCGGCAGGTATACTTTCTCCTCGCCAGTGAGTTAGTGTAGTATCTTTCACCGGATAGTTGCTCCAGTTCGAAACGGTAGTTTTCATTATAACAAGTAAGAAGTACTGAATATCAATGCAATTTAATAATTTATATCGGAAAAATTTAATTATTTTAAGAATAGAAATTTTCAGTTCATGCTACTACTTCAAAAAAATTTGTAGTGCTACGTCATTTATTCTACCTGAAGAGTGACCTAATTTGCCCAATAAGATTGGTAAATATCCCATATTCTGCCAAATTTGGGGCAAATTAGAACGGATGAGTAGTTTCATTGAAGGGTACAAGCATCGGGGAATGCGTAGGGCACTAATACAACAGCTTTATCATAAGGGGATTAGGGATGAACGGGTGCTTCGGGCCATGGAGCAAATACCTCGACACGCCTTCATGGATTCTGCCTTCGTTAATCATGCTTACCAGGACAAAGCCTTTCAGATTGGAGAAGGGCAAACAATTTCTCAGCCGTATACCGTCGCCTTTCAGTCGGAATTGCTTCAGCTTGAGCCGGGGATGAAGGTACTGGAAATTGGTACTGGCTCGGGTTACCAGTGTGCGGTGCTTTCGGTAATGGGAGGTCAGGTTTATTCAATTGAATACAACCAGATACTTCACAGCCGGGCGAAAGAGCTACTAAACAAGCTGGGTTATACCGCCCAACTTACGTGTGGCGACGGTACCGAAGGTTGGGCGCTTCATGCTCCGTACGATCGTATTGTAGTTACCGCTGGGGCACCTCGCGTTCCTACTGCGCTCATTGAACAATTGGCCACAAATGGTCGCTTAGTCATTCCCGTAGGAGATCGTAATCGTCAAGAAATGCTGTTGTTAGAAAAAGGCGATGATGAAACAATTCAGCGGTCTGCTTACGAGCTGTTCAGTTTTGTGCCTTTGTTAGGCCAAGACGGTTGGGTGCAACCTTAAAATGCCATTAAGTTACAGGAAGACGAAGGTTTATTTCACTATCCCTACAATTTATCGTAGTATTCCTATCATTCCGGCCTTCTACTCGGTAAGTCCCGTAAAAATCCGTAACTTCCTAGTCAAAATCACCTACTGTGGTCGACCATCTCAGTAAGTGCAGTATGAGAATACATAGTTACTGCCTTAGTATATTTAGATTAAGTACTATTGGATCGCTATTTAGTCTAAAATTAGCTGTACTCAGTTTTAAATCATACTAAGAAATTCTTAATCAACCGAACCCAACAATATAACAGCCTTTAGCTATGAAATTTAGGATTGTCGCTTTCCTAATTATTCTACCGCTTTTCGGAAATCTTTCGGCTCAGAATTACCAGCAAATAGATAGTTTGCATACTGCACTAGAAGCTGCCGAAGACGATCATGTGTGGAATATATACAATGAAATAGGGTGGGCTTATCGTCTGTCGTATCCTGATAGCACTATTTACTACAGCCGCCTAGTGCTGAATTCGGTAGCTTCTTCCCATCAGAAGGCTAAAGCCCTTAACTTTCAAGGAATTGCCTTGGTATACAAAGGAAATTATGCCGACGCTTTTGCAAGTCATCGCCAGGCTCTGGATACTGCTCAACATGCTCAAGATTCTATCCAACTGGCTTATTCGTATAATAATTTGGGCAGGCTATTACTTTCGCAGGGAGATCGTCTGAAGGCGCATACTTATATCAACCAAGCCCTAGCTATCTTTAAAGATCTAGATGATAAAACCGGAGTGGCTTATTGCTATAAAAGTTTAGTACAGCTCTACACCCTGCAGAACGATACTACCAGAATGCTTGCTCTGCTACACGAAGCCCTAAAAATTCGTCAGGAAATAGATGATATACGCGGGCAAATATCAACTTACCAGGAGTTAGCGGCTTTTTATCAGGAAGGTGGGCCGTATAACAAAGCCTACCACTATTTACAAATTGCTATGGGTTTAAGTCAGCAGATAAAAGATGAAATGACTATTGCTGAGATTAATCTTTCTTTAGCGAACCTTGCCTACGGGCAAACTGATTATTCTCGCTCTATGCAGTACCTACGTAGAGCAATCAGTGCTACCGATGTCTTTGAAAACGTACGGTTTATTTCGTCAGTTAATCTACTGCTGGCTAAGAATTATTACGCGCGCCGTCAGTACAATAAAGCCCGATTATACCTGCAAGATATTGTTGATAATTCTACCGAAAATGGCCTAAAGCAGAAAAAAGAGGCTTACTATTACTTGGCAAAGATCAACGAGATGAATGGTGAGCATGCTTTGGCACTAAAGCGATATCAGCAGTTTGTAGCGGCTAAAGATTCTTTATACAATGTAGACAAAGCTATTACCGTTGAGCGGCTGGAAAATAGGCTTCGGATTGAAGAAAAAGAAAAGGAGTACGAGCTACTAAAAGCTGACGAAGCTCGTAATCGGGAGGTGCTGGAGCAGGCCAGAATAAAGATTGCTGCTAAAAATATTATTTTGTTGCTGGTTTTTCTTCTATTGCTAACGCTGCTGGCATTTTACTACCGAGTTCGTCAGAAGAACCGGTTTCTTGAACAGCAGCAGCGGCAGATTGAGGAGCAAAATGAGAAAATCATTTCTCAGAACACCCAAATCATTCAGCAAAACAAAGAACTTAGTGAGAAAAATGCCCGTCTGGAGGAAATTGGTGATGAAAGAGAGACTCTAATGAGCATGGTGACCCATGATCTGAAAGCACCTTTTCAGCGGATTAGTGGCCTAGCCGAGATTTTGACGATGAATTTAAGTGTAGACCCTTCAGAAACTAAAAAATACATTAATCTGATTAAAAACACTTCTCAATCGGGGAGTTCTCTGGTGAACAATCTGCTGAATAACAGCCTGATAGAGAAGCAAGATAAACTGAACTTAGAGGAGGTAAACCTGTCGTCGCTGCTAGGGCAATTACTTAATAGTTTTGAAAATGAAGCAATCAGTAAATCAATTGCATTGCATCTGAATGTAGAATCATCAACAACGCTTGAAACAGACCCGTTGGTGCTGGGTCAGATAATTACCAACTTGGTTTCTAATGCTATTAAGTACGCTCCAAACGGGTCTAATGTCCACTTACTGGCCACAACCGAAAGCCAGAAGGTGATTCATATTTCGGTAAAAGACGAAGGGCCAGGGTTTAGCGATGAAGATAAGAGGAACCTCTACCAGAAATTTAAGAAATTAAGTGCTCGTCCCACTAACGGAGAAAGTTCTCACGGACTAGGTTTATCGATCGTCAAAGTTCTTTCAATTCGGCTACAAGCGTCCATTGAGCTAATCAGCGAACCTAACCGGGGAAGCGAATTTATCATTACTTTCCCTAAGTCATACCCTCAGCCAAATGCTGTTTCCCAAGCCGCACCTAATATAATCTAACTATCTGTGCGCTGAGAATATTCAAATGCCCGGAAACCTCTTCTGTCGCTAGCTTAGATTTGCGTGTTTGTTTAATTGGTTATAAATCACTACATTAAGTAACCAACAATCTTAAACTACTATGGTTAAAAGTTACCGGGGCATTGCTCAAGATACAGCGACTGTTCCAAAATTACCCTCTCTAGTGGTGGCTGATTACATGGCTACTCATCTCATAACCTTCACTCCCGACCAGACAATCCAAGAAGTTGTTCGTACTCTGCTGGCAAAGCGGATATCCGGGGCACCGGTAGTGAACGAGCAACGAGAACTGATTGGAGTAATCTCGGAGGGTGACTGCCTCAAGGAAGTGGTAAAGGGAAAGTACGATAATCTCCCCATTTTTTCGGGTAAAGTCCGTGATCACATGTCGTCGAGAGTGGTGAGCATCAATGCTGACACCAATATTTTTGAAGCGGCCAACATGTTTCTGAATCGCCATATCCGAAGGTTTCCCGTACTCAGGGAGGGAAAGCTGGTCGGCCAAGTAAGCCAAAAAGATGTGATGAAGGCGGTTTTAAAGCTAAAAAGCGCTACCTGGCGCTAGAAGCAACCTCCAAAGTTTTATGTTTTTAGGAAGAAGGTTATTTTCGGATAAATATTATCCGTAATTTACTGGTTTAACCTAACTTCTTACCTGTGAAATACTTTCATTTCATTTTCTCGGCTTTTCTTCTGCTCTCAGCGTATGGCTACGGGCAAACCAATATTTATAACAGTGAACAACCCGAAATTATTCCGCTCTGGCACCGAGTGGCTGACTATTCACCCGTACTTCGTTCGGTAGAAGCTGCCGAAATTTCTCCCGATGGCCGATTAGCCGTATCTGGTGCTAAGTTTGGTTATCAGGTAATGCTATGGCGTATTGCCGACGGAGCATTACTGTGGGAAGCAGCTCACGAATCAGAAGTGGAGTGTGTGGTTTTTTCTCCCGATGGTAAGCGAATTGCTACCGGAGGAGAAGATTATTATGTCCGAATTTGGGATGTGGATACTGGAAAAGAGCTTGCTAGCTGGGAACACGACAGTGGATTAGACGGAATCACTTGGTCGCATAATGGGCAGATATTAGCTACTGGTTCCGAAGCAGGCGATGCTTTTCTTTGGGATGCTAGTAGTTACGAGATGCTGGGCAAAATCAACACTGGTTCTACCATCAACTCCCTTCATTTTACTAAAAACGATTCTCTGCTGCTAGTGGGGGGGAATATCCAGACCCCCGATGCTGAAACGGGTAAAACAGTTTACACAGGTTTTGCCAAACTGGTTGACGTAGCTCAACAAAAAGTAATCCGTAGCTATGGCGATCATGCTGCTTCGGTCAAGTCTGTCCGGATATCACCTGACGAAACCATGATTGCCACAGGAAGCTTCGATAGCACCGCTCGGGTTTTTAACGTTGAAACGGGTGAGCTGCTTCATGCTTTTAAAGAACCTTTGCGGGTAGAAGCAGTAGCTTTTACCGGCGACGGACAGTATTTGACTACGGGTGGACATCAGCTAAAAATCTCATTTTACCGATTAAACGACGGGCAACTAGCCTACGAATTACCCGCTCCTCGCACTGAGTACCTGGACTTCTCCGCCGACGGACGATTGCTGCTTACCTCCCACGAGGATAGTGGCTTGCTATCGCTGTACATGATGCTATCGAATACTCAACAACGAGGCAATTACCACGAGATAGCCGATCAACAACTGAATAATCGAGACCTAAAGCCGAAGTGAAAGACTAAATGACTCAACGGTTAAATTGTCTAATTGGTTATTAGTCCACAGTCCACGGATGATAGTCCATTGCATACGATTAAGCGTCCATTAATTATTGTTCTATGAATCTACTATCTCTTAACCGAACGGAGTTTGGTAATCCGGCTAATGAAAACAACGTACCTAGCAAAGCAGAGGCGGAGGAATTATTAAATGACTGGATAAAGAATGATAGCTTGAAACGGCATATGCGCCAAGTTGGTACCCTAATGAGAGCGTGGGCTGAGGAGAAAGAGAACGTGTCTCCGGAAGAGCAACAAAAGTGGGAGGTAGCTGGACTACTGCACGATGCCGATTGGGATCAGTGGCCCGACCAGCATTGTCGTAAAATTATTGAGGAACTAGAAAACCGACAGGTAGCTCCCAGCATAATCCGAGCAATTGCCTCCCACGGGCCAAGCTACTTCGGAGTAGAGCC
Source organism: Tunicatimonas pelagia (assembly GCF_030506325.1). Classification (NCBI taxonomy): domain Bacteria; kingdom Pseudomonadati; phylum Bacteroidota; class Cytophagia; order Cytophagales; family Catalimonadaceae; genus Tunicatimonas; species Tunicatimonas pelagia. The sequence goes on along the minus strand of NZ_CP120683.1, from coordinate 200,176 downwards.
AAAAAGCAAGATGGATAAGATGTTGTATGCCTTCGACGAACTGTCGGGTCTCATTCATGCCTACTCACTAATGCGGCCTACGGGTTACGAAGGTATGCAGCCTAAAGGTGTGAAGAAGCGATTAAAAGATAAATCATTTGCTGCTCAGGTTTCTCGGGAAGATATTCAAGATGCCAGCCAACGAGCCGGAGTTGACCTCACCGAGCTAATCACGTTTGTTATTCAGCACCAAGCAGAAGTGCGATGAATAATGTATAACAATTAATGATTGATGAATGGTGAGAAGTGAAAGGAAAAGGTGGAAGATTAGAGACTAATAGTAACTTCATCAATCATTACTCATCAGTTATTAAAGAATATTGGTTGTGGTAGAAAGCAAAAAGTTACTAAACGATCCTACTGACATAAAACAGCAGTTTTCGATTTTCTCGGAATTCCCAGAACTGGTCTATTTGGATAATGCTGCTACCACTCAGCGACCCCAGTCGGTCATCAATAGAGTCAATAACTTTCATCAGCGAGAGAATGCCAGCATCCGTCGGGGAGTCTATCGGCTTTCGGCTCGGGCTGCCCAAGAGTTTGAAGCGGCTCGGTCAGCGGTGGCAAAATTTTTCCGTGCTCCACAAGAAAATTGTATTGCCTTCACGCAGGGAGCTACCGAATCGGTGAATATAGTCGCTCGCTCCATTATTGAAGCAACGCTCAAACCCGGCGATAATGTAGTGGTGAGCCTAATGGAACACCATGCCAATCTTATTCCTTGGCAAATGCTGTGTCAGGCTAATGGTGCTGAGCTTCGCATAATTCCGGTAAGCGAGTTGGGTGATCTTGATTTGAGCGAATTAGATACGCTGATTGATGCTCGCACCGCGATAGTGGCCGTGGTGCATATTTCCAACACCCTGGGTACCATCAACCCCGTTGAGAAAATTATCGCAGCGGCCCACCAACGAGAAGTTCCGGTACTGGTAGATGCAGCGCAAAGTGCAGCCCTTTACCCAATTGATCTCACAAATTTGGATTGTGATTTTATGGTATGTTCTGCTCATAAAATGTTTGGATCGTTCGGAGTAGGAATTTTATACGTGCACCCACGCTACCATCGGCAGGTACAGCCCTACAACTACGGCGGAGGAATTATCCGTTCGGTAACCGTGAAGGAGACGGAGTTCTTATCCTATCCGTATCTTCTGGAAGCAGGTACCCCCAACGTAGCCGGAGTAATTGGTTTGGCCGAAGCCATCCGCTTCATTGAAACACTAGATCGAACGAGCCTTGTGAAGCAACTCCACCAGCTTACCAACGATGCCCGCCAGAAGCTAGCTAGCGTTGAAGGGCTTTCGTTGCTCGGAAACCCAGCTCTGAGCAGCAGCCTTCTGTCATTTAGCCTGGACGGAATGCATCCGCACGATATTGCTAGTTTTCTGAATGAAGACCATATTGCGGTACGAGCGGGGCAACACTGCACTCAGCCACTGTTAGACCATTTGGGTGTACCCGCTACCGTGCGCGTTTCGCTGTCCATTTATAATACTCCGTCCGATATTGATAAATTAGTTGGTTCAATGCAGGCAATGAAATCTTTTTGGACATGACTAAGGAAGAACTCAGGCAACTATTTAAAGAAAAGATTGTGCCTCATCAGCGCAATCCCTATCATTTTCAAAGTATTGAAAAGCATAGGCACGAAGTGCTAGCTTACAACCCCTTTTGTGGGGACAAATACCATATTCAAATTAGTGGGGATCAGCAAGGCTACTTTCAGGGAATTGGCTGCGCTATTTCTCAGGCTTCCACCTCAGTATTGCTTCAGCGAATTGAGGGAATGTCTGACGCTGAGATGGCCGATTATTGCCAACAATTTCTGCAAGCCTTAGCTCAAGATGAGCCAGTGCCAGACGATGAGTTAGCCGTACTGGCTGCCCTAAAGCACTTTGAAGGACGAATGGACTGTATCACGCTTCCCTGGAAAGCTCTGCTCGATTATTTTAAAGAGCGTACGAATACCAATTAAAAATTCTTTGCAAAACTGCCTATCATGCGTCAACGCTTCTTTACCGCCACGCCGCTTCCTTTTTTTCTCATTTTATGCGCCGTGGTATCCGGCACTGCGGGCTATCATTTTCAAACGTTTATTCCTCCGGTACTGATGATGCTTATTGGAGCTTCGTTGGGGGCAGGGGCAGCTTGGCTGTTTTATGTTCTTTTTCGACTATTAGGGAAGCTAGTTAATAAACTGCCGTTGAAATTTAATGCTGCCGTATTGGGAACTATAGCTGCGTTGGTGCTGGTGAAATTCACCGCGTTTCGTTGGCCTGATTTGGTCTTCTATCCTGCTGCACTTCTAACCATTCTATTTTCAATGCTGCTGTATTTTAGCGTTAAACAAGTCACCCTCTCTCCTAAAAGTAGTTGGGCTTGGTTGGGTATCGCAGTCACCCTGGTATTTTTGGCTGGTAGCTTTTTCTGGCTACAACAAGAAGGTCGCGATCCCTTTACTGAAAACCTGCCACCGCTTTTTTCCTCAACCAATGTTGCTACGCTAAGCAGCCAGGGGTTGGTTGATCCCACCACTCCAGGAAACTATGAAGTAATTACGTTTACCTACGGCAGCGGACACGATCAGCAACGCCAAGAGTATGCCGAAGGAGTTGTCTACCAAACTCAAACAGTAGATGCTTCCCGGTTGCTGCCCGACTGGAAAGGGAAGAAGAAAAAGTGGCGGGAACGCTACTGGGGGTTTGGGGTAGCGAATTTTCCACTGAACGGACGGGTGTATATGCCGGAAGGTACCGGGCCATTCCCGGTTATTCTGGTAGTACATGGCAACCATAGCATGCTTGATTATTCGGATGATGGCTACGGATACTTGGGTGAGCTATTAGCCTCGCGAGGTTTTATCACCGTATCAGTTGATGAGAACTTTATTAATGGGCACTGGTCGGGGGATTTTCGGGGGAAAGAGATGCCGGTACGAGGATGGCTGTTGCTCAAGCACCTCGAACAGTGGCGAAGCTGGAATCAAACGACCACGCATCCGTTAGCCGGAAAAGCTGATTTGAACAAGGTGCTGCTGATGGGTCATTCTCGGGGTGGTGAAGCTGTTTCTATTGCGGCGGCCTTCAACCAGCTGCCCCGCTTCCCTGACGATGCCCAAGAAGTTTTCGACTTCAATTTCGGAATAAAAGGGATAGTTACCTTAGCTCCTACTGATTATCGCTACAATCGCCAAATCACGCTAAAAGACATTAGTTATCTGTCGTTGCAAGGCTCCTACGACTCAGACGAGGTAAGCTTTTGGGGAATGCGACCCTACCGTCGCCTGATTTTTAGCCTGGATAGTAAAGCGTTTAAGGCCGGAGTTTATCTGCACCGGGCCAACCACGGACAGTTTAATACCACCTGGGGAAGAACTGACTTTGGCGGAACGATGGCCTGGCTACTTAATACCGCGCCCCTGCTATCGGGTAAAGAGCAACAGCAAGCCACCCAGGTGTTCATCACTGCTTTTGCTGAAGCAACGCTACACCAAAATCAACAATACCTTCCCCTGTTTAAAAACATAGCTGCCGCGCGCGACTGGCTTCCGGATAATTATTATCTCACCCACTTTCAGAGTGCTCAGACCGATATTTTGGTGGATTTTGAAGAAGATATTAATTTGACGACAGCCGGCAATAAAGGAGTTATTCAAGCAAAAAATTTGACCACTTGGCGGGAAGAAAACCTGGGCACCCGCGACCAAGGCAGTCAGGAAAATAATGTAGTAATACTAGGTTGGAATTACGGAGAGGACATTAATGCTGACTCTCTGGCTTCCTTTAAGGTGGTGTTTTCTGATTCAGTAGATGTAGATAGTTTAGGTAGTATGGTAATTACCTTAGCATCGGGGAACCCTCAGTGGCTGAACCAGAAAGAAAGCCAACAGCCTGATGAGGAAGCTCGGGAAGAGCTACCGCCCGATGCTACCATTAAGTTGACCGACCGAAATGGGCATAGCGCGCAGTTGCGTATTAGCGATACTAAACCTATTGCGCCCCGACTTAAAACCCGCTTCACCAAACTAGCTTTGCTAGACCGAGAAATGATCGGAACCGAATGGGAGGTGCAACCCGAAACTTTTTATTTTCCACTGGAATCGTTTCAAACAGATAGTTCTGCCTTTGATGTCCAGCAGCTTCGTGCAATTTCCCTGGTATTTGATCAGAATACTTCAGGAGTTTTGGTAGTTGATGATATCGGGTTTAGCCGTCAGCCGTAATTTGTCACCATTTTTTGTGCTGTTGGCTTCTAAGTGCATCTATGTGGTTGGCGGTCGGTAATATCGGAAAAGACTTCAGAAGGTTTGAGTAACGAAGTGCCTTTTTAGCAGAGATCGAAACTTCGAAGGTCTCCCACAGCCAGTAAAGCGATCTTTTTCTGTAACCACATAAAATTATCTAGAACCTTTGCTTCTTAAGAAACAGAGATAGTACTCTGTCAGTATTTAAAATTTACCCAAAGTTTTAGGCTTGGCAGAGCACTAACAATACAAACCACAAAACTTATACTATAAATTTCCAACAGAGGAAGGGTGGGGGTGTACGACAATTTCGCGTATTGCCTTGCCGGATAATACTTTGCGCCCGACGCTCGGTGAATTCCAGCCACCGTGGCGTGGAATCTTCCACATCGTAAGAAGGAAACCCCGCCCAACGCCGGGTGCGTGCAGTCGCTTCGGCGATCTGATCTTCGCCGGGGCGCGGGATACCTTACTTTTTGCAAAACAGTCGTTCACCCGAAGGGTAGCGCAAAAGGCTCACTAACCATTTTCCTACTTATCAAATCACCCGTACTCCCTATTTTTGTTATAAACCTAAACATAACCTAATGATTACTCCTGAGCAACGCCAATTCTTTGAGGAAAACGGTTATCTGAAAATCTCGAATCTCCTTACCGATGAAGAGGTAATTTATTATCAAAACCTCTATGAAGATTTTCTATCTAACCGGATTGACGCCAGCCGTTATCGTTCGGATTTAGGTGGTCACACCAATGATAATACGTCCACGGCTACTGAGCGTATTACTCAGATTATAGTACCTTCCCGTGTTTTACCGGATTTATTGAGTAAGGCGTTGCACCTTAAAACGGATGCTTTAGCCAAACAATTGATGGGCGACGATATGGCTCTGGACTTTGATATGCTGATTGATAAAGCCCCTTTCTCTAATACACCAACTCCCTGGCATTAGGACTGTGCCTACTGGATTGATATGCCAGATAAGCGGGCGGTGAGCTGTTGGGTATCCTTAGACAAAGCTAGACTGGACAATGGTTGTATGTGGTATGTGCCGGGCTCCCATCTTCAGCCAGTGCGCCCGCACCAACCAGCGGGCAAAGGTGGTGGTGCCCTGGAATGTCAAGCTACTGAGGAAGAAGGAGTAGCGGTAGAACTTCAGCCGGGTGAATGCGTTCTGCACCACGGTGGCACCCTCCACTACAGTAGGGGGAATAGTACTGATCTGCGTCGCCGAGTATTTATTACCAACTTTCGTCCCAAGGCTATGATCGCTTTGGAGCGCGAGCAGGGTTACGATCATACGGGTAATTGTGAGGTGCGGGCTACCCTGGCAAATCGCTGAGTTTCTACAAAAAAATAATCAAAAATGAGTGAGAAAAAACTTCCTGGAATTAGTCAATTCGATTTGAGCGGAAGGTCCGCTATCATTACCGGAGGTTCAAAAGGGCTGGGCTTTGCAATGGCAGCCGGACTGACCTCTGCCGGAGCCAACGTTATGTTGGTCAATCGTAACCCTGAGGAAGGTGAACAGGCTGCCAAACAACTCAACGATACATATGAAACCAAAGCAACCTTTTTCTCGGCTGATGTAACGGTTAAAGATCAAACCGAAGCAATGGCGCAGGCTGCCTTAGATGCTTTTGGGCGGATAGACATTCTGATTAATAGCGCAGGAATTAATATTCGGGGAGCTATTGATGAGTTGACGGAGAGTGAGTTTAAGCAGGTGATGGACGTGAATGTTACCGGTACCTGGCTTTGCTGTCGGGCGGTGACACCTTATATGAAAAAGCAGCAGCGGGGTAGTATTATCAATCTGGCGAGTACGCTAGGACTAGTGGGTTTAGCCAACCGAACACCCTACACCGCCAGTAAAGGAGCAGTGGTGCAAATGACTCGTGCTTTGGCACTGGAGCTGGCATCGTTTAACATCAACGTCAATGCTATTTGCCCTGGTCCCTTTCTCACCGAAATGAATGTATCCATTGCCGAAACCGAAGAAGCCAAGCAGTTTATTGTAGGGGCTACCGCCTTAGGCCGCTGGGGCAAACTAAAGGAGGTTCAGGGAGCGGCTATCTTTCTCGCCAGCGATGCTGCCAGTTACATGGTCGGCTCGATGCTGACCGTTGATGGGGGTTGGACGGCTAGATAAAGGTAGTAATCAGAAAAATGAGACTAATTGCCGTAGTAGCCAGAATAAGTGTGCCTACACTATGCGATTGGTACCCTTGCTTAATATTCATTCCGGTGAGCTGGGTCATCGCCCAGAAAAAGCTGTCGTTGGCATGAGAGGGTGCCGTTGCCCCGGCTCCGGTAGCCAGTACGGTAAACACCCGAAGCGTTGGCGTATCTAATCCTAAAGACGGTAGCAGCGGAGCGACGATAGAAGCGGTAGTAACCAAAGCAACCGTAGAAGAGCCTTGGGCTCCCTTTAATGCCAGAGCCATCACGAAAGGTAAGAATAAGCTGAGATTACCTCCGCTAATACCATCACTTACCAAATCGGCAATGCCGGAGTTCTGTAGCATCTTACCAAAAACCCCTCCGGCTCCGGTAATTAGAATGACCGGAGCGGCAATAATGATTGCTTCACCAAACCAACCGCTGGCTGATAGTAGCGATTTATCAAATTTTGCCGGAAGCATAAACGAAAGAAACGCTCCGATCAACAACGCAATCACGGGGCTACCTAAAAAGGACAGAATTGTAGTAAAAGTATTCTCCCCAAAAGGCTGAGTGGGATACTTCGCAATAGAATTCAAAACAATGAGTAAGAGGGGAACAATAATTGGCAAAAAACATTTTCCGAGAGAGGGGTACTTCTTTTCTTGGGTCGTTTTTTCTTCTTCGGCAAACTGAGGGGTTAGCTTGATGCGGGAAGCAACGTATTTGGCATATAAGAAACAAGGAATAAGTGAGGACAAGCTAATAATCAGTCCCCAAAAGATAACCATTCCTAAGTCAGCATCTAAAATTCCGGCAGCAGCAATGGGCCCCGGGGTAGGAGGGACTAGCGAGTGACTCGCGGTGATACCCATTGTTAGGGCGATAGTGGTGGCAGCAAACGGTAGTTTACCCTTAAATGAAAGTGATTTGTTAATGGGGTTGAGCATGATGAAGGTGCTGTCCCCAAATACCGGAATAGACAAAATATAGCCCGTGATCATCATGGCTAGCATCACTGATTTCTCTCCGATCCAAGCCAGTATTTTTTGGGCAATGACAAATGCTCCACTTGTTTTCTCTAGAAAAGTACCAATAATCACTCCTAGCAGAATCAGTAAGCCAATACTTCCCAACACCCCTCCAAAACCCTCAGAGATAGACTGCACAATCAGTTCAGGCGACATTCCGGCTAATAATCCGTACAGAATGGCTCCGACTAGCAACGCCAGAAACGGATGAATATCAAACTTAATAATGGCAACAATGATGAGTGCCAGGGTGAGTAAAATAATCAGAATAGTGAGCATAGAGGTTGGTTCGGTAGCGGTTAGTTGGTGGTTAGCAGTTAGCGATATAATTTATCTGGTAAATAGCGGATTATTTCTTTAAAACCAAAGTATACGCTATTTCAAGTGAACCAAGCAACGAATTGGCTGGAGTCTGCTTACCCAAGGCGATTGACAATCCTCGTTAACTTTGGGGAAAAGCCTGATTTTCCACCCGCCAAACTTCAAAATAGATGACTTTCTCAAGCGATATTAACTATATTTAAGTAATCACTTAACCATAACCTTATCATGAAGTATTTTTTTAGAATTAAACTGGCTCTATCAGTATTTTTACTACTCAACGCGTGCACCGCCTATCATCATGGTCTACTCACCGAAGGTACCAAAATGGATAGTGACTCAAACATTGTGGACATTGTTCATGGCTACGCAAAAGTTAGCAGATTCTGGTTTTTGGGCGGAAATAGTACGGATGCCTTAGTTGCTGATGCTAGAAGGAATTTGCTTGCAAAATATCCTCTCGAGGAAGGTCAATATTTTACTAATTACACACTAGACATGAAGGATGCTTTCTACTTTCCGGGAATCTATACTACTACCGCAATCATCACGGCCGAAGTAGTTGGGGCAGGTGATTCTGATTTTCTGGCAGAGCTTAAGAAGGAGGCAAATTCGGAGTATATCGGTTTTGTGTTGGGGCAGGACATTGAGTTTTTTGATGACACTGAAAGTCGGGTAGTGAAAGCCGAAATTATTGTACTCAAAAAGGGAAAGGCAATTGTGGGATATATAGACCTAAGAGGCAAATTCAGAACCAAGAGCATACCCTTGAAAAAACTCAGGGCAAACCAAGGGGCACCTTCAAGTAACCCTTAACCAGATAGAACTTATTGGGTTAACTACTACCTTACCCGAGTAATACTTCGCTCACTTACAACCCCGTAAACCTGATATTGAGATTGGATGTTCATTCGCACACAGCCCGTAAACTGCCCGAAGGCCGGAAGTAAACCTATTGTTGAGCCGAAAAAAAAGCAGGGCATTCGCTGGCTCTGTCCCAATCCCAAACGTACCGTAGTTCCTGGATGAATATGCCCGGCCAGATTGTAAAAATCAGTCTCTGGCTTGGGCAATGATGGGAATGCCCAGCCACCTCGTTGGTTTTTTGGTTCAATAATGGGTTTGTGGGAAAATAGAAATGGGGCTACTTGCCATTGCTCGGGAATTACCTCTAGTTGAGGTAGGTCATAAGCCGCATCGGGTAGCACGTCGTGGTTGCCTTTCACTAGCACAAACGGAAGCGGATGATACTGCTGCATCCACTGAGCAAAATCCAGCCACTCATTATTTAGGTCACTATGGAACAAGTCGCCCAGTAGCACTACTTTCTCGGGTTGATAAGTTTCGATGAGCGTGCCTAGCACCACCAAGTCTTGCCAGTGAACTGCTGCCGGAATGGGTGAACCATTTTTTCGGAAGTGTCCGGCTTTGCCTAAATGCAAGTCAGCCAGTAATAAAAAGCGTTGCTCCTCCCACCAGATAGCTCGTTGGGGTAACAGGATAAGTTGCTGTTCCCGCAAGCTGATTCTGATTTGAGTAGGTAATTTGCGGGTAGGGGCGGTGTTAGGCATTCGGATAAACTAGAAAACAATTATTCCTGCAAGCAATTTATTTTAAATAAACCTTGAAAATACAACGCATATGATTAGTAAATCAATCCTGATAGGAATTTTTTTAGCATTCAATGCTTATGCAGTCTCTCTAGCTCAGTCGGCGGAAGCGGTGGTGGGTACTTGGTATACGACCGACCAGCGAGGAAAAGTAGAAGTCTACCCCTGCGGTGATACCTTCTGCGGTAAAATAGTATGGTTGAAAGAGCCAGAAAATACGGATGGTACTCCTATACTTGACAAAGGAAATCCCAACGAAAGTTTACGAGAGCGCACTATTGTTGGAATTAATATTTTGGAAGATCTAACCTATGAAGGTGAGGGGGAATACGAAGACGGTGAGATTTACGATCCTGAATCAGGCAAAACCTACAGCTGCTTAATGCGCCTCAAAAAAGGTGGCAACGAACTTGAAGTACGGGGTTACGTTGGCATCTCGCTAGTCGGCCGCTCAGAAAAGTGGATAAGAGCAAAATGAAATATGAGATGTGAGATGTGAGATATAAAATATGAAAAGATAGGAAGTATAAGGTTGGGTGGTTTAGAAGAAAACATATCAGTTTGTTGGGAGATAAGAAAGAAAAGAAATTTGCACCCTGCCTCAACTTATCTGCTCAGAAATGTCATTAGCTATTTCGTGGAGGATAACGGGCATTCTAACTAAATCACGAAAATCTTCGCCGGATTCTCGCATATCGTCGTCTTCAGTTTCGTAGTACCAGTGCACTTCAACTTGGGTACTAATGTTGTGCAGCTTCTCCAGACGGCGGAAAATGTCAATCAAGCACTTGGAAGAAGAAGTGTTGAAATACTCTAGCTTCACGCTAAGGTTGGTAGTATTGCTGGGGTTTATCTCGTACTCATCTAGCCACTGCATCACCTGAGAATAAAAATCTACCGAGTTTTCGGGTATAGATCGTCCTTTAATCTCGAAGTTCCCCATTTCCAGATCGAAAAAAATATCTGGGGTCTTAGTGGTACGAGGAATATATAGATTTGTCATCACAAGCATAGGATAATAGAATAGGAGTGAACAAAAACGTTGCCATAGCGTAAACCCACTACGTATCTTTTATCCTTAGTGTAAGCAAAAGGTAAAACGTAAACAGTAATCTAATTTTTTTTAATAATATTTCCAACTGATAACTTTTAAGAGATAAGCGCGTTAATCCATTGCCTTTACTGTGTTAAATTATTTCTAACAAAAACTTAAACAAAAAAACTTCAAGAATATTTTATGAATAAAGTTACAGTCTGTAGAAAAGAGCATTTCAACGCCGCCCATCGTCTTCATAATCCTGAGTGGTCTAATGAGCAAAACGAGCAAGTATTTGGAAAGTGTAACCTACCGAATTACCACGGACATAATTATGATTTAATTGTGAAGGTAAGTGGCTATCCCGATCCTCAGACAGGCTATGTGTACGATATGAAAAAGCTTAAAGATATAATTCGGGAAGAAGTGACTTCACGCTTCGATCATAAGAATTTAAACTTAGATACTGAAGAATTCAGAAAGGTAAACCCTACGGCCGAAAATATTGCGGTAGTAATCTGGAATCTAATCCGTCCCCGGATAAATGAAGAATGTGATTTAAAAGTTGTACTATTTGAGACAGAAAGAAATTTTGTTGAATACCCCGCTTAATTAAAGACTAATGATTAACGATACCACAAAAAACAATAATGGAGTTCATCTTAATGGGCACAGTAATAACGGACATCAACTCTCCGATGAAATAGGTGAAAACCACGTAGGTACTTCTTACGATACTCCACTGCGTCCAGACGCCTTCGAGAAAGATGATGACTTGAAGATAGAACTGATTGCTAAGCACTTTAAGGAAATCATGCTCATTTTAGGGCTAGACCTGGAAGATGATAGCTTAAAAGGGACTCCACGTCGGGTAGGTAAAATGTACGTACAGGAGATATTTAGTGGACTAAAACCTGAAAATAAACCTAATATTGCCCTGTTTGAGAATAAATACAAGTACAATGAAATGCTGGTAGAGAAAAATATTACATTTTACTCTAACTGTGAACATCATTTTGTGCCTATTTACGGTAAAGCGCACGTGGCTTATATTTCTAACGGCCATGTGATTGGCTTATCGAAGATTAATCGTATTGTACAGTACTATGCTAAGCGTCCGCAGGTGCAAGAGCGTATGACGGTTCAAATTGCTAACGAATTAAAAGAAGTACTACAAACGGAAGACGTTGCAGTAGTGATTGATGCCGCCCACATGTGTGTTGCCTCCCGGGGAGTACGAGATGTCAATAGCCTGACCGTTACTTCACAATACTGCGGGGTGTTCCAGGAAAATGAGGAAAAGAAAAAAGAGTTTTTGAACTATATCAGCTTAAAAAGTACACATGAAATTTAAAGAAAAAAATATATTATTGATTGGTGGCACTTCAGGAATTGGGAAAGCTACGCTGGATATTCTTTTAGAAGAAGGAGCATCAGTAACCGTAGCCTCTCGGCAAGAACCGCCCACCCACGATAATGTTACCCATATTTCATTAGATGTGTTAGAAATGACCGACGAACTGAATTCGTTACCCGAACAGTTGCATGGATTGGTTTACACGCCCGGCACCATCACATTAAAACCTTTTCAGTCGTTAAAACCCGCTGATTTTCAGCGAGAAATTGAACTAAACGCCATTGGTGCAGTAAAAGTTATTCAGGCGGCCTTGAAAAATTTGCGGGCTGCCAAAGGAGCCAGTGTAGTAATGTTTAGCACCGTAGCCGTTCAATTGGGTTTAAATTTTCATACCGCGGTAGCTATGGCCAAAGGGGCTGTAGAAGGTCTGGGACGGGCGTTGGCGGCCGAATTAGCGAATAAAAATGTACGCGTTAATGTGGTTGCCCCTTCTCTAACGGATACACCCTTAGCCGATAATTTGCTGTCTACTGAGGAGAAAAAAGAGGCTTCTAATAAAAGACATCCGCTCGGGCGTTACGGAAAACCAGACGATATTGCCCAGGCGGTGATTTACCTGCTTTCTGATGACAGTAGCTGGGTAACCGGACAAGTGCTTCACATCGACGGCGGGTTATCATCGGTAAAACATTTATAGAATCCTGTCTAAAGATTGTTCTTAAACCGTTCACAACTTACTCGCTACGTAGGCAGAATTTAACTTTTGTTTATATCAAATTAAACAAAGTAAAAACTTTAAGGGCAAATAGCGTGTTGTTCTAATACTATAGTAAGTATCTTACTGTTTAATTCTAGGATAAGCCATGTGTGCATATCTATTAGAATAGTGAAAATACGAGATGGCTGCTGAGCTAAGGTAAGTAAAAACAGTGTAAATGCTTAGGTGACTATTAACATGGCAGATTTGATAAAAACCCCTCCGGAGGCATACCTAATATTTAAGGAAGAGCTCAAGAAAGCAGAGCTAGATAAGCAGCGTTTGAAAGAAGAATATCAAGCGAAGTTACGGGACATGAATTCAGAATTGTCGTACCTTAAGGAACAAATCACTTCACAACAGCAAATGATAAAAACAACCTTAAACTACGCTAGCCGTTTAGAAGGTGAGATTAATGGTCTTCATAGTCAAATTGAAGAAGGCAAGAAGCGGAGAAAAGGAAGTTTTCATTAAATTGGAGTGATTTTTAATTTTTTACATCATGAAAGATTCTACGCTTACCCAGTCACCTGAAATATCGCAGTTTCAGGATCACTTTGATGCTAGATTCGCTAGGGTATCGTATCACGAAAGGTCAGGTATTATTGTCTGTGAACTCAAGTCAGAGTATGTTCCCATCGAGCACTTTAAAGATATTTTCTTAAGAATATCGGAATTGGTTAAACAGGGAGTGAGTCAAAAGTTTATCTTTGATAAGCGGGCATTGCGAGCCTTCCACCAGCCTTCTATGGAGTGGTATTTCATTGTTTGGAAGAAAGAAATGTATCAGTACGGCCTGAGCGTGCATCGCAAGATACTACCCGACGAGCCTTGGTTCCGAAAGTCAGTAGAAATTGCTAAAAGTCAAATTGTTCAGAACTATCCTGACAACATTGTTGATAAGTTAGATATACGTTATTGCAAATCAATAGAAGAAGCCATTGAGATATAGTGTATGGCTAATCAAACTTACTCAAATGCTCAGTTAAGCGCACTGGAGAAGCGATTTCGTACCAATCTTATTAACTCACTTACCGGATTTAAAAGTGTAGCGCTCATCGGCACTCAGTCCACTGAAGGTAGTACTAACTTAGCAATATTCTCTCAAATTATTCATGTTGGGGCTAATCCACCTTTAATTGGCATTTTATTTCGTCCTCATACAGTGGCTCGCCATACACTGGAAAATATATTAGCCACGAAACACTTTTCAATCAATCATATTCGGAGAGACTTCGTTGAGAAAGCCCACCATACCAGTGCTCGCTGGGAGATTTCCGAGTTTGAAGGTACTGGTCTTACCCCTGATTATGCCGACGATCTTTTGGCTCCCTTTGTGTCTGAAGCTTCGGTTAAAGTTGGGCTTTCTTACGTTGAGCACCATACATTGCGGTGCAACGAAACGGTGTTTTTAGTAGGTGAAATTCAAAAGATTATTCTCCCCGAGTACTGTGTTGGCTCCGACGGATTTATTGATTTAGTAAAAGCAGAAACCATTACTTGTAGTGGTTTAGATGCCTACCATCAGGTAGCAAGCCCGGTTCGTTTTGCCTACGCTAAGGCAAGCCAACCCGTTGTAACAATTGACAATTAAATTGATCTACTGCTCCGCAGTAAGTATATTAGATTTAACTAACCACTAAATCTAATTATGCGAACGATCAACGTTAACCGCCTTAGAAGCAATTTACTACTATCAGTATTTCTGGTACTACTATCCTTAGTAGTTTTGCTAATTCCATACTCCTTACTGATCGGGTGGAATATTTTCTCATCACTTTTGTTTTGGTTCGTATTAGTGCCGACAATATCAATTCTCTCGTCTAAATTCTACAAAAAGATGAACCATCGCTGGGTTGCAGGAATTCTGGGTTGCTTGACCTTTTATTTAGGGATGGTATCTATAATCTACCATCATTATCAGACCGATCTTTTCAAGCTAATGATGATTAGCTTAATCTGGTCGTTGGCTTCAATTTGGTTACTGGCGTTACCATATTCTTTCAGAACGTTATCGCAGTTGACTAAGTAATCCACAACCTGATCAAGGGGCCGCTCTCTAAACAATTTCCTCTGGGGGCAGTCATAAGGTTGGATGAAACCCATTATTGAATTTACCGACCGCGGTTTGTACTGCCCTCCGGCCAATGTTTACATCGATCCCTGGAAACCGGTAGACAAGGCTATAATCACGCATGCGCACTCCGACCACGCTCGCTGGGGTATGAAGCATTACCTGGCTCACCACGACTCAGAAAATATTCTTCGATTAAGGCTAGGGCAGGATATTTCACTGGAAACTGTAGCGTATAATGAAGCAATTGATATTTCGGGAGTGAAAGTTTCACTACATCCGGCTGGCCATATTTTTGGGTCAGCTCAAATTCGTTTAGAGCATAAGGGGCAAATTGCGGTAGTATCCGGTGATTACAAGCTGGAAGATGACGGTTTTAGTGGTCAGTTTGAACCAGTGCGCTGTCACTCATTCGTTACCGAGTCAACATTTGGGTTACCTATTTACGCTTGGAAACCACAACCTACGGTAATGGAAGAAATTCACGCTTGGTGGCAAAGCAATCAAGCCCAGAACAAAACCTCCTTGCTAATTGCGTACTCATTGGGTAAGTCTCAGCGAATTATTCATCAATTAGACCGTTCTATCGGTGTGGTTTACTTGCACGGAGCGGTCTTCAATGTGAACAATGCGCTTATAGCTGGAGGCGCGCCGTTGCCAACATTACCCAAGGTATCAGCCGAAGTCTCTAAGGAAGATTTACGAAAATCACTAGTGATTGCCCCTTCTTCAGCATTGAATAGCCCTTGGGTAAATCGTTTTCGTCCGTTCAGTACTGGAATTGCTTCGGGCTGGATGATGGTTCGCGGGGCAAAACGTCGCCGGGCCGCCGATCGGGGATTCGTCATGTCAGACCACGCCGACTGGCCCGGATTAAACCAAGCGGTAGAGGCTACCGGAGCCGACACTATTTACGTTACCCACGGTTTCACCTCAGTATTCAGCCGCTGGCTGCGGGAAAAAGGCAAGCAAGCTTACGAAGTAGAAACGCTATACAGCGGAGAAACCGAAGAAAGTGACGAAGCCGCAGTAGCTAATGAATCGTCGTAATTAGCGAAGCTTGCGCTTTATCAAGAAAACAGCTCCGTTGAGTAGAGCCGTAAGTAAGTAGTTACGAATTGGTTTTACAGTGATAACCCGAAAGGCAATCACACTGGCGGCTAAACTGAGTAGTATTCTAAGTATTGAGGTATTCATAGTCACGGTTATTTCCTTCTTAACCCCGCCTTCATTTGAATTGTTTGGTACGCTGAATAGCATTACGTTACCAGCACTGGCCACCTAGAACAAAGCTCCAAAAGAGTTTTTTAAACAAAAAGCAACCCCTATATTTGCACCGCAATTTATCTAGGTACAAAAAAATCAATTTATGCATAGTCTAGTCTACCTCGTGCCAGTATTTGGAGTTGTGGCATTAATCTTCATGTTTATCCGGTCAGCCTGGATTTCTAAGCAAGATGCTGGGGAAGAAAATATGAAAGAATTAGCGAGCTACATTGCGGATGGAGCGATGGCTTTTTTGAAAGCAGAATGGAAAGTACTTACTTATTTTGCCATTATCGCCGCAATTTTACTGGCTTGGTCGGGCACTACCGTAGAAACTTCCAGTCCAATTATTGCAGTATCATTCATTATCGGTGCTGTCTTTTCGGCAGTTGCCGGATACATCGGAATGCGGGTAGCTACCAAAGCTAATGTACGTACCACCCAAGCAGCTCGCATCAGTTTGGCTAAAGCACTGAAAGTATCTTTTGCCGGGGGTACGGTGATGGGATTAGGAGTAGCTGGATTAGCTGTGCTAGGTTTGGGATCACTATTCATTGTTTTCTACCAGATATATGTTTTAAATGTAGCGGGAGCGGATGTAAATGGGGTAGCCATGGAGAAAGCCTTAGAAGTACTAGCGGGCTTTTCGCTTGGAGCGGAAAGTATTGCATTGTTTGCCCGCGTTGGCGGAGGAATTTACACCAAAGCGGCTGATGTTGGAGCTGACTTAGTAGGGAAAGTAGAAGCCGGTATTCCAGAAGATGATGTGCGAAACCCCGCTACTATTGCCGATAACGTAGGTGATAACGTAGGCGATGTAGCTGGTATGGGAGCTGACTTATTTGGCTCGTACGTAGCCACTATTCTGGCAACGATGGTGCTGGGCCGGGAAATTGTATCGGATGATGCTTTCGGTGGAATTGCGCCAATACTACTACCGATGCTTATCGCCGGGGTGGGGCTGATCTTCTCAATTGTCGGCTCATTCTTTGTTCGTATTAGCCACGAAACCGATAGCGTACAGAAAGCACTGAACATCGGTAACTGGTCTTCTATTATTCTCACCGTTATTGCTTCGTATTTTATAGTAGATTACTTACTCCCCAATAATCTGGAGATTCGGGGAGTAGCGTTCAGTAGCCTGGATGTATTCTGGGCCATTTTCATCGGATTAATTGTCGGGGCATTAATGAGTATTATCACCGAATACTACACTGCAATGGGCCGTCGTCCGGTGAACAGCATCATTAAGCAGTCTTCCACTGGTCACGCTACCAACATTATTGGTGGTCTTTCCGTTGGGATGGAATCTACGGTAATGCCCACAATTGTATTGGCCTTAGGAATTATTTTTTCCTATTCGTTTGCCGGATTGTACGGAGTAGCCATTGCTGCGGCGGGCATGATGGCCACTACGGCTATGCAACTCGCTATCGATGCTTTCGGCCCAATTGCTGATAATGCCGGGGGAATTGCTGAAATGAGCGGTCTACCCGAAGAAGTAAGGGGACGAACGGATAACCTAGATGCCGTAGGAAACACCACCGCCGCTGCCGGAAAGGGTTTTGCCATTGCTTCGGCAGCTTTAACAGCTTTAGCCCTGTTTGCAGCCTTTGTGGGAGTAGCTGGAATTGATTCTATTGATTTATATAAGGCCCCCGTGTTAGGGGCATTATTTGTGGGAGCCATGATCCCTTTCATTTTTTCATCGTTGGCGATTGCAGCGGTAGGAAAAGCAGCGATGGACATGGTACAGGAAGTGCGCCGTCAGTTCCGGGAGATTCCGGGTATTATGGAGCACAAGGCTACCCCGGAGTATCAGAAGTGTGTGGAAATATCGACCCAAGCTTCTATTCGGGAGATGATCTTACCGGGAGCCATTGCTTTGCTTACACCGATTCTGATTGGGTTTGGCTTTAAAGGAGTATTTGCTGAAACCTCTTCAGCTGAAATTTTAGGTGGTTTGCTGGCAGGTATCACTGTATCAGGGGTACTCATGGGAATGTTTCAGAACAACGCGGGGGGAGCCTGGGATAATGCCAAAAAGTCGTTTGAAAAAGGAGTTGAGATTGATGGTAAGATGGAGTATAAAGGATCGGAGCCTCACAAAGCTTCAGTAACCGGAGATACGGTAGGCGATCCGTTTAAAGATACATCCGGTCCATCAATGAATATCCTAATCAAACTTACTTCTATTGTAGCCCTAATTATTGCCCCTCATATTGCGGTAGATGGAGTTCACTCCAGCCAAGCCGAAACAAGTTCTGATCAAGCCGAAGTGAATTCGGTAGAAATTAAGATTAATACTGTGAAAATGGAAGAGACCGGTGCATTAGAGCAAATTAAGGGTGACACTGAGCAAGTGGTTGAGGTGCGATAGTGGCTTAATCCTTCTCCAACCGATTCCAGATACTTTCGGCTTTTTTGCCTATAAACCAGAACGAAAGAGCGAGTAACCCGAAGAATATAACCCGATGTAGACTGTCCCAGCCGTACTCAAAGTAGCGGGTGTAAATATTTAGTAGAAAAAACAGAATACCGATTTCGGCGGTAAGCCGCTCCTGCCGATTCAGACCCCACCAAATAGCTCCCAACGAAAAAACTGATAGCAGCAACGTAGCGTACCAAAACTGATACTGAGGAGTATTGCCCCAAACCGACAAATCCGTTTGATTGCCAAAGATGGACAGCAGCCAAAGGGATGAAAACAGTACTAACATGCCTGAGTAGTACGTAACCGAAAAGAAGGCTCGAGTAGCAGTAACCTTCTTAACGAATATGCTACCCGCAATGAGTAACAATCCGAAGAAAACATAACGAAGCGGAAGGTTCATGCCCAAGAAGTACGACGCTTCGTTGCTCAAATAAAATGTTTCTATTCCGTACCAGGTAGCCAATGCGGTTAAACTGATGCCCCACAATAGGTGGCTTTTCAAATAAATAGCGATAGCTCCGTAAGCGATAGTGGCCAACCCAACAAATACCGGAAAATTACCTTCTTCCATCTGGAGGGCTTCGCTAAGATACGTTAGGAAAAAAGCGATAAAAATAGCCCCAAAGATCAAGAGGGCTTCGTTGCTGTATTTTTGCGACGGATACTTTCTTCGTCGCCGAACGCCCAGCATGAATGTTACCAACGATAAAATCAGGAAAAGGGCACACTTGGTTAGTGCCGAAGCCCCTAGTACCCGGTTCACCACACTCATCAACCAGTCATCTACCAGAAATAGAGCAGTGGCTAGTACAATACAGGCAATAGCGAAAAAGAAAGCAATGAGCGATAAGTTCTTCCAATCAAAGCGGGGTGTACTTTCCTTAATTTGATAAGACTGTCGCAGGGCTTCAGCGGTAGCGGTACTGATAAGCTGTTGTTCCTCCCACTGCCGAATAGCCTGCTGTAACGTCCGATGCTGCTCCTCAGTAAATTGCATACCGCAATATACAAACCGAAAGAATTATTTTAGAATCATCAATGGCCGACCAAAGCGGTAGTACATTTTTAGGTTTACCATGAGTGAGTTATGACTACTGCGATTTTGTAATTCAGTTTCATTTTACTTAAAAATGCGTAGCCAAATGTTAGTAAAAAATTCTTGTCCAGCGGATGACAGTAACCGAAGCCATCATGTACGGGAGCAAGCGTTTTTTCTTTTCTCTCATATTTCCTATTTTGATCGATTATCTGAGTAATAGTACTCAATGTTGCTGGTATTTCTGTCAACGCGGTAAGGTTTTATTTTATGCTAAGTTCTAAAGTAGAAACGGTAGGCTCGTTCACCCTTATTCAGAACTTTGGCAACACGGTTAAGCCGGAGGTTATTCAAGGAAAAATCACCCAGAGCGTATTGGGTTTCTCTTTTTACGAAAAAGGAAAAGCGCGAATAATTAGCAGTACTGATCGTGAAGTCGGCACAAAAACTAGTATGAATTGGTCGGTGTTTTTCGCCTCTGCCGAGGTTGGTAGTATTTACCGAGAGCTGCCTAAAGGTATTGAACTATCTCAACTGACCGTACTGGTGCCGATAGGATACTTACAACAGAAATTGACTGATAGTAGTCTTGAGAATTCGTTACTGCGTCGCTTCGTCTATCCCGATAATATCTACGTTAATCAGCAGCAATCTCCGGTTACTCAGGAGTTGCTAAGCCCCATTATGAAAATTCTGGAGTGCAAATTAGCAGGCGAGTTTAGAACAATGTATCTGGAGGCGCAGTGTCTGGAAATATTGTCAATACTCTGCTTCCATCAGTTGCAGCTTACTACTTCGGCTGCGCTAGACAAAGCTACTATTGATAAGCTGTACTTAGCCCGGGATATTTTAACAAAAAACTTCAATGCCCCGCCTACTATTGAGCAATTAAGCAAGCAAATTGGCCTCAATACATTTGCTCTGAAGCAAGGGTTTAAACAGCTTTTCAGTCAACCTCCGCACACTTGGATTACTGTGTTTCGGATGAATTACGCTCAAACCAAGTTAGTTTCTAAAAACTACTCCGTCACTGAGGTGGCGGAATTACTAGGCTATTCCAATCCCAATAGCTTTAACGCTGCCTACACCAAGCACTTTGGGCATACCCCAGGTAAAGCCAGTAAACTACTAAAGTCGTAGTTTTCACTACTCATCTCGTATCTACTGTACGAAGATTCTTCGGTTTCTTTGTACTATGAAACTAATTATTACCTTCGTGTTGGCCATCGGTTTAGTGTCCCTGGGGTACGCACAAGAAGCTCCAACGCAAGAAAGCCATCAGTTCTTAATAAGTGCTACAGCTGCTCAAGCAGTAGTGGGCGAGCAAAATGCTACCTATAACGGAATACATCGGCTGCAACTAACGTATCAAAGACAGGTCACTCAACCCTGGGCACTAACGTCATCAATTGCTTATCTGCTTGCTCCGTATAACCGTAACTTTAAGCTAGGTGGCCTACAAGGAATGCTAGGCGTGAAGCACCGTTTTACGCAAGGAAGTTCACCGTATACCGCTCTTCTTTCTCTAGGAGGCGAATACGCTTGGGAAAACTATGCTTTCCAATTCAACGAAAATAAAGTCGTCGGGGAAATCAACAACCTCGATGTGCTAATCGCCTTAGAAGCTGCTCGAAGCTTTTCAAAAAATGTCTCTGCCGGTCTTTATCTGGAAGTAATTCCTGAGAAAAGAACCTCGTTGGGCTTTTTAGTAGCGTATTCCTTCTTTAAAAGATAATGCTATGCAAAAACTCACTTACATCATATTCATCATTATTGGATTAGTTGCTTGTCAGCAAGCTGAAGTTGAACCCCTCCAAGATTTTGGGTTTGGGGCACTCCCCAAGCAAGTGATGTCGCCAAAAAACAATCAGAATACACCCGAAAGAGCCGCTTTAGGTAAGTTGCTTTTTTATGATCCGGTGCTCTCGGCTAATAATAGGATTTCTTGTTCATCGTGTCATCATCCATCCCAAGGGTATGCCGACGGACTAGCACTATCCAATGGGTTTGGAGAAACACAGAAAACCAGTCGTAATTCGCCTACTGTACTCAACGCGGCGTTTAATGGCATGGATTCCGACGGAAAATATGCTCCCAGTGATGCACCCATGTTTTATGATAATCGAGCCCAATCACTTGAGGAACAGTGTTTTGGCCCTCTACTGAGTCCGATTGAAATGATGGGACCTAATGTTACAGAAGAAGAATACATACGCGTTTTAGAAGAAAAGGTAAACGCGATACCAGCGTATCAGCAGCTTTTCTATCAAGCGTACGGCGACTCTATAATTACCATTGAAACGGTTGCCAAAGCCTTGGCTTCTTTTGAAAGAACACTTATTACTCCCAATTCCCCGTTTGATCGGTTTGCTCGTGGCGATAACACGGCTCTCAATGCGAAAGAGATACGAGGGTTGGAAGCATTTATTGATGCTGGTTGTAATACCTGTCACTCGGGTCCTATGTTTTCAGATTTTAAATTACACACTTTAGGAGTGGGTGAACATCCGGGACTAGCACTACCAGATGAGGGGGACGGTAACTATAAATTCAGAACAACCACCCTCCGCAATCTATCATTTACCGCACCCTACATGCACAATGGCACCCACGAGTCGTTAGAGAAAGTAATGACTTTTTATGAGCAGAAGAATAGTGAAAACCCTGCTGTGTCGGATGAAGAATTAGCGGCTGAATTCAGAGATTTAAATATGACCCCTTTTGACCAGTCTAGAAAAGATGAGATTATTGCGTTTTTAAGAACACTGGATGATCCTACTTTCGATCAATCTATTCCCGCAGAGGTGCCCAGTGGCTTACCAGTGGAATGAGCGTGCTTGTATTGGCGAAGAAGGTTAAGCGCAAAACTAAAAAAGTACGCCAACCAATAGGGTCAGCGTACGAGTGTACAACAATTTTGCGAAAAGTAAGGCATCCCCGGATGAGCGAATGCGAATTCCGGGATCTCCTTTCTATTTCGGTCGGTTTCGGCTAGAACGCGTCGTTGCTGAACGAGAACTTCTGTTTGTTGAAGAATTAGAACGACCAACACTAGAGCCGGTACTTCTTCGCGAAGAGGAAGAGCGGTTTACGCTTGAACGATTGCTACTGCTCTGTGACGAACGAGAGCGACTAACATTCGTTCGGCTCGATGGTGCCGATGAACGACTTGAGCTAACGGATGATCGTCGGTTCGTCTTCGCTGAACTACCTGACTGCACCGTCGGAGATCGCTGAGTAGAACTTCGGTTGTACCGAGCTGAAGAACGGTTGCTCTGGCTCCGACTATTAACCGAAGAGCGTTCCCGAGGCGCAGTAGTTCTACTATGAGCACTCTGTTCGGTACGAGCTTCCCGACTGCCAGAGCGAGAATAGCGACTGGCGTCCCGAGTGCTAGTACTACTTGATCTATTAGCCCGATTTACAGTAGAGTAATCAGCCCGACTGCGCGTATTCGGTGTCGACAATGATCGTGACGATGATCGGGTCGCGGAGGATCGAGTAGCCTGATCGTACGAAGAACGACTGGGCGAGCTAGTTCGATAGCTACTTCGGTTTGTCTGAATTCGCCCTGAACTAACTCTTGAGTTAGAACTACGGCTACTTCTAGTGCGTGGTTGGTACATTGTTACTGAATTGCTTCGCAATGCTGGAGCACCCGGTCGCTGGGCGGGTCGCACTTGGCGAACCGCCACCCGACGACGAGTTACTCGCTCAATTTCCCGAACCTGAGGGCCACTATAGTAGTGGTGCTGGTCATTATACACGTAGGTATTATTGATAATCGTCGTCTGATGATAAACATTTCTTACCCGACGACGCGGTAAACAATAATCGTAAATCCGAGGGCTGGTAATGTAACGATGAGGTACAAACGCCCAGTAATTACTAGGAATTCGTCGACCGATATTGATGGAAACATTTATGTTTAATCCGGGCGAAAGTGGTGCCCAGCCGTAGTGGTTACCGCCCGAACGCCAAGCTACCCAAGCTGGTCCCCAATCATAACCCGGAACCCAAGCCCAGCCGTAAAAGTCATCCAGGTACCATCGTCCGTAGTGAAACGGCGCCCATCCCCAACTGTAATCAGAAACCCAAGTGTTACCATAATCGGTCATAATCCAGTGCCCTCGGGTAACGTAAGGCCGAAAACCTCGTCGCACATTAGGAACCCACACCTGACCGTAGCGATTGTTATAAACCCAATCACCGTAGGGGGATAACTCATTATAGAAAATATCGAAAGAAACATGCCCTTGCGCTTTACTTTCCGATACGGGAGCTACTAAACTGAATAGCCCTAGTATCAAACTTATTCGGAAAAATCTATGGAGAGCTTTCATAATCAGAGAATTTATATTGCACATTGAAGTATTTTGCCAAAAAGCGGTAAATACTTACATTCTCTTAATACAGAGGCTAAAATCATGCCTGTGTTAAAGAATTTTTAAAGAAAGCTCGTTAAACCTAAATGAATGACTAATGTATATAGCTATATATCAGAAAGTTACAGTTTTGAGAAAAAGCTATACTTTTTTCAAATTAGACTGCCAACCACCAAAAAAAGGTAAAAATTAGGATAGGTATCTGGCGCCTAAAACCAAAAACTTACAAAATGATAGGGGATAAATCCCAGGGCTGATCGGGAAGGTAATGCAGGTTACCCTGCTGGATGTGAAGTGGGGATGAGATGTTATTATGGTAGAGTTTTCCAGTGCCCAACCCTTGAGGCATAGTTACTTGTCTATAGGCGGCAAATTGGGCGATGGCATTTAATCCAATATTAGATTCCAAGGCAGAAGTCATCCACCAGTCAATGCTTCGCGCTTCGGCGAGTTGAATCCACTGCGCGGTAGCTGCTAGTCCGCCCAGCAAGGTAGGTTTTAGAATAATGTACTGAGGCTGAATCTGGTCGAGCAGTTCAGTTTTTGAAGTAAGATCATAAACCCCGATGAGTTCTTCGTCTAGGGCAATGGGCAACGGGGTGACTTTACAAAGCTGCCGCATTTCTTCAATCTGACCAGAAGCGATAGGTTGCTCAATAGAATGTAAGTCGTACTCAGCTAACTGCTGAAGCTTTGCTGGGGCTTCCTCCGGTGAAAAAGCTCCGTTGGCATCTACCCGAATCGTTATTTCTTCGGCAGAATAGTGCTCTCGAATATAAGCCAGCAACGACAGTTCGGTCGCAAAGTCAATTGCTCCGATTTTTAGTTTTATACAGTTGAACCCCTGCGCCAGTTTTTCATCAATCTGCTGCTTCATAAATTCTCGATCGCCCATCCAAACCAAGCCATTGATCGGGATAGGGTAGAAGCTATTGTTTTGAAAGACCGAAGGGAAGATTTTATGCTGACCGCCGTAGAGCAGATCGCGTAGAGCGGTTTCTAGTCCAAACCGAAGGGCGGGAAAGTTGGGAGGAATGTGCTTATCAATAAAACTGCTAATCGCTTCTTCATCTTCTGGTAAAGGTGAGCCCTCTATCTTACTTAAAACATCCTGAATTTTTTTTTCCAAATCCGGGCGGTAGTCGGGGCTTAGCCCTTTCAGCGGAGCACATTCCCCGATGCCGACAGTATCGCCGCTTGCCAGCAGCAGAAAATAGGTGTTGTGTTCAGTGAGCGTTCCTCGGGAAGTGCCCGCTCGGAAGGTAAACTGTAGCGTGTGCTTAGTGAAACTGGTTGAAAGTGGCATAAAATAGAAAACAAGCTAATGGTAGCCAATTGTTTGTGCCTATTCTATACCATATTCTTGGGAAAGGTGCTCAATGGCTGTTTCTAGTACTCCATCTTTGTATTCGTGATAAACACCTTCTGGTGTATTTCTCGCGTATATGTCCGGGATGTGCCCGACTCCATCCAGGCTAGAACCATCCGGAAGGAGTACCCGCCCAATGGAGTAGGCGTATATCCAGCCGTTCGGCAAAAAGCGATAATTGCTGCGGTAGCCAAAGTCTCCTGCTGTGGTATCTCCCAATAAAGTGACGTTGGGGCTGGCTCGCATATATAAAACAAATTGTTCACTGGCACTAATGGTTGCCCGATTGGCCAGCACTATCACTGGCTTACTATAATTTTGGCTACCCAGCGGTTCGGCATAAAGCTGAGCCGCTTCTTCAAAGTCATCGTGTCCGGGGCCATTACGGGTTTGGTGCGTGAACACTAAGCGGCGCTCATCGGCAAAAGCACCAGCTATTCGCTGGGGTAAAGTAGTACTACCCCCACCATTGTTTCTGATATCAAAAATAATAGCCTGATAATGACCAATATTTTCCAGTATCGCATCAATCACTGCGCCATTAGCTCCCCGCTTCATATCGGCCAGATAGATATAGCCGATGTCTTTATCCATAATTTTTCCGTAGTACAATGCTTGGTTACTGTCAGGGTAGGTCGCGTATTCCAAATAGAAATCCCTTACCAGTAGTTCGCTAAATTCTCCGTGGGCTTTTGCATTCTCTGTGTACCCCGAACTATGATAGAGGCTCCAATCAGTCGTTCTTATCCAGGTATGAGAGTCATCTAAGTATTCTATCATATCAGCCATAATCCTGAACAGCTCTTTATTGGTAGTTTGGGCAGTGACCTGAGGTCGATATACCTGGTAGATGCTGTCCCAATTAAGGTTACGTACCGTAAATAAGCTATAGTGCTGATCTAAGTCATCCCACAGTAGTTCAAAGTTTTGTTCGGGGTTGTTGGCTACATCGGAGCCTAAGAATGCTTCTTCGCAGGAGACAAACAATAGCCCAATAACGAATAAGGTGCAATAGCTTTTGGTGGTCATAGTGTAAAGATTAAACCGCCCCCAATCTGATTGGTTGCTTGGGTGAAAGGATGATATTGATCGGATACCCGCTGGTAGTTAAAGGTATAATTCAGGGCTACGCTGACCCTAGAAATAAGCGCAAACTGATAATCTATTTTCCAACGCGTGAAGTAGTAGTTGTGCAGTGAAGAAAACCGGCCGCCATCAAAGACGAGTCGCACTGGGTGCTCCTCAAAATTATTTAGTAGACGGGTGTTATAGCCCGCGTAAGGAGGGCGAACCAGCCACCCCGCCAGTGCTAGTGAAGCATCTAAACCAATGGTATGGCGGTTGCCGAGGGAGTACTGGAGTAGGGCTGCGGCATTTAGGGTGTGAGAAGCAATAAACGAAAAACTATCCTGTCCCTGAAAGTCAAAATAGCCTACGTAAAGCTGATACTGGGGGCCTACAAATACACGAAGGCGTTCAACTTTTTCGGGAACCCGCTTTAGGTAGTCGAAGGCAATATTGCCAGCGGTGTAGTCCGAAGTGAAGAGGCTGAGCTCTGAACGGGAGGGGGATACTTGCCCGGTTCCAAAAAACGCAGCCGCCCGGAAGATGGCTGTTTCGGGTTGGTTCTCCCGCCAGTAGCTAATCTGGTAAGATGTACGCTGAACTCGGTAGTTTAATGGCGAATAAGCTATATCCTTCCAGTAGCCGGATGCCTGGGTTATGCCTATTTCAAACTGATGGCGCGGTGGCGACGGGGTAACTTCTTGAGCAAAAAGATGCACACTGGTGGTGCATAAAAGAATAGCAAGGAGTAGTACTATATTCATCATAAAAAATAGTAGGTAGATACAAACTGTTCATCTGTAAATACTAAATTATTTTAGGTAAAAGCAAGCAGCGAGTCCACTATATTTTTTGTTTTTATTCGTAGCTTTGGCTTACCATTTCACCATAACTTTTCTCTTTATGGAAGCTACTGAAAATTTTACTTTTGATGTGATTGTAGAGATTCCGAAAGGAAGTCGGAATAAATACGAATATGATCCTGAAAAAAAGATGATCCGCTACGACCGGATGATCTTCTCATCCATGTTTTACCCTAGCGACTACGGCTTTATCCCTGAAACCCTAGCGGGCGACGGTGATGCCCTGGATGCGCTAGTGTTAGTCACCGAACCCACGTTTCCGGGTTGTTTGATTGAGGTAAAACCGATTGGCCTATTCCGAATGCGGGATGAAAAGGGGCCGGATGCCAAGGTGCTCTGCGTTCCGGTGAGCGACCCAATTTGGAACAAGGTCAATACGCTGGATGAGATTAATCCGCATCTGAAAAGAGAAATTGAGCACTTCTTTCAGGTGTACAAAGACTTGGAAAAAAAGAAAGTAGGGATTGACGGCTGGGAAGACCGAGAAGCAGCTATTGCGGTATACCATGAATCAAAACAGCGTTATCAGGAAGAGAATTAGCACCGATTGAAGTGGGATGATAACGTACCAAAATACTTTTTCCTCAAAAATCTCCTCTAAGCCCTTGCTGCTAATAGCAGTTATTGGATTTTGCATCGTACTGTATTTTTATCAAACTGCCCGGGTAGCTATATCACCAACTAACCTAAATGAGCTGATTATGAATTCTGATACAGAATTAGTCATTTCCGAGGCCAAACACCGTACCTACGTTAATCTGGTTCTTTTTTTACAGGCAGGAATTGGGATGACTTTCATTGTGGTTCCTTTTGTCATAAGTATTTACCGCAATCGGGCGGTTTTAAAGCGAATGAACAATCGGGCTAATTACGTTCAGTCTATTCAGGGGAAGCTTCACGCTCAAAAATCATGGGTGGTAGGCGAAAGCGAGAGCTTTGAGAATCAATTGCTCAGTGTGTTCCCTTATTTGACTGCTCACGATTTGAAGATTTGCGCGCTGTTGCATCAGAATTATTCGTCTAAAGAAATTGCCGAGCAACTCAATATCACGCCCGACAGCGTTAACACGGCCCGCTATCGCCTTCGTAAAAAACTAAACCTTCCTAAAGAGACTGATCTGATCGTTTATCTAAACAAAATAGCCTAAAAAGCGCAGTGTTGATTCGTTGTCTATCGCTCTGATTTGCCAGTATAGGGTTTAACCCTGGTTCTTTACTGGAAAAAAGATCATGCACCTATCAACAAAAAAACTTCACCTATTCGGCCTCATTTTTCTCTTTTTCATTGGAACCGTTCAAATCATCTTCGCTCAGAATGATTCTAGTCAGCGAGAAGTAAGTAGGATACAGGATACACTTAACTCTGAAACCGTTACACCCAAAGATGGGAATGAAACCAAGGAAACCTCCTCCGAGGGAGAAGCGGTGCCCAATCTGCATCAAGTCATTCGTGAGCAGTTTATTAATGGCGACTGGAGGTTTATGACCCCCGTACTACTGTGTCTAATTCTGGGGTTGCTGATTGCCATAGAGCGTATTGTTCACCTCAACCTAGCTACGTCAAATGTAGAGCAAACGCTTACGAATCTGCGGGGTGATTTACAAAGTGGTGGAGTCAACCAAGCACTACACCGACTGCAACAGCAAAGAAGCTCGGTAGCGATGATTTTTCGGCAAAGCTTGGAAAAGTGGGAGGATGGGATTGAGGTGGTAGAAAAAGCTATTGTCTCCTATGGTTCGGTAGAAATGGGTAAGTTGGAGAAAGGCTTGGTTTGGATTTCCCTGTTTATCTCTATTGCACCCATGCTAGGTTTTATGGGAACGGTCATTGGCATGATTAACGCCTTTGACGCTATTGAAGCGGCGGGAGATATTTCGCCTACTTTGGTAGCTAGTGGGATTAAGACGGCTCTGCTAACCACCGTGGCGGGACTCATCGTAGCGATTATCCTCCAGTTATTTTATAACTACTGCGTGGCCAAGATTGACAGCCTGGTGAATGATATGGAGCGGGCTTCCATCGCTTTTGTAGATATATTGGTAGATCTTAAGAACGAAGGCACAGAAGCTCCTTAGCTCGATGACGCATGAACAGTAATTAGTGAATAATGAGAGTGCTATTGTAATCATCATTATTCATCCCGCAGGCTATCAATTGGATTTTGTCGGGCAGCTTTCAAGGTTTGACTGCCGACCGAAAGTATTGCAATAGAGAGCATGAGTAAGCCCGAAGCAGCAAACATCCACCATTCAAGATTGACCCGATACGCAAAATCAGCTAACCAGTCTTGCAAGACATAATTGGCAGTTGCCACCGCAATGACAAAGCTTAATAGCAGTAATTGGACAAAGCTTTTACTGAGTAGCAATAAAATACTCATAGCTGAGGCTCCCAGAGTCTTGCGAATTCCAATTTCTTTCGTTCGTTGCTGAGCGGTATACATGGCTAAACCGATCATGCCCAAACTACAAATCAGGATAGATACAATGGTAAATAACCGAATAAGTTTGGCGATACGCTGCTCCTTCTCGTAGAGTTGCTGGATACTATCTTCTAAAAACTGGTAAGTAAAAACTTGGTCAGGAAAAGTGGCTTCCCAGGTGGTTTGTATCTGTTGTAGCGTTTGTGAGATATTTTCGGATTGCACCTGAATACCTGCCTGAGTGAATATTCTGGGGTAGGGGTAAATAACCAGTGGCTCAATTGGGTTTTGTAACGACTGATGATGAAAATCTTTTACCACACCCACAATCGTACCTTCGGTTTGGGCATTATCGGCGTAGAGATGCTTGCCCAGAACGTCATCCGAAGAGATACCCAGGGTAGCAACAAATTTTTCGTTCACCAAAAACTCGGTAGCCGAATCGCGCAGAACGATATTACGCCCGGCGAGTAATTGCAAATCGTAGGTTTCTAAATATTCTTCATCGCCCCAGCGGTCGCGCACCAAGAAAGGCTCAAAACTATCGCTATGGTTGAATCGCACGTAGCCTCCTTCATTAGTACTAGTGATCGGTGGGGATTGATGAAAGCTGACATTTTGAATATCAGGATGCTGTTTAAGCTGATTTCTAAAGGAAGATAGTCGGGAATAATCACTCCGAGGAACCTTCGTAGTAATGACCGCCTTCTGCCGGAAACCCAGGTCTTGTTTTTGAAAGTAGTTAAGCTGATAGAGAACAACTACTGCACCGATGATAAACGCTTGGGCAATGGTGAACTGCAAAAAGCTCAGCAACTGGCGTAGTCGGTATCCACCGACCTCTTTGGTGCTTATCTGATTGTTTAAAGCTCGTATCGGATGAAAGCCTGACATCACTAACGCCGGATAACTACCCGCTAAGAAAACAATCAGTACAACAAAAAGCAGTAAGCTAATTATTACCGAAGGGTTTGCCAGCAGTTGCAGATCCAATTGAGATTGAATCCAGCTATTGAGTTGAGGAAGCCCTACTAACGTACCAAGCACCACGAGTATCAGAGCGAAGCCGACGACTAATGAAGTTTCGACAATAAACTGCCAGAAGATTTGCCACCGAGAGCTGCCCAACGCTTTTCTGGCTCCTATCTCTTTTGATCGGGAAATAGCCAAGGCGGTGGAAAGGTTTACAAAGTTGATACAGGCGATTAACACGATGATAATAGCCACCGCACTTAGTAAATGCAGTAATGGTTTACGAATAGTGCCGTCATAACGGGTATCGAAGTGCATATTGCTGAGCGACTGAAGGTGAAAGTGCCAGTGGGCAAAATTGTCACCCAAATACTTGCTGACAAAGTTGGACAAATCCTCATCAACCAACTGAGCTTTATCTGGATCAGTTAGTTTTACGAAAGTCCATTTTTTACCACCAATCCAGGTGAAGTTCTCCGTCTGATAGCCTGGGCTCATGACCTTGAGAGTTGGCAATGAAATCAGCACGTTAAAATCAATATCCGTATTTACTGGGCGATTTTCAACTACTCCGGCTACAACTAGATTGGTTCGGTCATTGATACGAATGGTTTTTCCTAAAGCGTTCTCATCAGGAAAATATTTTTGGGCTTGCTGCTGGGTGATTACGATTTGGTTAGGTTCAGCAAGGGCAGTTTCTGGATTTCCTTCAATGAATTGATAGTTAAACATCGACAAAAATGGTGCATTGACGTAGGCTACCCCTTCGGTTGCTATAAATCGGTTAGGCTCACTACTTTTGGTAGGAACAGCAAACTGGGGATCGCGAAAGAATTGCATACAGAATCCCGTCTGCTCAACAGCGGCGTATTCCTCTTTCAGTGCTTGATGCAATGGGAGACTGGTACCGGGTTCGTATTCAATACTGCCATCTTGAATGTGTATATCCAATACTACCCGGTAGATACGGTCAGCCTCAAAATAAAAGGTATCAGTGCTATAGTGCTGATAAACAAACAGGAAAATTAGCACACTACACAGCAAGCCTATTGATAGTCCAGCAACTTGAATCGCAGTAAGCGTTTTCTGCTTCCAGCAGTTACGGTAGGCAGTAAGAAAAATGTTTTTTATCATAACCTTAATCAGTTAACAATGTGCAGTTAGCAATTAACAATTTACAGGCAGAGATATTGATATGTATCAATTGTACATTGTTAATTGTTCATTGAGTGAATTATTCATCTCGTAAACTATCTACTGGGTTTTGTCGGGCGGCTTTCACAGTTTGGGTGCTGGTTGCTAGGAGGGCGATGATTAGCATCGCGAGTCCCGTTCCAACAAATAGCCACCAGGGAATGCCAATGCGATAAGCAAATCCGTTGAGCCATTCGGAAAATAGGTAGTTAGCAAGTGGCATTGCGATGACAAAAGCAATTAATGTAAGCTTAATATATTCTTGCGAAAGGAGCACTAAAATACTACTGACTGAAGCCCCGAGCACTTTCCGAATACCAATTTCTTTAGTACGACGCACAACCGTGTAGGTAGCTAATCCAAATAGCCCCAGACCAGCAATAAAGATGGCCAGCGCGGTAAACAGTCCAAATACTTTGTTAAACTGTTGGTAGGATACATACTGTTGATTGAAGAATTCATTCAGGAAAAAATGATCGAAGGGCTGATCGGGAAAAGCTTGTCTCCAGGTGGCTTGTACCTGCTCTACAGTTTGCTGTACATTGCCTATTGGTTGAAACCGCAACGCTACGTAGCCTGCCGCCGATGGCGCGTATCGTAGCACGATAGATTCGGGAGACTTTTGCAGTAACTGTTGGTTATAGTTTTTAACAATACCGATTATTTCTAAGGTAGTGTTTCTTTCACCCAACACGGTTACTCGCTGATTGAGAGCCGCCTCTAGACTATCATAACCCAACATATCAATTGTTGCTTCATTGACAACTACTCTTTCAACTGAAC
This sequence comes from Tunicatimonas pelagia, assembly GCF_030506325.1. Lineage (NCBI taxonomy): Bacteria > Pseudomonadati > Bacteroidota > Cytophagia > Cytophagales > Catalimonadaceae > Tunicatimonas > Tunicatimonas pelagia. Next base: position 167,754 of record NZ_CP120683.1, on the reverse strand, counting down.
TGGCGGTATAACCCGGGCTGAAGTTTCGTCCGGCGACTAAGTTTAGCTGTAGCGTTTCCAGAAAGTCTTCATCGGTACGAACCATATAGAAGTTACTACCTCGTTTGGTACCGCCGTCGGTACGGCTCAACCCTCGGTTGTGAGCAATCTCTTTACCGGGTACGAAGTTGGTAGCACTAACCTCTTCTACGTTGGCCAAAGCCTTCACCTGATCTTTGAAGTACTGTAAGCTCAATTGGTAGGTGCTGTCAGATTGAGGAGAGGTCTTCAGTACCATCACCTGATTGATATCCATTCCCAAATCATGCTGCTGCATAAATACTAGCTGGCGATATACAATTAAGCTACCAAAAATTAGGATGAGTGAAGCGATGAACTGAAAAACGACCAATCCTTGGCGGGAGAGTGAACCGCCTTTAGAAAAAACCTTCTTCGTTACCTTTAGCCCGATGGTAGGAGTTTTAATCATGACTCGAGCCGGATACAAAGCGGATAGTAGACTTCCAATCAGAAAAAGTAGTATGAACCAAATAAATACATCAGAAGCAAAGAGTCCCTTCATTTCTATTGCGGATAGATTCCACCCCAGATAGCTAATCAAGCTAGACTGTAAAATAGCTACGAGTAGTATCGCCAACAGAACTGAAATAGTGTTGATGATGGCGGACTCAATCATAAACTGACCGAGAATATGCCGCTTTAATGCCCCGATTGCTTTTTTTACTCCCACTTCTTCCGCTCGGTCAAAAGACTTGGCAATGGTCTGATTCAGGTAGTTGATCCAGCCGATAATCAGAATAAACACTCCAATCACAGATAAGAAGTAAACTGAAGTACGGGAGCCATTCACCCCCGCTTCAAACAGCAGATCGGAATCTAAGTGAATAGAAGTGAGGTGTTGCAAAAACATGATAGGCTTTTTCTCCCAATCGTAGTGATTGTTAATAATATCTCGAATCTTTTCTTCTACCACCGAGGGGTTAGCCTGAGGGGTTAGTCGCAGATAGGTGTAGCATTGGCTCCAGGCCCAGCTTCGGTTCACCCCGGCATCGCTACGAAAAGAGGAGTAGGAGAGTAAAAAGTCAAATTGAATGTGGGAGTTAGTGGGAACATCTTTCAGAATACCTGTGACAGTAAATCGCCCCTGCTGCATTCCATTAATTTCAATTATTTCCCCAATCGGTGTATCTCGCTCCCAACTTTGACCAAAGTACTTTTCGGCTAAACTGGTAGTGAGTAAAATACTCTGGGGTTTGGTTAGAGCAGTTTCAACATTACCGTAGCGCAGCGGAAAAGTGAAAACATCAAAGAAGGTAGAGTCCGCGTAAAAGCCATTCTCTTCATGAAAGCTAATACGTTCGCCGTTTACCGGTTCGTACGAAAGTACATTTGAGCTAACGGACGTAAGCACATGAAACAAGCGAGTGGTCGCCACTACTTCGGGAATCTCCGCTTGTGCTGTAGGACCGAAGCCAGGGACATTAGAAGCGTAAACTTCCGTATGCACTCCATTTTCATCCGTAGCGTGCCAGTCAAAGGGAACACGGTAGATATCTTCAGCTTGTTTGTGAAAAGTGTCGTAGCTCAGTTCAAAATAAACATGCTGAAGAATGAACAAAGCTGCCGTCATGCCGAGTGCTAGTCCTAAGACGTTGATGAGCGTGTACACTCTGTTTTTTGCCAAATGACGAACGGCGGTTTTGAAGTGGGTTTTTAGCATATGTGGTTTGGGGTGGGGCATAGAGTAGGATACCTGTGATGTGGTGTACTCCACGCCTCTGGCTCTCCAGCTCCTCACGTAATTATTCGTACCGAAAGCTATCCGTTGAGTGTTGAAAATACTAGCGTTTTGCAGTGAACGACCGCTAGGGTGCAGGGAACAACTGAACAAGAAGCAAACGCATGGTTTATGACTGCTATACTCCTAGCCTGCTAGCAGTACCTCGGCCGGGATTCCTAAATGTTGGTGTAGTGAGCGCATCATATCGGCGGTAAGTGGCTTTTTTCGGTTAAGCACCTGAGATACGTAACTCTTACTTCCTAGCAGAGGTACTAAGTCTTGGGCAATTAATCCTTTTTCCTGCATGGTAAGCTTAATTGCTTCAATAGGATCGGGGGAGGGCACCGGATGATATCTTTGCTCGTAGTCCTTAATTACTAGTAATAACAAGGCAAGTTCATCACCTTCGGGAGTATCTAATTGGGCATCAAAGATTTGAGCTGCTTCTGGGTATTCGTCGCAGTATTCGTTGATTGTTCGGCTGGTAATAATATTAAACACTTACGAAAGACAGTAAGTTTACTTATAGTAAACAATTTTCTTCATTCATCCTTCAAGCTATCTACCGGGTTTTGCTGAGCCGCCTTTAAGGTTTGTCCGCCTACCGAAAGTAGGATGACTGCAAACAAGAGTCCCGCTGGTAGGGCAAATAGCCACCATTGTCGATCAATATGATAAGCAAAACTGTTTAGCCACTCTGCTAATAAGAAATTAGCTACTGGAATAGCAATGGCTAAAGCTATCACGACTAGTTTCAGATATTGACTCGAAAGTAATAGAAGCAATTGACTCACTGATGCCCCTAGTACTTTTCGGACACCAATTTCTTTCTGACGACGCTGAGCGGTATAGGTAGCCATTCCTAACAAGCCGAGGGCAGAAATGATAATCGCTAACACTGCAAATACATTGACAATAGACCCAATGCGTTGTTCGTAGCGGTACATCTGATCAAAGCTTTCATCCAAGAAATGATAATCTAGTGGAACATCAGGCTGATATTGAGCATATACTTGCTGTAGAGCATCTACGGCCTCGGAGGTTTGACCAGGGGCAATCCGAATATAAGCCTCTTCGGCGTTGCCGGGCCATAACATAAATATGATCGAGCCAATAGGCTGGTGTAGTGAGTGGTAGTGAAAGTCTTTAACCACTCCAACAATTTGTCCTTTGCCCCGCCAAAAGTGTAACTCAGAACCTACGGGATTTTCTAACCCCATTTGTCGGGCTGCTTCTTCATTGATGATATAATTAATGGTATCTTGGCTAAATTCGGGGGAAAAACTACGTCCAGCTACCAACGATACATCCAACGTTCTAAAAAAATCGTAATCGATCATGGCCAGATTAAAAGCGCGGTTATCGTCTTCGGTTTTACCTAGCCAATAGGGATCGCTCGATTCGCTTTGCATGTTGAGTGGATTCTCTCCTCCGCGGGTCACCGATACAAAAGCCGGGTGTTGAAGTAAAGACTGTTTGAAGGTACTAAAGTGTTGATTAATCGTAGGATTAGTAGAAAAGCCAATCACATTACTGCGATCTAATCCTAAGTTTTTTTCCTGAACGTATTGGATCTGAAGATAGATCGCCAACGTCCCCGTCAGTAATATGGTAGACAGTACAAACTGAGATGTGACCAATACAGGACGTAACTTACTTCCTCTGGTACCTGAAATCGTTCCCCCTTTTAATGCCTTCACCGGATTGAGAGAGGATAAAATCAATGCTGGATAGCTACCTGCCAAGAGCGTAGTACCTGCAATCACGCTCAACAGCGAAACGATAAACCAAGCTTCATGGTAGGGGACGGATAATCCTTCGGGAAGAAGTGAATCAAATATAATGAAGCCTAGCTCAACTAAGAGTAGGGCTAATCCAGTGGCAAATGTGACGGTTAGAAGCGATTCGTAAAGAAATTGTCCGGTCAGTACCTGCCGAGAACCTCCTACTGCTTTACGAACCCCTACTTCTGTAGCTCGCTGACTGGCTTGGGCAGTAGCTAGGTTGACAAAATTGATACAAGCGATCGTCAGCACTAAAAGGGCAATAGCTGAAAATAAGTAGACGTAGGTGATACTACCCAATGAAAATAACCCAATCTCACCAGTCCGAAAGGGGGAGCGCAGGTGAAGATCAGCGTAGGAAAATAGCCTTAGTTCGAAATTTAGATCTTCCTTATAACGAGTAATCATCGGGCGTATCTGTCGATTAATTTCGGCAAACTGTGTTGGATCTTCCAGTTCTACCGCAGTAACTACTGAGCTACTTCCCCATTTCTTAAGCCACTCGTGGCGGTTTTCAAGATCAGGATAAGGCAGTATGAAATCGAACGATAGCGAGTTGTTCAGCGGTTGGTCGGCCAAAACTCCGCTAACTACATATTCCCGGTTTCCTTCCTTATCACGAACAGTAATGGTTTTGCCCAGTGGCTCTTCTGCGCCAAATAGTGCGTTCGCGGTTGCTCTATTGATAACAATGCTAGTTGAGTTTACTAATGCTTGCTGCGGATTTCCTCGTGCAAGCGGATACGTAAAAATACTTAGGAAGGTACTGTCGGCGTAAATACCGGTTTGAGTAATCAGAGCATCTCCCACTTGGAGAATATTGTCGGAGGACCAGTCGCCTACTAGTCGGGTAGTTTGAGCAATTCCCGAAATATTCTGCTTTAGTTCCTCAGCTAAGTTAGCCGGCGTAGTTAAACTTATGTCACGGCTACCATCCGAATAGCTCCAATCACCTAATACCAAAAAGGTATTATCTTTTTTAGCCTGTGATTGATCGTAGCCTAGCTGATATTGCACCCAGAGGTAAACCAGAAGACTACAGGCTATGCCCAATGATAAGCCTATGATATTGATGGAAGAAAACAGCTTTTGTTTCCAAAAGTGTCGGAAGGCGATGAGTAAGTAATTTTTTATCATAACTTTTATCAATTAGCAGTTAGCAGTTAGCAATTAACAATGTGCAGAGTACCCCGCGCAGTTAGCAATTAACAACCTACTGTTAGTGATACCAATATGTATCAATTGCACACTGTACATTGCTAATTGTTCATTGACTAAATTATTCATCTCGTAAACTATCTACGGGGTTTTGGTAAGCGGCTCGGAGCGTTTGAGTACTGATAGTAAGCAAAGCAATTAGTAAGATTATTATTACCGGCCCGAGATATAGCCAGGCATCTACCTCAATGCGGTAGGCGAAGCTTTGCAGCCAGTCGGTGATCAAGTAGTTAGCAATAGGAATGGCGATAGCAGTCGCAATCAAAAGCAGGTAAACATATTCGGTAGATAATAGTAGCAATAAACTTTGTACCGACGCTCCGAGTACCTTCCGAATGCCAATTTCCTTGGTTCGCTGTATGGTTGCGATGGAAGAGAGGCCAAAGAGTCCTAAACAGGCAATAAAAATGGTCAGTAAAGCAAAGATGCCAAATATATTTCCGAACCTCTCTTCGGCACTATATTGCGCGTTGAAGTAGTCATCCAGAAAGAAATAGTCAAATGGATTGCCAGGAAACGCTTCTTTCCAGGTCAGTTCTACTTCAGCGAGAATGGCGGCGTAATCTGTTTCTTTCGCTTGTATTTTCACCGCGTAGTAGCCAAAATCTCCTTCATTATCCAAAAAGAAAACCATAGGATCGTAAGCGGCTTTGAGTGATCGCATATTAAAATTATCTACTACTCCAATGACCGTCATAGGCTGGTCTCTCTGATTCATGCGGATTTCTTTATCAATAGCCTCTTCTGCATCTACAAACCCCAGTATGTCAGCCGCTTTTCTGTTGATGATGACATGCTGCTGCTCATTGCCGTAGGCTTCCGAAAAGTTTCTGCCAGCCAAAAAACGCAAATCGTAGGTGGTAGCAAATTCAGCACTGATGCGCCAACTGTAGTGGTTCGCGCCTTCTTCTGACGGACTCTCAGCTCGACGCAAACCGCCCTTGATTAAATCCTCGGCATTGCCCGGCACCTGAGTCGAGCTGGCTACATTTAGGATACCCGCTTTTCTCGAAAGTGCTTGTTTGAAGAAGGTGACTTTCTGAGCAAAAGTACTATCTACCACATCAGGATTGGGTAAAATCAGCATCTGGCTGATGTCCATACCTAGGTCTTGTTTCTGCATAAAGGTAAGCTGACGATCAATAGAAAAGGTAGCAGAAATTAGTGCCAAGCAAGTAGTAAACTGAAATATCACCAATGCTTTTTTGAGAAGATTTCCTTTCCCTGGGGTAGTAAAGCTGGCTCGGGTAAGCCGACTTATCGGATAGGAGGATATAAGCAACGCCGGATAAAAAGCGGAGCCTAACGTACCTATTACGAAAAAGCTAAGGATCAATAGCCAGATTCTTTCATCCTGCCATAAATACAGCGGCACGCCGATCAGTTGATGAACCGCGGGTTTCAGTAAATAGAAGAGGAGTAAAGCAAGTAACAAACCTAATAAGTTCAGAAATACCGACTCGCCGATAAATTGCTGAACCAGCTGCTTTCGGTCGGCCCCGGCAACTTTACGAACACCTATCTCTCTGGCTCGATCTATGGCTTTCGCGGTAGTGAGGTTGGTGTAGTTGATCCAGGCAATCAGCAAAATAAGCAGGGCTACTGCTCCCAGAATGTAGATAAGCTGAATGCTGCTGTTGGGCTTGATTTCCTGCACCATATCCGAATACAAATGAATGTCTGGCAAAGGTTGCAGTACGTTCTGTATCGCAAAATTGGCGGGCCACCTCGGGGCGATCTCCTTTTCGGTAAACGAGGCTAGCTGTTCTTCTAACTTCTGGAGACTGCTACCGGGTTTGAGCAGCAAATAGGTATAAAAGGTCCAACTTCCCCAATCCTCGTTTACTCTTTCTTCACCCCAGAGAGGAATCAGCGTATTGATGGAAACCAGAAAGTCGAAGGCGAGATGAGAGTTAGTAGGTACATCTTCGCATATTCCCGTGATTTTCAACGGAACTTTCATATTTCCTTCCTTAAGAACTAATGTCTTCCCCATGACTTCATCATTACCAAAGTATTTCTGAGCCATAGCTCGGGTCAGGACGATGCTGTTAGGTTGCTGTAGTGCCGTAGAAAGCTCGCCGGATACCTCCGAAAAGGAAAAGATATCGAAGAAAGTAGAATCCACGAAAAAGAGTTTTTTCTCGTTAAATACGCTTTGATTATCTTCATTGGCTATCGCTACTGAGCCTTCTAGCGGAACCAAACGAACGAAGCTTTCTACTTCCGGATAGCTGCTTTGTAAGGCGGCGGCTAGTGGAGGTAGATTTTTAGGAACTCGAGCCTGCTCTTTGCCATCAATGTACATCGCCGCGCCCACTCGATAAATATCATCACTTCGCTCATGAAAATTATCGTAGCTCAATTCAAACAGAATGAAAATGCCCAGAAACAGGCTGGCACATAAGCTAATGGAAAGCCCGATGATATTAATCAGCGAGAAGTGCTTATTCTTAAGCAAATTCCGATAGGCTATTTTGAAGTAGTTCTTCGTCATAACTTTAATCAGTTAGCAAAGAGCAATTAGCAATGTGCAGTAACTTAATTAGGAAGTTGTTAGCTTCAATTGTTCACTGCTAATTGTTCTCTGTTCATTGTTTGAATTATTCATTCCGTAAACTATCCATCGGGTTCCGGGTGGCTGCTTGAAGGGTCTGAGTGCTGATAGCAATTAAAGCAATTAGTAAAACCATAGCCGTTGGTAGCACAAAGAACCACCAAGCTATCGTGATTCGGTAAGCGAAATCGGCTAGCCAATCGGCCAGAAAATAATTGGCAACCGGAACGGCAATGACGGCCGCAATAATAATGAGTTTGAGGTACTGCTGAGAAAGCAGCGCGAAGACCTGCTGCACCGTGGCTCCCAGCACCTTGCGGATACCAATTTCTTTGGTTCGGCGGGTCAGGCTAAAAGTAGTAAGCCCGATCAAGCCTAAGCAGGCAATCAGGATAGCTAGGATGGCGAAGATCGTAAAGCCTCGCAGGATCATTTGTTCCAACTGATAACTGGAGGCTAACTGATCGTCTAGAAAAGCGTATTCGTAAACACGTTGAGGAAATACCGCTTCCCAACCTTCTTTCAGCTGGGCCAGTCCATCCGACAAGCCCGATAATCTGACCGCTGCTTCATAAATACCGTAGTCCCAATTAATGAAAACACCGGGGCTTATTTCTTCCTGCAATGAATTGTTGTGATAATCTCTTACCACTCCCACAATTGTGGCTCGCCCTTCGTTAATATCTAATTCCTGTCCCAAGGCTGCTTCGGGTGATGTAAAGAGGGCGTTGGCAAGTGTTTCGTTTACAATAAATTCGTCAAACTGGGTGCTAGTTCGCGTGAAGTTTCTTCCGGCAATCAGTTCTAGTTGATAGAAATCTAAATAGTGCAAATCAATGCTCTTCATCTCAGATTCTATACCGTCTACTTCGGTTTGGTGGGGGAGGCGAGCGGTAGTGCCGTTGCGGATTCCGGTAGCGGTAGGGGCACCCGTAGCCAGGGTTACTTCGGTAATCGCTGGTTGATTTAGAAGGCGAGTTCGCAGGGCTTCAGTCTGTTGTTCACTCGGTACTTTAGTAGTGACGATTGCTTCGGTAGTAAATCCTAGGTCGATGTCCTGAACGTACTTTAACTGTTGGTACACTACTAGTGCACAGGTTCCTAATACCAGCACAATAGAAAACTGAAGCACAATTAACGACTTATGCAAGCCAAAGCTGCGATCCCGAAACGAGACGATATTGCCTTTTAGTGCCTTCACTGGCTCAAAGGCTGAGACGACTAGAGCTGGGTACACGGTAGCCAGAGCACTTACTATCAAAGCCAGTAGCAAACTAATTCCGATAATATTGCTGCTTAACGATAACTCTAGCCGAAAGACGGCGAGTAAATCATTGATCTGACGTAGGCAGAAAGTAGTCAACAATAGTGATATAACAATGGCACCTCCTACAATCAGACTGTTTTCACTAAGATGCTGCGTGAAGAGCTGCACTCGACTTCCACCCAGTACTTTTCTGACTCCTACCTCTTTGGCTTGCCGAGAAGCCTGAGCCATCGCCAGATTGATAAAGTTAATACAGGCGATTAACAGAATGAATATACCAATCCAGCTAGCCGACCGAGTGACTTTCATTGGCATGGTATAGCTATTGATGCTGGTACTGTACAACGTTTCGGTGTGGATTTCCGGTAGTGGTTGAAGCGCATAACTAATCCGCTGCCGATCCTGCTCATCCAGATACTTCGATTTCCAGGTATCGATTTGCCGTTCCAATTCACTCACCGGAGTATCAGCCTGCGGAATAATGTAAGTAGTACCCTGATAGTTACCTGACCAGTTTTCAGCAAAGTAGGGATTATTGACTCGGAAGAATTCGTAAGGGACTAGCATCCGAAACCGAATAGAAGAAGTTACCGGTGGATCGTCCACCACTCCGGTTATTTGTAGCGCATCTTTATGGTTAAGTTGAAGTATTTTTCCAATTACTTTGTTGGCTTCAACGCTACTTTTTCCGAATACCTGGACTGCCAAGCTTTTAGTCAGTACCGCTGAGTTCATATTTGAAAAAGCCGTTTCAGAATTACCCTGCAACCAGTTTACATCGAACACCTGCCAGAAATACGGGTCAACGAACAGTACTTGCTCTTCATCAAATTTATCCAGTTCACTATCCGAATCAGCCAGACCGAAGTTGCGCGTAACCGGACCCGCTGTTTGGGTAACGAGTGACAAATCATTAGGAAAATCATTACGTAGAGCTTCGGCTAGGGGATAAGCAGTGGAACTCCAGTAATAGGTATCATCAGTATACTTTGTATGTTGCACTACTCGGTAAATCTGGTCAGCTTTTTCGTGGTGCTGGTCAAAGCTAAGCTCGTAGGACACGAATGTATAAATGACCAAGCAGCAGGTAATGCCAATGCTCAGCCCGAGCACTTTGATAAATGCTAAGCCTTTGTCTCGGCTAATTCGGCGAAGGGCAGTTTTCAAATAGTTTCTGATCATAACTTATTCAATTGGCAAAGAACAGTGTGCAATGTGCAATTAATGGTATGGTTTACAACATATTAATTGTTCACTGTTCATTGCTCATTGTACATTGACTTACTCGTTTCGCAAATTCTCAACGGGGTTTTGGTGAGCAGCTTTCAATGTTTGCCCTCCTACGGAAAGTAAAGCGAACAGTAGAACTAAAACTCCGGGTACTAGATATAGCCACCAATGAATATCCACTTGGTAAGCGTAATTGTCTAGCCAATCGCTGATGAAGTAGTGGGCGATTGGAATAGCAATGAAAAACGCAATCAGAATGAGGCGAATGTATTCTTTGGAGAGAAGTGACAGAATGCTGGAAATAGAAGCTCCCAGTACTTTCCGGATACTAACCTCTTTTTTGCGTTTTTCAAGCATGTGGTTGATGAGGCCAATCAGACCAAGGCAGGCAATGAATAGGGTGAAGAAGGTGAAGTAGCCAAAAACGTCCGACATACGTTTCTCCGATTGATACAACTGCTCGTACTCTTCATCCATGAAGCGGTACTCAAACGGATAGTTAGGGTTATGCGTTTTCCAAGCTTGCTCTAGTAAGTTTAGGGAAGCTGTTGTGTTTCCGGGAGCTACGTTTGCCATAATATACGAAGGGCGAAAAATCATGTGTAGTGCCAACGGTTCTACTTTCTGGTGTAACGACTTAAAGTTAAAGTCCTTAACGACACCTACAATAGTGCCTTCATTTCCACCCAGGTTAAACGTCCTTCCAATAGGATCATTAAATCCAGTGAACTTTAGTGCTTCTTCATTCAAGATGTAGTTGGATGAATCGGCTGGGAAGTCGGGTGAGAAAGCTCTTCCTTCTAGCAGTTCCAACCCCAAAGTTTCTATATAATCAAAGTCCACCGAAAAGTGATGAAATAAGATATTATCGTCTTCATTTTTACCCTCCCAATCAACGGTAGAAGCACTTATTGTATAGGTAGGAATATCAGAAGAAGTAGTAAGTCCCTTGATAGCAGGTTGTTGCAGTATATCGTTTTTAAACCCATCGTAGTTGTTCCGTATATCACCTCGGATCGGCATATACACTAGTAAGTCTTTATCGTAGCCCAAATCTTTTTCTACAAAGTACTGAAATTGCCGATATACCACCGTAGTACCCAAGATTAGGATAATGGTGACAGCAAACTGAGTAACAACCAGTACCCGACGAAACAGCGTACCTCCCTGCTTTGCGGAGAGACCACCTTTAAGCACTTGCGCGGGCTTAAACGCTGACAAAACTAACGCGGGGTAGCTACCGGCTATCAAACCAATTAGTACCGTTCCTACAATAAAGCTGATGCCAATAATCCATTTTTCGGAACTCAGCGCAATAGTCTTTCCCACCATCTCGTTAAAGGCCGATAAAGATAGTAACACGGTTCCAGTGGCGACTACTAAAGCCAGTAATGATAACAGTACTGATTCGCTCAGTAGTTGCCCAATAATTTGGCTGCGCTGCGAACCCACGGCTTTCCGCAATCCAATTTCCTTGGCTCTTCGTTCGGATTGAGCGGTAGAGAGATTCATGAAATTGATACTGGCAATCAGGAGAATAGCCAGTGCCACTACAATAAAAATATTGACGTAGGGATAGCGAGGTTCGGTGCTGCCGTATACATCAATATCGAAGTTAGAGTAGAGGTGGATATCATCTAGTGCTTGCAGATAGAAGTAGTCGTTAAGATCTTCGTCTACTCTGGCGAATTCAGTGATTTTCTCCGAAAGAGCGTCTCCATTCACATCTTGACCTAGCAAAAAGTAAGCGTAGTAGTAGTTATTGTCATTACTCAAATTAAAACCGAGTTCGTATAACTTGCGGAATGGTAGCAGAATATCGAACTGAAAATGAGTATTGGTTGGTAAATTCTCAGTAACCCCGCTAATGGCAAAATTAAGATTTTGGTCAATCGTCAGTATCTTGCCTAAGATGTCTTCTTGCTGCCAATTCTCACCAAAGTACTTTTGGGCTAGTTGTTCGTTGATGACTACTGAGTTAGGATCATCGAGTGCGGTAGCCGGGTTTCCAATAATGAAGGGAAGTTGAAAAACTTGAAAGAAGGTCGAGTCTACGTAGGTAGTATTTTCGTAGAACTTCGCCTCGCCGTACTCAACTAAGGATCGACCGGGGAAAGGGCGAAAGCGAGTGTACTCATCGATGCCAGGAAACTGTTCTTTCAGTAGCTCGGGGGTAGATGCTGTATTGGCGGCTGCTTTGAACACAGTGCCATCGCTCATTTCTGGAGCCTGGACTAAACGATAAATCTGCTTGGAGTTCGGCCAGAATGATTCGTAGCTCAGCTCATCGTGAATCCAGAGGATAATCAGTATGGCGCAAAACATACTGAGAGCTAGGCCAAGCACATTGATGAAGGAATAGGTTTTACTTCGGATAAAGTTGCGGTAGGCGATTTTGAGATAGTTCTTTATCATAATGACTAATGATGGATGAGTAATGCTTTTCATCGTTCATTATTCACAATCATTACCCATCATCTAAACTATCTAATGAGTCTCGGAAAAACTATCATTTTGCAGTCAACGACCGCCAGAGTGCAGTGAGTGGTAGCTAAACGAGCTAGGATACTATTTTTCTAGACCTAGTTGCTCTGGGTTTGACTGCTAGCTGAGTGATTTTGTTAACTAATTATCCATAAATATCCTGGATCTCCCAGATGATGGAAGAGAGGCTCCTTTGGATCACCGCGACCGACATCTGGGTGAACAACAAAGGAGTCTCATTTGATATTTCACTTTCTGTGATTAGATATTTTTTCAGGATGCCAGACTACTGCTTTGCGCTCCGAATACTTCCTCCTCCAGTTCAGCTGGCAGCATATCAAAAATCACGTGGATACGATCCTGATCGCCATCGTTGCGGGCTTCGTGCATTTGATTGTTATCAAACCACCATAGCTCACCTTCCTGCATACGTACTTCTTCATCACCCGTTTTCATCCAGGACCCCAGGCTTGAGTGCAAAACAAAATGATAACGATTACGAACGCGATAGTATTCACCCCGATCAATGTGCGGGTATACCTGCTTACCAGCGGGTAAACAGACGACCTTAGCCCGTCCCAAAATTTCATTTCGTTCTTGGGCAAAGTTGTTTAGAAACTCAACAAAGAGAGGGTACTGTTGACTGCCAGTAGTCCATCGGCTTTCGTGTACATCCCGACGCTTTCTATCACCAATGGCCGATTTTCTCAAGCCACGTAGGGGGATGGCAAGCGCTTCGCGTTGTACTGCTATTTTATCTTGGCGTCCGGTCGAGCCAGCCCAGGCATCCTCAATGGAATTTATTTGATCTAAAAAAGGCTGGGTAGGGATGTTCTGTTTGATGCGCTTAAAGTACTTCATTTTGTTATCTCGTTAAATTGGTTTTAAAAATGCTTTTAATGCCCCTATGTCGCTGTGGGTAGACCGAACGTAACTGCTTCTTCTAAAAAAAAATATTTTTTTTAATCGGCCTGTTTTTTTTCTTGGTCACAGACACGCACTACTTTGCGAACATGTGTCAAACTTCATTTTTTACTTATGATAACACTACGTAAGCAGTAAGACAAGATCAAATTGATGATAGCTATTTGGCTGAATAGGAAAAATAAATGCTAGAAATCCCCTACCTCCTTTAAAAAAGCCTACACGGCGCGGGGGAAAATGCATAACGTATTTTGTCTTACTGCTTACTAACTACACTGTAAAATAAGTTTCTGTATGCTGTGTTAGTGCCGTCATTGCGAGCTGTGAAGAATGAGCAGCGTGTCGGACGGCCGATGCCGCAATCTCACGTACCGCTCGCCGTAGTGCAAGATTGCCATGCTCGTTCCTCATCCAGCGTAGAACGCTCGCAATGACATTTAAAATGTATAATTGTTTACTTTACAGGGTACTAACCCCTTGGCCTGATAATAAGCATTGTCGACGTTTAGCCGATTACTCCCGATTTTATTGAGGGTGGCAATATCCGATGAGCTGGGCTTTCTTTATCGCCAGCGAGATCGTATTTTGCGTTTGTGCGCGAGAATGATCAGTTTGTCATACGATTCACTCAACAACCAGCTATCTACACTTATGATGAAATACTGCCTCTTATTTTTCTTCCTGCTAACCAGTGTAGTGGTAGCAGTGGGCCAAACGGGCAACCCCTCTGAAAATGTAGTGATTACTTCTGAAAAGAAGAAAACAAAAGTACACACCAGTAAAAGCGGAGCGTTGCAGGTGAATGTATCGCCGAAAGATGCAGCTAAGTTTAAAACTGCCGGACTCGTTAGTTATCGTGATTTTGGTGCCCAAGGCGATGGTAAAACCGATGATATGGATGCCATTGTGGCGACCCACGCATTTGCCAATCAACATAACTTACGCGTGAAGGCCAACGAAGAAGCTACTTATTACATTGGTGGTAAGGAGCGAACTGCAGTTATCCAAACCGATACTGATTTTGGTACAGCCGCCTTCATTATTGATGATACTGAGGTGCAAAACCGTGAAGCCTCGATCTTTATGGTTAGTTCTAGTAAGCAAGCATTCAACCCTACTGGGATCAACTCTCTGAAAAAGAATCAAGCAAAAATTACTATTTCCCTGCCAGAGCCCTGCTTGATTACGGTTACTGATTCTACCGTACGACGGTATATCCGCTACGGGCTAAATCAAAACAATGGTGCCCCTCAGACGGATATCTTCGTTGTTGATAAAGATGGTAATGTGGACATAAACACTCCGATTATTTGGAGTTTTGATCAGATTACGGAGATCACCGCACTGCCTATTGATGAAGATACGTTACGTATTACCGGAGGACGTTTTACTACCATTGCCAATCAGGCAGAGTCCAAGTACACCTACTACAGTCGGAATATAGCCATCAGGCGTTCTAATGTGCTGGTAGACCAATTAGAGCATCGCATTACGGGCGAAGGCGAACATGGAGCACCCTACGGTGGTTTTCTCAATATTCGCGACTGCTCGCACGTCACGGTTCAGAATACCATCCTAACCGGACATAAAACCTACCGAACTATTGGCCGAGCCGGGAAGCTCGTCTCAATGGGTTCCTACGATCTTTCGGTCACTCGCGCGCTGAATGTATCGTTTGTAAACTGTAGCCAGACTAATGACATTAATGACCGTACTTACTGGGGAATTTTAGGATCAAATTACTGCAAGAATCTGCTCTACGATAGCTGCACCCTTTCTCGGTTCGATGCCCATATGGGGGTGGCCAATGCTACCATCCGCAATTCTACGCTGGGGCATATGGGCATTAATGCCATTGGTACGGGAACCTTCACCGTAGAGAATAGCACCATCCGAGGTAGAAGTCTTATTAACCTACGCCCCGACTACGGCAGTACCTGGCAAGGCGAATTTGTAATTCGGGACTGTGTGTTTGTGCCCAATGGCGGTAGACCAAGCACCGCTAGTCTAATCAGTGGCCACTATACTGGTCAGCATAATTTCGGATACGTTTGCTACATGCCCCAACGAATTACTATCGAGAATCTTCACATCGACGACTCTAATCACCCAGAAGACTACCCGGGGCCGGCTATTTTTGCCGATTTTAACCCGGAGATGACGGACAATTCTTACCGAGAGAAGTTTCCCTACGTCAAAACACAAGAAGTAATTCTCAAGAATGTTACTATTGCTAGCGGCCAGAAGTTGAGGCTCAGCGATAACCCGTTTATGTTCAAGGGAGTGAAAGTAATTACTGAGCAGTGAGGAATTAGCAGTGAAAATATGAAAGGGGTGATAATGGATTGTTGGCGGGGAGCAATCAGCAATGAACAATGTGCAGTGAGCAATTAGCAATGACTAATGACCAACCAATGACTAGCGACAAAGGACGAATGACCATTGTGGACTATAGACTGTTGACCGTGGACTGTGAGCCGTTGATTGACATTCAAGAATCAGTCGCTTTTGCTTTTTTCTTGGCCGACTTACGAGGGGTTTTCTTTAGCACTATGGGTTCCGGTAGACGGTCGTAGAGCTGGTTCATTTTTTTTATCTGCCGGGCTAGGGGAGTGGTGATGGCATCGGGTTTCATGCGCCAGCCCCAGTTGCCGCTCGGAGTAGAAGGGCGATTCATAATAGCTTCTTCTCCTAGGTTTAGAAAATCCTGCATAGGAATAACACAGAGTTTGCCCACCGATTGCATCGCTAAGCAGCTTAGTAGGTAAGCCGCGTTTTGTTCCGTTACCGGCTGCTGCAAATAGCTGGATACATTATTTTGGTCAGTTACCCTCAGGCGTTTAAACCAGCCCCGGCTCGTGTTATTGTCGTGGGTTCCAGTGTACACAATTGTGTTGGGCACATGATGATGAGGAATATAGCCACTCTTGGGCATACCGGGGCCGAAAGCAAAGTGTAGTACCTTCATGCCGGGCAAACCAAACTCACTCATCAGATCATGCACGGGTTGGTCAATATCGCCCAAGTCTTCGGCAATAATTGGTAGCTTTCGGTGCTTCTTTTTTAGGCGTCTAAAAAATTTGTCGGCCGGTCCCTTTTTCCATTTACCGTTAATGGCAGTTTTTTCGGAAGCATTTACCTCCCAGAAAGCAGAGAAGGCTCGGAAATGATCTAGTCGAACCAGATCAAACATGGCTAAGTTATGACTGACCCGGTGCATCCACCAGTGGTAGTTTTTCTTTTGCAGCTCCTTCCAGTTGAATATAGGCATACCCCAGAGCTGCCCGGTTTCACTAAAGTAATCGGGAGGCACTCCCGCGACGGTCTTGGGCAGCTTAGACTTTTTGAGTTTAAATATCTCCTGATGCGCCCACACATCGGCACTGTCGTAGCCTACGTAAAACGGAATATCACCTAAAAACTTAACCCCCTTTTTTTGACAATAGACTTTGAGCGTATTCCACTGACGAAAAAAGATGAACTGTTCAAACTTGGTCTGATCGATACCCTTTCGCACTTTTGTCTTTAGCTCATCCATCGCCAACACATCTCGATCACGAATTTCTGATGGCCATTTTTCCCAGCTCTTGCCCCCGAAGTGCTGGCGAAAAGCCGTGAAGTCAGCGAAGTCATCCAACCAATCGGCCTCGTACATGCAAAACTGCTCGTAGGCTTGGCGTAGACGCTTGCTTTTACTGCGGGCAAATCGGGTAAACGCCAAGTCGAGCCACGCACGAATGGCGGGCACTACTTTCTTAAAATCTACTTGATCCGCCCGAAAACGGGTAGAGACTGCTGCTTCTTCTTTTCGCAACAGACGGTCTTTCACTAGTAGCTCCGGGCTGATGAGCAAGGGATTACCCGCGAAGGCAGAAAGGCCACTGTAGGGTGAGTAACCACTGCCTTGATCTACCGGATTTAGCGGAAGGATTTGCCAGTAGGTAAGCCCGCTGCGCTGCATAAAGTCAGCAAAGCGGTAGGCTTCGGGGCCTAAGTTCCCAATGCCGTGTTCCGAAGGTAATGAAGTAATATGAAGTAAGACGCCACTCCGCCGTTGGGTTATCATGATTGTTGGTTAGTTAGAATAGCAATCGGGAAATGTTGCAAGATAGCAGAAATTGGAAGAGATGTTTCCGAACGGTGAACAATCTCGCCAGTGAACTCATGGCGCCAGAAACCAGCCGGAAGCTCCGGTATAGCTACCTCCGTATCTTCCCATTGTGCCCCGAGCAGGAAGTATGAGTCTTCGGATAGTAGTTGAATAACTTCCCGGGGAATGACGACGAGTACGAAACGATCTTGGTGGCGACGCAAGAACGCCAATACGTGAGCTGCATACTTTCCGGTAACTTTCAGTGGTTGATAATAGCTCTCCGCGAATAGCGCGGGCCATCGCTTTCGTAGTTGCAAACTGTGGTAGAGCGTATACATTTTAATCGCCGGATCATCAGGGTTAGCGATTAACTGTCGGGCTTGCGATAAGGTGTCGGAGTCTTGAGAAAACTGCTCAAGTAAAAGCCTGCGGGCGGAGTAATCTACCGGACGGCGATTATCGGGGTCAACCATGCTTAAATCCCAAAACTCGGTTCCTTGGTAAATGTCGGGTACACCCGGAGCCATTGCTTTTAGTACGGTCTGACCTAAAGAATACGTTACCGATTTACGCGCCAGTGGTTGGGCAAAATCAGTTAACTCCGCCAGGAAGTCAGCATTGCTGAGTATGCTTTTGGTAAAGTCCGCCAGACTTTTCTCATAATCGGCATTGGGTGACGACCAGTTCGTATTTGCCTTGCCTTCTCGGACGGCTTTTTCCAAATAGTTGCCTAGACGTTCGGTATAATTGTCTTCTAGCGGAGAGATATGAAACGGGTAGGTTCCTACTAAGGTCTGATAGACGAAGTAAACATCATTATTGGTAGGGTAGCACTTTCCGGCTACTTCAGTGCAGTACTGCCGATGGTCATTCTTCCACTTGGTGCTCAACTTCGTCCATTCATCTACCTGTTCGCTCAGCGTATTAATTCGGATGCGGGCATCTTCACCGCGTTTGGTATCGTGGGTAGACGTGGCGTTCATAGTCAGTAAAGAGCGCGACTGCAACCACTGATGAAGTTCATTAGTGATCATTCCCAGGTGATCGGGGTTATCGCCTACCTCGTTGCGCGAAATCAGCCGATAATACTGGTAAAAAGTAGTATCTTCAATGCCTTTGGCCGCTAGTGGCCCGGAAAATTGCTGGCAGCGTTGAATAAAATACAGGGTATTTTTATTAACCTCTTCACTTTTATCGGGCACTCCGTTGAAAATAGCGCGTAGCGTATCAAATGCTGCTGAGAGCTGCGGAGCTTTATTTTGGGCTTCAGAAAAAATCTTACCCAGCAACTGAAGCGATTCTTCGGCGAGCGGTAGCTGGTTATCGTAAATACGGTAAACCGGAAAAGCCACCAGCATATGAGCCAGTGCTGCCTGCAACTCTTCGGAAGAAGCTGTGTTTGCTTCGGGAATAATCTTGAGTGTTTCTAGCGAGCGAAAAAGATTATTCAGTTCGCCCTGCATCCGCTCCCGAAAAATGAACATTTTGTTATCGTATACAATATCAGTGTACGATCGCTCTTCAGGCTCCCACAGCCGATAGAGTTTGCTTAGTTGATCGGACTGCGTGGAGCTACTAAAAAACCGGTTCACCTGTACCAAAAAATCGTAGCCGGTGGTTCCCTGAATAGGCCACTCATTTGGAATTACCTCTTCTTCCTCAAGAATTTTCTCTACCACTAAGTAAGTATCACTGCCTACTAAATTACGCAGTCGTTCCAGGTACTGGGTAGGATCAAAAAGTCCATCAACATGATCGATGCGTAAGCCCTGAATAATATCTTTCTGAATGAGCGCGCTCAACAACTGATGATAATCATCAAATACGGTAGGGTTCTGCATGTTGAGGCAGATAAGATCGTTTACGGTGAAGAATCGGCGGTAGTAGATTTCTCGCTCAGTTTTTTTCCAGTAAACCAACCGAAAGTGCTGCTTATCGAGCAATTCTTGAATAAACGCATCATTATCGTTAAGCTGCTCAATAGCTTCGGTAAGCGTTAAACGAAACTTATCTTTCAGGAACACATCTTGCCACTGATTTTTGAAGTGATGCCACTCATCAGGGTTGGCTGCACCCGCAATGTCTAGAGCGAATGGTTCTAAAGCAACTAGGAGCCTAGTGAATTGCGCTTTATCTTCGGGATCACTAGTTTGGTCAATAATGTTGGTAAGAACTCCGGTATACGAAGCTGCGCTGAGCGGTATTCGGTTTTCGTAATAACGAACCGCCAAGCCCAAGTCGTCGAAAGAAAGCCGAAGTTGATCAGAATCCAGTACGCTAGTCAGCGATTCGCCTAATATGGGCAGCATTAGCTTACCGTAATTATCCGGGTGCTCATTCCACCAATCTACGTCGAAGTGCTCGAAATACGGAGAACGAGGCCCCAGTTCCAGCAGACTGGTAATCCAGGGGTTAGCCGGATCGAAGGCCATGTGGTTAGGTACAATATCCTGAATCCAGCCAATATTCCGCTTCCGAAGTTCTTCAGCAATCTCAGTTAACGCGGCTTCGGTTCCTATTTCAGGATTAATCTGAAGTGGGTCAATCACATCGTAGCCGTGGGTGCTGCCCAGCCGGGCGGCCAGAATAGGGGAGGCGTATACGGTAGAAATCCCTAACGCTTGCAGATAATCTAAAATATCTCGCAAGCGACTCAGGTTAAAGTCGGCGTGAAACTGTAAGCGGTAGGTTGATTGGGGGATGTACATAATTAATTGACATGGATGATGAAGGACGGAAACGGGAGACCGGATACCGGAGTCCGGAAAAACATGAAATATTACTTATGATCAGTTTGTCCCAGGGTAATCTGAGGTTCGGCCTCCTGACTCCGGCCTCCCGTTTCCAATAACTAAAATTATGAAAGCTGAGGTACGGGGGCATCATCAACTACGTGAATGTTAAGTTCTCGGAATAGCGTCTCGAAGGCACTGCACCAGGCGCGTGCTTCTTCATCGTCGGCATCACGAAGTTGGCATTTCTGACGATAATTCTGGTGATACGTAGTGAAAGCGATATTCTGCGCTTCCCACAGGTCAGGAGCAAGATGCACCTTTTTACAGGCCTGAATCAACTGAACCACTTTGTGCATCAACTGATCGTTTTCCGGATCATTCTTAAAATTTCTCATAAGCTGATTGATACGTTCGGCTGCTTGGTAATTCAGTCCCACATGATCAATTTCTACCGACAGATGCTCCAGACTGTCGGCGAGCATATTCAGCTCCCGCATATTAATTTCATCGCTTTGTAGCAAGCGGCGCAGGTTAGCATTGATCGTGAACTCACCCGGAAATTTCAACGGTTTAGGAGGATCGATGCTAAGCTCTTTCATTGCTTGCAGTAGCGAGTAATTATCTTCGTACACCCGACGGAAGGTTCCTTCTACTGAGGTTAGGGTCTGCTCGAGCACTTGACTAAGAATCTTCTTCTGATCGTCTTTAAACAGATGCCAAAACGAGTAATTGTGGGTGCCAAAATGCTTATCTAGCAACACAATCGCTTCGTGTACTCTACTTTTCTTGAAAGCGGGAACCACTTCATTTCGCATGGCTTGAAAAGCATCTTCGCCAAAATAGTCGCGCACTCCTCCAAACAGATGATGATCGCCCAAGTGTAATGTAGCGAAGGTAATCTGGGCTTCTTCAAGCGTTACCTCCGAGTTTAGCACGGCCTTGCCAATGGCAAGTTTGTATTTACCAGCTTCTAGTAACTCAAAGTTCTCCGCTTTGGCATCGTAGCTATAGATACGAGTTTGCTCGGGATATTCGGTGAAAAGCGAGGAAACGGCGTAGTGGGCACCCACCCGGGGCATATCGACAATAGAGGGGCGTACAAATAATTCGTAAGCCACCGCTGCGTTCTGATGTTCCGGGATATTACTCTCAGCCTTCGCCAATAGTTCCAGAAAATGACGTTCGTAATTTGTGCCGGTTACGTCCTCAATAAGCTGAAGCACCCGGGCGGCGTACAAAATATCTTGCATGGTTTCAATGCCTGTAACCTCATCGAAGAACCAACCGCAACTAGTGTACATCAGCATGGCGTGGTGCTGTATTTCCAGCAGTTTCAGAATCTTGATCTTTTGTTGATTGGTCAAATCCGAACCAAAATGTTGAGTAATAAACTGCTCCACATTTTCGCGGGAACGGTCTAGTATCACCGTGATGTACTCGTTGCGAAGATACCACGGGTCAACTCCTAATGACTGAATTTCTTGTTCGTAGATGGGATTAACGGTATCGCGTAGCCAGTCAAAGGCCTCTCTGAGCGGTTTTCGCCAGTGTTGATGCCACTCCGGGTGCCCTCCGGTATTTCCGCCACCATTTTCTGACCATCGTTCTAGGTGAGGCGTGCTGCTCCAGGCGGTATTTTCTATAATTTTGGCTTCGTACTCCGGGGGGTGCTTTTCCAAAAACTCACCGTAGATAGTTAAGGATACGTTCGGGTCATTATCAATTTGATGCAGACAGTAGGAGAGACCCATTTCACCGTAGCGGTGGTGGTGGCCGTAGCTTTCTCCGTCGGTAGCAATGTGCATAATCTGCGGTTTCTTATCACCGTGGTCGAGCTGATCCATTAGTCGTCCGGCGAAGGCTGCTCCGTTGTTAAGCAATCCTTCAAACGCAATTCCCTGAGAGACCGGCCCATCGTAAAAGAACAAAGCGATCGTTTGCCCGGAAGGAAGATTGCAAAGATAAGGACGACGAGGATCAACCTTGGCTCCGGTAGCATCCTGCCAGTCTTTCGCTCCAATCTTCCGAACTTTTAGGGCTTGGTAAGGAGAGAGTATGGTGTACTTAATGCCGTGCTTGGCCAACACTTCTAGCGTCTCGGTATTTACGGCGGTCTCGGGCAGCCACATTCCTTCGGGGTAGCGCTTAAAGCGTGCTTCAAAATCGCGGATCCCCCAGAGTACCTGCGTTTCTTGGTCGCGGGCGTTAGCCAACGGAACAATTAGGTGATTATACGCCTGGGCAATGGCCGAACCGTGCCCACTGAATTGTTCTTGGCTAAGTCGGTCGGCTTCCAGAATGGCTTCGTACACGTCGGGGGCCTTCAATTTCATCCACTGCAACAGCGTGGGGCCAAAGTTGAAGCTGATTTTAGCGTAGTTGTTGATGATATCCTGAATGCGTCTTTTTTCATCCAGAATTCGAGCCGCCGAGTTCCGGGAGTAGCACTCGGCCGTGATTCGCTCATTCCAGTCGTGGAACGGATAGGCCGAATCTTGTACCTCTACCCGGTTCAACCAGGGGTTTTCGCGAGGAGGTTGGTAAAAATGCCCGTGAATACAAACGTACTTATTTTTATTGCTCATAATTATATCGATTGTTCAATAGTTCGATTGCTTGATTGTCATACTTGGATGTCGGAGACCGGAGACCGGAGACCGGAGACCGGAGACCGGAGACCGGAGACCGGAATTTATTTTTGATGCGTTGTTTTTCCAAACTTGGACCTCGTAATTTTGCTCATTGCTCATTGCTCATTATTCGGTGCTGCGCTGGTAGATGGCTAGGTTGTAGGGAAGTAGCTGGCTTGAAGTGTCGTGGGCCATTATAAGATTAGCCTGCGGAGCTTCTCCGCCCCAGGCAGTATCTTCCGAATCGAAAATTTTCTCGTAGGTTTCATCGCGACTCATTGGTAAAGTGAATAGGGTTGATCTCTTGGAGAAGTTAAGCACAATGAGCGTAGGAGCTACCGACTCATCGGCCGTATGTTGCCGGGTGAGTAAGATAATCTTAGGCTCTGGTACTGTAACTTCTAGGGCTGGTCGGCTATCGTCTTGCCAAGCTGGAAGTTCTTTGCGTAATTTAATTAGTGCCTGATAATACTTGAATAATAACTGTGACTCTAGTACTGACCAATCCCACGATAGTTTAGAGTGGTTAAATGTTTCTTCGGATTGTGGGTCGGGCACTTCCTGATCTTCTTTCTGAAAATACGCAAACTCCCGTTTCCGTCCCTGCCGTACGGCCTCCACTAACTCAGGGTCAGTGTGACTGACAAAGTACTGAAACGGTCGGGTTTCCCCGTACTCTTCGCCCATAAATAGCATAGGAACGTAAGGTGAAACCAATACTGCTCCAGCCGCTAGTTTCAACGCGGGAAAAGGCAAGGTTTCGGTAAGTCGGTCGCCCAGCATTCGGTTACCCACCTGATCGTGGTTCTGAGCGAATACTACGAATTGGGAGTGGGGGCGGCCTTCGGCACTATTGCCGAACGTGCGTTTGCGGTAGGGCGAATAAATACCGTCGTACACATAGGTTTTTTCGTAAGCTTTTGCTAGATGGGAAAAGTCACTGAAATCGGCGTAGTAACCGTCATCTTCTCCGGTAAGCATGGTGTGCAATGCGTGATGAAACTCATCAATCCACTGTCCGTCTAGGCCGTAGCCACCAACTTGTTGCGGACTAATATACTTATGATCGTTCAGGTCACATTCGCCGATTAGCACGTAGTTTCGTCCGGTTTGCTCGGATAGTAACTCTTTAGCCTGACTCAACTCGGCTAAGAAGTGTTTAGCACCCGAGTCTTTAATAGCGTGAATAGCATCGAGGCGTAGTCCGTCAATGTGAAAATCGCGTAACCACATCAGGGCATTTTGCTGAAAATAGTGCCGTACTCCGTCACAGTAGGCATCATCAAAATTTATTGCTAACCCCCAAGGTGTATGGTGTTTATCGGTAAAGTAAGGGCCAAACTCCGAGAGGTAATTACCCTCTGGCCCCAAATGATTATAAACCACATCTAGCAGTACCGCGATGCCTTGTTGGTGACAGGCATTCACTAGCTTCTGAAGGCCAACTGCTCCGCCGTAAGAGTGCTGAACTGCGTAAGGATGAACCCCATCGTAGCCCCAATTACGGTTTCCCGGAAACTGGGCGATGGGCATTAGCTCAATGGTGTTAACGCCCAGATCTTTTAAGTAGTCTAGCTTACCAATAATCGCTTCAAAAGTACCCTCGGGCGTAAAGGTGCCTACGTGCAGTTCGTAGATAATCATGTCTCGCAGAGCAATTCCCTGCCAGTGAGTATCCGACCAGTTGAACGCTGGCAAATCTACCACTGCCGAAGCACCGTGCACTCCGTCGGGCTGCGAAAGCGCGGCCGGGTCGGGGCGAGGGGATCCGCCATCAATACGATACTGGTAGCGATCGCCCGGCTGAACGGTATCCATTTCAGAACTTGTCCAGTAACCGAAATCACCTACTGTTAGTGGCTGCGTATCTTTACCGCTGATAATAACCTCTAGTGATTTTGCCAAGGGTGACCAAACTGTAAAAGTGGTTTTACCTGATTGATGGTTAGCTCCAAGAGTGGGTTGCATGAAAAAAAGTATTACTAAAAAATTGCGGTAGTACGCATTAGTTAAAGATGCTAAAACGAATATTATTCAATAAAGTTCGCCGTTTGGTAGGGTATTAAAAAGTGAAATTACAAATAACTGATATTAAGTAGACTGTTTATTGGCGGAGTATCATGTAAAGCTGATAGATTCTATTTTTTCTATGCCCTCACGGTGGTCATTCTACGATAGAATAGCGAAGTTAATGTGGCTTGATTGATGCGGTTTGGCTATCTAAACCCCTCTATTCTGTGCCCACTTGTGCATGAGATCGCTTCCTATTACCGCCAATGATTGCGATGATGTTTTTGGAACCCAACCAGGATACCTGCTTTAAACTTGACAAGGCACTAGTGGTTTTACTAGCGTAAATATATGGTTTGAAGGATTAGGGGCGCTGACTAGAATCGTATTTTCTTCGGGCTTGTCTCATCTCTCTCTGCGCCTTTCTCCAGTTAGACTGTCCTCCAGTCAGTGTAAGCGTAATTCCGGTGCCTGCCGAAATACCTCCTATAATCATTATGGTACCATAACGAGAAAAATTAGATTTATAATCACCACTTGAAGCAAATACTGGCGCAAAGAGTAGTTCAAACATAAATCCGAAAAAACCCGCGGTGGTTAGTGCCACTCCCGAGAGCACCAACCCTGAGCCACTGATAACATAAAGCTGGGAGCGGCTCCGGTACTTTAGGGCTTTTTGCAAACGAAGGTTCACCTCGGGCTCATTCCATTGATAATGGGTAACCGGAAACCCTTGTCGCTCCATCCACTTAATTTTAGAAGTAGACGGGGGAGAGATACTATCCAAGCCACTTTGGCTGTAAGCAGGAGCAATATTGCAGAGCCAAAGAAGTAGTGCAAAGAAGCAAATGCTTTTCATTGTGAGTTGATTAACCTGACCAGTTAGCATAAAGACGGTCAAATTCAGAAAATCGTTGGAAGAAATAACACTTACATCGTTCCAACAATAATTTTTCTGAAGAGAATATCATTAGCAAAGCCCTAGATTTCACTAGAAACTTAATTTTAAGTTAAATTATTTATAAATAAGTTGATTAACTTAAAATTAAGTTGTACACTTGTCTTGCTGATCAATAAAACTCAACAAGTGATGACGACTTTAACTAAGGCTGAGGAGAAGATTATGAAAATTCTCTGGGATATTGAGCGCGGTTTTATCAAGGATATTATCGAGCAGTACCCCGACCCAAAACCTCCTTACAATTCGGTGTCAACCATTGTGCGGGTACTGGTGCAGAAAAATATTGTAGACTATCAAGCCTACGGAAAATCGTACCAGTACTATCCACTCATTTCTAAGGAGGAGTACCGCAAAGGGCAGCTTTCCCGTCTGGTATCGGATTACTACAATAATTCGCTCAAGCAAGTTGTCAACTTCTTTTCGGAAAGTAAAAAGCTGGACGAAAAAGAGCTAGATGAAGTGATGAAAATGCTGAAGGACTTAAAGTTAAAGAAAGATGACTAGCTTGATTGTATACTTGTTGGAAGCTAGTGTGATACTGGTAGTACTTTATGCTTTGTATTTACTATTGCTTCGTAAGGAGACTTTCTTCGGGCTTAACCGTTTTTTTCTGCTGGCTATTCCGGTGTTTTCCTTCTTGTTCCCGTTGTTGAGTTTTGATGTATCACTCTCATTTGGCAGTGCGATAAATGAGCCTATTGAGGAACTGAGTGAAGTCCGATTCTTCTACTACGATGCATTTGAGAGTTGGTCAGCCAATATAGAAAATCATACTGCTGAACCAGACGGTGAGAAAGTATTAGTTCAAGAACAAACCAGTTTCTATTCTTCACTAATAACTATTGCTCTTGCTATTTATGGAATTGGCTTCGCGGTAGTGATTTTTCGGCTTATCGGGCTGTACATTTGGGTTCACCGACTAATGATTCGTAATGAAACAGAAGTAATTGATGAAGTGAGAGTGGTAAAAGTTTCACACTCAACTGCTCCTTTTTCTTTCCTGAACTCTGTCTTTGTACATCAAGATATAGTGCTGGGTGAAGACTTTGCCCAAATACTGGCCCACGAAAAGGTGCATATCCGAGAAAGGCATTCGGTAGATTTATTATTTGTTCAACTTTCAGCGGCGGTACTCTGGTTTAATCCGGTGGTCTGGCAACTGATAAAATCCCTAAAAACAACGCATGAATACATAGCAGACAAAAAAACGATCGATCAGGGTTACTCCTTAGTTGCGTATCAAACCTTGCTTTTGAGGCAATTGGTCAGCACCAACTCCTACGGGTTGATACATCATTTTAATTTATCATTCATTAAAAAGAGAATAACCATGATGAACGTAAAAAAATCAGGATGGGCAGGCAAAGCCAAAGTAGTCCTAACTCTATTTGCAGTACTAGGTTTTAGCTTAGTAATTGTGCAGTGTAACTCCAAGCTTGATGAGCAGATGCTGCTTGAGACGGAAGCTTCTACAACTGGTGTTAGCCAAGAAATTGATGTACCAGTAATTACTGCTTCTCATTTTAAGTTGTCTGATCCAACTGCCACCGTAGACATAACTGTGAATGAAAATATAGTTACTGTCAATGGTGAAGTGGTCGAGCTTGATGAACTTGCTTCAGTATTAGAAAAAGAGGCAGAAGAGAGAATCGTTATGGTTCTAACAATTGATCGAACCCAGTTAATGTCGTTGGTGAGGAAAGTACAGCGAGAAATGCGAAGAGCCAATCAACTCAAGGTGCTGTACATAGGACAAACGTCAGATGGACAGTCAACAAATGTACGGTTAATGCTTCCTCCTCTTCCCGAAAATAATTCAGAATTGAGTGTTCCGATCGTTACCGATGAATACGCTAGAGAAAATAATCTGAACCTCTTAAAAGTTGTTATGGGCGAAAATACTGGTTTGGCAAATCAGCAGAAGACATATGACTTTGTGAAAGATCAGGTAGCTCAGCAAAAAACCAATTACGTAGTAAGTGCCCGATTTAGCGATGATAATACCTATGGCGAGTACCTAACGAACGTGCATCATCTCCAAAAAGCCTTCTATCAGCTATACGAAGAGCGAACCCAAGCAAGATACGGCGAAGGTTATTGGGATATTTTTGAAAAAAAAGGCACGGATAAAAAATACGCAGAGATGTATTCTGCCCTCAAAAAGGAAGCACCGATGGCTATTTCAATCGCGGAAGATTAGTGAAGACATTTTTTGCTATTAATAAAGGACTCTTCGATGAGTCCTGTTACCATTTTATTAATTGTGACGAACTAGTGAGAAGAATAATACAAATTACGCTACTGACCTTTTTTGTTACAGTCGGATGCAATGTTGAGCAACCACCCAAATATGAAATTACTGGCGAGCAAAGCAGAATCATTAAGGAAATGATAGATGCGGTGAATGAACAGGATGCTAAAAAATATGTAAAAGGCTTTGCTGACGAAGTTCAAGTATTCGTAGAATCGGAAATGAAGGTTGACGGAAGAGCGAATTTAATGAAGAACAGAGCTAAACACTTTGAGAGTCACCCCAATGTTCGTTCGGAAATACAGCATCTGGTAGAAATAGACAACAAAGTGATTATGCACGATAAAGTTTGGTTTGAAGAAGCTGACAAGGTTGGACAAAATATCGTAGAAGTTTTCACATTTGAGAACGAAAAAGTAGTTAGAGTTGATGTGATTCAGCCCAAGGGGCTGTTTCAAAATACGGGAATAGGCCACAACGGTGAATAAGCAACCTCACCCAGGAACCTACATAACTAATTGCGCGTAGTCTAGGAATGAATCGCCCGATCCAGATGCGTGTAGCCACCATCGGGAAAGAGAAGTTGACCAGTGGTATGGGAGGAGCGATCAGAAGCCAGAAACAGTACCGTATCGGCAATCTCCTGAGCAGTAGTCATGCGTTGATCCAGGGGAATACGCTGCTCTATTTGTGCTTTCTTTTCGTTTGGATTGGCCAAGCTGTTCAACCAAGTTTCGTACATAGGAGTAAGCACCTCCGCCGGAAGTACCGCATTCACTCGGATTCCGTGAGGGAGTAGCTCGGTGGCCCACTCGCGGGTCAGGGCTAGTTGAGCACCTTTAGCTGCAACGTAGGCCGATGTGCCTCCTTGCCCAGTTACTGCCGTTTTAGAGCTGATGTTAATAATATTTCCTCTCGCTTTTTTCAGGTAGGGTAGGGCGTAATGCGCCAATGAGTAGTAATGCTGTAAGTTGTTTTGTAACGACTGCATAAACGCCTCAGGAAAACCACTTTCCAAGCCAACACCATCGTTTATTCCGGCATTATTAACCAGCACATCCAATCGCCCTAGTTGGTCGACTGTCTCTTGAACAGCTCGTTGGCACTGATCAATCTCACTTAGGTCAGCCTGAACGAAGAGGCATTGGTATCCGGCCTGCTTGAGTTCGGCAACTAGTTTCTCGCCCCGCTCGAGCCTTCGGTTGACTATCACGGGAATAGCACCTTCCTGAGCGGCTCCTCGTACAATAGCTTCACCAATACCACTGGCTCCGCCCGTAACAACTATTACTTTATTAGCAAGGTGTAAATCCATAAGAAGTAAATCGTTAAATGGCTGATTGTAAACTAGAAAATTACAAATTTTTGATTGTCATTGGAAAACGAAGAAAAGAATACGGAAAATTTTAGTAAATCAGTCGGTATCTGATCCTCTTGCCTTCACAGGGCTTAGAATTCAAATATTTTTTTCATAATGGCCCATTTTTCGTGAGGTTGGGCTTCGGGCACTTTTTCCTGAAATGTTCCCATTAAGCTTTCCCACTCCCGACACCTCGGGTGTAATGCAAGGTAGCGAGGCATATCTACGTTCAGATCAAAATCATCTTCAGTTTGCATAAACATAAACAGGCGGCGACCCAACCGATAAATCTTCATATCAATAACCCCTACTTCTTTCAGAGCCGAGAGCACTTCGGGCCAAACGGCAGCGTGGTGCTTTTCGTACTCACGAATTACCTCCGGGTCGTTCTTAAGGTTAACGGTTTGCGCGTAGTCTTTCATAATTTAGTCCACAGTCCATAGCCGACAG
This sequence comes from Tunicatimonas pelagia, assembly GCF_030506325.1. Taxonomy (NCBI): domain Bacteria; kingdom Pseudomonadati; phylum Bacteroidota; class Cytophagia; order Cytophagales; family Catalimonadaceae; genus Tunicatimonas; species Tunicatimonas pelagia. Next base: position 138,020 of record NZ_CP120683.1, on the reverse strand, counting down.
TCCACAGTTACCTCGTGCTGGACCGTCGGCTATGGACTGTTAACTTTTATCCTTGGTATGCTTCTGCTTCTTGGCGAGAACTGCCCAGGCCATCAATGCCAAGTTCTACCACATCGCCGGCTTTTAAGAATATTGGAGGATCAAAGCCTAAGCCTACTCCGGCTGGGGTTCCCGTAGAAATAATATCACCGGGCTGTAAGCTCATAAATTGACTCAAATAGCTTATCAGATGGGGCACATTAAAAATCAAGTCAGCCGTAGTGCCTTGTTGCTTGGTTTCTCCGTTTACTTTGAGCCAAAGATTTAAGTTGTGCACATCTTCAATCTCATCTTTAGTAACTAAGTAAGGGCCGATAGGAGCAAAAGTGTCGCAGCTTTTTCCTTTTACCCACTGCCCCGAGCGTTCCAACTGGTAAGCCCGCTCACTGTAGTCGTTGTGCACCATATAACCAGCTACGTAGTTCATCGCTTCACTCTCGGAAACGTAAGACGCTTTTTTGCCGATTACTACGGCGAGTTCTACTTCCCAGTCGGTTTTTTCACTGCCTTTAGGAATAACTAAATCATCGTTAGGCCCAACAATGGCTGACGTAGCTTTAAAGAAAATGATGGGTTCTTTTGGAAGCTCCATCTTACTTTCTGAGGCGTGGTCTCTATAGTTCAAACCTACACAAATAATTTTCCCTGACTGTACTAGGGGAGGAGCCATTCGCTCAGTATCACTTACTTCGGGGCAGCTATCCGCGTTATCGTTCAGCCAGTTCTGCAAGCGGTTTAATCCATCGTTGGCAAAAAATGTGGGAGTATAATCTTCCCCGAAAGCTTGGACGTTTAAATTCTTTCCTTGGTAGTTGATACCGGGTTTTTCAGAAGTAGGGTTTCCAAATCGGAATAGTTTCATAGTGTTTGGTAGTGTGTGAAGTTGGTTATGATAAAAAGTGTAAAATTAAGTTAGTTTAAGATATGCCAGCTCCCCCCAGAACATCAAGCACTTGCCCTTTCTCGGGCTTTCCGGCTAGTAGTGGCATGGCTTGGGTAATCAGTGCTCGCACCTTTTCATCTTTTAAAGAATGATCGTGGTCTTCTTTGCTATCCCAAACCTCGGTAATCCACACGTCGTCTGGATGAGCTTGATCCTGACTAACTAAATAAAGGTGACAACCTTTTGCTGAAGCAACCAAACGGGATGCCTCCAGCAGAATAGTAGCCAGTTGTTCTCCCTTGCCTCCCGTCGCGGTTAGTTTTCCGTGTAGTCCGTATTTGTTCATGGTTCAATGGCTAAATTGCTGCTGATTTTTGGTCAACAGACGACGGTCGATAGACCACAGTTTACACTTCTTCCTTCCCTTCTGTTTACACTGCTTACTAATCATTACTCATCTGCGCTATGTCTGCAATTATCAGTCAGTACTTCCTACTCTGTCAACTGTTTAGGGTAATAAACCCACCGTCAATCGGATAAAAGCTTCCGGTGATAAAGCCCGCTTCCTGGGAACAAAGATATAGCGCTAAATGAGCAATTTCTTCAGGTTTTCCCATTCGGCCAATGGGTTGGGTTTGGGAAAGCTTTTCAAACATCTCGGCTTCTTGCCCCGGATAGTTTTTCTCTAGAAAACCGTCGACAAAGGGAGTATGTACCCGCCCCGGGCCAATACAATTGCAGCGAATATTGTCTTTTACGTAGTCTTTGGCCACCGAAAGAGTCATGGTAAGTACGGCACCCTTACTGGTAGAGTAAGCGAAGCGATCGGAGATACCCAGCACTGAGGCCACTGAGGCTAAGTTTAAGATAACCCCACCTTTTTGCTGCTTCATTAAAGGTACACAGGCACGCATACCGTTGTACACCCCTTTGATGTTGACGGCATAAATACGATCAAAATCCTCCTCAGTGGTAGATTCTACGTTGCCGATGTGGGCAATTCCGGCGTTGTTTACCCAAATATCGATCGAGCCACTTTGCTGAAAGATTCGCTCAGCTACCGCTACTACCTCAGCCTGCTGAGAAATATCGCAAGCGTGCACCGAAGCTTGGCCACCCGCCTGCTCTATTTTCATTTGGGTTTCTTGCCCACTTGCCCTATCAATTTCCAGAATATGGACTTCAGATCCCTGCTTGGCAAACACTTCGGCAATACTCTGACCAATTCCTTTCCCCCCGCCGGTGATAACGGCAACCTGTTCAGACAAATCAAAAATAGGCATAGATTCAGTTAAGTTGACTTAGTTACTGCCAAAGCTACAAATAATATTGAAGTGAGTTTATACTGTAGAATACAATTTATTGCAAATAAGTTGGTATCATTTATGTTAAATTGGATTGAAAAAACTAAAAAGTGTCAGGTAAACGCAAAACTGAGACCATTGCCAAACAATTGTAGCGTAGTAGCGTCAGTTAGATAACTACTTGCCTACAATGTAATAAACGAAAGAAGACTATGTATACTACAGAATTGATAGATTCTAAAACGCTAGTAGCCGAAGCAAAAGATATTTTAGCCGGAAACTGGACGGGTATGTTCACCAAGCCGGCTCCTAACCTATACCCTCATCAGTGGAACTGGGATGCGGGATTTATTGCGATTGGCTATTCTCACTACCATATGGATCGGGCTGAGTCGGAGCTCCGTTCGCTGTTTAGCGGACAGTGGAAGAACGGTATGGTTCCGCAGATTATTTTCAACCCGGAGTTTGACTATAACTATTTTCCGAGTTCCGATTTTTGGGAAACGTGGCGGTCGTTCAATGCTCCCGAAAATAAAAAGACCTCAGGAATCACCATGCCTCCGGTACATGGATTTGTGCTCCAGCACATTTATAATAATGCTCAGGACAAGCAACGGGCACTGAATTTTGTGAAGGAGATGTTTCCGAAAATCCTGAAGATGCACCATTACTTCTACGATCATCGCGATCCGTTTAACGAAGGGTTGGTCTATATCCGCCACCCCTGGGAGTCGGGTACCGATAACTCGCCAACCTGGGATACTCCGATGGAGCGAATTACCTTTGATAAAATCAAAATCCCGCCATATAAACGCAAAGATTTGGATAACGGTCATGCCGAACACCGCCCGACTGACTACGATTACAATCGCTACATTCATCTAATTGATATCTACCGCAAATGCGATTATAACGAAGAAGCTATTTTAGAGCGTTGCCCGTTTGTAATTCAAGATCCGCTGTTCAACTGCATTTTGGTAAAATCTAACCAAGCACTAATTGAGCTAGCAGCGTTAATCGGTGAAGGCATTGATCAGTTGATGGAGTGGAACGAGCTATCGATAAAGTCGATGAACGAAAAGCTGTGGAATTCCGAAACAGGTATCTACGATGCGTACGATTTACACAACGATGAGCGCATTGAGATGCAAGCTTCATCAGGTTTGATTCCGGTATACGCCCATATTCCTAGCCAAGAGCAAGCGCAGCAAATTGTTGACCGTTTGTTAAGCGAATCATTTAGCGGTTCGGTTGATCAAAATAAGTATCTATGCCCATCATACAACCCGACAAGTCCAAAATTCAACCCTAAAAAGTACTGGCGTGGTCCGGTATGGATCAACATGAACTGGATGCTACATCACGGACTGAAGCACTACGGGTTTGCTGATTTAGCTGAGCAGCTTAAGCAAGAATCGTTAGAGCTAATTAGCCACTACGGCTTCTACGAATACTTTGATCCTATTAAAGATGTGGTAGGAAAAGAAAAGCAGGGTTACGGTAGCCATCGCTTCTCTTGGTCAGCGGCGTTATGTATTGATTTTCTACAAGAAGAACTGAAAGAGTAAGAAAATAAGGTTACAGGGGAATCTGTGTGGTTTAAGTTCCTTTGGTCATTATGAGAAAGACGTACGAAGTTTACTCTTCTTATGATTAAGAGCGATACGATCATCACAAACTTTGCAAGTCTCTCTCACCACATGAAATCATCTGGAACCGAAAATAGCATCTTTATGATCTCACTTACTGCCTAAAAATTATGGTGTAGGCTTAGCTGGGCTTGCCCTTTACTCCAATTAGCCGTGGTTTGCTTCATCCAGCCAACCTGCATCCTCAAGTTATCCAGTAATCCGTAACCAACTCCTAAGTAAGTACGGTTTCGGTCAAAAAATTGTACTGTTAGGCCGTCGCCAACATCAGTTTGTCCGTTGATAAATATTTCGTTATAGAGTGCTAGATAAACCGTACGTTTAGCCAAATCAGTATTATTGAGGGGCACATTCACGAACAAATTATACCGATACCGAGTCCGTAAATCTTGATCTGCTACCCATCGCTGCTCGTACCGTATCCGATGGGTAAGTAGAAATCGGCTACCAATTCTTTGAGAAAACAATGCTTCCTGATAAATCCGATTTTCATTCGTCCGGCTAGTACTCTCACCCGGGGTACCCGTGGTAATATTTGCGTAGCCTAGGGTGAATAGTATATCAGCATTTTTCGGACGGTACGTTGCCCCGGTTCTCAAGAGTATCTGTTCCAGATCCCCTCCTAAGTTCCAAAACCGAAACTGATAATCACCTTGTATTCCGAATTGGCTTTCGCCGAAGCGTTTGTTAAAAAAGTACATATACCAAGCACCCAGTTGATCTTCATCGGGACCACCTTGTGCGTAGCCCAATAGGTTCAGGAATATCAGTATTCCTGCCAGCAGTATTTTTCGCATGATTCTAAATCAATAAAGCTATGTTGGCGAAGTGAACTTACTTCTCTGCTTTGGCTGGTTCTTGGTTTTGGGCAAATTTTGGTAAGCTGGTAACGGTTTCTTCAAGAAATTCTACTTCACCGGTGCTTAGGTTGTAAACCGCCCCAACAATTAGAAGATTACCTTTCTCAAAGCTTCGGCTCAGCACGGGTTCTAACCCTCTTAGTAAATTAACTTGTTCTAGTACGTTCTGTCGGATAGCTAAATTTAGAGATTCCTCTTCCCCTACATTGGCTCTTTTGGCAACCAGTGAAGCTGGTTTAATGGCGTTAATAAGCGTGACTACGTGGCCAGGAGGATTTTCTGGGAGCTGCATAGCCGCCTGCACCGCTCCGCATGATTCGTGTCCTAGTACCACAATCAGCTTAGTATTTAGCACCTCAGAAGAGTACTCAATCGTTCCGTAGGACGCCTCGGCCATCACCTGCCCAGCAGTACGAGTGATAAACAAATCTCCAACCCCTTGATCGAAAATAATTTCGTTGGGAACCCGGCTATCCGCGCAACCAATAATAGTAGCGAAGGGCTTTTGGCCTAGTTCGTTATTTTTAAGGTCAGCATCAGTTTGACGAGGCTTAATACTCTTATTTTCAGCAAAGCGCCTATTTCCGTAGATCAATTTTTTCAAGCCATAGTACGGATCAAGGTAGGCACTATCTCGGTCGGCGAAATATTGGCCTTCTTCCAATTCCAGTAAATTAGTAATTTTAGCGGTTTGCTGGGCGTAGCCTGCCAAGGAAAAAAGTATGAATGCTGCAGCAATAGAGGCGATGAATGGTAACTTTTTCATGTGTAATAAAAAAATGTTGTAAACGGTAAATGTGTTGAGGCTTACACCTAAAACCTACTATTTCTGTTTCAGGTATCTACCAATTTTGGAAAAATGTGTCAATCAGCTTTTAAAAATTCTTAGTGTACATTGACTATTAATGCAACGGGGTGTGATGCGTTTAAGTTCTAGAAAATATGATTAGAAATATCTTGGTTTACGTCTTACTCCCTTGCTCAAGAATACGTCAGAGATGTTAAGTATCGCTGCTACATTATTTGCAGTTAAACCAGGGTACAACCATGCTCTAGAGAGAATTACGTAATGGCAATGGAGTCACATACGTACGTTGGGGTGATTCCGGTAGAGAGAATGGCTTGTTCAGCTTGATGCGGAGCTGTGTTTCCTGAGAGTACGAGTACAGTGTCTAGTCCAAACTTATTGCCCCCGATAATATCGGTTTCTAGCGTATCGCCAACCATTAGTACTTCACTTTTATCAGTGGGGTGAAAAGGTTGCACATGATCGTAGGCGAAAACAAACATTTGAGCGTCGGGCTTGCCAAACCGCAGAAAGCGCTTACCAATGAGATTCTCTACCATATCGGCAATGGCGCCAATGGCAATGGCAATTCGGCTTTTGGACACCGGATAGGTATGATCAGAGTTGGCAACCACAACCGGAATATTGCGGCGACGTAGTAAGTTGAGTAATTTGTTAAGGTCTTCACTCCAATCGAAGCCCTCATCATCCATAAACACTACCGCCTCAATCTCTTCGGCCTGAGCTAACTCTAGATTTTTGATAGAAATTGTTTTCAACGCTAGGCTTTCCAGGTAGTGGGCAGATTCAGGTGTGCCTAAGTAGGCTACGGTTCCTTGCTTTACTTTATAGCCCAGATACTCGCGGGCCAGCATACCCGAAGAGATAATCTTATCTGCGGTAATATCCGTAAGACCCAACTGTTGAAAGCTGTTGCAAAGTTCAGCCGGGCTACGCGAGGCATCGTTGGTAAGCACATAAAACCCTATGTTTCGCTCGTGCAAATAATTCATCGTTTCTTCAACCCCATCGATCAATCCCTCGTAATTTTTTAGCACTCCAAACGCATCAAAAAATATGACTTTATATTGGTCGGCAATAGACTTAAATAACTGAATATCCATTTGGGAAAATTAAGAAGTTAATAAAAATGCTGAAAGCGAGAATTGAGGGTAATTAGCAATTAGCAATTTTACGAGGTTCAAGTTTGGAAAAACGATGTATCGAAAATAATCTCCGTTCACTCACTCAACCCCAGTTTAGCCAAGATTTTATCTGCACTGAACTTCTGGTCTAGCTCAGGAAAATACACCGAATGAGCTTCTTGCTGCAAACGAGAGGCATAAATTTCGTGGAAGAAGTACCGACCGTCTTTAATCACGTAGTTCAGAATGAAGAACCGGTAGGCTTCTTTCATAAATAATATTTCTACGCGCGACAGCGGATACACTTGATGATATTCTTCCAAAAACCACAGAAAACGCTCTTCCATCAAGGGGTCAATCAGGTAGCTAAAGCTCGTTTGATCGCCGATGGAGGAACAAACCCGGCTAAAAAAATAAAAGTCCATTACTCGCGAACTCATCCGAAACCAGTCGTAATCCCAACGAGAGTAAAAGTTAAAGTCTTCATCTACCGAAAAGTTACCGATATTCCAATCTACAAATACCGGAATAGCGGGTAGATCATAGGCTCCCAACTCCTGCATGTTTTCAAAGAGGGTATCGCATTGTTGGTGAATGCTTTTGATATGCATACGGTGCTCAAATTGACCATCATCTGAGTCTAAGATTTTACGCAACTGCTCAATATCAATCGCCATAGTTTTAGACCAATCGGGCAGAATATTCTTGAGCTTGAAGCACGCTCGATGAAATTTGGCTACCTCTTGTCCCAGCCGCCTAATCTGAAGTTCACTTAGTACCCGCGGTAATTTCCTTTTCACCCCTACCGGATTGTAAAATATTACCCATACGTTAATGCTAGACTGGGAATACTGGTAGGTATAGAGATGATTTCTTTTCATCAGCGACCGTGCCAAGAAGTGATGGTAGGGGGCATTTAGGTTATTTGCCAGGGCATTAATAAGGGTGTGGTCTTCCACAAAGTGCTCGTAGTAACCGAAGTACGAAAGTTTGGCAATAACTGCATCGTTGTTTTCCAGTTTTACCCGAAATACGTGGTTGGTAGAAACCCTAGCACTAATATCAGTGACTGAAATTACATTGCGGGAGGGGTCGTACTCTTCCCACGCATCTCTAATAATATTTTCAAAGTTTATAAACCTCATTTCTTTGCAGACAATTTATCGGGACTACTATGTTCTGATGCTATTTACAAAGATTCTAGTAGTAGTGACGAATAAATTGTTACAATTTCTGCTTCGCTTCCGCTTGTTATTTTTTATACAAAAAAAGGCTTGTGTTTTCTTCTTTCCTAACTACACTCCGTAAGTGGGCTACGATATAGGAGTAAGTTAGTCTTGTTCGCCCTTATATTTCATTCATTAACGAAGCCCGGTCGTTAAATATGTATCGTTCTGTATCCTATCCAATGCCTGATTATCGTGGGATGGAAGGTATACGAGTTTGTTTTTTGAGGCGTACTCTCTAACTGCCTGATAGGTACTTCCGGAAAGCCTAAAGCTTTGATGTCCGCCAGCGTAAATATTGTTTTGCAATTGATGCTGATTGTAAGTGATATCCCCGGCTAGCAAGTAATGCATATCAGCAGTTTTTACCAGTACTGAGCAATGTCCAACAGTATGTCCTGGAGTGTGGACTAGTTTTATCTCGCCAGATGCAACCAACGGGAGGGAGTGCTTGAAATGACGGTCACTGGCTTCTTTTAGCTGAACCGTACTTGGCGAAAACCACTCAGGGTATAAACTGGGCAGGGCGAAGCTAGGTTTTTCCCACTCTAGCTGATTGATCACAATATCGGTAGTCTCAAAATAATGTAGGCCGTCGAAGTGGTCAAGGTGCAAGTGGGTAAGAACCACGCTTTTTATGCTGCTTTCACTGTAGCCAAGTCTTTTTAATTGGGGGCCTATTTCCTCCTCGGGTTCAACGTCAAAGATGAATGATTTGGTGTTGATGTAGTTTGCCAAAGGGCCTTCTTTTTTAAAGTACCCCTGATTACTCACTTTGGCATTTTCTCCCGTATCAACAACAAATACTCCTTCCGGGTGGTCGAGTACCCAAACCATAATCGGCATATATTCTGTAAATTGGCGATCCAGAAGAAAGTTAATCTTGGAGGTAAATGCATTGCCTTGGGCAGTTCTGAATTTGGATTTGACCTTAACCCTGCCCGTGGTAAAGCCGTGAAGCGCACCGTCTCCTTCTTTAAATCTTATTGGTTTTGATAATGTGTGTGTCATAACAGTATTTTTTATGACACAAAGAACTTAGAATAAACCGGACTTTGGATTGACCTATGTTAGGAAATTAACTCTCTTCTGATTCTGCTCAATGATTCGGGCTTCATGCCCAGGTAGCTAGCAATGAATTTTAGAGGGGACTTCTCAACAACAGCCGGATATTCTTTGATAAACCACAGGTAACGGTCTTTGGCATCAAGCTTCAGCATTTTGGTAAGCCTGATGTCTTTTTCAATACACACCTCTTCTATAGCCAGTCGCCCCAGTTGATTGATGCCCAAATCTTCCCGAAACAAGGCTTGTAGTTGATCATATCCAATCGTATGAATGCGAGCCTCCGTAATTGCTTTTACAGAATCTAATGCCGGGGCATGGCGGTAAAAACTGAAAAATGAACCACAAAATGCCTCTGGTAGAAAAAAATTGGTAGTAACTGTATCGCCTGTCCGATCTATCTGGTAGGAGTGAAGCAATCCAGCCTCTACATACCCGATATGCTTGGAATATTGCCCTTCCTTTACGAAGTATTCTCCGGCGCGCAGCTCTTGTAAGTTAAAATGCTTTTCCAGTATTTCGGATTTGTTAATCATTTAGAGCTTTACGGTCTCGGCTACGAGTAGTCGCGTGGGTTTAGCACTTAATTCTGCAAGCACACACCAAATTGAAAATATGCGAGGATTTTCAGAGGTAGGCGAGAAAAAGCAATTACTTATAGCCATTATTGGCAATAGTTATTTTTCTTTTTGGACAACATTCCATTCAATTTGTCTTTGTTTTGCAAAATTTTCAATTCCGTCTAAACCAATTTCTTTTCTGCGTTTATTGATTAATTCAGGTTTTTCAATTTCAAAGAAAATCGAATTTCCAGTCTCATCTTGGGTTATTTGTGAGCCATAAATTTGTGGTTTATTATCATTAACAAGCATTCTGTCAATTAATCTTGCGTACTGTACTGGTTGCGATTCGTTAATTAAAACAGATTCTTTCATTAATGGCGCATACTTTTTTTTAGTCTCTATCGAACTATGTTGCATTATGCTAAATTGAGCGGTATTAGCTAATCTACCAACTTCACTAATTCCAAGCCACCCGTATTTTTCAATTATCGCAATAAATTCTAATTCGATTCTATCATCTTGTTCTTCAACAACTTTCCAGAAGTATTCCATTTCGGCAGAATCCTGTCCAAATTTCTTTTCAGCATCTTGGTATAGTCTTCTGAAAAGTTGGTCTTCCATAAAAAGAGTCTCGAGTTTAGTTTTTAATGTGTCTAATTCTTTCTTATTGGGTTGTGCGCTTTGGCTGTAACATAATGATGAGAAAACCCCAATCGTTATTACTAAAATGAATCTTTTCATGTTTTTTTGTAATTATTGCCAACTTTTGGATATACGCAATATTGCGTATATTTTCTATACACCCACGTTGATCTAGCAGATTTTTTTTGAAAAAACATAATTAAAACAGCTTTTATTATAATTCACATCATTATGCTCTGCCGAACCGTTAATAAGAATCTAAGTATTTATCGATGATTACTCCCGTTTGTAAACGTTTTACTATTCAAGAATACCTTTTCGGATTTAGTTTAGCGTTTCTAATGGTTAGCAAATGAGAGGGATTACTTGTCTGAAAGCATTACTCTAATAAAAGTAAATTTAATCCTCTTCCCAGCGATCCATTCGGCTATCGGCAAAGCGGAAGCGGTACTCAAAACTGAGCACGCTGGAGTTCTCAGGATTGGAGCGGTTAAAGCGACGTTGAAAGTCGTAAACACAGCGGATGCGGTGGCGGCGGCTAATCCGAAAATCGGTACCCACAGCAGCCCGTACCCGATTAAATTCACTATCGCGTCGTTGAAGGCGAATCCGGTACAGGATCTCAGCGCGTATAAAGGGGGATACCTTTCCGCGTAGTCGTAGTTGGGAGTTTAGGCGAGCGTAGCTGCTCACGCGAATGTCGCGCTTAATTTCTCCGGCACTATGTTGCAGACGTAAGCGGGAAGAATAAGTAAAGCGGCGTTCAAAGATCCGTTGGCCGTAAAATAAATCAGTATGGATACGGTGGGTGTTGATGCGGTTAGGTCGGATGAAGTAAGTGTACCCATTGGTTAAATCAAAGTTTTCGGATAGCGGAAGGCGATGCGTTACACTACTAGCTCCCCGAAAGCCTAGCTCAATGCGGTCGGGTTCGCGAAGCATTTCATCTACTATTGGTTCGGTGGTTGTGGGGGTGCCAGCCACTCCTCCCCCCGGTGGCACTGTGTTCTCTTCATCGTCCCAGTCGTCTTCTTCATCATCCCACCTGTCGTCGTCGCCATCATCACCCCACTCGTTGTCGTTGTCCTCTTCCCATTTCTCGTCTTGCTCATCATCCCAGTCGTCATCTTCCTCTTCGGGAAGAAAAACAGGGTCAATAAAATCAATCTCCTGAAAGTCAGGATCATCGGTTTCAATAATACCGCCTTCTATAAAATCAGGGGTGATTTGCAGGTGCTGCTGAAAAGAGATTTCCTGTTCGTTTTTCAACTCAAAGTTCTTTTGAACCCTTACGTTGAAGCGTACCCCGCGGTACTGCGCTTCGGCAGTAAAAGGTAGCGTACTTATAATGCCTATGCTGAGTCCGGAAATAATAGCGAGTGATGTAGTTCGTCGTGCCATGATAAATAAAGGTTTGAGCAAGGTCGTGGAAAGGTGAGCGAGTGTAACCAGTAGAGAAGGAAAAAAAGTAGATCTGAAAAATTTTGATTTTTTTTCTGGAAGGCAGTTACGTTTGATCGATGCACTGCGACATAGGGGCATCTAAAGCAATTTAGATCGCATCAATCACAACAAAAAAATCGCATAACTAATTAAAATTAAACTCCTATGGAAACGCGCATTAAACAATCATTTATTTGCTCTGATGTAAACACATATCAAGTAGATACCGCTCGCCCTCAATACTACGTACCGCAGGTAGGCGATGTAGCCATCTTTGAAGTCCTCAGCATTGGAAAACACACCAAAATGCAATCATCTGCCCGACGTAACGTCTCGCTGATGCCGGGCGACCGGATTATGGCCGCCTTTGGTACCCGCTACGCTACCGGCCAGTTTGAAGGCTACGTGCCGGACACCGTGCAACAAGAGTTTCACATCTTGGGTGGGGGCGGAACCGTAGGGCAGGTACACAGTATGCACAGCAAATTTCACCGGGTTGGCCCTACTTGCTTACAGATAGTAGGGTACGCTACCGATGCTGCCGGAGAGGTAATTAATACCAAGCAATTGAAAGCCGAGCAAATGCACACATTCTCGGGAGCGAGTGCTTCTCGTACGAAAGTAATTTTATCGGTAGGCTCCTCAATGGACAGTGGCAAAACCACTTCGGCAGCTTACTTGGTTCACGGATTGAAAAAGCAGGAAAAGAAAGTGGCCTACGTTAAACTTACCGGAACGGTTTATACCAAAGATGCGGATCTAGCCTACGACTTGGGTGCCGATATTTCTACTGACTTTAGCTATTTTGGCTACCCCTCTACCTACCTCTGCTCCGAAACCGAACTGCTTAACCTGTATGAATCATTAATTCGTCTTACGCTAGAAAAGCAACCCGACTACGTGGTTATAGAAATTGCCGACGGGATTATTCAGCGGGAAACCAAGATGCTGATGACCAACCATCGCTTTATGAACACGGTAGATGAAGTGATCTTCTCCGCTGGCGATAGCTTGGCTGCCATCCAAGGAATACAGACTCTTGAAGGGTGGGGTATTACTCCGACAGCCCTATGTGGTATGTTTACCGCTAGTCCGTTGTTAGTAAAAGAAGTGAAGGGGCATAGCTCGGTACCAGTCTACAATCTGGAAGACCTTACTGGAGAGGGGGCCAAGGAAGTGATAGCTCGCGCTCAACTTCGCATTGCCCAATGAACTAATAAAAACCGAAAGTACATGGGCGGCCGACGGGGACCGGAAGACTAGAATCCATGATACGTCTTCCGGTTCTGGTAGACAGTTAGCAGAAAAACTTATAGCCTTCTGCCAACTGCTTTTAATAAAAGCCGTGTAATAAGTAAAACAGTGTATGAAATTATCCGGAATTCGGTATTCGGGTTCCCATTTTTTTAAAGATTATGTCTACTTCTCTATTAGCTGAATTTTGGCGCACCCGACGAATATACCTTTTAGTCATTTTAGGACTGGGCTGGCTGGGCAGTGTTTGTACGTTTATGGTTTCGGTATCGCTGGGAGCATTCTTTGACATTCACTTTCAGTCAATCACCAACCGTACTAAGTTGCTCAAGCTCTTCGGAGTGCAGCTAGAGACGATGGAAGCCTTTTTCATTTTCTTCGTGGGGGTGATTGTCTTAAAGGCAGTATTTACCTACGCCGAAAAGTACTGGATTACCCGGGAGGCCGAACAGTTTATTCATCAGGTGACCCAGCGATTGTTTGCGACACAAATCAACTGGTCGCCCGAAACCTTCCAGCACAAACCTTACGGACGCTACTTGCTGCGCTACAGCGGGGATATGAGTAGTGTGAAAAACTTATTGATAAAGGGCTTGCACGGAGGGATAAAAGATTTGCTGTTTTTGCTATCGGGCTTTGGTATTCTCTTTTTGCTGAACGTAACGTTGAGTACTATTTTACTAATATCATTAGTGCTGTACATTCCGCTAATGATTGGGTTAGACCGCTACCAAAATCCGTTAATTAAGGAGAAGCGTAACCGTAAAAGCTTTATGCTTTCCTACGTAGCCAGCAAGTTTGCCCAGCACGAAGAGATTAAGACCGTAGCGGGAGAAAAAGAGGTAATCCGGAAGTTTCGGAAGAAAACCCACAAGCTATTGGCGGCTGATCGGGCGTATCACGTCTCGGAAAACGCGCGGCAGATGCTTGCCCCACTTATGGGACACGTACTCACCGGAATTCTACTGTGGCAGGTGGCAGTACACCCCGAATTACAAATCAGTGGCGGGGCGTTGCTAGTGTACTTATTGGTACTGGCTTCGGTAATTGCACCACTAAGAAGGTTGTTTAAAGTACCGGGCGTACTTCGGCGGGGTATGCTTTCGCTCAATAAGATTGAAGTGTTTTTGAATAAGGAAGAAGAGGGAGAAGTAAAGAGGATAGCTGCTTCAGGGAAGAATAAGCCAGTTGAGGCCAAGCCCATGATAGCTTGATTAGTATCAGAGTCTATGAATGATCGCGATGACGGGTAAGAGACACGGTATCCCGCCCGTCGGTGCATAGAGTTACTCCATTAAACCTTATTCTGATAATTATCTACCCCGAGGTTCGTGACATCACGAACCTTAGAAATTTATCGAAATATCCTCTATTGTGAGGGCTATTTCCGCTTCGTATGCAGCCACATAAAAATTAGTAAGACAGCCAGAACTCCGGCGGAGCCAATAATCCAAGGGGTAACAGTAGATAATTGGGACGAACGGGGAGTACCGACAAAAACCAAGTGAGACCAGTAGGTAGGAGCGTGAAACTGGGCAAGCTTCAGGTTGTTCAGCAAATCTAATTTGGCTTGGCGTAGTGCGTCAGCAATGCTGTACTCTTTACTTAAATATTGGTAAAAACGCTCGCTCAGGTAGGCAGTAGCATTATCTTCCGCTTTCCAGAGCGAAGTAATTAGGTTAGGGCAACCTGCGTAAGCAAATGCTCGCGATAAACTCATAATTCCTTCCCCACTTATCATCTTACCAGTAGCAGTTTCGCAAGCACTAAGAAAAGCTAATTGGGTTTCTTGCAGGGGAAGATTATATAACTCATGAGCAAATAGCTTGTAAGCACTGTCGGCTTCCGTGTAAGGATAAAAAGCAATATACGAGCGCGAAGGGTCTTCGTTGTTAGCAACGGCGTGAGTAGCCAGATGAATAATAGAAGCATCGTCGCTATACCGCAAAAAATTAGCCTTCGTGGCCTCGCGGTGCTCTAGTATTACTCCACCAAGTTGGGCAGTTTCCGTCACGGAATAAGTTAGTGGGCTTAGCCCCGTGGGTTCGTAAGCTTCATTCGCAGAGAAAGGAGCTAAGGCGAGGGCACTATTCAGATTATCTACTAAAACCGGGTCAGATTGAAGAAAGGAAGCGGTATACTGATAACTAACACTATGACTGGCGAGCAAGTAGTCGTCTTGAGGATTTATTAGCGACTCAAAAGGAAGATAATTTAGCTCTTGATGGGGAATGATGATAAGCGACGAGGTTTTGTTCAGTACCGTTTGGGTCGGAAGCAGTAATTGCTCGTATAAACGTTTGGCTAGTTTGGCACCCTGATAAGACTGCCCCGCTTTTATTGTCCTCAGCTCAAGCTGTAGTCGTTGCAGATTATTTGCATACACCGAATCGCGAGGGGCGGTGTAGTAGGTGAGCTGCTGAGACTGCAAGGCAAATAAGTAAATAATACTATCGCTCAAAAAGTACGATAACACCGCGCTTTGCTTATCGAGTACTTCTTGTTGCAAGAAAGTAATATCCAGACTATCGTACTGAAATTTTTGCTGACGGTAGGCCGGAAAATCGTGCAGGCGATCTTGCAGCCGCGAGAGGGCTAGCTCAGTATCCCTTATTTCAGTTTCTAGTACACCTATTTCTTCCTCGGTCTCGGCTTGGTCAATCTGCAAAAACAGGCGGGATAAATTTTGCTGAAGAGTACGTTCTTGGGTGAGGAGCGAATCGGGTAAGCCCGTGTAGTTGCGTACTGTATTTTCTTTCAAGGCGGCAGCCAGGGCATTCGCTTTACTCTGCTCCGCCCAACGGAAAGCCGTTTCCAAATGAGCTGGGTTTTGGGTGTGTTCGTAAGCTGATACCGCAAAAGCTACCGCTTGCTGATAGGCGGGTAGTACTTCATCGGCTAAAAAAAGGCGAGCGTTTTCATTGTCAAACCACTTGTTTACGTAATCGGCCATCTTAAAAGCCGACTGATAGGTATCCAGAGCAGCGACTAAGTAATCAGATGTTTGGTTCTGTTGGTACAGTAATTCCAGACAATGCGCTTTGGCGGTAAGACTACCAAACAATGCGAAGTTGCTAAAGGCCGAAGCAAAATCGTGAGGGTTGCTGAATACCGTGGTATCACTAAAACCATAGTCAAACTGAATAATGGCTCGCTGGTAGTAGCGTAGGGCTTCTTGTAGTTGGTCTTGCTGGAGAGAGGTTTCTCCTAACAATCGATACACGTCTCCAGCATATCTATTTCCTTTAAATTCCTCACCAGATACAGTAGAATCGCTCTTTAGTAACTTAAGAGCTTTCAGTGCTTCATCTTTAGCTGAGGAGGTCTTTTTTTGTAACAAAAGTGCATTTCCGATGCTCACATATTTTATAATTTGTTTTAAATCTGAGGATTTTGTAGAATCAATCTTGTTGAGATAATATAAAGCATCGTTAGTTTTTTTTTCCTCAAGATATGTCGCCCCTAAATTAAGATAGACTTCATTCAATTCTAAACCCAACGGAATTAAGCTTTTGTACATTGTTGCTGCCAAATCATACTTTTTTAATAGCCCTAAAGCTGAAGCAATATTACTGGTAAATGTGAATGTAGCCTGTGGGTCATTGATCCCCAACTTATTCAATGCCTCTAGTGCGCGAGAAAAGTAATTGATACTTTGCTCGTAATTTCCTGCTTCATAGTAGATCATCCCTAATGCGTTATAGATTCGATCAGCCTCCTCTAGGTTGTATAGCCCCAAAAGCTCTTCAGCTTTTTTGAGGTACACCAGAGACGAGTCAAAACTATGTAGAGCGTAGTAAGCGTTACCAATGTATAAATAGGGGCGATAGAGGAGTGAGTCACTCAGAGAAAATTTTTCAGCCGTATGTATAGCGCTTTGGTACATTCCAACTGCTTGCTCATTTCTTTCGTAAATCTGATGGATAATTCCGGCTTTTTCGTAGCTATCCAGTAGAAAGGGGGCATTTTCTACACTGTTATCTCCTGACAATTCATCAATGACTTTTAAATAGTTAACAAGGGCTAGACTATCCGTTTCAGCCGTGGGAACGTCGGTGTTGTAGTAACTTTCAGCTTGTTGGTAAGTAACTAGAGTATCAGGCTGAGCGTACAGTGGTAGGGTTAGGGTAAACAGGGAAAGGAAGCAGAATACGAATCGTCTCATACGGTTGTCGGCCTCAAGTTAGAAAAAGGCAACCACAGTCGGTACGTAAACTAATGATTAATTATTTTGTTGGTAGTTTCTTTATACCGTCATGGCCACTATGGAATGGCGAGTCCGCGAAGCCATATCACGCCCTGAAGTCTAAGTGCCTCCCACACACATGTGGCTCTCCCACCGGGGCGTGGGATCGCTTCCTTCGTCGCGATGACGGTGGGGGCAGTTTAGTTGCCTATAACGTCATGGCGAGTCCGCGAAGCCATCTCCCGTCCTGAAATTACAGCCACCTTACACAACGTACCCCGCCGGGGCGTAAGACGGTTGCCGCGCAATCGCTTCCCCCGGACAGATTCCGGGGGAAGCGATGACGGTAAAGAGTTGCTGTTTACTCAACCGCCTCACCATTGCTGAATATCCTCCCACAAATCCCGCCACTGCGGGTTCATACCATTGATAAGCTGTTCTTTCGCTCGGCGCGAACCCGCCTTGATTTGTTTTTCTCGGGCAATGGCCTCCTCAATCCGGGAAAAGCCTTCGTAGTAAACCAGTCGGTACAGGCGGTAGCGTGCCGTGAAGCTCTTCGAGTAACGCTGGGTACGGTGGTCGTGTATCCGGGCAATAAGGTTAGCGGTTACCCCGGTATACAGTACCCGGTTCTGTTGATTGGTCATCATGTACACCCAGCCCCCTCGTTCCATAGTAATTAAGATTGTTAGCGATGCAGTGGGAAGGAAACAGTTCCTGACAATTTTACAAAAAAACTTTCATATTCCACGCCATCGCGCCACGCAGTGGGCGAGACTCCGCAAAGCGATCTATGTATATGTGTACCTACCCACAATTCCCACCCGCCATAGTGTGGGATCGCTTCCTACGTCGCGATGACGGTGTGAGGATATTTTGTTTCATGTACCGTCATCGCGAGGCTCTGCGAAGCGATCTCTTCGCTATGTATTCCCGCTGTGTACTTGTCTGATGTACCGTTTCTTCCTACCGGGGCGTAAGATCGATTCCTACGTCGCGATGACGGCAAGGGGAAGCTTGGTTGCTTCCTATATCGTCAAGGCCACTATGGAATAGCGAGGCTCTGCGAAGCCATCGTGGTTCAGCCATCTCCCGTTTTGTATTTTTCACTCAGCAAGTAATCAAAGAAGAGAGTAAAGCATCAGGGAAAAAGAGATGTCGTTTTCATAGGTAATGCTTTTAAAGTTAATAGATATACTATCAATACCTATGGTTAACCTTAAATGTTACAAATAGTCAATAAAAAATCTTTCATCGCCAGACGAGAGATCATTGAGATTACTCGTCTCTTTGGCTATCTTTGTGGTGTTCTAACAATCAACAGATAAGGCGGTCGGCCATTTCTATCCATTGTTTTAGCATTCTTTAGTAAGCGACTGTTCGTGAAGGTAAAACTATTGCGGTCAGCAATCTCATCTATAATCGACTGGGGGACATCCTCTTCGGTTTCGTAGTAGTAGAAGCGAACATCAATAGAGTTTAATGCTTCGTTACTGGCATCGTTGAGCCGGTAGAAGATGGTATAGTCCTGAAAAGTACCGTTGGCGGGAGTAGTGGAACCAAAGGTGCCGTTATTGAGCGTTTGCTGGAGGTTGATTGATCCGTCAGCTTTGTTAATCGCTACCCCCTGAGGAATTACTTCTTGTCCGGGAGCCGGCTCATCGTCGTCACCATCCCCATCGTCATCATCGGCACCATCGTCAAATTCGCATTCGCTATCGTCATCATCAGTGTCATCATCCCCATCATCATCGTCTTCGTCGTCCTCATCATCATCGTCATCATTACAAGGAAGCATCGCCATCGGACTAGCATTATAAATGGGCAGAGCCAGGCTATCGCCGGTGCTTAGCACGTAAATCTTATCCAAGTAATTAATACCGGAAATCGTTACAAACGTCCGGCAAGTATCGGTAGTGCCCGTAGGAATGAAACGAACTTCGTACTTAAGCCCCGTCTCACTGGCATTCACGTCAATCACTCCGGTAGCAGGGTCAATCGCTAACCCCAAAGGATACGAACTGTAAGTACCTACCAGGGCTGAATCGGGGCTTACCAAATTGTTTGGAGCTTCTGAAATAAAAAACAAAGTATCGGGGTAGGTAAATACCGAACAGTCAAAGGAGGGCAGAGCTGGTGGCTGGGAGGGTGGAGCTGGCGGCGGATTTGTAACTACAGTAGTATCTTGCTCTATCGGAGTGGGGTCGTCAACACCGTCGTCATCATTGCATGACAAGATCGTCAGGCAAAGAAAAAGTAGTCCAAATGTGTAGTGAATGGCTTTTTGTGGGTTACGCATGATTGTTTGAGGTTAATTTTTTAAAACTTTCTTCAGTGTCGTATGCCAAAATGGTAATGTAACCGGGATTTTGAAAAAATAGTTAGAAAAAAAGTTGATCTTAAATATAAGTAAGATGCTGTTGTAAAAAGTATAATAAAAAATTAACAGTATACCGCTGATCGATGCAGTGGTTTGAGCTCATTACTGCGGAAAACAAAGTAGAAAGCCTATCGCATTAAATATTTTTACTATTTTTCCAGCAAACGGTTACAAACTTCCCAATTACATCGACCTTAAACTGATAATTATTCATGCACGTTGCCCGAGATTACAATGACCAACAGGTAGTTCATGCAATTACAACCGAACAAGATATTGACGAAGCTATTCAGTTTATTTATCGTGAATACTACGGTCTTTTGGAGAATTATGTGCGAAATAATAGTGGCGATGAAGACGATGCTGCCGACGTAATTCAGGAAGCAATTGTGGCCTTTATTGAAATGGTAAAAAAAGAAAAATATCGAGGTCAGGCCAGTGTAAAATCTTTCCTGTACACGCTTACCCGCAACTTGTGGATTAGTGAGCTGAGAAAGCGGAAAAGTACTACCCGGCGACACGAAGTTTACGAAGATGCTCGCGATGATGTTGAGCCGGATGTAAGCGAACATTTGGCTTACAAAGAAAAGCAAGCTCTCATTGTGGCGTTACTCGACCAACTAGGTAGCACCTGCCGTAAAATTCTGGAGTTGTTTTACTATCAAAGCCTCTCGATCAAAGAAATACTGGAGTACTTGCCGCAGTATACCAATGAGCAAGTAATCAGGAACAAGAAATACAAATGTCTGAAGGAGCTAATCAGTAATGTGAAAAGCTCCCCTACGATTATAGAAAACTTAAAAACAATGTCTCGCTATGTTGAATATTAATGAGAACAATAAGATCGAGATTCTGGAGCAGTACCTCCAGGGCGAACTGAGTGAAGCTGATACGCAGTACGTAGAAAAAACGATTAGTGAAGATGCTGATTTGCAGCAGGATGTACAGATTATTCGCTTGGCGCAAGATGCGGTTCATTCTACCGCTATTCAGCAAAGAGTACAGCGATGGCATACCAAGTACCGCCCAATCGCTGTGGCGGAACAAGCCTCAGAA
This sequence comes from Tunicatimonas pelagia, assembly GCF_030506325.1. Classification (NCBI taxonomy): domain Bacteria; kingdom Pseudomonadati; phylum Bacteroidota; class Cytophagia; order Cytophagales; family Catalimonadaceae; genus Tunicatimonas; species Tunicatimonas pelagia. Next base: position 117,538 of record NZ_CP120683.1, on the reverse strand, counting down.
CCCGTATCGGAAACTACGCCTGATTCAACTCCGGTTATTTCCCTGTGGACTAGGGTAGCCAGAGTAGCTGCAGTTGTGTTGGTGGGGGGGCTAGGCTATCTATTTATCCAGTATGCCACAGTGAGCACCGACAGTTGGTACAATGGTCATTACGTAGAGTATAAGCTTCCGGTTACTCGGGATGCGGGAACGGAAGCATCGGTAATAGACTCTTTATATTTAGTGAAAGACTACGCCCAGTTAACTCAGCAGTTTGAGCAAATGACTAACCCCGGGGTGCAAGATCAGTTTTTGGCAGCCATGAGTTATATGCAGCAGGCTACTTTCGAGCAAGCAGTTCGGCAGTTTGAAAGTATTCGTCAGCAGAACCGCAGTCAGGAAGCACCCATGTTTGCCCAAGAAACAGATTATTATCAGGCACTGGCCCTTATTGAGATTGGTGATTTTGATAAAGCAGAAGAGTTGTTGGAAAAAATCAGTCAAGACCCTAATCATAATTTTCGGCAAAATATTTCTGGTGCTGATCTGTGGAAGCTGAGAATGCTGAAGTGGAAAAACTAAATGAACCTCGAGCAAAAGGGCAAGCTGATATTAACCATTTCGGAATTTTTCCGTACAGATAAAACAATAGTGGTTAACAGTAGATTATACCAGAAATATTTTACATGACCGATCTTAAGACCCCCAAGAAGAAACTCAAGTGGTCAGAATTGCCTGAGGGATTTCAAAAGCTACTTAGGCGTTCTTACGGCGAGTATCAGGAAGTACTCTACGATCCTTCGCTGCATCCGGCAGCCCGAAAAATTCCCACCTGGAGCGAATGGTTAGGAAAGCATGATATTGACGAGGGTGACGATTCTTAGCAGCAAAAGTGGTGAAATTCGACAATTTGACTACCGTGGGTTTTAATCTCGGTGTAAAAGAAGCACAGGTAACCAGTAAAAGGAATTTTAGCGAAGCGTTAAATAATTTTAATCTAATTTTATATAAATAAATTAAAATAATGAGCTTGGTTCAAATTTCTTAATTCATATTTTATACCTAATAATGGTGAGGTTTATAAAAATTTAGCCTTTATTTGAAATCGATAACTGCCCAATCTATTTAGTTTTGTTACGTTATAAGTATTACCCATTAATTAATGGTTGCTTAATCATACAGTCTGATCGCCCCATACAGAGACTATTTGGCAACTTAGAATTTTATAAAAGTTATTGCAGAGGATGAACAGTGGGACAAAATTTTATTCTGGAAGCAAGAGTAGTATCTCTATTCATTCTGCACCTACTTCTACAAAGCAGATACACCGTTGTAGCATAACTAATTGCCGGTATTAATATTCTTACTAAAACCATATAACTATTTTCTTTTATTTAAATTTTTAAACGACGTATTAATTTCAAATTTATGGAAGACACTGCAATGCAGGAAGCCGTTGTTATTGGCGACAATGGAGCCGAACTTGGTACAGTCAATACTGGCGACATCCAAGTTCAAAGTGATTTAAAACGCTTTATTCCTCCCCTCACGGCTGACTCTAAACAGCAGCTTGAGCAAAATATTAAGCACAATGGGTGCCTAGATCCGCTTACGGTCTGGAAAAAGAGCGATGGCGAAATGGTATTGATCGACGGACATAACCGTCTGGATATCTGCCAGCGTAATGGAATTTCTTTTAAGATACGCTTACATACTTTTTCTAGTAAAGAACAAGCGAAAGATTGGATGCTTAACCACCAATTGGGGCGGCGTAACCTAAACCCCGACCAGCTTAGCTACTTTCGAGGATTGAAGTATGAGCGAATGAAGAAAAAGCGAGGCGGGTACGATAAAGTGCTCTCTAGCGGTCAAAGCGGCGATAAAACCTCCGAAATACTTGCCAAAGAGTTTAACGTAAGTGACCGTACCATTTTGCGAGATGCTGAATTTGCGAAGGGGCTAGAGCTTATTGGGCGAACCAATCCTGAACTTAAGCACGATATTTTATCAGGAAATGTGAAAGTGAAGAAGGGTGATGTTCAACTCATTGCTCAGGAAAAAGACGCTCGTAAAGTAGGTAAGGTTAAAAATGCGGCTGATCTTTACAACAAAGCGCAAGCTATTCGCCGGGCTAAGCAGGCTAATAAAGAGAAGCAGGCCATGATGGAAGAAGATGCCCGAATCAAAGATGCATCGGACGAATTGAAGCTGAAAGATCCGATATTCTCTTCTAAAGAGGAAAGATTACAAATGCATAAAGGCCGTATTATTTCAGCCATAAACAAGGCAATCAGTCGGAAAGACAAAGCCTCACTAAAGCAAGCAAAAGATTATTTAAAGCGTATTGAAGACGAATTGTTTGGCAAATTTGCTAGTGCCTAACAATAACAAAATTTTTGAATGGCAGCCTAACCATCGGATGGGCTGCCATTTTTTATACCTAGTATCAGCAACCCCAACGTTGTCAACTAACTTTTTCCTCAATCCATTCTTTCGCAGACTCAATAGACGAGCTATCATCATCAGAGTTATCACCCATCAGGTAAGCATAAGGTTTCAGTGAATTAGTATGATCAAAGAGAATTCTCAAAATTCCTAAATACGGAACCGCTACCACCGTACCAGGAATACCCCAAACGGCACCACCCAGCACTACCACAATAATGGTAAAGAAAGGGTTCAGATCTACTTTCTTCCCAACAATTAGAGGAGTAAGTACGTAGTTCTCCAACAATTGGGCAATCGTCATGACAATGGCTACTCCAATGACGCTGTTTAATGAGCTACTGGTAATTAAAGCAAATAAAAGAGCCAATCCGCCCCCGATAATATTTCCAAAATACGGAATGATACTTAGCACACCGGCGATTACAGCAATCACTAGTGCGTATTTGATCCCAATAACTATGAAGCCCACCCCATAGAGTACCGCAAGAATAATAATCAGCAGAAATTTCCCCGAAATGTAGGCTCGGGCGATCTTGCTAACTTGGGTAATTACTTCGTTGGTTTCTCTAGTGGCGTTTTTAGGAGTGAGCTTTTGAATAAAGCGTTTAAACTTATCCCGATAGTAAAGAAGTAGATACGTGTAAATAAGAATGAGGAAAAATTTACCTAATGTAGTAAAAGTAGCAGACACCATATTCTTAACATCAGCACTGCTGGATTCCGAAATTTTATCCAGTCGTTCGGACATCCACTGGGTAGAAATACCGCTTTGATCTAGGTAGGATTTTATATTTTCTAAGGTTTTGGTTACCTGCTGTTTTGTCTGTTCCCAGTTGTCGGCCAAGCTAGATATTTGGTAAGTCACTAGAGAAAATACTCCCACGAAAAAAAGAAATACTAACAGCACCGCCAAAAAACTACTCAGCCCCCGGTTTAGTCCGTTCTGTTCTAACCATTGACTAACGGATACCAAGGCCAACGAAATCAGTACAGCAATGGCTAGTGGAATTAAAAAGGAGCTGCCCAAGTACAAGGCACCAAAAAATAGCAATAGAAACAAGAGAAACGGGTTGGCTCTCTTTACAACTGATAGTTGCTGGGTAATAGTAGTCATGTAGTTTAAAAAGTGGTTGTTTCTACTGTAACTTAAAAGTTGAGATGAAGTTTGCTTACTGGCTGCTACAAATCTTATTGATTATCTCTTGAGCTGGTTTGTAGCCTAATGCCACAGCTCGCTCTAGTGCTTGGCAAGCTTCTACTATCTGCTTCTTACGATGATACACTAATCCCAAGTTATAGTGCGTCTTAGAGTTGTCGGGTGTTAGCTGCAATGCGGTGAGATAATCTCGCTCGGCCGTATCAAATTTTTTTAGTTTGTAGTAGATATTGCCCCGGTTTAGGTAGCCTTTCTCCAGGGTAGGATTCAGCGTAAGAGCTTGGGTGTAATCGGTTAAGGCTCGTTGAAATTGATGTAGCTTTTCATAGGAAAACCCTCGTTGCAGGTAAAGGTCAGCATCTTGGGGCGACTGCCGTAACCCCTTGTTGTATGCAGCAATCGCCTGCTGAAACTGATCGGCTTGGTGCAACATCATACCTTGATGTAGTAGGGTGGCAGAAGAACCCTCTTCGTTAAGCTGGGCGAAGGTAGTTTGAGCCACATCTAAGTTGTCCGACTTTCGGATGAGGAAAGAAAAATTTTGAAGGGCATCAGCATGATCGGGCTGGATGAGCAACGCCTGCCGATAGTAATCAATAGCCACTAAGGTATCGCCTAAATGTTCAGATGCCAATCCTAAGTTATTATAGATAGTTGCATCTTCCTGCTGGTGACTAAGGGCTAATTCAAAGTACAGTACTGCTTTTTTGTAATCCTCCAGAGCAAGATACGATAACCCTAGAAAGTTCCAGATATCAGCCTTCATACCGGATTGAATCGTTCCAATTGATGTTGCCGAAAAGGAAGTATTGCCGTCTACATTAGCCTGGGTATTTCCTCGGAAGTAGACGGTAGTGGTTTCCCCTAAATCGTGTTCCAATAAAAATTTAAAATCTGCAATGGCTGCTTCGTAGCGATTAAGCCGATAGAGTAATTGAGCTTTCTCGAATCGGATTTCCACCAATGCTGGATCTAAAAATAGCAGAGATTGATAGTCAGTAAGTGCTTTAGTAAAGCTTGCTTTCCGCTGATGTAGGCGAGCTCTGAGTCGTAGAGCCTCTTTAAAATCGTGCTTGAGGGCAATGGCTTGGTTCAGTACTACTATTGCTTCAGCGAATGCATCGTTGCGTTCATACCGTTCAGCCTGTCGGTAGTAGGCCCGAGCCTGAGCCATACGAGATCGTTCAGCTAGTGTAGCAACTTCACTTTCAATAAGGGTATCGGGGGGCGCTTCCTGACCAAGAACAGCCAAGGGCATTATCCCAATAAATACCCAACTAAACAGTAGAATCATGTAATAACTCATAACACTCGGCATTCTATTGAGCGTGGAGACCGGAGACCGGAATTTAAAATCTATCTTTTTTGAAATCAACTATCGGAAGCTCGTAAACAAACTAATGTAATAATTATAAGCTTTCGTATACGAAGCGTTCATAATATTAATCTTTTGGATGCAGGTTACACGTCAACTGAAGCGTGTAACTTCTAGTTTAGGCGATTAGAAGCTTATTATGTAAAAAAAATAATATTTTTTATTGTATTTATTACATTTATGCTATATCTTTGAAGAAATGTTAGAATTAAAACTTTTGAATTGCTTACAGATATGGAAAAGTACCCTGAACTAATAAAAAAGCCGGAATGTGCTGAGCAGTTTTTTAATGAATACAAAGGGGTAATGCCAGATAAAAGCTTACTCGCTGGATTTAATTTTGCTCTTAGCTGTGACTTATTTCACTATTCTTTTAATAAATATTTACTGAAGGATGGTCAAAGTTTTTATCGCTTGGGCGAGAGTATTCGTAAATTTTATTCGGAGAATGCCGACAATTCGCGCCGGGCGGCGCTCTTCTCAATATTTGTAAATGAGTACCTAACTGTAACCCGCGATCTACTGCTAGATCGGGAGTATTACGAACTCATGGCTCGGTTTGATGAAGCAGAGGAGAAAGTTCGTCAGACCGTGAATTTGCTAATGAGCGAAATCAATCGTCCCCAATCAATAAATTAGCTACTAATAGCTATAATTCTAAATTGTTACGACCATTATCGTCAGGTATACTTAAATGCTTAGTGATAATTACTTGAATTACGATGGTTCACCAACATTTGCCAAAAAACCTGCGTTGGGAGTACATATTTAGGTAGTAGTTTATATGGTAGAAGCAAAAGATCAGTCTATTCGGGCTGATCTTTTGTATTTTAAAAACCTTCCCTTAATTCTGTGTTTTTTCCACTTAGTTAGGTTTTGCTAAGTCGCTAGAATTCCTTTAAAAAAAATACTATTTTAGGTATAAACTTACATTGGTTTGTTGAACTATAATTCAACGATAACAATGTAAGAATATATGAGTTTTTGAATAAAACAAGTAGTTCATATTGAACTATACCAGCCAAATATGTAAAAATAAAGAAAATTTATATTCCAACGCTTTGAATATGGTAAAAGTATGTACTAGAATAAATTGATTTTATTACGTACTGTTTCAGTAATTATTAAATTATATTACTTAGATTTTGGCTATTTTTTCTAAAATTTATTTAATTAGTAATGTATTTTTAGTGAACGTATGAGAACGATCTAAGATTTAGTAAGTCTATGGCTAGATTATCTATATTTTGGCTAACTTTTTTGGCATATTATTCCACTTTTCTACAGGCTCAACACACACACTGTACTACACCTGCTGCTCCTTATTTGGTTACAGTTACCCAGCCTAATGGGCAAGAACTACAGGTGAGGGGTAGAGGTGATGCGTTTAATAATTGGACGGAGACTGAAGACGGCTATGCTGTAGTAAAGAACCAAGCCGGGTACTACGAGTACGCGACTTCCGAGAATGGGAAGCTGGTGGCGAGTGGTATCACTGCCGCTAGTCCGACCGAACGGTCAATTGCTCAGCAACGCCAATTGTTGAGTATTCGGAAAGGAATTCCTCAGACGTTGGTAAGCTCTCAAGGTAGTGCGGTTGACCAACTATTGCCCATCGATGCGCGTGCTCGTTCAAATGCAGCAGCGGTGGTACCAACCCAAGGTGATGTAAAAATACTGGCTATTTTGATTGAGTATCCTGACCTGAAGCATAAGTACAAAAAAGAAGATTTTGAGAAGTTATTCAATGGCCCTTCGGATCAACCAACGTTTAAAAGTTATTTTCAGAGAAATAGCCACGGTAAATTCAACCCTACGGTAGAAGTAGCCGGATGGTTCCAGGCCAAAAATAATTACGAATACTACGGTGAAAAATACGGAAAAGGGCGGGCTAGAGAGCTAGTAGCCGAGGCTATTGATGCTGCCAATAAGAGCGTAGATTTTAGCGAGTTTAACAATGATGGTAAAGGCAATATTGACGGAGTGATAATTGTCCACTCCGGACCGGGAGCGGAGGAAGGGGGTAATAAGGATTACGTTTGGTCGCATCGTTCAACAATTTCGGCAAAATTTGTTGACGGAGAGTTTCTGCAAGATTATACTATTCAACCGGAAATTCGGGTGAGAAATGAAGGCATTGTTGGGATAGGCATCTTTTGCCATGAATTTGGGCATCTTTTGGGTTTACCTGACCTATACGATACCGATACATCGGATGACCGACACTATGGTATTGGTGAGTGGGGACTGATGGGATTAGGGGGGTGGCTGGGTAAGGAAAATCACCCCGCTGGGATGTCAGCGTTCTCAAAAGAGGCACTAGGGTGGGCTAGGGTTCAAGATATTACCGAGAAAACGGGAAAGTACACCCTAAACCCGGCTCACAGCAGCGGAGAAATCTATAAGATTGCTACTCCTAACGATAACGAATACTTTTTACTGGAGAATCGGCAAAAGCAAGCAACCGATAAATATTTGAACGGGAGCGGATTGGCAGTATGGCATATTGACTCAAGGCGTACTAGTCGGTATCCGGCGAGCAATACCGTGAATACCCGCCGAGATTTTAAAGGAGTGGACTTAGAAGAGGCGGACGGACAAAACGATCTGGACTTTAAGCGTAACCGAGGCGATGAGGGTGATTTATTCCCAGGAAGCAGTAAGCGTACTGAGTTTGATGAAGATTCTGATCCTAGCTCCGATCTTTACGAGGATCAGGGTAATGGAAAAGAAAGCGAAGTAGCTATTACCAATATTCAGCTCAGTAGCGGCATTATATCGTTTAACTACGGAAACACTGACGATGAGAGTGGCAACGAAAAAACTGACCCGGCTCTCGCGGTAGAAACTGTGCCAACAAAAACGTACGGCGACAACTCGTTCGATCTGAAAGTAACTTTTCAGGGTGAGGGCGAAGTCAGCTTTGAAAGAGTTTCAGGGCCCATTGAACTTTCGGGTAAACAAATAAGTATTACTGGGGCTGGAACGGCTAGAGTTAAGGTTACGGTTACGGAGACCGATAAATTTACTGCTGCTGAACAAGAAATTGAGTTTCAGATAAACAAAGCAACTCCTGCAATTGCCTTCACCGAAGTAACTGACAAGACTTACGGCGACGCTCCTTTTACACTTCAAGCAACATCAACTCCTGACTTCCCTGTTTCTTATAAAGTAAACCAGGGAGGGGTAACCATCGCGAATAATACCGTAACAATTACCGAAGCAGGTGAGGTAGAAATAGAAGCGTCAGTAGCTGGGAATAACAAGTACAACGGGGCAAAAGAAGTTATTTCATTTGTAGTACAGAAGGCATCTCAAACTATTGAGTTTGACGAATTAGACGATGTAGTATACGAGGCTAACAAAGAAATTCGACTAACAGCCACATCTGACCAAAATTTGCCAATTACATTTTCAGTGGTGGAAGGCGGCGTTAATCTGGCAGGGCAAACGCTCGTGGTGCAAAGGGCTGGAAAAGTAACAATTGAGGCCAGCCAAGCGGGTAATAAGAACTTTGCGACCGCTTCGGTTCAGCAATCCTTTGAGGTTACGAAAGCTCCTCAGATAATCACGTTCACCGAGATTGAGGATAAGGCGGCTGGTGATGAGCCATTTGCTCTAGAAGCTACTTCCAATGCCGATATTCCAGTAACATTTACCTTAGTTAGTGGAAATGCTACCTTAAATGATAATCAGGTTACTCTGACCGGAAGTGGTGAGGTTATTATTGAAGCCTCCAATGAAGGGAATGAAAATTACTTGGCCGAGCAGGAAAGATTATCGTTTGTAGTAGCTGAGCCGGGTAAACAAAACCAAGTGATTACATTAGGAGCTCTACCCGATACGGTAAAGGTAGGCGAAGTTGTTGATTTGGAAATCTCGGTGAGTAGCGAATTAAACCTCGATATCGACGTAGCCGGAACAGCGGTGCGGAACGGTCAGTCGCTAACGTTCACTCAAGCGGGTGAAGTCACACTAACTATTGCCCAACCGGGTAACAACGAGTACAATCCTGCTAGAACAGTTACCCATACTTTTGTAGTGGTGGAACCCTCTGAGGCTGAAAAGCCACTGGGTGTTACTACCCAAACAATCACTTATCAGGAGCCAGAAGATCTTGTATTTGGTGATGCTCCCTTTCCGCTGTCGGTTGAGAGTTCTTCTAAATTACCGCTTACGTATGAAGTAGAAGGGCCTGCTGAAATTTCTAACGGTACAGTAACAATTACAGGTGCTGGAGAGGTGACTGTCCGGGCATTTCAAGTTGGCGATGAAGAGTATGCCCCCAGCGATACAGTTGCGTTCTCATTTACCATTAGCAAAGCTGCCCAGGCTATCACCTTAGCGGTGGCACCTACCGGAACCAACACCTTTCAAGTGCAAGCAAGCAGCGATGCGGGGCTACCTGTGACTCTTAGGGTGAGTGAGGGTGAAGGAACGCTTAGCGGAGATACACTGATTGCGATAAGCCCCAAAATCATGTTGGTAGCATCGCAGGAAGGCAACACCAATTACGAGGCGGCTGAACCCGTCACCCGTGAGCTGACTACCGAGGTAATTACCTCCCTGGGGGGAGAAATAAGTGAAAAAGAAATTGTTGTTTATCCCAACCCTGGTGAAGGAATATTTAAGGTCAGGCTGAAAAAGGAGCAAAAATCAGTGCCCTATCAAGTATTTGACTTACGGGGAGCCGTTGTTACTCAAGGTACGTTGCGATCAGCGAACCCTGCTATTGATCTTGCCGACCAGCGAAGCGGTACGTACTTTCTTCAGTTACAACTACTGAGCGATACGAAGCAGTACCGTCTTATTAAGCTATAAAGTCACTACACTACGCTACTTAACAAGCTATTCCGAGTTGGAGTAGCTTTTTTTAGGTAGCTTGGGTAATTTCCTGCATGAAAGCGATCACCTCAATTCTCTATAACACTACATTCTTAACCAAAGCTCTGTTTTTTATTGCTATCAGCTTGTTCTGCCTTGCCTGCGAATCTAGACGGAACGAAACCACTGTTGTACCACTGCCCAATTTTATTATTGTTATGGCGGATGATCTGGGATACGGAGATTTAGGGAGCTACGGTCACCCGAGTTTTCAAACTCCTCACTTGGATAGTATGGCGACTAACGGTTTACAGTTTACTGATTACCATAGCAACGGAGCGGTGTGTAGCCCTACTCGAGCGGCATTATTAACCGGAAAATACCAGCAGTTGGTAGGCATGGAAGGTGTGATCTATGTGCGAGGAGAAACTCGACAAACCGGATTAGATACCGCACATGTTACACTGGCTGAGTTACTCAAATCGGCGGGTTATGCTACCGGAATAGTAGGAAAGTGGCACCTGGGCTATCGCTCGGAGTATAATCCGGTGCATCAAGGATTTGATTTTTTTCGAGGGTACGTGAGTGGTAATATTGACTATCACTCTCATTACGACAATGCTGGCATTTACGACTGGTGGAATGGACTAGATTCAGTAAGCGAAACCGGATATGTAACGGATTTAATCAGCCAACATGCCACTAGCTTCATCAAAGAGAATCACCAACAGCCTTTTTTCCTGTACATAGCGCACGAAGCCCCTCACTGGCCGTACCAGGGAAGAAATGATCCGGCTGATCGCTTTCCCAATACTGAATTCAATAGTTTGGGTTCCCGGCCAGATTACTCAGAGGCTTATCAGGAGATGGTGGAAGTGATGGATGAGAGTGTAGGAAAGGTGCTGGCAACATTAGATAGCTTACAGCTAAGCGAGAATACGTTAGTATTTTTCTGCTCAGATAACGGAGCAGTTGATTCATTAGGTAACAATGGAGTACTGCGAGGCCATAAAACCCAACTTTGGGAAGGAGGGCATCGCGTTCCGGCCATTGCCCACTGGCCGGGTACAATTAATCCGGGAAGTACTGATGCCACCGTGTTGAGTATGGATGTGTTGCCCACGCTGTTATCATTGGCTGAATTAGATATTCCGTCTGATCTTTCTACAACCGGGGTAGACTTTTCTCCGGTTTTCTCTGGTAAAGGACTACCCGAACGAACCACTTTCTGGCGGTACCGAGGGCAGCAAGCAGTACGGCAAGGTGATTGGAAGTTACTAGTGCAGCAAGATACTACCTACCTATTTGACCTTCAGCAAGATATTGCCGAGCAAGAAAATCTGGCAGTCAATCATCCTGAAAAAGTAAATGAGTTGCTCGATACGCTTAACCACTGGGAAGCTATGGTAGATCGTGTTCCTCAGCAAACAAAGTAGACTATAGCGTATATCCAAACGTGATGACAAAGCGTCGAATAGTTCTGTTTTCCTCTATCCGGTTTTCACCCTGCCAGTCTTCAAAGGTATACACAAATTCCGTCTGTTGCTGTTTATAACCGGCCGTTAGCACGAACGCTGATTTTGCTACATTAATTTGGTAGCCTATACCAGTATGCAAGTATAATCCTCCCTGTGTCTTCTCATAATTAATGCCCGGGCTATCGCTAGTGGGTCTAACCCAGCTTCCGCCAATATTACCAAAATAAAATGGACTAACTTTCCGATGCAGGATAATTCCTCGCACACTAGCGTATAGTGGCAGGCTATTTACGCTAACGTGACGGTCTAGTCCAATGCCTAGCCCAGTCATGAGGTAGGGTGAAAATGCGTATCCGTTCACCGTATGGATGGTGGGCGTAAGGTTACCGTTGTAATTATTATCACCAACATGTAAGCCTATTTCTGAAAGATGAAAGAACCCTCGTTCGCGCTTAAAATAGGCTTTGGGTTTTTCTGCTGGAACTCTTCCGAAGTGTATTTTCTTGACTGTGTGGTAGGCTAAATTTGTTCGGGAGAGCGAGTCGTGCTCTATCGTGATAAAGCTTTCGTGAAGCGAGGGTAGCATTCGTCCCGAAACTTTGCGTCCATTCTTCAGAAAAACCGTTACTTCCGAATGTTTATCCTGAGCAAGTAGTAAGCCTGAAACCCCCAAACTAATGGTGCAACAAAGTAAAAGTATTCTTTTCATGAATAGCCCATTTGAAAAATTAGCTGTTAATTCCAGGTTACTTCAAGCTCAAAACATTCACCCCAAAACGTATAATATTATAGTGCTACCAACGTCATTTTACTAAGTAGCTGCAAATTGGCCGGGTCGGTATAATCGTACTGATAGAGTCCGTCATCTCCAATTACCATAAGCACTCCGTCCAGCGGAATCACATCAAAAGCGTGGATATCTTCGATATGTACTAATTGATTTTGGGAAATTTCTCGGGAATTGCTAGCGTCAAATACCTTCAAACCAAATTCGCCTTCGCAAATAAACAGAGTAGTACCGTCAATGGCCAACCCGTGCGGATGATCCATTGAGTAGGATTGAATAAGCTGAGGACTGCTTACGTTTTCTACGTCAATAACATCTAACTGATTGTTAGCTCCCCAACAATCATTACCATCGCGTAGTGTAACGTAGGCTACCGTATCATTGGCTACTACCGGGTCGCAAGCCCGGGCGTGAATAAACTCGCCTTCGTACTCAGGGTTGTCAGGGTCAGTATTATTGTAGATAAACATACCTGCCTGAGACCCAATAAATAATTTGTCTTTGTACGGAAATATTGTTTCAATACCGAAGCCAACAACTAGTTCATTTCCTTCAATGGGGTCGTCTATTTGCGTGATGTCAAACACTTGTAAGTTGTTATCATCAACCGCATAGAGCCGTTCACTGCTGATCGTAAAACGAGCCATTGAACCTCCAATACCTGCTTGAGGTTGAGCGGTAGAACCACCACTATTTGTATTTGCTAGTACTCTCGAGTCAACCGTAGCAAAATTAACCCACTGCTCGGTAACAATACCGCTCCGGTAGTGGTACAAGCCGGGGGCAAACTCATCTAATTCACCTTCCAATACCTCAACAACCTCTTTCTCCTCCCAGTCAGTCAGAATACTACCTTCACTAGCCGCAAATCCTGACCAAGTGGTAAAGCGAGGAAATACATTTTCTACCCGTTTGGTAATCTGCACATCGTCTAAGTTAGAAATATCGATAGCTAATAAGTCAATATAACTGTCAGCGTACAGTATATTTCCTTGGGCGGCCATATCAAAATTACCGGGTATATTGATAAAGCTTAGATTGATTGGGTTGGCCGGATCAGTATTATCAAGTACATGAATACCTTCCCCCGGTTTGTTGATAAATACATAGGGGGCCAGGTAGTAAATTTTGCCGGTAGTGCTGAGCTCTTCCGGGGGAGCAACTTCAAAAGAATTGCGAATTTCGTCGGTGGTTGTGTAAACCGGTTCTAAGTAGCGATATGTACGGGTCACTTCTACTTTGTCAGAGCATTGGGTCAGCATAAGCAAGTAACCGATAGCGGCTGCATGAAAAGTAACGTAACCAAGCCAGACCTGGGGGCGAATTAAAGATAGGTGCTTCATGGTAGTGAAATAGTTTTTGTACTGATAAGACACCAATCGTGAAGCAGTAGGTTGGAAGGGAATGAAAATTTTGTAACTAAAAAGTAAATCCAATTACGGCCGAAAGCCGACGGTAGGTAATACTTTCTTGTACGCGCAAAGTGCCTCCCCAAAATTCTTGTACCGAATAATCAAGCTCCGCCTGTTGAATGCGGTACCCCATTTGGAGTGATACGGCTCCAGTGCGGAATCTCCGCTGAATACCAATTCCGGGGTGAAGCATCAACCCTCCTTTAGTATTGTGGTATTCAACATTGAAATCGTAAACATTGGTGCGTAATCGGCTTGCCCCAACTTCCATAAAATACATCGGACTCCATTTCCACTCCGGTATTACTCCGTGTAACCGTAAGAAGGGTGTCGTCGCGGTGGTTGGCTCGTATTGCATGTAGCCAAGGCCGAGGCTGGGCTGAAGCAACGGGTGGAACATATAGCCTACCAGAATGCTGGCTGTGGCTCGGTTATTTTCGCTGCCAGTGTCACCAAACTGAATACCTGCTAACATAGAAACAAAAAAAGCAGGTTCTATTCCCCACATTTTAATGAGTGGTTGGGGTAGCGGTGGGCCGTAATGAATATAAATAATCTTTTTATTGGGAATATGCTTTTGCGAAAAGTTATCAGTATCTACAGTTAGGTAGCCCTTAAATCGTAGAATTGATTCTCGACCGTGCACATAACTTCCGTTTCTAAGATAAACAGTTATTTCTCGAGTCGATGTAGTGTCATTCTGGGCAAGGCTTGGCAAAGCCATCACCAATAGCGACCCAAAAAGGCACAGTGTGAGTAGGTACTTCATAAAGAGAAAAGAAAGGTCTCAGAAACTGTTCTGAGACCTTGAATAATTAGAGTGCTGCTCGCGTCATTTTGCTGAGAAGCGTAATTTGCTCAGGGTTAGTATAGTCATACTGGTACACACCATCTTCGGCAATAACAATAAGGTGCTGGTCTTGGGTAATAACATCGTAGGCAAACAACCCATCAATTTGGGAGATGAGATGATTGTCTAGGGCGTAAGGGTAACGAGCGTCAAATACTTTCACTCCGGAAGCACCTTCGCATACAAAAAGCAAATGTTCGTCCAAACCCAAACCGTGGGGACTGTCCATATTGTAGCGGGCTACTTCTTGGGGAAGGTTTGCTTGCTTAATATCTACTAGTTCTAATACATTTTGGTCACCCTCGCAGGTAGTTCCGGTACGAAGCGTGACGTAGGCCATTGTATCGTTAGCAATTACGGGGTCGCAGCTGGTGGCGTGCCAGTAAGTAGCCTGAAGGTTGGGTGAGGCCGCCACGGATTTATCGTAGATATACATAGCATTTTGCGCTCCTACGAATAATTGCTTTTGATGAGCGTAAATCGTTTCAATCATAAACCCAACCGAAAACTCATTCACTGAGGTAGGAGTTGTTGCGGAAGATAAATCAAACACCTGCATATTCTCATCATCAATCGTGTACAGGTGATCGGTGCTTATGGCAAAGCGCGACATAGAGCCTCCTCGACCCACAGGGGTAGGTGCTGTGCTATTCAGTTCTCGTATTGGTACATTAGATTGCTGCACAAAATCGTGGCGGGCTTGTTGCGAGATACCCAAATGATCTATGTACTGATAAACTCCCGGCCCCCACTTGGTTCCATTCAATTCACCCTCAAATGTTTCGGTAACATCTACTTCTTCCCATTGCGTAACTACCCCTTTATCGTTATCCGAGTAAAAACCGAAGCTATTAAACTTGGGAAATACATTTTCTTCCCGGTGCAACACCTGAATAGACTGATGGTTGCTAATATCAATGGCCAGCAAGTCAATGTAGCTGTCGGCGTACATAATATCTCCCGCTACGGCCAAATCATAGTTGCCCGGAATATTGATAAAACCCGTGGTTTGGGGTTGAGATGGGTTGGTGTTATCGATAATATGCACCCCTTCGCCCGGTTGGTTCAGAAAAAGGTAATTATCGTGCGAAAAAATCTTACCTGTACCTTGAATGGCTCGAGGCGGCATAATGGCTACTGCCTCCCGAATCTCTTGCGTAGTAGTATAAACAGGAGTCATTCGGTGAAAGCGAACCGTAGATGTAACCTGATCGGTACAGTAGGAAAGAAGGCCAAAGCCAATGCAGACTGGAACAATGAAAATCAGCGATTTTCGGACGAGAAGAGACGCGTGAAAAGGGTTCATAAGTGAATTGATTAAGTAAAAAATTAGCTCTTATCAATTCATACACCCACTGTTTTAGTTATAAGTTAAACTTACAACTTTAGCTCCAAATTGCTACCAAAAAGGAATAAATATTCTTAGATGAAAAATTCATTGTATTGTGCCTATAAATCATGAATTAATTATGTTCGGTGGGGTAGGCGACGAATTAGGCGAGGAGCCATAATTACTACCACACTCAGAAAAACACTTAGCATTAGCCAAGCACCATTAAGTGAAATACCTTCCGCGATAAAACCAATTAAAGGCGGGCCAATTAAAAAACCAAAATAGCCCATGGTGGTGACGGCAGCAATGCCGCGTCCGGGAGCATCGGGGTTGGCGTAACCGGCCGAGCTAAAAATGATGGGCACTACGTTTGCTAAGCCAACTCCTACTAAACCGAACCCAATAACCGCCCCGCCGACTTCTGGTATTAGTACGACGAGCAGTAATCCTAAAGCAGCGATTACACTACCAAACCGGAGAACTCGTGAGCGGCCAACTACCCGGACAATCTTATCGCCCAATAGCCGGCCAATGGCCATTGTAAACGAAAATCCGGCAAACCCCATAGCGGCCAATGAAGCGGTAGCATTCGGTAAATCCATAATATGGATAGCGGTCCAGTCGGCCATAGCTCCTTCTACCATCAATATGAAAAATCCCAGTAATGCCAGGTACCAAACTAACGTCTGAGAAGGAAACGCCAACAGCGGCTCTCTCTTATTAGGTGTATTTTTTGATCTGTTTTCAGAGGGTAGTAAGAATTTTAGTGCGATAAGTACTAATACGAATAGCGTGCTTAGCATAATCAGCATATGCTGCGCGGGAGTGAACCCCATTGCTAAAAAGGCACTGGCTAGTCCGGCTCCAACCAATCCTCCGGAGCTGAATAAACCGTGAAAGGACGACATAATAGGTTGTTGGTACTTTTGTTCTACCAGCACTCCGTGGGCATTCATAGCAACATCCATTGATCCGTTTACCATACCAAACAAAAATAACAGTGCCCCAAGACTAAAATAGTCAGGCATGAGCAGTAGAACGGATAGTAGTAGGCAAAAACCTATTGAGGCGAAGCTGATTACCCGTTTGCTCCCCAGTTTTTCAATAATTCCCCCGGCCAAAGGCATGGCAATGATAGCACCAATGGCGATAATTAGCAGTGTTAGCCCTAGTTCACTTTCACTCAACTCGAACCGTTCACGTATCATCGGAATGTGGGGTACCCAACTGGCAAAACCAGCTCCATTTACGAAGAAAAGTACTGAAACAGCTATTCGGGCTTTTTGCACGGTCATTCGTCATCAATCATTAGTCATTAAATTTCGGTTTCCGAGCCAGCCCTTTCTTATTTCTTATCTCGCATCTCATATTTTTTACGCAGTTAGCTCAATTACATTTCCATCGGGATCAAGAAAGGTGCTTTCGTAGTAACCGTCGCCTGTTCGCCGGGGACCATCCAAATGAGATACACCAGATTCCTTCAAAGTTTCTGTAAGGCGATCAACTGCATCGGTGCTACCCAGTGAGATCGCAAAATGCGCGAGTCCCGTTGAGAACTGTTGATTAGCCTGAGCAAGATCAGGCTTATGCATAAGTTCCAAACGAGCCCCCGAAGAAAAGCTAAGGAAGTAGGAGGTGAACCGCTTGTTTGGATTGTGATACTTCTTACCTGCCGTTGCCCCGAAGTACTGACTGTAAAAGTCTTTCAATGCTTCTAGTTGGTTTGTCCAGATGGCGATATGCTCAATTGTCATAGTACTTTAGTTAAGCGAAAAATTAGTGTACGGAACACCGTGATGGTTTCTCTGAAAAAGATGATTATATTAAAACGCAAATTTGCTATTCAACGACTAAACCTTTTACTCAAAAACTGTGAGTGTAAGCTCGCTATTAATTTACTGTGAATTAGATTAAATGCCCACTAAATTTTATCCTCAATATCCATCGGTAGAACGTTTACGAAAAAAAGCCCAAGCAAGGGTTCCCTCTTTTGCTTTTGAATACCTAGACGGAGGCTGTAACGAAGATGTTAGCCTCAGTCGGAATACTGCCGAAATCAGAGATGTACAGCTTCAGCCTCGGTACCTTCAGAACTATGGCACTTCTTCTACCAAAACTTCGGTGTTGGGCATGGAATACGATGCCCCCTTCGGGATTGCCCCGGTTGGTCTCCAGGGATTAATGTGGCCTAATTCCCCCAAAATACTAGCTAAAGCTGCTTTCCAACACAATATTCCCTTTGTCTTAAGTACGGTAACCACCATGAGCATAGAGCAGGCTAGCGAGATTACCGAAGGGAAGGCTTGGTTTCAACTGTACAACCCAGTAGAAGACAAGCTGCGCGACGATATAATTAGTAGGGCGGAAGCCGCCGGATGTCCGGTACTGGTGCTGCTCTGCGACGTACCAACCTTTGGTTACCGCCCCCGCGATATTCGGAATGGACTAGCCCTACCGCCCAAGATGAGTCTCAGAAATATCATTCAGATTCTGGGTAACCCTACTTGGGCACTGAATACCTTAAGGTACGGACAACCTACTTTTGAAACGCTTAAACGCTACACTCCCAAGGGACTAAACCTGAAGCAGCTAGGTCAGTTTATGGATAAAACATTCTCAGGCCGACTAAACGAAGAAAAGATTAAGCCCATCCGCGACAAGTGGAAGGGGAAACTGGTATTAAAGGGCGTTGCTTCCGAAAGAGATACAGAAGATGCAATTAGAATGGGGTTTGACGGAATCATTATTTCCAACCACGGAGGGAGACAGTTGGACGCGGCTCAGTCTACCATTAATTCGTTGAAAGATATTACGGCTAAGTACAGCGAGCAGATAGAGATTATGATGGATAGTGGGCTGCGGTCGGGTCCTGACATTGCCCGAGCAATGGCCTGCGGAGCGAAGTTTACTTTTATGGGACGATCGTTTATGTACGGAGCTGCCGCTTTGGGAGCCAGAGGAGGAGAACATACCATTACGATGCTAAAGACCCAATTCCAGCAGGTTATGGATCAGCTTTGTTGCGAAAAAGTCTCAGATCTACCTAACCATCTAATAAAAAACGAATGGCAACCACAGTAGGCGATTATAAAGAAACTATTGCAGAGAAGGGAAGTGGAGAATACGAACGAGAACCAGTACCGGCTGCTAAACATAAAGGCTGGAAAAGTTTCTTAGGAATGTACGCTGGAGAGCACGCCGCTGGTACTGAGTTTATGATTGGCCCCTTATTCCTCACCGCTGGGGTCAGTGCTTTCGATTTGATCTTTGGATTGCTACTGGGCAATTTACTGGCAGTGGTAAGCTGGCGCTTTTTGACGGCTGAGATTGCGGTAAAAAACAGGCTGACACTATACTTTCAGTTAGAAAAAATTTGTGGGAGAGGGTTAGTCACTGGTTATAATCTGGCCAATGGTATACTCTTTTGCTTTCTGGCAGGAGCGATGATTACCGTGTCGGCTACCGCAGTAGGAGTACCCCTAAATATGCCGATGCCTCAGCTCTCCGATACCATGCCCAACGGAGTAACTTGGGTGGTAATTGTAGTAGTAATTGGTACAGTAATATCACTTATTGCCGCAAAGGGCTACGATACCGTTTCCAAAGCGGCTAACTGGATGTCGCCGTTTATTGTGTTGGCGTTTCTAGCCTGTGGTATTGTGGCAATGAGCCAACTGGGGGTGGCTAGCTTTTCTGACTTCTGGGAAATCTGGGGAGAGGGTTCGGAACCATTCCCCGGACAAATAGAATACACCTTCTGGCACGTAGTTATCTGGTCGTGGTTTGCTAATGCTGCTATGCATATTGGCATGTCCGACCTCTCGGTGTTTCGATTTGCCAAAGATGCGAGTGCCGGATGGACAACCGCGGCGGGCATGTACGTGGGGCATTACATGGCTTGGATTGCTGCTGCGCTGCTGTATGCTGTGTATCTAAAATCTGGCGAAGCTCAGGCTTACTTGGCAGCCGGAGAAGCCCCTCCGGTAGCCCCGGGTCCGTTGGCGTATAACGCGATAGGCCTTTTTGGAATTATTGCGGTGGTTCTCGCTGGCTGGACCACGGCCAATCCAACAATCTATCGAGCAGGGTTGGCCTTCCAAGCCATTATGCCTAAACTATCAACGTTTAAAGTAACCATCATTGCCGGAGCTATCGCTACTGTAGCAGGCATCTTTCCGGCTTTTGCCATGAAATTATTAGGATTTGTTGCCTTATACGGATTTATTCTCGCCCCTTTTGGAGCAATCATTGTATTTGAGCATTTTTTCGCCAAACAGGCTGGCATTGTACCAAACTATGCTGAAGCAACCCAAACGAGGTTCAACAAGTCTGTTTTACTGGCTTGGGCAATTAGTTTTGGAGTTTTCTACTTTATATCGCTTCAGTTCGACGTATTTCTTTCGTTTGTTACGCTACCAGCTTGGCTACTTTGTGGTGTTTTATTCATTGTTTTCAGTAAGTCTTTTAACAAAGCTAAATGATGAGAAGTGCAGACCAAGCTAACAGACTGAAGTCTTTGATTATACAATTAAGGGCGTTCTGATAATTTTATAAAAGGTATTGCTTAATGATAATTTAAATTTTTGGAAAGCGAGTGGAGTAATAGATACTTCTTTCTAGTTGATGCTCTAAATATTCCTGATTTTCAATTGCTTATATCATCATATACTCATCGTTTTTCCTAATAAAAGTTGTACAATAATCAATAAAACAGTACTAAAACAAGTTTTGAAAAATAAAATAGCAGTTTTAGGTAATCAATTAGATAAACCTGAACCTTTATAGAAAAGAAAATGTAGCTTTGCCGGATAGATACAGTGTAGCTGACGATTCTCTTTGAAGCGTCCTCATACTTAATACGCTATCTTATTACTTTATTTATTATTATTTATTCTTTTTATGAATTTATTCGTAGCCAAATTAAGTCCTTCAACTACTAGCGAGGACTTAAATGACCTATTCGCCGAATACGGTGAGGTCGATTCTGCCAAAGTGATCTTTGATCGAGAAACTGGCAATTCTCGTTGCTTTGGTTTTGTTGAAATGCCTGACGATGAGTCGGCCAACCGTGCTATTTCTGAGCTTAATGAAGTTGAGTTTGACGGTAGTGACATCGTTGTAAAGAAAGCCCGTCCGAAAGGAGAGGGTGGTGGTCAACGTCGTTCCAACTTTGGTGGTGGCGGCGGAGGGTACAACAGCCGATACTAAGCTATCTTAGCAATATTACATCAAAGAGAAAGGGTAACATCACAGTTACCCTTTTTTAGTTATTACACTTCTGATAGATAGGCAATAAATCCATCCCCCTTTTCAAGAGGGTAGGAAAGTGTTGCCTACGGATTTTATTGGGAGAGCATACAAATAGCTAATATTAGTATTAGTCTTGAACCAATAGTAGTGGCAGGTGCGTATGAAACAGCATATGACGCGTTTTGCTGGCTCGAAAGAGTTGAGCAAAAAAGCTATGTTGCTGCGGAATCATAGTAAGTACATCAACTTCATTTTGAGTTACGTACTTCTGTATGCCCTCGCTTACATCATCGTAGGCAACAATGTGTAAGTGATGCGGAATGTCTTCCAGAAAGTTCTCTAGTGCCGTTTGAAAGCGCACCTGCCCCGGCGTAAATTCTTTGCCATGTGGGTGAATATAGAGCACATCAAGCTCAGCACCAAATAGCTGTACCAGTTCCTTGACCTGATCCAATGAATTTAGTGAAGAGTGTTTGCTGAGCGTAGTAGTCAGCAGAAACTTCTTAGGTATAGAGAACTGAGCATTATGCGGAATAGCCAACAAGGGATAGGTTGATTTCTCCGCTACATCTGAAGTAACACTACCCAACCATTCTAGCAGGCCATCTGCCTGTCGGGTACCCATAACAATAAGGTCGACCTGCTTTTCTTCGGCTACTTCTCCAATAACTTCTGAGGCGGGTCCCATCAGTGTTATGCACTCGTACTCAATAGCGGGAGAAAAAAGGAAATCATGCTGAAGCTGCCCCATTTTTTTATCAGCCTCTAGCTTCAATTCATTGATATTGACTGCCTCGTAGTAGCCAGCGGGATACGCTGCGGTAGAAGCATTCGGAATACGGCAAGCGTGCAAAATATACAGCTTTGCGTTCACAGATTTGGCTAGCTCCTGAGCGTAAACCAACGCATTATTAGCTGTGTGAGAAAAATCTGTAGTAAATAGTATGGATTGTATTGGTTTCATGGTAGTGAGTATTTGATTACCCATAAGGTAAATTCTTCCTTTGCTAACCACCATGATATAAGTCAGTGTAAAAGCTGATTATTACACGATAAATCTGGATATTCTTTACATATCCGTGTATAGTTAAGTGTGCGCTTTTTTATCTATTGCCTAAGAATTACTGGGTATCACAATACCCATAGACTCTAGCAGTTGAGGATCGTCGTGGCAGACAAATTTGGCAGCATCAATAAAGCGACGGAACCAAGTACGTAGATCATTTATTGCTAATTGCTTACCACGGGTAGACTGCTGTGCCTGCCGACGGGCGTCGTTACGGAGTACTTGCAGTTCAGATAGCTGATCTAGTAGTTTTTTTACCTCATTTATTTCTTTGGCTTGTACCCCAAAAGGTCCTAATGCCTTCGGGTCTACGTTAGTATAAAACGAACGTACTTGCTCAAACCAAGCAGCAAAACGGGTTTGGCGGGGGCCGGGTAGCTGCAAAGTATACTTCATAGGTTCATCATCGCGGTACATGAAGCGAGCGGCTTCCAGATGACGAAAATACAGAGAGTTAATCATTTCCTTGGCGGTTCGGTACGCCCGCTGAGTAACGCGCACATTGTTGGCGGTAGCCGTTTGTCGGTCTTGCCAATCAGTTACTTCTTTGGCTAGGGTAAGCCCTACCTTGATCTTGTCGGGATCAAATCCCCCTGACTGAAAAGCGTTAGTCAGTTCAGATACGGTAAGGGCAGCTTGCACAGCTACGTCAACTTGCACCAACAACTCTTCCTGATTCAATTTTGAGACTTTCATATAATGAACTTTGTATAACTTCCGGCAAAGTAAATCACTAATAGATATTCAAAAAATCTAGTTCAGCAGAAAATCTTACGTGCGTAAGGGCATCAGTAAAAATTAAAAACTTACCTGATTTTGCCTATTTTGAGACGATAATAATAAACTGGAAGGGGTGATTTGAAGAATATTTCGTGAAAAAAGTTTTGCTGTAGGGGTAAAATCACCTAAAAATCACCAGTAATAGTACGTTTCAGGGGTAATACACATCATATTTTGTCAAATAAGCTATGTTGAACATATTTTGCACAGTTTTATTTTCCAAGCGTAAAAAAATGCACCCATTAGATTTAGTGTCATTCCTAGCGTGCTACGCATACTAATATTGATATTTAAAGACTCTTTCAACGCGCGATTTATTTTTCTGCTAGAACACGTCGCAATTTCTGTGCAAAAAGCCCGTCTAATGCAAGAATTTAACTGTTCATAACAGTTTTAGGTGTAAAGAGACAATACCATTTTTTAATCAAACATTTAGTAACAATTTCCTAACAGTGAAGCAGCAAGAGTATACTTATAATTCTACTATCTTCACCAAGAAAATTAACGTACCTACTACATGCTGACTATCACTCGCCTAGTCCTACTACCAAAACGCTATTTTTACCTGCTAACTTCCACCACTTTCCTACTAGGGACTGCGGTTTTCAACGTTACTTTTGCCCAAATGCCTCAGGTTGCCAAACACGTACTAGTGATTGGCGTAGATGGACTTGCTCCCTTCGGCATTAAACAGGCTAATACACCAACTCTTGACTCTTTAATCGCTATCGGAGCTTCTTCTATGCAAGCCCAAGCCGTAATGCCAACTAGTAGCAGTCCCAATTGGGCATCGATGATTATGGGAGCCACGCCCAACGAGCATACGATTACCAGCAACGCCTGGGAAATCACTGATATTGCCGATACTACCTTGTGTGATGGGGAAGAAGGACAGCTCTGGCCTACTATCTTTCGGGTAGTTCGTGAACAAAAGCCTGATGCTGATATTGCTACGTTTTATGATTGGTCTGGCTTTGGCCGATTGCTAGAAAACGGCGTAGCTACCATGAAGGGTGACACTAAAGGGGAGGATAAAACGGCTGAAGCGGCGGCTGATTACTGGCGAAATTATCAGCCTACTTTCATGTTTGTGCACCTCGACCACGTAGACCATGCTGGGCATAGCCACAAATGGGGCTCCAATCACTATAATGAAGCTGTAGAAAAATCCGATCAGCTGATTGGAAACATACTACAGGCAGTTTGGGAGTCAGGTACTGCCGAAAATACGTTAGTAGTGGTGACTTCTGACCACGGCGGTAAGGAAACCAGCCACGGCGGTGACACTCCCGAAGAGCGTACTATTCCCTGGATTGTAGCCGGAGTGGGCGTTCGCACCAATCACGCTATTCAGCAAGACATAGAAATCTACGATACTGCCGCCACCATCGCTTACGCCCTCGGCCTTACCGCTCCCGATTGCTGGATAGGAAAACCCATTACTGAAATATTTAGAAATGAAGAACTAAGAGTAAAAGGTGAAAGGTAAGCGGTTTGCATAATGGTACCCTCAAGGATTTGGGTAATAAAGTAACTGCATGGGGTTGCGATATAAGATGTAGCTTAAGCAAAGTTTTGCGCGGGTAAGGAGCCTCGAGGAACAGCGAATGAAGAGGTCTACCTATCAGGGGCAATAGATATAAGTAGTCAAGGTTTTGGAGAAAATTAGTTTATTGTCTAAAGGAAATTATCCGAAAATGATGAAAAACACCTCATTTCCGGCTGGATCTAAGGAATATTTGGCTAAATGTAGGCTATTTCCTGCCCCTTGAAAGAGTATTTTTGAAGGTCACGCCACCTCGGCTATTGATTACGATATTAAAATTAACAATTAAGTAACCTCGGTAGAATGATTGTACCGGGAGCTTCTTCCTATCTTGCTGTAAATACCAATAATATGCTTCCTTCGGTTAAATTAATTGTCTTTGATGTAGCTGGTACTACCCTGGCTGACCATCAAGAGGTTCATCATTGTTTGCAAAAAGCACTCGCTAGAGCGGATGTTTCAATATCCTACGAAGAAGCTAACCGGGTCATGGGCTATCCAAAACCTCGGGCTATACGTCTACTACTTCAAGGCCACTGGGAAGATCACTCAGTGATTACTTCAGAACGGATTGAGGTGATACACGATGATTTCGTATTAAGTATGGTAGAGCACTATCAGAATGCTCCAGATGTACGACCGAAGGAAGGCGTGTTGGAAACGTGGCAGGCCTTACGAAGTGCTGGGGTGATTATTGCGCTAGATACCGGGTTTAGTCGACCTATCGCCGATGCTATCATTGAGCGGCTTCACTGGCAGGACTATATAAACACTAGTGTCACCAGCGATGAAGTGAAACAGGGGCGACCTCATCCGGATATGATATTTACCGCCATGGAACGTACCGGAGTAGGAGATGTGAGCGAGGTAGCCAAAGTAGGCGATACGGCTTCCGATATGCAACAGGGCACTGCTGCCGGTTGCGGTTGGGTAGTTGGAGTAACTACCGGAGCCTACTCTGCCGCCGACTTGGAAAAAGAACCTCATACTCATCTTATTGAACAACTACCGGAACTACTACCGATTCTAGGCTTATCAGTTTAACAAGTATGTGGCGAATAAAAATGGGGTGGAAGTAGAAGTATCGCCTTATGAACTACCAAGTACTTATACCAATCGCTTCTTTTCAGCAAGAGAAGAGGTGGACTGACGAAAGAAGTAGAATCCGCCCCCGCTTATTAATAGAATGCCCAATCCGGAAATTATGTAACCGGACTGCACAAAGTAGTTGAACCAACTTAAGTCGCTTTGCCCAACGTTTTTGTAAAACAACACACCTACACTACCTAAGTAGCCGCAAGCATCGGCCACGTATATCAGAAAACCAGCCGTGCCTACGTAACGAAAGGTTGCGATCAGGCGGTCAAACAGAATACTATTGAACGGAACATAGGCTAGATATACCCCCAAACCCACCATTGTCATCCCTAACGGAGGGGGCAGGTGGGAATACTCTAGTCCCCATAGGCTAAATCCGATCAATATAAACCCAAGTCCGATGAGTAGATGATATAACAGCAGGGCTCGGTGGTTATTTTTGATAAGCATCAGTATACTCATGACGGCTAGTACGGCCACAGCTACTGGAACTTCAGTAGCCGTAAATAGCAGAGCATTGCTGCCATAGCCTAATGACTGCCACAACTCAGCCATGAAGTTATCTCTGAAGTCTCGGAAAGCAGTCAGTAAAACGTAAGCGAATATTAGTAAGGTCAATCCCGGAGCCAGTGCCCGTAATAGCTGCCAGCGTTGTTCACGGTTCATAGGTGCTCGTCGGGTACGTTGCTGTTCATCTTCTAGACTAGGTGGGGGTAGTTGGTGTAGTAAGTAAACGGATATAACTAGGGGTATAGTAAAAATAAGTCCGGTAAGTAGGGGCATCCAATGCGTCTGTATCCCCGATAGTAGTAGCCACTTGCCTACGGTCTTTACCCAGCCTGAGGCCACAATAAAACTTGCCGATAGTCCGGCACCCAATAGTTCAGTAGTCTGGCGTCCTTCTAGATAGCCAAACACCAATCCCCAGACCATCCCAAGTGGTAAACCATTGATAAACAAAAAGATCAATTGGTAGGGGGGAGGGGTAAGGGCAAAGCCTAAAAGGGCAAGTCCGGCCAAACCAATTAGTAACAAAATACCGCTCGCCCGCCTATATGGAGGAAGCTCGGATACTACTTTTATTCCAATAAACTTCGAGAGCATGTAACCAATTACCTGGGCAGTAATCAACAGTATCTTATAATCCATACCTGCCCAAGCCATTCCGTCGTAAGTAGCCACTGTAAAAGGCTTACGAAAAGCATACATGCAAACGTAGGTCGAGAAGGACGCCATTATTGCGTATGACGAGAAGATAGTCGTGTGAGTTTGTTTCAACCATTTGTTAAGGTAGCTCATGGTAGCCCGGGTCAGTTCAGATTGATGAAAATAGTGCTACCCAATCGAACGGAGGTTAATTAAATGTTAAGGTTTGGTCTCTCAATCTTTAGATAGACCGCCGAGTTGCTTGAAATTGCAGTCAGAGATATTCTGTAGGCTTTTTTTGCCTGAAGGTGCTCAATGCCCTTAACAAAATGATAAAACTAAACTTCCCGCAGCTTTACGGAAACTTAATACCTTTGGATGAATCTAAGTGAATAAATAGTTTAGCAAGTGCCAGCTAACTACTATCTCCACCCTCATGCATAACACTATGGAAAATCAATCTATACTCAAATCTTCTTCAGCAGCCCCTCATTTTACTTCATCTGATATTATAGTGGTGGGAGCAGGTATCGTGGGATTGGCTATTGCGTACCATGCAGCGAAGCAAGGAAAATCGGTGCAAGTATTTGAGCGAAATCAGTGGGCAGTGGGCGCCTCCGTTCGGAACTTCGGGCTGATTTGGCCAATTGGTCAGACTGCTGGATCTTTGCTGGAGCGAGCCAAGCGTAGTCAGGCAACCTGGCGAGAGCTTTCTACTGAAGTAGGCTTTGGTTTACAAGAAAATGGGTCACTGCACTTAGCGTATCATGCCGACGAACAAGCAGTGATTGAAGAGTTTCTCAACCAGTCGGACAAGGGTTATCAGTGTCAGTGGTTATCGCAGGAAGAAATCCGAAAAAAAAGCCCCGCGGCGAAAATGGACGGTTTGCTCGGTGGGCTGTTTAGCACTACCGAATGCACCGTTGACCCCCGTGAAGCCATTCGCAAACTACCTAGATATCTTTCTGATACCTATGGGGTACAATTTCATTTTGGTTCAGCCGTGCAATCGGTAGAAGGAAATACCTTGCGGGTAGGAGAGAAGAAGTATAGAGCTGATCATATTTACGTTTGTAGCGGAGCCGACTTCGAAACTCTGTTTCCTGAGGAATTCCAGCAGGTTCCAATTACTAAATGTAAGCTGCAAATGCTGCGAACTGTCCCTCAACCTAAGGGCTGGCAGCTTAGAGCCACTCTTTGCGGAGGGCTTACGTTACGTCACTACGCTTCCTTTGCCGATTGTCCGTCTCTACCGGATTTAGATAGGCGATTTGATGAGGAGCAGCCGCTATTCAAAGAGTGGGGCATTCACGTAATGATTACCCAAAATCATTTTGGTGAGCTAGTCATCGGAGATTCCCACGAGTACGGGCTTACCCACGATCCGTTTGATCGGGAAGATGTAGATCAACTGATACTAGATTACTTAAGTACCTTTGCTGAAGTGCCTGATCTGAAGATTACCCAACGCTGGCACGGCATTTATCCTAAGCTACCAGGGGCTACCGAGCTGGTTCTACAACCTACTGACGAAGTGACCATCGTAAACGCCTTGGGGGGAGCTGGTATGACCCTTTCATTCGGCTTGGCCGAGGAGCTACTAACTAATGAGTTAGAATGATGGATGAATAATAACCGCCGGAAGGCTAGTGTTCCTAGTTATCAGTTTCCTGTCTTCCCATTCATCATTACTCCCTATTCATCAATCATCAAGTTCTAATATTATCCTTTAGTAACAGTAAGTTAACCTAGAATTAATAAAACAAAGACCTTCGATTGACACTGAAAGTCTAAATTTGCTGTGTAATAATAGGCTTATGCAATAAAAAAGGAACCGTAAAGGGCGGCCACCCGAAACGGTTCCTCAAAAGACCCATTCATACGGTAGCGCGCAAACACCAATTGTACAAACGCTAGACTAAGTTGCTTAGTCAATGGCCTTTTTATGTCTAATCACAATTAATCTATATAACTATGAGAGACAATTTACGGACGACTTTTACTCAGGTAAGCAAGAGTCAGCGTATCAAGAACGTAGTAAGCTGTATTTTGTTATGCTTACTAACGTTTACCATTGCCTTTGCTCAAGAGCGGGTAATTGAAGGCAAAGTAGTCGACGAAAACACCGAACCTATTCCGGGGGTCAACGTGCTGGTGAAGGGTACCGACCAAGGAACGATCACCGATATTAACGGTCAGTACCGCTTAAATGCCCCCGAAGACAGCGAGACTTTACTATTTTCCTACGTGGGTTATGAAACCCAAGAAGTTGCTATTAATGGGCGTAGTACCATTGATATCAATCTGGCAGTAGACGCTCAGCAGCTCGGTGAAGTTGTGGTAACTGCCTTGGGGGTAGAGCGGGAAACGAAAGCTTTGGGCTACGCAGTACAGGAAATTGAAGGGAATACGTTGACCCAAGCCCGGGAACCCAATCTACTCAACTCATTATCGGGACGGATTGCCGGAGTACAAATTACTAATGGTGCTTCAGGAGTTGGTTCTTCATCGCGTATTACCATTCGGGGCGAGAATTCTTTAGTACCCGGAAATAACTCACCGCTCTTTGTGGTAGATGGTATTCCAATCAGTAACGAGACCCGCTCGTTCCGCTCGGAAGGCAATCTGGAAACCGATTATGGTAACGGGGCAGCGGAGATTAATCCCGACGATATTGAGAATATTTCGGTACTAAAAGGGGCGAGTGCCGCCGCACTTTATGGTTCTCGCGGGGCTAACGGAGTAGTGCTTATTACTACTAAATCAGGTAAGGGACAAAAAGGTATTGGCGTGAGCGTAAACTCTACTACTACCTTTGAACGTCCACTACGGATTCCGAATTACCAAAACCAGTACGGTCAGGGTGCTGGGTTCGATTTTGCCTTCGGCGACGGCTTCGGCGCAGGAGTGAATGATAATATTGACGAAAGCTGGGGCCCCCGTCTGGATCAGGGAACCAATATCGCCCAGCACGATTCGCCGACTGCCAACGGCTTCCGAGGTGGGGATAGTCATCCGAGCATTGATCGAGGTGATATTACCCCCACTCCCTGGACATCGGCTCCTAATAACATCGATAACTTCTTTGAAACCGGCTATACGCTCACCAACAACGTTGCGCTCACCGGAGCTAATGAAGATGGAAGCTTCCGCCTATCGTACACTAACCTCGCTAGTAAAGGAATTTTACCCAATACCGATCTGGAAAGGAATACGCTGAACCTTTCGGCACAATATAACCTGACTGATAAACTGAAAGCAACAGCCTCGGTCAATTACATTGCTAGTGGTAGCGATAATCGCCCGAACAATAGCTATGGTACTGAGAACATTATGTATCTATGGGTATGGTTCGGTCGTCAGATTGAAATGAATAGTCTGGAGAACTACTGGCAACCCGGACTGGAAGGAGTACAGCAGTACAACTACAACTGGCACGACAACCCCTATTTTACCATGTTTGAGAATACTAATGGTCTGGATAAGGATCGGATTATCGGTAATATCATGGTGACTTATGACTTCACCGATAATTTACAACTGATGCTCCGCAGCGGTACCGATTTCTTTAATGAGTTGCGTACTAACCGTCGGGCCTTTAGTACCCAGCGCTATCCGTTTGGGCAGTATCGGGAGGATAAAATCTTTTTTGAGGAGCGAAACACGGACTTTTTGCTGACTTACAATAAGGAAGTCAACGAAGATTTTGACTTCACCGTAAGCTTAGGCGGTAACCGCCGGGATTTGACCGACCGCTACAACCGGGTAAGTGCTAATCAACTATCCATTCCCGAGGTATACAACTTTGAGAACTCCCGTATCCCGTTAGCAACTACCCAATTTGACCAGCGTAAGCGGGTTAATAGTTTGTACGGATTTGCCAATATTAGTTACAAAGGAGTACTATTCCTAGATATAACTGGACGTAACGATTGGTCAAGCACATTACCTGCTGATAACAATTCTTACTTCTATCCATCGGTATCAGCTTCCGCCATTATGACCGATATTTTGGATATTTCTTCCAACAGTATGCTCTCCTTTGCCAAGCTACGGGCCAGTTGGGCACAAGTAGGTAACGACACTGATCCGTATCAGCTACGCAATGTCTTTAATTTCCAGGAACCGTTTGGTAACACGCAACGAGTAACCGAGTCTAACATCATTGCCAACAGCGATCTGAAGCCCGAGCGGCAAACCTCAGTGGAAGTTGGAGCTGACTTGCGATTCTTTGACGGTCGGTTGCAGTTAGATGCAACATATTATAACACTTCTAGCGAAAATCAGATTCTGGAACTTCCGGTAGATATTACGTCTGGTTACAGCCGCCAGGTGATTAACGCTGGGGAGATTCGTAATCGCGGGGTTGAAGTTATGTTGAACGCTACGCTGCTAGAACTTAACAACGGATTACGCTGGAATACCAATATCAACTTCACTCGTAATCGTAGCGAAGTAGTTTCTTTGTTCGGTGATCAGGATACTTACCAGATTTCTAATAACTATGTCCAGATTCTAGCCAAAGAGGGTGGGCAAATGGGCGATATGTACGGTACCGGCTTTCAGCAAGCTCCTGACGGACAAACGATCTACGAAAATGGCTTTCCAGTGCGGGATAACAACCTACGTTTGCTAGGAAACTACAACCCAGACTTTATGATGGGCTTCTACAACACTATTATTTACCGCAACTTTGACTTAGGCTTTCTGTTTGACTGGCGACATGGCGGAGTTGTAAAGTCACGCACTATTCTGATTGGAGGTACTTCCGGCATGATGGACTTTACGGCTGAAAGCCGCGAAAATGGTTTGGTGGGTATCGGGGTGAAAAATGTCGGAAGTGATGAAAACCCTGAATACGTGACTAACGATGTAATTGTCTCCGGGCGGGATTTCTACTGGTCGCGCTACAACCGAGGTAATGAAGAAATCGGAACCTACGATGCTTCTTTTGTCAAGCTTCGGGAAGTACGCTTAGGCTACCGCATCCCAAGCGAAGTATTCGGACGGGTGCCCATCCAAAACTTCCAGGTGTCGGTGGTGGGGCGCAACCTCGCCCTCTGGACGGAGAATACCCATTTTGACCCAGAGGTGATATCGTTTGACGGCGGTGAAGTCGTGCCCGGAGTAGAAGATATGGCTACGCCAACTACTCGCAGTATTGGCTTTAACATCAGCTTTGAGTTTTAGAATTTATTCCTAAAAAAACTTCACAATTATGCATAATAAGATTTTATCCTGGGGCATTCTGCTGCTCATTATCAATCTGGCAGGTTGCACCGACGACTTTGAAGAGATTAATACTAATCCTAACCGCCCCGAAGAGGTATCGGCCGATCTGCTACTCTCTAAAGTGCTAAGTACCGCAGCGAATGAAAATGCGCTGGAAGCCTGGAACCGGGGAAATATTGCTGCGCAGTATACCGCCAAAATCAACTTTACTGACTTCGACCGATACCTTTGGGAAGACAATGGTGGCTACTGGAATGACCTATACGGCAACCTTCGGGATATTGAGAATATCCTGGCTATTGCCCGCGATGAAGAAAGCCCCAATCCTAGCTACGAGGGAGTAGCGTTGGTGATGAAAGCCTGGACGTATGTCGAGCTAACTAGCCTGTGGGGCGACATTCCGTTTACCGAAGCTATTCAGGGGCGCGCCGAACAACCTATTCTGCAACCACAGTACACTCCCCAAGCCGAAGTTTTCGCCGGAATCCTAGATGACCTACAGCAAGCCAACGATCTACTTCAGACGGATGGAGCTGCTGTTGCGGGTGATTTGATCTTTCAGGGTGACCTAGCCAAGTGGAAGAAATTTACCAACTCGCTACGGGTTCGTGTACTGATGCGTATTTCCGGTAAGCAAGACGTGTCTTCGGATTTGCAAGAAATCATTGCTAATCAGCCCCTGATGGAAAGCAATGATGATAATGCCTTGATGGAATATTTGCCTAGTCAACCTAATACTTGGCCGGTTCATACTTTTCGGGTAGGTTCGTTTGATGAGTATCGGTTGAGCCTAACCAATGAAGGTATTCTGAGGGGGTTTGATGATCCCCGTTTGTTCCGATGGTTTCGTCCAACGGATCGTACTATTGGCACTGAAGGCGCGGTTTACGTTGGAATGCCCAACGGTCTGAGCGAAAACAATGCATCAACTTTCAATGGTGGAGCACAAAATGTATCTCGCTGTAGCCGTATTCTATACGAAGAACCTAACAGCGTAGACGCGGTACTGATGCAGTACGCCGAACTGCAATTTTTGCTGGCAGAAGCGGTTCAACGCGGATTGGTCTCAGGCGATGCCCAGGCTTTCTACGAGCAAGGGGTAACTAGCTCATTTGATTATTGGGAGGTTCCAATGCCCGGCGGTTACCTGAGCCAAAGTGGTGTAGCTTACGACAACTCCCTAGAGACAATTATGAATCAAAAGTGGCTTTCACTATTCTTAAATGGCTATGAAGCTTACTACGACCACCGACGTACTGGTTTTCCTGCTGCAATCACCCCGGGTCCGGATAATGTAAATAGCGATCAAGTTCCAGTACGCTACTTGTATCCCGACGATCAGCAAACGTTAAACACGGCGAACTACCAGGCGGCTATTGCCCGCCAGGGAGAAGATAATATCAATACTCAGATGTGGCTTTTGAACAATTAGCAAATAGCAATGAACAATGTGCAATGGAAAATATGTGTTCGGGAAAGGTTAAAGGTTTGTAAATATCCTATCTAAAACCCAACCCCTAATCCCCAAAACCCATTGACTATTGAACAATTTTAATTCACCAATTATGCAAAAATCTATAATATATCTTTTAGTCGTTCTGAGCGTATCGCTGACGGCTTGTTATGACGATGAGTTTGATACGGGAGGGTTTTCCGTGCCATCGCTCATTCTTTTTGATGGTGGCTTTCCCCAAAGTACCAATCCGCTACTAAAAAACCGACTGGTGTTCAGCTCAATTGATGATATCGAGATCACCGTAAGTGCAACGAATATTAATGAGTTGCAAGTAACTGCTATTCAGAGCGATGGAAGTACTTCGCTGGGGCGTTTGCCAATTGCAAACGAAGAAGGGGTACTACAAACATCTTGGAGTGAGTTAGGTAATTTAGATCGGATTGATTTTACCGGGGCACCCGATAGTAAGCAACCATATACTAAGCGGCTGGAGTTAACCGAAGTAGCTCCCTTCACGCTGGACTACTTAGCTGATGGTACCGACTTTGTAACTCCTAGCACTACCAATAATGACTCTACCGTTTCAGTCTACTACGAGCTAGCTACTGCGAACACTCCAATTGCTAGCGTATCGTTCGCCCAGCGTATTGGCGAAGAAGGGGAGTTTGCCCCGCTGATTAGTCAGGATGTAAATGCTACCAGTTTAGAACAGCAACAAGTTTCACTCACAGTTCCTGACGAAGCTACGCTAGGATTAAATGAAAGTCTTTTTGTACGAGCGACAGTGGAAGGGGTGAATGGACTGACTTACGAAGAAATCATTGAGATACAAAACTTAGCCGTAGCCTTAGCAGCCGAAGGTGAGTTTGATTTGACGAATACCGAAGATGCTTCATTCAACTTTGCCCAGCTTGATACAGGAGCATTTGCTAACGAACAGGCTGATGTTCGTTTGGCCATAGCTGACAACCAACTGAATCTGGAAGCTGATCCGGAGAGCGGAACCACCTTTGTGGTAAGCGAAGAATTTGATTTTGCTTCCGCCACGTATCAGTCGGTACGAGATGCTTTTGCAGCGGGTACCGCTGTAAGTACGGTAGAAGATATAGCTAATTTGCCGACTGACGTCACTGTGCTGGTACAAGTGGGTAGCAGAACTGGACCAGCGGAGTACGCTGTATTACAGCTTAATGCAATTGATCGAGTTAGTGCTGATGCGAGTTCAGTAAGCATCCGCTACAAAGCGAACTAGTGTGAACTTATCACAATCTTGAAAAAGCGGCATCGGATTGTAATCTGGTGTCGCTTTGTTTAATTTACGCTAACCTTACTAATACCACTACCACATCCCCTACCATGTTTCGCCACTGTCTACTCTTACTCAGTTTTCTATCAATTCTCGCTGCTTGCCAATCTACTCCTTCTTCCGAGGAGGCTGCTGACAATATTCAATGGATATCTCAAGCTCCAGCGGGCGACCATTATGCAGTAATTGATACCGCTGGACAGACTATCATTCCCAATGGGCGAATAATTCAACCGATGGGTAAAACCTATCGAGTAGCCCCGCATCCCTATGGTTTGGTCATGAGTGATGATGGAAGTATTGCGATAAGTGCCAACTCAGGTACATCTCCGTTTTCTATAACCATTTTTCAGGAGCCACTTTCTGGCAGTCCGCGAATTCGGCAAATACCAGAGGGAGCGAAGAACGATGAGGATTTGCTGGGAGCTGTATTCATGGGCTTGGCGATTTCCCTGGATAACCAAACAGTGTACGTAGCTGGGGGACAGCAGAATAAAATTTACTTATTTGATATTGCCAGTGGTCAGCCTCGGGGTGAGATTGACTGTACCTGGCGCAATGCTGATAGCGTCGTTTATGATAATGGCTACATCGGCGATATGGTGCTAAGTCAGGATGGAAACACGCTTTACGCGGTCGATCAAATTGGCTTTCGGCTAATAACGATTGACGTGGATAGCCAGGCGATCATCAATAATACTTCAGTAGGGCGCTATCCGTTCGGAATAGCTCTCTCGCCCGATGAGTTAGAAGTCTACGTGGCGAATGTCGGTATGTTTGAGTATCAGCCAGTTGTATCCAGTGAAGATTTATCACCTGAAGAACTGAAAGAACAGGGCTTGCGCTTTCCCGCTACTGCCTACGGTAGTGATGAAATGAAGGAAGGCATTCAGAATGATTCGCTCAGTATTCCGGGATTGGGAGATCCCAATATAGACGAAGCCTTTTCAGTCTGGACGGTGGATGCTGCTTCGGGTGAAGTAACTGCTAAAGTAAAAACTGGATTTCTGGTAGGACAAATGGTGGAAGATTTTCCGGCAGTGGGTGGAGCTAGCCCTAACTCATTGGTAGCCACGGACAAATTTGTATTTGTGAGCAACGGTAATAACGATTGCGTTTCGGTAATTGATATTCAGCAGGATACCGTAGTGCAAAATATTCGATTACAACCCGATAAACGTTTGGGTAATCTGCGGGGAATTATTCCGTTCGGCTTAGCCCTCTCACCCGACCAGCAGCGACTGTACGTAGCTGAAGCGGGAATCAACGCGGTAGGAGTCATTGATGTACCAAGTCAGCAGCTAATTGGGCATTTACCCGTCGGTTGGTTTCCTTCCAAACTAGCGGTTAGTCCTGACGGCAAACAGTTAATAGTCGCCAATGCTAAAGGTTATGGGAGTGGTCCCAACGGTGGTTCTACTTTTGAGCTAGGTGAGGAGGGAAGCTACATCGGCGCGCTTATGAAAGGTTCAATCACGGTGCTAGATATTCCGACTGATGACCAACTAGTGGAGTTTACCCAGCAAGTCGTTGAGAATAATTTCAATTTTCGTGAAGCCGAACAAGTAGCTCAGGATCAAGAAGAAAATCCAATTCCGGCGTATCCGGGTGAGAAAGAATCGCCTATCAAACACATTATTTTTGTCAGTAAGGAGAACCGTACGTATGATGAAGTTTTTGGACAACTGAAAGGTGGGAAAGGAGAAGCATCTCTGGCTCGTTACGGTCGTGATCAGACTTTTAGTAATGATGCGAATACCCAAACGATAGAAAACGCGACCGTAATGCCCAATCATCTGACTTTAGCCGAACGTTTTGCCATTAGCGATAATTTTTACGTGGATGCCGATCATTCTGCCGATGGTCATCGTTGGCTGGTCAATACCTATCCAAACGAATGGGTAGAAACCCACGTGGCGGCGGCTTACGGCGGAAAGCGAAAGTCGGTACCCGGTTCAGAAGCACCGGGAAATTATGGGGTTGTTGGTTCGTCCGGGGCAATTTATCCCGAAGATTACAACGAAGCAGGTTCTATCTGGGATCATATGGAACGCAACGATATCGAATTCTACAACTTTGGTTTTGGAGTAGAACTGGCGAATAGCTACGCGGACTCTACATTAAAGTACTTTGGGGTACGTCCGCTCGTAAATTACCCCATTCCCGGCCCACTCTACGAGCGGACATCGCGCGCCTATGCCACCTACAATATGGGAATTCCCGATCAGTTTAGGGCCGATACATTTATTGAGGAGTTTGAAGAGAAATGGGGCGAAGGTGGCTTACCCTCGGTGCTCACCATTATCTTGCCCAACGATCACGGAGCGGGTGACCGCCCTAACGCGGGGTATCCATTTAAAGAAAGTTATATGGCAGACAACGATTTGGCTCTAGGGCGACTAGTAGAGTTTCTTTCTAACACTCCGTACTGGAAGAATATGGCGATTGTCGTGACCGAAGATGACTCTCAGGATGGAGTTGATCACGTGGATGCCCATCGTAGTCTTCTCATGATTATTTCTCCCTACGCCAAGAGAAACTACATAGGCCATCAGCATTACAGCTTCGGTAGTATTTTTAAAACATTCTGGCATATCCTCGGTGTTCCTCATTTAAATCAATATGATTATGGAGCGACTGATCTGTCGGACTTATTTACCTCCGAGCCCGATACTTCAGCTTATCAAGCTTTACCAGTCAACCCATTAGTGTTTGATCCACAAAAAGCTCTTGATCCATTTGACGAGCAGTTTGACTGGAAAGCGGTGCTGGAATCTCCTCAATTGGATGATCCGGCTGATTTTCAGGCAGCGGCAAATGAGCGGGTTCAAGGGGGAAGTAATCGTTGACTCTACAGTATGAACCGAACCTACACCAATGCTTTGGCAAATCAGTTTGAAGCGATTTATGAGGGCGAACCTTGGCTAGACGAAACCTTCGCTAAAAAACTAAATGGTCTGACTGAAACGCAAGCCTTCACTCGTCCATCATCTAATTTACGCAGCGTAGCCGAGATTATTTCTCACCTAATAGCGTGGCGTAATGATGTGTTACATCGGTTGCAAGGCAATCCTCGCCAAGTATCTATGGAAAGTTCTACCAATTGGCCTGACCGCGAAGAATTACAGTCAGTTGGGTGGCGCACACTTAAATTACAGCTAGCTGAGAATCAGGAGTCGCTGCTAGCTTTACTGAGAGCGAACGATGATGAATTTTTGAACCAGGTCGATGAGCATTCTTCCGAAAACGAAACTTTTGGGTACTTAATCGAAGGGCTACTACACCACGACTGCTACCATCTCGGGCAAATCGGTTTGATCATCAAGTTACTACCAACCTAATCCCGACTAATAAGCAGTATCTGATAAAGTAAGTTTCGGTAGAGCTTCTGGTTCAGGTGTACGTACCAGACACTACTGACCGAAAGGAGCCGTAATGCTCAACCAAGGAATGAATATAAAGGAGTCAAGCGTAGCCAAAGGGAAAAATAGTCCATAGTCAAATGAGACTGATCGAGTTAGTGAACGGGCTCCCAGCGAGGCAATTACTACTGTCTCGCCCTCACCTGATACAATATAATTCTCCGACAGAAAGTATGATCGTTTGCCAAGAGGAGCAGTTCCACTAATTGTTATTAACGGAATATCCGACCAACTTTCGTCGGCAAAGCCATAGCCCAAACCTACAGTCAGATTTTTATTGCGCGAACCAAAAGTACTTACCCCATAAACGGTACCGAAGGCGGTAGACGCCTCTCCGGCAATGATTCCGGCGAGTGCCCCAATTCCCAGATTTACTCGGTCAGGACTAATTGGAATAGATACTTTAGGGGTTATCCAAATAGGGGTGGGTGCACCGGCGAATAGAAACAGAGGGATTAATCCTAATCCAACTGACACATGATCGGTGAGGCCTACTCTAGCCTGATTAAATAGCACCCAAGTATTTTGGTAATACCCTTCGCCCCGAGCTAGATTATATCCGCTGGGGGTAATAAAGTACCGAGTGCTATACGGCCCTCGTCGCCAAGACTGAGCGTTAGCGAAGCCTTGCGGGTCAATGGGTTTCATTGACTCAATATCATCGTTTCGTATCATTATTTCCCCCAGATTGCGCGTAAGTAGTCGGATTTGCCCAGGGGTTTGCTCAATAATTTCTCCTACGTATTCGTTCCCATCAGCCGTTTGTACTAACCATAACTGAACTGAATCGGAGGGGAATTCTTGGGCTAATAGAGATGATGAAACAAAAAGCAGAAGTAGAGTGAGGCGCATAGATTAGGTGTTTCTTAGTAGATCACAAAGGCTATGCCAGTTACTAAGGAAAATAGAACATAAAAAAAGCCGGACTCAAATGTTATACGTTCGAGTCCGGCTTTAGCGTTACTGATCTTTCTTCACCTTAACGAGAAAGAGAAAGTAAGTTGGCTTGAATATTATAGCGATCCATTAATTCTTTAGTATATTTCTTTTTTCCGTAGGGTACTAACAAGAAGAATTGGCCGTTTTTGATCTGGGCAATATTAGAAAAGAGCTTCCATTTACTAACCACAGACTGCTCATGTTCTTTATCACCTTCTACCACTTTAAAATAGTCTTTACCCAACAATGTTCGGGCAGTCAGATCAGGCATAATTTCTTCATTAGTGCCCTGCTGAATGAATTTGCCCGGTTGTTCGTAGTCAGGATGATTAGCCTTTATCTGATCATACCCTTTCTTTTCCAATAAGGTAATAGCTTTTTCAATAAAATGGCTTTGTTTCTCTTCGGTACTCATAAGTAACTTTAGTAATAAAAGATAGTTAAAAACTGTTTGCAAATAGAGTTTACAAACTCGCTTAGGAAAACAGCAGACTTATTGATAGTTAACAAGTAAACTTACATATTTATAGATAAGTTCCCTATCATTTGACAATTCTTCTATTTATCTATCCAACTAGGTCAAATGCTTTTTTCATAGCCTCGGCAGTAGAAGCTACTGCTTTATCATCAGGCATGTCCCGTAGGGTTTGGTTGAAGGGTTCAGCACGAACCGGGCCATCAAAACCAATGGTTACCAAGGCATCCAGAAAAGCCTGAGTATCAATAAGTCCAGTAGCCATCGGTAGCTCCCGCTCACCATCTATTTGCTCCACTGCACTTCGTCCGGCATGGGCATCATTAAGATCGCCCGCTACAACATCCTCATTGGAAAGCGTCAAAATGTCTTTTACATCTTCCTGTGCTGTAAACCAATGAAAGCTATCTAGCACAACTCCTACATTCTTTTGCCCAATTTCTTCAATCAAGGCCTGAGTTTCCTCTAACGTATGAACGAAAGCATACTTTTTGGCGTGTCGCAAGGTGGTTGGGCCTACGTACTCCAAGCCAAAGCGCAAATCATAATCGGCTAATATTTTAGCAACTTCTCGCAGGCGGTTAGTGTGTTGTCGTAAGTTTTTCAAATAATTAAGTTCGGCGTGGGTGGGCATAATCCAGGTGCTCACTCGGGTGACGTTTGCCTGCTGTAGTCCTTTTGCTAAAGCGGGTAGTTTACTCAGCCCATCGCGCAGTGTGTCTTCGTCTTTCCGAAATTCTACCGGGAGTCCGGCCACCCCCCAGCCGATGTTTTTCTGCTGCATGTTTTCTAGAAGCGTGCTACGCTCTCCGTCCGATAGCTTCGCTAGAAAATCAGAAATCGGGGTAACTGCCTCAAAACCATATTGCGCTGCGTAATCAATAAGTTGTGACTGATCAGCTTTCACTCCAATTGCCCCGGTATCGAGACTCATGGTAAATTTCCGGGTTTTTAGTTGAGGTGAAGCGGATGAAGTAAAAGTAGTTGAGGCTAGCGTAGCTGCGGCCAAGGTAGATTGTTGTAAAAAATGGCGTCGATTCATAGATTGGATATATTGTGCGTAACCGGAAAGGTAAGAAATATTTCTTACAGTATTTAGCAATTTGGGGGATGCTCGGCTAATATTAACAAGATGAAAGCTCAATGTATGTAATCAATACTACGCAATACTAAAAAAACGATCATCATAATAAACATTTAGCAATAGTTTAGTTTATTTGAGCAGAGAATTATTAAACTATTGCTATGGGATTACTCATATTTTTTTTCGTATTGTCTATCGCGTTTTCATTTTTATGCTCTATTCTAGAAGCGGTTATTCTTAGTGTAACCCCCTCTTATGTAAACCGGAAGGTGCAAGAAGGGGCTACTACCGGCGAACTACTCAAATCGTACCAACAAGATATTGATAAGCCGCTGTCGGCCATACTTACCCTAAATACTATTGCCCACACCGTAGGGGCGATTGGAGTAGGTGCTCAGGCAGGTAAACTATTTGGCGACTCGGAAATTGGCCTAGGCTTTACCAGCATCAGTATGGAATCTATTATCGCTGCAGTAATGACGTTGGCCATTCTGATATTATCGGAGATTATACCCAAAACCATTGGCGCAAATAATTGGCGTACGCTAGCTCCGTTTACCGTGCAAGCCCTGAGAATTATGATTTTATTATTGACTCCTTTTGTTTGGCTCAGCCAAGCAATTACAAAGGGGCTAAAGAAAGAGAAAGGGCGTTCGGTGCTTAGTAGGGCAGACCTAACGGCAATGGCGCAGGCTAGTGAGGAAAGCGGGGCAATTGATAAAGACGAATCGAAGATTATTAAGAATTTGCTACGCTTAAACAAACTGCGGGTGCGCGACGTAATGACCCCTCGGGCCGTAATGGTAATGGCCGAGATTAGTCAAACATTGAGTGAGTACTACGAGCAATATAAGCCTATGCGATTTTCGCGCATTCCGGTTTTTGAAGAGAGTCAAGACCGAGTGGTGGGTATGGTACTGAAAGACGAAGTGCTACGAGGGCTAGCTGAAGATCAGCATCAACTAACACTGACCAAGTTACGTCGTGATATAAAAAGTGTGCTAGATACCGAAATACTACCTACTTTGTTTGACCAGTTACTTACTCAGCGCGAGCACATTGCCATTGTACACGATGAGTACGGTACTGTGGTTGGGTTGGTTACTTTAGAAGACGTGTTAGAAACCATACTTGGTCTGGAAATTATGGACGAGAGCGATACGGTGGAAGATATGCAACGTCACGCTCGTCAGCAATGGGAGAAGCGCGCCAAGGAACAGGGATTGGCTACGTAGGTAGGACTTGGGGCTGGGAGCTTGGGGCAAGGAGTGATGGAAACCGGAGACCGGAATTTATTTTTGATGCGTTGTTTTTCCAAACTTGAACCTCGTAATTAAGTGACCAGCATTCTAGCCTAGCGACAACTTCAGCAATCAGTAATTGAACAATCGAGCAATCGAGGTATTTAGCCGTTTCAAGGTAATGCAGCTATTCATTCACTATTTTTTGCACTTAGTATTTCCGGCAGCGATTGCATTAATGTTCTTTAGAAAGAAGTGGAAGCAAGCGTACTTATGGATGTTAGCGACCATGCTGGTTGATCTGGATCATCTGTTGGCAAATCCAATTTTTCAACCGAACCGCTGTAGCGTAGGGTTTCACTATTTGCACACTTTTTATGCCTCGGTAATCTATTTTGTCATGCTATTTTTTCCTTATCCACTACGGATTGTTGGCTTAGGGCTTTTACTCCATCTGCTAACTGATTTTATTGATTGTCTGTTTATGTTTAGCCAGTGTCCAGAGTGCCAAGCGGCAGCTCCCGCTTACGAATGGCTAAAAACAGTAGCCAGTTGGTTGGGGATATAGTTTCCTTACTTGGTATCGTAAACCAGGAGAATAAGCTGTAGAATACCAATTATCGAGATATTATCAACCAGACCGAAACACATATCGCTCCCAAACAGCCCAACCCTATTCGCCTACAAGAGTACGGAGTTGGTGTTTTTACGCTAGCACAAACGAAATCAGCCTGGAAAAAGGCGTTAAAAAAGCAATACGTTACAGTAGACGGTGCTACTGCATCTACCGCAACTTATATCTACGGTGGTGAAACCATTCGTTTATCCGTATCGGAAAAAACACTTCCCAAAAAAAAGCTGATTTTACCTCTTAAAGTGCTGTTTGAGGATGAATACTTAGCGCTAATTCATAAACCAGCTGGGGTTTTAGTGAGTGGCAACCGATTTAAAACAATCACTCACGCTTTACCCCAGAACCTCGCGCCAAGTACTTTGAGCGACGCTACTTTACCTCAACCAGTGCACCGGCTAGATTACGCTACCACAGGTATTCTACTCGTTGGGAAAACGCGTAGTAGCATTCGGGCTTTAAACAACATGTTTGAGAATAAAGAGGTGGGGAAAACCTATTATGCTATCGCCATTGGCGAAATGAGCGAAGTTGGAACAATTGCTTCTGAAATTGATGGTAAACAGTCTCGATCAGGTTATGTGGTGCAACAATCGGTGCCATCTAAAAGGTTTGGTCAACTTAACCTAGTGCGGTTAACACCTCAAAGCGGGAGAAGGCACCAGTTACGCAAACACCTATCCGGTATTGAAAACCCAATTTTGGGAGATAGGGAATACGGTGCAGAGGGCTTAGTTTTGACAGGGAAGGGGTTGTATTTACACGCCTATTCACTAGAATTTATTCACCCTTTAACTGCTCAGAAAATCTACGTGACTGATGAACTGCCCCAGAGGTTTAGAAAAATATTTGGTGGAGTAAAGGAATAAGAACGGTGACCCGATAAATAGTACTGGTGCTATTCCATCTGAATGTAGACATCAATACGCTCTTGTGCGTCATCAGGAAAGACGCTGATAATCTGCTTCATCTCTTCCGGCGAAACATGATTAGAAACCGCTTTCATAGTAGCTAGTAATGTTCTTTTAACCAGCTCTGTACCAATTTCGTCCGAAGAGTATACCTGCTGGTCAGCACTCACAATTTTATGAAGCAGATCGGGAAATGAATGGATGGGTGATGGAAGGTATTGATCTACTTTCCAATGCTCAGCGATAAGTGCTTGTAGCGGGAGTGGTAAAGGTGTAAAAAATTGTACTGCCTTTGAAAAGGGCAAAATACGACAAATAGTACTCAAAAGCGACTCTACCAGTGTAAGTGCCTGTTCGGTATTTTCTGAAAACCCTAAGTACCTAGCAATAGGAACAATCATATCGCTCAGATAAATAAGGTGGGGCTGATATCGAGGAAGGGCGTTCATGGCAATTAGATTTAGTACACTAATTTACAGCCAAACCTGCGCACAGTATATGACCTAGATCATGTTTGATACT
The DNA here is from genome assembly GCF_030506325.1 of Tunicatimonas pelagia. Taxonomy (NCBI): domain Bacteria; kingdom Pseudomonadati; phylum Bacteroidota; class Cytophagia; order Cytophagales; family Catalimonadaceae; genus Tunicatimonas; species Tunicatimonas pelagia. The sequence goes on along the minus strand of NZ_CP120683.1, from coordinate 73,791 downwards.
GACCATGACCTCTACTCACTCTACAGTAACAAAAGATGGGAAACTATTTGCCAAATACTGCAACTTTGCCGAAAGCTTAAGCCACTCTCTCAGTGATTTATGCTTTTACTGGTATTACTCAAAGATATTGACCTGTAATTATGACTAAGGTCATAAGTAAAACTAACTCAAGTCATCAGTCGTCTAAGGGAAGAACCTGACCTTTGGAGTGTCAGTTACCAACTAAAAGCTGCATTCAGTTTATTTGGCAGATCGCCACTGAAGCAGGTATTATCGGTGGCTTGCAACCATACACTATTGTAACACCAAACCTTTTACCCTCATGTACCAAGTAGATATAAAAGAAGGAGTGCGGTTAGACGACTACCGTTCTTACGCTACCTTAGTGCCGGCCTTCAATGCCTTTTACAACGAAGCTTTACTGCTGAAGCGGTCGTTGCAAGAGCGAAAAATCTGGATGATTAATTCTACCGAGCACGGTGGTGGAGTAGCCGAGATGCTGCCCCGCATGATTAGTATATTACGCCAATTGGGTTTACAAGCAGATTGGCTAGTCATGGAGACCAACGAACAAGGTTTCTTCTCTCTCACTAAAAATATTCATAACCTTATTCATGGTCAAGCGGGGGCTGAAATTACTGCCGAAGATACCGCTTTATACGAACAAATAAACAAAGAGAACGCTGAGCAACTGGCGCGATACGTTCAGAAGAATGATATTGTAGTATTTCACGATCCTCAGCCGGCGGGAATGGCGCAGGAGCTAAAAAAACTGGTGGATGTTACAGCCATTTGGCGCTGCCATATTGGGCTTGATTATTCTAACGCCAGCACCCATGCCGCTTGGTCGTTTCTATCGCCTCACCTTCAAGCTTACGATCATTTTGTGTTTTCTAGCCCTGAGTATATCCCCGAAGGCTTATCGGGCAACGTTACCCTGATTCATCCTAGTCTTGATCCGCTGTCGCACAAAAACCGACCGCTTTCACTGCATAAGCTTACCGGTATTTTGAATAACGCGGGCTTACTAACCTCTTCTCAGCCGTATCTTTATCCTCACTATGAGCATCGGGTAGCTCGTATACAGCCCGATGGTACGTTCGGGCCCGCTCAAAATGGAACGGATATTGGCTTACTATTTCGTCCTATTCTTACTCAAGTGTCACGGTGGGATAAGCTGAAAGGTTTTTTCAGTTTGATGGAAGGGTTCGTAGAACTGAAGAAGCGTACACCGAAAAATTCGTCCGACCGAAATCATCAGCGGATTCAAAATGCCCGACTCGTTTTAGCGGGGCCCGATCCTGCATCAGTTGCTGATGACCCCGAAGGAAAGCAGGTGCTGCAAAACCTGATAGAGGCTTACGTAGGTCTGCCGGATGCACTAAAAGAAGATGTAGTAATACTCACGCTGCCGATGCGTTCCCCTAAAGAAAACGCCTTGATTGTAAATGCTCTACAGCGCAGCTCCTACGTGGTAGTACAGAACTCTTTGCAAGAAGGCTTTGGACTAACCGCTACCGAGGCTATGGGTAAACGCATTGCCGTACTGACCAGTAGTGCCTGTGGTTTACGCAACCAAGTTCGGAACCACATTGATGGTCGGCGGTTGCCTCATCCGGACGACCCTACCGAAGTTGCTCACTATTTAGAAGAACTGCTGAGCAACCCGAAGATGGTGGAAGAAATGAGTTTCAGTGCCGAGAAACGGGTGCTAGATCATTTCTTAATCTTTCAGCAGCTTACCAACTGGCTCAATGTTTTTCATAAGGTTCTACCGACAGAATAATTGACGGCTGGCTTCCAGGAACACGTCCGGTATGGTTAAGTGCTATAGTATTTTGATGGTTTTGGGGGTTGGGGATTATCCACTATCAATTGTCAATTATTCATTATCTTGGGGCGTATGAACCAACCCGAGATACGAACGGTAGATGTAGTCCGATACGTGCAGCCGCTGCGCGAAGGCGGATCGCTGCCAGCTATTGTGGAGGCCGATGATGGTTTTTTGTACGTACTAAAGTTTCGGGGAGCAGGGCAAGGGAAAAAGGCACTGATTGCTGAATTAATTGGTGGTGAACTGGCTCGGGCTATCGGTTTAAAAGTACCAGAGCTGGTTTTTATGAATTTGGACGATTCGTTCAGTAAAACTGAGCCTGACGAGGAAATACAAGATCTGCTAAAGTTTAGTGTGGGGCTAAATCTGGGGTTGCATTATCTTTCAGGAGCCATCACGTATGACCCGTTAGTTTCAGTAGCTGATTCGCTGACCGCTTCCAAGGTGGTGCTGTTAGATAGTATTATCTCGAACGTTGATCGTACTTACAAAAACACTAATCTACTAAACTGGCACCGGGAGCTGTGGTTGATTGACCACGGAGCTAGTCTATATTTTCACCATTCCTGGGACAACTGGCAGGATCATACTCAACGCACCTTTCCGTTGGTGAAAGATCATGTGTTGCTTTATCGGGCAACTGAGTTAGATTTAGCATCTCAGGAGATAAAATCAACCTTAAGCCTAGAAACTATTCAGGCTGTTGTGGCCACCATTCCCGACGATTGGCTGTTAGAAGAAGGTGAGTCTACTACTCCCCAAAAAAGAAAAGAAGTTTACGCTGAGGTTCTCATCGCTCGTTTGTCCAATATTGATTTACTCGTTAAAGAAGCTACCGATGCCCGACCAACAAGTGTATGAATATGCTTTCATCCGCTACGTTCCTCGGGTAGAGCGAGAAGAGTTTCTGAACGTAGGAGTGATTCTTTTTTGCAAAGGTAAGCGATTTCTTCAAATGAGGTACCAGATCAATTCCCGACGGTTACAGGCTTTTTCGTCTGAGATAAATCTTACCGAATTAGAGCAATATTTAAAAGCTTGGGATATAATTTGCCAGGGCAAAGCCCAAGATCAGCCCATCGCCCAGCTCGATCCTGCCAGTCGGTTTCGTTGGCTAACCGCTACCCGCAGTACCATCATCCAAAGCTCCAAAGTTCACCCTGGCTTGTGTTCCAATCCCGAATCAGTGCTGGAAAAGCTATTTACTAATTATGTACTTTAGTTTGGCAAGTCCACAGTCCACAGATCTAATTGCAGTTTATCTGTTAAGGGGCAAGTAAACATCAGTCATTAATCATCAATCATTATTCATTATCAATTATCCATTTTCAATTCTTATTGGCATTGATTGGCAAAAAGTTGCATTTTCGCTTTTTCAATGATTAACACAACTACCTCAACGTCTTCTACTGGATTAGTCCGCCGACTAGGGTTACTTGGTTTAGCCGCTACCGGAATATGCTCCATGCTGGGAGCCTCTATCAACGTAGTGCCTTTTATGATTCAGCGTAACGTACCGGGTATCGGCCCTTACGTGCTTCCGGCGTTTCTACTAGCGGCGGTTCCGGCTATTTTAGCTGCCTTCGCTTACAGTTTACTGGCCTCAGCTATGCCTCGGGCCGGAGGGAGCTATTTGTACGCCAGTAGAGGGTTGCATCCGTATCTAGGTTTTGTGGCTAGCTTTTCTCAGTGGTTCGGCTTATCAATTGTTATTGGAGTGATTGCCTACGTAGTCGTTCCCTTTTTCCGAGACATTGCCCTCGGACTAGGCTGGTCTGGCTTGGCTGCTTGGTTAGAAGTGGGCTGGGTGCGAATAAGCTTGGCCGTGCTACTGCTTTGGACGTTTGTACTCATCAATATTCGTGGAGCAAAATCTTACGAGCGAACGCTGATTCCGTTGATGTTTCTCATGTTTGGATTGGGGGCTATCGTAATCGTAGCTGGTTTTTGGTTTAGTGCCGATGATTTTACAACAGGGGTGCAACAAGCCGGAGGGAATTTGCCCGTAGAGTCGGAAGCTGTGTTTCATTGGCCAACTTTTTTGGCCGCTGCCGCTCTGCTCTTTTCTAGTTTTATTGGCTTTGATTCTATCGCGCAGGCTGGGGGAGAGGCTAAGAACCCTAACCGAAACCTACCTTTAGCCATTGCGCTGGCTATTACCGTGGTCGGCTGTTTCTACTTTCTATTCACGCTATCGGTTTACCGTATTGTTCCCTGGCAGTTTGTCGCTCAAGAAGCGATGCAGCAGGACATCTCTGCCCCTGGATTACTGCGCTACGTACTACCAGCCGGGTTAGCGGTAGCCATTGTAGCCGGAGCAGCTATCGCGCTAATTAACGATCTTCCAGCTATGCTGTTATCGGTATCTCGCTTAATGTTTGCCTGGGCAGAAGATCGTATTTTTTCGAAAAGAATTACAGTAGTACACCCAGTCTGGCACACTCCGCACGTAGCTTTGTTGCTAAGTGGAGGAATGGCTACGGTGGGTATCTTGGGCAGTCACTTTGCGGGTGATTTCTTTTTAGGAATCGATATTATGGTCACCTCTATGATGGTGAATTTCCTGCTAATGTGCTTTACTTTGGTTACAATCACCCGCGTAAACCCGATGCTCGCTCAAAACATCCGAATAGTGAAAAGTCGAAGCGTTCAGCTGGTTTTGGGCTGGGGTGGAACGGCTGTGCTTACGGGCTTCCTAATTATTCATACCTGGAAAGATCTACATAATGAGGTTGACGCTTGGTACTTTCATTCTACCTATATCTGGCTAATTGTGATGCTATTAGCGTCAGTATTCTTTTTCATTCGTTGGTTTAGACTAAAGAAACAAGGCATTAACCTCCGTCAGCAATTTTTAAACTTACCTCCCGAATAATGGTCACTTACACTGAACTAGCCTCTAACCTAAAAATCTCTCAAGTACTCACCGGACTATGGCAGATTGCCGATATGGAGCGCGACGGGCAAACCCTGGATGCTCAGACTACTGCCCAGGCAATGCAACCTTACGTACAAGCGGGTTTTACCACTTTCGATATGGCCGACCACTACGGCTCGGCTGAAGTGATTACCGGTACGTTCCGCAAGCAAAACCCAGATAACCCGGTACAACTGCTTACTAAGTGGGTGCCAAAACCCGGTCCGGTTACCAAGAATGAAGTAAGAGAAGCAGTACAGCTTTCCCTCGACCGAATGCAGTCAGATTCGCTGGATTTGCTACAGTTCCACGCCTGGAACTACGCTGACCCAGTATGGCTGGATAGTCTGTTTTGGTTGCAAGAGTTAAAAGAAGAAGGGCTGATCCGCCATTTGGGAGTGACTAATTTTGATGCCGCCCATCTGCGGATAGCGGTTGCCAGTGGTATTGAGATTGTCTCTAATCAGATTTGCTACTCACTGATTGACCAGCGAGCGCACGGAGCTATGACCGAGGTTTGCCAGCAGTACGGAGTGAAGATATTGGCCTTCGGCACCTTGGCCGGAGGCTTTCTGACTGAGAAGTGGCTGGATAAGCCCGAACCTAAGGTAGATGAAGAAAATACCTGGTCGCAGATGAAGTACAAACGCTTTATTGATGTGGCGGGGGGCTGGGAGAAGTTCCAGCCGCTGCTGCAAGCACTAAAGCAAGTAGCCGAAAAGCATCAAGTACCAATGGCTACCGTAGCTACTCGCTTCATTTTAGATCAACCGGCGGTAGGGGGAGTAATTTTAGGAGCTAGACTTGGACAAAATGAATATGTTGAGGAGAACTTGAAAATCTTTTCAACCCAATTAGACATTGAAGACCATCAGAAACTACAGCAAGCTCAGCAGCTATTAAATCCCATTCCAGGAGGCTGCGGCGATGAATACCGTAAGCCCCCGTTCCTTACCGCCTCCGGCGACCTGAGTCATCACTTGGATTCTATGCCTCGACCGTATGAGCCAGTTACCTACCGTGGTCGGCAAAAGGTATTTAGCGGCACCTCTTGGGAAGATATGGCCGGTTACTGCCGGGCGGTGCGCAGCGGTGATCGTATCTCGGTATCGGGCACTACGGCTACGCACGGCTCTCAGCAGATCGGTGGAAGTGACGCTGCCGCTCAAACCTACTTTGTGATTGATAAAATTCAGGGAGCCATTGAGTCGCTGGGTGGCTCGCCGGAAGATGTGGTGCGTACCCGCATTTTTGTGAATAACATTAACGACTGGGAAGCCGTAGCCCGTGCCCACGGCGAACGCTTCGGCAGCATCCAACCCGCCAACACCCTGGTAGAAGCCAAACTGGTAGGAGAAGGCTACCTCGTAGAAATTGAAGCCGAAGCCTGGATGAGGTAGTAGTTTGTGCTCTGCTAAGAATTGTGTTTTATGAGTACTTTTATTTTCTGGAAAATGAAATCAATTATCAATACGAAAAAAGCTTAAGAAGCGAATATATTAGCAGCGATAATACGAGACTAAGAGACAATGAATGTAAATGTAGATTCTATCCCTATCAATAGCTTTTGGAGTGAAGCAAGTAATAAAGAATTATGGTTGCATAAAATTCATTCTTATCCAGCAAAATTTCCTTCTCTAATAGTAAATAAAAGTATAAAATATGCACAAGATAATGGTATTGAGGTAGATACAATAGGTGATGTCTTCTGCGGATGTGGTACTACATCATTAGAATCAAAAATTAACGCAAAGAATTTTTGGGGTTGTGACATTAATCCGGTTGCTACATTGATAGCTAAAGCGAAAAGTACTTACTACTGTACAGAAACAGTTCAAAGGTATTATAATAAAACTGTAAAGTATTATCATGATACTGTAAAGAATCAGGACTTTAGATTATTAAAAGACGAAAGAATAAATTATTGGTATCAAGAAAAAAGTATCATAGACCTAAATCATCTACTGAACAGTATAGAAATTAATATCCCAAATGGAAAATATAAAAACTTATTTTTATGCTGTTTTTCTAATATTTTAAAGCCTACATCTCGTTGGTTAACTAAATCAATTAAACCACAAATAGACAAAACGAAAGAGGTATCCGATGTTATTCCAAGCTTTGAGAAGCAATTTGTAGCTACGCTAAAAGCCATCTACCAGATTTCTACGTTGAAGATGCAAAAAGCTAATGCTGATATTGTTACTTGTAATTTTTTGAAGACTAAAAAGAAAATACCACCTATTGATTTATTAGTTACTAGTCCTCCATACGTAACTGCATATGAGTATGCCGATTTGCATCAGTTGTCTACGCTTTGGCTTGGTTTTACTGATAATTATCGGACTCTAAGAAAGGGTACAATAGGAAGCCTGTATCACACGAATATATCTAATCATAACATAAAATCTCTAAATAAAACAGGAAGACATATTTGCAACTCGATGAGCACTATTGATAATAAAAAGGCACTAACAATTGCTAAATATTTCATCGACTTGGAGGGTACTGTAAGTAAATGCTACAAAATAATGTCAAAAAAAAGTGTTAGTATTTTTGTCATCGGTAATACTTCTTACAAAAAGGTGAAGATTGATAACGCCAATTATTTGATTGAATGTATGCAAGATAACGGATTCAAAAATGTTGAAATTTATAAAAGAAAAGTGCAGTCTAAAATATTAACTCCTTATAGAAATGAGCAAGGAAAATTTACTTCTAACCCTGATAAAAAAGATGTATTTAGTTTTGAATTTGTTGTATCCGGGATGAAATATTAATGAAGAAGTTAGAGTTACCATATATCGGGATTAAAATTGAATCCCTTCCCACCATCTTAAAGGTTTTAGATTCTGTGGATAGTGACGAGAAATTTTTTGCTTACTACGAGAAAGTTGGGAAATCAAGAAGAACAGCTTATGAATATTTACATTCTTTAAGAAATATGAAATTGGCAAAAAGGGGGACTGACGAAAATACGATTATTACTAAGGCAGGAAAAAAGCTAATTGAAGATGAAGTTGAACGTTTATATGAAAACTTATATAGCCATAGTATCAGGTCTTTTCCAGACTTAAAAATACTTAAAGATTCAGTACAAAAAGATAACGTTGAAACGCTAAATGAACTCATCGAGTCACTTAAGAAACAGGATTACAAAATTGGACGTAAACAGACCCTATCAAGTTTTCTGAAAATTCTTAAAGAAGGTAACAAGAAGAACTTTTTGAACTCGAGAACCTACTTTTCAAAAAAGTTTAAAGGAGAAGTTATTGAGTATAATCAGTTTAAAAAAATAGTAAAGAACTATCTAAATGAAAAAGGTAAAATCAAGCTTTCATCAATATTTGAGGATATTCACGACGGTTATCTTATTTCAAGAGACCAATTTGTTGATTACCTCAATATCATGCAAAGGAACAATTTAGTTAAACTTTATGAAATAAACCCTAATGTAGTCAAAGACGATAAAACTGTATTTAAAATAAGGGGAAGAGTATATTATTATATCAAGGATAGATTAGAAACTGAATGAGGAATTTTGAAAGTACTCTAATAACTGTACGAAATAATCCATTTCATAGTGTAAGGTCAGTAGCTATAGCTGATGGTTGTTTTATGAAAGATCTAAAACCTTCCGGTAACAATGATAAAATCGATAATTATGTACAATCAAATCATCAGCATATTGAAATAGGTTTGCTCAAAAATTTAAGTGACCGAGTTAAACTAATAGAAGAATCAAATCAGCCGAACCATATATTTCTAATCGGTGAATATGGGCAAGGTAAAAGCTTCTCACTTAAGGTCATTCAAGATAAAATTTATGTGGAGTATAATGGGGGTATAATATGCTATACATTAGGTTTAGCAAGTTCTACTTATCGGAAAGACACTAGTATTTTTGAAAAGCAACTCATGGAAGATATAGAAAAGCTTTTTGACAGGATTGACCCAGACTTATACACTAGTAAACCTGATCTGATCGCGAAGTATAATCTGAAAAATGAAAAAAATTTTAGACAATTCTTACAAGACTTTGATCAGGCGTTCAAAGAGCTAGATATATTGGTTTACGTCTTCATTGATGAGCTTGACAAAATCGTTATTTCCGAAATCGATGAAAATGGCAAGAGGAAGTTTTTAGAAACAATTAAAACTATTGCTGATGTTTGTTCTACCTCTATTTCACTAATTGTTGCTGGAACACCAAACTGCGAAGCGACGATAGATGAGTTATCTGATGACTACAAACAACGCTTCTATGTTATTGAAAAGAGTAGTCTAGCAATAGAGGATTTGAAAAAATATATAAGAGAGAAATTTCGAAAAAAATTACGTTATGTTGGTCACTATCCTTTTCATAACAGCATTTATAAAAAATTACTCAATATAACTGGTGGTAACATAAGGAAAGTCGAAAGTGTTTCCAGAGATTTGTGGAATTTGTCTGCTGAAAGAAAATGCAAGATAAATAATTCCTTAATGAAAGATTATCTGCTTGGTAGACTTCGTGAAAAGATTAACTCTTTGCTAGTAAAATCTGATATTGAAGTCACGGAAAATAAAATCAGGTTCATATTCAACTTATTTTTCCTTGGTGGAAAAGTAGGAATAAACAAAGTTGAGAAAAGTCTAACTCTACCTAAAAAAAGAGAAATTAGACAACTCATATCTAGCAATAATTTAGCACGAATCGTAGATAAGTCTTATGTTTTAGATGGAGACACTATAGATAGTTTAAAAGATTCTTTAGTAGTATGAGAGGAGAAAAAAGAAAATCAGGTTCTAAAGTATCGTATCCTGAGAAGAGAATAGATGATACAGATCTCAATTACTTCAATGACAAGATTGGAAGTTTAATGGAAACAGACTTTCCTCTTCACCATAAATTTGAAGAAATAAAGAGTTATGTGGGTGCTAAGGATATAGAGAAAATTAAACTATGTAAACTACTGTATTGCACGGAGTATAAGAAAGAGGTATTTCTACAACTGGGTATAATTATCGAGAGTATGTTGAATTCGATTATTGAAGTATACGAAACTGAAAATTGGAAGACACCTTCAAGTTTCAACAATCCAACAGCTCAAGAGCGTAACTTTAAAGATTTCAAAAACAAGAAATCTTTAAACGATAAGGCTTCATATATTGATAGTCATAACATTTTTAACGATCAAAGCACTAGCGAGAACGTAAAGTTAAAAATTCAAAGTATGAGGAATCTAAGAAACTATGGAGGACATGCTAAAAATAATAACGATTTCCTAGAATCTATAATGCTTGACAATGTTGATGATGAGATTGAACAAGTTTTTAACCTCATACGCAATATTAAAACAGCTAAAGAAATATTAATTTCATCTCCACCAGAATTAATTTCTACTACTGAAAATCCGTAAAACTACAGGAGAGAGTATTCAAAAAATTATTTGAAGAGGCGTTCCACGCTGGGCTGAAATTGCCAAATTAAACCAGAAGATATGCAAACATATCAAGAAAGCTTAAAAGCGTACCGCGACAATAAAAACACAATGGACTATGCCATTTCTGAGGCTCTCAAAGAAAGAGATGTTGAGATTGCAAAAAAATTAAAGCAGAAAGGCGTTGATAGTGCAGTAATAGCCGATACAACAGGTTTAACCAAAGAGCAGATAGAGAAGCTTTAGAAAGGCTGTATCTTTTGTGCAAAATTGTGGCTATGAGTGTACAAACAATTCAGATAGAACTGCCCGCAGATATTCTGCTTACTTTGAATGAAGATGAGCAGGATCTGAAGTAGCAAATAAAACAAGCTCTGGCTATTCAACTGTACCGTAAGCAAAAAGTCACGCTAGGTAAGGCCGCTCAGATAGCCAACCTAAGCCGGCTGGCGTTTGAAAATTTATTTGCTGAGAACGATATACCGATCTCTAGTTTGAGCCTTAAAGACGTACTACCCGATGCAGAAAAGCTACGCTTATCAGGTGGCTCGAGTTAGTGTCTATAGACGGCCGTTTTACGAGAAACTTCGATTAGTAAGATTAATAACTAACGTTTCTTCACCTCAAAATATACTGCATCGTAGGCAAAGCCGGTGAAGATGCCTAGGCCGTTGCGGACGTTGGAAAAGGGCTCGTTCAGGTTGCGGGAATCCTGCTCTAGTGATTCGTAAAGGTTGGCGTATTCTTCGTTCACCCGGAACAGCCGAACCCGATGCAATCCGTACTGTTGGTAGTGTACAAACAGACGAAGGGGAAAGATATTTTCCTGGGTAGGCTCGGAGACAAAGGAGAATTGACGGGGTAGCGAATTATTCACATCAATGGCTTCGGGGCTTTCTTCCAGATTTTCAATCAGCACGTAGTAATATTCACCTTCGTTGTTATCCCAAGTCACGTCGATAGTTTCGGAAAAAGAATCCCGGATCTGAAGCAGATCACGGCGGGTTAGAATCTGGGGTACCGAAATCTCAGGTTGCGAAATCTGCGTTTCTTCGGGTGGGAAAGGAACCGTCGTCTCCGCGGTAGCCAGCTCGCCCTGGTAGGTGAATTCCAGTCCGTAGGTATTACCCGAAGTAATAGCTAAGTCGTCCCCCTCGTAGCGGTAGGTTCCTTCCAACTCCGAAGCCGGACTAAGCGAGTAGCGGTTTCCTTCAGAAATGATTATAATCTCCGCGTTGGTAATCACCGGAACTTCTTCTACATCGCTCACAAACGGCACCAGCTCAGTTAAGCGAACGTCATCTATCGGCTCTCCGGCGTACAGGTAGGCCTGTACTACCGGGGCACTTTCTCCGATCTGAAACTCAGGTACTTCCTCACAGGCTGAGAAAATAGTAAGTAAGATTAAGCCAATGGCGTATTTTTTAGCAATCATCTTTCTGTGTAGTTAAGTGTTTTTTAGCGTCATTGCGAGGAATGAAATGACGAAGCAATCTACTGATGATGAGATTACTTCCCTCGTGCCTCGGTCGCAATGACGTTAATAGTTGATACATAAGTTTAGTTAGTAGTAGATTAAAAACTGATATTGAAAAACAGACTGGGGGTGAAGCCGATCAAATTCACGTCGGTCTCAATCACTTCGCCTTCCGATACCTCAAACTCTTTGTACCAAATGTTATCCCGGTTGTAGAAGTTGAAGATGGATAAACCCGTATTAGCCTTCGCCTTGAATAGATTAAAATTCACCGAAGCCGACAAATCCAGACGGTGATAGTCGGGCAGGCGGAAGGCGTTTTTCTCACCTACGCTGATGTAGCGGTAATCGCTGCCATCAAGCAGGGTTAGCTCGTACTCGCCGTAGGGGGCGGTGTAAGGTTTGCCCGTAGCGTAAATCCAGGTGCTAGCAAATGTCCAGCTTCCCAGGTTATAGCTGCCTACCAGCTTTAGTTCATGGCGTTGGTCGTGCAAAGCGTAGAACGCATTTTCGCTCAAATCAGGAAAGTTGTGGACTACTTCGCCCAGCGTATAGCTCACCCAGCCGGTGAAATCGCCCACTTTCTTTTGTAACAGAAATTCAACTCCTCTCGCGATTCCTGTTCCTTCAAAGAAGAGCTGTCCTTCCGTTGGATCTCTTCCGGGGTTGCTAAACCGCAGCGAAAACTCCGAGAGTCCCGTCATATCTTTCTCGTAGTACTCCACATCAAACAGGTAGGTATCCGTCTCGTAACTCAGTCCGGCAATGTAGTGCGTGGCACTGCTCACCGGGTTGGTCTGATCGTTAGCTAACAGCCAGAAATCACGACTGCCCTGGGTCACGTCTTCGCGCACTACCCGGTTAGCAAATTGGTAATAATCTCCCCAGGCCCCCTTGAGTTTCAGTCGGTCGGTTAGTTGTAGCGTAGCGGAAGCTCGGGGTTCGTAGTAAAACTGATTGGTCACATCGTAGTAGGTGGCGCGCAGCCCGCCGGTCAGGGTGAGGCGGTCAGTAGGCGACCAGGTATCTTGAAGGTAAAAAGCCGCTTGGATGCCTTCGTCGGCTCTACTCAAAATATTGAGCGTATCGTTAAACTGAAGATCGTAGGTAATTTCGTTGTATGTCACCTGGCTTCCGAACCCTATCCGGTGACGTTGACCGAGCACCCATTCGTTATCAATACGGGCGGTGTAATCAATCAGATTGTTGTTTTCCACGGTGCCAAAGCGACGGTTACGCACCGTATCTTCGGTAGTAGTGGTAATATCAGTAATCCGGTCGCGCTCGCTAAAGTAGTTAGAGTAGGCTACAATGGTATTGCTGTAGAACCGAGGCGACCACTGCCTAGCCCAGCGTAGGCTGCTTCCCCAGTTACCCCAATTAAGTACGTCACTGGTGTTGTTGTTGATCGTTCGGCCTCCGTTTCCATTTCTGCCTTCAAAGGTATTTTCGGTATTTCGGGAGTTGTCCAGATTATCGGCACCGTTGTAGAAAGATACCGCTAGCACATCTTTGGGAGAAGGTTTGTAGGTTAGCTTAGCGTTTAGATCGTAGAAGTAAAAGGTAGGTTCTACTGTGTTTTGCTGACGGTTACGTCCGAATCGGCCACCGCCCGCTCCTGGATTTTGCCCTCCAGTTTGATTTGGAGTTGGTTCATCGTTGTACAGATCGAAAATATCGTTGTACAAACCATTCTGAATAATATCCGTGTAGGAACGCCGTCCGGCTACCAGGATAGAGCCTTTACCACCCAGCGGTACTTCCAGCACGGCATTGGCATTAACGGCACTCAATCCAATTTTCCCCGAGAACTCATTCATATTCCCTGCCTTTCCGGTAAGATCAACCACACTGGAGATACGTCCCCCGAACTGAGACTCAAACCCACCTTTATATAACTGTACATCCTTAATGGCATCGGCGTTGAAAGCACTGAAGAAGCCGTAGAAATGATCTACGTGGTAAACGGTAAAGCCATCCAGCAGAATCAGGTTTTGATCGGGAGTGCCACCCCGCACATACAGTCCCGCGGAGGCTTCATTACTACCACTCACCCCCGGCAGCAGTTGCAGCGAACGAAAAATATCTTTCTCCCCCAAACTAGGTAGTCCAGCCATTTGCGCCGGAGAGATAGAAATCTGGCTGATATTCTGACTAGCTCGCATCATCTGTCCGCTTCCGGGCGCAGCCACTACCACCTCGCTTAGCTCGCTAGCTGCTTCGGCTAAATAGATCGTAAGCGGCTGTCGGGCTGTTTCAGGCGTAAGCTTAATCCGTTGGCTCTGATAGCCCACGTAGCGGATCAGCAGCGTAGCCGTATCGCTGGGAACGTTCAGTAGGGTAAAGTAGCCGTCCTGGTTGGTCACCGTACCCTGGCCACTGCTTTCAATGAGTACAGTAGCGTTGGGCAGGGTTTCTTCGGTAGATTGTTCCTTTACATTACCGCTAATACTAATTGAAGTTTGACGTTGCTGAGCTTTGGTAGGTAGAGTGGTAAAGATAAGCAGCAATAGAGTCGGTAAAAGTAGTCGTGAAATCATATATCGGTTAGGTCTACTACTTTTAGAGCTGCCAAAGCTCTAAAGGTTTAATCAGTGATATTTTTTTTGGGTAAGACCCAAAAAATATTTTAAAAAAATTTGATAAATAAAGAAACTAAATATTATGAACACCGTTCAGTAAATAAATAATGTTTAAAAATGGGTATCACTGAACGTAAAGAGCGAGAAAGGAGAGAGATGCGAGAGCTTATTTTGAGCACTGCTATCAATCTATTTGTTGAGCAAGGCTACGAAAGTGTGAGTATGCGAAATATTGCGGAAGTGATGGAGTACAGCCCGGCGACTATCTACTTGTACTTTAAAGATAAGAACGAACTGCTCTACGCGCTGAGCGAAGAAGGGTTCCGGAAGTTCTTCGCTTACTTTCAATCACTCCCTCCGCAGGAAGATCCATTAAAAAGATTGCAGGAGCTAGGGCGAATATACATACGCTTTGCGCTGGAAAATCCGGTGTACTACGATCTAATGTTTATCATGCGCTCGCCGATGGAATCACACCATACGGGGGAGAGCTGGGATTTGGGCATGGAAAGTCATGGGATACTTACTTCTGTGGTAAAAGAGTGTATTGAGTATGGTTATTTTCAGCAAAAAGACCCCGATACGGTAGCCTTCATGGTATGGTCATTTGTACACGGTTTAGTATCGTTTAAAATTAGGGATCGGATGAAAATGTATGAAAATCAAGATCATGAAGAGTTTATTTATGATGCGTTAGCCCTTTTTAACAATATGTTAGGCAGTCTCTAAATTTTTTTGCGATCTTACTAAACAGTGTTCATTAAATTAAATATGATAATTTAAATAAAAGTGTTAAAAGCTATGAACCGAATACCAATTGTGGTGCTGATGGTACTAACCATTCTACCTGCCTACGGGCAAACAGTGCTCGATGATTACGTTGAGCTAGGGCTAAAAAATAACCAGCAATTAATCCGAGAGCAGTTGGGCACGCAACTGGCTGCCGAAAAAGAGAAAGAAGCCCGCGGCCGCTATTTGCCCGATGTTGCTCTCGATGCCTCCTACACTTGGGCGCAAGGCGGGCGTATTATCGACGTTCCGGCTGGTGACTTAGTAAATCCGGCCTACGAAGGGCTCAATCAAATACTGGGTGAGAATCGCTACCCCACGAATATCCCGAACGTTAGTGAACAGTTTTTACCCAATAACTTTCACGAAACTAAAATCCGTATTATTCAACCCATCTTAAATAGTCGGATTTACTACGGTTACAAAGCCCAAACCGCTCAGCGGTCGGCGCAACAGGCTCAGCAAGCAGCCTACGAAAATCAGCTGATCAAGGAGATTAAAACCGCCTACTTTCAGCATCTGGCCGCTCGGGAGCAACTATCCATTCTCACTGATACCAAAGACTTACTAGAAGAATTACTTCGGGTGAACCAACGGCTGGTGGCTAATGACAAAGCTACCCCCGAAATTGTTTACGCAGCTCGGGCTGACGTGAGTGAAATTGAAAGTCAACTAGCCAACGCTCGCAAGCAGATAAATACTTCTCGTATCTTCTTCAACTATTTACTAAGCCGTGACTTGGGTGATAGTATATTGGTAGATGCTACGACTACCAGCCCACCGTCATCCGTTTCTCTATCATTAAACAGTTTACAGCAGCAAGCTCTAGCTGATCGGCACGAATTGGCTCAACTGCGCTACGGGATGGAAGCTAGCAACCTCGCAGTGAAATTGAACCGCAGCTTTCTGCTACCTGAAATTACTGCGGTAGCTGATGTAGGCTTTCAGGGCTTTGATTATACTTTTGATGATGACCAGGACTTCTGGTTGGTACAACTGGGGCTGACTTGGCCTATTTTTCAGGGTGGGCAAAACCGAAGCCGAGTTCAGCAAGCCGTACTGGGGCAGCAGCAGTTAGAGTCTGAGTTGGTAGACCTTCAGCAACGTATTACGCTGGAGGTATCCCAATCCTACTACGAATGGCAGGAAGCTCAGCAAATCCTGGAGTTCCGGCAAGATGAACGGCAGTTCGCGCAAGAAACCTTTCGGATAATCAGCAAGAAATATCGTCAAGACCAAGCCATTCTGGTCGAGCTTCAGGAAGCCCGTACCAATTTTACGACGGCTCAGCTCAGTGAGTCGATTGCTCGCTACGATCTTAAAATCAAAGAAGCTGCCCTAGAAGCAGCCATTAATCTCCCTTAAATACATTTTAGCATGAAAACTAATTATTTAATTCTCGGCAGCTTCTTACTGCTAGGCTTAGCCAGTTGTAAACAGGAATACGCTCCGCAAAATGAGGCAGCCCAAACAACTACCAAACGAGTGGTGGTACAGGAGCTGACCCCTGATTCAGAACCAATTACCCTGATTGCCAGTGGCGTACTGGCTTCGGAATCGGAAATGAATCTGTCCTTTAAGATCGGCGGTATTGTCCAGGCTGTATTAGTACAGGAAGGGCAATCAGTGAAGAAAGGACAGTTATTAGCAAAGCTAAACTTAGCTGAGATCAACGCCCAGGTATCGCAAGCTCGCAATGCGTTCAAAAAGGCCGAGCGTGATTTGCAGCGAGCCGAAAACCTCTATCGGGATACGGTAGCTACGCTGGAGCAAAAGCAAAATGCTGAAACTGCTTACGAAGTAGCTCAGGCTAATCTCGAGATTGCCGAATTCAACCAACGCTATGCAACGGTTGTGGCTCCGGTAACAGGTAAGATTCTTAAGAAAATGGTAGAAGCCAGTGAGTTGATTTCTCCCGGTCAACCTTCGTTCGTACTCGGAAGTTCCGGTACGCAAGGAGCTCAGGTGATTAAAATCGGGTTAGCCGATCAGGACATTGTGCAAGTAGCCTTGGGCGATTCGGCTCAGATCAACTTTGATGCTTTCCCTCAACGAAACTATCCGGCGCGAGTAACCGAAGTGGCGGAAGCGGCTAATCCGGCTACCGGAACGTTTGAAGTAGAATTGACGCTAGACGCGCAGTATTATCCCGAACTCAAAAACGGTTTTGTTGGTAAAGTTGCGCTATACCCCTCGCTTACCCCCAGCCACATTAAAATTCCGATGGCCGCTTTGGTAGAGGGCGACCAAAGGCAAGCGACAGTCTTCGTCTCTACCGACCGGCAAACTGTAAAGCGACAAAGGTTACCTGTTTCCAGCATCCACAGCAACTACTTCACCGTGACCGAAGGTACAGTGCAGCCCTCAACTTGGGTAGTGCTAGACGGTAATGCGTACCTGAACGACTTAGATAGTATTACAATTGATAATTGAAAATAGATACTGGAAAATTGACAAGTGACCGTGCCACGCGGTGGGCGCCACGCGGTGGGCGCCACGACCGCTAACAACAATCATCAATTAACAACCAGCAATTCAGCCGCGCGACGGTCGCCACTCAACAATTGAGCAATCGAACAATTTAACAATTGAATTATGAAACTTCCCAAACTCGCTATAAAAAACCAGCAATTTGTGTACGTACTAGTCGTACTCGTACTGTTCATTGGCATTCGCTCTTTTGTGTCTATGCCCAAATCAGAAGATCCATTTTTATCTACACCAAGCTACACGATCATTGCAGTTTATCCGGGAACAAGTCCGGAAGATATGGAGGAGCTAGTTGCTGATCCGATAGAGGATGTAGTTGATGCATTGGATGACATTGATGAGATACGCACTGAAATCACCAACGGCTTGGTCGTAATGCAGGTCGAAGGTGAGTTTGGTATTGATGCCGACGATAAGTACGATGAAATACTCGCCGAAGTAAACGGTATCCGTAACGAACTGCCGACCCTATACTCACTAGAAGTGAATCAGTTTAAACCCGAAGAACGGGTCACTATTCAGCAATTTGCTTTGGTATCCGAGTCCGCTTCTTTCCAGCAGTTATACGATATGGCTGAAGATTTAGAAGAAGAAATCGAGCAACTGGCTTTTGTTAAGAGAACCGAAGTAGAAGCCTATCCATTGGAAGAAATCCGGGTAAGTGTAGACTTTCAAAAGATGGCACAACTGGGTATTCCACTAAGGCAGGTATTAAGAATTTTACAAGGTGATAATGCGAATATCCCCGGGGGCGATATTACTTCGGGCAATCTGAGTTTCAACATTCAGTCTACCGGCGGCTACGAATCTCTGGAAGATGTTAGCAATACGGCTGTTCGCTCTTCGGATGGTCAGATTGTCTATCTGCGTGATTTTGCCAAGGTCACTCGCGATTATGAAGATGAGCGCTGGAAAGCCCGTTTCAACGGCCAACGTTGTCTGTACGTAAATGTATACCAAAAGCGAAACACTAGCATTCTAACCCTGGCCGACGAGTTGAAAATGGTATCAACCTCGTTTCAGGAAACATTACCCGCCGAAGTTCAGCTAGCAACTGCTTTCGAGCAAGCCCCTGCCGTAGAGGCTCGTATCAGCGATTTTGTGAATAACCTACTACAAGGAATTATACTGGTGGGGGTAGTTATTGCACTCTTCTTAGGCTGGCGTTCGGCGTTAGTCGTCATGACGGTTATTCCTTTATCTATCGTTCTAGCTATTACTACCTTAGATTTCTCGGGGTATGCTCTTCAGCAAATTAGTATTGCGGCCTTGGTAATTGCATTGGGGCTGCTGGTAGACAATGCCATTGTGGTGATTGAGAATATTGTGCGCTTCAGGCGTGAGGGGTACCCACTGCGAGAAGCAGCGGCAAAAGGGACTCAGGAGGTGGGCTACGCCATTGTCAGTTCTACCTTCACTACCATACTAGCTTTTGCTCCGTTGGCGCTTTTATCCAGCGGTGCGGGTGAGTTTTTGCGTACGTTGCCACTAACGGTTATCTACGCACTATCGGCTTCCTTATTGTTAGCATTGGCGTTTACACCGATTGTTACCAGTCGGGTACTACCAGCTTCTACTACGCATACGGAAAAAGGTACTTGGCTAAGTCAAAAAATAGATTGGCTGATAATCCAGGCTTATCGTCCTTCGGTGAATTTTGCTTTACGGCGAGGCTGGGTTCCAGTGGTAACCGGAGTGTTACTACTAGTTGGAGCAAGTGCCCTGTTTCCCAGTATTGGGGTCAGTTTTTTTCCTACAGCGGATAAGAGTCTATTGCTGGTGAAAGTTGATTTGCCCTATTCCGCCAGTTTGCAACGAACCGAGCAAGCTGTGCGCTTTGTAGAGGAAGTACTGGATACGACGGATTACGTGAAGAATTATACGGTGAATGTAGGCCACGGTAACCCTCAGGTGTACTACAACAGCATTCCGGAGGAGTATAAAAAGTACCACGGTGAAGTGCTCATCAACTTCAAGGAGTGGGATCCAGCTACCTTTTACGCTACACTAGCCCAGCTGCGTAACGCTTTCGCCCAGTATTCCGGTGCTCGGATTACCTTTCGGGAGCTAACCAATGGTGCCCCATTTGAAGCCCCAGTAGAGATTCTGTTGTTAGGGGATAATTTGGACACGCTAAAACGTATCGGCTACGATATTGAAGATATTATCCGTAGTTCGCCCGGTACTCAAGATGTAGATAATCCGATGGCCTTAGCCAAAACGGATGTGAAGGTAGCTGTTAACCGTGATAAAGCTTCGTTGTACAATATTTCCCTGCTAGATTTAGATCAAACGGTACGAGCCAGCCTCAACGGTATTCAGGTAGACGAGGTGGTGCTGGAGGAAGATGATGAAACGTATCCAATGGTCGTTCGTATTCCGTTTACCGATGAGCCAACCTTAGATGATTTTGGGAGAGTTTACCTGGCTCGAGATGATGGGCAATCGGTGCCGCTTCGGCAAGTGGCTGATGTGGAGTTTAAGGCGGAGTACGCCAAAATATCTCACTTCAATACTACCCGCTCGCTGGGCATCACGGCTAATGTAGACGACCCTGATCGCACCAAAGACATTACTGAAGCCATTATTCCATCATTAGACAGTTACGAGTGGCCCGAAGGATATAGCTACTACATTGGAGGTGAATACGAAACTCAGCAAGAAAGCTTTGGTGATCTAGGTACACTACTAGCCGTTGCCCTGTTGGGAATCTTTGCGATTTTAGTGCTACAATTCCGCTCGTTAGTGCAGCCACTGATTATTTTCTCGGCCATTCCACTGGCGGTGACTGGTTCGTTTGTGGCCTTGTTTATCACGGGATGGTCATTTTCTTTCTTTGCCTTCGTTGGTTTTATCAGTTTGGTCGGCATTGTAGTTAATAACTCTATCATTTTAGTGGACTACACTAACCAACTGATGCGGGAAGGTCTGGAAAAAGCTACGGCCATCCGGCAGGCTAGTGAACGCCGCTTTACACCCATTGTGCTAACTACGCTAACTACCATTCTGGGACTTATTCCACTCACTGTTTCGGGCACTAATCTGTGGTCGCCATTGGGCTGGACATTGATCGGTGGTCTGGTTTCCTCTATGCTACTAACCCTAATTATTGTTCCGGTGCTGTACAATTGGTTTACTAAAGAAAATAAGCTGGAACCTATCACTCAATAAATCTAACTACTATGCATCTCTCCGAAAAAGAAAAAAAACGCTTACAGACGAATTACGGTTCCTGGGCACTAGTCACCGGGGCATCTTCGGGTATTGGTTATGAATTGGCCGAGCGGTTAGCCGAAGCTGGTTTAAATTTGCTACTGACCGCCCGAAGCGAAGAAAAATTGACCGAGTTTGCCGCATCTTTGCAATCAAAGTATAGTACCCAGGCCAAGGTGGTGGTCGCGGATATGTCGACGGCAATCGGAATTGACACGCTGATTCATGCTTCTCAGGATTTTGAGATAGGGTTAATCGTTGTCTCAGCCGGGTTTGGCACTTCAGGAGATTTTATTACCTCTGCGCTAGATGATGAATTAGCCATGCTACAGGTAAACTGTACGGCACTACTTTCTCTCACCCACCACTTTGCCCAACGATTTAAGACTCAACAACGTGGTGGTATTGTTCTACTTAGTTCCATTGTGGGGTTTCAGGGAGTGCCTTACGCCGCGCATTATGCAGCTACTAAAGCCTACGTTCAGTCGTTAGGGGAAGCTCTTGCTATTGAACTTAAACCTCAAGGCATTGATGTGCTCACTGCTGCTCCTGGACCAGTTTCCAGTGGG
Organism: Tunicatimonas pelagia; assembly: GCF_030506325.1. Lineage (NCBI taxonomy): Bacteria > Pseudomonadati > Bacteroidota > Cytophagia > Cytophagales > Catalimonadaceae > Tunicatimonas > Tunicatimonas pelagia. The sequence goes on along the minus strand of NZ_CP120683.1, from coordinate 52,497 downwards.
TTTGCCTCCCGAGCCAATATGCAAATGGATCAAACGCTTCGTACCGAAGATGTGGGGGTACCCATACTCCGAGCATTAGGTCGAAAATCTACTGTTTTGCCAGGGTGGCTCAGTAAACTACTGGTAGGTTCACTTAGTATCTTACCTCGCTGGGGTAAAGTACGGATGATGAGCCTGGTAATGGGTGGTATGACGAAGCATCAGCGGATATAGTATTCTCATTGTATTCTTTACATTTTGCTACACAGTCAGCTCGTTTAGGAAGATATCCGTTATTATTCTCTTGAAATTATCTCGTTTTACAATGTGTTTTCTAGTGTAATGAGAGATTTTTTATGCAACCTAGCCTCCTTTACCGAAGAAGAACTTGATGCCATACTTAGTGAGGGTCATCGGAAGACAGCTACAGCGAAAGAACTTGTATTTCAGGCGGGGAATACTTTTAACAAAATCTGGTTTATAGAAAGCGGAATGATGCGCGCTTTTCGTATTATAGACGGTAAAGACTATACATTCTTCTTTTTTACCAAGCAAAATTTTGCGGTCGACTACCATAGCTTTCTCACTAAAACTCCGAGCCCATTATTTTTCGAGGTAATTGCTGACATTGAGTACATGGAGTTTTCCCGAGATACCATTTTTTCGCTTTATGACATCCACCCCCGTTTTGAACGGGTAGGTCGCATTATGGCTGAGCAAGCTTTTGTTAGTGCCACTGAACGGTTCCGGCAGTTGCAAGGGGAGTCTTTAGAAGTACGCTACCAAAAGCTACTGGCTCAAGACCCTGAACTGTTTCAAACCATTCCTCAGCATCATATTGCTTCTTACTTGAGTGTCCGGCCCCAAAGCCTCAGTCGCATTAGAGCGAAACTTTCTGGCAAGAAATATTAGATCGGTCATCTATCTCTTCTTCACCTAGGTGAATGTTTGCTACCTGCGGCTGAGCGATCTTTGACTTGTAACTAAAATTATACAAGTCATGAAAACCATAAACACACTTCGATGGATTCACTTGATAGGGGCAGCCTTAATTGGCACTTATGTTTATTCGCCTTGGTCACAGCTCAACGGGTTTACACTGCTTATGCAGTTGACAGTGATACCTGCTTTAACCCTAACAGGTTTTTGGATGTGGAAACCCAAGTTTTTTAATAAAAAGGGAGCAAAGCGAAGCAGTACACGACCGAGCAGTTCTAACCAGATTTCAGTAGCAATCATGTTTTTAATGACCACATCGTTTTTTGGCTTGTCTGAAGCGACCGCTCAAGAAAGGCAAATAGGTGGCTCAGGTGGTTTTATGGTAGGGTATAAGTCGTACAATACATCGGCGTATCAATACTTCGTGCGGGAAGGTGGCCCAGCCATCGGCAACAATCTACTTCAAATAGGTGGTGAAGGCTATTTGCTAATTAATCGGTGGGTCCTTGGCGGAGGTGGTTATTACAGTCGAGGGGACGAAGCAGAAGAGGGTACTGAGCTGTATGAACTGGACGGAGGTGGTGGCTACGTTCACGTAGGCTACGTGTTGTACCAGCAAGATGAATTCTTATTGTTCCCCCTCGTAGCCATCGGGGCCGATGCGTTAGGGATCAGCCGTAGAGTAAATGAAGACATTACCTACGAACCCAACCGTTTCTTGGAAGCTAATTATTTTACGTTTACGCCTACGATTGATTTAGGGGTCGGGGCGGACTGGTTCCCCGGAAAAAAGGGCATCAAATTAGGCCTTCGGGCAGGCTACAACCTATCACTTTCTCGCGGAAATGAGTGGAGACACTACGGAGGTGAGATTACTAATACTGATTTGCCCAACAATGACCTGGACGGATTCTATGTACGCTTAACCGTAGGCGGTGGTCATTTCAAAAGTAGAAATTAAGAAGATAAATTGTTTCTTGGAGCAGTAGACTCAAGGAAAAGCCCACCGTTAAGTGGGCTTTTGTAGTTAGTATACTTTTTTATCTCTCATAGTAGGCACTTAATTCTATCTTATTCTAATAGCCTACTTCTACTTCGTTATTCTCAGATTTTGGTTGGGTCAACACTTCAATATTCTGTTCTTCCATCATCTGGTTGATTACGGGTAAACGTTCGTTCAGTAAATTCTGCAACGCCATAATCTCGCCATCAATTTGGGCTGACACCTCTTTTTTGTAAGCAACCGCCTGCTCAGTCGGGCGAAATTCTCCGGCCGACTCGTGGGTAGCTAAGTAAGCTAATCGGTTATTTAGCTTAATACCAAAGTTGAGCGGGTCTTGGTAGGCTTCGTTACGGGTTTCGTGAATATTGTTCTCGATGATAGTCATTTCATCATTCAACTCTTGAGTAGCCTTTAAAATGGTTTTGCTATTGGGGTTGTCCTTGAGCTTTGCTTTTACGTAGTCCAGGTCTTTCCGCAAGTTACGGATGTCAATTACGGCCTGATGGGCTTCGGAAAGTTTATCACGCACGTCAATCAGAAAGTTGAACTGCGCTTGTAAATCTTCTTGTGTGCTTTTTACTCGAGGGTCTTTCAGTATTTCAAAGGGTTGCTCCTGGCTTTCGCCGTTCAGGGTTAGCCGGGCAGTGTACTTGCCTGGTACGGCTTGGGGGCCATCGGTATTGGAGGAATAAAGAATTAAGCCTTTGAAGGAAACGGCATCCGGGTAGCGCATATCCCACACAAACAGATTACTGCCTTTTTTAGCGCGTAGCTTTTGTTGGGGCTTTTTTGAATTACTAGCAAATGTTTTAATGACATCACCGTCTTCTTCCAAAATTTCCAGGCTGATTATATCAGTAGTATCTAACCCATCCTGTAGATGATAGTAGATCATCACTCCTTCGGGGTGATTCTTACCGTGCAACAGTGCGTTGTACCGATCCCAACCCTGCTGCTTCATACGATAGCTAGGTTTGGGTTGATACAGATGAAAATCAGCTCGGGCTACCGTTTCGTTCAGTTGGTGCAGAGGTGTAAGATCATCAATCATCCAGAAGCTCCGGCCCTGAGTAGCTACAATCAAGTTGTTATCACGAACTTGTAAATCAGTAATGGGAACTTCCGGTAAGTTTAGCTGAAATGGTTTCCAATTAGCTCCGTCGTCAAACGAAACGTACATGCCGTATTCGGTTCCGGCGTAGAGCAATCCTTCTCGTTTGGGGTCAGCGTGAACTACCCGAGTAAAGTGCAGATCATCAATACCACTCGTAATCTTCGTCCAAGACTGACCGTAGTCGGTAGTTTTATACAAATACGGCTGAAAGTCGCCGCTTTTGTACCGTGTTCCAGCTACGTAAGCCCCACCGCGTACAGTAGGATGAATGTCGATAGAGTTCCACATAATGTCAGTTGGAGCATCAGCCGGAGTAATATCCTGCCAGGTTGAACCATCGTCCTGGGTTAGGTGCAGTAGCCCATCATCAGAGCCTGTCCAGAGCTCCCCTTCTTGGTAAGGGCTTTCATTCGCAGTTAAGATCGTAGCGTAGAATTCTACTCCAGTATTGTCTTGGGTGATAGGGCCACCGGATGATACCATCGTTTCGGGTACGGCTCGGGTCAAATCGGGGCTGATCGTTTCCCAGTTTTCGCCTTCGGTGTTGCTTACGTGTACTCGGTGCGAGAAAGCGTAGAGTTTATCGGGATTGTGGTGAGAAAAGAAAGTAGGGAAGTTCCAGTTGAAGCGGTACTTCATTACTTCCACTCCCGAACCCGCCGGGTTGAGTGGCCAAACGTTGATGGAACGGCGTTGGTTATTTTCATGATTGAATCGATAGAGGTATCCTTTGTAATTGCCACCGTAGATGATTTCGTTATCTTCCGGGTCAATGGCATGGTAAGCACTTTCGCCTCCTGCGGTTACCTCCCAATTATCTTCGGTAATGGCTGGGCCATCCGAACGGTGAGCAATACGAATAGACGAGTTGTCTTGCTGGGCACCATAAATACGATAAGGAAAATGATTATCGGTAGCGATGCGGTAAAACTGAGCCGTAGGTTGATTGTAGTAAGTAGTCCAACTATCCCCACCATCGGTAGAAACCTGTGCGCCACCATCGTCGGCAATAATCATTCGGGTGTTATCACTGGGGTCAATCCACAAGTCATGATGATCGCCGTGGGGAGCGCGGTGTAGGGTAAACGTTTTTCCACCGTCGGTTGATTTAGCGTAGGAGACATTCATCACGTACACTTTGTTTTCATCTTGGGAGTCAGCAATAATCCGGGTGTAGTACCAAGCCCGGGAGCGAAGTGCCCGGTCGCTGTTGATCTTCTTCCAGGTTTTTCCGGCATCATCAGAACGAAATACGCCACCATCTTCCGCTTCAATCAGCGCCCAAATCCGGTCCGAGTTGGCCGGGGACACTGTGACTCCGATTATGCCGCGCGGGGAATCGGGCATGTTCTCTTTCTCAGTTAGCTTTTCCCAGTTCTTTCCCGAATCCGTGCTTTTCCAAAGATCAGAGCCGGGCCCACCACTGGATAGGCTGTACGGAGTACGATGTACATTCCAGGTGCTGGCGTAAAGAATGCGGGGGTTATTCGGATCTAATACTAAGTCAACTGCCCCAGCATTTACGTTAGCAAATAGAATTTTATTCCAAGTTTCGCCTCCATCGGTACTTTTATAAACGCCTCGCTCTTCACTGGATTGCCAGAGGTCACCCATAGCGGCAACGTATACTACATCCGGATTGGTCGGGTGTACCCGGATGCGACCAATGTGCCGGGTATTCTTCAGGCCAATAAAATTCCAGGAAGTGCCCGCATCAGTTGATTTCCACACCCCAAAGTTAGAGGAGACGTTACCGCGGATAGTCTTTTCACCTAAGCCTACGTAGATCACATTGGGGTCAGACTCTGACACCGCTATAGAACCCACCGAACCACCAAAGAAGCCATCGGAAATATTTTTCCAAGTGGTTCCTCCATCGCTCGTCTTCCATACTCCACCACCTACAGAACCGAAATAATATGTGTCCCGATCATTGGGTATACCCGTAACCGTACATGAACGTCCGCCCCGAAACGGGCCTACAAGTCGGTACTGAATAGCGTTGTAAAGAGAGTCATCGTAGCTAACTGTTGTAGCCAACTGCTTTTTCTTACGCTGAGCGGTAGCATCTAGCACACATAAGTAGTAAAAGGCTAGGGTGAGTAGGAAGAGAAGACGAGGTTGGTTCATAAGGTTTGTTATTAGAGAGGCTTCTAAGATAAGTACCGATTGGTTTCTTTGCAATAGGAGCTAGTAGTTGATGGCATCTAAGTAAAAAAGCTCATTTTTTCGTTGAGTATAAGTAACTACTTTTATGAAAAATTTGACCTTAAACAAACCCACATTTTGCCATTTTGTAGGTAATAATTTTTAACTCTCACTTTTACTATGGATTCTGACGTTACCCTTACTTCTGACCAATTAGCAGTATTTGAGACTCTTCCTGAATCGTATCTAGTTCTTTCGCCGGCATTTTCTATCCTTACCGCTAGTAACACATATTTAGCGGCAACTGGTACCCTACGCGAGGAAATTGTTGGAAAGCAACCGAAAGATATTTTCTCAGATGTTGCTCCCATGTACGTAGTTGGACTACACTCTTCTTTGCAAGAAGTATTGGATACTGGCAACCCTCACCAAATAAAGCTTATAGGAACTCATAGAGGAGGCGATAAAAACGAACAACCCTTACTTTCTGGTGAGGATAATTGGGAAAATTACACTGAACTACTTAATACACCGGTGTTTTATGAACAAGGAAATGTACGCTATATCATTCATGAGATAAAGGGGGTAAGTCCCGTAAATCTTCTGGCGCATACCTTTGCCAATGATGCTAACGAAAAAGGACTTTTATCAGTACTCTTTGAGCAATCGATGATGGCCGTTGCTTTGTACGTGGGGCGTGAGTATAGAATTGATATAGCTAACACTACTTTTTGTAAGGTGTTGGGGCGTACTCCTGAGCAAGCTCTGGGTACCCCTTTGTTCGAATTACTACCAGAATTAGTCGGTCAAGGCTATAAAGAACTATTGGATGGGGTATTAACTACCGGTGTTCCCTGCACTGTCTACGAACAATACTCTCAAATTAATCGCTACGGTCGTAAGGATACTGCCTACTGGGACTTAGAATACTACCCTAGTCGGGACGATGAAGGTAATGTAGTAGGAGTAGGGGTTGTGGCTATGGAAGTCACGAAAAGGGTAGAGGCCCGGCAACAATTGGAGGCGAAAAATAACGAACTTAAACAAGCTTTGCGAAAAGCGCATGAGCTCACGGCATTACTCGACAACAGTAACGACTTTGTTGGGCTAGCAACGCCGGAGGGGCAGGGTATTTACATTAACCCTGCCGGACGGGCTATGACGGGAATTTCAGCCTCGCGCTCTGCTGCTGAAATAAAGATCGAGGATTTTATTTACAAAGAAGATGTGCCTTTCTTACAAGATACTATTATACCTGCTCAGTTTAAGAAAGGAAGTTGGTCGGGGGATTTTCGGTTTCGGCACTTTAAAACTAATCAGCGTATTGATGTATTCTATAACTGCTTCACTGTAAATGATCCGGAAACTAACGAGGTTTTAGCACTAGCCACGATCTCCCAGGATATTTCTGAGCGTAAGAAACGTGAAGCTGAGCTAGAGAACTATCGTGAACAGCTCTATCATACTAATCAGGAGCTAGCCTCACTCAATGAAGAGCTCATGGTTGTTAATGAAGACCTAGGGCAAACCAATGAACATCTTCGGAGCGTGAATGCCGATTTAGATAATTTTGTCTATATGGCTTCTCACGACCTCAAAGCACCCATTATTAATATTCAAAGGCTTCTGGAAATACTAAAGGATCACCTCCCCCCGGAAAATCAGCAATCAGTCGAAATGCAAAAGTCTTTGACCATGATTGACAAATCGGTTGCACGTTTTAAGGATACACTGGCCGACCTAAGTGACCTGACCCGACTACAACGACAAGCGAATTTACCCGAAGAATTGGTTAGTGTAGCCGAAGTGATTGAGAGTGTACGCTTAGATATGGCAATGACCATTAAGGAAGCCAACGCCCGCCTTGACATTCAATTAATAGACTGCTCTCCTGTTTATTTTGCGCCTAAAAATCTACGTAGTGTAGTGTATAATCTATTATCCAATGCTCTGAAATATCGCAACCCCCAGCGTGATCCTATTATTCAGATACGCTGTGAAGAAGTAGATGGCTACCAGCTACTTACTGTGAAAGACAATGGTTTAGGAATGAACCTCAACCAAAGTGATAAGCTTTTCTCCATGTTTCATCGTTTTCATAGTCATGTTGAAGGTACTGGGATTGGACTTTATATGGTCAAGAAGATTGTTGAAAATGCAGGAGGGAAAATAGAAGTAGAAAGTGCAGTGGGTATAGGAACTATGTTTCAAGTATATTTGAAGGCAAGCAAGGCAATGGTAGAAAGCGTGTAAGTACACCAAACCATATTAGGTTCAAACGAAAGAATAGCCAACTTTATATATCTGTCCAGAGTAACAGTCGTTTAGAGAGATGCGGCTGGTCTTCTATTGCCTCACTTGGTTTGTCTAGGGCGTGTTGACATTCATGCTAACAAGTGGTTTTGAGGCTATTTTTGGGCCGATAAAGGCCATCGTGGCGCGACACTTGAGAAGAGCGATGCCTAGCATCGGTCGCCGAAAGTAACGCATAGTGGCCTGAAAAGAGACCAAAAACGCCGTTTAAGTTTGAATGTCAACACGCCCTAGTACCCTTGATTTTGCTCTAAGAAGCCAGCTACATTAGAAGCTCCATCGATAGCGTTCTGCGGAATGGGGAATAATCGCTTATCCACTTCGCTACTAGTTTTTTCAGTCCATGTATCTTCGTACTTACCAAACCGGATTTGATCGCCTCGCCGGAAACCTTCCCAGTATAATTCAAACCCTCGTTCCCGAAACAAGATATCCAGATCAACATTCGCTAGGGGAGGTGGGGTTTGATCGGGACGGGCGTTTCGGGAGGTTCTTACGGTATTTACATCCGCTAGTGCCCCGGCGGCATCACCGTTGCGTAGTTTGGCTTCGGCTCGCATCAGATAAATCTCGGCTAATCGCATGAGCACCAAGTCTACGCTGCTGAAGTTGTTGCCATTAGGGGAAGTTCGGCTAAACTGATACTTAGACACGCGGTAACCGGTGTTGTGTAATCTGCCTTCATTGCTGAAATCTACTCGCTCTACGTGGTTCACGTACCCGATATCGCGGTCGGGGCCATTGCCCTTGAGTTGCTGTACGGGATAAATTCGTACTCCGCCATCGCAGGTAAGAAATTCGCCATCCGGCCCTTTTCGGGGTCCCCACTGCACTCCGCGCAAAATTCCCCGATCCATTTCAAACTCCAGTGGTTCTACACAGTAGAAGTGGTCTTCGTCGTTTTCGGTGTTCAGCCCACTGAGGTCTCGTAATACTGTGGGAACCATCGTATTCTGTTGGTAAAACCGAGCATCGGCCTGAGCCGGATCAACATCGCCGTAAGCTTCCTCCCAAGTTTGGTAAAAATCGGATGTAACAGCCGGGCCGTCGGTACCATCAGCTCCGGTAAACTCTGGCCGGGGAAACATTGAGCCAGCGATTGACCAGTACGCCCAACGACTATGCTCTCGGCGTAGTATCCCTCGCTGATCGAGGGAAAAGATGATTTCAGGGTTGCCAATATTCTCGTCGTTAAACAGATCAAAGTATTCGGATGACAAGGAGTACTGACCGGAGTTGATAATATTATCGGTGTATTGAATGACCTGATTCATATCTTCGGTAGTAAACTCAGGGGTTCCGTAGGGATCGCGATACACGGCTGAGTTTAAGTACAGTCGAGCGAGGAATCCCCACACCGCACTTTGGGTGATTCGTCCTGGTCCGCGGTCAGTATTGATGACATCTACCACCGATAGTAGGTCATTCTCAATGTAGTCAATCGCATCTTGCCCTCGTAGCACTTCCGAGATTTCATCTGATGTTTCTTTGGCAAAAACAACGCCCCAGCTTTCTAACATCAGCATGTTTAGATACGCCCGTAGGGCTAGCATTTCGTGCAGAGCTTCTCCTGCCTCGGTATCTCCTTCCGATGATAAAGGCCGAAGCACTTCGATGGCTAAGATGGTACGCGATATATTTTTGGCTAGCTCATTCCAGGAATCTCCGATCAGATCATTGCCGGAGGTCATTTGGTGTTGATGCACGGCCATAAACTTACCGCCGTCAAACCAGTCGGTACCGCCCCGATAAGGTAATATGGCTTCATCAGCAGCCAGTAACTGTAGCCCGTAGTAGTTGGTATGGCGCCATACCCAAGAAATCTGCCCGTAGGCCGGGGCAACCACCCCATTAACCGTTTCGGCGAGCCCTGAACCGGTTAGCGATTCGTCCAAAACGTCTTCTTCTAGAGAAGTACAGCCCCAGTTTACAATGGCAGGTAAGATAAGAGCTACTATGCTTAGAATACTGTTTTTCATCTCGTTGAATATTTATTTTGCCGGACCAAAGGCTACCTAGAATCGCCTTAGCTAGCTATAATTAGTTGTTGAATTAGGTTAAAAAGATACGTTTACGCCCAGTAGAATAGTTCTGGCTGTGGGGTAAGTAAAACGGTCAATACCGAAAGTCTGCACACCGTCAATTGAGCTTCCGGTGTTTACCTCGGGGTCAAAGCCAGAATAGTTGGTAATGACAAACAGGTTCTGACCCGTCAGCGACACGCGAACGTTGTTCACCCAATCGCCTAGACCCACCTGAGTGGTAGGAAGGGTGTAGGCGAGGGTGGCATTGTTGAGCCGTAGAAAACTACCATCTTCTAAGTAGCGGGTCGATACTTCATTAGAATTGGTAATATCCTCGTCAGGAAATTGCACCGCAAAGTCAGTGGTATTGAAGGAAGAAGCCAGATTGCCCCGGTTGAAGAGCGACATGCGAGTATGATTGTAAATTTGGTTACCGGAAACTCCGTTGAAGTTAGCCCCCAACTCAAAGCCTCGGTACCGCAGGTTAAATTGAAAGGCGTAGTTCAGGTCGGGTAGGGCGGAACCCACTACGGTTCGATCGTTTTCTAGCACTTGGTCATCGCCGTTGGTATCCCGAAATTGATTTAAACCATCTTCCCCAATACCTACAAACTCTTTCATATAAAAGGCTCCGATGGGTTCGCCGTTAAGGTAACCGTTGATAGTAGCTCCCGTCTGTCCGGCTCCGGTAGCTCGTCCGGTAGCCAGTACCGCAAAAGGCGAGTTCACCACTTCGTTCTGGATGTAGGTAAGGTTACCACCAATGGTGTAGGAAAGACCACTTGGTAGATCGTCGCTGTATTCTAACGCCAGCTCAATGCCGGAGTTTCTGATCTCCATATCCGGCACATTTGTCCAGAAGGTAGCCGTAGGTTGTATTGGGTCGGCGGGGACTACTTCTAATAGTATGTTTTCAGACACTTTATTAAAATAGTCTATCGTACCGCTCAGGCGATAGTTAAGTAGGCTGAAGTCTAACCCGATGTTGGTTTGAGTAGACACTTCCCACTGAATATCGGGGTTAGCTAAGCGGGTAAAGATGGTTCCAAACGGATAATCGTCTAGGGTAGTAGAGTTGGGGTCAAGCGGATAAGTATCGTTTTCGGATTTGCTTTCTAAGAAACTAGCTTGCGTAATTTTGGAAGGAATCTCCTGGTTGCCCGTTTGCCCCCAACTTGCCCGAAGTTTAAGATTATCAAACGGAAGAGCGGTCATAAAATCCTCTTCGCTAAGGTTCCAACCGGCGGCAAAAGACGGAAAGTAGCCGTAGCGGTTATTCTCTCCAAATTTAGATGAGCCATCCGCCCGAAGGGTAGCAGTAAGCAGATACTTGCTGGCAAAGGCATAGTTGACTCTACCAAAAAAAGATTGCAACTCATCTTCTCGGGCAAAAGTATTCAAGGTAGTTGGTTGTTCTTGAGTACTGATTTGATCCTGGTACCGAGGTTCAATACCATTGCTAGCAAAGCTAGATAGCTCAAAAGTTTTTTGGTGGACAAATGTTCGCTGGTAAGAGTGCCCGGCCAAGAAAGTGACGTTATGTTGGTCGAGCTCGAGGTTATAGGTCAGGGTATTTTCTACCAGTTGATTCTCATTAGTGGTGGTAATATTATCTAACTCACCAAACTCAAAGCCCTCCAGTAGCACATAAGGCTCGAGCTGAACATCCCGGTTGGTCACTGAGTAGTCAATCCCTAGATTTAGCTTGTAGGTCAAGTTCGGAATAATTTCCAGAGAGGGCGAAATGTTGGCCAGAATACGATTATTCTCAGCTTCATCACTGTAAATTTCGTTGCGAATAAGGGGATTGAGCATTTCCTCTAGCACCGTAGGCTCACCATTGGTGTAAGCCGGAATAGTGGGATTGAGCTGTAGCATATCTACAACAATAGCAGTATTATCGGGTCGTAAGTTTTCGGTACGTGCTCCAGTCAAATTATAATCAACTTTCAGGCGTCCGTTTAATCCGGTTTGGTTAAGGTTGGCTCGAGCCGAGTAGCGTCGGAGATGACTGTTAGCCAGGATTCCTTCCTGGTCTTCATAGCCGCCCGAGACGTAGTAAGAAAACTGGTCACTTCCGGCTCCGCTAAACGATAGGTTCACATTGTTAGAGACGGCGGTTCGGGTCAACTCATCTTGCCAATCAGTATTACCCCCGGCATCGAGCAAAGTGCCTCCCACGGCTGCTACCTGTCGGCGAAATTCATCTGCGCCAAAAACATCAACAGTGTTGGCAATAGTAGAGCGAGCGGTAGATAGGGATACGTTTATGTCCGTCTTACCTACTCGGCCTTCTTTAGTGGTAATCACCACCACGCCGTTGGCCGCCCTAGCTCCGTAAATGGCTGCTGCCGAAGCATCTTTAAGTATGTCAATACTTTTAATGTCCTGCGGATTAATAAAGTTAAGTGGGTTGGTAGCTACTCCGGTGGTGGAGTTGTCCAGCACAAACCCGTCTACCACAAAAAGAGGAGTAGTACCGGAGCGCAAGCTGCCTACTCCTCGGATGATGATATTTTGCGCGGCTCCGGGTTCGCCACTGGCATTAGAAACATTTACTCCCGCCACCTTTCCTTGCAGTAGCTGCCCCGGATTGACTACTAACCCTTTGTTAAAGTCTTCGGCATTGGCCGAAGCAATTGATCCGGTTACATCGGATCGCTTCTGGGTGCCGTAAGCTACTACTACCACATCTTGCAATTGCCGGGAGTCGGGGGATAGTTGTACGCTAAAGTTGGTTTGGTTACCTACCGGTACTTCCTGGGTAGTGTACCCTACGAAAGAAATCAGTAGAACGTCGTTGGGGGCAGCATTGAGAGTGAAGTTACCATTAGTGTTTGTAATGGTGCCGACGGTAGTGCCCTTGATACTAACGGTAGCTCCCACTAACGGCTGGTTGTTCTCATCGGTAACGGTTCCAGTAATTTCATCAACCGAAGCAGGTGGGTTAGTAGTCTTTTCAGCAAGTACATCGTTAAGAAAGTTATGCCGTAGCTCAGGCACTGATGCCGAAAAACCCGGATGACCTAAGCAGATCATCAGAAGACTAAGGAGTGAAGCGACTTTAAAAATAGAGTGCATAATTTAGGTTAGTATAAAAGATAGAATCGAAGGTATATTAGTCAACTGAGTGAAGTGGTAGGGTGCCACTCAGCTACAAAATTATCTCGCGAAGGTATTTTAAATGTTCAGCGATCGAGTAGGTAGATGTATTATCTTTATTTTAATAGTGAAGCGCATACTTCACAAAAACTTAACACCTTTTCTTGCACTGTCCTACCTGTAATTTTTTAGGTTAGTGTAGTAAGCACTTGTTGTGTAGTTTATAACATGCTATTGGGTAGTTGCTATTCTTAGTACACTACTCCTAATAATCACGAGATTTACTTGGGAACTTCCCCCACCGGAGCGTATATTCAACCGATCTAAACTATTGGTTTGTCCTATAATTATTCTTACATACTACCACTACTTTTACTAGCCACCTCTCTTGATTATCCTAAGCTTTTTTTTTCGCTGTTTAGCAACAATGTTCACGCTAACGCTAATCAGTGTGTTTTTTTCCTTTGCAGTCTTTGCTCAGCAAACAATACTGTCGGGTCAGGTGCTAGACGAAAGCAGCCAAGAGCCGTTAGAGTATGCCACCGTAGGTCTGTGCTCGCCCCAAGACTCTTCTGTTTTGGAGGGAACCGTTACTCGAGCTGATGGAGCATTTGTATTGGCTGATGTTAAGCCGGGTACGTACCTGTTACAAGTGCAGTTTGTGGGTTACAAACCAACGTTTATCTCATCGTTGAAAGTAGAGGTAAACCAGCAAAGAAACATCGGAAGTATTTCGCTGCAAGCTACCCAGCAGTTGCTTGATGAGATTTCAATAACAGGGCAGCAGGTATCGGTCTACCATAAAGTTGATCGGCAGGTGTACCAAGCGGAGCAGTTTCAGGCAGCTATTGGAGGTACAGCTACCGATGTACTACGGAATATCCCCGCAGTGGCGGTTGATGCCAACGGGAATCTGACAGTAAGAGGCTCGTCGGGTTTTACCATTTTGCTCAACGGTAAGCCTATCCAAAGTGATCCTTCCCTCATTCTTAGTCAACTACCGGCTAATGCAGTAGAGGATGTAGAGATTGTCACGGCACCTTCGGCCAAGTATGATCCCGAAGGTAAAGCAGGAATTATCAATATTATTACTCGCCAGGGAGCAGAAGATGGGTTGTATCTGCTGGTAAACGGACAAGTGGGTTTGCCCAGTATTGAAGATTATGACAATGCTGAACAAGCCCAACGTTACGGAGGTGATTTTACACTCAATTATCGTAAGAACCGCTGGGATGTATCAGTGGGGGCGAGTTACTTACGCAATGATATTACCGGAAGACGTGAGGGCGATGTGTTTACCATCATCAACGATACTTTAACCCGCTTTCCCTCGGATGGAGAGCGTAGTTTTGATGAACAGGCTTATACCGCCCGGGCCACGATTGGCTACACACCCAATCGGTTCAATTCAATTAACTTAGGGTTCTACGCCGGAAGACGGAGTAAAGATCGTACCGCCGATATTTTGTATAACAATTTCACAGTATACCAGCCCGAGCAAGATACCATTAATCGGATCAGTTATTTCAACGAAAACCTCCGTATCCGCCGGGGCGATTTCTTGATTAGTAGTCTGGATTTCGCGCATACTTTCACCAATGAATCTCAGTTAAGCGCATCGCTTCTGTATGAGTACACGATGTTAGGCGGGCCAACTACTAACCTGAATTTATCTTGGCCGAGCCTGCAAGACACACTACAAGATCAGTTTAATACGAATGATAATCCGCTACATGGAATTCGCTTCCAGGCGGACTACGTGCACCCGCTAGCTAATGGAACCATAGAAGCGGGCTATCAGTATCGTTACTTAGATCATACGGGCTATTTCGTTTACCAAGAGCGAACTATTGGTACAAATCAGTTTGAGCTGATCCCAGAGTTTTCTAGTCAAGTAGACCTTCGTCGGCAGATTCATTCCGTTTACGGGCTGTACAGTAGTCAGTGGAATAAGTTAACATATTCGCTAGGAGCTAGGGTTGAAGTAATGGGTCGTAATTTGGTGCTAACCAACGATTTTGTTGATACCACTTACCATTATGATTTTATTCAGCTATATCCGTCGGCAAACCTGGTGTATCAACTTAACGACCAGTTTAGGCTCAAAGCGGCCTACAGTCGGCGGGTGGAACGCACTACTACGTTTAAGATGAATCCGTTCCCGGAGCGGGAGCATTCCGAAACACTGGAGCAGGGCGATCCCGAATTACGACCCGAATTTATCAATCTGGTCGAGGCCGGACTTGTTCGGGATTTTGGCGATAACTCTTTGTTTGCTACGGCGTATTTTCGCCACGTAGAAAATCTGGTTAACCGCGTGAACACCGTATACAATGACACAATTTTAAACCGCATTTATTCCAATGTAGGGCAGGGCGGTTCTTTAGGGCTGGAGGCCGGATTGGAGCTGAATCCTACATCAGATTGGCAAATCTACGCTGGAGGGAATTTGTATCGCTACAGCATTGAAGGCACTTTTGACAATCAGCCGGTGAATACCCAAAGTTGGATTTACTCGATTAATGCCAACATCACCGTAAAGTTAGCACCCACCTGGAACTTGCAGTGGGCATTTAATTACCTCTCAGCCCGAAACACAGCGCAAGGAGAAGACTCTCGATTTTACTCTCCTAATCTTACTGTGAAAAAAAGTTGGCTGGATGGCAAAATTACCGCCACCGCTCAGTGGCTTAACATGGACTTGGGGTTACTTTCTACCAACGAGCAGCGGATCAGTACCGGACGTGACGACGAGTTCTTTACTACCACCAACTACGTGTACGAGGTAGACGTAGTTATGCTAAACCTTAGCTATCGCATCAATCAACCAGTTGGCAAATCGAGGCTGATTAAGAGTGAGTTCGGCGATAAAGAGTTCTAAATTCGCCTTTGCCGGAACATTGGGCACGCCAGTATCTTTTCAAAACCAAATTTCAACTGCATATCTTCTCAGAGCCAGCGTGCCATATTCTTATGTATTGGCTAAACCAAAGATAAAAATTCGGTGTAGCGCACAATAGTTTTGCTAATACTTTGCTGGTTCTTGCTACTCGCGAAATATAGTATTGTTTAAGTGATTCTATTTTATGATATTGCTCATTATTATTCACCGTAAACCTAACTTATTCTTTATGAATCAACATCTAGCTATTAAAAAACTACTCACTTCAAGCAGTTGTCTATTCTGGTTAGCTTGCTTTGTAGTAGGTACAGAAGCTTACGCCCAGCGTACAGTTTCGGGAACCGTTACTGACGAAAATAACAATGAACTTCCTGGCGTAAACATTTTGCTACAGAACACAACCGTAGGTACGGTCACTAATGTTGATGGGAACTATTCTATTGCTATTCAAGGCGATAACCCCGTGTTAATCTTTTCTTCGGTGGGCTATGAGGCGCAAACGGTAGAAATTACCAACCAATCTACCGTGAATATCTCTATGGCACCCGATACCCGCCAACTGGGCGAAGTAGTAGTAACCGCTTTTGGGGTAGAAAAAGAAAAAAAGTCGTTAGGATACGCCGTACAGGATGTGTCCGGGGAAGAATTATCGGAGACTACCCGCCCCAATGTGATAGAATCATTGCAGGGCCGAGTGGCTGGGGTGAATGTAACCAGTACAAATGGCCTGCCGGGTTCTTCTACCTCCATTGTTATTCGGGGAGGCACATCGCTAGACGGTAATAACCAACCCCTGTTTGTGGTAGACGGTATTCCTATTGACAATACCACGCTCGACGGCGGGTTTCTGTTTTCTGATACTCCTAATCGTAACTTTGACTACACCAGCCGGGGGTCGGATATTAATCCGGAAGACATTGAAAGTATTACGGTGCTAAAGGGGCCTGCTGCGGCAGCGCTGTACGGAATTGATGCCGCCAACGGTGCTATTGTAATCACCACTAAAAAAGGGAAAGCTGGCCAATCAACTATCACCTATACCAATGATTTCCGGCTGGAAAACATGACCCGCTTTCCCGACCGGCTCACCACTTTTAATACGGGAGAAGAGGGGATCAACAATAATTTAACCCGTTCGCACTGGGGGGCACCCATTGAAGCCGGTACCCCGGTGTACAACAATGTAGAAGAATTCTTTGAGACCGGATTTACCCAAAACCACAGCTTAGGGCTTAGTGGTGGCTCAGGCAACCTTACCTACCGGGCTTCAGCCGATCTATTAGATCAGGAGGGTACTGTGCCTAATACCGGGTTCAATCGTAACTCATTTCGGCTGAATCTTACCTCAAAAGCCAGTGAGCGACTTTCGCTAACCGCTTCGGCTAACTACATAAAATCACAGGCCGACCGTACCTCAAAGGGCAACGGTAGCTTGTACCAGAGTGCGTTGCTTTGGCCAGTGACCGATAACATGAGCAATTATCTTAACCCGGATGGTACCCCGCGAAGGTTCTTTGAAAATGGCAATGATAATTTTGATAATCCGTACTTTACAGCCAACCGCAACATCAATACCGATGAAACTGATCGATTCCTGCTTAACGGAAGTGTAGACTATCAGCTACTGGATTGGTTAAGCGTTACCGGAAGGATTGGGGCCGACGTGTACAATACTTTGGGGCTTACGGCTTACGACGATGAGTCTTTCCAGCGGTATCCTAACCGAAGCATCGCGGCCTCGGTAGGCGGGCTGATGGCTGAATATGAAGCCCGTAGTCGCCTGATTAACTCATTCTTGCTACTCAACGCGAATAAAACATTTGGGGATTTTACCACTTCACTAACGCTAGGGCACAATCTGGAAGACCGTACTTACCGGGTAGATTCCCGCTACGGCGAAAATATCCTAGTACCAGATTTGTACACCATTGTAAATACGCAGCAAGACACTCGGGAGGTGAGTGTTAGTGGGTATCAGCGCCGACTGATCGGGGTATTCGGAGATTTTAGAGCAGATTATAAAAACATGATCTTTCTGAATATTACCGCCCGTAACGACTGGTCGTCTACGCTTCCCAAGCAAAACAATAGCTTTTTCTACCCATCCATCAGCACTAGTGTAGTACTCTCAGAAATGCTCGATTTTGATGTGAATACCCCGATTAGCTTTCTGAAATTAAGAGCCTCTTACGCGGAAGTGGGTAAAGATGCGCCTCCCCATCGTACTCAGCCTTCGCTCAATGAGTTTACCCGTACTGGCGGTGGGTTTAACGTAGGTTTTTTCGGTGCTAACCAAAACATTCTCCCTGAGTCTACTTCCTCTTACGAATTTGGGCTAGACTTGCGGATGTTTGAGAACCGTATTGGAGTAGATGCTACCTACTACTATGTGAAGAGCGAAGACCAAATTGTTTCGCCCCGCTTGAGTTACGCCACAGGTTACATTCTACAGTTATTGAATGCCGGAGCCATTGAAAACCGAGGAGTAGAACTAATGATTAACGCTGATATTGTAAAGAATTCTAGTTTTCGCTGGAACGCAGTTGCCAACTTTTCTCTCAACCGGAATAAAGTGCTTTCTCTGCCTGGCGATTTTGAAGAGTTCTATCTATCGGATACCTGGCTCTCGGGTAATGCCCGCGGGGGGTATGTGCCTGGCGAAACATTCTATACTATTACTGGTAACTCTCGCGAGGTAAACGAAGCCGGCCAATTTATTATGGGTGACAATGGTTATCCGGTAGAAAACACGGATTTCAACCAGATAGGGAATCGTCAACCGGACTTTACCCTAGGGTTCACCAATACCTTAGAGTACAAAGGCTGGCGATTATCGTTCTTGCTAGATATGCGCCGAGGCGGCGATATTTATAACGCCACCGCCCGAAGCCTTACCGTTAACGGATTAGATCCGCGCACGGCTAACCGGGGCGAGACGGTCGTATTTGAAGGAGTGACCGAGAGTGGCGAAGTAAACACCCAAGAAGTGGTGCTAGACCAGGACTACTACCAAACTAGCAGTCAGGGTGCTTTAGAGTCTTTATTCATAGAGAAAGATATCAACTGGGTTCGCCTCCGGGATATTACCCTGGCCTACGAATTTCCGAAGGCCTTACTGCAAAATACCTTTCTAAGCCAGGCTTCATTACACATTACCGGTAACAACTTGCTGCTGATTACCAACTATACTGGGGCCGACCCCGACGTGAACGGGCTAAATGCTTCGGGGCGGGGAAGCAACGCTGGTGGTTTTGATTTCTTCTCCTTAGCAGCTCCGGTAGTATATTCAGCCGGTTTACGAGTAACCTTCTAAATTCAGCAACTATGAAAATCTATAAGATATACTTAATCCTGACCGTATTATTCCTAGCTTCTTGCGAAGACTACCTGGATATTAACGATGACCCGTATTTGCCCCAAACGGCTTCACCGCATCTTTACTTGCCGCAGATTGTCTACTCTATGGCCGAAGGGGAAATGTTTGACAGTCGCTATGTAGGAGCTTACACCCAAAACTGGGTTTCGCTAGATCCTAACGAGTACTTTGACCGTCATGGCTTTAGTGCTAGAAGTGGTACTCAAAAATTTCGTAACCATTACTGGTCTACGGGGTCTAACTTAAACGAGATGGTAGAGCAGGCTCGGGAAAGGCAGCTAGGTGGCTATCAGGGCATTGCTAAGGCGGTCCGGGCCTGGAGCTGGCAGGTAGTAACCGATCACCACGGTGAATTGCCCTACCGGCAAGCTTGGGATAATACCCGAACCAAATTTGAATACGACTCGCAGGAACTTATTTACGGAGAAATTCAAACCTTGGCCGACGAAGCGATTGCCTTACTGAACGAGCCTGAGTTTGCCGTAGACTCCCGCTTAGCCGGTAACGATTTCATGTACGAGGGAGATCTAATTAAATGGGAGAAATTTGCCTACGCTATAAAAGCTCGTAACGCCCACCACCTGTCTAATAAAGCGAGTTATAACCCCGATGAGGTTATCTCGTTTGTAGACCAATCTTTTACCAGCAACGACGATAACGCCAGTGTGATTTTTGCCGGGGATGGCTCGGCTAACAGTAGTTTTATGGGACCCACTCGAGCCAATTTTGAGGAAAGATTAGCCTCGGAACTTATTATCAGTTACCTAGATGGCACCTATGCTGGTGGAACAGAAGACCCCCGCTTACCGCTGATGTTCAATACTAACGAAGATAGCGTGTACGTGGGCATTGCACCTACCGCGGGGGACACCGCCGGGATAGCCCCCCTTCTTTACGGAAAATACCTCTTCCAGGATGATGTGCCCTACCCGCTGATGACCTACGCCGAGATGCAGTTTATTAAGAGTGAAGCAGCATTCATTAAGGGCGACCGCGCTACAGCCCACTCCGCTTTCCTGACGGCAGTGCAGGCCCATGTGGATATGGTGGGCGTAGCTCCCGACGAGGCTAATGCCTACATCGTTGGTGTATTACCCGCTACGGCTGAAGCACTGACCCTCAGCGATATTATGTGGCAAAAGTACATTGCCCTGTACACCAACAACGAAACCTGGTCGGATTTGCGCCGCTACGATTGGAGCAGCGAAGTGTTTCCTGGATTCACCCTTCCGGATAATTTAGTTCCCGATAATAACGGATTGCCCTCAGAACGGTGGCTACCCCGGCAGTTCTCAGAGTACGACTGGAACCAGGAGGCCCTGGAGGCTATCGGGGGCTTTGATAATGACTACCAGACCAGACCGATGTGGTTTAGTGAGGCTAACTAAATGTGGGCACAAAATCAGATCTGAGAATATAGTAGGCTATAATCTCACGCCACTACGCAAGGGAAATCAGCTTAGGTTGGTTTCCCTTTTTCTTTGCTTTAATTTTAAAGCATTATGAAGAGAGTGCTGGAAATATGTGTGGATTCTTTAGAATCAGCCCTGATCGCTCAGGAAGCTGGAGCAGATCGTATTGAGTTATGCAGTTGCTTGGAAGTAGGTGGTCTTACGCCTGATGCAGCTTTGTTTTCACTCGCTCGAGAAAAGCTATCAATTCCCATTCACGTGCTCATTCGGCCTCGGCTCGGAAACTTCGTGTACACTGCGGTAGAGCAGACGGTTATTTTGAGAAGCATTGAGTATTGCCGTCAGCACGGGGCTGATGCGGTAGTGATTGGTGCGCTCAGCCCGAAGAATGAACTGGATCAAGATTTTTTGCTAGAGATGCGAGAGGTTGCCTCATCAATGTCAATAACCTTCCATCGCGCTTTCGATGTAGTAGAGAACCCGCTAAAAGCTCTTAAGCAACTTAATGAGCTAGATATGGCTCGAGTACTGACCTCGGGGCAGAAATCAGCCGCTATTGACGGAATTCCGTTGCTCAAAAGACTGAAAGAGCAGCCATCAAACGTTAAGATTTTAGCTGGGGGAGGTGTCATCAGTCAAAACGTGACTCAGCTCTTGGATGCCGGAATTGCTGAGGTCCATGCCTCGGCTCGGCAACCCGTTTCGCAAACCACTACTACTAGCAAAATAGCATTCTCGAAACTAAAGCCGGACGAATATCGGTTAGCCAGTTTTCAGGAGATTGTTAATTTGCGAAACCAACTTAACAACCACCAACCGTATGTTTAGTAAGATCATTTTACTTCTCTTTTTACTACTCACCATGAGCTTCGTTGAGCCTTCTTCAACGCTGAAAGTTATCACGTTCAATATTCGCTATGATAATCCGCAAGATGGTGAGCATCGCTGGGATAATCGTAAAGAACGGGTAGTGAATCTGCTTAAATTTTACCAAGCTGATATTTTTGGGTTGCAGGAAGCATTGCACCACCAAGTCACCTACCTAGAAGAAAACTTCTCGGATTTTAGCAGAGTGGGAGTAGGGCGAGATGATGGAAAAGAGGCTGGAGAGTATTCGCCTATTTTTTACAATAATACTATTTTTGAAAGTACGGGAGAAGGCACCTTTTGGCTATCTACTACCCCGAATATGCCAACCAAAGATTGGGATGCTGCGTTACCCCGAATTGCGACCTGGGTTATGCTCAGAAATAGGTCTACTTCTGATACAATACTAGTCTGTAACACCCACTTTGATCATCGGGGCGATACCGCTCGCCAGGAAAGTGCTAAATTACTTGCCAGCAAGCTTCCTGAGCTAGCTTCCAACATTCCCATTATTCTGATGGGCGATTTCAACAGCAATCCGCAGTCGGCTCCGTACCGCATTATTGACGAGAGTGAAGCACTGCAAGACGCTTGGAAAAAAAGTGAATTACCTCCGGTGGGACCAGAAAAAAGTTTTAGTGGCTTTACGGTAACGCCCGACTTGCCCGGCGATCGGATTGACCATATTTTTGTGAGTGCCTCACTAAAGGTATCCCGCATGGCAATAATTAGTGAGGAAAGAGGCGGCACTTATCCGTCAGATCATTTTCCGGTGTTTGTTGAAATTATCAGCCCAGATAGTTAGGATAATGATAGATAGCCAGGGTAGGGCAAACTTATACTAATCAGTAAGTTAGGTGCATAATGACTGCATCCGAGTAATAATTCATGTTAATTTAATAGCCTATCTATGAAGACTTTTTTTCCTTTACTAGGAATACTTTTTCTTATCAACTGTACATCGGTTGACTCCTCTCAGACTGAAACAGAAGATCCACCAGTTACTCAGCCCGTAGCGGAAAGCGAATGGACAACAATTAACGCCGAAGGAGAACCCTTAGCTCGTCATGAAAATGCTTTTACTGAACTTAACGGTAAGTTCTATCTAATTGGAGGAAGAAAGAATAAGCCAATCAATATTTATGACCCAGCAACTAATAAGTGGTCGGAAGGAGCAATGCCGCCCTTAGAAATGCATCATTTTCAGGCACTGCCATTTCAAGATAAAATATACGTGCTGGGTGCCTTTACAGGAGGCTTCCCCCACGAAACTCCGATCCCCGATGTGTACGCCTATGTTCCAGCTACTAACCAGTGGGAAAAGGTAGCAAGTATTCCTGAAAGCCGAAGACGAGGGGCTGCCGGAGTTGTTGCTTACCAAGACAAAATCTATGTGCTTTGTGGTATTCAGGACGGACACTACGACGGACACGTTGCTTGGCTTGATGAATATAACCCGGCTACGGGAGAATGGATAGAGCTACCCGATGCCCCACGCCCTCGCGACCACTTTCAGGGCGCAGTGAAAGGGACTAAACTTTATGCGGCTGGTGGACGAAACACCTCCGCGAAAACCAAGCAGACCATGGAACTTACCATCGATGAAGTAGACGTTTATGATTTTTCTACTGGTGAGTGGATGACCCTAGAGAACCAACTTCCTACCGAAAGAGCGGGGGCTACCTCAATTGTCGTTGACGATCAACTCATTGTTATTGGAGGTGAAAGTGGCTCGCAAGTTCCTGCTCACAGTGAGGTTGAAGCTTTAGACCTCAAGAAACTCGTCTGGAGAGTGTGGCCTTCGCTGAAACAAGGGCGTCATGGAACTCAAGGCTTTCTCCACAAGGAGAGTCTTTACATCGCCGCTGGTAGCGGAGACCGAGGAGGAGGCCCAGAACTGACCAGTTTGGAAAAATATACTGTGGCTGAAAATAAATAAACCAGATTCGGGATATGGTGCGGTTTTTGTAAAAAAAATAGGTAGGCGAATGCACTACCTATTTTCCCAGTAATGAAGAAGTAAACAGTGGGAAGTAAAAATGCAATCTATTGAATTTGAGTTAATCTACCCACTTTTTTAAGTAAAAATTAGCAAATCAGTCTAATAAGGCCAATTAACTCTAAATTCTGATACCCAGTACTGCTTTCGTTCAATAAAAAAGGAGCCTTAGAGCTCCTTTTTTTGTTAAATGGGTAGAGATATTTAATTAAGCTGGTGAATTAAGCAGCAGTAAGCTGTTTAAATTTGGACTTTTCAAAACGCTTCTGCGCGTAGTCCCGATCAATAGTAAATTCCTTAATTTCGGTTTGAGACGGCAATTCGTACATCGCATCGGTAATAATCGCCTCACAAATAGAACGCAAGCCTCGGGCACCTAATTTGTACTCAATAGCTTTATCTACAATGTAGTCCAACGCTGAATCGTGGAAGGTAACTTCAATACCCTCCATTTGAAAAAGCTTGTGGTACTGCTTGGTTAGCGCATTTTTAGGAGTAGTTAAAATCATTTTAAGTGTATCTTGGCTCAGCGGATCAAGATGGGTAAGTACTGGCAAGCGACCAATTAATTCGGGAATTAATCCGTACTGCTTTAGGTCTTGAGCCGTGACGTACTGTAACAAATTATCTTTATCAATCCGAACGTCATCACGGTTGGCCTTTGCTCCGGTGAAACCTAAAGGTTGGGTATTCAGACGGTTGGCAATTAGGCGAGAAATTCCGTCGAAGGCTCCCCCGCACACAAATAAAATATGTTCGGTATTGATGGCGATCATTTTTTGATCCGGGTGCTTTCGGCCACCTTGCGGGGGAACATTCACGCTAGTGCCTTCCAAGAGTTTAAGCAATGCTTGTTGCACTCCTTCACCACTCACGTCGCGGGTAATAGAAGGGTTATCAGATTTACGAGCAATCTTATCTATCTCATCAATATACACAATTCCCCGTTCGGCGGCTTCCACTTCGTAGTCGGCTGCTTGCAGCAGGCGAGTTAGAATACTTTCTACATCTTCGCCCACATAACCGGCTTCGGTGAGTACCGTAGCATCGGCAATGCAAAACGGAACCTGAAGGATCTTGGCTAACGTGCGGGCTAAATAGGTTTTTCCGGTGCCGGTTTCACCTACCATTACAATGTTAGACTTCTCAATAGAAATCTCTTCGTTGTCGTCGCGTTGCATAAGCCGCTTGTAATGATTGTAAACGGCCACCGACATCACTTTTTTGGCATCATCCTGACCGACTACATATTCATCGAGGTGCTTCTTAATTTCTTTAGGCTTAATCAGTGAAAACTCCGGATTAGCGGTCTTTCCTTTGATCTTTAATTCCTCTTCTAAAATTTGCTGGGCTTGGTTGATGCAGAAATTGCAGATATGGGCATTGATGCCGGAAATCATCAGGTCAACGTCTTTCTTTGTCCGGCCACAAAAGGAGCACGTAATTTGCTGGGGCATAATCTCAGCGATTGTTAATCGGTAAAATCAGTGAACGAGAAAATAATCTCCCGTTCACTGGACTGGTAAGTTAGTAAAATTTACGATTCGTTCCGAACCTTCGAGGCAACACCCCGGTCAAGCACTTCATCAATCAGACCGTATTCCTTGGCTTCGGTAGGCCGCATCCAGTAGTCGCGATCCGAATCTTGTTCAATTTTCTCAAAAGTTTGTCCGCTATGGTCGGCCAGAATTTGGTATAGATCCTTTCGGAGTTCTAGGGTTTGACGTAGCGTAATCTCCATGTCCTTCGACTGCCCTTGCATTCCACCACTGGGCTGGTGAATCATAATACGGGCGTGAGGAAGTGCCGCACGCTTACCATGTGCTCCCCCTGATAAAAGCACCGCTCCCATAGAAGCAGCCATACCCGTGCAGATAGTAGCTACATCGGGGGTAACGAACTGCATGGTATCGTACATGCCTAATCCGGCGTATACCGAACCACCGGGGCTGTTAATGTACAGAGAAATATCCTTTTTCGGGTCTACCGATTGCAAGAACAGTAGCTGGGCGGTAATGATGTTAGCAATTCCCTCTTCCACCTGCATACCCAAAAAGATAATTCGGTCCATAATTAGACGCGAGAATACATCAATCTCCCGGAAGTTAGTAGGACGCTCTTCAATAACCGCTCGAGTCATGTTTTCTACCCGTTGCACGTAGCTATCGAATGTAAGCCCATTAATGCCTTGGCCCTTTACGGCATATTTGCGAAACTCTTCTTTGTTAATCATGAAATAGTGGTTTTAAATAGAATATTATTCAGTAGGACGACTACGTGATATGCATATTGTAACGCGCGGCTAGGTTAGAAGTTATTTAGTCTCTTCGGCAACTTGGTTAAAGTCATCTATGCTCACTTCCTTTTCTTCAACGGTAACCTTCTCTTTTATATAATCGAAAACTTTCTCAGCCTGTACCTGACTGAATACTTGCATGTAATTGTTGCCATTTTCACCCTTGAGGTAGTTATCTACAATTGGGTCAAAACGTTCGTCTTCGCCAAATTCTGAGCCGTACATACCAAACTGCGATAAAACTAGTTCGCGGGCTTTCTTTTTTACATCTTCATGGTTGGCCTGTATTTCTTCGTCCTTCGCAATTTTCTCACTGATTAGGCTCCACCGTAGGTCTTGCAAGTAATCATCAAACTGCTCGTTGATTTGCTCTTCATTCACTTCTTCGTCCTGGCGCGATAGTATCCAGCGTTTGAGGAAGTCAGCAGGAAGCTGAATATCAGTTTGATTGATATAATGATTACGAATGCTACGGGATAATAGGGCATCACTCTCGCGATCGTAGTTTTCTTTAATATTCTCTTTCACTTTATTGCGAAACTCTTCTTCGGTACTTACAGCATCTTTTCCGAAAATCTGATCGAAGAACTCCTGGTTGATTTCAGCCGGAGCCGGGCGGGTGATTTCCGATACAGTAAAAGTAAAATCACCGGTAATGTCAGCAACCTCTCCGTGCTCTTTACCCAGCAGAAAAGCAACATCAGTATCTTCGGGAAAAACCGACCGTATATCAAACGTTACCGAGTCATTCGCTTTTAAGCCCGTAAATTGCTCTCGCTTTTCTTCGGGCACCAGGTTGATATTAATCTCAGTTTCGTGGCTGGTTTCTTCATCTACCTGAATAGCACCAATGAGCGTATCTTCCGCCTGACTTTCTTCTACTGTTTCGTTAGTGCTAAACCGCTTACGTAAATTGTCGATAGACTCATCAACAGTTTTATCGGTCAACTCAATGGTATGCTTAGTAATAGATACTTGATCGGATAAGTCGTATGAGAAGTCATTGACTAGACCTAAGTCGTAGCTAAAAGAAAACTCACTTTGGTTGTCCCAGTCAATGTTTTCTGCATCGCTCAGGTCGGGTAGCGGTTCGCCCACTACTTTCAAGTCATTTTCCTGTATGTAGCGGGGCACCGACTGAGAAAGTAATTCGTTGATCTCTTCAACTTTAATGGCTTTACCGTACATTCTTTTAATCACTCCCGCCGGAACTTTACCGGGCCGAAAGCCTTTAAGGTTTACCTGTTTGCGGTACTGCTTTACCTTTTGCTCTATTTTAGGCTCGTAGTCTCCCGGAAAAAGGCGAATGTTAAGGGTAGCTTCGTTATTTTCTTTTTTGTCGAGTGTAATATCCAACACAATAGGTTTTTGGTATGAAACAAAAACCCTCTTCTCAACAATGGGCTAATGAGAAGAGGGTTGCAGAAAGATGTGCGGATGGAGGGACTCGAACCCCCATGCCTTGCGGCGCTAGATCCTAAGTCTAGTGCGTCTACCAATTTCGCCACATCCGCCTTCCAGAAAAATAGAATGCAAATCTAGTGTTATTTGCCATTATTTCAATGGGCAAACGTAAAAATATTGAGGAGAGTTTCTATTTAAGTTGTGTTCGGGTGTTTATGTATTCATGTGTTTTAGTAATAGACACACTTTAAACACCCAAACACCAGAACACTTCATTCTCGAATGAATTAATCATATTTTTTGTTATTATTTGCCAGTAGGTTCATTATCTTCATTAAAGCAAACCCTCTAAAAAGGAGTATTATGCAGGCCATTAACGAAGAAGCAGAAAAGAAAGAGATTCTTCGGCGGTACCGTCGTCTGTTACGTTTAGCTAAGCCTTATCTGAACGGAGACGATGCTAAGCAGATTAAGCGAGCGTTTAACCTCTCGGTAGAGGCTCATAAAGATATGCGCCGTAAATCTGGTGAACCGTATATTTACCATCCTCTTTCGGTGGCGGAAATATCCGTTCGGGAAATTGGCCTGGGAACTACCTCTATTATTGCTGCCCTACTGCACGATGTGGTAGAAGATACGCACGTAGAACTGGAAGATATTGAACGGGAGTTTGGTCCGAAAATCTCCCGGATTATTGATGGTCTTACCAAAATTGCGGGAGTTTTTGATTACGGGAGCTCTCAGCAGGCGGAGAACTTCCGTAAGATGTTGCTTACACTTTCGGATGATGTTCGAGTGATTTTGGTAAAACTAGCCGACCGTCTGCATAATATGCGAACCTTGGATAGTATGCCCCAGGATAAGCAATTGAAGATCGCTTCCGAAACTATCTACCTCTACGCCCCACTGGCTCACCGACTGGGGCTCTACGCTATTAAATCAGAGCTAGAAGATTTATATTTAAAGTATACCCAGCCCGGGGTCTATCGTGATATTGCTAAAGCTATTAGTAGCAGTAAAGATGCCCGTCGCCGGTTTATTCGTAAGTTCATTGAACCCATTGAATCTGCGTTTGGGCGGCAGCATTTTAGCAAAGATCAGTTCGTTATTTTGGGTCGCCCTAAGTCCATCTATTCTATCTGGAATAAGATGAACACCAAAAAAATTCCGTTTCAGGAGGTGTATGACCTGTTCGCCGTTCGCATTATACTGGACGTGCCTATTGAGGAAGAAAAAGCCGCTTGTTGGAAAGCCTATTCAGTGATTACTGATTTTTATAACCCCAACCCCGAGCGTTTACGCGACTGGATTAGTACTCCCAAGTCAAATGGCTACGAGTCGTTGCATACTACGGTGATGAGCCCTAGTGGGCAGTGGGTGGAGGTGCAGATTCGAACCCGGCGAATGGATGAAATTGCGGAGAAAGGCTACGCCGCGCACTGGAAGTACAAAGACAAGCCTACGGCTAGCCGTCAATCGGGCTTAGAAGAGTGGATCGCGCAGGTGCGTACTATTTTAGAGCAAGCCAAAAGTGAGAATGCTGCTTCGGCCATTGAGTTTGTCGATGACTTTCGCTCTAATCTCTTTAACGAGGAGGTGTTTGTGTTTACGCCCAAAGGCGAGCTACGAACACTACCCGGTGGAGCAACGGCTCTCGACTTTGCGTTTGACATCCACACGGAAGTGGGGGCTCATTGTTTGGGGGCTAAAGTGAATCAAAAGCTGGTGCCTATCAATTACATCCTCCAGAACGGTGACCAGATCGAGATTATCACTTCTAACAAGCAGAAACCCAATGAAGGATGGCTTCGCTTTGCGGTTAGCTCAAAGGCGAAGGGGAAAATCAAGGAGATACTAAAAGAAGAGAAAAAAGCGGAAGCAGCCGAAGGCCGAGAAATTATTAGGCGTAAGCTTCGGCAAATGAAAATGGAAATGAATAGTCAGGTGATTGAGCAAATGACCGACTATTTTAATGTGAAGACGCCACTAGAATTATACTATCAGGTAGGAGAGGGGGTAATTCCTAGTACTTCGCTGAAGCGATTTAAAGAAGATACCGAACGAGAAAAAGCCAAGACCAATGGTCAGATCAATGATGCTAAAACCTTTAAGAAGACAGTTTCCAAATTAAAAGGTGAGGCGCAGGCGATGCTGCTGATCGGCGAAGATCAGGATATTGTAGACTATAAAATTGCTAAATGCTGTAATCCGATACCGGGTGACAATGTGTTTGGGTTTGTCACTGTAAACGAAGGCATTAAAATTCATCGTACTGATTGTCCCAATGCACCTGAGCTAATGTCAAATTATGGCTACCGCATTGTTCAGGCAGAATGGACCCAGAAAAAAGAGTCCGCTTTCCTTTCTGGCCTACGCATTAACGGAACCGATAGGGTGGGTCTAATTAGCGACATCAGCGATATTATTTCTTCAGAACTAAAAGTAAATATGCGCTCCTTCCAGATGGATACAGACGAAGGAATCTTTGAAGGAAACATCATGTTGTACGTACACGATCGGCGGCATCTTGATAAGTTGATTAAGCGGTTAGAGCGAGTCGCTGGCGTAGAGAAAGTCACTCGTAACGTATCTTTGTAATCGCTAATTTCGTTTCTGTTGTGGCACTACGCCCGAAAATTATATCTTTGCAATTTAGAGACTGGTTATGGCATTAAACCCCGAAGTATTTTCAAAAGTTAAAAACACGTTTATTGCTTATCTGGAGCAGAAAGGGTACCGAAAAACAC
The DNA here is from genome assembly GCF_030506325.1 of Tunicatimonas pelagia. Lineage (NCBI taxonomy): Bacteria > Pseudomonadati > Bacteroidota > Cytophagia > Cytophagales > Catalimonadaceae > Tunicatimonas > Tunicatimonas pelagia. The sequence continues at coordinate 22,872 of NZ_CP120683.1, read as the reverse complement.
CTGAGCGCTTTGCTATTCTGGAAGAAATCTACTCAAGAAGCGGTCATTTTGATGTAGAGTCTCTTTATATCAATATGAAAAATAAAGGGTTTAGAGTGAGCCGAGCAACGGTATACAATACTTTAGATATTTTGGTGGAGTGCGATTTGGTGAGCAAGCATCAATTTGGGAAGAACTTAGCGCAGTACGAGAAGAATTATGGGTATAAGCAACACGATCATTTAATTTGCACCGACTGTAATCAGGTACTGGAATTCTGTGATCCCCGTATTTATAATATTCAGAAAATGGTGGGGGAATTATTAGGTTACGAGGTAGATCATCATTCGTTAATTCTGTACGGAAGCTGCAATAAAGAAAATTGCGAAAAACGCCCGGCTGAACCTTTGTCGGATGTAGAAAAATCAAGTTAGGTAGTTTCGCTACCGGGTCTTCGAAAAGCACTTCTTCTTAAACTCTTAGAAACCGCTATCAATTTTACATTTTCAACTGTCAACTAATACAATATGAGCGTCGATGTGCTGCTAGGACTCCAGTGGGGAGATGAAGGAAAAGGGAAAATAGTAGATTATCTAGCCCCCAAATACAATGTGATTGCCCGCTTCCAAGGTGGGCCTAATGCGGGGCACACCCTAGAGTTCGATCAAACTAAACATGTACTTCACCAAATTCCATCGGGAGTTTTTCGCCCTGAAGCCAAAAACGTGATTGGCAACGGAGTAGTGCTTGATCCGGTAATTTTGCAAAAGGAAATTGTAGACTTACAGAACAAGGGAGTTGACCCTACCCAAAATCTCTATGTTTCTAAAAAAGCCCAACTGATTTTGCCTACGCATCGGCTGCTTGATGCGGCTTATGAACAAGCTAAAGGTGATAAAAAAATTGGATCAACGCTGAAAGGTATTGGCCCTACCTACCAAGATAAAATTGGTCGATTGGGAATGCGTGTAGGGGACGTTCTGCGGAATGACTTTGCAGAATTTTATCGCTCTCGGGTAGATGAACATAAAAAGAAACTGGCTTCCTACAATTATTCTTACGATTTGGAGCCACTGGAACAAGCCTTCTGGAAAGCGGCAGATTTTCTCAAGACCCTGAACTTAATCGATAGTGAGATATACCTACACGACCAGCTAGATCAACAAATTCCTATTCTGGCGGAAGGGGCGCAGGGAGCCTTGCTCGATATCGATTTTGGAAGTTATCCCTTTGTAACTAGCTCTACCACCACGGCAGCCGGGGCTTGTACTGGGTTAGGTATTGCTCCTCGTCATATTGGCGAGGTATTCGGTATATTTAAGGCTTATTGTACTCGGGTAGGCTCTGGCCCATTTCCCACTGAGCTACATGACTCACTCGGGGAAGAACTGCGAAAAAAAGGCTGCGAATTCGGGGCAACTACCGGTCGACCCCGGCGGTGTGGCTGGTTGGATTTGCCCGCGCTGAACTACGCAGTGAAGCTAAACGGAGTGACTCAGCTCTTCATGATGAAGGCCGACGTGTTGAATGGTATGGATGAAATTAAAGTGTGTACCCACTACCAACTATCCGATGGAAGTGAGATTGATTATATTCCGTATGATTTGAGGGAAGAAGAAGTTAAGCCAATTTACCAAACCATGAAGGGCTGGAGTTTTGATCTAAACAACGCCAGCAACATAGCCGATCTACCCGCTTCTTTTCACCACTACATCGAATTTATTGAAGATTTTGTAAAGGTGCCCATCAACCTTGTTTCTTTAGGGCCTAAGCGAAGGCAAACCCTGTTGAAAGAAGATAGCCTGCTAGCTACCCGCTAGAAGCAGCTCGGCTGGAAGCAGCTCGGCTAGAAATAGCTGTGACACTTACTGTTACCAATATTTAGTCGGTAGCTTAGCATAAATTCGTGCGTTCCATCGGTGAAGGTACTAATTCTGGAAATGGTATGATCGTAGGTGTAACCGAAGCTAAAGTTTCGGTTCAGTATAATTTCCAGCAGACCGATCATAGAATCTCCACTACGGTACGATACGCCCAGATTGATAACATCTTGAAAGAAAGCATTAGCATTCAAATCCATGTTAACGGGCTGTCCCTCTTGGTAGCGAATAAGCGTAGATGGCATGAGCTTAATTGATGGACTGAGCGTGAAAACATGTCCACCTGTAAGGAAGTAGTACCGCCGTTCCCTCGCTTCGCTAAGCACATCGGCGGCATTATATACATCATTATTCAGTAAGTAAGGCACGGAAATTCCGGCGTAGGTTCTACTATTACTGTAAAAGGCACCCGTACCAAAATTAGGGCTAAACCGAGTCTGTGTTCCCGAAAGTACAGGGTCAAAGGGACTCGCTCTCCTTAACTTTTCAAAATTGGACTGCGTGTAATTAAACCCGCCCTGTAGTCCTAGCGAAAGCGTACCGACCAAGAGCTTAATTTTATAAGCGTAGCTTCCGTATATGCTATAGTCATCGTGAATACCAATCTGGTCGCGAGATACTATTAGACCTACCCCCATTGGGCGATTTTCCAAAGCGGTGTGGGTTACTAAGCTCTGCGTTTTAGGTGCGCCTTCTACGTTTACCCACTGGTCTCGATGAACTAAGCTTACTTCCCATTGCTGCTGGTTACCAGCGTAGGCCGGATTGAGCACCAAGCCGTTGAACATATACTGAGAGAAGATTGGTCGCTGCTGGGCGTATCCTTCATTAGATACAAGACCTAGTAACAGACCAATCCATCCAATAGTGAATAATAATATTTTAATTCTATAACGTAATCTCTTCATAATATAAAATATATGCAGTACGGAATACTGCACCATAGTGGTGCAAGCATTCCAGTGGCTAGGTTGCGAAATGGCTATTACCGAATCAGTTCTAGATAGCCTGAGCTAGGTTCGTCTCCGTTCTGCTTATCAATAATGTAGAAGTAAGTACCGTCGGGCAGTTTATCTCCCGCAATGTACAATCCTTTATTACCGTACCCCTCAAAGTAAGACGTCTCATTATCGTAGTTTTCATTTTCGTAGACCAGCGTGCCTGCCCGGTTGTAAATCCGCACAATATTGCCCTCAAAATTCTCAATACAGCTAATAATGAAGCGATCATTGTTGCCATCACCATTCGGGGAGATACCATTGAAGGTATAAATAGTGCTTTCAATTTCTCCGGTTTGGGTAAACCTACAGCCCTTATCGTCAATAATAGTAGCCTCGTACACTCCCGGTGGCTGATCGGTAAGGAAGAATCCGTTGACGAAGCCATTGGGGGTGAGCCACTCAATGTCAGCCACTCTTACCTCTTCGTTAAAGCGAACGGTGATAGAACCACTAGCCTCAAAGCAGGTAGACGGGGTGGTGACAATTTCAAAATCAGGAACCCGAATATCTTCCGGAATTTCTACCGTTGCAGGTTCCGAGTAGCAACCGGTTACCAAGTTCATTACTACAACTGAGTATTCTTCGGCCATCAATCCGGTAATGATATTGGTGTTTGTGCTGCGGAATATCTCGTCACCTTCCTCATTGTACCAAGTGTATTGATACACTGCTGTAGAATCTAGCTGGGTACTATCCAGTACCGCGATGGCCGAACCATTGGGAGTTACACAGTGAGTAACCGCCGAAAGTACTTCCGTACTCGGAATGGGTAAGCGGAAATCAGTATTTTCGGCAATGACCATCCCCGTGACCGGATCACTCAAGCAACCGGTAATTTTATCTCTAGCTACCACTGAGTAGGTGTTCGGCACTAGTTCAGCCGCAGTAGGTCCTTGAGCGATTGGGCGATTAGAAATATCCTCGCCTTCGTACCAGAAGAAATCGTAGCGAGAAGGATTGCCCGCTACAGTGGCTGATAGCTGCCCATTCGGATTCCCTTCATCGCAGTTGGTCATGTTAAAGTCATTGCTCACCTCTACCGTCATAACGTTGCCGCGCAAATCATCTACCGTAACGGTGGTTGTTACCACTTCGCAATCTGGCTCATCCCGATCGCTTACTTGCACGGTATAGGTACCATTTTCCAGACCTTCTACTAAGTTTTGATCATCAGACGATGAGACGGCGTTCCCGCTGCTATCGAGCCAGCGGTATACGTAGTTACCACTACCTCCATTTACATTGGCAGCTACCTGACCATTAGGAGCCACGCAACTAGTAAACGGCGAGGAAGAAGCACTCAAAATTAGTGGTATGGCAACTCCCTCAATAGTGTACGTGCGGGTGGTTTCACACCCAGTAAGCATGTCTTGTACCCAGACAGTATAGGTGCCCGGAACCAAATTCTCTACCTCGAGCAGATTGCTGAGTCCGATCAAGCTATCAGCCGGATTAGTAATTACTGCCCCTTCGTACCAGCGCGTAATAACATCCGTACTATTGCGTACTTCTACTTCAATAAACCCTTCGGGGTCATCGGAAGGCTCACAAGCCACAATGGGGTCAGCAATATTATCAAGCACTACTACTACATCTTGGGTAGAGTCGGCAATAGTAATCTGCACAGGTAACGACGCACATCCTCCGGGAAGTCGGCTTACAGCTCTTACAAAATACGTTCCGGCTGGAAGGGCATTGGCTGATAGTGAATCAGTTGCCAAGCCATATCCATCGGCAGTCCCGAATTCATTTGCCGGATCAGTAGGATCATTGGTATACCAAACATACTGATAATCACCCGAAGCCTCTACGTTTCCGTTAAGCGTAACGTTTACCACTTCGGCCGCCCCTCCGGCTGGATCACAATTGAACTGATCGGAGGTTTTAGTAGCCGTTAGAATAGGTCTAATCACCTGAGTGCGAACCTGGAAGGTATCTGTTACATCACAGCCAGTGAGCGGGTTTAGTATGGTTACTTCATACTGTCCGGGCGGTAGGTTACTTAGTGTCTCAGTATTAGGTACTGAAGTGTCTAACATATGCGAACTCGGTAAAGTAGGGTTGCCATTATAGCTCCAGCTAAAGGTATAGCCACCAGCCGGAGTTGTTCCGTCGGCTTCCTCTCCTCTAACGCTGACTACTCCTTCAAACGCTCCAGTACAATCGATAAAATCCTCCACATTTAATTCGTAGATCAGAGGTTGAACGATAGAATCTACCAGTACCACTTGTAGGGTATCGGGTGAGCCACAGAATCCGGTGCTAGTATTGGTAACCGTCACGAAGTAAGTATCTACTGTGAGATTGCTTAATACGTTGCTAGTTTCCCCTGAAATTACGGTACTGGTGTTACCTCGGTACCAAGTAAAATCGTAATTGCTAAAATTAGCATCGGTACTTTGGATGGTGGTTCCCCCTTCTCTAATTTCCGTAATGGTAATCATACCATCACCTGGGGTACAAGTAGTAACGTTCTGCTTGCTTACACTAGCGGCAGTGAACTCTGGAAAAACTGGCTCAAAGCGGATAGTATCGTAAGCATACACTGTTTCGCAATCTACGTCTTGATTTCTTACTGCTACTCGGTAGATACCTACGGGTACATTCGATAGGGTATTTGGGTTAGCTGTTGGCGGACTGACAATAGCTGATCCCGGTAGCGGAGAGCCATCACTCATAGTCCAAGTAAATGAATAGGTAGCCAATGGGGTTGTTACCGTTCCACTGTTATCAATATCCCTAGCTACTACCGAAATACTTCCATCGGTAGCTCCCGGTGTACAATCCACTACTGGAGAAGTAGCCGTAATTTCTACCTGGGTTTCTGTTACATTGAAGTCAACGTCAATACTTTGGTAGCTAGAGATACATCCGGTAACCCGATCTACTGCATAGACATAGTAGGTGCCGCTATCTAAGTTAGAGAGCACAGCATTGTCACCAACATAGACTAATGGGTCAATAATATCAGCCGAGGTAGTGGCAATTTGATCGTGCCAGTAAAAGTCATAATCAGCCAAGTTGGTAACCCCAGTTGTTGCCGAAGCGATAACTTCTACTTCGCCATTGGCAGGGTTACACTGAGTCTGATCACTATTTACCTGGATATTATCTGGCGCAAGCACAGGCGGTACTCTGTTATCAGCAATATTTACGGTCACTACCGTATCGCATTGTGTGGTTGGATCTCGGAATTCAAAGTCATAAGTTCCCGACTCTAAATTAATAATAGTGAAAGTAGATACTGGATCAGTATGATTCTCGGTCACATCGCCAGTATTAAAAGTGTATGTGCTTCCATCTTTCTGGGCAGAGGTTAATTGGTAATTACCATAAGCAGTAACATCAGTAGCTCGCTTAGTTACTTCTAGAATGGTACGTCCACTATTACCAACACAAAGCGAGTCGGCTGCGTTTAGGTTCTCAGTTACTAGCGGCGACTGAGCAATAGCCTTTACCTCAAATGAACGTGGGTCAGACTGACACTCAAAAGGGTCGGTGCCACCCGAGAGAATATAGTTTCGGGCATCAACAATTACTACCGTGTACCAGCCCGGTTCCAGCCCACTAAGGGTTCTTCGGTTATTATTACCACCACCCAACGTTGGGGCAGGCCCGAAGGTTTGATAATTGGTGGGGTCATTTAAATCTCCCAATGGGTCATTGTATTGAACCGCTCCGTCTTCCACTCGCCCCTCGAACCAGTAGTAGAAGAAGTCATCCTGACTATATCCCGAGTACCTAGGAATACCCGACAAAATAGTTGGGTCAACCTGACCAACTACTTGCCCTGTATTTCCAGGAACACAAGTATCTACATCAGTGATTGTAAGTGTTGGAGGTGGAATAGGTGTAACACTGGAAGGAAGCGTAAAGGTACTATCTTTAGTACAGCCTGTGTTATTATCAGTTATTAGAATTGTATACTGGTTGGAACGAATATTATTTAATAAGGTCGTATTAGCACCAGTGATTGGAAAATCAAGCGTAGCCCCTTGGTGCCACTGGTACGAATAGTTACCAGAACCGCCCGCTACATTAATTACTTCTAATCCACCGTCAGGATTGATACAGTCACTTTGCTGCTGTACAACGCTGAAGTCAAAGGTTAAATTATTAATTAAGTTGCTACTTACCTCCACAGTGTACGCAGTGGATACACAAGTAGAATTAATATTAGTAGCAACTACGGTATACTCACCCGGTTCAACATTTACTAGTTGAGCCGACTGAGCCGATGCGTTTTCACCTAATAAAATCGGATCGGTGGTATCATCGCCCCGGTACCACTGGTACGTGAAGTCGGCCAAATTACCAGTGTCGGTAAATGTAGCTCCATCATCCTCCGAAAGATCAATCGAAGTGACCTGGGCTACTCCGTTTGGTGGAGTACAATTAGTAGCATCAGTAGAAGCCAAATTCAACCGTATTTCATCACCACTAATAATATTATCTCCTAAGTATACTTGGGCTCGTCCAGTACAACCTGTTAAGTCGTTTTCTACCTCTAAAATGTAGGTGCCAACCCCAATATTATCCAGGCTAGCTCCGCTGGCTACCGCACCGGGGTTGTTAGTGGTCACTGGAATATCTACGCCATTATCTAACTGATACCATCGGAAGGTGTAGCCAGTAGTATTGCCGCTTACATCACCACGTAATCCACCGTTTTGATCATTAGAATCACAGGAGGTCTGTTCGATAATAGTCACGTTGATATTAGAAATTGGGAAGTCTCGTTCATCACGAATAAATACCTCGGCTGTATCCAGAGCGGCACACCCAAAGCCATCATTACGAACGGCTCGCACCGAGTACCAACCTACGTCTAATCCGGTAATTACGGAATTATTCTGTCCGGTGATGAGTGTAGCACTTGCATTTCGAACATCATTTTTTGTGCCTTGGTACCAGTAATACGTATAGTTAGCAGTATCAGGTGTTCCGCCTGAGGTTGAAGCTTGTAAACCAGCCTCAATACTGCCACTAAATGTGCCATTACAAAAAATCTGATCACTTAGTTTTGTCGCTGTAATCGTTTCCTGATAATCTATTGAATTATCTGCCAAAGTAGTATACACTACAGTATCACAGCCTGTGGTCTGGTTATAGATGCGTACTGCATAGTCATCCGCAGCAATTCCGGTCAACTGGTTAGAATTTGGCTGAGGGCTGTAGGCGGAAGATGTGTCTACTCCTACAAACCAGCGGAAAGTGTATCCCGTCGTAGTACCGTCAACCGTTACGCTCAATGCACCATCAGGATTAGTAGCATTACAATTAGTCTGCGGGGTAGGGGAGAATGCTACATTTCCAAAAGGAACGATATTGGCATTTATGCTGAAAATACTAGAGGCTGGCGATACACAGTTGGTAGTAGTATCTTCCACTACCGCAGTATACGGCCCCGCTTCTAATCCGGTAAACAGTCCCGAAGTATTGGTAGCAATATCTACACTTCCCCGTCGGATAGTGTAGCGATAGCCGGGGGTAGCCCCTCCGCCAGAAGCGGTAACTTGCGCTTGCCCGTTTGGATTACAAGTGGTCTGATTTTGCAAAACATTAACATTAGACACTACAGGCGGAGTAGGGTTATTCGGTAGATCAATAGAAGTAGTGAAAGTACAACCAGTTACGGTATCCGTAACAACCACGGTATACCTAATGGTAAGATTGGTACTCAAGGTATCTGGCGTGATATGGTTATTACCCACTACCACTGCCGAAGGGCTAGAAGTATCGGTACCCCGGTACCATACCCAACTGTATTGGGCAGGGTCAGGAACATTGGCGCGTAACTGTCCGTTGAACGGAGCCCGGCAAGCCGTTTGCTCTCGCTCTACCACCAACGGAATATTGTTAATGGTAGACGTGTTTTCAACAGTCACTTCCTCGCCTTGGGTGTATAAACCACAATCGTTACTAGGATTGTAGGCGCGTACTTCGTAGATACCTTCGCTGAGGTTGCTGAACGAAGGAACGGTACTGAAAGTAGTATCTTGGGCGGGGCTTAGCTGAATGAGCATATAGTCATAATCAGCTTCGTCACCTACTACTTCCACTGCAATTGTCCCATTGGGGTTGGTACAATTGGTATTAGCCGTGGCGGTCAAGCTATCAATCTGGGGAATATCCAGCGTTAAATCATAGGTAACCGTTTCCGAGCACCCGGTAAGTAGGTTGTTTACAACAATTTTGTAAAGTAAAGGCACCAAATTGGTTGCTTCAGCACCTATTGCTAAAGTATCACCTTCTTGCTCATCCGTCCAGTATATGCTGTAGTTGGTAAGGTCAGGGGGGCTTCCGTTGAGCAACGCTCGTAAATGGCCGTCGGCTATACCAGGGGCACAGCTTGATACCGCTTGCACTTCTTCAATAGTTACCGAATCAGCCGTAGGCCAATCCTCCAAGCGCTCAATACGTACGGTGTCGGGTACACCTTGACAAGTGTACACACCATTATCAAATTCAATCATTACCTCGTACGTACCCGAATCGAGTTGGTTTACGAACGAAGATGTACCGACAACAGTACCATCAGCAATATTGGTCCAAGTAAAATTATACTCAGACTCGGGTAAGGCCGAACCATCTGCTGCGCGTACTTGGGCCTCACCATTATTTTCAGTAGTGATGGCACCGGGGCAGTTACGGTTATCTTGAATCTTTTGAACCTGCACGCTAAAGGGTGTGGGAGTAACGTCAATTGAAACAATAGTAGGCGTATTATCGCATTCCCGGATAGGGCCAGTGATTTCATCTAGCGGGTAAAATGCCGAATTGGCAATTTTATTGCCTAGTTCATCATAAGGACCAATATCGTTCAGGGAAGCATACAGCGTATAATCCCCTCGAGGGCCAGTCACCGTCAGGGTGGTATCAATAAAACTTCCTGGCAGTAAACCACCTGCGGGTGGGTCAATCTCAATTACCGAAAAATGTGGGTCTTGATCGGTATCAGCGTAGGCTTGTTCGGGGTTTTCGCTATAAAAGGAAATGGGAATGGGAGAAGATACTTCTTCATCACCATTATTTTCAAAGAACAAACGAACCCTAAATTCTTGGTTAGGGCATTCAGGAGGGAAAATACGAGTGCTGTCGGGCGCAAAGTCTAGTTTAGCCGCCGGAAATACCAAATCGCCACAATAGCTAATGCGAGGAGATTGGTTTAGAAACTTATTGAGTGGAAAAGCAGTGGCAGCGGTTGGATCATTACATAGCTGAGAAAAGCTTAAATGATGTGGTTGGGCAAACCTCGGTACGCTCAAGTCATCATTAATGTTGACGTTGAAGTACGAGAACTGGTTCCACACTTGGCGAGCCGGTACCCAGTAATTATTATCAGCCGCTTTATACACTTTGATATGACCGTTTGTACGAGTACCGGAGGTCACCGGATCTTCTCCATATTCATTTCTCTCCTGTCCACAAGAGACAATAATCTCAGTTTCCCCGTCGCCGTCTACGTCGGCTACAATGGGGTACTCACCTTGGGTTTGTGAGCTACAGAATGAGCCGTCTAAGAACCCACTTACGATTCGCCCCGAGACACCATCCACAATGTAGAGATTGATTTCATCACGGTAAATTACCTCAGAAGCACCGTCGCCATCGAAGTCGAATACAGTAGTACCCGTAAAGCCGGATGATGACTCCCAAAACTCATCGTGGTTTTCCCATTGCAAACTAAAGTCACTGTTCAGTGCGTACAGGCTGGAACCGGACATAAAGGTGACTTCTAGCTGGCCATCGGCATCAATATCCGCAATATTTAGTGTTCCTACTCCTCTTCGCCAAGTACATAGCTCGTTAGAATTTCCGCAGCCACCGCCGTTCAAGTCCCGAAAATTTCCTCGGTTAGCTGCGATTGTATTGCCCGGGCGAGCAACAATAAACATGCTGACTTCACTATTCTGTATATCCCAGAAAAAGACTGAAGTTGGACCGTTCTGATTGCCAGTCGTTCCCCCCATCAGTATATCCAGATGACCGTCTTGGTTAAAGTCTACTGTGCTAGTAGTGCTCCACGTTTGATTAGTAAAGTTAGCATTTTTAGGGTGATATCCCCCAGCCCGATAATCTGCCGGAAGGGTGGTAGCATCATCCATATTCAGTTCCTCAGTAAGTTGATTATTGTCAATATCGACTGAATAGATAATATGTCCTACTACTAGCTCTAATCCGCTACAATCGGCACAAGCAGCATCAGGAAGTATATCGACGGCAACCGAAGCCGAGTTTAAGTCATTTTGCCAATTATTGGCCGATGGATACGTGGTTGATCCATGACTACCGGCAATTAGCACGGCACCGGTAGTAGCATCCCGTATTTCGTTAACTTGATATAATTCAGGGGTTCCATCCAGGTTAAAGTCCGCCACATTAATAACTCGCCCACTCGGGAATCCCGATGAGGCTTGGTTCCAGTAAGGAGTAAGGTCATGGTGATAGGCGCGGACAGAATTATTATTGCCTACAATAAATATCTCACCCAAGTCATCGCCATCAACATCGGCTACAACTGGGTACGCCCGAACATTTGAACCAAAATTTGCCTGGGCTTCAATACTTGTCAGATCAGAGCCATCCAGTACATGTATCCTTCCAGTTTCGCTATTAGCTGTAATTACTTCGGGAGTGCCATCGTTATCTACGTCGGCCACCATAGGCATACCCAGCGCGGCACTAGTTCGGTTAGCCGACGAATCGGCTACTTGAATGCTAAATGCATTACCGGTAGGTACAGCTTCGCAATCGGGTTGAATAACAATAAAGTTATTGGGATTATCGGGATCAGCTAGGCAGTCACCGTCATAGTAGTCAAAAAAGCCGTCGCCGTCGTTATCAATTCCGTCGCCACAGTCATTTTCGCAAAGAACTGAACCACCACAATCCAATCGATCCTGGCAATCAATATCACCATCACCATCGTTATCAATTCCATCGCCACAGTCAGTTTCAGTATCAGGCTGAGGAGGTGGAGTACAATTACAACTAGGCTCTTCACAATCGGTTAATCCATTACCGTCGTTATCAACATCATCGTCGCAGTTGAAGAGGTTACCATTACCATCATCACCTTCAAACCGCTGAACTACGCAACGGGTAGATCTATATTCAGGATGACCAGGATCAAAACAATTAGGGTTAATTGTTTGAGCGTTCAGCTGCTGATTTACAGTAAGTAATGAGAAAGTTACGAGTACGATATACCAATATTTCATAATCCCTACTTTGCAAAAGAAAACGTATCAATATTTATGTCTTCTTTGGAATATTGTAAAGTACGGTATAATTAAATCTTGAATAAATACATAAAATGATTGTAATAAGACAATGTGAGAAATGTTAGAATTTTGTAGAAAAATGACTGCTTTACTGGGGTAAATAGATAGATTAAATGCGAATAGGCGTGCTAGTAAGCTATTTAGCCTGCTTCTTCACTCAAGTACAGATCATATTTTCTGTACTTAGAATAGACTAAATACTAGTGAATAGTCATTTTTTGTAGATTTTTACGAACTAAGACACTTAAAAAATGACTCCCCAGTAGTGATCCGCACGAGCAAGAATGCATAATCTAGGTAAAGAATCTATATCTTTGTTTAGATACGAAGGCAAAATGAGATATTTGTTAATTGTACTATTCTTATTTATTTCTCTGACGGTTCACGCTCAGCAAATCAAGGTCGGCCCCGTGGTATCAGCCTTGCTTACCCGTCCGGTTTTTGACAATCCAGTGATTGCGCAAAATAACCAAGGTCAGTGGGCTCCGGGGGGCGGTGGTGGTATTTCGGCCATTTTTATTGCTAATAATTCTTTTAGTCTCTCTACTGAGGTACTGTACCAGTATCAGCGAAAGACTATCAATGGCAATGATGGGTTCTCTTATTTTAGAGAGTCACTCAACTTTATAAAAGCTCCGGTATTATTTCAATATTCATATCCGGTAGGATACTACAAATTAAACTTTATGGTTGGCCCGTCCATTAACTACTGGATTTCGGGGCGAGGGGAGGCCTTAGTGCCTGAATTGGTAGAAGGTGATTTAGAAGGTGGACAGCGTTATACCATCGCGTACGATGGGATACCAGAGAACGATCGCTTCTTAGTTTCTGACCCCAATCGATGGCAATTAGGACTACAAGTTGGGCTGGGAACCACAATTCCGGTTCAGCGAAATTCTTTAAAAGTAGATGCACGGTTTGAGTGGGGACATACCAATATGGCAAAATCTAACTCCACTTATACACCTTTCGTATTTTATGACATGACTTTGGATCATACCTTTCATGGCTTTTCACTTTCTTGTGCTTACCTTTTTTCTTTTGACTTATTCGAGATGAGTCATAAGGGCAAAAGCACCGATAAGAAGAAAAAATAGATTATATCCTCTACTTTAGGGTAGAAATCAGAAACTGAGGCCGATATTTCCTGCTTGGGTTGCTCGGTTGAGGTTTTCAACTGTTTCTATCCGCTGCTTAGCCCCAAGCACCCAAAATTTTTGAGAAAATTTTCTCAAAAAGCCCAACCTAATCTACTCTCCGTCGTTGGCAATAGGAAACTGACGAAATTTTAAAAGTTTCCTTCGTTCATAAGTAAAAGTATTGGAAAGTAAAGAACAGATAGCGAACGCCGCTGAGCAGCTTTTTTTAAAGTACGGCGTTCGTAGTGTCACCATGGATGATATCGCCAAACAGCTAGGCATTTCTAAGAAAACAATTTATCAGTACTTTGCGGATAAGGATGAAGTAGTTGAATTGGCTACGCTTCGGATATTGGAACGAGAAAAGAAGTTACTGGCGGAGGTTCAAGAGCGATCAGAGAACGCCATTCATGAATTGTACTTATTCACCAGGTACATCCGGCAACATATTGTAGAAGTCAATCCATCTATTTTATTCGATATTCAAAAATACCACCGTGGGGCCTGGAAAATTTACCAAGACTTCAAAGGTTCGGTGTTTTTACAGACTATAGAAAGCTCTATTCGTAAAGGTATGGAAGAGGGGCATTTCCGTGCCGATATAAAACCCGAAATACTAGCGAAACTACGTATTGAGCAGGTAAATCTCGCCTTTAATAATGAAATATTTCCTAAACATGAATTTGATTGGACTGAAGTCCACCTCCAAATCTTTTACAACTTCTGCTATGGCTTACTGACCACCGAAGGAGTTGAACTTTTTGAAAAATACGCTAAAACTCTCACCACTCATGCTACCAAAAATTAGTATTCTTGGGGTCTTATTGTGGCTGGTTACCAGTTACAACGGGTACTCCCAAACCAACGAAGTTGATATTACTCAATCGTTAACATTAGACGATTGTCTGAGCTATGCATTTCAGAACAGCGAAACTATTAAAATTGCTGATCTGGAAAACAAAATTTCTCAAGCCGATGTGGGTATTACAAAGGCTCAGGGATTACCTCAGCTCAATGGTTCTATTAACTATAATAATAACTTTGCAATACAGCGACAGTTTTTTCCGGACTTCATTTCACCTACAGTTTATCAGGTTTTGTTACAAGAGCAATTGCTTCCGGACGGAAGCCAGATTCCTGAACCAGGTATTGTTCCGGCTGCGTTCGGAGTAGAGCATTCCAGTACGGCAGGAGTTACACTTTCCCAAATGCTGTTTGATGGTTCCTATTTCGTAGGCTTGCAGGCCGCTCGCACTTACACAGAGTTGGCTCAGAAGAGTTTTGAGGAGAACAAATCGCAGGTAGCTGAACAAGTTACTAAAGCCTATTACTCGGTTTTAGTCAACCGTGAGCGGCAGGAGCTGATAGCCAGTAACTATAATCGATTAGATACACTACTTCGGGAGACAAAATTGATGTTTGAGAATGGGTTTGTAGAAAAGATAGATGTGGACCGGCTTTCGGTTCAGTTTAACAACGCTAAAACTGAAAGAAGCAATATTGATCGCTTAACAGAATTGAGCTACTATCTGCTAAAATTTCAGATGGGCGTACCCGTTGAGCAGCCAATAACGCTTGCAGATGATATTGCTGATATTGATTTTGACCCTGAAATAGCGGCTGAGTCAGAGTTCAAGTATGAGCGGCGTCCTGAGTACGCTCAGGTGCTAATTAATCAGGAACTCGTGCAACTAGACATGAAAAACAATCGATTTCAGTACCTGCCTAAACTCACGGCAAACGCTGCTTTTGGCTACAATACCGGAGTAAATGACTTCAGTGAAATCACCAACTTTGAGGAGCTATGGTTTGAGTACGGTTTTTGGGGAATTACGATGGATATTCCCATATTTGCTGGACGACGAAAGCACCATACAATTCAGAAAAATAAGGTGCAGGCTCAACAGGTTGAGCTACGATCACGCTTTTTACGCAACCAAATTGACCTGGAAATTGCTCAAGCTCGGGTAGCTTTGCAGAATGGAGTAGAGGCACTGCAGGTGCAACAAGAAAATCTGGCTCTGGCTCAAGAAGTTTTCCGAATTACTAACATCAAATATCAAGAAGGCGTAGGTTCTAACCTCGAAGTAATTGAGGCTGATAATGCGCTTCAAGCATCGGAAACCAACTACTTTACCGCTCTCTACGATGCGTTAATTGCTAAAGTAGACTTACAGAAAGCCTTAGGAATTTTAGTTCAACCATAATTACCGCCCTTATAATATACTTATGAAAACAGTACTAGTAAGCTTGATTGCGATAAGCCTACTCCTGGCTTGTGGAAGCGACAACAGTGAGCTTGCCGAAAAAAAGCAGCAATTGAAAACGTACCAGCAGGAGTTAAAATCGCTGGAAGATCAGATCGCTACATTGGAGAATGAGATCGCGGAAGCTGATCCTTCATTCGCGCAACAAACGCAAAAAACCACCTTGGTTACTACCCTCCCAGTGGTTAAAAAAACATTTGAGCACTATATTGAAGTGCGAGGCTCGGTGACTTCCCGAAAAAATATTACTATCAGTGCCGAAGCACCCGCTATGGTCACCACGTTATCGGTATCCGAAGGCGAATCCGTTCGGCAGGGACAGGTGTTGGTGAGTCAGAATGGCGAGACCATCCGCCGGAATATTCAGGAATTACAAACATCACTGGAGCTAGCCAAAACCCGGTATGATCGGCAAAAGAACTTGTGGGATCAAAATATTGGTACGGAGCTTCAGTACCTGGAGGCTGAAAATGGAGTGAAATCGTTGGAGCGTCGCGTTGCCTCTCTTCAAGCACAGTTGAACAACTACATTATTCGTGCTCCTTTTTCGGGTACTGTCGACGAAATATACGTTAGAGAAGGAGAGATTGCTCAACCCGGAGTGCCGGTTTTGCGGTTGGTAAGCCTGACCGATATGTTTATTGAAGCCGATATTTCGGAGGCATTTCTGGGTGAATTTCAGCGCGGAGATAGTGTGGATGTTGATTTTCCGTCCTTAGACAAATCCCTTCAAAGTACCATTAGCTCAGTAGGTAAGGTGATTAATCAAAATAATCGAACGTTTAAAATTGAAGTGAAACTGCCTAACGATATGGATTTGCTACGTCCTAATTTGCTATCGGTACTGCGGATTATGGATTACCAAAAGCCAGATGCTATAGTGGTGCCCACCAAACTTATTTTGGAAGATGCCAAAGGTGACTTTCTGTTTGTGGCGAAAAACGCTGAAGAAGGCGAGGGAAAAGTAGCCGGTAAGCAACATATTGATCGGGGACAAACCTATAACAATGAAACGGTAATCTCCGAAGGCCTGCAAGGTAATGAAACGCTAATTGACAAAGGGTTTCGTGAGGTGGCGGAGGGAGTACGAATCAGTATAGCGACCGAAGAGGCGTCAAATCTCTCGCTTAACAAATAATACCACATGACAAGTCAAGAAAATTCTAAGCGCGTTGTTCGCAACTTTGGCATAAGTTCCGGCGCCGTTAATAATCGTACCAGCGTCCTGATTCTTACTTTCATTATTGTTGTGCTGGGAGTTACTTCGTACTTCTCTATGCCGAAGGAGAACTTCCCGGAGGTGGTGATTCCCACCATTTACGTAGGCACACCTTATCCGGGCAACTCTCCGGTAGATATTGAGAATCTGATTACCCGTCCCATTGAAAAAGAAATTAAAGGAGTAACCGGAGTAGATCAGATTAACTCAACTTCTATTCAGGACTTTTCTACTGTTATCGTTGAGTTTAATCCTGATGTTGATATATCGAAGGCCCTACAGGATGTGAAAGATGCAGTAGACCAAGCGCAGAGCGAACTTCCTACTGATTTAGATCAAGACCCCAACGTATTTGAGGTTAACCTGCAAGATTTACCGTTTATGTTCATCAACATCTCGGGTGACTATAGCATCGATGAACTGAAGAATTACGCCGAATATCTTCAAGATGAAATTGAAGCTCTGTCGGAGGTGCAGGAGGCCAGTATTAGTGGTACGCTAGAGCGGGAAATTCGAATTGATGCGGATCTCTACAAGATGGATGCGCGGGAAGTCACCTTTTCCGACATCGAGAACGCAGTAGCTGCGGAGAACGTGACAATATCCGGTGGAAATATTAAAGCCGATGATTTTCGCCGTTCGCTGCGGGTAATCGGAGAGTTTACGGAGGTAGATCAGCTCGAAGATGTCATCATAAAAAATGAAGAGAATAGAATAGTATATCTCCGCGACGTGGCCGAAGTGAGCGATACGTACGAAGAGGCTTCCAGCTACTCGCGTAACTATGGCGATCCGGTGGTCACGCTCTCGGTAGTAAAACGAAAAGGTGAAAACGTGCTATCCGCTTCAGATCAAATCAAGGTGATTTTAGAAGATGCTCAGGCAAATCGGTTTCCAGCCGATCTGCAAATCATTATTACCAACGATCAATCCAAATATACCCGGCTTCAGTTGAGCAATCTGGAGAATAGTATTATCATGGGAGTGATATTAGTAATTCTGGTGCTGATGTTTTTTCTCAATCTAAGGAATGCCTTGTTCGTAGGAATTGCCATTCCTCTTTCCATGTTCTTATCGTTCATGTTACTTAGCTTCTTTGGTATTTCAATTAATCTCATGGTGCTGTTTGCCCTGATATTAGCATTAGGAATGCTCGTAGATAATGGAATTGTGGTAGTGGAGAATATCTACCGATTAATGCAAGAAGGATATTCTTCGGTGCAGGCCGCTAAAGAAGGAGTAGGTGAGGTGGCTTGGCCGATCATTACCTCTACGGCAACTACCTTGGCCGCTTTTCTTCCGCTAGCATTTTGGTCAGGACTCATCGGCGAGTTTATGCGGTACTTGCCTATCACGCTAATTATCGTCCTATCATCATCGTTGTTTGTCGCGCTAGTCATAAATCCGGTGCTCACTTCTATGTTTATGAAAGTGGAAAGTACTACAACTGCTCAGAAGAAACGACGGTTAGTGATAATTGCCGGCAGTATGATCTTGGTCGCCATTCTATTCTACATTTTCCGAAGCTTTACTATTGCTAATCTGCTAACTATTGGAGCACTGCTTATCCCATTTAACCTTTATGTACTTACTCCGGCTATCCAGTGGTTTCAAGATTCGTTTCTAGTTAGTCTGGAGCGAACTTACACCCGCACGGTACGCTGGGCGCTAAATGGCAAAACGCCTTACTTTGTTTTCTTTGGCACCGTAGGTCTGCTTATCTTTTCCATTATGTTGGTAGGGGTCAAGCAGCCGAAAGTGGAGTTCTTCCCAAGCAGTGACCCTGATTACTTCAATGTGTTTGTAGAACTTCCAGTGGGTACTGATATTGAAGCGACCAATACCATTGCCAAACGAATGGAAGCAAATATTTTTGAGACCTTACAGCCCTACGATCATATTGTAGAGGCCGTAATTTCTCAGGTAGGTGAAAACACGAATGATCCGGCTGAAGGAGCAAGTCCGGGCGAAACTCCGAATAAGGCTCGAGTGAATGTATCTTTTATTGACTACGAATTGCGCGGTGAAATTTCTACCACCGACGTAATGGAAGAAGTGCGGGAAGCGGTGAGTGGCTATCCAGGAGTATTAGTCACAGTGTCTGCACCACCCACTGGACCGCCAGTTGGTAAGCCCATTAGCATTGAAGTATCATCAGAAGACTACGGTGGATTAATCTCTTTCACTGAGCGTTTACTAGCTGAAATTGAGAATTCCAGTATTCAGGGAATTGAAGAACTTAAATCGGATCTAGAAACTGGAAAGCCCGAAGTAATCGTGAATATCGATCGGGATAAAGCCCGGCGCTTTGGTTTGTCTACCGCCACTATCGCGACTGAAATGCGAACGGCGCTGTTTGGCTCTGAGGTATCTAAATTTAAGGATGGAGAAGATGATTACCCCATTCAGCTCCGATTAAAAGACGAATATCGTTACGATATTGACGCATTAATTAATCAGAAGATTACCTTCCGCGATAAATTTGGAAACCTGCGTCAGATTCCGATTTCATCAGTAGCAGACTTAAACTATTCTTCTACTTACGGTTCGGTAAAGCGGAAAGACTTGGATCGGGTAATTACACTATCATCTAATGTGCTGGAAGGCTACAATGCCACTGAAATTGTAAACGATCTGAAAGAACTCGTAGACGACTTAGACATTCCCGAAGGCTATGAAGTGAAATTTACCGGAGAGCAACAGGAGCAAGAGGAATCTGGTCAATTTCTTCTGCAAGCTTTGTTCATTGCTGTGATGGTGATCTTCTTGATTATTGTGGCTCAGTTCAATTCCATTGCTACTCCGTTCATTATCATGATGTCGGTGCTGCTAAGTACTATCGGTGTATTTTTAGGGCTGGTGGTATTTAATATGAACTTTGTAATAATCATGACCGGGATTGGTATTATTTCCCTAGCGGGAGTAGTAGTAAACAATGCGATTGTGCTTATTGATTACACCAACCTAATTCGGGAGCGGCATCGCGCTGAACTTAGCTTAAAAGAAGACGAACTACTTCCCTACGAAAAAATTGTTACCAGTATTATTGAGGGAGGGCAAACGCGTCTGCGCCCGGTGTTGCTTACTGCCATTACCACGGTTTTAGGGCTTATTCCTCTGGCAATAGGGCTCAACATCAACTTTGCTACGATGCTCTCTGATTTTGATCCCCAGATTTACTACGGAGGCTTTAATGCCGACTTTTGGGGGCCGATGGCTTGGACGGTAATTTTCGGTTTGATCTTCGCTACCTTCCTTACTTTGGTGGTAGTGCCGGTCATGTACCTGCTAGTTGATAAAATCAAAATGCGGACATCCAGTAAAAAACCGGTAGCTGTCGCAAAATAAAGCGTATTAGTAATCGTCTTAAAACCCAACAGTATACGTTGGGTTTTTTGATTTAACCACATGCCACGAATGTTTTCATTTCTCATATTCGCTGTACTTTTTCTCTTACTAGATTACTATGCTTTTCAGGCATTTCGGGTGCTCATAGATGATCTGGCAACCTACCCCCGGCGCACAATTTACGCGGTGTACTGGGCCATCAGCTTATCTGCCTTAGGTGGGTTTCTCTTCTACAACTTGGGCGGGAAAGGTGTAATAACTGAAAATCAACGCACTTTTCTTTTAGCCTGGATATTTGTGAACTACGCTGCCAAGTTTTTCGGAAGTCTGGTGCTGGTGATTGATGATGTGGTTCGTCTGGGCCAGTGGGCGTACACTCAGTTTTCCCCTAATGTAAGCGAGGCTAGCAATGAAAGTGCAACCGGCATTAGCCGTTCCGAATTTTTGGTGAAAGCCTCGGTAGTTGCTACGGTGGTTCCGGCTATTGGTTTGAGCTACGGCATTGCCTCAGGTGCCCACGATTACCGAATTCATCGGGTGAAGGTGCCCATTGCTAACTTACCCAAAGGTTTAGTGGGTATGCAGATTGCTCAGCTTTCGGATATTCACTCAGGCAGCTTTTTTAATAAAAAAGCGGTGATGCACGGCATTGAAATGCTACTAGCTGAAAAGCCTGATCTGATTTTTTTTACTGGCGACTTAGTGAACAACAAAGCAACGGAAGTAGAAGATTATATTCCGGTTTTCAGTAAGCTTAAAGCACCGTTAGGTATTTATTCTATTCTAGGAAATCACGATTACGGTGACTATACTTCTTGGTCGTCTCCCCAGGTGAAACGGGCAAATCTGGAAAATCTGAAACAAGCGCATCAGTTAATGAACTGGAAACTCTTACTAGATGAAAATGAAATTCTAACCATTGATAATAACCGTCTGGCAATTATCGGAGTAGAGAATTGGGGCACGGGTGGGTTTGCTCAGTACGGGCACCTTAACGAAGCGTACCAAGGTGCGGAAGATACTGATACTCGTATTTTATTATCACACGACCCCAGCCACTGGGACGCTCAAGTGCGGTCTCAACACGAAGATATTGAACTAACGCTTTCAGGACATACCCACGGTGGACAGGTGGGGATAGAGTGGGGGAGCTTACGCTGGAGCTTTGTGCAGTATCGCTATAAGCAGTGGGCAGGTCTTTATCAGGAGGGTAACCAGCATCTTTACGTGAACCGAGGGTTCGGCTATATTGGTTATCCTGGGAGGTTAGGGATTCGCCCGGAGATAACGATGCTGGAATTAGTTCGGGCGTAATTTAACGGCGAGGGCTTTTCCCCTGTAGCTGCTTCTGAAGACTTTTTATCTCCAGCGAGAAATCAGCATTGCTTTTGATATGTTCTTGCACGGCTCGGCACGCATGAATAACCGTGGCATGATCACGCCCACCAAAATGATAGCCGATAGCTTTCAGCGAGTGCTGGGTGTATTCCTTGGAGAAGTACATCGCAATCTGACGAGGAACTACCACCTCCTTTTTTCTGGTCTTAGACTTTAGGTCAGGAAGGGTAACGTTGTAGTGCCGAGATACAGTTTTAATAATCAGGTCAATGTCTACTTCCGGAACGCTGTTCTGAATAATGTTTCGCAGAATATCTTTCGCCAGTGCTAACGAAATTTCTTGCTTATCTAAAGAAGCGTGAGCCATCAGTGAGATCAAGATTCCTTCTAGTTCGCGAATATTGGTATCTACGTTGTAGGCGAGGTACTCTACCACTTCGTAGGGGAGGCTCACTCCTTCCGCTTGCAATTTACGTTCAATAATGGCAATTCTAGTCTCGAAGTCAGGGGTTTGCAAATCGGCGGTCAGTCCCCACTTAAAGCGCGAGAGTAAGCGTTCGGTTAAACCGTGCAAGTCTCGGGGAGGGCAATCGCTGGTCATAATAATCTGTTTGCCCGACTGCTGAAGATGATTGAAAATATGAAAGAATATCTCTTGCGTTTTCTCCTTGCCGGCCAGAAACTGTACGTCATCCAGAATTAGTGCATCAACCTGAAGGTAGAAGTTAGTGAACTTCTGAACGTTATTGTTTTTTAGTGCCTCAATAAACTGGCTGGTAAATTTCTCAGAAGAGACGTAGACCACAAACTGATGACCTTGCTTGCGTTTAATCTCGTTGCCAATTGCTTGCACAAGATGCGTCTTTCCCAGACCAACACCCCCGTAAATCATAAGTGGGTTAAAAGAGGTGCTTCCCGGACTTTGGGCTACCGCAAAGCCAGCCGATCGGGCTAACCGATTACAGTCTCCTTCAATGTATGAATCAAAACTATACTTATCATTTAAGTTTGTTTCTACTTTTAGGTTTTCCATCTCGGGGAATGAGAATGGACCTTTATAATCAGTAGAGGGAGTTTGGTAGCGCGAATTGTTTCTTTTAGTTTCTGCTTTGGGAGCAGTAGGGAGTTTAATAGCAACCGGCTTATTCTTTTGATCACCGTTATCTACAACTACTGAATATTCTAACTGTCCGTCTAAACCAATCTCAGCATCAATTGCTTTACGGAGTACATATACGAAATGCTCTTCTAACCACTCATAAAAGAATTGACTAGGTACCTGGATGGTAAGTGTCTTATCGGCCAACCGAAGCGGTTTAATAGGGGCAAACCACGTATTAAAGGCTTGCTCACCCACGTGCTCGCGGATAGTTTTGAGACAGTTGTTCCATACAGTCACCTGATCTTCTTGCAT